>NZ_CP159478.1:0-1625000 GCF_042140215.1 Marivirga tractuosa | reverse complement strand
TTAAGTGGTTTGCTATCTTGTCGTACATTCATTCAAAGAACTTTTGCTTTCCTTAATGGATTTTTTAACCGTCACACTCTTGGCTATTCTCGTAAGGTGTGACACCTTAAATAATCCGGATCGCTCCGTGATTAAACCCCTCTCTCAAGGACTGTAATCTGTTTTGTTTTTTTTTTAATTCAGAAACTTTCTTCCTGAACCGTTTTTGTGCTTTTTGCTTTTCGTTATTCCCGAAAGCGGATGCAAAGATAAGTGGTTTGTTTCTTACTTTCCAAAATAAATTTGAAAAAGTTTTACTTTATTTTTTAGGCTTCTCTCAAGCTCGCAAAGCTCGCTTCTCTTTCCTAAAATCCACTCGCATCATGTCGTTATTTCCTTTTCCGTCTCGCGCTTTCCGTGATTGGGAGTGCAAAGGTAAAACAAGTTTTTAATTCCGCAAGGCCCTTTTACAAATTAATTTGAAAAAGTTTTTTGAGGCTTTTAAACCCGTTAACCCCCTTTCTCTAAATCCTACTTTTCAACTTGCTTTCCCCTCACGCTTTCCGTATTGGGAGTGCAAAGGTAAACCCTTTTTCTTAATCCGCAATAGGGGATAGAGAAATAAATTGAAATATTTTTCAAGGTTTTGATTACTAACCCTTTACTAATTTTCAAGAAGTCAGAATCATTATTTTGAAAACAAAAAACCTCCACAAGGGAGGTTTTAGTACCTTGGCCGGAGTCGAACCGGCACGAGTGTTACCTCATTGGTGTTTGAGACCAACGCGTCTACCAATTCCGCCACCAAGGCATTTCAAAAGTTTTGTTAAGGCTTTTCCTTAACGGGATGCAAATATAGCTAATGATTTTTAAAAGAAAACAAGTGAGGGTGAAATTTATTCAAAAAGAATATGCTTTGGAATACATTAAACAATACAATTATTCACTTCTTAATCAAACCTATTTATTATCAAGTATTTAGGTGATTAAGATTCTAATTCACTTAACTCGAGCCAGCGCATTTCTAGTTCTTCTAACTTCTCATTAAGCATACTAAGCTCTTTTCCCCATTTTGTGAAATCATCTGCATCTCCATCTCCACTTGCTAATTTAGCTTCTAGTTCTTCCTTCTGTTTATTAAGTTTAGGAATTTCACTATCTATTGATTCCAATTCTCTTTTCTCTTTATAACTTAACTTCTGTTTTTCCTCAGCTTTAGGTTTTTCTTTGACAGATGACCCTTTTACCTTATCAGGTTTAGTCTTTGGAGTTTGATCCTTAGTTGATCGATAGTCTGTATAATTCCCATTAAAGATTTTGATTTGATTATCCCCTTCAAAAAGGAATAATTGCTCAGTGAGGTTATCCATGAAATATCTATCATGGGACACTATTATTAAACATCCCTGGAACCTATCAAGGAAGTCTTCTAATATAGAGAGGGTTTGCAAATCCAAATCATTGGTTGGCTCATCTAAAATCAAGAAATTTGGATTCTTAATTAGCACTAATAATAATTGTAGTCGTCTTTTCTCTCCCCCACTCAATTTATGGACAAAATCATGCTGTTGCTTGGGCGGAAACAGGAATTTATTCAAAAATTGAGCTGCTGTTATTTCATTTCCATCAGGTAACTTAAAATGCTCTGCTATTTCAAGTACTACATCGATTACCTTTTTATTATCATCGAATTGAATCTCTTGCTGTTTGTAATATCCAAACTCAGTATTTACTCCTAAATCTAACTCACCAGAATCGGCTTTGATTTTACCAGTTACTATATTAAGGAATGTACTTTTACCTGTTCCATTTTGACCGACAATTCCAATTCGGTCTCCTTTCTTAAATGTGTAGCTAAAATTATCGAAGAGTTTTTTATCATCAAATTTCTTAGAAACACCTTTCAATTCTAAAATCTTCCCTCCCATTCTTTTTTGGGAGACTTCCAGCTCAACCTGATCTTTCTTCAAGTTTTTTGTGGCTTTATCTTTCAAGTCTTGAAATGCATCCACTCTATATTTGGCTTTAGTCCCACGAGCTTTTGGCATTCTCCGCATCCATTCCTGCTCTTTCTTCATGAGGTTTTTAGCTTTATCAACTTCAAGCTGCTCAATCGATTCCCTTTCCTCCTTTTTTACTAGAAACTCTTCATAATTACCCTTATACTTAAAAATCTGTTGACGGTCAATCTCCAAAATACCATTACAAACTCTATCTAAGAAGTAACGATCGTGCGTAACCATTAATAAGGTCATATTTTGAGTAGCCAAATAATTCTCCAGCCATTCAATAATATCTATATCTAAATGGTTGGTAGGCTCATCTAGTATCAAAACTTCAGGCTTCACAATCAATTGTGCAGCAAGGGCAACCCTCTTCTTTTGTCCACCCGACATGTTTTCAACCGATTGCTTGATATCATTAATCCCTAATTGACCGAGAATCTGCTGAACTTGACTTTCATAATCCCACAGTTGATGCGCTTCCATTTTCTCCATTAATTCTTGAAAACGGTTTTGTTCTTTAGCATTCATATCAGGGTTTTCCGCTAATTGCTCATATTCTTTAATAATATTAAGCGATTCATGATCGGAACTGAAAATAGCCTGCATGGCATTTTGACCTGATTTAAATTGTGGGTTTTGTGATAGGAATCCTACTTTTATATCATTCCTAAAACTTAGATTTCCAGAGTCAGGAGTTTCCTCTCCCATTAATATTTTTAAGAGCGTGGATTTCCCTGATCCATTTATGCCCACTAATGCTACTTTTTCACCTTGAGCTAAACCAAAAGAGATGTTTTCAAATAACACTCTTTCTCCAAAACTCTTAGTAATATTTTCAACTGAAAGATAGTTCATAAGACAAAATTAGGTCTTATATTTAACATAGTAATACATATAGAAAAGAATTTCTACGGCTTATATTTTCGAATTCAATTTTTTTAACCCGAAAAATTCATATGAATTTTTCGTCCGAAGGACAGACAATTTATAAAACCAGATTAGTAGATAGTTACACTACAATTTTCATATTAAAACATGAACTTTATAACACCCAAATCTGGGCTATTAAGTTTTTATAAATTATCGGGGTTAACCCTTGTGTATTCTATTGATAATCCTTTAGTTTAAATTTATTATCTTTATTTTCCATACCCTTTTCATGAATAATGCGAGTTAAATTCTATATTATTAATTGGCACATTCTGAATTATTCTTTTACTTGCATAGCTCAAAACCAATTCTATGAAAGTTTTTATAAATGATGTCCCGCTATACATAATCCCTATGGATAAAGTAATTGACAGGGAGCATTATGACCTTATTATTGATGCGGAAAAAGAAAAAATCCGATATGATAATTTAATTGATGACGTACTGATCAGAAAAGGTAGTTTAGCTGATATTCTTGAATTTTATAAATTTTTATCATCTGACAAAAACAAGAAGCTTGACTCCCTGACTTGCAAGGTTTATGATTATGAAAAGGTAATAAAAGCTTTTAAGAAAGAATTTAAGATAGTGGAAGCAGCTGGAGGGATAGTTACCAAACGTGACAAATATCTTTTTATATATAGATTGAAAAAATGGGATTTACCAAAAGGCAAGCTTGAAAAAAAAGAAAAGGTTGAGGTAGCTGCAGTCCGTGAAGTTGAGGAAGAATGCAATGTAAAAGTAGCTTTAGGTCCGAGGGTTTGTAAAACCTGGCATACTTATACCAGAAATGGTAAAAATCATCTCAAAAAAACCAGCTGGTACCATATGACTTTAGAGGAGGACAAAAAAATGAAGCCTCAAAAAGAGGAAGGGATAGAGAAAGTTATTTGGGTAAATAAAGTTGAGTTGAGAACAGTTCTTTTAACAACCTACAGGTCAATAAGATATGTAATGAAGAAGTTTCATGAGTATCAGGAGGGGTTGATTGAGGTTAAGTGATTTAAACAGTATCATCTTAAAAGAAGATAGAATAATATAGGCTTTATAATTCTAATATCTCTGGAGGTAATATTCTTTGGTTTCATTTTTCTACTATAAAGAGATTTGTTTTTTTAGCCGACACCACTTCAACCTGCTCAAGTAACACCCCTAAAGTCCCCTCAAGGGGATAGTTCTCACGGATTTACATCATCAATAAAAAAAATGATTTCCACTATTTTTTACATAGCTAAATCCCCTTATTTCTGTTAAAGTTTAATTCTCATCTAGAGGCTGACCAACCTCTGATTGGAAATATCATAGTAACAAAACCTTCTGAGGTTTTGTTTTATAGGAAATCTGAGGTTTTAGATATTAAACATAGATTTATACCCGAAATTATATTTTGTAGTTTCTACTTTTCCTTTTTGTTTGATCAAAAAGAAATCAGCCAGAGTCGGACCAGCCTTTGGCTGGGAAAAATCAAGACAAAAAGATGCTGCATTGCTACATGCCAACGCTGGCTCGCCTTTTTGTCCTTCTACCCGCTCTCTTCGAGCTAATATTATTTGGTTTTGATGGTTCGTAGTATTAATCAAGAGGATCCTATTTGATAAAAAATAGAATGTAATAAGAATCCAGAATTGAACCTAAAGACAAAAAGATAGGTCTTATTGTCTTAGCTAATTTTTCGGGTGATGCTCCACTTGCGTTTTCTTTCGCTGGCAATTTCTTCATCAAGGGCTTCAAAGCGAGAGGCATGACTGACAAATTCAGGAAGTATATTTTTCATTTGCATGATCATGCCCAACTCATTCTCATCATTCATCAAATCATTCAATTTTTGGAGTTCTTTGACGATGTCTTTATGCCCCATTCTGTCAGTTTTAGCAATTAAAATCTTTTCGTGATGTGTGGGCAAAGTTGTTTCTTTATCACTAAGAAGTTCTTCATATAATTTTTCTCCCTCACGAAGACCGGTAAATACAATTTTTATATCAACATCAGCTTCGTAACCTGATAATTGGATCATTTTTTTAGCTAAATCAATTATTTTAATTGATCTCCCCATGTCAAAAACAAAAATCTCACCGCCAAAGCCCATAATACCTGCTTCGATTACCAATTGGCAAGCTTCAGGAATGGTCATGAAATAACGTGTTACATCAGGATGAGTAACAGTAATTGGACCACCTTTTTCGATTTGTCTTTTAAATAATGGGATAACGGAACCATTTGATCCCAATACATTTCCAAAACGGGTCGTTATGAATTGAGTATTATTTTTTACATCCTCGGTTTTTGTATCATTTAAAGATTGCACATAAATCTCCGCCAATCGCTTGGTTGCACCCATTACGTTTGTTGGATTTACAGCTTTATCAGTAGAAACCATCACAAATTTCTTCACGTCATATTGAACAGAAAGATCTGCTAGATTTTTGGTTCCAAAAACGTTGGTTGCCACTGCCTCAAAAGGATGCATCTCCATTAAGGGCACATGTTTATAGGCTGCAGCATGATAGACAACATCAGGCCTGTATTTATCAAAGATAATTTCAAGCCTTCTTATATTGGCTACATCCATAATAACGGGAATGATTTCTACATTTTCACCTATATCAAGGTTTGTTAGCTCTATATCAATTGCATATAAAAATGATTCTGCCTGATCTAATAAAATCAGTTTTTTAGGTTTCACTTTTAAAATTTGAATAGCTATTTCTGAACCTATTGAACCTGCAGCACCTGTAATCAAAACTGTTTTGCCTTCTATATTTTCAGACACTTTCGGATTTTTCAATTTAATTGACTCTCTTCCAAGTAAATCTTCAATTCGAACTTCCTTAATCTGGTTCATGCTTAGCTCACCATTAACCCATTTATCTGGAGCAGGAACTGTTCTTACTTTTACATGCGCTTTTAGGCAATAATCAACCAACTCATTTTTCCGTTCAACAGAGAGGTTAGCAATAGCAATTACTATTTCATGGACTCTATATTTTGCTAGTATTTCATCTAAATTATATCCGGCATCATAAATTGGTGCTCCATTTATGACTTTACTTACCTTTTTAAGGTCATCATCAATAAAGCCAATCACCCTCATTCTAGCATTTGGGTCTGCATCTATTACTTGTTTAGTAATAATTCCATATTGGCCTGCACCGAAAATCATTACATTCTTTCGATGGCGAACCGCATCACGGTAATATGCAAAAAGATTTTTAACCAAAACACGGTAAGAAAATAAAATAACTACAGATAAAATGAAGCTAATAATCAATACTGATAGCGGGATAATTACACTTCCAGTGTACCAGTAATTAAGATAACTTACTATCGCTATTAATATGGTACCGATAAATGTTGTGTAAGAAATCCTTAAACCATCCTCAATAGATGTATATCGAATTATACCTGCATAACTTTGGGTGAGAAAAATTGCGATTAAATGACAAACTACGAAAAGCACAAGGCCTTCTGTAAATTTGAAAGCAATAACTTCTTCTATTTTGAAATTAAACCTTAACAAATAGGCGAAAATAATTGCAGACAACAATAAGCCTAGGTCGATTAATAGAATTATCCACCTAGGCAGAAAACTGATATCGTTAATTTTCTTAATCATCTTAATACAAATATAACCTATTTAATATTTTTTTATAATAATTGAAGCTTTTATTTACAGAAGTTCTTTATTTTTTCTATTACCAGCATCCGTTCCTCATCCTTTAATGAAGAACTTGATGGCAAACAGAGACCTTTTTCAAATAAAAATTCGGATACTCCCGATAAATAAGCTTTACAATTTTTAAAAATAGGCTGTAAGTGCATTGGCTTCCATAAGGGTCTGGTTTCAATATTATATATTTCTAGTTCTTGTCGTAAATCTTCAGGTTTTGTATTGATCCTTTCATTAAATATAACGCAAGTTAACCACCTGTTGCTAAAAGCATTATTAGGTTCTGATAAGAATTCAAATCCCAATGGACTCAATTCCTTTTCATAGAAATCGTGGTTTGCCCTCCTGAATTTAATCCATTTATCTAACACTTTCATTTGGCCTCTACCAATTCCAGCAGCTATGTTACTCATTCTATAATTATAACCTATTTTAGAATGCTGGTAATGAGGTGCTGAGTCTCTAGCTTGAGTGGCCAAAAATCGTGACTTATCAATCCACTCTTTATTTTGTGATACGAGTGCACCACCACCTGAGGTTGTAATTATTTTATTTCCATTGAATGAGAAAACACCAAAATCTCCGAAGGTTCCCAAAGGTTTACCGTCCAATTTAGCTCCCAAGGCCTCCGCAGCATCCTCAATTAAAGGAATTTCATACTTTTCAGATATGGACTTCACTTCTTTAATTTTACCAGGCATTCCATAAAGATGGACAAATATGATAGCTTTTGGCTTCTTTCCTTTTGCTATATAATCTTTGATAGCCTGCTCTAAAAGTTCAGGATCCATATTCCATGTTTCCTTTTCGCTATCAATAAGTACTGGTTCGGCCTGCTGATAAACAATGGGGTTTATGGTAGCCGAAAAAGTGAAACTAGAAGCCAATACCACATCATCATTTTTAACCCCTAATAAAATCAATGCTAAATGAATTGCAGCAGTTCCTGAACTTAAAGCTGCCGCATAAGGAATATTATTGTATTCTTGAATATCTTGTTCAAAGCCATTTACATTTGGCCCTAAAGGTGCTATCCAATTTTCATCAAAAGCATGCTGTATAAATTTGATTTCGTCTCCTCCCATGTGGGGAGCTGATAAAAATATTCTTTCGTTCATAGGATTATATATCTCCTAATTGGGGTCTTAAAACAATTTCTTCTACTACTGTTCTGTCTGATAACGTATAAGCTGACCAAACAGATTCAGCAACATCTTCCGCTTTCATAAATCTTTCATGAGGTAAATCAACTCCTTCCCAACTAGCAGTAAAAGTGGCACCGGGTAAAACAGCCGTTACTTTAATTCCTTCTTCTTTCATTTCCTCACGCAAACATTTAGTAAATCCCTGCATAGCGTATTTAGTAATACTGTAAGACCCCCCACTAGCATAAGCTGTAATTCCAGCAATGCTACTCATAGAAAAAATATGCCCTCTTTTATGAGGTAAAATTACAGGCAATAAAGCTCTAGTTAGATGATAAGCTGAAAATAAATTGGTATTCATCATCATTTCCAGATTTCCTTCAGGTTCATCTTGTATACTACCTGGTAAGAAAACCCCAGTATTATTAACCAATACATCAACTTTAGAGGTAGTTTTCATAACGAAATCCGCAAAATCCACAACCTCTTCTTTCTTGGATAAATCAGCTGCTTTTATAAAAACTTTATTACTATATAATTTCTCTACTTCCTCTTTTAAAACTTCTAAATCTGCTGCTTTTCTAGCACAAGTAATGACATTAAATCCATTTTTAGCAAAAATCAACACTAATGCTCTTCCAATACCCTTGGTTCCTCCTGTTATAACTATAAATTTATTCATTTCTATTTGAATTGTATTCGATTTGAAAATACGAAACTAAGCAATAATAATCTTGTAGTTCTACAAACTTACGAAATTCATTAGCGTAATGGATTAAATAATCGTTATCAATTCCATAAATTCAGAATTCCTTTAAAGAATTAAAACATCTTTTATTATTAAGAAAAATTTCATGCTAACTTTAAATTTGAAGAATCAAGAAACAACAACCTTATGAAGTCTATAGGAGCCTATTTTATTTTTTTGGGAAGTATGCTTGTGAGACGAGAGTCTTTTTCATCTTATTTCAAACTCACCATAAATGAATGTATTTCCATAGGCTGGAATTCCATTTTAATTGTTGCCATTACCTCAACATTTATGGGGGCGGTAACCACTGTACAAACCGCCTATAATCTAGTTAGTCCATTAATTCAAAATTATGTGGTGGCTCAGGTGACCAGAGAAATGGTAGTTTTGGAATTGGCTCCAACTATTACCGCTATTGTAATAGCCGGAAAAGTAGGGTCTAGTATTGCCAGTGGATTAGGTACTATGAGAATTACGGAGCAAATAGATGCTCTGGAAGTAATGGGTGTTAATGCTTCCTCCTACTTGGTATTACCTAAAATTGTAGCAGCCATGATTATGTATCCACTTTTAGTCATCTTAGCGGGTTTTCTTGCTTTATATGGTGGTTACATAGCTGGAACTCTTACTGGAATATTAACAGAAACAGAATATGTTTATGGAATAAGAATTGATTTTAATCCGTTTACAATTCAGTTTGCACTCATTAAGTCTGTTGTATTTGCATTTTTAATTGCTTCAATTTCAGCTTATCAAGGGTTTTTCACTACAGGTGGAGCTCTGGAAGTGGGTAAATCCAGTACAAGTGCTGTAACTAAAAGTTGTATTGCAGTACTTTTAGCTGATTATGTTTTAGCAGAATTATTACTAAACTAAGAGATGATTGAAATCAATAATATATCCAAATCCTTTAATGGAACTCAAGTTTTAGAAGGTATCTCTGGGAAATTTGAAAGAGGCATTACCAATCTTATCATAGGAGCTAGTGGAACCGGTAAAAGTGTTTTATTAAAATGTATAGTCGGTTTAATTATACCTGAAGAAGGCGAAGTTTTATATGACGGAAGATCTTTTCTGAAAGCTGATAAAGAGGAAAAGGCTCAAATGAGAAGAGAAATCGGGATGCTATTCCAAGGAGGTGCATTGTTTGATTCAAAAAATATTGAAGAAAATGTGATGTTTCCTTTAGACTTGCTAACTGACATGAAGAAAGATGAAAAGCTGGATCGTGTTAATAATGTATTGAGCAGAGTTGGACTTGAAAATATCAATAAAAAAATGCCCTCAGAAATTAGTGGTGGGCAGAAAAAGAGAGTTGGGATTGCTAGAGCAATAGTAAATGATATCAATTATTTATTCTGTGATGAACCCAATTCAGGTCTTGATCCCCGGACATCTTTACTAATCGATGAACTTATTCAAGAAATAACGCATGAACTTAATGTAACTACCATTATGGTTACCCATGATATGAATTCTGTTATGGGTGTAGGAGAATACATCATGTATTTGGCAAGAGGTCATAAAGTTTGGGAGGGTAATTCTGATAATATCCTAACCTCAGGTCAGGAAGACCTGGAAGATTTTATTTTTGCCAGTAAGTTTATGAAGAAGCTGAGGAAGACGCTTTAAGAGCCCCCTAACCCGCCAACTGGCGGAGAATTGAATCCTTATAATTCCTAAGGAGAGAAATTGAATATTGTAGAAGGAAATAGTGGGGTGAAGGATGTTGGGTGAGGATGGATTAAAATAAAGCCGTTAACTGAACGCTGCCATTATGGATTGTTTTTTCTGCTTCGCTTTTTCGTCCAATATATTGAATGATAAGGTTTAAATCTCCAATAATTTTTCTTCTTAAGGATAAATTCCACACATAATTATCTCCAGCTCTTAGTCCTTCAAACATTTCGTATGCCAGTGGACTTTGGTTATCTCCTAAGTCTGATACAACACTCACGTAGCTGAATTTTGATTCCAAGATGCCATTTTGAGATTGAATAAGCTTATTGGATAATTCTAATGAATTTACTAAGACTTTTCCCCCAACTGCTTCATCAGAACTCCATTTGTTTTCATTTTTGTAGGCTATACTAACTCTGAGGTTTTTGCTTCCTTGCCACATTATTTTAGGAATCACAGCACTCGAACGAAATTGATAATCTCTTTCTTCTACTCTATCAGAAAATGATGCATTTTGTGATGACCTATAAAGAGTATTGAAGTTCCAATCACTGAAAGCATTCAGTGTGCCTGAAAAATGAAAACTCTTTCTATCCATCCCTTCAAATCCATCCAAAAGCAATTGTTTTCGATTGGATTGTGTCCATCCTGATTCTAAAAATGCATTTCCTCCCCTATTATAAAAGAAGCTCGACTTCCACATATTTCTTGAGGAAAGAATATTTTCATTTTCCTGAGTATTGAAAGGTGAAATTCTATCTGACCAATCTTCAAAGGTATTTTTAGTATCCAGATTAGCATTGAAATTCCCTGACAGCTTCCCTAAGTACTGCAATAAATTTTGAGATTTAGCCCAACTTCCTGGCATTTTCCAACGCAATTGATATTGTAAATTATTAATAAATGCTGTTTGGTATTCATTGCCCATGGTCAGAACTTTAACATAGTTCCGATCGCCATAATCTGTTTCATCCTCAAAAAACTCATTGAGTTCTTGTTTTCCATTCCCATTTAAATCTGAATAAGAATGAGTACCTAATCCCCGTGCTACTTCCATGAAGAAATAACTTCTTTGCAAAACGCGGCCAGTCCCCGTTTGAAAATTAAGATTTTGAATAATATTATCATCCCAAAAAGAAGATTGCCAGTTTAAGCCACCTTGAAAATATTGCTCATCTTGAGTGGAGTCAATTTTTTGTTGAATATTTCTTCTTAAAATATTCATAGAGAGCATATTTGTTTCCCCCAAATGAAAAGTGGATTTTAATTGTGTGTTTTGAGCATCTTCTGAGTCACTCATTTGTCCTTCAAACGGTCTCTTGTCAGACCGAAACTCATGAGACAATCTAAAATTCCATTTCCCGGAATCTTCTTTATTGATGTAAAATTGATGACTATCAAAAAATTGGAAACTACTTCTTAGTTCCCCTTTATTTAGGATTTGATGTTGTTGGGTTCTGAAAGTATAGCCTGGCCTCAATTTATATTTAGCAAATTTAAAATCAACTAATGCCTTTTTCCAATCCATATTGAAATCGCCATTTTCACTTTCCATCAAAAAGCCATCGATATTTATTTTAAAATCACCTTGATTTTGAAAATTGATAGTATGCTGATACCCATTCCCTAAGTTTTCCTTATCTCTAATTGCAATATCGTAGCTTAGGACTTGATTAGTTGTTTTTATAGTGGAACCAAGATTCACCAAATGTTCCTCTCCAGCTCGAAATACTGCAGACTCATCCAAACCCCAGTTTCTATTAAAATCCATAGCCTGAAATGGCTGAACAGGCGCGAATGCTGAATCTAAGTATTCATATTTGACAAAGTAGTTGATATTGGCATCATGCATAAAATTTATAATTTTTGGAGAGGATTGAAATCCAACAGCCATTGCATTTCCCTTTAATTGTGTATTGCTTTTGTTAAACCGATTACTCACAAACTCTGAACCCGCATATTCAAAACGTATATTCGATTCATCTTTGAGCTTATAATTCAGTCCAATATTGATTACTCTTTGATTTTGCGGTAAAGCCATTTTCTTGACTGGCTCATAATTACCTTGAGGGATTTCATCTACAGGCGCAACCCATTCGTATAGTACTTCATTTTCAGAAGAATTAGCAATTCTGTAATTTCCATTATTCTCTCCTACCATTGTGAAATTCAATTGATAATGAGCGATTTCTGGATTTTTAGATGATCTAAAAATTTGAAATACTTGTTCATTAACTACGGTATCTACCCTAGCATATCTTACTTTGTCAGGAGCAAAACCTAAACTGTCAATAGCTGGAATTTCAGCATACTTAGCACTACCATCAAGGGAAGAAAGTGCGTCCAAATCGGATTGGCTTAAATCTTGGATTTGATTATCTGGTTTATCCAATTGTTGAAAATAACCAATACTCAAATCCAAATTACCGATAGATTGCTCATGCTTAAGAGTAGTTACATTTCGGTTATATTGTCTATCCGAATACTCAAACTCAATTTGAATGACACTATATTTTGAAATGTAATGCAGTGAATTAAATATTATCTCAGCAGCGTTATAATCTATCACATAATCATTTTCTAATCCTCTTTGCAATTGCTCCCCATCCAAAAACACCTTTTCAGAACCTGCCATAATAAAAATGAAAGGCTCATTCTGTGGCCCTTCAATTCTATATGGGCCTAAAACTCCTTCCAGAGGTTCAATATTTTGAACACCCGTTTTACTTCTGGCAAAAGAAGTTACTAGCTGGGTATTGGACTGGGTAGAATCAAAAGATAGCTTAGAAGATGAAACACCCAAACCTTGAACTTGTCGATTATACTTCAAAAAATTAAGTTGATTGCTTGAATGAATATTTAGATCACCAGCTTCTAACCCCCAATTTTCATGAATCAATTGAACATTCACTCTGTCAAAATCCTGTAACCTTTGAGTGTTTCCTTCAGGTTCGAAAGGCATTTGCTGGTCTGTCATTCTAGCTCGAAGCTTTAATTCATCGGAAATATCACCTGAAATCGTTAAATCCATAACTGAATGCATCATAGCAGATTGTCGATCTCCTGCAGACACGGATCGCATAAAAGCCCCAGAAATTTCTATACCGCTCAAACCCAGCAATTCTTGAGTCGTCTTAGTACTTAAATCCTCTGTATAGATTTGATCTGTAAATTGTGCAGTGCTATCAAAATAATGCTCAGGAACCGCTGTAGATACAATTTCTTGCTTTTTCGGAATATAATTAAAACAGACCTGAACAGTATCATTCTGATCAGTTTTATTGATCTTTAAAAATCCCTCTGAACTTTCATGAGGTATTTTCTCACCATATTGATTTTTAACTTCTATTGAAGCAAAAATAATTAAAACAGAATCGGGTAAAGATATAGCAGAATAGGTGGTTTGAAAGCAATGGTTTTGGGCATTTAGATTTAATGGACTAATAATAAAGCCCAATACCATTAAAAAAATAAATTCCTTAAACCACCTCAAAACTACTTCAGTCTTTTTAATTCAATATAAAAGCTTGTCCCTTTATTAGGTTCAGATTCAAACCAAATTTCACCTCCAGCATGTTCAATACCTCTTTTGGCAATGGCCAATCCAATACCCGAACCGCTAGATTTTGTAGTAAAGTTAGGTAAAAATACTTTGTTATAATTGTCTTCAGGAATACCCATCCCATTATCTTGAATTGATATTTTAACATTATCCTCTATCAACTCAATCTTAATATTGACTTCAACTTTTTCATCACCTTCGCCACTTTGCAATGCATTCAGCACCATATTATTAAAAGTTCGCTCCATTATTTTTGGATCTGCTAATGCATATATGTCTTCTTGAGGCATATCAAGATTGATTTCCACATTTTCTGCTCTGAAAAATTCAACTACTTTTTTTAATATCTCGCTAATGCAAATTTTTTCATTTTCAGGAATTGGCATTTTTGCAAAAGATGAAAAAGAAGTAGCGATATCACTAAGATTTTCGATCTGAGACAAGATGCTATTGATTTTTGCAGAAGCATCTGGCATTGGATTATCTGATCTCTGAATTTTCATTTGTAAATGCTGTAAAGACAACTTCATAGGCGTAAGCGGATTTTTGATTTCATGTGCCACCTGTTGTGCCATCTCACGCCATGCTGACTCCTTCTCAGTTTTACTTAGTGCTTGCCTACTTTTCTCAAGTTTTAGAAGCATCTGGTTATACTCTTTAATCAACAATCCAATTTCATCATCTACTTGCCAGCTTATTGGCTTATTTTCTGCAGATAAATTTACCTGGGATAGTTTTTGCTTTAATAAATTTAATGGAGAGGTTAAAATATTAGTAGCAGTGTAAGCCAGAAAAATAAAGATGATAAAAGAAGCAACAAAAATATTAAATACATTATTTAATAAATCTGTTAAAAGCAAATCATACTCCTTATTAGATTTGAAAAAAGGGCTTCCCAAAATAGCCAATAACTCCCCTGAATTAAAAGAACGAATCCCAACATATGCCGATTGATAGTTAAGGTTTCCTACTTGTTCTTCTAGGGTGATCATTTTTTGTCCATTTTGATAAATGGAAGCATATGCTTTTGGGTTAATCTTGTAGGAAAGCAAATTCTTTTCAAAAACCTGAGGCTGACTTGTTAAAAATAATTGCCCATTTAGATCATAGAGATTAATATCAGCATTAATTATTTTAGTAACCGTTGAAATTTCATTATTCAAATTTGCTTTATCAACAATACCATTATCATATTTCATCAATAAAGGAACCAATTGGCTAGCTACCCTATTGGTATTTTCTTCATATTTAGAAACAATATCTTCCAAAAAAGTAGCATTAACGAAACCAATGGTAGAAATACTAACTGATAAGAGTGGTATTAAAAATGCTAAAGAAAAATAGAGTTGGATTTTGGCACTTAATCCAATAGTCCTCGTTTTCCAATAAATTTTAAGGAATTGATAAGCTGAGGTCGTAAATACCAACACAAAACACAGAATAAAGAAAAAAGAGATATTAGAGAAGAATCGGTACCAAAAATTATTCTTTTTACTAAAAATTAACTTCTCATCTTTATCAACCACTACGTTGAATTGATAATTACCTTCATCTTGAATTTTTAATAGTTGTTCATCTTTGGTAGTTTGATTATTTACAACATTAGGAAAATTTAAATCACCTACGCTATAAGATAATGTATCATTTTTATAAAGGGCATAATCATAAGGGATGTCCAAAAAAGTAGGAATATTTCTATTCTTTACTAATAATTCAGGAAATACGTTATCAGGTCTAATCTTTTTAGGCTTGAATTCCAATACTATTTTAGCAAATACAAAATCATAATGTTTAATCTCAAATACATATATATATTTCCTCTGTAGTTGATTTCCTTCCGTATTTCCCACTAAGTATAATTTGATATCTCCCCTCCTATTTCTTTCATTCATTTGTTGGATTGGGTAGGAAGAAGACATGGGTAATGTACCACTAGGATATATTGTATTTCCTTCTGCATCGAAAATTTTTACGGATTTCTCATATTTTTCGAAATAATCATTTAGGTAAAACTTTTCTATCTTATCCACTATGGTTTTATAGGGAGTTAATGGCATCAAAAATTGTCTTTTGATGTATTCATCTTTTCTTAGACTTTCATCTAACTGCACTAGCATATATTCCGCTAGTACATCATTCCCATTTATTATTCGGTCAGCTAAAATATTTCTCTGTCTGGCCTCTCCCTTTTTTTCTAAGGATTGAACTGAAATTGCATTTATAACTGAAATTGCCGTAATCAGTAAAAACAAATAGATAAAACTTAAAAAGTTGATGTTATTAAGTGCATTTCCAAGCTTAACAAAGTAAATGACCGCATTCAGAATAAAAACAGTTGTTCCAATCCAAAAAACAGAGTAGCCGAAAAAAATAGCGAAGCATGAAAAAAGCCCGAAGCAAAAGATTTGAGTAATTATAAAACGAATGATATTTACATTTTGGCTAGAATTAAAGGAATGGACAAGCTTAAAAACCTCAAACACCAAAAAACCAAAAAGAAGAACAATTCCAAAGGACAATATTTGAAATATACTGAATTCGATAGATAAAGTGCTGTCCAATCCCCAATTCGAATGAATGTAGATCAGATTTATGAAATAGAAAATTCCAATGGTAGTTACGTAAGAAAGTAAATTAATTCCGACATTAATAAAATTTACTTTCTGATCTGCTTCCTTAAGATATTTTGATATCTGCTTTATTGAAAAATGACCAATAAAATAAAATAATACACAATTAATTATTAAGTAGCCTAAAGAAGGATTGAAATCAGAGGAAGCAAAAAACTTGGGATCGAAAAGCCGTAAATCTTTAGAATGAAAAGGAAAATCAAAAATTTCCATTAAACCCCATATTACAGCCATACCAACTATAAAGAAAAGTATTTTTATAAAAAGATACTGTCTTTGACTGCTAAATTTCCAGACTAAATAAATAAGCATTGCAATCAAAATTAACTCTAAAAGTAAAATCAGATAGTGAAGCTCCCTATTATAGTTTTCAAAATTCTCAGATAGAGATATATAAAAAATTGGATCCCCATCTAAATCTTCTAAAGCATAAGAGTTATCTATTTTACCTCGATGGAGACTAATATTAGATGGAGGTAATATATCAGTGTTATATCTTGATTGTATATAATCATTGTTAACATCATAGAATTCAAAAAGTGGTACAACTGAAACTAAATTAATATTGCCATTTTTTGATTTTATAGAGTATTCAAGATATTGGCCTGATTGTTTATTCACAAAATACCATCCTTCATTTCGATATTTTTTAGAATCGGGTGCATAATGCTCATCAGACCAAAAAACCAGAGAAGTATTTTTAAAGATAAAGAATGGATAGGCACTTTTTATTTTATTCAGAGATTCAAAATCCAAAGAATTATTCTGAGAGAAGTATTTTAACCACTCTCCTTTATCTTCTTCTACTTTTTGAAGCTCACGATGAAGCTTACTTTGTGTTTTGGAAATGAAATTTTCTTGATCTATTTCTTTAGAATGATAATAACTCCTTAGAGATATTATAAGTATCGCCAAAATAGATATAAAAATATAAATCGAATATTTTTTCACTAGTAATTGATGAGTTTATAAAGCATCAATATAGCAATAATCGTACTGGAGTTTAAATATTAAAATCGAAATACTTAAAAATAAAAGAATTGATATAAGCAATCTAAGAATTCTGCTTTCTTGATAGAATATCCCTAATATTGATTTTTTTTATTCTGCTTCTTACTGTTCTTGTACCAAAGGATTCCAATAACCATCGCCACTAAATAAGGAGCAGCAAACAGATATAGGATGCCAAAATTCAATGAACTCGCAATTCCTATTTCACCATTATTGACATTATTCTCAACTGTAGCTCTACACATGGCGCATTGAGCCATTATATCATTAAGATTAAAAAACAGAAAGGAAATAACAAAAAGCAAAAATTTTTTCATCGAATCATTTTTAGTATAAAAACCCCAAAAACACATAATGAGTTCTACTTATTTAGGATAATAAGGGCTAATCATTAAGTAAACCACTACCCCAGTTACGGAAACTATCAACCAAATCGGAAATGTCCATTTCACTATTTTCTTATGCTTCTCAATTTTATCTGACAAAGCATAATAAAATGCGAAAAGAACAAAAGGAACCACAACAGCAGCCAAAACAATATGCGGTAATAAAATTCCAACGTACAATCCTCTCCACCACATTAACTCATTTGTTTTCTCAGCATCATCCAATACTCCATTATTATTCAAATCCCCATAAATAGTAGAGTCGGCAGTTGAATGATAAATCACATAACTCACTAGAAATAAACTTCCTAAAACAAAAGCAATAGACATCATGCTTTTATGAGCTTTTATATTTTTGTTTTTAATAAAATATAGACCTAAAAGTAATACTATTGTAGTAATAGAATTAAAAGTTGCATTCAGGTGAGGAAGAATATAAACCCAATCCCCAGCACCATTAATTTTCTCAGGTGCAAAAATAAGAATAGCTACTACTACAGGTATTGCAATTGACAAAACCCATATTAATTTCAGATATATATTTTGATTATTGTTTAATGAACTCATTTATTTATTGCTTAATAAAACTCTAATTTCTAAAATCAATCTGTCTACTTCTTTTGTTTCATATCCATCATAATATCCTCTAATCTTATTCTCTTGATCTAATAAAATAAGAGTATTATCAATGGGAATAGTTTCTTCAGAAGGATGTTTACCTTTCCATGCTTCTGTAGGAAAAGCGTATATGCAATTTATAAAAATGTCTTTATAATCTTGAGTATAGAGGTAAGTATTAGATCTATTAGCAGATAAAAAACTAACTGATTGATCATTTTCAGTGGTTAGCGATTTAAAGCTTAAAAGATTGATAGATAAATCATCGAATGTATTTAAAATTCGATTCAATTCATTTTTTAATGTCTGAATTTCAGAATCATCAACATTAGGAAAATGGACTACTTTATAATCTGCCTTATAAACATTCTCTAGTTTAAATGAATCTTCTAGATTTAAGCTAAATACCTGAATTAAATCATTTGCATTACTTGAGTCATTACAATACAATTTCTCCTCATTCTCAAAGAATACAGGTAATGCAAATTCATTTTGTCCATAAGACCTTAAAAACAAATAAAGAATTACAGGAAAACTGAGCGTAATGGTAAGAATTAAAATTTTTGATTTCTTCATAAACAAAAAAATCAGGTTGATTAAGACCAACCTGATTTATTTAAAGTTCTAATGAAATTAATTAATATCTAATGTTGAATATAGCCGTACCTTCTACCATCAAGGCAACTACCAACCATAAAATCAGAACAGTTGGAATCATAATAGACCATATCAAAGCTTTTTGTTCATGTTTTAGGTGCATGAATTCAGCAACAATATAAAAAGCTTTTACGACTGTTAAACCTAAGAAAATGGATACTAGGATAATACCTCTTGGTAAGGTAAAAGCAAAAATAAACTCTATAATGGTCACAATTGCCAAAATAGCTGCTACTTTCCAAATCTTCTTGGTTTTTTCCTTGTCTTCAGGAATTACCTGAACGTTATTAGTTTCTTCTTGTGACATATTTAAAATAAGTTAAATCAAGTAAAAAAGTGTAAACACAAATACCCAAACCAAATCAACAAAGTGCCAATAAAGTCCAGTTTTTTCAACCATTTCGTAATGACCTCTTTTTTCATAAGTACCTACTACTGCGTTGAAGAATATGATAAAGTTAATCACTACCCCACTAAATACGTGGAAACCGTGGAATCCCGTAATAAAAAAGAATAATGAAGCGAATAGTGGTGGCCCGTATTGATTTTCAGTTAAGTTGGCACCAAAAATGGTTTCTCCCATAGCATTAACAGTGCCTTCAGCTGTTCCGTGAATGAAGTGACTCCATTCCCATGCCTGACAAGCTAAGAAAGTTAAACCACCAATGATAGTCCAAAGCATCCACTTGATAACTCCCTGGCGATCCATTCTATGGCCAGCCTCAACGGCTAATACCATAGTAACACTACTTAAAATCAGGATGAAAGTCATTATACCTACAAAAATCAAAGGCGCATGAACTCCATGTAAGAAAGGAACGGCTTCAAATACCATTTCAGGAATTGGCCAATATTCTGTGCTGAAGGTAAATTCAGAGACAGTACCCTCATAAGCAGGGTGTGAATAGCGAATTAGACCATAAGTTATTAGTAAAGCTGAAAATGAAAATGCATCCGACAAAAGGAAGAACCACATCATCAGTTTTCCATAACTAGCATTCATGGGGGCTACTCCACCTCCCCATCTGCTTTTTGTAGTATCAATTGTTGCAGTAGTTGCCATAAATTTAACTGTTCAAAATAGGATTAATGATTTAACAACAAAAATATAAATAAATATACCCAAAGTCCATCTAAAAAGTGCCAATATGTTGTACACATTTCCATTTTCACCATATTTTTAGAATGAACTTTATATTTAAAGGCCGAAAATAACATAATTAATATAAATATCAGCCCAGAAATCAAATGAAATGCATGTAATCCTGAAATTACATATAAAAATGAGCCAGAAGGATTTCCTACAAAGTAAACATCTCGTTCTACTAATGCACCCCATGCCTCATATTGTCCCACAAAAAAAGCTACTGCTAAAATTGCGGTTATAATCATAAAGACCTTTAAATTTTTAAAATTATCTTTCTTAGCAGCTATATAAGCCAAGTGCATAGTAACACTGCTAGCAACCAAAATGATGGTATTATATAAAAAGATGTTAGGCAATTCAAAAATTAACCAATTGCCTTCAGATTGACGAACAATATATGCACTAGTTAAAGCAGCAAATATCATCACAACTGTGACAATAAATAACCATAACGCAAACTTTAAAGGATGCATAGAAAGTATTTTAATACTCGGTTGTAATTGTTGTTCTTTATTTAAAGAAGTCTCCATAATTAAATTTTATCTAAAAGATATGCTACTTGAACAATTGGTAAATATAAAAAAGAACCAAACATGATTTTTAAAGCAGCTTCTTTACTGCATTCCTTCATTAAATAGAATGTTTGACTTAAAAACAAAACCCCACAAATTGTAGCTACCAAGGCAGAATAAATCCCTGTAATTCCAAACATAGTAGGTAATAAGCCTAAAGGAATTAAAAACAAGGTATAAATCATGATTTGTATAGCCGTATTCAAATCTTTTTTACCACCGGATGGCAATAATTTAAAACCAGCTTTTTTATAGTCTTCATCAGCCACCCATGCTATTGCCCAAAAATGTGGGAATTGCCAGATAAATTGAATTCCAAATATAATCCAAGCTTCAATACTGAATCCATTTGTTGCTGCCACCCATCCTAATAATGGAGGTAATGCACCAGGAATAGCACCAACGAAAACAGCAATTGGTCCTACTCTTTTTAATGGAGTATAAACAAAGCTATATAGAATCAAGGATATCAATGAAAGTATTGTGGTTAATACATTAGTAAAAACTAATAAGAGGCCTAATCCTGCAAGTCCTGTAATAATAGAATAAATTGTTGCTTCTTGAATTGAGATTCTACCAGTAGGTAATGGACGGTTTTTGGTTCTATCCATTTTCTTATCTAATTCAACTTCCAAAATTTGATTGATGGTAACAGCCGAACCAGACACTAAAAATCCACCAAGGGAAAGAAAAGCTAAAACTGAATAATTTATTCCACTTCCACTAAAACCTAATACATACCCAAAAGCAGATGAAAAAGCTACTAAAAAGCTTAGTCTGGGCTTTAATAAAATAAATAGATTCCTTGCATAACTTAAAACTAAGTCCGTTATGGATAAATTTTGTGAATTAGGATATTGCATACTCCTTTTTATTTGTTTTTTGAGTAGTGTAAACTACTTGCAAAAATATATAAAATTGTACTCCAAAAATCATACTACCTAAAACCAAATGAATTGGTTGAGCCCAAAATGGTATTGCAAAATAAGCCATTATGGTTCCTGATAATATTTCAAGAATGATTAGGCTCATTAAAATTTTAACATTTCTATAAATGTCTTTCAATTCCTCTTTCGCCTTGTATAATTTGAACAAAAGATAAATGTGAATAATTGCAATAGCAATAGAAAAAGAACGATGAACATAAAAATCAACTCCTAATCCATCTATCCAACTTCCTCTTAAAGCTTCTCCTAATCTATTAGCCACTATATCTAAAGATTCTCTTACTTGTGTTCCTAAAATCACTTGTATCAAAATCATAAGCATTGCTACGACCAAGACATAAGTGAGCGTTTTATGTTCTGTAATTTTTAATAGGTCTTTCTCGCTATTACGATGAACTACAAAATATAAAGCAGTTAAAACTGCTAAAATGACTAAAGCCAGAACCATGTGAACTGTAATCAACCATGATAGTAAATTAGTAGAAACAACTACGGAACCAATCCAGCCCTGAATTAACACTAAAACCAGGGAAGAAAAAGCTAAAATGAATACTGTCTTGAACTTTTTAATATATTTAAAAGATCCAATCACACATAAAATAATCAAAAAACCAACAAGCGCACCCAAAAGCCTATTTACATATTCTGTCCAGGTTTTAGAGGGGTTAAATTCAGCTTCTTCTTTAATTGATTCATCTTCTAAAATTGCTTTTCCAATCTCAGAATAACCAAATACATCTAAGTATTTAGCAAATTTTATATTCTTTTGATGTCTGTATTCTGCATAAAAGTCCTGATAATCATCTGGTAACTCATCTACTGAAGTTGGAGGAACCCATTGACCAAAACATTTGGGCCAATCAGGACATCCCATGCCAGAACCAGTACTTCTTACAATACCTCCAGCAAGTATCAAAAGATAAACAGCTATTACCGTAACTGTTACTAAGTTACGGTAATAGCTGCTTATTTTAAATGAGTTATTATGCGTTTGATTGTGCATTAGCTGTTTTATCAACAACTTCCTTTTTCGCTAATTCCACTTCATGATCTAAGTTAGACTCAGGCGTATGAGATAATGGAATATGTTGAGGTATAAAGTCTTCTTTAGCACCTGGCTTACTGTAGTCATAAGGCCATCTGTATACTTTAGGAATTTCTCCAGGCCAGTTTCCATGACCAGGCTCAATTGGAGCTGTCCATTCCAAAGTATTAGATCTCCATGGATTTTGAGGTGCTCTTTTCCCTCTATACATTGAATAGAAGAAATTGAACAAGAAGATAAACTGAGCTGCAACAGTAACGAAAGCTGCAACAGAGACAAACATATTCAAGTCAGTATAACTACTGAATGCATCAAAGTTAGTCCAAGAATAATATCTTCTTGGGAAACCTGCAATACCAATATAGTGCATAGGGAAGAAAATCATATAAACCCCAATGAAAGTCATCCAGAAGTGAATATGACCTAATTTTTCGTCCATCATTCTTCCGAACATCTTAGGGAACCAGTGATAAACACCAGCTAGTAAACCGAAGATCGATAAACTACCCATTACCAAGTGGAAGTGGGCAACCACGAAATAAGTATCGTGTAATTGAATATCAATAACAGAATTACCTAAGAAGATACCTGTTAAACCACCTGAGATAAAGAATGAAACCAAACCAATTGAAAACAATGTAGCAGGTGTAAATATGATATTACCTTTCCATAGAGTGGTTAAGTAATTGAATACTTTAACTGCTGAAGGAATTGCAATGATTAAAGTTAAGAACATGAAAACTGAACCTAAGAAAGGATTCAATCCTGAAACGAACATGTGGTGAGCCCACACAACGAAAGACAATACAGTAATTCCTAACATTGAACCAATCATTGCTCTATAACCAAAAATTGGTTTTCTTGAATTGGTAGCAATAACTTCTGAGGTAATACCTAAAGCAGGTAATAATACAATATAAACTTCAGGGTGACCTAAGAACCAGAACAAATGCTGATACAAAATAGGACTACCACCCATATTAGGTAAAGCCTCCCCACCAATGTAAATATCAGATAAGTAAAATGAAGTACCGAAGCTTCTATCAAACACTAATAATAAAGCTGCAGCAAATAAAACAGGGAATGATAATAAACCGATTACTGCTGTTAAGAAGAATGCCCAGATCGTTAATGGTAATCTAGAAAATGACATCCCTTCAGTTCTCAAGTTTATTACAGTTGTGATATAATTAATTCCTCCTAATAACATAGAAACGATGAAAAACACCATAGCTACCAGCCATAAGGTCATTCCAAGACCTGAACCTTGAATTGCTTGAGGTAAGGCACTTAATGGTGGATAAACTACCCATCCACCAGCAGCAGGACCAGTTTCTATAAATATAGAAGCCATCATTACCACACTAGATAAAAAGAAGAACCAGTATGATAACATGTTCATAAAGCCTGATGCCATATCTCGTGCACCAATCTGTAACGGAATTAAATAATTACTGAAAGTACCACTTAAACCTGCCGTTAAAACGAAAAATACCATGATGGTACCATGCATAGTAACCAATGCTAAGTAGAATTCAGGATCTAATTTACCTTGTTCAGATATCCAGCCTCCTAATAAAGGCCTTAACCAACCCAAATCCATTTCAGGAAAACCTAACTGGAGACGGAAGATTACAGACATTCCAACACCAATCAATCCCCACATTATACCAGTAATGAGGAATTGCTTACCAATCATTTTATGATCAGTCGTGAAAATATATTTTGAAATAAAGCTTTGTTCGTGATCGTGATGTTCATCATGGTGAACATCTTGATCTATATTTACTTCTGCCGCTGTTGACATAACTTTATGATTTAATTTTTAGTCTAACTCTTTGTTATCAATTCCTGTTTTCAAAAGTGCCACTTCTTTTAAGTCATTTGGAACTTTTGTTAAGTACTCAGGATTCCTTTTCAAGAATGACTCCTGTTCAGCGTACCATTCTCTATATTCTTTAGGTTCATCAACTATTAAAGTTAATTTCATAGAATAATGACCTCTTCCACATATTTCCGTACAAGCAATTTCATAATTGAATTCAGGATCATTCAATTCCTCTCTCATTTCCTCAGTTGTTTTGGTAGCCGTAAAAGTAAATGTTGTTGGCATACCAGGCACTGCATCCATTTTTAATCTGAAATGAGGTGCGAACACACTATGTAAAACATCTCTTGCTCTGATGTTAAAAGTTACAGGCTCTCCCTTAGGGATATGCATTTCACGAGGAATGAAATCATCATAAGCTGCTTTATCATTAAAATCGATACCAAAGTTATTAGTCGCATCAATTTCTCTATAATCAGAATTACCTAGTTCACCATCTAAACCAGGGTAACGAACACCCCATGCAAACTGATAACCCATTATTTCAATGTTATTTGTATTTTCAGGAGCTGGTGCTGTAATATCTGTCCATACTCTCCAACCTGTAAATACTAAGATTGCTAGAACAACAGCTGGTACAAATGTCCAAACTACTTCTAATTTGTTGTTTTCAGGGTAGAAAAGTGCTTTAGAATCTTCCTTATATTGATATTTCCAAGAGAAATAAAACAATAAAATTTGAGTTAAAACAAATACAACACCTGTTACCGCCATTGTAATCCAAAACATAAATTCATATTCGGAACCATGTTCTGAGGCAACTGGTAAATTATAATTATCAAACTCCTTAATTGAATACCAGAAAAATAAGAAGCCCCCTCCTATTAAGAAGAGCATAAATAAAGCTCCATTTATTTTATTGGAACTAGTCGCAATCTTATTGGTATTTCCTTTGGCTACGCTTATCAAAGAGGAAATCCTAAAGATCAAGAACAAAATTGCCAGTAAAAGTACTACTCCTAAACCTATAGCTAAATTGAACATATATATTGCTGTTACTTAATTAAATTAAAATACGTGATGATGTTCTGCTTCTTTCAACATTGGATGATTCTTAGCAATCAATGGCTTTTTAGATAAGCCCGTAAGAGCTACAAATAAGAAGGCCACTCCGAAAATTATTGCCATACCAATTTCAAGTAATCCAAAACCTCCATTCTCTTTCAAAACACCTGGTGTAATCATTAAATAAAAATCAAACCAATGACCAATTAAAACAATTATTGTAACGATTTTCAAGAAAACTGTATGTCTTTTTGAATCTCTTGGCATGAAAACCAAGAATGGAAAGAAAAAGTTTAATATCAAGTTAACAAAAAACACTATGCTATAATGATCACTTGAAAGTCTCTCAATGAAATAAACAGTTTCCTCTGGAATGTTAGAATAATAGATTAACATGAACTGAGAGAACCAGATATATGTCCAGAAAATAGAGAATGCAAAAACAAATTTACCTAAGTCATGTAAAACTCCAGTATTTACAATTTTCAAATAACCTTGTTCTTTCAAAATTACAGTGATTAATGTAATGGCAGCTAAAGCTGTTACCCACCATGAAGCGAATACATACCATCCGAACATAGTAGAGAACCAGTGTGTATCGATTGATAAAATCCAATCCCAAGCTGAAGTAGAAGATGTAACTGCAAAGAAAACAATGAATCCTGCAGAAATGCCTCTTAATTTAAAATAGTAATCAGAACTACCATTTAAATCTTCTTCTAAAGACTTCTTCTGAATCCATCTAAACATTAAATACCATACAACAAAGTAAACTACCATTCTTGCTAAAAAGAAAGGCGTATTTAGATAACCTTCCTTACCTGCAATGATAGCATCATAACGCGGATCATTTACATCATAAAGATATTCATGTGTCCAATGGAAAATATCATGACCACCTAAAAGAAAGATAGCTAAAGTTAATATACCTCCAATTGGTAACCAATTACCAAAAGACATTGGGATTCGTATTAAAGCTGCTGACCAACCGGCTTGTGAAACGTATTGAATTGCAACAAAGAAAACCCCTAATAAGGCTAAACCAACAAAATACATATTGTTGATCCATAGGTTAGCAAATATTCTTTTCGACCAGTGGTATCCATGTCCTTCTTCTCCTGCATGCTCTTCAGTCGCATGTGCTTCCTCTCCATGACTTTCCGCTACTTGTTCAGTCTGTTCTCCATGACTTGCTTCATCAGCATGGGAATTAGAGCTTGCAGAAAAAATACCTAATATAAGTAAAACGACACCTACAAAAGCTAAAATAGATAGTCTCTTTTTTGCTTTTGCAGTAAATTGAAATTGTTCTTCAGCCATGATAAATTATCTTAAAACTGTTTTATTAATCTTGTTTTTGTAAAGTTTGTACATAACGTACAATTTTCCATCTGTCCTCTTGCTGCACCTGAGAACCATGAGCTCCCATTCTTCTAATACCATGCGTAATCACGTGAAAAATATGACCCTCTGATAATTGAGAAGTAGCACCAGCACTATAAGATGGAACACCTTGGTAAACTTTGCCTACTTTAGCAGTTTCATCCATAGATCCACCACCATTTTCACCGTGACAATGCGTACAATATTTTGTATAAAGTACTTTACCTTCTTCTAATATCTCTTTGGTGTCAGGCACAGGATTTTTTAAAGTTCTGGCTGCTAATTCCACGCTATCTTTAGGCAATCTATAAGGTAAGATGCCATTTTCATTTCTTGGAACTGTATTTTTAGCTGGCTCTCTCATGGTCATTCCAAAAGGATTATTAGGATTTGAGTTATAATACTCACCATATTCATCCTCATCAGAAGAAACCCAAGCGCCAGCATCCTTCTCCGTAATCTGTGTCAAAGGCTCATAAGAAACAGCATGATACATATTGGGTGCATATTCCGTTCCTGGATTATCTTTTCCTGGCTTACACGAAACAACCAACACTGTAAGGAAGCCGAAAAATAAGATTTGAAATATTTTATTTGTAGTCATCATTTGATAATTCAACTTAAAATTTCTTTTCATTAATTTCCACAGCACCTGATTCTTTCAAGATAGAACTTAATTCGTCTGTAGACTTTTTATTCTTAGCCAAATCAATTGCCATTACATGCATATCATCTGTGCTTCGAATATCATAAATTCTTGGTTTTCCGTATGGCTTTAGATTACTAATCACAAAGAAAGTAGCCACCATACCAAGAGCAGCTAAAAGTACTGTTACTTCAAAACCAACAGGCACAAATGATGGAATAGCTACATAATCTTTACCACCAATAATCATTGGCCAGTCAATCCCCATCATGTAGATCATCATCAAAAATGCTAAGCAAGTTCCAGTGATACCAAACATAAATGCTGCTATGGAAATTCTGGAGCGCTTATAGCCCAATTCATCATCCAAACCATGTACTGGATAAGGAGTATAACATTCATGAATTTTTACATCGCTTCCACGGACTTTTTTGACTGCACTTAAAAGTACTGATTCGTCATTAAAAATCCCTACGATAAAGTTTTTACCGCTTTCCATAATTATTTTTTGTTTTCAATTTCACCTGAACTAGATTTCAATACTGCTTTAACCTCTGCCATATTAATCACTGGGAAGAATTTAGCAAAAGAGAAAAACAGTGTAAAGAATAAACCAAAACTGAATAGATAGATACCCATATCATAAATAGTAGGACTAAACATGGCCCAACTTGATGGTAGGTAATCTCTATGCAATGAGGTTACGATAATTACAAATCTTTCGAACCACATTCCGATGTTTACCACTATTGATAAAATGAAAGTAGCCCATAAACTTGTCCTGATTTTCTTGAACCAGAATAACTGAGGCGAAATCACATTACAGGTCATCATTGCCCAATATGCCCACCAGTAAGGACCTGTTGCTCTGTTTAAGAAAGCATATTGCTCGTATTGTACTCCTGAATACCATGCCATAAACAACTCCGTAATGTAGGCAACACCCACAATTGAACCGGTTATCATGATGATAATGTTCATCAATTCAATATGATTGATAGTAATATAGTCTTCTAGGTTATAAACTTTTCTGGTTACCAACATCAAGGTCAATACCATTGCAAATCCTGAGAAAATTGCCCCAGCCACGAAATATGGAGGGAAAATGGTAGTGTGCCAACCCGGAATAACAGAAGTGGCAAAGTCCATGGATACAATGGTGTGCACTGAAAGTACTAAAGGAGTGGCAAGACCGGCCAAAACCAATGATACGGTTTCATATCGTTGCCAAGTTTTTGCAGCTCCATCCCATCCGAAACTTAAAGCACCATAGATGGCTTTTGATATTTTGTTAGTTGCTCTATCTCTGATTGTAGCAAAATCAGGAATTAAGCCTATATACCAGAATACTAAGGAAACTGTGAAGTAAGTTGAGATCGCAAAGAAATCCCACAATAATGGAGAATGGAAGTTAACCCATAATGAACCCCAAGTATTTGGAATTGGAACGAACCAATAGAAACTCAACCAAGGTCTTCCTGTGTGAATCAATGGGAACAATAAGGCACAGATAACGGCAAAAATTGTCATCGCCTCTGCCGCTCTATTAATGGATGTTCTCCATTTCTGACGGAATAAAAGCAATACAGCAGAAATCAAAGTTCCTGCGTGACCGATACCTACCCACCATACAAAGTTGGTGATATCCCATGCCCATCCGACAGTTTTATTCAGACCCCACATACCGATACCATCCCAAAGGGTGATAGCCAATGCATAGCCTCCGATTAAAAATGCTCCTAAAGAAACGGCCATTGCTGCCAACCATTTTGGATTTGGTTTGGCTTCTACGTGCCTACAGATATCATGAGATACATCATGATATGTTTTATTTCCTGTTACTAATACTTCTCTTACAGGTGAAGTGACTTCCATATTGCTACAGTTATTAAATTAAGCCTTAGTATTTACTTTATCTTTATTTCTGATTTTGGTCATATACCAAACATTAGGTGATACACGCAACTCTTCCAACACATGGTAAGCGCGTTCTTCATTCACCTCTTTAAGTGGTTCATCAGTACTCTCTTTCAATTTCAAGTATTTAGAAATAGCTGAGTCCTGATTATTCAAGTCTCCGAATACAATAGCATCAGAAGGACAAGCTGAAGCACATGCAGTGTTCACATCTTTATCTTCTAATTGTCTTTTCTCTTTCTTAGCTTTCAACTTACCAGCTTGAATTCTTTGAACACACATAGAGCATTTTTCCATAACTCCACGAGAACGAACCGTTACATCTGGATTCAACACCATTTTTCCAAGATCATTATTCATTGATGAATTCTTGTCAAACTGGGTATTGTCATGGTATTTAAACCAGTTGAATCTTCTTACTTTATAAGGACAGTTGTTAGCACAATATCTTGTACCCACACATCTGTTATAAGTCATTTGGTTTAATCCTTCTGAACTGTGTGTAGTGGCCGCAACCGGACAAACAGTTTCACAAGGAGCATTATTACAGTGCTGACACATCATTGGTTGGAATGTTACTTCCGGATTTTCTGCTGCTTTTTCCAAGCCTGCAGTATCATCTGGCGCAGCATCTGAGCTATAGTAACGATCAACACGCATCCACTGCATATCTCGTCTCATTACCACTTCCTCTTTACCTACAACAGGGATATTATTTTCTGATTGACAAGCAATTGTACAAGCTGCACAACCAGTACATGAATTCAAGTCAATTGCTAATCCCCAATGATGGTTATTATATTTGTGGCCATTCCAAAGAGTTAATTTAGATGGCTTTACACTTCCTTTACTAGTTTCTATATGTGGTTGGAAATTTCTCTCCCATCCTTTTTTCTTGTAATCTTCTAATAAAGCTTCTTGGATTACCGTTTCACGCCCCATGAAAGTTTGGTGCGTTTGAGTCTGTGCCAATTGGTAACTTCCAGCTGTTCCATCAATTTTAGCGCCTGATGTTAAAGCATAAGATTTAGTACCATTTAATTGACCTAAGAAAGGATAAACATCAAACCCAACGCCATTAGCTACTTTACCAGCCATTTTTCTACCGTATCCTAAAGCAAGACCGATAGTACCATTAGCCTGACCAGGTTGTACCAATGCAGGAACCTCCATAGCTTGACCATTGATTGTTAGATTGATTTTAGAAGTTTTTCCTTCGAAAATTTTAATTCCTAATTCATTCGCCATTTTTTGGGAAATAGTAGCATAGTTATCCCAAGTGGCTTTTGAAATTGGATCTGGTAATTCTTGTAACCAAGGATTGTTAGCATGATAACCATTTCCAATAGATACTTTTTGATAGAAAACTACTTCTAAGTCACTGTTACTTGACTTATAGTTCTTGTTTATTCTATTTGCACACGCAGATAAATCTACTTCTTGTGCTGTTAAATCACTGTTTTCTACATTATAGGTGAATACACCATTATGTAAAGTTTTATCCCAGAAAATATCGAAAGTAGGCTCTTGACCACTGAAATGCTTGTCTTCCCAATTCTTTCTAAGGAAATTATAATATTCTTGTTTATTTCCAGTCCAAGTCATGAAGCTGTCTTGAGCCTGACGAGTTTTGAATAATGGAGAAATAGTTGGCTGAGTTAAACTCAACTGACCTTTTTTAGGTTCAGCATCATTCCATGACTCTAAGAAGTGATGATCTGGTGCTACATATTTTACAACATCAGCAGTTTCGTCTTTTCTTTCAGAAGTAGAAATTGTTAAAGATACTTTTCCTAAAGCTGTTTTCAACTCTTCACCTCTTCCAGAATCATATACTGGATTAGCATTGTAGAAAATAACTGCTTTAATATTTCCTGCTTTAGCTTCTTCCACAAATTTATCAAAAGCAGCATCATCTCCTTTTCTAGCATTAGAATGCTGATTCAAATCAACAGTAGTTCCATAGTTGTTTAACATGGAATTGATACCGTTAACCAATATCTGAATATCAGTATCATTTGAACCTGCAACTACTAAAGACTTCCCTTTAGCAGAAACTAAGTCTTTTGCAGCTTTGCTAATATTCGCTATGTCAACTTTATTAGTGTTGATAGGAGAATTTCCAGTCATTTTAGCTACCTCATTATATAAAGCAGCAACTGCTAATCCTTCTTGAGAAGGTTTAACTGGAGTTCTATAATCAGCATTAGACCCTGTTAATGAAAGGTTCGCTTCAAATTGATAATGACGAGACATGTTTTTGTTCTCGCTATTTACCTTTCTGGTTTTGCTGTATTGTTTTGTATGTTCTATTGGAGAAACCCAGGTTCCTAAGAAGTCAGCATTGAAACTTACGATAGTGTCTGCTTTACTGAAATCATAAGCTGGAACAGCTTTCACTCCGAACATTGTTTCATTGGCAACCAACATACCATGCTGAGAAGCAGCATCATACATAATATGCTCAGTATTGCCATACTTATCAGCCATTTCTTGAATAGCTTTTAAAGTAGAAGGGGAATTAATTGTATTAGATACAATTCTAATTTGCCCTCCAGCATCACTTATCGATTGAAGTTGCTCTGTAATTTCTTTATCGATTGATTTCCAATCTGCATTTTTGCCTTCTTTCAAAGGACCTCTTAATCTTTCTTGATCATATAAAGAAAGAACTGATGCCTCAACCTGTGCATTTACACCACCTTGAGTGATAGAAGACTTTTTATTTCCTTCTATTTTGATTGGTCTTCCTTCGCGGGTTTTAACCACAATGCTGGCATAGTCGCCACCTACTGAATAAGTAGAAGCATAGTAATTAGGAATTCCTGGATCAACATCAACAGGTTTATTTAAATAAGGTATAGCCTTTCTTACAGGTGCTTCACAAGCAGCAAGGGATGCTGCAGCTACACCAAACCCCATCAATTTCAAGAAATCCCTTCTGGAAGTACTTCCGTTGGACTCTTTATTCTCATTGATTGGTAAGTATTCAGGAAATTCTTTTTCTGCATTTTTAACAAATGAAGGATCATTTGTTAATTGTTCAGTTCCTTTCCAATATGTTTTTTGATCACTCATATCTATGATTAATGAAGTCTTAAATATTTTTAATTAATAATGACACTTTGCACATTCCAAACCACCTATGTCTACTACTTTCAAGTCGCCACCATCATGCGCTTCAACTAATTGATCGTAATATGCATTACCTTTTGCATTTACTTTAGTCTCTCTGTGACAGTTGATACACCATCCCATTGTTAATGTGCTCCATTGTTTTACAACTGCCATTTCCTCTATAGGACCGTGACAAGTTTGACATTCAATTTCACCTACATTCACGTGCTGAGAGTGGTTGAAATAAGCCAAATCAGGAAGGTTATGTACCCTTACCCATTCAATCGGCTTTACATTATCTCCATACTCACCAGTTTCAGCATCGTAATCGATTGCTTTATAAATTTTTGCTATTTCTTTTGACTCAGCTTTAATAGCTGTATGACAGTTCATACAAATATTAGCTGAAGGAATGTTAGCACTCTTGCTATTCATTACTCCCGTGTGACAATACTGACAATCAATTTCATACTGCCCAGCATGAATCTCGTGAGAGAAAGCAATGGGTTGTGTTGGTTGATATCCTTGCTGAACACCTACTGTATAAAGACCATCAATAACTGTTTTAGCAACAACTGCTGTAAAAATTAAAATCACAAAGAATAAGAAGCCATTACTTCTTACCAATTTATTAAGATTTAATTTTTGATTAACAAATTCTCTATCTCTCTCGTCAATATCTTCTTTTTGATTGATGAATTTGGTCAAGACTGTAACAATCAAAACCAAAACAACCAATATCAAAATCAAAACGATTACGAAGCCTACAATTATTAATGTAAGATACTCCGAAGGAATACCTCCTCCACCAGATCCAGCTTCACTAGATTCTCCACCAGCATCAGCAGTTGCTTCTTGAGGTGGGTTTTCGGTTTGATCTTTAATATAACCTAAAATACTTTTGATTTCCTCATCTTCGAAGTAATCAAAATTAGGCATTACAGCCTTTCCATACTCATTATAAAGATTTACTGCATACTCATCACCGCTTTGGATTACTTTTTGAGAATTTTTAATAAAATTCAATAACCAAGGCAACTCTCTTCTTTCGTAAACGTTTTTAAGAGCAGGTCCAACCATTTTATTTTGGACTTGATGACAAACAGCACAATTATTCTTAAATAGTTTTTCACCATTTGCAAGTGCTTCTTCACTTGTAGGCAATTCGCCATCTTGCGCAAAAGCATTGTTAGGTAATGATAAAAAACTCACTAATAGGAATGCTATAAAAGATAAGCGAGTAATATACGTTTTCAAGGACATATTTATTTGTTCATTTAGCATCTGGGAACACCAATTATTAATTGGGTACAAATCTACTGCCCAAAGCCATTATTTCAAATACATTTCGAATACAAATTTGGCATTTTTATTATCCAATTCATAAAAATGGGCTTAAACTACTGAATACAAGATATTTATAGCATTTTCATTAACCAAAACAATACTAATTTAGAAAAATTATAAATAGAGTAATAACCGAACTTTTCTGCATTTACAGGAAATTAACGGAATAATGCAATGAATTCACTGCTAAGTGTTGAAAAAAGCCCCATCCTTGGTTAGATCCTCAAATGCCCCATCCTCAATCCTTCCCCAAAAGGGAAGGAGGCTGAGGGTTATGAGTACTTTTTATTTCAAATTGTACCACCTAACAAATATTTGAACTTTTAATGAAAACTATAAGCCTATCCGCAGTCCTTCCCTCAAGGGAAGGAGGCTGAGAGATTGCGCTGGCTTTGACGGTTTTTACTCAAAACCCGCTATACTGAAATAGATAAACTTTTCATCCAAAGGATGTTGGACATAAAACAGCCTTTTCACCGTCTGAGCGATATTCTAAAGATGGGGCAACTAGCGATTAGACGGATTGGCTTCCTTGAACTTCAGATCTTAAGTCGCTCCGCTTAGCTCTTTAAAATTATCTTTGATTTAATATGACAAACCGTCAAACCGTAGGAAAGTCCAAGCACCATACTCAGTCCTTTGCCAATGGCTTTTCAGTCACTGCTTAAAAAGGAGTTTTCGCATTTTATTCAACATAATATGCTCTTAGTAGTATAATAATATAGATTATAAAACTAAACCAAAATGAGAAATTTAACTTTTAGAAACGGGGAAATTCTACCTGCTTTAGGACTTGGAACCTGGAAATCGGAGCCTGGAGAGGTTTATGAAGCAGTGTTGGAAGCCATTAAGGTAGGTTATCGACATATTGATTGTGCCTATATTTATGGTAATGAAAAGGAAATTGGAGACGCCCTTCAAAAAGCTTTTAAGGATGGACTATGCACCCGAAAAGAAATTTTCATCACCTCTAAATTGTGGAATGATTCACACTTGTCTGAAGATGTGGAACCAGCACTTAAACAAACTTTAAAGGACTTACAATTAGACTACTTAGATCTTTATTTGATGCATTGGCCAGTGGCTCAAAAGCCAGAAGCCAAGCAACCTAAATCGGGTGAGGATTTTCTAGGTCAAGATAATGCACCCATTCAGAAAACCTGGAGAGCCATGGAGAAGCTAGTCGACAAAGGTCTTACCAAACATATTGGGGTTGCCAATTATAGTATCGAAAACCTGGAAAAATTAAGAGAAGTAGCTACTATCAAACCTGAAATGAATCAGGTTGAAATGCATCCTTGTTTGGTTCAGGAAAAGCTAGTAAACTTCTGCAAAAAGCATGATATTTTGATGACTGCCTACTCTCCATTAGGCTCAAAAGATAGAATAAGTAAAATGAAAAAGGATGATGAACCTAATCTATTTGAACTTCCTATAATCAAGAATCTAGCTGCAAAATATGATAAAACCCCAGCTCAGATTCTAATTGCTTATGGATTAAATAGAGGTATATCCGTTATCCCTAAATCAACAAATGCTGGAAGAATCAAACAAAATATTGAAGCCGATGCCATCCAACTGACTCAAGATGAGGTTGAAGCTATAAGTGAAGAAGATAGAAACTACCGGTTTATTGATGGTAGCTTCTGGACAATGGAAGGTTCACCCTATACTTTAAGTGATCTTTGGGGAGAGTGAATAATTAATAATTAGTAATTTTTAATTAATAATTAAAACAGCCAATGAAAGTAAATTTAGTTGGCTGTTTTTATTTTTTCTGTGACTTTACTAAATTATTAAGCTTTCAATACTTTGCTGCTTTACCATTCGGCAAAGTATTCTGAATAAATTCCCTCAAATCATCATTTGCTGTTTTTAAATCTGCTTTGCGCAAGTACATCATATGACCACTGCGATAGCCTTTGAAACTTAATCGATCTTTCATTTTACCACTTGGATCCAATTGCCACATCGTATATTTTGAATTGAAATAGGTAGTAGCCCCATCATAGTAACCCGTTTGAAACATCACATTCAAATAAGGATTTTCTGCCATAGCTTTTCTAAGATCATCCCGCGTAGTATTATTCTCAAAATCCCATGGATAAACAGAACCAAACATATTGTATTTGATATCGGTCTTAAATTTTAATTCTTCCCGAATGTAGGAATTAATGGCAGGAGTGAAAGAATGCAACCAGGAAGTAAGCTCAGCACTGTAGTCGGGAGAAACTCCTGCTTCGGTTCTATCAATACCCAGATAGCGAGAATCTAAGCGACCAATAGTGTTTCCTGTTTCGTCACGTAACAACTCTTTCCAAAAAAAGCTAGTAGGAACATCCAAATTATGCTGTAAAATAGACTCTTCGGATAAGCCTGAGAAATAAGACATCTTTTCGGCAATGGATTGCTTTTGTTTATCAGAAAGGAAGCCACCTTTAGCTAAAGCTGGCATTAAGCTTTTAATTGCAAATTCTTCTGATTCAGGTAGAATATCCAATAGGTCTTTAGATTGCAAATCTTCTGGCAAAACGCCATGGTACCATGCTGCCGCAGTAAAATAAGGGAAATTTACTGCCGTTGAAATCGGACTATCAGAATTTATGGCCTTATAATCGGCAGGAGAAACTAATATCACGCCATTCAGATACATCCATTGTTGCTCTTGCAAAGCCAAAGCTAAACCAGAAACTCTGGTTCCTCCATAGCTTTCTCCTATCAAATATTTTGGTGAAGTCCATCTTTCATGACGAGTCACAAATGTATTAAGCCACTCAGCTAAGTATTTGACATCAGCATTTACGCCAAAAAATTTCTCTCTATTCACCTCTTTTCCACTTTCTGGAATAGTCCGAGAATAACCAGTATTAACAGGGTTTACAAATACAATATCGGCTACGTCCAAAATAGAATGTGGATTTTCGTGAAAGCCATAGGGCTGTACTGGATAACCTTCTTCATCAATATTTAAAATTTTAGGTCCCGTATAAGCCACATGCATCCATACTGAAGCCGAACCTGGCCCACCATTAAAGGAAATCAATAATGGACGGTTTTGATCGGTCACATCTGTTCTTTTATAATATGTATAAAAAAGCGCAGCATCTGGTTCACCCTTTTCATTCCATACGGGTTGGGTGCCAGTAGTGGCAGAATAGGAGACTTTTTGTCCTTTGATGGTGGTGGTGTGATTCGTCACCACTGTAGTATCAACCGCTATTTTCCTGTTTTGAGCTTGTGTGTTGAAGCCAATACAAATTAAGCTTAGAAGTAATATTGATTTTATATAGTTCATATTCCTTTAAATTATGTTTTGCTAATACCTAAAACTAACAGAAAGGATTAATATGAACTAGTACAAATGAGAATACTAGTAATTTTGAAGGATTAGTGGTAAAACTGATGTATTCAAATTAAGATGAAAAAGGATAAAAATGATTACCCTCTTAAAGCCTAAAAAATTAGCCATAGCTCTTTTCATAATCATCCAGAAAGCATTAAATACTATTTCTGGATGATATATCATTTTTTCTAACTTCTTCTGTAATCGCAGACTACATATTGAAAATATCTAAAGTACCATCCTCACCCGTTATTTTACCTTTAGCATCCACATGTAAAGTTCCTTTTAAGGTAAAGGTATCATAAAAGTTGAGCATGGTATTAGAAGAAGTCTGATGAATTTTTATACGGACTTTTCCATAAATTTTTTCTAAAAAGGAAATTTCCTCCTCGTTTACCTTCCAAAGCTCTTCCGCATCCTTAATTGAATAAGCAGTGATCGAATGCCTTGTTCCCTCACTAATATTGGGTTTGGAACGAATAATGATGACCTCATCTGTATATTTCAAAATCTCAGCTTCCAAAAAGACTTTGTCTTCCCAAAATTTGGGAAGGTCCGTTCTTTTATAAGCCACTACTTTACTTCTATGCCTATTTTGATTTCTCAAGTAAAATTTCGGATGATTATGGGTTGCGGCCGGTTTATTTTCTGTAATAATACCACGATCCAGCAATAAGTATAATTCTTTACCTTCATTGGTGGTAAGGAAAACACAATTCTCCCTAAAATTAGCATGAGGCCCTCTAAAAGACTCAACTCTACCCGATGAAGCTACATTATACATTTTTAACAACTCATCCTTATTTTGAAAAAGTATTTCTTCAGTAGCAGTATTATAGGCCTTGATGTATTGTCCTCTATTGCCAAAAACCCAAAGTGTATCGCCATACATTTCTGTTACAATTACTGCACCATTTGCGGTGACTTTTTCAGAAAATAGAGGAGTGCTTTGTCCATCCTTTAATTTTGTAATTTTCAACACGCTTGTGTCGGAAGAATTGGTTCTATTGTTTTCAATCGAAACACCTTTTAGCTTTTGATTGCCAATTTCCCATGTCCCATTATTTGGAGTGAAAACACGGTCTTTAACCATGTAATCACCTCTGTCATTGATTCCCAAAAGTGTATCCCAAGAGATAAGCTGTGGAAGACCAAATAGAGCTGCAGCAATAATTATTGTTATAATAATATCTCTTTTTGCTGCTTTTAGTTTTTGGCGTGTGACTAACAAAAATGCAGATATACCTGAAAACAAACCAACATAAAATAAAAACACCAAGATCATCACTAATCCAGTCGAAAGATGAACAAATAAATGATCGTCATTGAGTATATAAAAATCAAATGTATAACCTGATTGGCCAGGTTTATAGGAATAATTGGTGCTGGTATATTCTGTAGTTCTATTGAATATAAGTTCTAATGGGTAAAGAATAGGGGTTTTTAAAAGAAGCCCCAATACGGTGATCACCATAAGCGATGCAAAAAGTCGTACTTTGAGCCCTGTAAGTTTAAATTTTTTCTTTTTTTCCATGGAGTTGATTAGTCTTTAAAAAGTAGCTTTAAATTAAAATAGACACGATTCCTAAACCTGAACGTACTAGATATGTATTATTTTTGAATTTTTAAAAATACGAAGGTATAAAAAACTCTAATATCAGACAACAAAAGTATCTATTAGGACTTCAGACCTCTATAAAATTGGAGATTAGATATTAAAAATAGCCAATGATAGTGAGGTTCATTAGCTATTTTGATTTAAATGCGATTTTAACACTAAAAGTAAGATAAATTAGTTATTAGAATTTCCTTGCTCTTCCTTCTTCTTCACAAAATCCTCCATCAAACAATATAAAACCGTATTGAAAAATATGAAAACGATAAGACTCCAAAAGCCAAAAAATATGTTTAGCCATGTGGAAGCTTCATAACTAAATAGATAAGTCAAAAGAGAATCTTTCGTCACAGATTTAAGCATTGTTTAATTGTGCAATGTTTTTTGTCTCTTTTCTGAATAGAAGTAATGCAAGTCCTGTCGCAAAAACTACGCAACTGATTAACATTAAATCCCCATTATTCCAGATAAAATAGGAAAGGCCAATAAAGGGTGCGCCTATTATTACCATAAGCGAACTTATGGGGTGTGTTTTTATAAATTTCAAGGCGTGAGTTGCTAGACCTAAAAAGAGTAAAGATGGCCCAACAATAACAAAAGGATACAAAATTGATGGAGTATTACTTATTTGCTCTCTTAACAGGTTTCTTCCAATATCCTCAGTTCCAAAACTCCACATAATAAAGTCAATAGTGCAAAGTCCAATGTGCCCAATAACACCTAATGAAGTTATTACTGATGCAACGGAATTAATTCTATTTTTTGGAAATACATCATTAAATGAAAATAGTAATACTGCCCCAATCAAATTAAACCAATGAGCTAAATCGATATGCTTTTGAGCATTCAAGGATATTTGAGAAAAAAGCACATAACTCAAAACGAAAAAAAATAGGCCTATTGAACAAAGTGTTTTTGATTTTACCATACCGTTATTTATTTGAGCTAACTATTAATTTTTCGGCTTTTTTCTTTCTAATTACTATTATGACCATAATAAGCGAGAGCAAACAGAAAACAATAAAACTATCTCCAATGATAGAATATATAGTCTTCCTTCCTTTTGTGGGTAGTTGAGTTACCAGTACTTTACTATTATCCGTAAAGTGGTTCATTTCACTTATTACATTTCCTGTATAATCTGCCCCTATGGAATGGCCTAAGCTGGCTTGCCTTACCAAATTGAATCCTTGTTCTAAGGCTCTAAACTTAGCCATATTAGTATGTAATTGGTCAATTTCTTTATAATCATTACTTGGCGCCAACAGAATATCAGTTCCTTTGGCCCTTTTAAATAATTGGGGAAATCTAAATCGAAGCAAATCACTCCTGCTATCGTTCCATACTGAGTTTCTATTTTTTGGATTCCAGTAGCTGTATTATTGCTAATTGGAGCTTCGGCACCGGGTACTGAAATACCTTTCCAATAATCAATAACTTTGCTTCCATTTTTGTCAAATAAAACAAATTTATTTTCAAGGTATTTGCTATTTGTAGGGTCTACTACGGCTATACCCAAACCTAAATAAATATCTTGTTGAGAAGCAATTTGACTTGCTTGTCTGTATAATTCATTTTCGTCCTCTTTTAATATTATTCCATTTGTTTCTGCCCAAAAAACTATTTTAGCTCCAGCTTTTGCTTCTGCAATACTTCTATCAAATAAATATTGATTTAATTTCGATGTATTTCTTCTAGTTTCAATTTTAACATCATTTGCCCTTTCTTTGTCATTTAATCCTTGAAGATCAATTCCATTCTTAAGGCTATCTAATGCAGAAATAGATGCAATGCGAATAGTTTCGGAATTGGGTTTTTGAAATTGCACACGATAAGCACCATAAATTAAGGTTAAACCCAAAACGAGACCATAAATAAGCACTCCTTTCTTTACATTACTCCATTTATTTCTTTGTTCATAAACCCAATTGCTAACAGAGGCAAACCAGGTAATCAAAAACGTAATATACCCCATCCCCAAAACAGAAACAGATTGAAGGAGAACAGTTTGTGATTCTTGGGTATAGGCAAAGTGCCACCAAGTACCAAAAGGGTCAACATAATGATAGGCATATTCTATTAAAACTGCAGTTGTGGGAAAAATAAGGGTACTGATAAAAGCGCTTCGATGTTTCGAAAAGAATGAATCAATTAAATAGGGTAAAGAGGCTACCAGACTAAAAATTATAGTGATAATGATTACCGAAGAAATTGGTAAAAATGGTGCAACATCCATACCTATATAATACCCTATTCCTATAACCAAAAAGGCTATTAAAAAACCTTTCCATCTTGGTAATTTCCGCACTGCAAAAAGCAGTAGGGCTGTAAAAATCCAAATAGCAAAAAAGACAGCGTATTGTCCATTTGAAAATACAGAAAGAATTAATAAGGTAAGGGCAAACAGAATTTTTTTGATAATATTAGATTTCATATTAAGGTTTTGTTTTGTCTGTTTTAAAACTATTACCATAAAATCATTTAAATGCTACACTAGAGTGTAGTTCTATACTATTATTTAAAAAGGTTCTACTGTTATTTTAGTGAAGAAATAGATCACTGAAAGAAAAAAACAACCGATAAATAGTAACAGATTCATCCTTAACTTAATTAATGGCACTTTTAATGAACTTCTTTTTCTTTTGTCTACTATATAACAAGATTGACCGCAGGCGTCTAAAGACGCTTAAAATGTCTCGCAAAACCTGTCCCGCACTTTAGTCGGGAGCCGCAATGGCGCAAAGTTTTCGCAAAGGAAAATTTTTTTCATCTTCTTTGAAGTTCAGTCTATAAGACTGCGAATACTTGAAACTAAAGAAACAATTCCGTAGGCATCCCTATGATAAATAGTAGAATAACCATTAAATTCGTGGTAGAGCCTTTAAAAAAAGTATCACCAAAGATTAATGGATAATAAGGATTCCTTTTTTTCGAATAGAAATACCGTAAGAGATGTGACAGCTGCAGATGTACAAAATGCTGGCGATTATCTCGAAGTTGTGAAAGCTTTCTCAAGAGCTACGAACCAAAGTATTTATATTATAGACTACCAAAAAAAGGGATTTGAATATGTTAGCGATAATCCGCTTTTTTTAAGCGGTCATACTGCCGAAGAGGTTTGTGAAATGGGCTATGAGTTTTATTTCAAATATGTTCCATCAGATGATTTAGAACTGCTATTAAAAATAAATACCGTTGGTTTTGATTTTTATGAAACCCTTCCTTTAGAAGACAGGAAAGACTACTCTATATCTTATGATTTCCATTTGACTAATAATGAAGGGAAATTGATTCTGATAAATCAAAAGTTAACGCCCATATTTTTAACGGAAGAAGGTAAAATATGGAAAGCGATTTGTTTAGTCTCCTTGTCTACAGAACAGAACTATGGCAATATTATAATACAGCGGAATAGATATAATGAAACTTATAAATATGATTTAAGTAGTTGCTGCTGGAGGAGAATAGAAAAAATAGAGTTATCGGATAGAGAAAAAGAAATACTACGATTTTCAATTAGAGGATATAGCATAAATGAGATTTCAGAAAAACTATTTATTTCTTCCGATACCGTTAAGTTTCATAGACGAAAATTATTTGAAAAACTGGAGGTGAGTAACATAAGTGAAGCTATTTCCTATGCATCTCAAAATGAGCTTATTTGATGGTTCAATACGGTTTTTTAATGCAATTCTAACTCCTCCTAGCTTCTTTCTTAATGACATAATCCTCTATCAAACAATATAAAACCCTGTTAAAGAATATAAAAACGATAAGACTCCAAAAAGCCAAAATTAATTTTCTATTATAAGGTTTAATATAATAAACATTAATCAGTATATTTGCACTATATATTAAACATTATGAAAAAGAAGAGTGCTATATTGCTTCCCAAAACTCGTCAAATACTAGAGACAGTAGGAGAACAAATAAAGCTTGCCCGCTTAAGACGCAAATTAAGTGGCGAAATGGTTGCGGAACGTGCAGGAATTGGCAGAAATACACTTATTTCAATAGAGAAAGGACTACCATCTGTCAGCATTGGCAATTACTTGAATGTGCTAAAGGTACTTAGGCTTGAGAATGATTTTTTGGAATTAGCAAAAGATGATATACTTGGCAGGAAATTGCAGGATATAGGCTTAATTACAAAGAAGCGTGCACCAAAAAAGTAATACATGCATTGGATAGAAGTCCCTATTTTTTTTAACAAAAATGTTGTGCAAAATACTGGATACTAAGTAAAATTAGTTTTCACGCATAGTTACTTAGATGTTATAGCAACATATTATTTCTTATTTCTATTCAATATGCTGATCACCAAATTCTTTACAACTGCCATTTCATCCGCTTTACTTGCGGCCACAAACAAAGTTAAACTTGCCAATGCTTCATTGCTGATTATTGTTGACCCATCACTATTAGTCAACATTTTGTTTTCTTTTAAAAACAATAAAAAACAGGCTGCTGCAATTCTTTTGTTTCCATCAGTGAATGCATGGTTTTTAATTATCAAATACAATAGTGTTGCAGCCTTTTCTTCAACACTCGGATAAAAATCATTCTCTCCGAATCCTTTTGTTATTTGGGAAATTGCACTTTCAAATCCTTTATCCTTTTCAAACCCAAAGATACCTGACCTAAATTCTGATTTCATTTGGTTTATTAACTTTTGGTAGCTTTCTTTCTCCGGATATTTTACTTGTCCTTTGGATAAACCTTTTGAGTCTAATCTCTCATGGTCATAATCGTCTAATAAGGTTAATCCCATAGCAAACTGGGTTAACCATTCTAATCCCTTTTCATGAGCTTTATCTTCAATTGCCCTACCTAAAATTTGGATTCCAGATTTTAAAATCTGAATTTCTTGATTTGTTTGTTCAAGTCGCTGCTGATTAATGCTATACCCTTTTATCAAATAATCTTTCAAACGTTGGCTAGCCCATTGTCTGAATTGAGTTCCGCGGAGAGATTTAATACGATAACCAACTGATATTATAACATCTAAATTGTAAAATTTTGTTGTCTTTTTCTGCGTTTTTCCTTTAATAGCACCATGTTGAGTGGTATGTGCAAAATCTGCACATACCAAGCCTTCCTCTAATTCCCCTTCAGTAAAAACATTCCTTATGTGTCGACCGATAACTGTTCTATCCCGGTCAAACAAATTACTTAATTGCTCTTGATTTAACCAAACAGTATCTTGGTCAAATGTAACTTCTAACTGAGTTTGTCCATCTGGGCTTTGATATATTTCTATGCCGCTATTTTGGTGCATTATACTTTATGTGCATTAACAAATCTATTGTGAACTAATATGTTACTATTTCTCTTTCACTGACAATTTACCTTGAAAAAATTATGAGTAAACAGATTTTCTTGCCGATAAACTAATTGCTAAATATAAAAAGAAATTATCAATCCATTAAAGCCCTCCCCCTATCCTCTTTCCTATTCACATAATCCTCTATTAAACAAAATATAACCGTGTTAATGCGGTCATACTGCCGAAGAAGTTTGTGAAATGGACTATGAGTTTTATTTCAAATATGTGCCAGCAGATGATTTAGAATTGCTATTAAAAATAAATACGGTTGGTTTTGATTTTTATGAAACCCTTCCCTTGGAAGACAGGAAAGACTACTCTATTTCTTATGATTTCCATTTGACTAATAATGAAGCGAAATTGATTCTGATCAATCAAAAGTTAACGCCCATATTTTTAACAGAAGAAGGTAAAATATGGAAAGCGATTGGTTTAGTCTCCTTGTCAACAGAACAGAAATATGGCAATAATATAATACAGCGGAATAGATTTAATGAAACTTATAAATATGATTTAAGTAGCTGTTGCTGGAAGAGAATAGAAAAAATAGCCTTATCAGATAGTGAAAAGGAAATTATACGCTATTCAATTAGAGGCTATAGTATCAATGAGATTTCCGAAAAACTATTTATTTCTTCCGATACCGTTAAGTTTCATAGAAGAAAATTATTCGAAAAATTAGAGGTTAGCAACATAAGCGAAGCTATTTCTTATGCCTCTCAAAATGAGCTTATTTGATGGTTTAAAAGGTTTTATAAAGCAGATTTAATTTTGTTGGGTAGTGGTAAAAAAATATCAAAAATACTCGCCCAGAGGGCTGGGGAGTAAGTGGAGTTTGTGGGGGTTTTTCATGGGCTGTTTTGATGAATAACAGTTTAGATATGTATAGCACGGGATTTCAATGCACTTTACGTTCGGTTTAAAACCTGATTTTTTAATGTAACTAATTTCACATCAGTATTTCCCCCTTTATTACCTAAAGACAATGGTTGCTTTCATGTTTTTTTAACTCTGTATACTAGTATGAAAGCTCTTAGTGACTGTAGTAACGAAGATTTAATTTGTCCGAGTTGATTGTTCGACTTTTTCATAATTTCAATTCATTACCATATTCAACTAACGGCTCTTCTGCAAGAAACAAATCTAATTCTCCTTGATTATTAAAGCCTGCTAATTTTTGTCTATACTTTGCTGCAATAAGTCTGTTTTCAATCTCTATTTTACGATTCTTACTTATCTCTAAAAACTCTTCTTCCTGTTCAATTCCCAGATATCTTCTATTTGAAAGATTCGCTGCTATTCCCGTGGTTGAGCTACCTGCAAAGGGATCCAATATCCAAGCATTAGGTTTCGTAGAAGCCAAAATAAGTCTAGTTAAAACAGAAAGGGGTTTCTGAGTTGGATGTTTTCCGCATGACTTCTCCCATTTTGCAATTGCGGGTAGTTTCCAAACATCTTTCATTTGTTTGTTGCCATTTAATTACTTCATAAGATCATAATTGTAGAAATGTGGTACTTTCTCCTTTTTTCTAGCCCAAATTATTTGCTCAGTCGAATGAGTGAAGTAACGGCAAGAAAAATTTGGTGGGGGGTTCGTCTTTTCCCATGTTATGACGTTTAATATTTTAAAATCAAGTTCTGTCAGAATTTGACCAACTGAGAAAATATTATGCATGGTACCACTTATCCATATTGTAGCATCATCTTTCATTTTGCTGCGGACTAAAGAAAGCCATTGGCGATTAAAGTCGTTGATGAAATCATAACCATGAGACTTATCCCATTTGCCCTTATTAACGCTTACGATTTGTCCATTTTGAATAGATAGTCCATTGTTTGAAAGAAAATAAGGAGGATCAGCATAAACCATATCAAACTTATGATCAAACTCATTTAAGAGTTTCATTGTATCTCTTGAAAAAATTACTCCAATTGAATTCCTGAATAAAAGTTAGATACTAATTGAATAACGGTTTTTAATTGACTTTCTGAGAAATTATATTTTTTTAGATAGGCTTTATCAACACTGACTTGTGAGCTTCCCGCATCAAGTGCAATAATGTTTGCAATATTTAATGAAATGCCATTTTCTGTTAGTTTTTTACTCAAGATTTCTCTAGGGTCTTTCATCTTTATGTTCTTCAATTTCAGTTGTAATAAAATCTTCACTACCTAAAACAATTTCTTCTTTTTCATACTTTTCTCTAGCTTTTGAAATGGCTTCTTCAATAGAGTTAGCTTCAACTTCAATCACCTTAGATAAGAATTCCTTGATTTGTACTTCAAATGTATTCATATTTTATCTTTTTGTATTTACCACGACCAACAAATTCTATAATACCTTTATCTCTAAGAACCTGAAGCTGTTGTCTTATTTTATCTTTTATGAAATTGTTGTTTGGGTATTTCAGTTTTAATCGTTTCTCAAAACTATATACTTCGTCAAGTTCAAATTCATCAGTTCTTATTTCGTCAACGCACTTCATAACATCTATAATCCAACCTTTTGATTCTTTTGATTGTTGCCTAAGAAACAAAGTTTTCTTAAACGACTGACTAACGATATCTCTATCGATAATAGTCGAGTTCTTCACTAAAAACACTTTACCAGTTTCAGCAACTTTAGATATATCAATACAACATCCAACCCATCCTGCTCTTTTAGCGGTTGGAGCCAATGGAGGTCTTTTAATAATTATTTCTTCAGTAAAAAATTGCTTCGGAATAATTAAGAAATTTTCAACTGTCCATTTTTCAGAGTAAGTAAGAAAGAAAAAATTTGGGTTATTTACAGAATTAATCCTTTCAATCATTGTAGAATAAGCACCGTCTGTAATCTTATTGGTTAGCTTTCCACCTTTGCTTTTTAGTTCAAACTCTTCTGTACATGACTGGCAGTAGAAATCAGCAACGGGTTTATTGTTATCAAAATCAGTGAGTGGAATAGTTCCACAATTTGGACAATATGAATTACAAAGCACCCAATTCTCAGTTAATACTCGAGCTATTTGTGAATTGCTTTTATAACCTTCGGCTATTCTTAGATTAAAAGATAAATTCATGGTTTGTGCTAGGCTGCGTTAGGGAAAGTAGTGGAAAGCCCGCAGAGGAGCGAGGACTTGGAACGGATGACCCAACCCGATAAAGTAACCCCCAAATAAAAAATTGAAAGGCTAACATTTATACTTCTTTTAGCCTCAACTCTTTCAATGAAAAAATTAGCATTTAAATCATCAAAGAAATTATCATCAGGGTTTTTCCCTTTTACGTCAGAATTACTAAGCATCCAATTATGGTCGAGTTCTTCAAGTTTTTGGCAAAAGTTTCTAAGCCTTATTTGCTCTAAATCATTGAATTCATCTTTAGCATATGAGTTAAAGCTTGAAGTTTCACTTAATGGTTTATATGGAGGGTCAAAGTAGAAGAAACTATTGGAGCTAGTATGGTTTATAGTTTCTTCAAAATCTCCACAAAGGATTTCAACTTTTTGCAAAGCATTGTGAACTGAAAGCAGGTTCTCTGCATTACAGATAGTTGGTTGTTTATAACTCCCCATTGGAACGTTATATTCATTCTTTCTGTTAACGCGATAAAGCCCATTAAAACAAGTTCTATTGAGAAAAATAAACAAAGCTGCTTGACCGCTTTGTTCTATTTCTCTTTTGTTAAATAGTTTTCTCTTTTCATAATAGTATTCTTTCTTTTTGTCTTGGTCATTTACAAGAGAATGATACTCATTTTGAAGAGTTTCTAAAATTGAAATCAATTCATTCGGTTTGCTAGCTATTGTTCTGTATGTATTAATTAAATCAGAGTTTACATCATTGATAACGGCTCTTTCTATGTTTGGAAATTCATTAATCATCCAAAACAGAATGGCACCGCTACCTACAAAAGGCTCAATGTAGGTGAACTTTTCAGATTTTATTTGAATAGGCAAACTAGTTTGTATTTCTTGAATTAATTGAGTTTTACCACCTGCCCACTTTAGAAATGGTTTTGCTTTTGTTGTCATGCTTTGTTTATTAAATACTTCATTGGCCTTCTTTAAAGCTAAGTCAGCAAACTTATCATCTTTGACTGAATTAAATTTTCATCTCTTAACTAAAAGTTAATAAGTCTTTTTCACCAACTAAAAAATATCTAGACAGGGTAACCTTTTGTTCTCTTAATAGTCTTCTTTAACCATGCCACTTTACTAAAGAACACTGCCAATTTCTAATTAAACTACAACTTGTCGTAAAAGTAAGTTCTCCCCTTTTCATAGAATGGGTGTTTTTTCGTTAAATGAATTCATTTTACAAAAAGTGTTTTATGAATAGTTGTCAAATATACTGAATTGTTATTGAAAATTCCGACCTAGTGTTGGCAAAAAGCAATGTGTGCTATAGCACTCTTTTACTGTGCGTTCAGCTTTTTCAGTATGAAAAACAATATTTGAGCACTAATCTCTAAATTTAGACGTATTCACATATAAAGTATTAAAATCATAATGATTACCACAGTGAAAATTACTTTATCAATTTTAATTTACTTTGAACTAATAACCTAAATATAAAAGAATAAATTTTACCTCCATCCCATAAATTATACTTTTAGTCGAAAAGTTTGTACTGAATTCGAAACTAAGTGTTAAGTAATTTCTCAACTCTTCACATCTTGAATTTCTTTAGTGCTGTCAAATACTTTTTTGGCAAAAGGGTAAAGAGGTATTTCACATTGTTTTCCTGAGCATATAATGCTATCTTCAGTAAGATTTCATAAAGAAATGAAGCAAATTCTTAAACTTTCGTTCATAATGTTGATTGTATTTTCTACTCAGAGAATCCAAGCCCAACAAACTGAGAGTCAAGACCAAAACCCTAGACTAAAATATTCTTCTGGCATCAGTTTATATGGCATTGGCCCTAATGCCATAGGGTCCATTTCCTACGACCGTTTCCTCACCCCTCATTTAAATGCAGAAGCAGGTATTGGTTTTATAGGAGTTCATATTGGGATGAAAGTTCACCTTTGGGGCGGTTCCGACAAAAAATGGACACCTTACATGGGGGCGGCAGTTGCTCGTTCCTTATTTCCTGCAGTTGCGGTGGATTTTTTGCCTTATTTCCCAATAGGAATTCAATTTGTGGGAGACAATCAATTCAACTTTTCTTTTGAAGTGGCTCCATTTCAGCTTGAGTTTTTATCTTGGAATCTGGTAGGTATCAAATTTGGGTATAGGTGGTAAGAATTTGGTATTCAAATTTCATGTGTATATTATTGAATCAAAGTTGTCACATGGAATCTTTGAATAAAAATTCATCTTCGGTTGGTGTAAAATTCGAAGATTAATTTTTAATGTTGATTTCATATAAAAAAACGCTAACTGAGGATTCTTCAAAGTCTAAAGCTTTCCTTTCATAATTTCTTCTCTCCTAAACTTTACCATTCGAATAATCAAGTCTTTGGGTAATGGTTGATCCAGTGGAAATTGAACTGAACCTTTTCCTTGTTTATATTCCTTTAATTCTTCAGAGAATGCTTCCATGGTAGTTGGAAAAGGATAAAATCCTACAAATTTAGCATATCCAGCCATCATAATCTGCTGGTCTCTTTTCCCTCCACTAACTAAAGAAAAAGCTGGGATTTTATAATTCAAAACCTCAACAGCACCGGGTACTGCCTCTTTGATTATGCTTCTTAAAGCTTGCAAAACATCTTGAACTTCTTTTGGCTGATGGGCGATATAATCATCCATTGTATTGAAGTTTGGCATTGCTCCTTTTTTGCCCATTTTATATGTTATTTATGAGATTACTACTCAATTTTCTCTTTAACCTGCACTTTCATAAGCCCTTTTTAGCCAATCCTTAACTTCATGGTCAATATCATTAAGGTCTGTAAGTTTGATTTTGTGCGAACACATTGCATTGGGTTTTTCAGCTTCCAATCTTCCTTTTGCTTCCTGTCCTTTTAGGTTAATACCAATTTCAAATCTTGTTTTGGTCGCAGGGTTCAAAAGCGCAAACTGTTTCTTGCGTCTTAAACTCACATAAGCATTTTTTGGGGCTATTTCTATATCATCACCAAAGCCTTTAATTTCCGAAATGAGCTTATCATAAATTGGCTTTAAATGCTCTTTCCCTTGATATTGTTTTGTAATCAAGTCCTCTTGGTTTTCTGCAGAGCCAGCATCAGAGCCTTTAGCTTTATGTGCAATCAGATTAGCGAATCCATGTGAATGCCCGTGTTCTTCTTTAAGGAATTTCATAATTTCGCCATGCTTTGCAAAATTTTGCGCTTTTACGATCTCAATCCACTGCTCTAGCGTTTTCCTTGTGTTTTTATGCAGATTGTCAATCATGGTTTGTGCAGCCTTGTCCATAATGTTCTTGCTTTGATTATCCGTGTTTTGCTTTTAGAAATTTAATGGTTGACTTCATTAATTTCTTGAGTGGTTCTTGATTTATATCAGAAAGCTTTTTAACGTAAATACAAGCTGCTCCCATTTTGAATTTCCCCAGGTCTTTAAGTAGTTCTTCCTGACCTGAACAACCGCTATAAACATAAAGCGAAATGGCAGTTTTTCGAGGCGAAAAACCAATCAGTGGCCAATCACCTTCTTGGCTACTTCTTTCAGACTTATAATGGTACTGCCCGAATCCTATGATAGAGTCTCCCCACATTTTGGGTTCTTGTCCAGAAACTTTCTGCATCAGCTTTACAAGTTCATAACTATCTTGTTTCTTTTGCTCAGTATTCGCATATGAATCAATGAAATCATAAACATCTTTATCGTTCTTTTTGGTTTTTATTTCCGCCATGTCAGTTATGTTTCAAATCAATAAGGTGCTTTAATTTGTTTAACAATATACTAATATAACCTTAAATAGTGACTTCAACATGAAGATTATGGAATTTACATTTTATTAATCAGTAAGATTAATACACCTACTTGATTTTACATAGATAATTAAGTAGTATAAATATTTAGCGTAATGGGAATCTATTATTATGGTTTTAAGGTTCTTTAAGCCATCAATAAACTAATTTCTATATATTCTTCCATTATAAATTATAGTATTGATCAAAGAAATCTTTCATCTGCTCCGCAGTGGCTCTATTTTTAAGCCTTATAGCTACGGCCGTCTTCCTTTCATTACAAATTAAACTAACTTTATGATAAGCAGTATGCTTTCCACTATTCGTATCTGAATTAAGATAAGGTCCTATTTTAAATTCAGCCATCTCATCCTTTAAAATTGATTTTATTTTAAATGGAATACCTAACCATTTGTGGCATACTTTAATTTTCTCAGGTTCCAAATCTACTTTAAGCGTATAAAAGCCTTCAAAAATAGCAATACTGAAGAATATGGCTCCTATGAAACCAAATCCAATATTGAATAGGAAAGGTAGAAACTGGTCTTGTAAATTAAAATAGACCAATGCTAGCAATCCTCCGCCTAAGAAAGATCCAAAGACCAAAAATGTCTTTAAAATTCGGAAATTCGGAAATCTGAGTGTATAACCAGATTCCTTTTCAGTAAATTCTGTGACATCATTTATTAAATCAATAGCAAATCGTTTTGCCTCCGGATGCTCTTCAGAAGCTACCGATATTGAAGATTTCTTAGATGTTTCATACATAGGGACTTCAAATTGTCTTTCAAAATGACCATTATCGTAAGATATAGTGCTTACTACATGCCAATGAATCCCTTTTCGGGTTAAATCTGATGGCTTAAGCTCTGACGGAATATCAAACCTAAATTGCCCACTCTTCGAATCCTTATTTAAATAAACAAAGCCAGAAGTTTGCCACAGCAATGTTTCTCTTCTATTTTTATTACTCCCTGAAGAGATAGTTACTTTAATACAGTTTAATTTTAATTCAACTATACTATTTTTGGGAAGCACCTTATTAAAAAAAATCACTCCCCCAAAATGCCCTCCGATTGATCCAGGAAAAGGGTCTAATTCTAGATATGCAGTTCCATTTTTTGTGAGATCTATAATTTTTGAAAAAGTACTTAATAATAGACCCAATCCTACAATTGGGAAAATAATTATTAATAATAATTCTGTAGAATCAATACCATACTTATTTACCATAATTCCGAACATGGTAAATGCAAATAGATTCCAAAAAACAGTTACTATTATCATTCCACGATTACTTGCAATAGTATTACAAGAAATATGTTTGTTTTTCCAATTAGTTTTAAATAGCCATGGCTCCGCAATACTAGCATAATCTATTTTTTTATGCTTAAATACCCCTACAATCATAAGGATCCCAACCAGTACAAATAAACTTGGCAAGCCTATAAGTAAAGCCCAAAATGCAGCCCCAATATCTTGAAGTTTTTGTATTTTTTCTGGTTCCGAAGGATCAATATAAAAAGCTTTCGCTTCCTCCTCTTTCCATTCTTGCAGTATGGCTTCCTTATTAGATTTGGTCATATAATGATAAGTGGTATCCCTAACATCCGTTTCTTCCCTTTTATGGGAGTATTGCACATCATTAAATTCGTATTCATAAATTGCGGAGAGCGCATAAATATATTTATCTGAATCGTTGAGCCTCCATTCTAGATTAGTTTCAATTAGTTCTGCTTCAACTTGAACGAAAGACTGTTGTTCTATAGCTTTGAAAACTTGAGGGATACTTGCTTTGAATAGAAAAAAAGCACCAAAACCAATAAATAGTAATGGAAAAATGCTGGCTAAAACTTTCTTTGCTGTCATATTCAAAGAAATAGATAATATATTTCACTTACAAATGCTAAGCTATTTAAAACGCTTTTGAAATATAGTGTTAAACAAAAAAAGCCGGCTTTAACCGGCTTTTCCCTTTTAATAATATGTTTTATATCAAGACTTGTCTTTATTTCGACATTCTTTTACGCTCGTTTTCATCAAGGTAGATTTTACGCATCCTGATGCTCTTTGGAGTAACTTCCAAATATTCATCTTTCTGAATAAATTCCATGGCTTCTTCTAATGAGAAATTGATTTTTGGAGCAATTCTCACTGCATCATCACTACCTGATTTACGCATATTGGTTAACTGCTTTCCCTTATTGATATTTACATCCAGATCATTATCTCTAGAGTGTTGTCCAATAACCTGACCTTTGTAGATCACATCACCTGGTTCAACAAAGAATACACCTCTGTCTTGTAATCTATTGATCGCAAATGCTGTAGAAGCTCCTTCCTCCATGGAAATTAATGAGCCTTTATTCCTTTCCGGAATATGTCCCTTATATGGAGCATATTCTTTATATCGATGATTCATTACAGCTTCTCCAGCTGTGGCGGTCATCATGTTATTTCTTAGTCCTATTATACCTCGAGCAGGAATTTCAAATTCCAAATGCTGAACATCACCTCTCGGCTCCATTACTAACAATTCACCTTTTCTTTGGGTCACTAACTCAATGGCTTTACCTGAAACATCATCTGGCACATCAATAACCATATGCTCAATTGGCTCACAACGAACGCCATCAATTTCTTTATATAGTACTTGTGGCTGACCTACTTGCAATTCATAGCCTTCCCTTCTCATGGTTTCAATCAAAACAGATAAGTGCAAAATACCTCTGCCGTAAACCAAGAATCGGTCTTCGGAATCTGTAGACTCTACACGCAAAGCCAAGTTTTTCTCAGTCTCTTTCATCAAACGATCACGCAAATGACGAGAAGTTACAAATTTACCTTCCTTACCAAAGAATGGAGAGTTGTTGATAGTGAAAAGCATACTCATGGTAGGCTCATCGATAGCAATTCTTGGTAATGGCTCTGGATTTTCAGGATCAGTTACAGTATCTCCAATATCAAAACCCTCTAAACCAATGATTGCACAAAGATCTCCTGAATGTACTTCCTCCACTCTTTTTCTAGCTAAGCCTTCGAAAGTATGCAATTCTTTGATTCTCATTTTCTTAACAGAACCGTCTTTTTTACAAAGACCAATTTGCATACCTTCTTTCAACGTACCTTGGTACAATCTTCCAATTGCAATTCGCCCTACGAAAGATGAATAATCCAAAGATACAATCTGTAATTTCGGTATCCCTTCTTTAACAGGTGCTGCAGGGATTGTTTTAATGATTTCATCCAAAAGTGGGAAAACATTATCCGTCTGTTCTTTCCAATCAGTGCTCATCCAACCGTTTTTACTTGAACCGTAAATGGTTTGAAAGTCTAACTGATCTTCAGTAGCGTCTAAGTTGAACATTAAATCGAAAACTTGCTCGTGCACTTCATCAGGACGACAGTTTTCCTTATCCACTTTATTGACTACAACTATTGGCTTTAAGCCTAAGTCTAATGCTTTTCCTAATACAAAACGCGTTTGTGGCATTGGTCCTTCAAAGGCATCTACCAATAGTAATACACCATCAGCCATCTTCAATACTCGCTCCACTTCACCACCAAAATCGGAGTGACCAGGAGTATCAATAATATTAATTTTAACACCGTTATAAGTAACGGAAACGTTTTTACTCAAAATGGTAATTCCACGCTCTCTTTCCAGATCATTATTATCCAAAATTAATTCGTCTGATTCCGTTCCTTCACGAAATTCTTGACAAGCATAGATAATTTTGTCAACCAAAGTAGTTTTACCGTGGTCAACGTGGGCAATAATCGCCACATTTCTAATTTCTGACATCTAAATAATATAAATAAATTAACTGATATTCAATTAGTTAAGACATTTACAAAAAACCTATAACTAATCAAGTTGCAAAGGTAAGTAAAATAGTTTGGGCGATAATACTTTTAGAAATAAATTAATGATTCGGTAATGGAAGATTTATATAACAGCCAAAGGCTGTGGGGGATTAACCACAGAGTTGCGCTAAGACTTACACTGAGAACACAGAGGAAAATACAGCTAAAGCTAATTTTTAATAACCGCAAAAAATTCAAGAGAAAACAAAAGGACAGCCGAAGGCTGTGAAGGGTTAACCACAAAGTTGCGCTAAGTTTTACACTAAGTTTCACTGAGGGAATAACAGCTAAGGCTTAGTTAGTGGGAGCTATTATATCTAAATTTGAATAATCAATTAGATATTTCTAATTCAATCAAGATTACTCCTTTGTGAAGCTTAGTGAAATCTTCATGATCTCGTATGTTCAAGAATTATTAAAAATATAAGTATTTTTAATAAAGCAATTAGGCAAAGTGAGAGCAGTATTTGTGAACAAACAAGCTAAGAGCTATGTTCTCGCAAAGATATTCCTCACTTTGTTTTTACTCTTTTTAAATTCCGAACCAGAATCAAAAGAATTTCATCAATTGAAATATCTTGTATTAACACGAGACAGGAGCCAGAAGAGTATCTTATTGCTATTGTGGAACTAAACTTTAAAGCCATGAAAGTACTTAGACAATGCTGTGGAATCGATGTTTCAATGGATGCTCTGGATGTTGTTTTGATTACCCTCCAAGAGGATTTTGAATTAAAAATTGTATCAAGTGGTCAGTTTGCCAATACCAAAAGGGATATTAAGAAATTGATGAATTGGGTTAAAAGACATCAACTTAATGATCTTCCTCTTCAAGTAGTCATGGAAGCAACAGGTGTTTATCATGAGCAATTGGCTTACGCGCTTTACGATAATGGTTTTGAACTTGCCGTTGTTCTGCCCAACAAAGTAGCTAATTATTGCCGTAGCACTGATGTGAGGCGCATAGACGATAAAATCAGTGCAAGGCACATCGCTGAATTTGGTTTATTAAAAAAGATAGACAACTGGACAAAACCAGATGCCTCTTTATTGAAATTAAAAGGTCTGAGCAGAGAACGAGAGCAATTACTCAATGAAAGAACCAGGGCCAAGAACCAACAACATGCCAAAGAACACATGGCAGAAGTCGATAAGTTTACATTAAAAAGAGCCAAGCAACACATTAAGTTCTTGGATAAGCTGATTGACCAAATAGAAACTCAAATGAAAGACATAGTCGATCAAACCCCATGGTTAAAAAAGAAAATTAATTACATATGCTCCCTAAAAGGAGTTGGCTTTATTACAGCAACCATTGTAATAGCAGAAACAAATGGCTTTAACCTTATCAGAAACAGCCGTCAATTGGTATGTTATGCCGGTTATGACATCAACAACAAACAATCTGGAACATCGGTTAACACCAAAGCTAGAATTTCCCACAAAGGAAATAAACATATTAGAAAAGCACTCTACTTCCCAGCATTAACGGCAGTCCAACATGATGAGCCATTAAGTAATTTTTATAACCGCTTGTTTGATAGACAAAAAATTAAAATGAAAAGTTATGTGGCCGTGCAAAGGAAATTGCTGATACTAATTTATACGCTATGGAAAAAAGAAGAAAGATATAATCCAGAATATTACAAGGATAAATTTTTATTAGAGCAGCCCCGAGAGGCCGCCCTAACCGAGCTGGATCAAGTCCGCTCTTGATTTGTTTTCCTAATTGTAAATTTAATGAAAAATCATTTGGTTTTCAACACAGAATCTTTGTGGTTAAAAAATTGTAGCCTTTGGCTACCAAATATCTTTGAGGTCCCCACGCTGTTTAAATGCATCAATCATCCCCCTAGTTGGTGCGAGCTTCCTAGCTCGTAGCATGAAAAAGATAGCGAAAAGTATTAAAGTACGAGTTACAAGCTCGCACTAACTATTATACCTATATCATGGACAATCAATTGGGTATTTCTTATTCAATCAGGATTAATCCTTTGTGAAGCTTTGTGAAATCTCCATGAGCTTTGTGGTAAAATAATGTAGCCCTTGGCTACTATATATTTTTGCGGTTCGCAAGCTGGCTAAATCTATCAATCATCCAGCCATTCTTTAAACTTGGCAACTTTTTCCCGGCTGATAAGAATGTCATTATCATCGCAATCTTTAAGTTTGATTTTCAAGCGGCTGTTGGAATAGCTCAGGACTTGATCTATAGACTCAAAAGAAGCTATATACTTTCTATTTAACCTAAAAAATGATTTCGGATCAAGCATCTCCTCAATTTGGTCGAGTGTATAATCCAAAATATATCTTTTGCCAGCTTCTTTTGTTTGCATAAAAGTGGTTCTTTCTGCACTAAAAAAATAGGCCACTTCATCAGTTGGAATACTCTGAATCTTCTCTCCTATCTTCACCATAAACCTGCTTTTATAATGAACTTCTTGCGGTTTCAGTAATTGTTGAATTTGACTTAAATCCAATTGTGGTTGAAATTGCTGGTTTTTGAATTTCAAAATTGCCTTTTCTAATTCTTCAGGATCGATTGGTTTTAAGAGATAGTCTATTGAATTTAGCTTAAATGCTTTGATGGCAAACTGATCATATGCTGTGGTGAATATAATGGGACTTTTGATTTCCACCTTTTCAAATATTTCAAAACTTTGACCATCAGCTAATTCAATATCACAAAAAATCAAATCTGGTTTAGGTTCATTTTGCAACCATTTCACAGCTGAGGAGACACTATCTAAATGACCAAAAATATCAGCCTCAGGCAAATATTTAGCTATGAGCTGTTTCATTCTGGCAGCTGCCGGTCTTTCATCTTCTATAATTAGAACTCTCATTTCTTTAAAATAAGTAAAGGAAGTGTAACGCTAAATTCAGTTTCAGTCTTAGAAATTTCAGGCATTTTATCACTCATCAACTCATATCGCCTTTTTATATTTTCTAACCCGATGCCATTACTTTCTATCTCATTCGTACTTTTTGGTTGGAAATTATTACTCACTACTAAAATATCTCTTTTTTGATGGATTTTGATTTTAAGAGGATGCTCCATACTTACAATATTATGTTTGATAGCATTTTCCAGTAAAAGCTGTAAAGAAAGTGGCGGCAAGTAAAAATTATCAATATGCTCTGTTTTGATATCATAAATTAGGTTTTCTTCAAACCTTATTTTTTGCAAACTCAGGTAGTTTTGTGCAAAGCCAATTTCATCTGCCAGACTTACAAGTTCTTCCTGTTGAACATCCAACACATAGCGGTAAATTTTAGACAACTGCTGAATAAATGATGCCGATTTATCCGCATTTTCATAAACCAAATTGGTCAATACATTTAATGAGTTAAATAAAAAATGTGGGTTGAGCTGATTTTTAAGAGATTGATATTGCCCTGCCAGCTTTTCAGTTCTTAATTGTTCAGCTTCTATTGCTGCATTTCGCCATTCATAAAGCCATGATCTTGCTGTGAAAACTGAAATCAGGACTAAAGCAATACCGACAGGGAGAATAGTGTATTCTGTCATTGGTAGCCAGTCAATTGTTTTGAAAGTTGCTTCCGAATCAAAAAATAAACGACCGATCACAGAAAGAATGTAACTTACCACAAATGAGTAAAACAAGTAGATAAGCAAAGTTAATAACAGACGCTTTACAGGAAACTTCACCCAGCTCATTCCCTTATCAAAATAATCCTCCACCATAAAGCCTCCAAAGCTTAAGGCAGATGACATAAAAAAAGAAAAGACAAAGTCAGGGATAACCTGCACCAAAAGATCCCGACTTAAAAAACACTTTGGGCAGAAAAAAACCATAAGCACAAACGCAATACTCAAATTAAGCAAAATAAATTTTCCCAATTTGATATATAGAGACTTTCGTTTTAAGAGCTTTGTATAAGGCATTTGAGTTGGATTAATTAATCAAGGTAAAATACCAAGTCCTAAACTACTCATAAATTTAATGAGGTACATTTTAGAACTTGGATTTCTGTTGTGATCTCTTAATAAATAAAGTTAAATAATTTTAGTAATGAACAATTACTGACACTGCTGAGTCATTTTTTCAGCCATATCTTTCCCCCATTTAGGCGCTAAAGGGTTTTCATTGACATAACTGGCTTCTAGTTCAAAAAGCTGTAAGCTCTTTTTCGCCATTCCGCAAGCTTTTTCAGGACCTGTACCAAAAAACTTAGCTGTTCCTTGCTCCATTTGCGCCATTAAAATCATAGCTCTAGGATTTTCAGAATCATAAGAAAGTGCTTTTCCAAAAGTGCTCATTACCAAACCCGACATTTGTTGCCCACGGCTTGCAGGATCAGCTGCCAGTTCACCCATTAAAGCGTAGCCTTTCATAGCCACTAATTCAGAATTCTCTCCGTTTTCTTCAACTGCTTTATCAATTAGGTCTTGAGCTTGTTTAAAAAAAGCATCTTTTTCTTTAATTCCTTCAGTCCTGAATCCAGCATTAGTCAGTGCAAATGCAGCATAATATTTAGGCAGCCATTCATTGGTATTCATCTCCCCTATTCGGGCAAAAGCATTAGCTACATTTTGAAAATCTTCAGGAGATTTGGCTTCATCAAATTGTTGCAATTGTGTTTTCATGGCTTCTACATAAGAAGAATCGTTAGCCATTAAATTTAGTAATCCAATAAAGGTAATTGCGATTGTTAAAATGTACTTTTTCATATGATTATTATTTAGTTTTTACTTTGCCATATGGAATCTCGCATACGAAAATCATCTTTCTATAGGACTTTTTTGAAATGCTCGATTTCATAATTTTTAGATTTATAAGTTGTTTAATTGATTTGCTGTTTTGTCCTTTGAAAGGGTTAAGAAGATTCCCATAAATAAGAATCGGGGTGCACCTTGTGTAACTGGCATTCCTGGAACTAATCCTGTATCATTGCTTTCAGGAGCATATTGATAGCCGAAAATATTATCTCGACCCAACACATTGCTACATGCAAAATGAATGATGAGGTTAGGCTTTGGTAAGTAACTCCAGCTTAAGCTCAAATCCTGAAAGCTTTTGGTTTTGGCATTTTGTTCTCCAGCTAAATTTGGATTGGTATAAGCATATCCATCATTAAAACTGAATGACATTCCCAACTGTGATTGTAAAGCTGATACAAAATGCTTAGCTACTATAGATGCATTATGCTTTGGAGCAAAACCAGGCTGTACCTTAGTTTCAAATGAATCAAATTTTCTTTTAGAATCCACAAAACTATAGGTCACCCAGAAATCCGTTTCTTTAATGGATTTTCGATCTCGATAAAAGAAATCCATCCCTTTTGCAAAACCATTTCCGCTAAGTGTGACATCTTCAGGAGCTAATTCCGATCCATTAAAAGTAATTAAGTTGTCATAAGATTTATGAAAAGCTTCAGCTCGAAATGTCCTGCCATTTTTGGAAATAAAATAGTTTAGAATGAAGTGCTCGGCTTCTGTATTTCCTAAGCTATTGTTGATCACCCTAAATTTCGCAAGTGGAAGCTGGCTAAAAGTGCCATAAGCAAATGACATTTGTCCTTCATGCTCAAATTTGTAGGAAACTGATGCTCTAGGATCCACCCAAAACTCATCACTAAGAACACTGTAGCCTGATCTTAATCCACCACGAAAAATCAATTGATTACTCAAATAATAATCTGACTCAACAAATACATTATAACGTTGATCTAGAAAATCCCTGCTCAAGCCTTCATCAACCAGAGTTTCTTCAAATATTGACCAGGTGCTTTCTATTCCTGATTTTAAAGAAATAGCATCTGAGAAATCTTTGATAGCCACACCCTTGGCATGAACCAATCTACTTTGTTGGAGAATATTTTGTCCACCCAAATTAAATTGATCTATGTTGTCAGAATAAGAAATTCCACCAGTGTAACTCCAGTTATTTTCCCCAATCAGTTTGATGTTACTTTGTGCGTAGGTATAATCATTTTTAATTCCAATTAGATTCCCTCTTCCAGTATCACCTGGCTTATGTTGCCATAATTTCAAACCATTAGATTCCTTTTGAAAATAGGCTTTTAATATTCCCCCATTCCCTACTTTTTGATTAGCTGCAAGGGAAACATCCCAACCGTATGGAGCGCGTTCCCAATCAAAGTTTTGCTTAATTAGTGATTGATAAGGCGCAAGATCAAAATAATTAGCTGAGGCCGTTAGACTATTATTCTTACCCACCAAGGTTTGTGTATAACCACCTCCCAAAGACATAATGCTGATATCTCCTTGACTACGAAGCGGAATATCTACAGTGTTTAATGCAAGAGCTGATGAAAGGGCTTGACCGTATTCAGCCGAATAGCCACCCGTACTAAAAAAAGAACCTTTGAAAAGATTTGGGCTAAATCGAGTTCGAGTAGGTACATTAGAAGCTGTAGTTCCAAAGGCATTTCCAACTTGTAGACCATCAATAAAAATGGCCGTTTCAGAGGCATCTCCTCCTCTGACAAATAATCGTCCATCATTGCCAACTGTAGAAGTGCCAGGCAAGGTTTGAAAAGCTCCAATAATATCCCCCATTGCGCTGGGTGTAGTCACAATATCCAGTGGTTTAAGCACTACGGCTTTGTTTTCATCAGATGCTTCCATAGCTCCAGCTGTAATAGTTACCGCATTTAACTGATCGATCGCTTCTTTGAGTTGAATTTCCAATTCGATTGGATCTCCATTCAACTCAATAGGAAATTCTTGATTTTTATAACCAACTGATTGTGCAACTAAAAATTGACTGCCTTTTGCCGAAGTTTTAAAAGAGAAGTAGCCATTTGCATTTGTGGAAGTACCATCATATGTATTTTTAATATAGACACTCACGCCTGGCAGACTGTCTCCTTTAGTTGAAGTTACAAAGCCCGAGATAAGGTTTTGAGCCTCTGCCCGAACACTTGCGATTAAAATAAATATGATGAATAACTTTTTCATGGTGCTGATAATTGTTGCTCTATGCACCAAATGTGGAGTAGTTTTCTGCTTTAATAAATTAAAGTTGACTGAAGTGTAGGATTAGTAGGATGAAGTGTAAGGAATAAAGGATAGAATTATCAGCGCAATTTTCTTTAGTTTTTGTATCTAAATTTAGGAGTGCTATTACATTAAAATAATAGAAGATCAAAACAATCTAATTATTGAGTAGATTGGAAATTAGGAATTAAAATAGGGGATATTTTCAAAAGGAAATAGGATTAAACATTATTAAAAGGCTCACCTAAAATAAGCCTCTTAATAATTTCAAGAACTTTGTTTTTTAAGAGATTTAACTAGCATTTCTATCAATCGATAGGCTAAAAACACCCATGGTGCTCCGTGCATTAATAAGTCAAAATAATCTCCAACCTGCATTCCTTCACCTCCACCCATTATCCAACGAATTTTCCCGAAAAAATGAGGCTCAGGGAAAAACGGAGCCAATCCTAAAGTAAGGACTGCCAAAATGGGAAGTAACAATTTATTTTGTTTCATATCAATTGCTCAAATTACTTATTTGAGACATGATTGTATTGGGCTGTACAACTCCTGCCTGTCTCCATTTTATTTGCCCATTTTGAAATAAAATTAAAGTAGGGATACTTTGCACTTGATATTTAGCCGATGCTTGTTGATTTTTATCCACATCTACTTTAATCACCTTCACTTTTCCCTTCATTTTTTGAGCCACTTCTTCTAAATAAGGTGCCATCATCTTACAAGGCCCACACCAATCGGCATAAAAATCGACCAAAACAGGGGTTTCACTTTTTATTAAATCTCCAAAACTTGCCATAAGTTATCAGTTTGCTGGATAACCCAAGCTATCCAATTTATCTTTTACTTTATCCACTGAAGTTTTGCCATCACTTTCAAATTCCAGTTTGCCAGTTGGAATATCAATATTCTTCACATCAATACCTTCCAGTTCAGACAATCCGTTTTTAATAGCATCTACACAACCTCCACACTTTACGTTTTTTACCTCTAAAGCTTCCATTTCAAATTATGATTTAGAGTATTCGTTCCAAGCTTGAATTCCGCCATCCAAATTGTAAAGTTTATCAAAGCCATTGCTAGCCATAAAGCCACAAGCTGTACTGCTTCTGTTACCACTTCTGCAATAAACCAAATAAGTTTTATCTTTATCCAGTCCTTTAATATCCTCTGCAAAAGTAGGCCCCATGATATTGATTACTTTTGCGCCTTCAATAAATCCTTCCACCTTTTCCTCAGGTGATCGAACATCTATAATTTCAGTATTTGACTCCTTTGACAGCTTATCAAATTCTTCAGGACTAATGTTTTTATGATTCATAATGATAATTTAAAAGTTGTATATTTCTTTTCACAAAGATACGGTTTTTGCGCAGCCTTTGTTTGTAACTAGAGTTACAATTATCAAAATCACTTAAAACTTCCAACCTATTAGATGGTAAAAGAGTCTTTTAATTAAAAAACTATGAAAGTTACATTTCTAAGCCTAATTCTATTTCTGTCCATTATGGGATGTAAAGAAAACACGAACAACGATTTGGAAACTGAAGTCATAAAAGTCACGCTTGAAGGAACAGAACCATATCAATATGAAATTGCTGATGCTATTCCAACAGAAGGTGGGTATGAAATCAGAAAGCAAGCTAACAATTACCAAATAAGCGAAATGAATTGGGGGACGTACAATTTTCAAGCAAAAGAAGGCTTTAGAGGTTCTGAAACCGTAGAGATTTTTTTATCGACTAGTATTGGAGATGATAACTTTACAGATCAGAAAAAATGGGTTTTTGAAATTAAAGTGAAATAAATTACTTAAAAATAACAAAATGAAACTTCAATTATTGATTGTTTCCCTTTCCTTATTTTTTGTTAGTTGTAAGGAAGAAAGTATAGACAGCGATGTTGAAACTGAAGTTATTGAAGTCACACTTGAGGGAACTGAATTATATGAATATAGCTTTGGTAGTACTTTTCCTGCAGAAGGTGGGCGTAGTATTAGAAAACAAGCTAAAAAATATCAAATCAGTGAGATAAAATTAATAGAAAAAGAATTGCTATTTCGATTCAGAGCTAAAGAAGGTTTCAAGGGGTCTCAAACTGTGGAGATTATAGAAAGAGGCAGTATTGGGGACAACAATTTCAAAGATTATTATAGATGGATATTTGAATTTGAAATAGAATAACTTCCTGAAATTTTCATTCAGGAAGTTATTGCATTTATTATTTACCATAAAGCGACTTACCTGCTTCATAATATTTATCGCCCTCAGTCCAGAATGGAGTTTCCTCATCATTTGCAATCAGTCGAGCTGATAGAACAAAAGCTCTGAAAAACTGCTCCATATAATCATAGTCTATGCTTTCAGGATTATCAGATTGCTGATGGTAATATTTCCCGATTTCTGCATCAAAAGCCGTGAATCCTAAACTAAAAGTCGGGGCAGGAATTCCTTTTTTAGCAAAATTCACATTATCACTTCTGTCAAAAAGTCCTTGCTCACCAGCTGGATAATCAATCGCTTTAAGTCCAAATGTTTCGGATGCTTTTTTGATATGCTTTCCAGCTGTTGTTCTTTCTAAGCCAATAATTGTAGCTAAACTTGTATCATTATAACCACCATTATCACTATTAAAGCAATACACCATTTGATCTAATGGTAAAAGCGGATTTTCAACATAATATTTACTTCCTAACAAACCTTTCTCTTCGGCTGTAAAAAGTATAAATAATGCCGAACGCTTGGTTGGATTTTTAGCAATGCTCTCAGCCGCACTCATAACCGTTACTACACCCACGGCATTATCCCTAGCACCATTGTATATAGAATCACCTTCTGCATTTGGTTTTCCTATTCCTAAGTGGTCATAATGAGCAGAATAGATGATAAATTCATCTTTTAACTCAGGATCTATTCCTTCTACCATTCCTACCACATTTTTAGAAGGCATTGGCAATTGCATGGCTTCCCCAATAGTGATGGTCAATTCAGGATTTTTCCTTGTATCCAGTTTATCAAGCCATTGTTTTTCGCCATCATTTACCCAAAGTTTGAAGAAACTATCTCCTTTATCTTCTGATTTAAAACCTATGGAAGAACCTCTTCCTATAAAGCCTTTAAAAGTGTTCCAGTTATCAGGATTATCGGTATGTAATTCAATTATGCCTACAGCCCCAGCTTCTTTTGCCAAAGATGATTTTTTACCACTTGCTTGGTAAACAAATCTATAATCCTGATTATCCTCTTGCCCTGCTAATACTACCGCAATTTTACCTTCAATTTTCTTGTTATCGAAATCTTCTTCTGTTCCGTAATTAAGAAAAACATAATCAGATTTTAACTCAACACTTGAACCTTCCACTCGCACTAAATTTTCCGCAGCTACAGCTTCATTGCCAACTTGTAGCGCATAAGCCTCTGGTGCAACATTTTTCACCAAAGGAACTTCTTGAAAATATCCTTCAGTCGCACCTTCAACTGGAGATACTCCATACCGCTGAAAAGTGGTAGAAATATATCGAGCGGCAACATCAATTCCTGGAGTTCCAGTTTCTCTTCCACCTAATTCATCAGATGCCAGAAAGTAAATATGTCCTTCAATCGTACTTTTTTTAATGGTATTTTCCACCAATTCGACTTGATCTTGTGCTACAACCCAAAGGGAAGTCAGCATCAAAGCACTAATAATCCATAATTTTTTAGTCATGTTCGATAATTTTAGATTTATGATAAAGATAGTTCTTTTAAAGCCTCCTCCGAATTTTGTTTTTTGGAAATCAGAATAACTACAGCAGCGGTCACAAACATCAATAAGCTGTAAATTGCAGCGGGTACTGCCATTTGGGTATTATTCAATATTGCTGGACTTAAAGCCAATGCTATTGCTAATGTTCCGTTTTGTATACCAGTTTCAATTGCAATAGAGCTTCTTTGTCTTTTATTCAGACCAAAAAGTTTACCCAAAATAAAGCCCATCAATAATGCTGATAAATTTAAAATAATGGCTGCTACTCCTGCTTGCTCAAAATAAGGAATGATATTTTCTCTTTCCTTTAAAATAGCTGCTAACAAAATAAGGATAAAGAAGAAGGTTGAAATTATATTCATTGCCTTTTCAGACTTTAAGGCAAAATGAGGACGCTTTTTCTTAATAATCATTCCTATGACTACTGGAAAAATAGTTACTAAGAAAATCTGAATAAATGTTTTAAAGAAAGGAAGTGTGATAGCCTTTTCACCAGTCATATAATAAGCCAAGGCAATATTCAATAAAATTGGAATGCTGAAATTAGTAATGATACTACTAATAGCCGTTAAGCTTATAGATAAGGCTAAATCTGCTTTCGCTAAATGGGAGATTAAATTAGATGTTGCTCCACCGGGACAAAGTGAAATTAATATCAATCCTACAGCCAATTCTGGAATAGTGAAAAATAAAGCAGCTAATCCGAAGCCAATTAAAGGTAATAAAATCAGTTGACTGATCAATCCAATAACAGCTGCTTTAGGATAGAGCGCAACTTTTTTAAAATCATTAAGAGTGAGCGTCATTCCCATTCCCAACATGATGATCCCTAAAGCTAAAGGAAGAAATATAGCAGTTACAGCACTTTGTTCCATGATAGTCAGTTTTTGGTACGTAAAATGCTGAATTATTTTCTTTTCTGCAATATTAGGAGCTGATACAATTTAGAAATTGAACTTCTTTTAAGGCTATTAAGATTAATGATTGATAAAAAAATTACTTTTGATAATTCAATCAAAAAAGGTCACTGTCTTTTTAAAAATAGTTAACTATTTTTAAAAAGACTCATAAAAGCAGGAGCACTAAGGGTTATTCTCTTCTAGCCTCCGGCTAGTGGAAATTACTATCGCCTCGGGCGAAATCGATTGATTCTTGATGAAAGCAACATAAATCTGTTTCCTGTGCCGAGGCACAAGTAACCATCACTAGCCGGAGATTCTGTGTTGAAAACCAAATGATTTTTCATTAAATTTACAATTAGGAAAACAAATCAAGAGCGGACTTGATCCAGCTCGGTTAGGGCGGCCTCTCGGGGCTGCTCTAATAAAAATTTATCCTTGTAATATTCTGGATTATATCTTTCTTCTTTTTTCCATAGCGTATAAATTAGTATCAGCAATTTCCTTTGCACGGCCACATAACTTTTCATTTTAATTTTTTGCCTTTCAAATAAGCGATTATAAAAATTACTTGATTGTTCGTCATTTTGAACTGCCGTTAAAGCTGGGAAGTAAAGTGCTTTTCTAATATGTTTATTTCCTTTGTGAGAGATGCGAGGTTTAGTGTTAACTGATGTGCCTGATTGTTTGTTGTTGACATCATAACCGGCATAACATACCAATTGACGACTGTTTCTGATAAGGTTAAAGCCATTTGTTTCTGCTATTACAATGGTTGCTGTAATAAAACCAACTCCTTTTAGGGAGCATATGTATTCAATTTTCTTTTTTAACCATGGGGTTTGACCGACTATTTCTTTCATCTGAGTTTCTACTTGGTCAATCAGCTTATCCAAGAACTTAATGTGTTGCTTGGCTCTCTTTAATGTAAACTTATCGACTTCTGCCATGTGTTCTTTGGCATGTTGTTGGTTCTTGGCCCTGGTTCTTTCATTGAGTAATTGCTCTCTTTCTCTGCTCAGGCCTTTTAATTTCAATAAAGAGACATCCGGTTTTGTCCAGTTGTCAATCTTTTTTAATAAACCAAATTCAGCAATGTGTCTAGCACTGATTTTATCGTCTATGCGCCTCACATCGGTACTACGGCAATAATTAGCTACTTTGTTCGGCAGAACAACAGCAAGTTCAAAACCATTATCGTAAAGCGTGTAAGCCAATTGCTCATGATAAACACCGGTTGCTTCCATGACAACTTGAAGTGGGAGATCATTAAGTTGATGTCTTTTAACCCAATTCATCAATTTCTTGATATCCTTTTTGGTATTGGCAAACTGACCACTTGATACAGTTTTAAATTCAAAATCCTCTTGCAGGGTCATCAGAACGATATCCAGCGTATCCATTGAAACATCGATTCCACAGCATTGTCTAAGTACTTTCATGGCTTTAAAATTTAGTTAAACATCAGCAATAAGATACTCTTATGGATCCTGTCTCGTGTTAATGCAAGATATTTCAATTGATGAAATTCTTTAGATTCTAGTTCGGATTTTACAAAGAGTAAAAACAAGGCGAGGATTATCTCCGGCTCAACATAGCTCATGGCTTGTTTAGGCAAGCGCGTTACTCTCCACCTTGTCCAATTGCTTTATTAAAAATACTAATTACTTTTAAGAATTGTAAACATACGAGGCTAGCGATAGAGTAGTTTCTTTAAATTGTATTAATAGTTAATAAATAGCTTACAATTTCTGAAGAATAGCCTTGTTGATTTTTTTAATCAAGGCAGGCCCTTCATAAATAAAACCAGAATATAGTTGCACTAAACTTGCTCCAGCCTCTAGCTTCTCTAGAGCATCTTCAGAAGACATAATTCCACCAACTCCAATGATTGGAAATGCCGCATTGGACTTATCATGTAAATACCGAATCACTTCTGTGGCTCTTTTCCCTAAAGGTTTTCCGCTCAAACCACCATTCCCTATTTCCTCAATAGTTGATTCTGGAGTTTTCAATCCGTCACGACTTATGGTGGTATTGGTCGCAATAACACCATCAATTTTCGTCTCACTCACAATATCAATGATATCATCCAATTGTTGATTCGTTAAATCAGGAGCAATTTTTAATAATATTGGTTTTGTCTTTTCTTGCCTTTTATTGAGCTCCATTAAGTGATTTAACAACTGCATTAGAGGCTCCTTTTCCTGCAATTCACGTAAACCAGGGGTGTTTGGTGAACTTACATTCACTACAAAATAATCAACAAAAGGATAGAGTTGAAGGAAACATTTTTCATAATCATTGAAGGCTTCATCATTAGGTGTTACTTTATTTTTACCGATGTTCCCGCCAATAATGACTTTACTTTTCCTTTTCTTCAATCTTTTAATTGCAGCTTCTATTCCTTGATTATTAAATCCCATTCGATTGATAATTCCGCTGTCCTGCTGTAATCGGAATAATCTTGGTTGAGGATTTCCAGGCTGAGCTTTTGGAGTGATGGTTCCTATTTCAATAAAGCCAAATCCTAAAGAAGCTAATTCATCAATGAGTTTTGCATCTTTATCAAATCCAGCTGCCAAACCTACAGGATTAGGAAATTTTAAACCAAACAATTCTCTCTCCAGCTGAGCAGATTTTACTTTAAATAAGCTTCTATTAATAGATTTTACTCCAGGGATATTGAAGAAAAATTTTGCTAAAGAAAAGGTGAAATGGTGGGCTTTTTCAGCAGATAACTGAAACAATAAGGGTCTAATAATGGATTTATACATCAAATAAAAGTTCAGAAATTCGGAATTCTTTTAAGCAACTCAAAGTTCTGACATAGAATTTATAAATCCTTGTATTTGATTGAAAATTACTTTCAAATAAATTAAAAGAAGAGATAAAGCTCCGCAAAGTAAATAGGAGCTTTAAAATTTATAAAAATTTAAGATTAAAATTAATCCCAGCTTAAATCATCATCTTCATCTCTGTCGAATTGAGTGAAGTCGAATTCTGGCATTAAATCAGTTTTGATATGCTCAACACTTTCATTTAATGCATTTACGAATTTGTTAAAATCTTCCTTATACAAGAATATTTTGTGCTTCTCAAAAGTAAACCCGTCATCTTTAGGTTTTCTTTTGCTTTCGGTAATGGTTAAATAATAATCATTAGCTTTCGTTGTTCTTACATCAAAAAAATAAGTTCTCTTTCCTGCCCTTACTCTCTTTGAAAATAATTCTTCCTGTTCTCTTTCCATAAACTCTTTCACTACTCTTTCTAAATGTTGTTTTTTTATTATTTGGCTTAAATATAGTATAAACACTTACACTTTTGCAAATTGACCTTATTAAATTGCCAAAACATAAATTAAATAAATAAGTATTTAAAATAGATGGATATATCATTAGAAAACCTTCCTGAGATACCTTCACTGGATTTATTAGCTAAACAGCTGGTTGAAGGATTCATTACGGGCATGCATAAATCCCCTTTTCATGGTTTCTCTGTAGAATTTGCAGAGCATAGATTATACAATACTGGAGAAAGTACTCGGCATATTGATTGGAAAGTTTATGCCAAAACGGATAGGCTTTATACCAAGCGATATGATGAGGAAACGAATTTAAGAGCTTATATCTTGTTGGATAATAGCTCTTCTATGTATTACCCAACTCAAAATAATGGGAAGATTCGATTTAGTATTTTAGCAGCTTCCACTCTAGCCTATTTATTACAAAGACAAAGAGATGCAGTTGGTTTAATTTCCTTTTCAGATAAAATAGATGTTTTTACTGAAGCTAAATCAACCAGAGCTCATCTTCAAAACATTTTTGTGCACCTTCAACATATTTTACAGCAAGACCAACAGCATAAAAGCACTGAGATAAGCCAAAGTCTACATATTGTAGCGGAAAAAATTCATAAGCGTTCTTTAGTCATTATTTTTAGCGATTTGATGACTAAACCAGAACAACTAGAAGAGTTTTTTAAATCTATTCAGCATGTTAAACACCGAAAACATGAAGTATTATTCTTTCAGGTAAATGAACCTTCTACCGAGCTTGATTTTGAATTGGAAGACAGGCCTTATGTTATAGAAGATTTAGAAAGTGGTCAAAAAATGAAATTAAATCCTTCACAAATTAAAGAAACGTATCATAAAAAGGTAGATGAATATTATAAGCAGATTGCCTTAAAATGCCATCAATATAAAGTAGATTTAACCAGAATTGATATAAATGATAATATTCAAAAAGTATTAGCAGAATTTCTGATCAAGAGGAATAAGATGAATTGAACTCATTCAGATTATTCTAAACTATTTGGATATAAAGCAGTTTTTCAATCCATTTACATTTATTAATATTACATAATGTTTACAGGAATTATAGAATCATTAGGAGAAATCAAATCAGCTGAAAAAGAAGGTAGTAATCTAAAACTGACCATTAAAAGTGACATCTCTAATGAATTAAAAATAGATCAAAGTATTTCGCATAATGGCGTTTGCCTTACCGTTACCGAATTACATCTAGACGCTCACACTGTTGTAGCTGTGAATGAAACTTTACAAAAATCATCTATCGGAAATTTAAAAGAGGGTGATTTTGTGAATCTTGAGCGATGCATGATTATGAACGGCAGATTAGATGGCCATATAGTTCAAGGGCATGTAGATGGAAAAGGGAAATGTCTCAACATAAAAGATGAAAATGGAAGCTGGATTTTCGATTTTTTTTATGATTCAAGAGAAAATGTTTTGGTAGAAAAAGGTTCCATTTGCATAAATGGTGTGAGCCTAACTTGTTTCGATGTTTCGGATGAAAAATTTAGCGTAGCCATAATTCCCTACACTTTTGAGCACACAAACTTCAAAAAAATGAAAAAAAACGATGAAGTGAACTTAGAATTCGATATAATTGGGAAATATGTACATAAACTAATAAATAAAACTAACTAACCAACTACACTATGGCTTCAGAATTGAATTGCATGATAGTGGATGACGATCCAATATTCAGACAATATATTTCTAAACAAATCAAAGAAACTAATGGGCTAAAATTAGTTACAGAGGCTGAAAGTGCCGCAAATGCTCTTGATTTATTAGAAGAACATGAGGTTGATATTATTTTCCTAGATGTGCAAATGCCTGAAATGACGGGTATTGAATTGACACAACGCTTAAATAATGGCTATGAAGTAATTTTAGTGACAGCAAATGATAGCTACGCAGTTGATGCTTTTGAACAAAAAGTTACTGATTATTTAGTTAAACCATTTGAATATGAAAGGTTTTCTCAGGCCATATCAAAAGCTCAAAAGAACATTGAAGCCTTTCGTAAAAAGAAAAATATTATTGAACATATTTTCATCAAAAGCGATGGGAAAATTGTTCACTTGAGATTACAAGATGTATTATTTGTAGAGGCATTAGCGGATTATGTGGTAATCAATACAGAAGCAAAAAAATATATCGTACACCACACTATGAAGGGTGTGGAGAAAAAGCTTCCCGTTCACAGGTTTGTTCGTGTACATAGATCTTTTATTGTAAATATTGAAAAGATCGATTACATAGAAGATTTAACGGTACACATCAAGGCGAAATCTATTCCAATTGGAGCTTCTTACAAAGAAACTTTATACAATACTATGAATTTTCTCTAAGTGATTAGGGAAAATTCTTTTGTATAATTGGTAGGTAATTAAAGCTGCTAACAATCCCAATATAGCACCTACAATGATATCTCCTGGATAATGTACTCCAACATATATTCTTGAGTAAGATACTACCACAGCCCAAGCAATCATCCATTTAGCGTAAACATTACGGTAAATGAATAACAGAAAAAATGCCAATGCAAAAGTATTGGATGCATGGCTAGAAGCAAAGCCGTATTTACCTCCACAACCTTTTACTAAATGTACCAAATCCTTAATAGCAGGTTCATGACAAGGTCGAAATCGCTCAAAAAAGGGTTTAAAAAAACCTGATGCAGCTTGATCAGCTAAAGTGATTAATAATGCAAAAGCCAAAATCATTGACCAACTCTGCCACTTTAGTTTCCTAATGACTAAGAACAAAATCAATACATATAAAGGAATCCAGATATTTCTTCCAGTAATGGCCAACATTATTGGATCTAACCAATCAGCATGTAAACCATTTAGCCATAAAAAAAATTGTTGGTCGAGTTCAATTAAGGATTCAAGCATTCTTAAAAATTTCAGGAAATTAACGGATAACTAACAAATGACCTAATAAGAGCTTATAGAATATTTACCCAATCAACCTCTTTTTTCAATAAAGCTGCGGTTTCCTTCTCAAAATCCTTTTCGGCCTGATAATCATAAGCCCAATTGGCTTGGGGTGGCATGCTCATTAAAATAGATTCTGTTCTGCCGTTTGTTTGCAAACCGAATTTAGTTCCTCTGTCCCAAACTAAATTAAACTCCACATATCTTCCTCTTCTGAGAAACTGCCATTTTTTATGTTCATCAGAAAAGTTTTTATCCTTATTAATTTCCATTAAATGGCTGTAAACGGGGGCAAATAGATTTCCAATATCCTGCACAAAGGCAAAAATTTCTTCCTTGCTATGCTTTTCATTATCAGAAAGTCGATCAAAGAAAATACCTCCTACTCCTCGGGTTTCATTTCGGTGCGGTAAATAAAAATAGTCATCTGCCCATTTTTTAAATTTGGGATAATAGTCCATATCATGTTTATCGCAAACCTTTTTAATTTCCTGATGGAAATATTGAGCTTGTGATTTATCAATAATATGGGGCGTTAAATCTATCCCGCCACCAAACCAGTAAGTACCATTACTTAATTCAAAATAACGGACATTCATGTGGATGATAGGAACCATAGGATTGAAAGGATGCATCACTATGGAAACTCCCGTGGCAAAAAAACTTAAATCATCAGACTGATTAGCATCTATTTCCAATGTTTTCAACAATCCTTCAGGGGCTGGCCCTTCTACAGCCGAAAAATTCACTCCTGCCTTTTCTAATATATTACCATTTTGCAATAAACGGGATTTACCTCCACCACCTTTGACGTGTCTCCAATCATCTATTTCAAAATTACCTTTGCCGTCAGTGGCAGAAATCTTATCGCAAATATCCGCTTGTAATTCTTGAAAAAAATGTCCTATGGATGCTTTATCAGTATTCATTAAATAAGTCTTATATAGATTCTAAAATTAAATTGTACAAACGATAGTCATTTGATTCTCCTTTTCAAATAGACATAAATGATTCTCATGTAATTACCTCAATGCTATTAAGTTAAGCTTTGATGTCACATCTTTCACCGAAATTCTAAAAAAATAACCTTGGTTATTTTCTTATGAGTTCTCTTGTCTCTTTTGTGGTTAAGAAAGAATGGTGGTAATCTGCAACAACCTTAGCAAATTCCAACCACGACCTGTCCCGCATTTATCGGGAAGAGATACAAAACCCTGCCTGCCGCAGGCAGGGAAAAACAACCTCTCCCGACCACTCGGGAAAGTTCTTTCGCTTTAGCGAAAATCATGTTAAGGAAATTTCCTTAACTTAATTGCATTGTAATTGATTAATAGGCTCTATTCATAAAAATTTAGAAACCGTTTTCATTAATTCTTCCAAGTACTTTTTATCGATTTCATCAAAAGTATTGAGTTCATCACTATCAATATCCAAAACCAATGCTACTTCATTATTTTTAAAGCCTGGTACTACTATTTCAGATTTAGAGGCTGAACTACATGCAATATGCCCAGGAAAGGCTTCTACATCATCCACTACAATCGTTTTAGCATCAGCCCAAACTGATCCACATACGCCTTTTCCTTTTTGAATGCGAGTACAAGCTATCGGTCCCTGAAATGGTCCTAATACCAATTCTCCATTTTTCACTATATAAAACCCAATCCAGAAATAGCCAAAAGCCTCTTTCAATGCAGCAGTGATATTAGCTAAATTCGCCACCACATCTTCTTCCCCCTCCACTAAAGCATTTATCTGTGGAATTAGTGCTTTGTATTTTTCTTCTTTGGATGCATTGACATCAATTAATAATGATTCTGACATATTATTAAGATTATTAGATTAATGATTTTAGACTACTAGTTGTATTATAATAAATTGATAAAACATCAGTCTGCTTATTTTCTTGAATATTTTCTTGGCAAACGAGTTGATGGTCTTTTAGTTCCGCTGCTTTAATACCTTGTTCAAAGCTTACAGGAGAAGTAAATATTCGAGCTTCATCCCATAGACCAGCATCAATAAAGGACTGAATAGTTTTTGAACCACCTTCTACTAAAACGGATTGAATTTTTTCTTGATGGAGATAGTTCATCATTTCCTGTAAAAAATTATCTTGTTTTAATTGAATAGATTCTACGCCTTGCATTTCCCATTTTTGATCTTTAGAATGAAATAAAATGGTCTTTTGTTCACCATCAAATATTTTTAAGTCTTCGCTTAAAGCTAATTGATGATCAATCACCAACCGAATAGGGTTTTTTCCTGACCATTCACGTGCTGTTAATTGGGGATTATCATATTGAGCAGTATTTTTCCCTATCAAAATAGTATCAATCTCTGTGCGCCATTTATGCACTAATTGCCTGGACAAGGGGTTACTAATCCATTTAGATTCAAAATTTTCCCTTGCAATAAAACCATCTGAAGTTTGTGCCCATTTTAAAATTATGTAAGGACGCTTATTCTGCATAAAAGTAAAGAAAGCTCTGTTGAGTGCGAGGCATTCTTTCTCTAAGACTGCAGTTTCCACTTCAATACCAGCTTTTTTTAAGATTTTTATTCCTTTTCCTGCCACTAATGGATTTGGATCAACTGCTCCAATCACTACTCTTTTCAGCTGTTTTTCTACCAATAATTCTGCGCAGGGTGGAGTTTTCCCATAATGAGCACAGGGTTCTAAGGTAACATAGGCAGTGGCAAATTTTAATAGATCATCATTTTTGACAGAGCGAATCGCCAAAACTTCCGCATGAGGTTCACCAGCTTTCTGATGCCAGCCCTCTCCTATTATTTTCCCATCCAAGACAATTACACAACCTACCATGGGATTAGGGCTAACGCTTGCTTTGCCGAAACCAGCCAATTGCAAGGCACGTTGCATAAATAATTCATCTTGTTTGCTCATCATTGGCAAAACTAAATAAAAAATCATGAAATTTGTGAAAAGGAATCTGAAATGAACAGCAAATTACTCATAGAAAAAATAAAGAAATCTTTAATAGAATTTGAAACCGAAGATGAGGCAGAAGCCATTGCGTTTTTAATTCTTGAAGACTTATTTCAGATTACCAGAATGAATATTTTAATAGGAAAAGATATTGATATTTCAACTTCAGAAGAAGAAAAAATAGAGTCTATCCTATCTCAATTAAAGAAAGAAAAACCTATTCAACACATTCTTGGAAAAGTAGAGTTTTACGGTCGGCAGTTTTTAGTAAATCCTAATGTTTTAATCCCCAGAAGGGAAACAGAGGAATTGGTTCACCTAATCTTAGAAAACCATCCTGACTTAAGTGAGCAGATGATAGTTGACATAGGGACAGGTAGTGGCATTATCCCCATCACTATTGCCAAAGAAAGAAAGCATTGTGAAGTAATTGCGGTGGACATCAGCTCTTCAGCTTTGGCAACGGCAAAAAGAAATGCTTTGCTAAATCACGCTAATGTAAGTTTCATTCAAGCGGACATATTAGAAGAAGATTTAGATTTACCTAAGGCTAATATTTGGATTAGCAACCCACCTTATGTCATGGAAAAAGAGAAAGCTGAAATGCAAGAGAAGGTATTTGAACATGAGCCCTCTAATGCCCTCTTTGTGCCCGATCATGATGCTCTGGTTTTTTATGAAAGAATCTCTCAACTAGCTTTCGAACATTTAGTGCCTGACGGGGAATTATACTTTGAAATCAATGAGCAATTCGGAAAGGCAGTTAAAAAACTCATGGAAGAAAAGGGCTTTCGAAATGTAAAAGTCATGGGGGATATGCAGGGGAAAGATCGGTTTGTATTTGGGAAAAGGTGACACATTTACGGCTCACAGAAGAACACAGAAAAATTGATTATACAATTTACTAGAAATACACCTTAAATCCTTTTTTGGGATAAACACCGCACTAAGGCATCCTAAAAGTTAACCAGTCCTCAAACTTCAAATTCTGTGAAATTCCGTGGCTTCTGTGCGCAATAAATTGTGAGAATCCATTCAAAATAAGTTTTTCTTTAACAAAATCTCATTAATTTAAAATCTCAACTATTTTTCAACCTTAAAACCAACCCAATGAGTTTAAACGACTTAACCTACCAAATAAGAGGAGCAATATTCACCGTATTTAAAGAATTAGGACCAGGATTATTAGAAAGTGTTTACGAAGCCGCACTGATGTATGAACTACATAAAATGGGGCTCAATGCAAGAAGCCAAGTTGGTTTACCAGTTGTCTACAAAGGCATTAAATTAGAATTAGGCTACAGAATAGATGTCTTAGTAGAAAATCATATCATCATTGAAATCAAATCAGTAGAATTTCTGCATAACGTCCATAAGAAGCAATTGCTCTCATACCTCAAATTATCAGACAAAAAATTAGGCTTATTAGTTAACTTCAATGTCTCCAAATTGGTTGACAACGAAAGTTTGGTTAGAGTCATCAATTAATTATAGTCAGATTGTTGCAACTCATATCCATTTCCTATATTTAAGTCTTAAAAATTCTTTCTGTGACCTTCCGTGTATTCTGTGAGAAAATTATTGTGAGAGAATTTTAGAGTGAAAGAAAAAAACTATGAAAAAAACAGCATTTATAACTGGCGCAACATCAGGCATTGGACGAGCTACCGCCATACTTTTAGGTGAAAATGGATTTAGAATCATTGCTACTGGAAGAAGGCAAGAACGATTAGATGAGTTAAAAAAGAAGTTAAGTCAACATACTGAAATTCATACTTTAAATTTTGACGTTCGTGATCAAAAAGCAGTTTTAAATGCCATAGAAAGTCTTCCAAAAGAATGGGCAACTATTGATTTTCTAATTAATAATGCAGGAAATGCTCATGGATTGGCTTCAATAGAAGATGGAAACATGAAAGACTGGGAAGCTATGATTGACATTAATGTTAAAGGATTACTATACGTTTCTCAACCAATAATTCAAAAAATGATTGCTCAGAAATCAGGGCATATTATTAATATTGGCTCAGTAGCTGGAAAAGAAGCTTACCCGAATGGAAATGTCTATTGTGCCTCCAAACATGCAGTGGATGCTCTTAATAGCTCAATGAGAATGGATTTAAATAAGTACGGTATTAAAGTTTCACAAGTTGCACCTGGTTTGGTAGAAACTGAATTTTCTTTAGTCCGATTCAAAGGTGATGAAGATCGTTCAAAATCAGTTTATGAAGGATATGATGCTTTAAAGCCTGAAGACATAGCTGATTTAATTTTATTTATGGCATCCCGACCTGCCCATGTAAATTTAGCAGATGTATTGATTTTTCCTACAGCCCAAGCAGCTTCTACTATGGTCAACAAATCTTCTTAAGGTTTGGGAGTGTGAAAGTAAATAGGTGTTAATTGTATAAGATTTTGGGAATAATTTGATCTTGATGTAGATTCTTGTATCAAATCTTTACCTTATGAATCTAAGTTATCTCGTTGAGCTATTATTTCATTTATTTTGTTTTTCAACTCTTCTTTTTGATCTGAGCTTAAAATACTTCCATCTGACAATTGGGTGCTCATCAATTTGATTATTTCGTCTAATTCCTCACAAGAATTAAACAGTTTATCCATCAATTCTTGCGTTTTAGGATCTGTACTTTCCATCCTAATTAAGTCGGTTAAGCCTAAAACTCTTGCTAAAGGTGCCCGCAATAAGTGAGAATTAATAAAAGCATATTCTGTCAGTTGATAGTTTCTTTCTTCTAGTTCGGTGGTTCTATTTTTTACTATTAAATCAAGACCATCATTCATTGAAGTCAGCTCCTCATTAGCATGATTAAGTTCTTCAATTGTGCTTCTTAACTCTTCAGTACGCTCACTTACTATATCCTCTAATTTTATGGAATATTTTTGTAATTTTTTACCATAATTAAACTGGACTAAAAACAAAGTTACAACCAACAAAGAAGTTATGTATTCAAAATACAAAGAACTTCTTAATTCAAAATAGAATTGAATAAAATCAGTTTCATTCAATCCCAATAATTGGTTAGTGATTATAAAAATTGGAATTAAAAACAGGGCATAATAAAGCGTAATGCCTATTGCACAGAACAAAATACTTTTAAAAACTTGCTCTGAAAATTTCTTTAAAATCAAATGATAGTAAACCCCAAAAAAAGCTAAGCCTCCAGCATGCATTAAAATAGTGGAATAAACAGAACCTTGCTCTGGAGTAGTTAAAGCAGAAATGACTACTGTAATAATCAAATAAAAAGGATTGCTTATATAGAATACACTTATCAACAAAGGAATTTCATTCAAACTACTTATAGCCGCAGTGAAGCCTGGTATATTAAATTTTACCAAGCTTAAAAGCGTAGAAAGCAATCCGAATATTACACTCAATAGGATATCCCGCACATGCTGATTTTTAAGTAGATTCTTTTCCAATCATTTTAAATTTACGTCCAAAAATATCCTTTCCAAGGTTTACTCTCCTTTCATCAAGTCTTGAATTACCTTAGTGGCTTCTTCCACATCCGAGGCGTTTACATACAAATCAACAGAATTTGGAGAGGCTCCAAACCCTGCCATGACAGCAGATTGAAATTCATTTTTCACCAAAGAAGGAATACCTATTTTAGCTAATTCTATATTAAGCATGTTAATATTGATTTCAGTATCACTGTAAACCCTTACCATGTCATTTTGATTATTCTCCATAGTAATAAAGATAAGGAAATTATAGAATATCCATTCAAAAATAAGGATTGTTTAGTTGGTAGATTATAGGTTGCCTACAAAATTGACAAAAGCATATAATCAATAACAGCAATATTCAGCTTTGTCAGAATTAAGTTTTAAACGATTCATAAATATTAATAAACAATCAAATCCATTAAAATACCTAGCTTTGCAGAATGGCGCAAGCAATTAAAAACAGAGAAGAAATATTATCCAAATTGGGTATAAAAGAGTTGAATTCTATGCAAAAAGAAGCTTTAGAAGTTATTAAAGCTTCTGAAGATACGGTGATACTTTCTCCCACTGGAACAGGAAAAACATTAGCATTTCTACTCCCAATTATTGATATGCTTGACCCAGAATGTGATGAAGTCCAAGTTTTAATAGTTGTCCCATCTAGGGAGCTCGCCATTCAAATTGAACAAGTGGTAAGAGAAATGGGAACTGGATATAAAGCCAATGCTATTTATGGAGGAAGAGCTGGAGCAAAAGATAAAATTGATTTACAACACCCTCCTGCAATACTTATCGGAACTCCTGGGAGGTTAGCAGACCATATTGAGAGAGAAAGTTTTGCAATAAAAAATATAAAAACACTGGTATTAGATGAGTTTGATAAATCTTTGGAAATAGGATTTGAAGTTGAAATGAAAGCCATTATCTGGGAGCTTCCACAGATCCGTAGAAAAGTTTTAACCTCTGCTACAGAAGCCAAGAAAATCCCCGAATTTGTTGGTTTAAGAGACCCTTTTTATATCAATTATTTGCATGAAGGTGTAAATGAGCTTTCTATTAAAGTAGTGAAAAGTGCTAAAAAAGATAAGCTAGAAACTCTAGCTGAGCTTTTAAAGCAGTTAGGAAGCCAACCAGGTATAGTTTTTTGTAATTTTAAAGATAGTATTGATAGAGTAAGTGATTATTTAAACTCGATGAATATCCCACATGGTTGTTTTTATGGTGGACTTGAACAAAATGATAGAGAAAGATCATTGATCAAATTCAGAAATGGAACATACAATTTAATTTTAGCTACTGATTTGGCTGCAAGAGGAATTGATGTGACTGAAATAAAATTTATAATCCATTATCACCTACCCATAAAAGCAGAAGAATTCACCCACAGAAATGGGAGGACTGCAAGAATGCATCAAAGTGGAACTGCTTATGTTTTGGAATCCCCCGATGAGCAATTGCCAGATTTTATTCCAGCAGAATACGTTTCCATTCAAGAAATTGAAAAAGAAAATAAGGATAAAAAGAAGTTTGATACACTCTTTATTTCAGGTGGAAGAAAAGATAAAATTTCCAAAGGAGACATAGCTGGTTTTTTTATGAAAGAAGGAAAATTAGCAAAAGATGAACTGGGTATGATAGAATTAAAACAGGACTGTGCATTCGTAGCTGTAAAAGCTGAAAAAGCTAAAAACCTGGTCGACAAATTGAATAACACTCATTTAAAGAAAAGGAAGATTAGAATTAAGATGATCTGATAGCGAGAAAAATAAATGTGTAATTCTTTAGAGGTTTCTGAAATCTATGGCAAGTCGATCAAGCTTTCTTCTTCGCCATTAATTTCTTTTCTTTTTCCACTAATCCTTTGAGTGTTTGGCTTTTGAAAATTTTAACGGTTTCATTACGGACTTTTAGGAATGCTTCTCGGATGGAGCAGGTTTCTTCATCTTTACATTCCTCACAACGTTCGTAAAACTTAAAAGTAACACAAGGTAGCAAAGCAATGGCACCATCAAATAATCTTAACACCTGAGCTAGATTAACAGTCTCAGGGTCTTTCCGGAGATAATATCCTCCTCCTTTTCCTTTTTTACTTCCTAGAATACCATCATTTTTTAATTCGAGCAATATAGCTTCCAAAAATTTCTGTGGGATATTTTCTTCATCCGCTATGGTACTGATTAAAGTAGGGCCTTCTCCGTATTTTCTGCCCAAGTGGACTAATGCGTTAATGGCGTATTTTGACTTTTTGGAAATCATATTGGCAAATATACGCTTTGAAAGGGATTTTTAAGGTTAATTTCTTAAAAAGTATAGGGCTTATTTTACTTCAAATTTGATTCAATGTAAGCTCTCAAATCTTCTACTTGTTGATGGCTCATTTTTTCTAAAGTATAATTAGGCATATATTCTTTATGTCCTAATTCCGAATAGGATCCATTTCTTATAATTTCATAAATAGACTTTTTGCTATTCTCAGGCATATGCTTTTTCAGCCATTTAAAGGTAAGGATTGAGTAATCTAAAACTAAATCACTTTCACCATAAGCATGGTGGCAATGTTGGCAGCCCAGCTCGTAAATTGCTTTTCCATATTGAGGCCTTCCTTCAAAAGGATAGCCTTTTTCTTTACTTTCAGGTAAATCTGCAAATGTAGCTGGAGATTTGGTTAAGTAATGAGATTTAATAAATGCTATAGCACTATCTTTATCTGATTCTGCCAATTTATTAATATGATCGATCTCTTTATTTTCTAAATCTAAATCTTCAACTTTCATTTGAAGTGTCCACAAATAGGAAAGAATACTTTTCATCTCCCAATCTTCCAACTCTCTGCCTTGAGAACATACAGTAGCACATAAATGAATACTTTCCTTTAGGCTTTCTTTGGCTTTTTCAACCAAACTTCCGTACTTCAAAACATAATCATCATTATACCATGATTCCCTATTGACTATACCCCAAAAGGTAGAACCTTGTAAATATGGAAGTTCATTTTCCATAGCATATTCCAAGCGAGCATCCTGATCCACTAAAGTCAAATCAGGATCTTCTCTTTCTACATTGTGGCAGCTTGTACAAGTATAAAATTTACTAATGGATTTAGAAGTTAATCCATCTGGTGGATAAGCTTTTCCTTTATGAATAAGATCATATCCTCTTTTTATATCAATGGAATCAGTATCCTCAACGTAATGATCAGGATAGTCTTGCCCTAAAGATTTTAAAGCATCTGCTAAATTTTGCTGAGGATTTATCTCCACATCACCTATAGTGGTAAAAGAAGCCACCATAACAATTAAAGTAAGTGATACTACCATCCAATATTTGAATTTCAATTTATACATCCGATCTAATTATTTCCTAGCCCCAATTTTAAAATCCCTTGTGATATTAAAACCAAAATGGATATCCCCTTTATCAATCCTTCCAGTTGTCTCAGCTATATATAAAGGAGCAATCATTCCCAAAGAGTTCGTAAAATTCAATTGGAAAATATGCCCTTTAGTTTCAAGTTCAATACCCAATCCAGCTGAAGATTGGTACTGACTAGCTAATTGATCAGGCAGATTAAAATAATACTCCAAGTTAAAAGCTAAAACTTTAGTGACTTGAATCCTCCCTGCCGTACCTAAACTGTAAATGTCATTATTACTTTCCAGATCCAATACATAATTGCGATGGACATAAGTTGGCATAATCTGAAAACTTATAAATTCATTAAACTTTCGAGCTAATAACAATTGATGCACAAAAGTTAAATTATTGACCAAGCTTAAATCTTCAGTTTGGGGAGTTTGAATAGTCCTGACAGCTGCATTGGTATAATAAACCAAAGAAACAGGGCTTCCTCCCTCCTTTTTTTGTTGTAAGAATCTATATTTTAAATAAAAATCATAATGTTTCTGTAAAGAACTTCTACCAAATCCCACATTTATATTATCCGTGAAAGCATAATCCAAGCCGATTCGTATAGTTGAATTATCGAGCCCCCAAAGTTGTTGCACACCAGAATTGATAGCTCCAAATCGATGTGAAATGATAAATTTCATCATCCCCTTTGGAAGGACCTCTGTGGAATGTCCATTTACAATACGTGTATCTCGAAACACTTTTTCTCTATCTTCCTGACTATATAAATTTAATACCCAGAACTGTATGATTAAAATTGTTATTATTTTTTTCATAATATTAATTATCTAAAGCCCCATCATCTACCCAGCAAGCGATGGCTTGAATTTCATCTTCTGTTAAATCAGGTCTACCTGCCGGTGGCATGGTCTCGTTTCCTGTTCTGCTTTTTATCCTAGAAGCATTTTGAATAATATTTTCATCTGTTGAAAAATTAGGTGGTTGAGATCCATTATGACATCCACTTACCGCACAATTTGTAGTGATAATAGATTTAATATTATTACTAAAACTTATACCCGTCATAATTTCAACTCCTGAGATTTCATCTTCACATCCATTAGCATCACGAGCCACAATGGTGTAATCCCCATTGGATAAGCCTGTAAATTCAGGACTTTCTTGCGCTGCATTTTCATTGATAATGTATTCGATGGGCTCAATTCCACCCTGCTGTTCCACTATTATTGTCCCTGTATTCTCTCCACAATTCGCATTATTCTTTTCAACTAATGAAATTTGCAACCCATCTTCATTACTAATCGAAACGTCTATTTCTTCACTTAAACAATTGGAGTCTGTAGCTCTTGCTTGAACCGAATAGCTACCTGCTGATAATCCTGTAAAGATATTATTATCACTAAATCCTCCTGAATTTATTTGGTATTCGTATTGATCATCTCCAATTACGGAAACTACTATTTCACCAGATGACTGTGCACATGCGGTATTTTGGACTGACTCAACTATTAGCTCTATACTCTGAGGATCACATTGATTTACTGGATCTGCAATTCTTTCATATTCACATCCATAAAGGAATAATATAGAGGACAGAATAATTAATAATCTATTGTATTGAATCTTCATATTAAATGTTTTTCGATGATATACACCTAACTACGCAATGTGCCATGGGTTTAGATTAAAAAATTTCCTAGCTAAAACTATAGCCTTAAAATAATTACACTAATCTAAGAAAAATATAATAGGATTAAATAATCAATCAAATTAATTACTAAATTTTTAAAACATTAAAATTAAACATAATATCCTCTTTATCAGCAACTTAAAATTAAAACTATATGATTTTACATCATATTAGCTCCAAAAATATAATCTTGTAAAATCTGGATTTGAATCTGTTGCGTAGTTCAATCTGTAATCAAAACAAAAAATAAGATGATGATTAAAAAACAAAACTTAAAAGCGTTAATGAGAAGTTCGTTTATAGCAATTGCAGCATCAAGTTTGCTATTTACGGCTTGTAATAATGAAGATGAGGAAGAGGAAATGATGGAGCCAGATATGCCAACAGGAATGTTGACAGTTTCTGATCAGTTAATTTCCCAAAATACCATTAATGTATCAAATGTTAATTTAGATCAAGATGGTTGGATTGTGGTTCATGCAAATGAAGAAGGTGAACCTGTAGTTCCTGATATTATTTCAGAACCTGTTTTTGTAGAAGCAGGTGAAAGTAGTGATATTGAAGTACCTTTAAATGATTTTTCCAGTCTTTCAGATGGAGGAAGCGTTTGGGTTATGCTGCATACTGATGACGGTGAAGAAGGTACTTATGAATTTGATGGTGCCAATGGCTTAGATGCTCCAATCACAACTGAGGATGGAGATATCGTAATGAATGAAATTTCGCTAACTGCACCAAGTATTACTGCTAGCAATCAAGTAGTAAATGAAAATATGGTAGCTATTGAGGAAGTGAACGCTGCAGTTGATGGTTGGATTGTGATTCATGAAGATGATGGCGATGGAAATCCTGGTCCTGTTTTGGGTCAAACTTTTGTTGAAGCTGGAAGTAATTCTGATATAATGATCGATTTGGGTGATGCTACTTTCTCAGGCGGTGAAATGCTGTTTCCTATGTTACACATTGAAAGTCCGGCTGATGGAGAATATGGTTTTCCTGATAATGGTGATGGCCCAGAAGTATTTGGTGAAGATGTAGTGGTAGTAGGTTTTGAAACTGAGGCACCTTCTGGTTCAATTACAGCGGAAGATCAAATTGTTCAAGGAAACACAATTACAGTTGCAGAATTAACCGTGAATGCTACTGCATGGGTGGTTGTACATGCTAGCAATGAAGCCGGAGATGGTTCACAAGTACCAGATATTATTTCAACACCAGTTCAATTAGAGGAAGGAACAAATACTGATGTGGAAATTGAAATAAATTCAGATAATCCATTAAATGGAGGAGATGAAATTTATATCATGATCCACACTGAAAATGGTATAATAGGAGAATATGAATTTGATGGTGCAAATGGTTTTGATGGACCAATCACTACTCAAGCCATTACAATTGAAGCTCCAGCTGGTGAATTTACTGCCAGTAATCAAACGGTATCGCAAAACAAGGTGATTGTTGAAAGTATCTCAGTTAGCCAACCTTCTTGGGTTGTGGTGCATAGGGATAATGGTGAAGGTTCATTTGTAGCACCAGACATCATATCTGAGCCAGTTTCTTTAGAGGCAGGTACAACTGAAAATGTAGAGATATCATTTACGGAAGAGCTAGCAGATGGAGAAACATTATGGATTATGTTGCATAATGATAATGGTACAGTGGGATCTTATGAATTTGATGGAGCTAACGGATTTGATGGTCCAATCATTTTTGATTCAATCGAAATAACAGCACCAAGTGTAACAGCAGAAGACCAAGCTGTATCTGAAGATATGGTCACCATTTCAGAAGTTAATGCAGCTGTGGATGGATGGATTGTGATTCATGAAGACAGTGGAGAGGGTGCTCCTGGACCCGTTATTGGACAAACTTTTGTTGAAGCTGGAACTAACACAGATGTGATGGTAGATGTTTCTGCAGGAAGTGTAACTGCAGGAGATGTAACTGCAGGAGATGTATTATTTCCAATGTTACATGTAGAAGATCCTGTTGATGGTGAATATGGTTTTCCTGATAATGGTGATGGGCCAGAAATATTCAATGAGGATGTTATCGTAATTTCTTTTACTGTTTTATAGTAGTAGTTTCGTAATAGTTAATTGGTTTAAAGCGGCTCAGTAGAGTCGCTTTTTTCATTTTTAGTGATTCTTATTTAGTTGATTTCCTTCTAGTTGATATTCCAAAAGGTAAATAAAGAGGACAAAAACTTATAAAACTCGTAATTACGAATACTAAAGCCAACACTCCTAAAATTATAGCTAATGTTCCAGAAATAATTCCAAAATAATAAAATACTCCGACTGTAATGGCTAATAAAATTCTAATGATTTTATCAGCAGATCCCATATTGGCTTCCATAATGATTTTCTTTAAGAGTTTAATTTCTTATAAATATAATCATTAAAAGCCTATAAGGTGTAACTTATGTTACAGAGAGAATTGATGCGAACTTTTCCACAGTTCTAAAATTTAAGTTATTGCCGAGTCAATAAGTCTACTGCTTTTTTCATTGCATTTAATTGCTGCTTTTCTTCATATACATGGGCAGGTGCAGCTCTTTCCTGGCAATCATAAAGGGGACAGGTTTCACAGGTCTCATTCACAATTCGAATTGGAATTACGGGGTCATTGTGAAATTTTACTTTGCGCTTCATAACTGGAGTGATTAATAAACCAATAGACACACTGCTGTTTTGACCAATATTTTTATTACTGGGCTTGGCCAAACTAATAATCAAATATTCATTCTCGGAATTAACATACTGACTACGCTGTACTTTGCACTTTACTCCGTCATCCTCACTATTTTCCTGATTTCGTAACTCTTTTAGAATCTCAATAGAAGCCCATCTTCTGCAGTAATGCTGATCCAATGCAGTTCCATGCGGATTATGTAAACCAGAAAGATGCATTTCCTTTGTCAGCTTGAAAGTTTCTTCATTTGAAGTGCTAAAACGTAAAAAGAATAATTCCTTTATGCCAAAAACCTTGGGTAATAGATTGGTCATCCTGTGCATCAGCATTTCAGGAGTGCATTGGTAGTTTTCCAAAATATTTAATAATAAATCTGCATTAAACTGTGGTTCTGAAAGGAATTTCCTTAAATCTTCTATAATGGCTTTTTCAGGCAATGCTAATGCACAGGCAAAATATGATGCTTTATAATTGTTCAATACCTCTTCAAAAGAATTCACCGATATCCAACTTGAAGTAAAAGGGCGCGGATTCAGTTTTAAAGTTTGATAACCCAACTCCTTTGCCATAGTAAACAGCTTCTGCGATTCGGTTAATTTAGGATTCATCAACAACTGCGGGTTTTCACCTGGTATCGTCATTGAACGTAAAGGCTTGAGTTCCTGCTGATGCTCCAATCCCTTTGGTAAAACCTGATAATGGTATTCTGACTTAAGAATTTCCTCTAATTGCTGAAAAGTATAAGGATAAGAAACTTCCTGGAAAAACTGACTTCTAAAAGCTTCTACAGATTCTTCTATGCTTTCAAAATAATTATCGTGCATTTCCTGAAAAGAACGAAGCATATTGAGGTATAAACTCTCTACTCTTAAGCCATAATTCCTGCTAATTTCTATCAAAGTACTTAAAAAAGCTCCCAACTTTGCTGGAGCATTACTTAATAGGTCCAATAAATGAGCCGGTTCTATTCCAAAAAGCTCTAAAGGAAGTTCTTTAAAAAGATTGGATTGCAATAATTCCCCTAATGGAGCTAATTTTTTGCTGAGTTGTAATGAAACCAAATCATCAAAACTGACTTCAAGTGTTTCTGATAGCTTGTTGATCTTCTCAATTTTAGGATACTTTTTGCCCTTTTCTATTTCGTTTAAATAAGAGGCAGACAAGCCTGTTTGTTTTGATAATTCAGCAAAAGACAATCCTTTTTCAAGGCGTAATTGCCGCACTTTTAAACCGAAAATTAGTTTTACATTTTCCTGAGATATAGCCATTTTTAGTTGTTTTAATACCCTCAAACAGGGTAGGATTTTACTTTTTCTACTATATAATAAAATCGGCCGCAGGCGTCTTTGACGCTAAAAATGTCTCGCAATACCTGTCCCGCACTTTAGTCGGGAGGCGCAGAGCCGCAAAGTTTTCGCAAAGAGAAATTTTTGTTAACTCTCTTAAAGTTTTGTTCATTGACTTTGACAAAAAGTCATTGAATTAATAGATTTTTATATAAAAAAAGAAAAAAATCCCGTTTCGATCATTCTCCTAAAAAGCGAAGAAAGTTTTTTCATTTTTTTTTCACTGCCTTAATTGATCACTGCTTCTTTTAAAGTCATTCGCTAATATAGCGAATAAAATCCAATAGCGAATATTCGCTTGTTATTTATTTTTCGCTGTCCTACATTTGAAATATCGAACACATAAAAAACTGATAATCAAATGGAAACTACATCAGCACAATTAAGAAAAACGAAAAATAAAAATGAAGGCTTTAACTTATTGACAGATGAAGCCATTTCATTTTTAAATAAACTGCATGAAAGGTTTAATGAAAAGAGATTTGAACTACTTGGTAGAAGAGAGCAAGTTTATGACCAAATCAGACATGGTAAAGATTTGGATTTCCCAAAAACCACAGAAGATATTAGAAATGATCCTGATTGGAGAATTGCTCCATTACCAAAAGACTTACAGAATAGAAAAGTAGAAATTACTGGTCCTGTAGATCGAAAAATGATCATCAATGCGCTAAACTCAGGTGCAAAGGTTTTTATGGCTGACTTTGAAGATGCCACAAGTCCAACTTGGAAAAATATCACCGAAGGTCAGCAAAATTTATATGATGCGATCAGAAAGCAAATTGATTTTACTGCCGACAATGGTAAGACTTATAAATTAAAAGATAAAACTGCTGTCTTGAAAGTGAGACCTAGAGGCTGGCATTTATCTGAGAAAAACTTTTTAGTAAACGGAGAACAGATTTCCGCTTCACTATTTGATTTCGGATTATACTTCTTCCACAATGCACACGAATTAATCAGAAATGGAAGTGGTCCTTATTTCTACCTACCAAAACTAGAACACAGATGTGAAGCCAGGTTATGGAATGAGGTATTCGTATTTGCCCAAAACGAATTAGGAATTCCGGTTGGCACTATAAAAGCAACTGTTCTCGTGGAAACCATTACGGCTTCTTTTCAAATGGAAGAAATCATTTATGAATTGAGAGATCACATGGCTGGCTTGAATGCAGGTAGATGGGATTACATTTTCAGCTTTATCAAAAAATTTAGAGATAGACCAGATTACATTCTACCTGATAGAAATCAAGTGACTATGCAAGTCCCATTTATGAAGGCTTATGCAAATCTGTTGGTGAAAACTTGCCATAAAAGAGGGGCTCATGCCATTGGTGGTATGTCTGCATTTATCCCAACTAAAGATGAAGAGCAAAATCAGAAGATATTCGATAAAGTAAGAAATGATAAAACCGAAGAAGCTTTAGCAGGATATGATGGGAGTTGGGTAGCTCATCCAGCATTAATCCCAGCAGTTGAAGCTGTTTTCGATCAAATTATTGGAGATAAGCCTCACCAAAAACATGTTTTAAGAGAAGAATTCACAACCACTCCATCTGCTTTAACTAGCCCAAATGTGATGTATGGAGAGGTAACTGAAAAAGGCGTTCGAATGAACATCAATGTTGCGCTTTTGTACATCGAATCTTGGTTGCAAGGAACAGGGGCAGCAGCCCTATATAATCTTATGGAAGATGCCGCTACAGCAGAAATCAGTAGAGCACAATTGTGGCAATGGTATCATCATCAAGTATCCTTCAAAAACGGAAAAATATTCAATAGAGCACTTTTCTGTATGCTATTGGAAGAAGAAACCGAGAAAGTAAAAGAAATGCTGGGTCAGGAAAGAGTAGAAACTGGAAAACTGGCAATCGCTAGAGACTTATTGAAGAATCTGGTGAAAAGCGAGGATTTTGAAGACTTCCTAACCTTAAAAGCATATCCACACTTATAAATCAATTTTAAATCATACTATAAATATAAACGACATGAACAAGCAAGAAAAAATCAATCAATTAATAGCAGATTGGGACACTAACCCAAGATGGAAAGATGTAGAACGTACATACACTGCTGAAGAGGTAGTTAAATTAGCTGGTACAGTAAAAATTGACCACAGCTTAGCTCGATTGGGAGCTGAAAGATTGTGGGATTTACTAAAAACAGAAGAATTTGTTTCTGGTTTAGGAGCCTTGACTGGTAACCAAGCCATACAAGAAGTTCAAGCGGGTTTAAAAGCCATTTACTTAAGCGGATGGCAAGTTGCAGCAGATGCTAATCTTGCTGGACAAATGTATCCTGACCAGAGTTTGTACCCTGCTGATAGTGTTCCTAATGTGGTAAAGCGAATCAATAATGCTTTACTGAGAGCTGACCAGATTCAATCTGTAAGCGGAGAAGGTGATATTCACTGGATGGCACCAATTGTAGCAGATGCAGAAGCTGGATTTGGTGGAAATTTGAATGCTTTTGAATTAATGAAAGGCATGATTGAAGCAGGAGCAGCAGGAGTTCATTTTGAAGATCAATTATCATCAGCCAAAAAATGTGGCCACTTAGGAGGAAAGGTGTTGGTTCCAACTCAAGAAGCCATCAATAAATTAATTTCTGCAAGATTGGCTACTGATGTTATGGGAGTTCCAACTATCATTATCGCCAGAACCGATGCTGATGCTGCTAACTTATTAACTTCTGATGTGGACGAAAGAGATCGTCCATTTTTAACAGGAGAAAGATCAGATGAAGGATTCTTTGGCGTGAAAAACGGTCTTGAACAAGCCATCAACAGAGGACTAGCTTATGCTCCCTATGCAGACTTAGTCTGGTGTGAAACTTCGCATCCTGACTTGGGAGAAGCAAGGGAATTTGCACAAGCAATTAAGGAAAAATATCCTGATAAAATGTTAGCTTATAATTGCTCTCCATCCTTTAACTGGGCAGCAAAACTGACCGAAAGTGAAATGCTGGAATACCGAGAAAAATTAGCTGAAATGGGCTATAAATTCCAGTTCATCACATTAGCTGGATTCCACGCCTTGAATACCGCTATGTTTGAATTGGCTACAGCCTATAAAAACAAAGGAATGGCTGGTTATTCAGAATTGCAGCAAAGAGAATTTGCTTTACAAGAGCATGGTTTCAAGGCAGTAAAACACCAAGCTTTTGTGGGTACAGGCTATTTTGATGCCGTTCAGAATGCCGTTACGCAAGGTAAATCTTCAACAACAGCACTAAAAGGCTCAACTGAAGAGGCGCAGTTTTAAAATACCGTTTCCGTGGTTTACACTAAATAGTGTTTCATGTAAAAAGGCTTCCGAGAGGAAGTCTTTTTTTGTTAAAAATTATAATCCACTATAGAATTGATTGAAAGAACTCCTTGCTACTGTTCATGGCTAGTCTAAGGAACTATTAATTTGCTCCAGAGGAGCTAGTAATCATCACCATCCAGAGGATGGCGATAGGAACACTATTCTTCCACTAGGCAGACTAGAGATTGAGGTTAGACTTTAAAAATCATAATTCACTATCGCATTAATCAAAAACAGATTGACTTTATTCAAAATGAAAACTGGATTATCTGGGAAATCTCCTGTTCCTCGTTTATAAGTCAATAGTAGCTCAGGTTTAAGGCCTTTCCATTTAGCATTTTCATAAAATAAATCTAAGTTGACATGCATATAATTGGGAATAGCATATTTGTTTAGTGTAGGTTCGGTAACTGAAGGTCGCCATTGATGTCCAACACTAAGAATGGACTTTAATTTCTGATCTGAAAATTTGAGATTTTGATGGTAGTACATCACTACTGCATGATTATCTCCAAATCCTTCGCTTCTTTCCCTTTTCTGAAAGCTGAATAAAAACTCCCTACCCCACTCTCTTGGAAATAAAAATCGTCCTTCTCCGGTTATGTGATCATACCCCAAACTGATTTTACCATTTGGAATAGAATGTGAAATTTGAGCTCCAAAAATTTGTGCTTTTTTACTTTGAACATATTGTAAAGCTGGGTCGGCATTTCCACCATCTCCTACTCTATTTTGTAAAAGCCATTCAAAAGCTAAAGTTAAACCAGAGTTTTTAATATTATAATTTGGCTTTACATATAATACATTAAAAATATTGTCTACATAATAATCCCAAAGCTCAATCTTTAAATTTTTGAATTGGTAATCCATATTTAGTAGAGCCACATAATCCGAATGGGAGTTTTCTCTATATTCGCTGCCTTGTCCATCGATATTTCTTCCTACTGGATATATGCCCAAGGTCTGCCCTATATTTTCAAAGCCATTATAACTTCTGGGGGCAATTCTGTTTATGGCTCCCAATTGTAACTTTAACTTATCTTTTTCTTCATATTTATAAAAAGCACCTTCAAAAAGCGTTGGAATCATCCTACCATCTTGCCCGTTCATAAAAGGAGAAAAGAAGCCTTGACGCCCCACTTTCACTTGATGATTTCCATTTCTGTATTGAAGAAAAAGTTCTCCAGGATAAGCAATAAATCGTTGAGAAAGATCTTGAACATTAAAATTACCAGAAACATATCTACTCTCCCTTCCAGTTGTGGGATCAATGCTTTCTACATTACTTATGCCCGTATTCCAACTGCTGTAAACAGCCCCACCGATTCGCCAATTTTTATTAAAATCGTAAATATATTTTAATTTCAAACCAGTAGCCACTGCGTACCAATCTTGCAAATTGCCTTCATTAAAGGAATGCAGATAGTAATTACGCCACTGACCACTTAAATTTCCTTTTTTCTCTTCGGTATTGTCCTTTTGGGCGAATAGAAATAATGGCAATAAAAAAAATATGATAAGTAAAGAAGTAAACTTCATTTATTTGGTTTTCTTGATTTGGTAAACACTATCATAATATTGAACTATAGGCTGAAATGGCCCGAATTTATGCTGTTCAGCAGGAAATGGATCATCCCAAGGACCATAAGCAGTAGAAACTGGCTTCAATTTTAAATCAGGGAAATCTTTTTCCGTATTCGGCTTTTGAGGTCTATCAAAACTATTAATATAAGCTGCCACATGAAAAGCTTCTTCATCCGTTAGTTTTGGATTTGCTTTTGTAGCAATCAGATGCGGCATATTGGCTTTAATAAATTGAGCAGCTGTTAAAACTCTGTGCATTCCAGCTCCATGATTGAAGGAATCACCTCCCCAAAGTGGTGGATATTGATATCCTTTTCGTTCATCTGCTAACTTTGTTCCTTGCCCATCTTCTCCATGACACACCTGACATTCGTTGATATAAACTTGTTTACCAAAAACAGTATCTGCCTTCACAGCAGGAATTTTAACACTTATAAATCCTTTGTACCAATCCGCTGTATCTGCAGGAACTCCATCACTCAACCATTCCATATAGGCAACCAGTGCTTGCATTTGCTCAGAATCTTCTGGAAGTGCTTTTCCATTCATACTTCGCTCCATGCAACCATTAATCCTCTCTTCAATGGTTCCAATTTTATTTTCCCTGCCTCTAAATTGAGGAAAACGATTGGTTACGCCCACCCAAGAACCAGAGCCTGGTTTGGTTCCCGCTTCCAAATGGCAATTTTGACAGGTCAAATTATTCCCAGCATAAAGCCTTTCATCTTTATTGATTACTTGTGGTCCCATCCATTTGGGAGATTCAGTTGCCAATAAATAGCCAAATTTAACTTGCTTTCCCTTTTTACCTTCAGGAAGATCCGAATCAATATTAGGTAATCTCCATTCCTTATCGGCATTTGAAGAAGAGACTCCCAACCACTGAGGAGCCTCATCTATAAATATGAAAGCCACGAAAAGTACGGTAACAATAGCCAGAATGATTGACATAACTCCTGTTGTCATTCTGATCAATTTCAAAAAGTCCATTTCCCTATAATTAAGTTAAACGAAGGCCAACTCATGATGAAGACCCTTTAGTTTTTAGTAATGCTTCTAAGTTAAGATTATTATTTTCCCACATCTTATTATCCTTATCATAATGGAAAAAGAACATCAGTCTTAACTTAAAAGCATCACAATATATCAGTGTGGTAATTTATGTCTTACTTTACCGTAAACATAAGTTCCCAAAACAGCAGATACTATCACAACTAAGATTACACCTACACCATTTCCTAACAAGATAAACATGGGACCTGGACAAGCGCCAGTCATAGCCCAACCTAAACCAAAAATGGATCCTCCAATTAAATACCGTGCCCAGCTGAATTGCTTTGGAGCGATAATTATTTTCTCACCATCTATTGATTTTAATTTATTTCTCTTGATAATTTGAATCACAATGATTCCTACAACCACTGCAGAACCAATAACACCGTACATGTGGAAAGATTGGAATTTGAACATTTCATATATTCTAAACCATGAAATAACTTCAGCTTTTGCAAGCGTAATTCCAAAAATTGTTCCTATTAATAAATATCTTAAAAATTTCATCTATTTTATTTGATTAAATTAAATTACTATCACTCTGAGACTACAGTATATTATTTGCACTTTATAGCCTTCATAATAAGTTGGTCATTGACCGTATTCTTTTTAAAAATTGAGAATAATCACATTACCAATAAATGTGGTAAAATAAAGTAGGTCATCAAAAGGCCGCCAATAAAGAAGCCTACAACAGCTAATAATGAAGCAGGTTGTAAATCACTCAAACCAGAAATTGCATGACCAGAGGTACATCCACCTGCATAACGAGTACCAAACCCAACTAAAAAGCCACCAACAATCATAAAAATAAAGCCTTGAACTGATAGTAAATTTTCCCAATTGAATATTTCCAAAGGCACTACAGTTTCTCCTGGAGATTCAATTCCAAAGCCTTTTAATTCGGAAATGGTGGTTTCAGAAATATTAGCTGCTGGTTCATAGCCTAAATACAAATAGGATATTAATCCACCTAAAACTAATCCTGCCGCAAAAACCAAATTCCATGTTTGTGTTTTCCAATCGAAATCAAAAAATTCACAGGACTTACCAGCACCTAAAATAGAACACATTGTTCTTAAATTAGCTGATAGGCCAAAAGATTTACCGAAAAACAACATGGAAAACATAACTAATGCAATCAAAGGGCCAGCAACGTACCATGGCCAAGGCTGACTAATCCAATCTAATAATTGACTCATAAATAATTCTATTTAATTTTTTAAATCTTAATACTTTGTTTAAAAATATGTTCAAATGAGGCATCCCATCATTTTCCCAAATTGATAAAACAAAATTAATGTAGGAACATTCATGGAGGCGTAACAAAAGTTACGAATTAGATGATATATGTCATGTGAATTGCAAAAAGCAGCACCAAACGCTTTCAAAAAAGATTAAAATGATAATTTGCACAATGAAAAAACAAATGACATCAAGTGGAAGAAATAATAATTGAAGAATCATTTATAAATCAAGATTTTATACAAAACCCTATTGAATTAGGGGAATATGATAGCTGTAAATTCATTGGCTGTAATTTTCAAAACAGCAATTTATCTGGTTTTAAATTTATTGATTGCGAATTTGAAGAGTGTAATCTAAGTTCAGTAAAAATGAATAATACCTCTTTACAAACCATTGAATTTAAAGGTTGTAAAATATTAGGAGTTCATTTTGATGAATGCAATAGCTTTGGTTTATCCTTAAGCTTTGAAAATTGTCAGCTTAACCATTCCATATTTTTCCAACTTCAACTCCCAAAAACAAAATTCATCAATTCTAAACTTATTGATGTTGACTTTGGCGAATGTGACCTTCGTGATTCACAATTTCAACAATCAGATTTATCAGGAGCCATTTTTGAAAATTGTGATTTGCAAAAAGCAGATTTCCGAAATGCCAATAATTACAATTTAGATCCAGAGAAGAACAAATTAAAGAATGCTAAATTTTCTGTGGACGGCCTTGCTGGTCTTTTGGGTAAATATCAAATAAAAATAGAGCATTAGAAATGCTACTACATATGTGATGAACAATACATTTAAGTTTTGCAACTTAAATGTATTCTAAAGCTTGAATTGTTTATCTACCAAAAGCCTCTACATTATAATCTAATTTTGTACCATACATTGGGAATGTAATCTTTAAAAGGCCATAGAAACCTCTTTTTTCCAGACCTGGTCTAACGCCAATTTCAGCTCCATATCCCCAACCAAGAGTTCGGTTAAAATGACCATCTATACCAATTCTTCCACCAAACAAGAAAGTATTGATGGTAGAGGCATCATATTCAAAAAACTGAGTAGCTCCTGTTGGCTGGTGAAAGAAATTTTCAACATTTACCATTGGGAAAATAAACAAATCCATAAAAGTTGAGAACACATGATCATCAACTAATTCTTCATAAGTTTTATCTGGTTTTGCTGCGAAATTTTTAATCCATGTAAATCCTCCACCAACTGAGACTCCAGCTCCTAGAACATTACCAAAAACAGCCTCTTCATTCTCCCCAGTTATAGAATTGGGAGATTCTTCAGTTTCACCCACTGGATTGACTACCACTCCTTGAGAGGCAATTGCTCTACTAAGCTCCGAAGTAGTTTCATAATAAACGCCACCTAGTCGAGCAAATAATATTTCTCTTCTTTTATTAGGTATAGGAGCTCTTTTAGGCACTTTAGCTGCCCACTCTGCTCCTTGATAGTTTTTGGAATATAGTGGAATTAAACTTTCGGACTCTTGCTCTTTATCCCAAATATGGTAGGAGGCACTAGCTTCAGCAAAGAAATAAGTTCTGGATCTTGATTGAGGATCAAATCCATTCTTCTGAGCAGAATTCCTCGCAAAATCACTCCCTATAAAATAAGGAGTTCTTGCATGTGCTTTGAAATGCATCTTATCTTTTAAATAATAAGTAGCGTCTAAGCCAAAACCTGAAGTGATATTGGTTACATGTATGTCACCATAAGCAGGTGTTATACCAATAAATAATTTATTGATATCATAAGGATCGTTATACATTTCCTCGTAAGTCACTGTTTTATTTTCAGATCTTCTTCTGAACTGAGCATCCGCAGTGAATACGAAACTATATGAAATCAATATGATGAGTATGAGTCTTACTATCTTCACTATAATTCTATTTTTTACAGCTGTAAATATAATAATTAATTAGGACTACAATAAATGTAGTCCCTAAATGAGAAAAATCCTTAACAAATTAAGGAAAAATAGTAAATAATTTCTCAGAAATCACCTAAGCTACCAAGTTTTTCAAAACTTTTTCGTGCGACTTTACAATATGATCTAAATCTTCAGCCGATAAAGAGGTAGATAAAAACCAAGATTCAAATTGTGCTGGTGGTAAATAAACTCCTTCATTTAACATGCCCTGAAAATACTTTCCGAACATTTCGGTATCACAACTTTTTGCACCCTCAAAATCATTTACTGCTTGATCTGTAAAGAAAATGCTTATCATTGACCCTAATTGGTTAATAGTATAGTTTTTACCCAAAGCAGTATTTACTTTGGCCAATTCTTTTGCCAAATATTGACCTGACGCCCCAATTTGCTCATAAACCTCGTCATGGTCATTTAAGTAATGAAGCATCATTAATCCAGCTGACATAGCAATAGGATTTCCTGAGAGTGTACCAGCCTGATATACTGAACCTTGAGGCGACACATAATCCATGATTTCTTTTTTCCCACCATAAGCTCCAACGGGCATACCACCACCAATTATTTTTCCAAGTGTAGTAATATCTGGTTTTACTCCAAATATACCTTGTGCACCAGCTTTTGATAATCTGAATCCTGTCATCACTTCATCAAAAATCAGCACTATTCCCTCTTGATCACAAATTTCTCGAAGCCCCTGAAGATATCCCTCTTTTGGAATTACGCAGCCCATATTCCCAGCTACAGGTTCAACTATTAGAGCGGCAATTTCACTTTTATTTTGCGCTACTATATTTTTGACTGCCTCTAAATCATTAAAAGGGGCTGTTAGGGTATCCTTTGCAGTTCCTTTTGTAACGCCTGGTGAATTTGGTGTTCCCATGGTTGCAGCTCCACTACCTGCTGCTATCAGGAAACTATCACCATGCCCATGATAACAACCTTCAAATTTTAACATTTTATCTCTACCCGTATATCCTCTTGCAAGCCTAACTGCAGACATGGTAGCTTCTGTACCAGAATTTACCATTCGCACCTTTTCAATAGAAGGAACCATATGGGTAATCAATTCTGCTATTTCAATCTCTTTTGAAGTAGGTGCACCAAAGGAAAGTGAGTTTTTTAAGGCATCAGCAACAGCTGCTTCTATGGCTTCATTTCCATGACCTAAAATCATAGGCCCCCAAGAATTGATAAGGTCAATATATCGGTTATCGTCCTCATCGTACATATAAGCTCCTTTTGCACTCTTTACAAAAATAGGATCTCCGCCTACGGCTTTAAATGCCCTAACTGGTGAATTAACTCCACCCGGAATAAAATTTTGTGCTTTTGAAAATAATGATTTGCTTTTGGACTTGTCCAGCATAAATAATATGATTTTTAAAATTCTTTAATTAGTCGGTAAACTCTGATGGCTTTTCCTCAATTTTCTCATAATTCAACATCCTCAATTCCAAATCTTCCATTTTCATGATAGGTACAAACTGATTATCATTAGCATTGGTGTAATCGAAACCAAAGTAAAGATGGCCTGCCTGAAAACCCTCATTGTACAATCCATATTGAAAATAATTACCAAATTCAATAAGTTGTTCACCAAAAAACCACATGGTTTCATACCCATCATAACTATATTGTGAAGGCAATTTGTTATATTTTTTTCTGTAATTTTCTTTAAATTCCGCTACTTGATGTGAACTAAAATCAAAATAATTTTGACCTATCATAATTACGCCCATACGCTGTAATTGATCGAATGAAATTTGATTAAAATCCAACCATTCATCATAACCAATAATAGGAATACTATCTCTTCTGGTATCCAGACCACTTAAAACATTTGAAACCAAAAGGTTATCAGAAGAAGCTACCATAATATGACCTAAAGTGTCTCTAGATAATACAAGAGAATCATCTTCCCCCACCCTAACTTTAACTGTATTGCTTATGTAAACTTTGCCAACATTACTCAATGTGTCCTTGTCATAAACTTCTGTTAAAGTCCTTAAAATTTCCGAACTAGAGGTGGCTGATTTTGAAGCAGCCATCCAAGTAATATTGAATGAATCAGCCTCTAATACTCTTTTATAAGTATAAGCAAAAATCGAATCTTGAGGTTTGCTTCCATAAAATATAGTGGCATTCTTATTTTCCATATTTTCAATTGCAAACCTTGCAGCTGTTTTAGCACGAGTTTCTGGTGTAGATTTCATTAAAAATGAATATGGGTTAGTAGCAATGGTTTCAGAATTGGTAGATAAGGGGTTTACCATATTGATTTTATGTTTATATGAATACTCCCTCACCATACTAGCAGGGACAGGATATAGAGGCCCTATTATCATATCCATTTCTAATAACTCTTCACTATCCAAAATTTTCGCTGTTTTTAAACTATCCCGATCGGTATCGTAAGCAAAAAGTTCTATCCTTTTTTCTTTTTGATTTAGTTCATCTACTGCTGTTAAAATTCCTTGATAAATGTCTAAAACAAATTGGTTCCCTTTATTTCCTTTGGATGTAGATAAACCTTCCGCCATAAAAGGTAACATGACCGCCACTCTATAGGTGTCCTTTTTTTCAGTTACACTTTTGTCAACAAAGTCGAAACTAGCTCGATTTAAATCGAAAGAGTCAATTAAAAATTCCATTAACTCAACTTGCCTATCTACCATTGGTTGCTGATTGATCTTGATAGCTAAATACTTTGCTAAAACCTCATCGTAAGGATTCAATTCCATGGCTTTTTGCAATAGAGGGATGCTATCGTATGCTGGTAAGGTTGCTTTTTTGATTTCCTTAGCTATCGATTCTAACTCTCCTTTTTCTGTGCTATTCAATACATTAAGGCCTTCCATCAGCTTTCCTTCTTGCATTAGCATTTTACCATACCAAAGGTTTACCTCCTCTATTTTATCCCATTCAGGGTGGGTTGTTCTAATTTTAGATAATACTTCTAATGCTCTAGTTTTATTCCCTGTTTCATATGCGGAAATACCATAGAAATAAGACCCGTACAAATAGAAAGGATTGTCTTCATTTGTATCCAATAAATTCTTGAAATGATTTTGAGCTCTCTGATAATCACCAGCTTTAAAGTAATTCTTACCAGACAAATACTCTGATTGATAATTTATTTGTGCCTCTAATTGAAAAGCACTTAAAATAAAAATCACTCCAAAGATGACTATTGGTTTTAATCTCATAGTATGTTTATTAAAATATTAATTAAGCATCAATCTTAAACTCAAGCCTTATTCCCATTCAATAGTAGCAGGTGGCTTGGAGCTGATGTCATAAACTACTCTATTTACACCTTTTACTTTATTTATAATTTCGTTTGAAACATCACTTAAGAAATCATAAGGCAAATGTACCCAATCTGCAGTCATTCCATCAACACTTGCAACAGCTCTCAAAGCCACCACTCGTTCATAAGTTCTTTCATCTCCCATTACTCCTACGGATTGAATTGGTAAAAGAATAGATCCAGCTTGCCAAACTTGGTCATAAAGCCCTCTTTCTTTCATCATTCCTATAAAAATGGAGTCGACATCTTGAATGATTTGCACTTTTTCAGGTGTTACATCACCCAAAATCCTGATCGCTAAACCAGGGCCAGGGAATGGATGTCTGCCCAATATCTTATGGTCTATTTCTAAAGCCCTTCCTACTGAACGTACTCCATCTTTAAATAGTGTTTTAAGTGGCTCTACCACCTTTAAATCCATTTTTTCCGGTAATCCCCCCACATTGTGGTGTGATTTAATGGTTGCAGATGGCCCTTTTACTGAAACTGATTCAATTATATCTGGATAAATGGTTCCTTGAGCTAACCATTTCACATCTTTTATAGCTTTCGCTTCTTGATCGAATACTTCAATAAAAGTTTTGCCAATGGCTTTTCTTTTGCCCTCTGGATCTGAAATTCCTGCTAATGCTTTGTAAAATTGATCTTTTGCATCAACACCCTTTACATTCAAGCCCATATGTTTGTAGGACTCCAAAACTTCTTCAAATTCATTCTTTCTGAGTAAGCCGTTATCTACAAAAATACAATAAAGATTTTTACCAATTGCATGATGAATTAGCATAGCGGCAACTGAAGAATCAACACCTCCAGATAGCCCCAAAACTACTTTATCATTTCCTAATTGCTCTTTTAATTCAGCTATGGTAATGTCAGCAAAAATTTCGGAAGTCCAGTCTTGGGCACAGCCACAAATTTTCACTAAGAAATTTTCTAATAATTGTTTCCCTTCTAAAGTATGTGTTACTTCAGGATGAAATTGAATTCCATAAGTAGGTTCATTTTCTAATTCAAAAGCAGCTACTTCAACAGAAGGAGTACTGGCTATAATTTTAAAACCTTCAGGTAAGGTTTTGATGGTGTCTCCATGGGACATCCAAACCTGAGAACCCTTGGTTAAATTTTTAAGCAAATCATTATCTTGGTCAAAGCTAGTTAGCTTAGCCCGGCCATATTCTCTTATTTCAGAAGGTAAAACTTCACCTCCATTATTCTGAGCCAAATATTGTGCGCCATAACACACTCCCAATAAAGGCACCTTACCTCTGTATTTGGTCAAATCAATTTTAGGAGAATCTTCATCCCTTACCGAACACGGGCTTCCAGAAAGAATAACTCCTTTAACATCAGGGGTTAGATCAGGGGCATCATAAAAAGGGTGGATTTCACAATAAACGTTGAGTTCTCGAACTCTTCGGGCAATGAGTTGGGTATATTGAGACCCAAAATCAAGAATAATAATTTGCTCTGTCATGGTGCAAAAATAATAGGATGAATCAGTTAAGCATAGAAAAAAGTAAGATAGCTTTTAAAACACTTATTTTCAATGCATTACAAATCGAAATTTAGCTTTAAAATCATGGATTTTTGAAATTCAACACTTCTTATTGTCTAGAAGAACTTAATTAATCAATTAAAAATCCTAAAACCCCAGACTAGCATATCATCAACTTGTTCTCTATCTCCCATCCAATCTTCTATGGTTTCTCTAATGATGATACCTTGCGTTTCCATCTTTTTCATATGAATAGTGGATAGTAATTCTCTAAAATTTTTGATCATAAACTTCTTATCCTGTTCGCCTCCAAATTGGTCAACATAGCCATCTGAAAATAAATAGAAACTAGTATCTCCTACCAGATTAATTTCATGGGTATCAAAGTCTTTAATGTTTTTCCCTTCATCAAGGCCCATAGTAGTTTTATTTCCCTTGATCTGCCGGAGCTGTTTATTTTGAATGTAAATCAAGGAATGATTTGCTCCTGAAAATTGAACTTTGTTTTGCTTTTTATCCCATATACAAAGTGAGATATCCATCCCGTCCCTATTATCACTTTGTTCTTGCCTTAAGATATGGATCACACTTAATTTAAGCTGCTTTAATATTTCAGCTGGTTTAGTAACACCTTTAAAATTTACAATATGGTTTAACATATCATGACCAATAAAACTCATAAAAGCACCCGGTATTCCATGTCCTGTACAATCTGCTACAGCGACTACTACCTTGTCTCCTGATTCGCTATACCAATAAAAATCACCACTTACGATATCTTTAGGATTATAATAAATGAAAAAGTCTTCTAATTCTTTTCTAATTCTTTGTGGAAATGGTAGTAAGGCTGTTTGTATTCTTTTTGCATAATTAATACTATCAGTAATATTTTTATTTTTCTCTTCAATCAACTGATTTTTTCTGATCACATCTGTGTTAATGTTTTTCAATCTTTCCGCCTGAGTTTCTATTTCTTCTCTTTGTTGGCGTATCTCCTCATTTTGGATTTTAAGTTGGTTATTGGCCTTTTGCTTTTGATTTTTGGCTCTAAAAGTAATGATGGCAAAAACTATTATAACAACTAAAACACTTCCAATCGCAACATTAAGAATACGCTGTTGAGATATTTGCTTTTGTTTTAGTTCTTTATCTATTCTTAAAATTTCATTTTCTTGCTCTTTTTGTTCTGACTCATATATTATTCTAAGGTTGGCTATTTGCTTTTGTTTTTCCTCATCCATTAGCTGGTTTTCAAAAATATAAGCTGAATCTTTGTATTGATAAGCAGTTTTATAAAGCCCTTTTTGATAAAAGATTTTGGAAATATTTTCAAATGATTTGATTTTCCATTTTAAGGAATTGATTTGTCGTGCAATCTCTAATGCTGTGAGGGCATTTTCTTCCGCTGCCAACAAATCATCCGTTTTTAAATAAAGTTTTACCAAAAAATTTAAATATTCTACTGCCCCTAAATAATCTTGGTCTTCTATTAAATAATCTAAAGCTTGTTTAGTCAGGCTAATTGCTTTGTCTTGATTTCCCTGCTGATGATATATTTTACCTTGAATACCTAAAGCATAAGCCATTCCATTAACATCACCCAACTGATCAAAAATTTTATAGGCTTCCTTTTCTAATTCTAAAGCCTCCTTATTTTCACCCGTAGCTTGATAAACCTCTCCTATATTCAGTTTATAAACTGCAGTACTCATTGCATATTCAGAAGAGTCAATTAAGGATAAGGCCTTAATGTAGTAGCTTTTTGCACTTGCATAATCTTCCTGGTTGAAATATAAAATCCCTAAACTATTGGATGAATTCGCTACCCCTTTAGAATCTCCTAGCAACTCATAATTTCTTAATGATTCTAATAGATTAGAAGTTGCTTTTTCATAATCACCTAATACAGTATAAATAGCACCCAAAATATGTAATGCCGATGCTTTTCCTGAATAATTTTCATTACGCTCCGCTATTTTCAATGCATTATTTGCGTATTTCAAAGCTACATCAGGTTCTAATGCACGGTAAGCAACCGCTAAATCAAGATAAGCTTCTATTTTTGTACTATCATTGGCTTTTGCAGCTACATTTAATAGACTATCTACCTCTGAATTTTGAGCAGAAAGTTTAAAGCAAAAAGCAATTAAAAGTATGAGTAATATGTTGTTTTTCATCTTAGCAAAAAAAATTAATGAATATGAAGTAGTTACTTCCTTCCATAATTTCTCATTATATTTCGAATTGAATAAAATCAATCAAAACTGAACTGAAAATAATCTATAATTTAAATGATTACAAAATATAATTTTATCATTTTCAATATTCATGGAACAATCCTTTAAAAACTATATATTATTATTTTTAGCCGCTATTACTATTAGCATATCTGCGCCAGAATTATCATATTCTCAGGATAATATCGATAAAAAAACAGTTGATTTAGACACTGCACTTTATGAAACTGATAAAAACTCTCTCTTCCCCCTACCAGTAGTTTATTATACTCCTGAAGCAGGCTTATTTTATGGTGCGAGTATTTTATATAATTTCTTTACGAATAGAAAAAAACCAATTAATGCAAGTCAAATTCAATTGGCAGCCGGCTATACTACCAAACAACAAACCTTAATATTTTTGCCTTTTCAGATTTTTTGGGATCAAAATAAGTGGAGAAGTATAGGTGAATTAGGCTATTATAATTATGCCTACCCATTTTATGGGATTGGTAATAATGGTCAGCAAGATGTGTTTTCTACTTACAGAGCAAGTTTCCCTAGAGTTAGGGTGTTTTTATTAAAAGAAACTGCTCCTAATTTATTTGTTGGCGGGCGCTATTGGTTTGAGAATTATGATATTATTGAGTGGGATAATACTGGAGATTTCCAACAGGAAGATTTTTCTGGTGGAACTTACAATAGAACGAGTGGATTAGGGCCAGCCATGATTTATGACACCCGAGATGGAGTTTATTACCCAAGGAAAGGGCATTATTTAGAAAGCTTTGTTGAATTCAACCACCAATACACTGGTAGTACTCATAATTACACCGCCCTCTCTTTTGATTATGCTTATTATTATTCTCCTGCTGATAAAACCGTTTTGGCAGCTAATGCTTTTTCATGGTCAAATGTTGGTGATGTTCCTTTCAACCGACTAGCTCAATTAGGAGGAAACAAAAAAATGAGAGGTTATTTTCAAGGCTATTTCCAAGACAATAATTTATTGTTAGGGCAATTGGAAGTAAGACAAGAGCTTTTTTGGAGAATTGGGGTGGCCGCATTTGGTTCGTTTGGACAAACAGCCGAAACCTGGGGAGATTACGGCATGAACCGATGGAATTATGCTGGTGGAGCAGGCTTAAGATTTACTTTCGATACTAAAAAACACATTAATGTTAGGCTGGATTATGCTGTGGGGAAAGATAGCAATGGTTTCTATATTGCTTTTAATGAGGCTTTTTAAAAACCCCCAACCAAAATCTGATTGAGGGAATTTTAAACCATAAACAATTAAACTATATTATCTACAATAAACCACTTATTCCAATTCCGTAAAATTTCCCAATTCCAAAGTCCAATCGTACTCTTTATAATTTACATCTGGATCAGCATCTTTGGGGATGCAATCATATTTTATTAAATATCCAATTACACCTCCTCGATCTGAGAAATCTCCTTTAAACCAACTGAAAAGTGTAGTCACATAAACTTCATCTTCACTTTCATCATATTCTGTAGTTCTTTGTAGAAACTGTTTGGTAATTTGATCCAACTCTTTGTCTAATTCATAGGCACTATAAACTGCCACATAAGGACATGAAGTAGCTCCACAATTAACAGCGAAATGAATTCTACCGTCTGTTTCCTCCACTCTAAATTGCTTTTCTAATTTGCTTGCGAAGGGATCTTTTATAAAACCCATGGATAATTTCACCACTGAACCTCTTATAATTCCATGTTCTATAAAATCTAAACTTAACAACTCCCCTCCTACATTAATTAAATCGCCCTTAAAAAAAGCACCTCTGTCTTCAAAAAGGGATGGATCTTCTGTTAAAAGTATTTGCACATAAGCATTATAGGTATTAATCCAGAATGCTTTGGTTTTATTATCTGTATCTAATGAATTAGCTAATTCATCTAATGGCAAGGCTTTATATTCATTCACATATTTCTGGTAATCCGCTTTATTTTTAACTGTTGCTATCAAATTCATGCTTAATCGGACAAATTCATTGGGTTCATTTTTAATTTTGCTTTGTCCAAAGCTATTAAAGCCGACAAAAAGTAAATAAAAACTAAATAGTGTAAGGCTAAATCTTTTCATTATTGTTATTTCGTAAGTTATGTAAATATAAATACGCATTATTCTAAATTACAGATGCCAGAAAGCTACAATAATAAAATAACTGTCATTATTCCGACACTCAATGAAGCGGAAAATATTGGGGAACTACTCCAGTTTTTAAAGCAAAATGGACAAGAACACATAGCCGAAATCATCGTTTGTGATGCGGAAAGCAAGGATGAAACCACTGCAATTGCTAAAGATATTGGAGCTCAGGTAATCTGCTGCGAACAAACTTGTAGGGCACACCAAATGAATGAAGGAGCAAAAATAGCTACGGGTGATATTTTATATTTTGTTCATGCAGATGCAAAGCCACCTAAAACTTTTGCGACAGATATAATTAATTTCCTTCAAAAGGGATATGATTTTGGTTGTTATAGATTCAAATTCGATTCAAATCATCCCTTTCTGGCTGTAAATTCATTTTTCACCCGCTTTAAAGTGCTTTGGTGTAGAGGTGGCGATCAAACTCTATTTATTAAAAAATCGGTTTTTGATCAGAATAATGGCTTCAATGAAGAATATGTGGTGATGGAGGATTTCGAGCTGATAAAAAAACTATGGAAGAAGTATAAATTCGGCATCATCCCTAAATCAGTGTTGGTGTCTGCCAGAAAATATGAAGACAATAGCTATTGGCAGGTGAACATGGCAAACCTGAAAATTTATCGAATGTTTATGAAAGGCTTTCATCCTCAGGTTTTGAAAGAAAAATATTTTCAGTTGATAAAACATCTAAAGAAATTAAATAGTCAACCCCTCTTTAAATAGTTTATTTAAGTTGTTATGTCATGTTCGCCCCCCTTTCAGGTGTTTTTACCTTAAAGTATCTGTGAGACAAATTAAGCTAAAATAGTAGTTGTTTAGGTGAAAACACCTAAACATGGTGAGATGGGTGTATGTACTCCCCTCCCCTTCAACGCTATTAAATTAAGGAGATTTCTTAACGAGTTTTTCGCTAAAGCGAAAAACCTATTGTTTTCTTTTTTCACTTTTGTGGTAAAGAATAATGTTTGATTTTTCTATAAATGGTTGCATAAACATGGGAAGATAGTACTGATACACAACAAATTAACCACCTCCTCTTTCAGGTGTTTTTCACCTGAAAGTATCTATGAGTTGAAATAAGCTAACATATAAGTTGTTCGATTAAAAAAAATAAAAGCAGGAATCATTTCCACTATCTGCAAATAGTCAACCCCTCTAATTTAAACTCATACATTGAGCTATAAGCCTTAATTACCCAATTTGCTTTCCTAAAATCAAAGGATATTTATGGAAAGACTAAAAGATAAAGTTGCGGTAATTACTGGTGGCGCCAATGGCATAGGAAAAGCTACCGCTCAAAAATTTATAGCTGAAGGTGCTCAAGTAGCCATTTGGGACATAGTAAAAGAAAAAGGCGAGCAAACTGCTCAAGAATTAGGCAATAACACCAAATTCTATCAAGTAGATACTACTTCTTTTGAGCAAGTTGAAAAAGCCGCCCAACAAACTCATCAAGATTACGGAAAAATTGATATTTTGATCAATAATGCGGGTATTACGCAAGATGCAACCTTATCCAAAATGACAATTGAGCAATGGCAAAAAGTATTGGATGTAAATCTTAACGGGGTTTTCTATTGCACCAAAGCCATCTCCCCTTTTATGGTGGAGCAAGGGTATGGTCGTATTGTTAATGCTTCATCGGTTGTGGGGATTTATGGTAACTTTGGTCAAACTAATTATGTAGCCACCAAAGCTGGGGTAATAGGCATGACCAAAACATGGGCAAAGGAATTGGGTAGAAAAGGCATTACGGTAAATGCAATAGCACCAGGATTTATTGCCACGGAAATGGTCAAGAGTATTCCTGAAAAAGTAATCAATATGTTGGAAGGGAAAACGCCTTTGGGCAGATTAGGTGAGCCAGAAGAAATTGCCAATGCTTATGCATTTTTAGCATCTGAGGAAGCATCTTTTATCAGTGGCGCCACACTCAGTGTTGACGGTGCGGTCACCATTTAATATTGAATCATTTCCAAAATCACTTAACTAGCCATTAAAAATTATGAGAAATGCAGTTATAAGCGGAACTGGATCTTATTTCCCTAAAAGACTCTTGAAAAATGAATATTTCAATGAGCTTTTAGGAGAAGATGTAGATACCTGGCTTCGTGAAAATTTAACCATAGAGCAGAGATATTGGTGCGATGAGGATGAATCTACCATTGATTTATGTGAACAAGCCGCACTAAAAGCATTGGAAAGTGCCGGAATAAGAGCTGATGAATTAGATCAAATCATTATTTCCACTGACACACCAGAATACATTTCCCCTGCTACTGCCTCAATTTTACAGCATAGATTGGACGCTAAAGGAGCAGGAACATTTGATTTGAATACTGCCTGTGCAGGATTTGTCACCGCTATAGATACCGCAGCAAAATACATCATAGCAGATAAGCAATACCGAAACATTTTGGTAATTGGCGCTTATGCCATGAGCAAGTTTCTAAATAAAGCAGATAAAAAAACAGTGACGCTCTTTGCAGATGGTGCTGGGGCAGTAATCTTAAGTGCTGAAGAAAATACCGATAGAGGTTTTTTAAATGCCCATCAATTTACGCAAGGACAATATCACGATTGGATGGGAATTTATGCTGGAGGAACTGGCTGTCCTGTTAATCATAAAGTGGTGGACAGCGGGAAACATCAACTTCAATTTGTTAAAAAATTCCCAAAAGAATTGAACCCTACCATGTGGACAGAAATGAGCCATAGAATGGCAAAAGAAGCTGGTATCAAGATAGAAGATGTAAGCAAATTCTTTATGACTCAGATTAATATCAATGCTATTTATGAAATGTTGGATAATTTAGGCTTGGAAAAAGACAAAGCTAAATACATCATGCATAAATATGGCTATACAGGTTCAGCAGCTATCCCTATGGCAATTGATGAGTCTTTTCGAAATGGTGAAGTTAATAAGGGTGATATCATATTTTTAATTGGCTCTGGTGGGGGATTATCCTTTGCTGGTGCTGCTTTTAGAATTTAAAATTATATTCTGTGTATAACATAAACTTTTTAATAGGGATGATTCCAGTGGCGACAGCTACAACGATTTTACTTTCAGTCTATGCCATAGCAGTTATTTATCTGGTTTTTAAAGGTTTTAAGCAAACCCAAAACATGAATGACTATGCTGTGGGCAGCATTTCCTTTTCACCAGCTTTTGTGGGTTTATCCTTGGCTGCTTCCATGACCAGTGCAGCTACTTTTATCATCAATCCTGGCTTGATTGGGACTTATGGCATTAGCGCTTTTATTTCTTATGGTTTGGCTTTGCCAATAGCTGCCGTTTTTTCACTTATTCTATTAACCAAAGGATTCAGGAAATTTGGTAGTAAAGTCTCCGCACTCACCATGGCACAATGGATGGGAAACCGCTATCAAAGTAAAGGTCTTTCTTTATTTTTTGCTTTCCTTTCTTTGCTTCTCATCACTTTTATAGTTCTGATTTGCGTGGGAATAAGCCAGGTTTTATCCAAGGCTTTGGATGTAGATGCCGTATGGGTTTTAACAGGTGTGGTGGTATTCATTTTCGGCTATATGATGTTTGGCGGGGCTAATTCTATGGTTTACACTAATGCAATTCAAGCCCTTTCTATGTTGATAGTAGCTATAATCCTAATAGGTTCAGGTTATGAATATTTGGAAGAGGGAATCAATGGTTTTATGGAAAAACTGAATACTATTGATCCCTTACTGACCAAACCTTTAAATCCTGAGAGCCCTATTTTCAGAGATTATTTTGAAATCATTTTTTGCCAGATGGTGGTGGGAATTGCCATTGTTTGTCAGCCTCATATCTTGACTAAATCATTACTCTTAAAGAAAGAAAGTGATGTAAACCGCTATTTAATAGTAGGTTCCATAGTGCAATTTCTATTTTTCTTAGTGGTAATAGCAGGTTTATATGCCAGAATTGAATTTCCTAATTTAATGGCTGATGGAAGTCCTATTGCACCGGACGGATTGATTTCCACTTATGTGGTAAGTAAATTTCCTGTCTATATCAGTATTGTGATAATTTTTGGATTGATCTCAGCAGGAATGTCTACTTTGGAAGGCTTAATTCAAAGTTTAAGTACTACTATCACTTCAGATATTTTATTGAAAATCAGCCCGATGAGCATAAGGGAAAAATTAAGCAAACCTAAAACCGGAATGTTGGTGAATAAATTAGTCATCATTCTATTGGCTGTGGTTTCTTTTGTTTTTTCCTATCAGCAATTGATAAACCCGAATATGAGCGTGGCTATATTTGCCCAAAATGGAGTTTATGCTTATTTTTCATGTGCATTTATACCCGTTCTATTCGGAATGTTTCTTCAAAGGACAAACCCAAATGCGGTTTACATTGCTGCTTTCACAGCTTTAATAGTTTATTTTAGCATATATTATGGAGGTTTAACCCCTTATATGAAAGGAGAAGTGAAAAATCCAGCAATATCATCAGCCATTGCCATTATTTGCTCAACAGTTATCGGATTAATATTTTATTTTGTATTACCAAAACAAGCAAAAGATGAAATGTGATTGGTTCGAAAAATGGAGTACTTATAGCCCTAACAAACTAGCGGTTAAAAATATTGACAGCGGCTTAGGGTATGATTACAAATCATTGAATCATGCAGCCAATGCCTTGTCGCATATATTTGAAAAGGATTTCAATTTAACGAAAGGTGATAGGCTGCTGATCCTGGCAGATTTCGATGCAGAATATGTAGCTTTATTAGGCGTAGCTCAAAAAATGGGAATCATCTTAGTCCCGATTAATTATAGATTAAGTGCAAGCGAAATTGCCTTTTTGGTTCAAAATTCAGATCCAAGCTTGATTATAGTAGCGGAAGAATATAGAAGCCTGTTAAATAATGTTCCGCAATTAATTAATGAGAAAGTTATAGCATTTGCTCAATATGAAGAATGGCTAAAAATAGCCGCTAAAGAACAAAAAGCTGAATATACTTCAAAACCTTTAGAGGAGACCCATCCTGCATTTATCCTGTACACATCCGGCACAACTGGGCAACCAAAAGGCGCTATTTACACGCATGGTATGATGTTATGGAACAGTATCAATACTGCAATCAGGTTAAAAATCACTTCGGATGATATTTATTTAAATGTAATGCCTCCTTTTCACACAGGAGGTTGGAATGTATTGACTGCACCTATCCTACATTTTGGTGGAACGCTCATTATGATGCCAAAATTTGATTCTGAAAAAGTTCTGTATGCTTTAGAAAATGAACAAGTTAGTATAGGTATGTTAGTGCCCACTATGGTGAGAATGCTGAGTGAAAGTGAAAATTTTAAAAAGACAGATTTCGGTAAATTACGCTTTATGATAGTAGGTGGTGAAGCCTTGCCCATTCCACTAATTGAGCAATGGAATGAGCAAGGCGTACCTATTCGACAAGGATATGGATTAACAGAATGTGGCCCAAATATCACCTCTTTGGAGGCAGAAGATGCTATTCGTAAAAGAGGATCGATTGGTTTCCCTAACTTTTATGTGGACACAAAATTAATGGATGAAAATGGCGTGGAAGCAGGACCCAAGAAAAAGGAGAGCTTTGGATTAAAGGACCAATCGTAACTTCTGGCTATTGGAAAAACCCTAAAGAAACTGAAAAAGCTATAGTAGATGGTTGGTTTAAAACAGGTGATATTTTAAAGGAGGATGAAGATGGTTATTTGTATGTGGTAGATAGAATTAAAAACATGTTTATTTCAGGTGGAGAAAATGTTTATCCAGCTGAAGTAGAAAAATGTATCTTAAAACATCCTGAAATTAAGGAAGTCTGCGTAATTGGCGTTCCGCATGAAAAATGGGGAGAAGTTGGGAAAGCATTTGTGGTCTTTAAAAATGGAAGGAAAGAAGTGTCTGATATAACGGCTTATTGCATCAAGCATTTAGCTAAATATAAAGTGCCTAAGCATTTTGAGGTATTGGAAGAGCTTCCAAAGAATGACACTGGGAAGATTAATAGGAAGTTGCTCTGCTAACCCACTCCCCCGTTTGGGTGTTTTCACCCAAACTACTACCATGAAGGCTAACCTTATCGCTCGGAAACTGAAGGTGAAAACACTTTCAGGGAGGATAGTATCAGACTAATGTATTGAAGAATAAAAAATCAGTAATTTTGATTTAACCTTTAAAATAACTTAATTTTCATAGCTGAAGAGTAAAGATTTAACAATAGTCCACTAGCCTTTTGAAAAAACAAAAACTTAAAAAATTTAATGAATTTATAATGGGGCTTTTGCCTCATGAAACTACCTATCTATTAAACAAACAGCAATTTGCTGATCCGGAAAATTTAGTAATCCTCAAGCAAACGCATGAGAAAGTTGCAGGTGTAACTCCCCAACCAGATTTTTCCACACACATTGACAAAAGGAAGTATTCTCGCATGATTCAGTGGATCAGCGAAAATTTGAATAATGCGGATGTGGACAAAGAATTTGACCTACTGATTGAGCTAGAAAAGAAATTGATGAATGATGCCATTAGCACTGAAGATGAACAGATACTTTTGAGCATCATAAAAAATACGGATACCTCGCATTACTACTTCATGAAGCGATTTGAGTTGGCAATGCATCTTTTGAATTACTTATTAGTAAGGATGCGCCATAAAGAATATAATGAAGCCGTTAACTTTGTAAATCGCTACAAAAACAATTACGACCAATGCCGATTGGTATATGGAAGAATTCAGGAAGCCACCTTCGATATCACTAATCAATATACTTTCAATGATAAAGATTCTAAGCAATGGGAAAGCTGGTTGTTAACCATTTTCCGTGACCCCATGATGGATGGAATGAACCGCTATTATGCTTTAGTACGTCTTATCTTTCTTTACTACAATTACAATCAACAAGAAAAGATGGAAAATCTTTTTGAGGAAGTGGAACCCTTATTGGAATCAGGAAATTTCTACAGTAAAAGGATCTTAATCAACTATTATGGAAACCGCCTACTCTTTCATAGTAAAGCCAATCAATTAGATTTGGCTGAAAAATATGGCTATTTATCCATTCGAGTTGAAAACAGTGACTTTTTGCATTATGTCAATAACCTCAATACAGTATTACTAAAAAAAGGAAAAACACAAGAAGCACTTAGCTTAATGAAAACAGCTTTTCCTCAAGCAAAGAATAGCCCAAATTTTCACCATAGAGTTAGTTTTGTGGCATCATATGTTCGTTGCCTTACTGATTCTGAGGAATTGAATAAGGCTATCACACACGCTGAAATTTTTCTTTCTGCTTATAAAAAGGAATTATTGGAGCACCGATGGCATTTTTTCTTTACTGTTTATTTCAGGGCTTTATTTCTTAAAGGGCACTACAGAAAAATTTTGCAATACATCAATAAATTTAAATTATTGGAAAGAGAAGAAAAGTATTTGCAAAAAATCAGTTCAGTTGCCACTTTAGAATGGTACTACTTTGCAGCATCTTACAAAAGTGAAAAAATTGAACTCCATGCATTAAGAGAATTCTCAAAAAGCTTCCTAAAAATATATGACAAGATCAGCAACAGGAGCAAAGCAGTTAATGAATTGCTGACAGACACACAAAAAGTCATACCTGAGTTATTCTAAAATCTAATAGTCGCACCCTGCAATAATTAAAATAACCATCCTATTTATTACTAATAAGACTTTTTAAAATTCTACACCTTAAAAAGTCAACCCTCATTTAATAATATTCTTCATTTGGTTTGATATAAGCTTTCATAGATTAGCAAAAGTAATTTATAGCAAAGTTAATTTTACAATAATGAGAAATGGGAATACATTATTTTTACAGCAAACAGAATACTACAACTGGTATTATTCTTCTAATAATGATAGTTATGGGTTTGACTACTAATAAAGCACATAGTCAAGAAAAATTTGAAGGGCTTGAATATCCTTATGAGATGAACAAGGTGAAGCTCTCGGATAATAAGGAAATAGCCTATGCTGATATTGGTGAAGGTGAGCCTATCCTATTCATTCACGGATTAGCAAGTTATGCACCAGCATGGAAGTATAACATCAGTGAGTTATCGAAATCCTATAGGTGCATAGCAGTAGATTTAATCGGATATGGCAAATCTTCAAAAGGGGAATACAAGGCTGACATGAGTTTTCATGCTCAATATCTTTTTGAGTTAATGGAAGCATTAAACATTTCCTCTTTTCACCTTGCTGGGCATTCCATGGGAGGGCAAATAGCTTTGAAGATGGCATTGGATAGACCTGAAAAAGTAAAATCATTAATGCTGATGGCACCTGCTGGCATTGAAACCTTTACAGCTCAGGAAAGAGCAATATTCAAAAACTCCACCACTCCGGAAAGTATAGCGAATATATCTGATGAACAATACCGCATTAATCTTTCATTGAATTTTTATGAAATGGATGAAAGAGCAGAATTCATGTATGATGACAGGATGAAAATTAAATCCGACAACCAATTCATGGACTATAGCTATGTAGTGGCGGAAGGCGTAATGGGCATGTTAAATGAACCTGTTTTCGATCAATTAGGAGAAATTGAACAACCTACATTGATCTGCTATGGCCAAGAAGACCGCTTAATCCCTAACACCTATTTACATAAGGATTTGACTACCCAATCATTGGGCGAAACAGCGACTAAAAAGATTCCAAACAGTGAATTGAAAATGATACCCAAGGCAGGTCATTTTGTACATTTTGATCAGCCTGAGCAAGTAAACGAAATCATGAAAAACTTTTTAAAAAACAATTAAACCACTTAATATACGACTACTATGAAAACGATAATTACAATTGGTATTAGTATTTGCCTTTTCTGGGCAAATATTAGTTATGCGCAACAAACCATTACAGGTAAAGTAATGGATGGAGAAAGCAATGATCCACTCCCAGGAGTAAACGTTATGATTGAAGGGACTCAAGAAGGAGTTTCTACCAGAACCGATGGGACATTTGAATTAAAAACTTCTCGTTCAAACCCAACTTTAGTGTTCAGTTTTATAGGATTTGAGACCATCAAAAAAACAGTTAGTGGCTCTACTGATTTAGGAACAATTACATTGACACCATCATTGGTTTATTTATCAGACCAAGTGGTAGTATCCGGAACAAGAAGAGCTGAAAAAATCACAGAAACACCTGCTACTATTCAGGTAATTGACTCAAGAGAGATAAACGAATTACCTTCCTTTAATGCTGGCGAGCTTTTATCCAGAGTAAAAGGAGTTGAATTCGTACGATCAGGAGTAATTGGAACTGGTGTGAATATCAGGGGTTTTAATAGCAACTTTAATGCTAAAAACCTTCAAGTAAATGACGGGAGATTTGCTACTTTAATTGCTACTGGCTTGCCTTTAGGCCCCTTTCAACATTCACTAAAGAAGATATAGACAGAGTTGAGGTAATTTTAGGGCCAAATGCTGCTCTTTATGGACCAAATGCTCATAATGGACTGGTCAACACTATTATGAAGGATCCAAGAACATCGGAAGGAACAACATTTGCATTGGGCGCAGGAAATCAAAATATGTTTACAGGAAGGTTGAGACATGCTCAAAAAATAAATGATAAGTTATCTTTCAGAGTATCAGGAGAATATACAAGAGGTACAGAATTTGAATTTGCTGATTCGGTTTATGTAAATAGAGTCGATAGTGAAGGAAACACTTATAGATCAGCTGAAGAGGAATTAGAATTGGATAATGACTTCGAATTTCTGAAAGGAAATGCTTCACTAGTCTACGAAGTAAGCGATAATGCTGAATTAGTGGCTACATGGGGCGGAAGCAACAGTACTTATTTAGCGCCCACTAATGTAGGAAGAAATCAGATCAAAGATTGGCGAATTAACCATTACACTTTAAAATTTATATCTGATAAATGGTTTGCCCAAGCATATTACACTACCAGTAAAACAGATTCTACATATTCTATAGATGACAGAACAAAGCGATACTACAGTGGTATTGATGCAGGATTAAGTGATGGTGAAGCAAGAGGAGATTTCTCTTATGAAACTGGAGCTTTATTCGTAGATGATTCCAGAAGAATAAACGCTGAAATACAGAATAACAATAGCATTGGTGATTTAGATGTAGTGGTAGGATCACAATTTCAGAGAGATATGGCCAATAGTCACGGAACTTACCTTTTGGATGAAGATGAAAATGATTTTATAACCATAAACCAAATAGGTTTTTATACTCAACTAGATTACAAATTGGGAAATGGATTTAAATTAACGGGTGCTGCAAGAGGGGATTATCACCAAATATATGAATTCAATTTTGTGCCTAAAGGAGGTATTGTAAAATCATTCAAAAATGGTGCAGCAAGATTAACTTATAGTAAAGGAATTGCAGCGCCTACCATTTTAAATATGTATGGAAATTTATTCAGTGGTTTAATTTTAGGAAATGCTGAAGGCTTTACTTTAGCAGATGGAAGTATGGTAGAGCCACAAAGAGTAGAGCAGATTCAAACAATTGAATTAGGTTATAAAGGAAAAGTCACAAAAAAGCTCTATTTGGATGCCAATGCTTTTTATAATATGTCTAAAGATTTCTTAAGCCCTGTAACAGTTGTTGGTGTAACTACAGAAAGAGGAGACACTCCTATAGAAGAAGTACAATCAGGTTATGGTGCTTATGGTGGTTTAGTTGCCACTTATATAAATTTTGGAGAAGTGGACACTTATGGTTTTGATTTAGGGTTGAATTATGCTTTAAATAATAGTTTAAGCTTGAATTTCAATTACTCTTTCTTTGATTATTATGTGGATGAGGATAATATGGAGAATGATTTCAATAATGATGGAGTAGTAAACAAACTAGATGTATTAGTAAACTCACCTAATAACAGAGCAGGATTTGGCTTAAATTATTCAGGTAGTAAATTCTTCGGAACTGTTTTTACTAGATGGGTTGAGGAATATGATTACTTCTCAAGTTTCCAAATTGCTGCTAAAACACAAGACTTAACTTATAGAGGCACTCCTATTGTAGAGGATGCAAGAAGTACGGATACCTGGAATTATGGACCATTGGGAGGTTTTGTGAACGTTGATGTGAGTTTAGGTTATAGAATCAATGATAAATTTACCGTATCAGGTCAGGTTACTAATTTATTTGATGCAGAATTTAGAGAGTTCACCGCCTCCCCTTTTATTGGAAGGTTATTTAATTTCGAATTCAAAGTGAATTTACCCCCTATCGGCAAAAAATAATTTAACGTTTTACAACCAACCTTCACTAAAAAAGGCTGCTAAATGGCAGTCTTTTTTTATTCCTAAAATCTTCCTAATTACATCAATTTATCATCTTTAGAATAAGATTTATCTGTTGAACATAACTTATTTCTTAATTAAAGATTGTAGATAATCATATCACTTTTTAACAATCCGGTGATATTCACCCTTGTCACCCTTAAGAAAATACACTCCTGATTCCAGATTATCCAAATTCAACTTGAAAGCACCAGAAGATATTTCTTCTTTCCTAATTAGTTTACCAAAAGCGTCAAATAAGGTGATTGAGCATATATTACTACTACTAACTGTAACAATATCTTCTACTGGATTTGGATACACTTTGAGGTAAAATCCCTCCTCAACTTTAGAATCTATTGCAGTAATTCCACCAACACTGTATGTTTTCTGATTAGTACATCCTTCACTATCCGTAATAAAAACTTCATAAATACTTGGGGCTAAATTTTCGATTACTGAATCCTCTTCACCTGTATTCCATAAAAAAGTATATGGAGGATTACCCTCCTTCACATCAAGAGAAATTGATCCGTTTCCTTCTGCTCCTGTGCTAGAGATTATATCTGCTTTGACTTGAATTGGATTTGGCTGATGAATCCTGGTACCAATGGTTACGCTGCAGTTCGATTCGTCAGATATAGTAACCTCATAAAACCCAGACTGCAAATTTTCTGCAATTGCACTATCACCACCATGTGACCATGAGTACGAATAAGGAGGTTTTCCGCCTTCAACTACAACTTTTAATGAGCCGTTACTTTCACCATAACAGCTTACCATTTTAGTTTCAGCAAAAGTAGCATCAAATAGTTCACACAACTTAACAACCTCAAAAGACAGAATGGTGTCCGCTGGTTTATATTCACTATTGCCCTCTTGCATAATTTGAATTTCAACCAAGCCCAACTCCCCTTTGAGACTTACAGTATTTTCATTAATGATAGCTGGCCCGTTTAATACTGAAAAATTAAGCGGTAATTCACTAGTACTTATCGCCTCAATAGTGAATGGTTCTGAATCAGTTGACTTATTCTCTATAGGATCAAAACTAATTTCCTGAATTAATCTATTATCAACAACATTAAAAGAAATTGAATCCTTTACTTCATTATAATTAGAATTCCCCGCCTGTTCTACAAAAAGTTTAATCAAACCAAGCTCACCATTTAAGACAATGGTAGCCCCAACAATATTAGCAGGACCTTCAAGCCTATACTTTAGTGGTAAAGCTGAATTAACATTGGCTACTATTTGAACCGAATCAATAATTATTTCTTGATCGGAAATGGGTTCTATCGTCAAAACTTGATCTGCTTTTTCAATTTGCAGTTCCCGTACTACCACATCTGCCGGATTGAAATTTTCATCTCCATTTTGAAAGGCAGTTATTAAGACGGATCCTGTCCCTCTAATCGTAACTTCATTAGCATTTATGAAAGCTAGCGTTGTGTCTGAACTTTCATAATTTACAGACAAATCTGAAGAAGCATTTGCATTTAAAATGAAGGTTGAATCTCCATAAGTTTTACTTGAAAGAGAGTCAAATTGAATTTCTTGATCTGCCTTGTTAATTATGAGTTCTTGCTGCACAGGGGTGGCACTATAATAATTATCGTCCCCATCTTGCGTTGCCATTATCATGACAGAACCTGCCCCATTAATATTGATCTCGTCTCCAATTATTGAAGCTATAGCAGGATCTGAACTCTGATAAGACACTTCCAATCCTGAACTTGCCGTGGCATCTAATTTGAAAGCTGCATCACCAAAAGTTTTATTGGGAAGTGGATCAAATGAGATGTCTTGATCAATTTTCCCAGATCCTAAAACCTTAATCTGGATAATCTTACTTTTAAGGGTAAGCCCTGGAACTACCTGATTTTCTACTAGTAATTGATAGGAACCCGAGTCCTCTGGTAAAATATCACTCAAGATCAAATAATCATTAGTCGCTCCTTCAATATCTTCACCATTCTTCTGCCACTGATAAGAATTATTAGTCCCTCCTACTTGGAAATCTATCGTTCTATCTTCACCTATGTTTGCTTCTATTTGTTGAGCAGTACCAAATTTTTGCTGATATTCATTTTTGTCAAGCTTGTCCACAACTGATTCCATATCATCAAATTCTAGCCTGTTGCCTGAAATATTAAAAGTATTCAAGTTAGATAATGCTGAAGCATCCAATAGTTCTGTAAAATCATTATCAATAATATCAATTGTCCGTAATTGATTCAGGCTTTCTAAGGAAGATAAGCTACCGGTAAAATGGTTACCTGTAATAGCAAAAACAGTAAGATCTGCTAGTTTCGAGAATGATTGAGGTAAATCTCCAACCAAATAATTTGAATAGCCTTGTAACTGCAAAACTTCAAGAGCAGTTAAATCTCCAAAGCTTTCAGGAAGCTGTCCTTTTAAAAGATTATTATATAAATTAATACCAGTCACTCGATTACCCGTTAAGCTTATTCCATACCATGTGCTTACTGGTCCTTCCAGCCAATGCTGCGAGGTTTCTGATTGGCTAAACCACTGCTGACCTTGTGTTGCTCTGAATAAGTCTACAAGTGCTAAGGAATCTGCTTCCAAAACTGATACTGATGGAAATTCCTCCATGTACCAATGAACCTGGCGTTCATCTTCATTCATCCACAAAAAATAATAGTCCTTACCCTGCTTGGCTTCAAATCTAAGAGAAGCAAATTCATCCCCGTTTTCTGCTGTATTACTACTAGCTATCAGGTTTCCACCACAAGCATCATATACTTCAATTCTTGTGTTATCGCAACATTCAGATTCAAGCAATAGGTAACTATCTGCATGAGCTGAATACGAATACCATGTTGGATTGAAATTAGAAATATTATACCATTCTACCTGCATCGGATTACTACAATCATCACCTTGTTCTAATCCTGACTCGTATAAGATGATGGGCTCTCGTTCAAGAACTAAACGAAATAAGTAGGTGTTTTTTACTTTTACAGTATATCTTCCCAATTGATCGGAAGTAATATTTTCGAGATGCAAAGTCTCATCAGTAGCGCCTTGAAGTTCTTCACCATCTAAATACCATTGATAGTTGTTTCTTGTTCCACCTGTATTCGCTGAAAGGACAATATCTTCACCTAATGAGATACCAATACTTTTCATGTCACCAAATAGCTGCATTTCGTTGTAATCAGTGAAACGGTTCCTATTTAATTCCAGATCATCAAACTCAAACCTATTCCCTTTTATATTGAAATAGGAATAGGATAATTCAGTCAGGTCAGCCTCTATATCGGAAAGGTTATTATTTGCTAAATTGACATTATATAATCTCCATAGCTTTTCCATTTCCTGTGGAATAGCTCCTTCTAAATTATTATTGTGTAGTTCTAAATGTTTAAGTTGAAGAAGACCTTCTATTTCAGGAGGAATTGAACCTGAAATGCTATTATTGTGAACTTTCAGCGTTTTTAATTCAGAAAGATTTCCAAGTGAGGCATTCAAACTACCTGTTAAATGGTTAAAGGGTAAATCTATAGCATTAACCCGCCCGTTCACTACTTTAACCCCTAACCATGCCGCGACAGGCATTTGCAGCCAATTATCCTTAAAATCCCAGGACTCTCCAAAAGTGGCATTATAAAAATCTACTAATGCCAAAGAATCCTGCTCACTGACATATTCCAGTTTTTCAGTATTATATTGAAAGTCTAAATCTCCAATCTCTCCAAAATTTTCTAAAAGTAGATAATAAGATTCGCCAGCTGGAATGATAAAACTGACTAATGCCGCTTTTGAATCACGATGACCATCGTTTTCTGCAACAATATTTCCCTCACAAGCATCGAATACAGTAAATTTGCTGTCGAGGTATTCACTGCTATGTGCATCGGCCGTAGCCACAAGATCATAATTATAATCATTGTTGATTAGGTACCAGAATTTTTCTTCATCCATTTCATGGCGTCCTGGCGATAAACTATCCGCTAAACTGCAAATATCCCCAAATTTATAACCATCAACCGTTATTTGATTCTCGCGTGAAATGAGTTTTACATCCATTAGAGGGCTGGTGACTTCCAATCTGTAAGTACCTATATCATCTAGGGAAGCATCCAAAATCTGGTATGAATTCGAGTTGGCACCTTCAATTGCTTCATTATTTTTAAACCACTGATAAACGTTTTCTGAACCTCCAGGCTCATATGTTAAGGTGTAATTCGAGCCAGCCTCAATATCAGAAGATCGGTCGCCAGTAATCCCTTGCAAATTGTTATAATTATGCAGGTTATTATAGATGTATCGATAGGGCTCCAGATCTGCAAAATCAAAATAGTTATTATGTAAAATTAACCTTTCGAAATTAAAGTGACTCAAATCGGGAAGACTATGAAATTTGTTAGAGGATAACCTGAGATTGGTCAGCTTTGTCAAATTTGATAGTTCATTTGGAACCGCACCACTAAAATTACAGTCTTGCAAGGCTAATTCCTCCAGCATGGAAAAGTCACCTAATTCCGAAGGTAAAACACCACTAAGCTTTTCATTTCGTGCAAGATTTAATATTTTCAATTCTGACAAATCACCTAATGAGGACTGAACTGAACCATTTAAATTATTTCGCTCTAAGTATATTTCAGTAACTCTGTTGTTTTCTACTGTTATGCCTTGCCAACTTTGTACATTACCTTCTAGCCAATAAGCATTTCTAAACCAACTATCGCCCGTAGTGCTATTATATAAATCTACGAGTGCAAGTGAGTCAGATTCTAAAACGTATTGTACTGGTTCCGATATTAATTCCCAATCAAATGCTTCATTACTGTCATAAGCTTCCCATTTCAGTTTTACTGATTCTCCCTTACTAAGCGGAAAGCTCACATCATCTTGTGAAATATTAAAAGTATTGATTTTTGTTTCAACGCTATTGAAATTACAATCGGAATATACCCTCAAAGTGGTGGGAATCTCTGATTTACCATAAGAGGAAATTGTTACATATGAATCTTCACTCGCTTCATATGTAAACCAATATGGGGCATATGGGGTTTGGATATCACCCTCAACAGCAATTTCTGCATTTAAACAATCAGTCGATTGAGCATTTGCTTTATAAGAAAATATAAATGCAAGTAGAATAAAAAGTCTTCGCATAAAGAAAAAAAACTAATCCCAAAATTAGCTCAACACCATGTGATAAAGAAATTAATAATATTTTTATACCTAGTCAATTCTATAGTTCATCGAAAACAGGAATAAAATCTCTTATCAACCAAAATGGAAAAAGCCTCCATATTTCTAAAGAGGCTTTTGAAAACGTTGTTTTTCTTAGAAAGAGAGAGAGTAACTTAATCAATCACTCTTTAATAAATCGATAATATCTTTTATCATTTGGTAATCGAATAAAATATAATCCAGTTGGGAAATTATTTACATCAAATTCACTTTTCTTACCAATTATTTTCATTTCAAGAATTAATTTCCCTTTTGCATCGTAAATCAACAATTCATTAGAATTCTCTGGATGTATTACTGAAACCTTACTTCTAACTGGATTTGGAAAAATAATCAATTCATTTTCAATATTCTTATCTGTTGCAGTTACTCCAGTGACTTCGAAACTTTCTTCTAAGCTACAGCCATTTTCATCTGTCACTATCACAGTGTAAATCCCAACTTCAAGATTTTCTATAATTGATGTATCAGCTTCATTGTTCCATTCATAAGAATATGGTCCAGTTCCGCCTGAAACGGTCAATTCAATAATACCATTCCCATCTACACTATTACTATTGCTCACTTCAGCTGAAATTTCTAAAGGATTAGGATTTTTAATCGTAGCAACCATAGAATCTAAACAACCATTCGAATCAGTAACTTTAATAGTGTATTCTCCTGATGAGAGACCTTCCCAAATATTATTTTCTACAGATGAGCCATCATTTAAATTATAAGTATAGGGCGATTTACCACCTACAACATTCACTTCAATTTGGCCATCTTTTTCACCTGAACAGCTAATATCATCAATAATGATTTCTGAAATAGAAAAATCTGAACAAAGGTCTTCCTCTACTTGAAAACTCACAGAAGCACTTTCACTATTATAAAACTCATCCCCTTCTTGAATTACTTTTATTGTAACAGTTCCTGTACTTCCGTTTAAACTAATTGTAGTTCCTGCTATTGAGGCTGGGCCTGATATTTCATAAGACAAAGGCAAACCACTAGAAGTCTCAGCTTCCACTTCAAAATCAGCATCGGTTGTTAGTTTATTATCAATTGGGGTTATGTTAATAGTCTGATCAAGTTTATTGACCCTTAAAACTTTTTGAACCACTGGGGCTGCTAAATATTCATCATTACCCTCCTGGATTGCGGTTATAGTAGTCTCTCCAGCCCCTAAAATAGTGACTGTATTACCCGATATAGTGGCTACATCTTGATCAGAAGAAGTATAGGAAACTTCCAAACCACTAGAAGCAGTTGCTGTTAAATCAAAAGGTTCATCATTCACCAACTTTTCAGGTATATCATCAAAACTTATAGATTGAGTGCTTTTATTTCTCGTAATTTCCCAATCAAATCCTGCCGTACTATGTGTGTCTTGCCAAAGGATATAGATTTTTTGTCCTGAATTTAATACCACTGTAACCTCAGATTGAAGATCTGAAAAATTATCACTTTCAGCCAATAAAGTATTACAATCACTGTAAACGCTTAAATCAGTATCAAGGGTAGTAGTTCCTATTGAGCTAATAGTATATTCCTTATCTTCGGTTGCTTCAAATTCAAATAAAGCTGGTGCAGAGTCAGCAGTATTACTTCCTACCGTTGCAATTGTCGTACTACTACAATCAATAGGTTCAATAGTCTCTACACAAAAGCTTACGGAATCTTTTGAACCGAATTCACCTCCGGTTTTAATAATTCTGCCTTCACTATCTGTCAAACTAAATGAGCCATCACCAGTCTGACCACAGCAAATTCCATCATTTGCAGAATCAAAAATTTCGAATTTGTAATCCCCATCCCCAAAATCAAAAGTTTCTGTATAGGTGGTGTTATTATCATAAGTGATAGAATCCGTTTGAACAACAGTACCATTTAAAGATAATTCCCATGAAGTTTCAGCGCCATAACCGTCTGTAGTAATCGAAAATGAAAGTGGAGCTGTAAAGCAGCCTAAAGTATTAACACTTAAAACATCAGAATATTCACCAGATCCATTCTCAAGACAATTTGCTTTTACTCGTATTTCATAATTATTTCCTGACTCTAATTCAGTTAGTTCGATTGAATTGCTTGAGCTAGTGATAATAATTCCGTTTGTCCAAATCGTGTAGCTGTCAGCCTCAGGAACTGCATCCCATCTTAAACCTAGAGAAGTAGTGCTTCTTCTGGTTACTTCTAAATATAATGGTGTAGCCAAGTCGCATCCATCCACCTGCTGACCTAAATTTTCCCTTACTCCACCTGGTTCAAATAATGCATAAGATCTCGTTTTTTGCCCTTCTGAAAACATAAACATGCAAGCATCATTTGTATAATCCATATAGTTCATGAACATATCGGTTGAGTATGTTGTATTTTCTGCACATGATGGTGCAGAAGGATTAGGACAACCATAATTCGGTTCAAATGCTATTGGTGTATCACTTACCTCATCATCAGCTGAGCAATCACCATCACCCCAGATATGAATTAAATTTAAATAGTGACCGATTTCATGAGTGGTAGTTCTTCCTTTATCAAAAGGAGTACTTAAATAAAAATTATTATCAGCATCATAATCCGAACTACCAAAATAATTCGGTCCTACTACCACACCATCCGTATCTAAGGATCCACCGGGAAATTGAGCATAACCCAAAATATCTCCCGAAATTTTACAAACCCAGATATTTAAATGTGTTTCTGGGGTAATAGGATCAACACCTCCAGTAGCATTACTTTTCATTTCATCATTGGTATCCCATTCAGCTACAGGCGAAGATTTTCTTGTAATTCCCTCCAAAGTAAAAATTAACTGATAATCTGATACTAATCCTTCAAATTCAGCTGGAACATCAGATACGTCAACATTAAGTGCTCTGAAATCCTCATTTAGCACTTCAATTTGTGATTCAATTTGGGCATCACTTAAATTCTGTTCTGGTTTGGTTTCATCGTAAATTATATGAACGTAAACTGGAATTTCTCTTACCGTAGTGGTTAAAGCGGATCTGGCAAATTTTCTTTGCTCTTGAAATTCACTGGTTTTTCTTTGAATCTCCTCATAACGAGATTTGTAGATAGGATCATTTTCCAACTTTTGTGCATGCACAATTTGAGCAGCACATTTTCTCTCTTGAGGTGCTTGTGCTATTAAAGATCCACTCAAAAAAATTAAAAAAAGTAAGGAGTAAAAACTCTTCATATTAGCAATTTACAAATTCAAATTCTTTATAAAGTTAAGTAAAACATAGACATCTTTATAATACTAGGAATTGTTTTCGATGAAAACTGGAAGAATGCCTGTAATAATTCGGTACATTCTCAAGTATCAGATTTAATAAAATGAAAACACTAAGAAATATTACAGTCTTTTTGATTAGTTTTAATGACAAATTAAGTATCTATAGTGGGATTATTGCAATTGAATATCTGATTATGTCTCATAAAAAAAGCATCCACTAGTTAGCGGATGCTTTTCAATTACTTTTTATAAATTATAATAATATCTATTCCATCACAAATTCATAGGTTCCGTATTCACCCCTACCTGTCTCTTCTTCATAAACGATGACAATAGTCAACACTCCATTATTGACATTGGCTGTAAATAGTCTTCCATCTTGTCTTAGGAATTCGCTCTCTGCTTCTGCAGTTTCAAAATCGTAACTACCACTTTCTGGCCATACAGGGCTTCCGTTCTGAGTTGTGTAATTCTTTTCTGAAATAGTCAGGCTGAAATCAGCAAAATCAGAAATGACCGTTTGATCCTTCCTCACTTCATTGGCTGTCCATGTACCTTGTAAGGCTTCTATTATGGCTGCTTGTGTGTCTTCATCTGGTTTTGGATCATCTTTACCCTTACAGGAAGTCATGATCCCTGCTATTATCAGTATTATGCCGGTATATTTAAAAATATCTTTCATCTCTTTAATTTTTTGTTCCATGTTTTTAGAATAAAAACAAACAAAAGAAGGGATAGCCGCCCTTCTCTTATCTGTTCTTAAGGTTATTATTCTTTTACAAATCTATAGAGTTGCGAAGCTCCTTCTTGTCTGATAAAGTATAAGCCTGAAGGCAGTTGGCTTACTTCCAATTCTGTGGTTTCACCTTCTGTGGCTATTTCATTTATCAGCTTGCCCCTTGCATCATACAGTTTCAATGACTTAGCTTTTTCACTATGCTGCAACTGCACAACATTCTTAGCAGGATTAGGGAAAATCAACAGACTTCCAGCTAACGCTTCCTCATTCGCGGTTACTCCTCCTATGGTGAAGCTTTCTTCTATAGTACAACCACTCTCGTCTGTAACAGTCACAGTATATTCCCCAACCTCTAATGCTTCAAGAGATGAAGTGGTAGCCTCGTTGCTCCAGCTGTAAGTATACTCACCAGTTCCACCTGTTACTGTCAAACTGATACTACCATTTCCATTAATGCTATTGCTATTCTCAACCTCAGCAGTTATTTCCAAAGCATCAGGGCTGGTGATAGATGCGGTAACAGTTGTGCTACATCCGTTAGCATCGGTTACCTCTACTGTATATTCCCCAGCTTCCAATTCCGTAAACTCATTATTCTCAACAGCATCTGCTCCTGCTAGACTATAAGAAAATGGAGCAGTTCCTTCAGTTGTTTCAACTGTTAGGGTTCCATCTGTGGAGCCTGCACAACTTACTGCACTTGTAGTGGCAGTAGCTGAAAAATCTAAGCATAGGTCTTCAGTCACTTCGAAACTGATTGTCTCTGAAGCAGGATTGTAATTATCATTACCTGCTTGGCTTGCAGTCACTTCCACCGTTCCAACAGTTCCATCCAAAGTAACAGTAGTTCCATCAATAGTTGCAGGACCGATTACTTCATAAGTTAAGGCTAACTCACTTGTAGTGGAAGCTTCTACTTCAAATGGTGCATCGGTAGTGAATTTATTGGAGATTTCGGTGATGCTTATGGTTTGGTCGCTCCTTGGATTTGAAACTTCAAAACTTACACTCTCAGATACTGGATTATAATTCACATTTCCAGCTTGTGATACATTAACTGTTACAGTCCCTGCTTCCTCACTTAAAGTAAGAGTATTTCCAGAAATTGTAGCTGGTCCTTCCACAGCATAAGATAGCTGTAAACCACTGCTTACAGATGCTTCAACATCAAAAGGTTCGTCCGTAACCTCTTTATCGCCTATGGCTGAAACCGTAATGGTTTGATCTGCTTTGTTAATTACTAATTCACGGCTCACAGGTTCTGCAGGATTATAAGTTGCATCTCCTTCCTGACTGGCCGTTATTGTTGTTGTACCAGCAGTATTGACTACAATTAAATTACCATCAATTGTGGCTACACTAGGATTGCTACTTTCATAAGTCAAGGATAAGCCTGAAGAAGATGTTCCATTCAGATTAATCCCTAAGACTCCATACGTTCTAGCTTCTAATTCTGCAAAAGTAATGGTTTGATTAGTTTTAGCAGGGTCTGTCACTAAAAACTCAGTAGAAACTGATGCTGCTGCATTATAATTAGCATCCCCTTCTTGGGAAGCTGTGATTGATACAGAACCAGTTTCTCCAGTTAGACTTAAGGTATTACCTGAAACTATTGCACGAACCCTGAAACGGAATAACTGAGTGTAAGCCCACTAGTAGCAGTTGCTGGAATTGTAAAATCAGCATCAGTCACCAACTTATCAGAAATAGCATCAAGACTTATCGTTTGATTTGCCTTTTTTATGGTCAGCGTTCGTTCAACTGGATCAGCAGCATTATAGGCAACATTACCAGTCTGTGAAGCGGTGATAATAGTACTTCCTGGCTCCAATATGGAAACTGTGGAACCACTTACAGTCGCTACGACTGTATTTGAACTTGTATAGCTCACAGCTAAGCCAGAACTAGTCTCAGCCGTTAATTCAAAATCAGCATCCCCAAAAGTCCTTGAATCCAAACTGTTAAACGTAATAGTTTGGTCTTCTTTCTCATCCGGAATTGCATCAGAAGAAATATTCCAACTAAATCCTTCCGCATTATAGGTATCATCCCACAAAATATAAATAGTTTGTTCTTCAGATAATTCAAGTTCTACTTCAGATTGAAGGCCAGAAAAGTCATCATTTTCACCAATCAATGTTCCTTGACAATCTGAATAAACCCTTAGGTAGGTATCTTCAGTTGCTAATCCTACAGATGAAATGGTATAAGTACCAGCAATCGGTGTCGTGTAAGAAAACCAATAAGGAGACACAGGAGTGAAATTACTACCCGTAGTTGCTACTTCCGGATCATCACAACTGTCCCCCACACCTTCAGATTCTACACCTAAATTCCAATCAAAATCACCTGAACCATTTGTGTCTATTCTTATGTATATGTCTTCATCAGAGGCCAATCCAAGTACCTTTAAAGCACCATCTGAACTACCTAATGTAGAAAACGACTCGCAATTTCCAGAATATACTGTAATATCTCTATCATTGCCAGCTTCAATGATAATCTTCTGATTCAAGTCAGTAGGCATCCGATAAGTATACCAAAAATAATCAACATTTGTAGAAGGTATGGAATTGGTACCAAGTACAGCTATTTCTGCCGTTTCACAGCTTTCACCTGGTATTGGATCAGCTTCGGTCAATGTAAAATCAAAATCTCCATTATTTGTCCACTGAAAATAGAGATCATCCCCAGCATTCAAACCGGTTAAAGTCCGCGGAAAACTTGCTCCCGAAATAAAAAACTTACCAGCACAATTAGAACCTTTGTAAACATTGACCGGCCTATATCCAGTAAAATCCATATTCAAATTTCCAGATTTTACCATAGTATATTTATACCAGTATATAGAATTAGTTGTAACCGGAAAAGAATTCACACCATCTACCGCTTGATCTGCCAACTCGCAATTATCTCCCGTTTCAAAATCTGATACAGTCAGTTCAAATTCAAATACTTCAGTATTGTATGGATTTATTTTTATAAAAACTGTTCCTCCTGTAGACAGCCTTGTAAAACTAAGATTGGTATCTCCTGATGTATAATTACTTGGATATTCACAATCAGAACCTGAAAACATTGCCACTTCTCCGTAACTAGAAGAATTAAGCGTAAGTTTTTTATCTTCAGGAAGTTCAAATCTAAACCAACGTGGTACATATGCATCCGCATCAAAACTATTTACTCCCTCATTAGCAGAAGTAGCTAAGTTGCAATTATCACCAGATATTAAGTCCGAGGAAACTAAACGAAATTCAAAAGTTTCCGTGTTGAATCTACTTAAACGAATATATAGGGTCGCTCCGTCTTCAAGGTTACTAATTGTCACATTTTGATAGTCATAGACAATATTTGTTCTATTGTCGCAATCGGGTCCCGAAGAAATGTCAAAATTCACGAAATCAGTAGAACTTATAGTTACCTTCTTTCCAGCAGACAACTCATAGGTGAACCAATAGGAATCATACCCTATGGTATTAAAGCTATTTAAACCTTCGCTGGCAGTAACAGCATCACCACAATCGGATTGACTATAGCTCAAAAAGCTACTTAAAATAAGTAATATGAATAAGTAAAGTTGTTTCATCTAGCTAAATATTTAGTTGCATTTAAATGGGCAAATTAATGAACTCTATGGAGAAACAAAAAATACTCAAGCAATTCTTTACATCGAACAAAAATGCCCTAAGCTTAAGACATAAAAAAACCGATTCGGAATCCGAATCGGTTTAAAATTTTTGAACTAGGCAATTATTAGAAATTACCTACTTTGTCACCAGTTCCGTAATTAATATCTAAACGGAAGGTTTGACCTTGATCTAAATTTCTATTAGTAAAAGTGTTTCCAGAAGACATGGAGAATCCTTGTTGTCCGTTACCAAGATTTTGTTGATTTAAATCTTGCAAGTAACCTGTACCATTTTCTGCCATTTGGAAAGCACCATTCCATCTGTAGGTTCCATCACCATTATATTCTCCTCCTGTCAAAGCAATTATTGCACCAGTACCTGGAGCTCCGTCCGCAGCAGGAAGTATTTCAGCAGTAATTGGAGTTGTGTATCCCGTATTGCTAAAATTATCAGCAGTACCTTCATTGTTAGTATCATTTATACCAGTTACTTCACCATTATTGTTGATGTTTACATTCGCAGTTGGTGCGACACCACCTTGTGGATTAGTAATTACTGGATTTGGCTCAATTGCAGAGAAAAAATTTGTTCTATTATCTTCTAGTGCATCTTGATAAACTATTTCCCCAGCTTCATTTACTTCTAATCTATTAGTAATTCCATCTGTGAAATCAAAATTACCATCCAAATCTAAGATGTCTAAAGTTCCACTTTGTAAATTTTGAGGCGTTAAATCCGCAGGATTATACTCAAAGAATATACCAGGAATCGAACTATATGGAGTGATATTGCTATTGTTTAATTCAAAAGTCCATTTAGTCTCAAATTTAGAAATTTCAACTACTGCTTGAGAAGCACCACCGCCACCTGTGAAGGTAAAAGAAGGTTCAGTAAAATTCTCTCCATTAAATGCCATTGCTCTAACTCTTGATTTCGCTCCAGTTACGTCAACAACAGCTTGAGTTGTTCCACCTTGTGATACTAATCTTAAGTTAGTTGCATAATCACTTAATGCGTCTAAGTCTGATTGATCAAAATATTGATCTTCATCCTCAATAGCTTCAGCAAAGCAACATCCACACTATCCTGAGTGATCACACCAGACCCATTCGCATTTACATATAATGTGAAAGTATCCCAAATCTGTCCTTCATTAGTACCAGTTTCATTATCTGCGCTGTCATATACTTCATCATACACTAAATCGAACCATGAACCAGCTCCAAGACCAACACCTGCTTCTGCAACAGTTAAATCATTAATTGCTAAATCTAAATGAGCTTCAGCATACTTAACATCAGCAGTAGCATCAGTAATAGTAACTACTGGAGACTCAGTATAACCTGAACCTAAAGCAGTAAATTTGTATAAGAAATTACCTTGATTTGTTAAAGTTGTATTTGAACCAACTGAAGCACTAAGGTCTCTAGGTACTCTTTCCCAAGAATCAATAGCGAATCCTGTTCCTCCACCATTTGGCTCATCAAAAGTAATAATCGCGCCACTTACACCTCTAATGTTATCTGAACCACTATTAGGGCCAAATGAAGCTTCTACATCTCTGTACTCAGGTCTGTCCAATGCAACACCATTTTCTTGACTGATAGCTATTGTTTGTGTAGTTGAAATATCTGGCACACTTATTCTAAATGTGATATTCGCTGGAACTGTTAATGTATAGTCTCCAGTAGTATTATCTACTGCAGCTTCACCAATATTAAACTCATTACCTGAGTTTGTAAAGAAATAATTTAAACTAAAAGAAGCTTGCTCTTGCAAACTATTAGTAAAATTAGCTCTCACAATTATATCTTGTGGTACTTCAGGAGTTGTATTGGTTACATCAGTTTCGATAGTAACATTACCACTAACTTCAGCAGTAACTGCATTAGAAGAAATAACTGTAATCACAGCTGATTCAGTAACAGGTGTTGGGACAATTACCCCGTCAACAATTTGATAATGAACACCTTGTTGAATCGAACCAAAATCTGCTTGTAATGTAGCAGGAGTTACACCAGTTCCAGAAATGTTGATAGTGTTACCACCAATGGCAACTCTATCGAAGAAAACAGTACCATTCGCAGCAGAAGTAGCAGTTTGCTCATCAGCTTCACCACCAGCAGCAGCTCTTAAGCTAACAGAAGCTCCTTCAACTGGAGTTCCATCTAAATCTACAATAGTTAATTGTAAACTTACTAGTTCGCCAGCTTCATTCAAAGCTGCAACATTTTGTGCTCTGAGAGAATCCTCTCTTGAATCTGCTCTATCTTGCTGTTGTTGTTGTTGATCATACTGCGCTTGCAATAGATCCTCTTCCGTAAAATCGTCTGCACAGGAAGAAATGATGAATGTCATCACTAATGCCCCCATGAACATTTTAAGTAAATTGTTGATTTTCATAATTATTGATTTAAGTTTAAAATTTGAATTATTATTTAATTAAGGTTAAAAATTATAAATTAAAGATTGTCATACCAAAGTTTAACATAATGCTGTTAGTGTATACATCTCCCACATTCCCAACTCTACCAAATCCAACATTATTCATCTGATTCAAACCTTGGCGATAAATGATCTCTACAAATCCTTTTCTATCGTCTTCCAAAGCAAAATCAAAACCAAAGCCTCCTGCCACATCAAAATGATGATTCACAAAATCACCTCTTACGTTCTCTTTGTCACCAGAATAAACGGCATAAGTTCCGTTTGAAGTATTAGTGAGTCTATAGTCTCTTTTTTCAACTGTGGCAATATTGAAACCATAAGCAAAACCAACGGTTAATCTTGGTTTGATGGCAGCTTCTTCAGAACCAGGATAGTATACATTCACATAAATCGGAACCTCAACATTGTGAAACACCAATTGTCTGTTAATGTATTCTGTAGTGAAATCAACTCCTTGAGGAGAGTCAGTAAAGCTTGGTCTAGCTCCCCCTAATTGGTTGTAGCTTACCCCTGCTCTGGCATTTAAAAACAGAATATCATAGGAAGCAAAAACGCCTCCGTTAAATCCTGTATAAACTCCAGGCGAGTTTAACTGATTGATGTTAGTGCCGACACTAGCACCTAAACCGATTTGCGCTTGAAGCCCGTATCCGACTAGCAAAAAGCTAAGGACTAAGGAAAGCTTAATCGTGCATTTTAGTAAGTATTTCATATTAAGCGGGTTATGTGTTAAAAATTTAATTTTAGTAGTTTTAAATGTAATTTTTCGAGTAATTATTTACAATAATACATAATTTTATTACAAAAAAAGCAAAGTATTTAATTTTTTACTCAATTTTTTTCGGTGAATTTGCACTTTTCTTCTATAGAATAGATTATTTTTATTTTAAAGCACTTTTGCTTACTTATTATATCTCAATTGCAATTTTTGTAATATTTAGGACAATTAAAATACCTATTTATAGGTATATATCAAAAACACTTGCGATTTATTGCCAATAATAAAGAATTAGTTAACAAATACCAATAAAATAACCGAATAAATAAGGGAAATAGTTGTGGCTAATCAACTAATTTAGGTTCTTTTGAAAAGAATGGCCATAACACTGAATTGATTAATAACCATTAGTTTAGAAAAATAAAGGCAATCATCTTACTATTCTATTTAGTTTTGAGGGGTTCTGGTTTTAAACTAGAGAAGTTTAATAAAAATCGAGTAAATAAAAATAGCAACCTCTTTTTAAAGATTGCTATTTATACTTATTGTAAAGATAAATCAATTCAATTCACCTCTCAGCTCATAAGCTTTTCGCATTTTGTTTACCATTGCTGTACTTTCAGCAAAGTATAATGATTGTTGGCCATCACTCATGGCTTTTTCAGGATCAGGGTGTAATTCATAAATCACTCCATCAGCTCCTGCCATTATTCCTGCTAAAGCCACTGGCTCAACATGCTTTCGAATTCCTATTCCATGAGAAGGATCAACCACAACTGGTAAATGAGTTCTATCTTTTAGAACGGGGATTGCATTGATGTCCAATGTATTTCGGGTCATGTTTTCAAAGGTCCTGATTCCTCTTTCGCATAAAATCAAATCTTCATTACCTCCACTGAAAACATATTCTGCAGAATAAAGTAATTCTTCAATTGTTCCACTCACCCCTCTTTTAATCATGACAGGTTTATCCACTTTTCCTAATTCATCCAATAAGTTAAAATTCTGAGTGTTTCTAGCACCTACTTGATAAATATCAATGAAATCATACATTTCTTCTACCTGCGAGACTTGCATCACCTCAGTAATAATTTTAATTCCAGCTGCTTTGGCTTTGTCATGCCACATTTTTAAGCCTTCCATTCCTAATCCGCGGAATGAATAAGGGGAGCTTCTGGGCTTATAAACGCCTCCACGCATAATTTTTACATTATTCTCGACCAAGTGAGCGATAACTGCATCCACCTGATCTTCATTTTCAATACTGCATGGGCCAGCCATAATATTGAAATGGTTTTGCGAAAGAATATCACCATCACGTAATTTGATTTCAGCCGGATTTACTTTCCATTTCTTGGAAACCAACTGATAATTATCGGAAACCACATGCACATCCTTAACTCCTGCTATATGTCCGATTTCACGGATGTCTATATCTCCTTTTTCTAAAGCCACTAAATAGAAGCCTTTTTGGGTTTGCACTTCGCTCACTGATTTAGTGAATTTACCCAAAGAGGAGATAAGATCTTCCTTTTGGGTGTTGTTTATGTCTTTTTCTAATTGTAAAATCATATTTTAGATTTTTAGAGTATAAAACCCAGAAACACTTCAAGCTTCCAACTTCATACTTCCTACTTTTTCAACTTACTTCAATTTATATCAATTTATCTCATTGCTATTTCCGGTCTGACCTTCGGTACTGACTTAAACATGTTACTTCCGTCATCCATCATCCTTCTTCCTAACTTTAGATATAAACCCTTCAATACTACCTTCCAAATCATCACCATCCAATGCCTTAATAAATGCACTTCCGATTATGCCTCCATCTGCATATTCATTGACCATACTTAAAGCTTCATGATCGCTGATACCGAAACCTACCATTCTTGGTGTTTTCAAATTCATGGCTTGAATTCTTTTCAAATAATCCAGTCTTTCGGGGCTATCACCCCAGCTTCCACCGGTGGTGCTTGAACTGCTCACCATATAAATAAATCCGCCTTCCTGTGCATCAACTTCCCGTATTCTATCTTCTGAGGTTTTAGGCGTAACTAAAAATACATTTTTCAAATTATACTTCTCAAATATCGGCTTAAACTGCAATTTGAATTCATGCATCGGCATATCTGGCAGAATCAAACCATCCACTCCTACTTCAGCACATTTTTGGCAAAACTTTTCAGTGCCGTATTTCAAAACATTATTACAATAGCCCATGATGAAAACGGGCTTATCCGTGATTTTCCGTAAGTCAGATAGTTGCTCAAAAAGTATATTCAAATTCATTCCATTAGCTAAAGCTTTCATGCTGCTCTGCTGGATGGTAGGACCATCAGCCAAAGGATCTGAATAAGGCATACCTATTTCAATTACATCCACATCCGTTCTATCCAAAACTTTTAAAATGCTTGTAGTATCATTCAGATTAGGATAACCTGCTGTAAAATAAATCGTCAGCTTTTCTTTATTCTTCTGCTGAAATATATGTTCAATTCTATTGGTCATTATGTTAGAGTCAAGAGTAAAGAATCTAGAATTAAGACTACAGCGGAGAGCCGTGCTTAATTCTTAATTCCTAATTATTAATTATTAATTACATTTCAGTAGTTTCCAAAGTTGATATAAGTCTGCAAGTCCTTATCACCTCTTCCTGATAAATTAATCACCACTATATCATCCTTTTTAAATTCAAACTGATCCAAAGCAGCCAAAGCATGTGCAGTTTCCACTGCCGGAATAATCCCTTCCAACTTGCTTAACTCAACTCCTGCATCCATAGCTTCTTTATCCGTTACATATTTAAAGATACCTCTTTTGCTTGCATATAAATGAGCATGCAAAGGACCAATCCCAGGATAATCTAATCCAGCAGAAATTGAATAGGGTTCTGTTACTTGTCCATCTTCCGATTGCATCAATAAGGTTTTAAAACCATGCAAAACTCCAGAACTCCCTCTGGCTGTGGTGGCAGCTGTTTCACCGCTATCTAAACCATGGCCAGCTGCTTCCACCGCTACTAATTTCACTTTTTCATTATTCAGATAATGATAAAATGCACCAGCTGCATTGCTTCCTCCTCCTACGCAAGCTACCACATAATCGGGTGCATTGGTGCCTTCTTGTTCTTGCAATTGCGCCATCATTTCCTCGCTGATAACTGACTGGAAACGAGTCACCATATCAGGGAAAGGATGAGGGCCTACAACTGAGCCAATAATGTAATGTGTATCATCCGGATTATTGATCCAGTAGCGCATGGCTTCATTTGTGGCATCTTTCAAAGTTCTTGAACCGGAAGTAGCAGGAATAACTTCAGCCCCCAAAATCTTCATACGCTCTACATTCGGCTTTTGCCTTTCCATGTCTACTTCACCCATAAAAACTTTACAAGGTAAATCCAATAAAGCACAAGCAGTAGCAGTAGCCACTCCATGTTGACCTGCTCCCGTTTCGGCTATAATTTTCTTTTTGCCTAATCGCTTGGCTAGCAATGCTTGTCCGATAGCATTATTGATCTTGTGAGCTCCCGTATGGTTCAAGTCTTCTCGTTTAAGATAGATTTTGGCACCATGCTTTTCGGATAGTCTTTTAGCTAAAAACAAAGGTGTTGGTCTGCCAACATAATCCTTTAACAAAGCCTTGAATTCCTCTATAAATTCTGGCTCTTGTGAAATCTTCAAGTAATTATTTTTCAACTCTTCGATATTCGGATGCAAAAGCTCTGGAATATAAGCTCCACCAAACTCTCCATAATATCCGTTTTCATCTATTTTTATTTCCATATCATTAGTATTGAGTAGTGAGTATCTGGTATCTAGTACAGAGATATTCACCATATATTTCTAATTATTTCAACTTTACTATCTATTTATATCAACCTTATATCCAATTTATTTCTCATCGAATATGTTTTCCATTAGCTTTCTTACTTTGCTTAAATTCTTAAGTCCAGGCTCATCTTCCAGCTTACTATTAAAGTCCAATGCATAAAGATTTTTAGATTTGAAACTGTTAATCATTTCCATGTCATCTACTCCTAAACCACCACTAAGGAAAAATGGCTTTTTAATTTTACTATTTCCCAATACATCCCAATTGAATTTGACCCCATTTCCACCTGGTAATTTCCCTTTGGTATCAAATAAAAAGTAATCGGCTTCAGTATATTTATTTAAAATCTTTGCATCAAAATCATCATCCACAGAAAACACTTTAATCACTTCCAAGCCTTCTTCTTTTAAAGCCTTTACCATTTCTGGCGTTTCATTTCCATGCAACTGAACCACATCAAAAAAACCTTTATCCGCAAAATCTAAAATCTTTTCAAATGCCTCATCTACAAAAACTCCCACCCTTTCAGTCTCGCCAAAACTTAATTTGATTATTTCCTTCATTTGATCTTCCTGAACATATCGGGAAGATTTTTCAAAGAAAATAAATCCAAGATAATCAGGTTCAAATCTCAAAATCTGCAGGATATTCTCTTTATCCCGCATTCCGCAAATCTTTATTTTCAAATCTTGTTTTTCCATTTCCTTTATAAGGTTTTTGATTTAAACTTTAAACATTTTATTTGGCTACTTCTTCTCTCAACAAGTTTTTAACTTGTTGGGAAAATCTTTGACAGCTTTTGCCTGGCTCGCTGCTTTTCATAAATAAAGTCCCAATTAAAAAGCCATCAAATCCTGCATTTTTCATGGCCACTACATCTTCTGGAGTTTTCAAGCCACTTTCTGCTATTTTTGGTACTCCCGCAGGTAGTTGATTAGCTAACTTTTTAGCTACTTCCAAATCAGTATTAAAACTTTTCAAATCACGACTATTGATTCCCACTAAATCAGCATAATTGCCGTAATGGGAATCCAATTCTTCCTGATTATGAACTTCCAATAAAACTTCCATTCCTAATTCAGAAGCTAGAGAAGCTAATTCCTGACATAAGGTTTTATCAATCATAGCTGCGATTAATAAAATGGCATCTGCACCATGCGCTTTAGCCTCATAAACCTGATAAGGATCCAGCATAAAATCTTTTCTTAGTATAGGGCAATAATTAAATTTTCTGGCTACTTCCAAATCTTTCAAACTTCCGCCAAAAGAAGGCTCATCAGTCAATACAGACAAAGCACTTGCTCCACTTTGCATATAGCCTATAGAAACTTCCTCCACTGAAATGTGTGAATTAATCTTTCCTTCAGAAGGTGATTTTCTCTTAATCTCGGCTATTATCCCAGTTTTAGTTTCATCCATTACATAGGATTTCAAACTGACTGGTTTTGATTTATAATAGAGCTTCTGCTTCAAAAAATCCACTGGGAATAGCTTTTGACGCTCCGCTACTTCTGCTTTTTTATATTCTGCTATTTGTTGTAAAATGTTCATTTTTTTAAGTTTTAAGTCCTAAGTAATAGGTTTTAAGTATTAAGTTATAAGTACAGAGTACTGGGTACAAAGTACAGAGATGACCATATATTTCAATTTACGTTCACCAGCTAGCCAGCAATCCCCCTTTGGGGGCTAGGGGGTTATTGCGGGCTATGGAGCTAACCTTTTAAACACCCCATAAGCCTTTCCAGATTCAATAGCTTCTTTTGCTGCTTCAGTTGCTTCTAATAAATTATCATATTTCCCTGCTGCTTGTAATGCTAATGCGCTATTTGCGTAAACCACTGAATTCTGTGCTTTTGTTCCTTCTCCTTTTAAAATATCGGTGAATATTTTAGCGGCTTCCTCTATGGTTTCTCCCCCATGGATTTCTTCTGCTTTTATTTGCTCCAAACCGAAATCTTCTGGCTTCAAGATTTTTTCTCCTGTAGATGAAAACACTTTAGTTTCTCCCGTAAGCGAACATTCATCATATCCTTCTAAGTCATAAACCACACTATATTGTGTATCGGATTCCTGAAATAAATAAGAATAAATTCGTGCTAATTCATGACTAAAAACTCCTGCCATTTGTTTTTTGGGTAAAGCCGGATTTACTAAAGGACCCAACATATTGAAGAAGGTTTTAACTCCAAGTTCTTTCCGAATAGGCCCTACAAATCGCATAGCAGGGTGAAATTTTGGTGCATGTAAAAAACATATTCCACTGGTTTCCAATTGCTTTTCCAATTCAGTTTGCTCATTGGTAAATTCATAACCAAAGTGCTCCAACAAATTGGAACTTCCACATTTGGAAGAAACTCCATAATTACCGTGCTTTACTACATTTTGTCCGCAAGCTGCCACTACAAAGGCAGACATCGTACTAATATTAAAGGTGTTCTTTCCATCACCACCAGTACCGCATAAATCCATACCATCATAAGCTGATAAATCAATCGGAACTCGCAATTCCATCAATCCATCACGGAAACCCGCTAATTCCTCCACCGTCACCGGCCGGATCATAAAAAGCGTCATAAAAGCCGCCAGTTCCGAATTGTTAAACTCCCCCTGACCAATCCGTAAGAAAATAGCTTTCGCTTCTTCTTTAGTCAAGGTGTTGTATTGTGATAATCTATTTATAAGTTCTTTCATTCTTTTTTAAGTCTTAAGTTTTAGGTTATAAGTTTTAAGTGTCAAGTACTGACTTATTCTCCGCCCGTTGGCGGATTAGGGGGCTTGGACTATCCAATTTCTCAAAATCTGTCCTCCCTCTGGTGTCATCACCGATTCAGGATGAAACTGCAATCCGCAAACATCATATCTTTTATGCTTACAAGCCATAATTTGTCCATCATCTGAACGAGCTAAGATTTCCAAATCTGCTGGAAAATCCACCTCATCTATCACCCATGAATGATATCGCCCTATACTAATCTCTTTATTTACTCCTTCAAATAAATAATGATCATCTAGTTTAGCTTTACTTTGAATACCGTGCATAACAGGCTGTATGTTCAAAAGTTTGCCGCCAAAAGCTTGTCCTATGGCTTGATGCCCAAGGCAAATACCTAAAATTGGTTTTTCAGCAGCATATCGTTTGATCAACTCTAACATAATACCAGCATTTTCGGGAACGCTTGGCCCAGGAGAAAGCAAAATTTTATCATATTTAGCCACTTCCTCTACAGTGATTTTATCATTTCTGATCACATCTATTTCAACATCAATATTTTGTTGCCTGATGACCTCCACCAAATTGTAAGTGAAGGAATCGTAATTATCGAGTAATAGTATCTTCATTTCCTTCTCTTATTTTTGATGTTGATCAAATAAATGTTCAGCTTTTTCCATAGCTTTTCGCAAGGCAAATAGTTTGTTATGCACTTCCTGCAGCTCACTATCAGGATTAGATAAAGCCACAATCCCTGCTCCTGCTCGGTAATTCAATTTATTGTTTTTGCTGACGAATGAGCGGATTACAATAGCATGATTTAAATTTCCATTTAAACCAATCAAACCTACAGCTCCGCCATATAATCCTCTTCCAGTAGGCTCATACTTATTGATAAGCTCAAGTGCTTTGTATTTTGGCGCCCCGCTTAAGGTTCCTGCAGGAAAAGTATCTGCTAATAATTTAACTGGTGATTTTTCAGGAACGTCTGCTGTTACTTTACTTACCAAATGAATGACATGAGAATAGAATTGAATTTCCTTATATACCTCCACTTTTACATTCTTTCCATGTTTTGATAAATCATTTCGACCTAAATCAACCAACATGGTGTGCTCAGCATTTTCCTTTTCGTCATTCAAGAGCTCTTCAGCCAATTTAGCATCAGCCTGATCATCTCCGCTCCTTCTATAAGTTCCTGCTATTGGATTCACATAGGCTTTATTGCCTTTAACTCCAACTTGCGCTTCAGGTGAAGAACCGAATAATTTATAATCGCCATAATCGAAATAAAATAAATAAGGAGATGGATTTAATGATCGTAAGGCACGATACACCGTAAATTCATCTCCTTTAAATTCCTGCGAAAACGCTCTTGACAGCACCATTTGAAAGACATCGCCCAATTGAGCATGCTCTATTCCTTTATTTATGATATTCAGGAATTCCTCATCCCTCATATTGGTTTCTTCCTCCCCTACTTTCTTGAATTGAAATTGCGGAACTGAGCGATTCAAAATCACCTGCACCAAATCATTGCGGTCAAAATCATAAGTTTTTCCAAGCTGATGCTCAAAAACGTGTAACTCATCTTTAAAATGGTCAAAAACCAATACGAATCTGTAGAAATGATACCGGAGAAATGGAATATCTTCCTGCACTTTTTCAAAATGGATATCTTCAAAATACTGTACACCATCGAAGCCAGTAGCTCCGAAAAAACCACTTTCTTCAAAATCTTCCTGAGGAAATAGATCTTCAGCTTCAAACTGATTAATAAAGGATTGCAATTTATCAGGTAAGTCTAATTTGCTATCTAGTTTTTCAGTTTTACTAACCCCTTCAATCTCTGTGTAGAAGTTATCTTCAGTGGCTTTTACTTCCGCAATAGATTGAACCCCAATGTAGGAAAAACTATTTCTTCTGGTGTGATAATCAGAACTTTCCATTAAGAATGTATGAGGAAACTGATCCCTCAAGCGAAGGTAAAGCGCTACCGGGGTGAATGAATCAGCCGGGAGCGTAATGTGTTGCTTTTTGATTTTGGTCATCTTTAAATCAATTAATATTTTTTGGTTAACAATGTTTTAAAATTCCTTTTGCCTAATAGACTATAAAACTCGACCGCAGGCGTCTTTGACGCTTTTAATGTCTCGCGAAGACGCGGAGACGCAAAGTTTTCGCAAAGGAAAATTGGTTCTATATCAAAAATGTAAATAGTCATTTTTTTTCTTCTCTTTTACGTTGCGAGGTCGTTGCGCCTCCCGACTTTCAGTGCGGGACAGGCTATGCGTCTTTGCGAGAATTACCTTTTTCGGCTTTGCCGAAATGAAATAATCTTAAAAAGAAAAAAGGCTTACCGGATGTCCGGTAAGCCTTTTTGTTCGCAATTAAGCATGGCATATCCCTTCATCCCGTTTCAGATGTTTTCTTGTGCCACCACCATGCGTTATTTAATTTATTAATCATTTTTATCAATTCTAAGTCAAAAAAAAACCTCACTTGACAGCGAGGTTTTGAATATTGTATATACCAATGCTGTCCTCTAAATATTAGAAGTCCACCACCAGTTGATATTTGTATTTCTTTTTTGCATTTGCACAAATGTAAACGGCAAATTCAAATAAGCAAAATTATTTGTCAGCTTTTTCTGTTTTTTTCTTAGCAGTGGTTTTTTTGGCTGCTGTAGTTTTCTTGGTTGCGCTAGGTTTTTTATCATCATCAGTCTTTTTCTCAGCCTTAGGTTTAGCCGAACTTGATGCTACTTTATCGTTATCAGCATTAGGTCTTGGCCTAGTATTTCCATAACTCCCCATCCAAATTTTACCTTTTTTTGTTTTTCTATCTCCTTTTCCCATAATATTATAATTTTTGTTTCACTTAATTTCAGATTCCTAAAATAAGAATAATTAAACTATTTTGATAAAATTTTATAATTCTTGTTTTCCAATAAAAATACTTGTGCTAACTTGATGAGCATAAAAACAGCATTGCAATTTGGAACTATTTCTAGATACGTTATTCATCATATTAGGATTTATATTATTAATCAAAGGAGCTGATTTTATGGTCAGCGGAGCCTCTTCATTTGCTAAAAGATTTAATGTTTCAGAAATAGCCATTGGTTTAACAATTGTCGCCATGGGTACCTCCGCACCAGAATTAGTAGTGAATTTGGTATCTGGTTCACAAGGATTAGACGATGTAGTTTTCGGTAATTTGATTGGTAGTAATATATTTAATTTATTTCTTATTTTAGGTATTGCAGGAGTTATCAGACCACTTGTTGTTCAATCTGAAACCGTCTGGAAAGAAATTCCTTTTAGTATGGGATTAGTAATCATTTTATTTATTCTGGTGAATGATTCCTTTTTCTTTGGGAGCGAAACAAATACTTCAGGATTAATAGATGGATTTATCCTTTTACTCCTTTTCATAGCTTTCATTTATTACGTTTTCTATAATGTAAAAAAGAGTAATCACACTTTAGATATACCAGATGAAATCCCAATACATAGCCACTGGGTTACTTTATTGTTAATTTTGGGAGGATTGACAGGATTGGTAATTGGTGGTAAACTAGTGGTTGATAATGCAGTGGATATAGCAAGAAGTTTTAACTTAAGTGAAAAATTAATTGGTTTAACCATCATTGCAGCAGGAACTTCTTTGCCAGAATTGGCTACTAGCGCAGTGGCTGCCTATCGAAATAGAGCAGACATAGCAATCGGAAATGTCATAGGCTCCAATATCTTTAATTTAACATTTATCCTAGGCATAAATTCAGTAGTAACTCCATTGACCTTCAATACAGATATGAACTTCGATTTTTATGTATTAATTGGAGGATCCATCTTGTTATTTATATTTATGTTCACCCTTAAAAACAAAAAACTAGATAGATGGGAAGCTATTCTGTATTTAGTGACTTTTATAGCCTATATCAGCTATATATTTATTAGAAAATAAGCATAATTAATAGCTGATTATCAGTTGTTTAAATATAATTATCAAATTAATCAAAAATAAAATCTTTAAAAGAAACTAATCCTAAAATCCAGCGTTATCGAATCAGTTTTGAACTACTAATTTGAAAAATAACACACTCAGACTGGATATTTCCAGACAACCTAATGACAGCACTTGTGGCCCCACGAGTTTGCATGCCGTTTATAATTTTTTTAACGAGGAAATTAGCCTCGAAGAAGTCATAAAATCCATTGAATATTTAGAATCTGGTGGGACCTTAGCCGTAATGCTAGGTATTGATGCTTTAAAAAAAGGCTTTCAAGCAGAGATTATAACATTCAATTTGAAAGTATTTGATCCTAGTTGGTTTCAAGATGACAATATTAACTTAATCGAAAAGTTAAAAGCTCAACTGAAGTTTAAAAAGACTCCTAAATTCAAGCAAGCCTCATTAGCTTATATTCAATTTTTGGAAAAGGGTGGAAAAATCACCTATAAGACCTTAAATAAAAATTTATTGCAGTCTTATTTGATTCAAGACATCCCCATTTTAACCGGATTGAGTGCGACCTATCTCTACAATGAGAAAAGGGAGTTTGGAGAAGAACCGGTACTTTATGATGACATCAAAGGTCAACCATCCGGTCATTTTGTAGTATTGAGCGGCATTAATTATGAAAATAGCAGTGTTCAAGTAGCTGATCCTTTACACGGAAATCCTTTTGATTCACAATTATATTCAGTAGATATTGATCACCTAATTTGCGCAATTCTTTTAGGGGTAATCACCTATGATGCAAATTTATTAATTATAAATAAATGAAGATTATTATAACCGTCACTAGCCTAAAAGATTGGGATTTTGACATACAAGATGTAGAAGTTGTCACGGGAAAGCAGTACCTAACCAATCCTGTTTATTCCAACTTAAAAAATGCCAGGGTTTTTAACCTTTGCAGAGATTACAAATACCAAAATACGGGATATTATGTATCCTTATTGGCTGCTGCAAGAAAACATAAAGCCATTCCGAGTATTAATACGATTCAGGAAATGAAGACACTTTCTGTTGTAAAAATTTTATCAACAGAACTGGATTCTTTAATCCAAAAGTCACTTAAAGATATCAAGTCAGAAAAATTTATTTTAAGTATCTATTTCGGAAAAAACCTTTCCAAGAAATACGATGCCTTGAGCGTACAATTATTCAACTTATTTCAGTCTCCATTTATACGTGCCCATTTCACATTAAGGGATGGTAAATGGGCAATACAGAATATTTCACCTATTGCATCTGGCGACATACCTGAAGATCACCGGACATTTGTGGAAGAAGCCACTAAAAAATACTTTGAAGCTAAAAAATTCAGTGTACCTGAACGTACAACTGCTGCTTACTCCATGGCTATTTTGTGGGATCCATTGGAGAAAACTGCACCTAGCTCCGAAAAGACTTTGCAAAAATTTATTAAGGCAGCAAACCAAAAGGGAATTCAAGCCAACTTAATTACCAAAGATGATTACAGTACGCTTTCTTCTTATGATGCACTATTCATCAGAGAAACAACGGCCGTAAACCATCATACTTTCCGATTTGCTCAGCGTGCAAAAGCAGAAGGATTAGTAGTGGTAGATGATCCAGAAAGCATTATCAAATGCAGCAATAAAGTCTATTTGGCTGAGCTTTTGAAAATGCACCTTATCGATGCGCCCGAAACTTTAATAATTCATAAGGAGAACATCCATTTGGCACCAGATATTCTAGGCTTCCCCATTATTCTGAAACAGCCTGATAGTGCTTTCAGCCAAGGCGTAAGCAAAGCTGAAAACATGGGAGAATATAAAAAGAAGGTAGCTGATTTGCTGGAGAAATCCGATCTGATTGTAGGTCAACAATTTTTGCAAACAGATTTTGATTGGCGTGTAGGTGTTTTCAACGGAGAGGCCATTTATGCTTGTAAATATTTTATGAGTAAAGAACATTGGCAAATCGTCAACTGGAATAACAATGGAAAGTATGGAAAAGTAGAAACTATGCCTGTTGAGCTGGCACCAACAGCCTTGATTAAAACTGCCGAAAAACTATCCAAATTAATTGGGGAAAGCCTTTATGGAGTGGATATCAAACAAAAAGGTAATAAGTTTTTTGTAATTGAAATCAATGATAATCCTAATATAGATACAGGCGTGGAAGATGCCGTTCTTAAGGATAAATTATATAGTAAAATGATGGATGTGTTTTTAAACCGCATCCAAAAATCTAAACAAGTAGTACTGAATTAAGATGGAAGCAATAAATACAACTAAAACCTACTCTCTATTTGAATGCATCGGCATAGAGCTGGAATACATGATTGTGAACCGCAAATCATTAATGCCAGCTCCTATTTCTGATCAATTGATATTAAAGAAACTTGGACAAATCACAGATGAACTGGAAAACGGTAGCATCAGCTGGTCCAATGAATTGGTATTGCATGTATTGGAATTGAAAACTACTAATCCTATGCCCGGAGTGGAAGGATTATCTCATGATTTTCATCAAAACATATTGGAAATCAATGAGATTTTGGAGCCATTGGATGCGCAATTGATGCCGACTGCCATGCATCCGTTATTTAATCCAATTAAGGATGTAAAGCTTTGGCCGCATGAGCGGAATGAAATTTACAGCAGATACAATCAAATATTCGATTGTAAGGGACACGGCTGGGGCAATTTGCAAAGTATGCATATCAATCTTCCATTTGCCAATGATGAAGAATTCTACTTATTGCATGAGGCAATCAGGCATATCATGCCTTTAATACCTGCTTTAACGGCCTCCTCTCCTATTTTTGACGGACAGAAATCAGAGATTTTGGATAATAGATTGGCTTTCTATGAGCAAAATCAAAAGAAAATTCCTTCTATCACGGGAAAAGTAATTCCTGAATCTGTAGCTAACAAAGCGGAATATGAAGATGTGATATTCAAGAGAATTTTTCAAGATATCGCACCTTTTGATAAAGACAAAAGTTTGCAATATGAATGGCTGAATTCAAGAGGTGCAATTGCTCGTTTTGACAGAAATGCCATAGAAATCAGAATTATTGATTTGCAGGAATGCCCAGCAGCAGATCTTGCTATAGCTGAATTTGTGGTACAAGCATTAAAATTTATCATTCCACATATCAAAGAGCATAACCCGATTGATGAGTATGAGCTCTATGATATTTACCGATTAGCGCTGGAAAAAGGTGGGAAAAGCATGATTTCAAATGAAGAATATCTTCGAATTTTTGATTTGGATAAAAAAGAGAAAGTGAGCATAGAAGATGTATGGAGACATATTTTCAAACATGTTTACTTATCAGATGATAAAAAAGAGATCATTCAATACATCCTTGACAATGGTAACCTTTCGCAACGTATTTTAGAAAATCTAAAAGACAGAAAGTGGTCGGATGAAAACATTAAAAAGGAATATGCGATTTTGGTGGATTGTTTGAAAGATAATAAGCTTTATGAGCTAAGGTAAGAATAGCTTTATACCAGAAAATTAATCCAGATAAATCGGGATCGAGATGACGCCCTCAATGCTATCAAGTTAAGGGGATTTCCTTAAAGACTTTTTCGCTTAAGCGAAAAACCTTTTGTTTTCTTTTATATCTTTTGTGGTTGGAATTTGCTACAGTTGATAAAGATTACCACCATTATTTGTTAACCACAAAAGATACAATAGAACACAAAGGAAAATAACCAAGGTTATTTTTTAGGATTACAGTGAACAATATGGCTTCAAGGCTTAACTTATTAGCATTGAAGCCGAAATGAAATTATTTAACATGAGGATATTCTCAAATAAAAGAAATGACTAAGTTCATCTTCAGTTGTGAGCACGGGGGCTATGAAATCCCCGAACTTTATAAATCTTATTTTACTGGACAAAAAGCTGTATTGCAAAGTCACAGGGGCTGGGACAAAGGGGCTTTGGAGATTGCCAAATACATAAGCCGTAGAGCTGATAGTAAATTAATATCCAATTCCGTAAGCCGCTTATTGATTGAATGCAACCGAACTTTAGGGCATGAGGATTTATTCTCTGAATTTTCGAAAAAGATGCCGGAAGAAATCAAGAAAGAATTAATTGAGGAGTACTATTTGCCTTATAGAAATCAAATTGAAAGAAAAATAGAACAGCATTTACATCATAACCATCAAGTGATTCATCTCTCTTTTCATAGTTTCACGCCTGTTCTAAACGGAGAAATAAGAAAGACCGAAATCGGGATTCTGTTTGATCCTGCAAATCATCTTGAGCAAGAATTTGCTGAAGCCTGGAAAGCAAGTATAGATGAAAAAATGGATAGCTGGAGAGTGAAATTTAATTACCCCTACAAAGGCACTGATGATGGATTAACCACTTATTTCAGAGGAAAATATAAAGAAAATTATGCTGGTTTGGAACTGGAAGTCAATACCAAATTGATGGATATTTATCCAATGCACCAAATCAGCAACTGGGTCTTCCCTCCTGTTTCTTACCACAAAGGCCATAAGGATAAAAAGAAAGCCTAAGGCTTTTGATTTAACCACAAAGGTCGCGGAGATTTCACAAAGTTTCACGGAGAAATGAAAGCCTAAGGCTTTTAGGTTATTCACGCAAAGCCGCTATGACGCAACGACCTCGCAACCTAAAGAATGATAAAATAGATAATTATGAACAAAACATATTTTTCTTTGCGAAAACTTTGCGCCTTAGCAGCTTTGCGAGAATTTTTTACAGCCTTTGGCTATTCTTTTGTTATCTTTTCTTTTGTGGTAAAAAAAGCTTTAGCTTTCCCTCCGTGTCCTTAGTGAGAGTCATAGAGTAACTTTGTGGTTAAAAAAAATGTGATCTATTATGCATGCCTACTAGTTTTTATATAATTTCAAGCATGCAATCAGAAAGTCTATTTATTGAAAAAGAAAACTATACCCTTCACCTCAAGCGGTTTTACACCAAAGAAAAAGCTCCATCCGTATTTCTAGTACATGGAAGCATAGAAGACGGCAAAATATTCTATTCCAAATCGGGTAAAGGTTTTGCGCCCTTTTTAGCCGAAAATGGATTTGATGTATTTGTGGCGGACTTAAGAGGCAGAGGAAAAAGCAAGCCTCATCCAAGTCGAGATAACAACTTTGGAATGGCATCTGCTTTTGAAGAAGACATTCCTGATTTCATAGCAAAAATTAAATCTATTAAGGGCAAGGAACCCGATCATTGGGTTTCTCACAGCTGGGGTGGTGTGCATTTGATGGCTTATTTGGCTAAAAATGAAGCGCCCAATTTAAAATCAATGGTCTTTTTTGGCAGTAAAAGAGATATCAGGGTAAAAAATCTCAAAAAGTTTTTGATAGTAGATTTATTATGGTTTGGCTACTGCACTTTCCTAGCTAAAACTAAAGGTTATTTACCCGCCAGACAGTATAAAATTGGCAGTGCCGATGAAGCCAAAGACTATTTCTTAGAAGTAAATAAATGGGTGCGCTCGCGAGACTGGAAAGACCTTAGGGATGGCTTTGACTATGCCGCTGCCCTGCAACAAAAAACGTTACCGCCTATTCTCTCCATCACAGGTGCCAATGATAAACAGATAGGTCACCCGGTAGACTGCAGGCGATTGCTAAAAGAAATTGGTGATCAGGATAACTTTACCTTTAAAGTGATTGGCAAACAGCAAGGCTATCAACATGATTATGATCACATCAATTTGCTAACCCATAAAGATGCAAAGGATGATCATTTTCGGGAGGTTTTGGAGTGGTTGAAGGATTGAAACTTCGCAAGGGTTTAGCTTCAGAACGCGCGCTATGGAAAGTATAACATGAAAAAGTTATACTAGAGATTTTAGGCTCCGTAGGTGCCTACTTATGGTAACTGAAAACTGTGGGCAGTACAAAAGCTCCGTAGGAGCGGCCTTATGCTAAGATGATTGCTTCCATATATAAGGTCGTTCCTACGGAACTTTAGGGATTTATCTTGGAGATTGTTACCATAAGGGCGTTCCGCTGGAACTTATCCAAGCCCTGATTAACAAAATACGATTTGGTCTGACGGCTGGAGCCGTCTGACCGATACATGAAACTGCCATTTTTACAGTTTAGCGGTTTGACGGTTCAAACCGTCAAACCGCAGCGCAAATATTTTACTTTTATCAATTCGAATTTAATTTCTTCAAGCGGGTTAAATAAGCCTGTTATTAAATCCAGTACGATAAATACGTACAGTAGAAGCAAGAATTTTGAGAGCTATGTATTCTCGAAGTTTAATTCTATAATTTCCAAATAGCCTAAAAGACCAAGTATCAACATCAGAATGCCAACGGCCACAAAAATACGAGGCAAAATCTCCAATCTAAATATTGAATTAATTTCAACTTCTTCAGGATTTTCTTGATTGTAGATCAATTGAAGTTTTTTACCTTCTTCAAGGGCTGGATATTGTCCGATGTCAAGTTCTTTGGTAATCCATTCTTGCTTTTCGGTTAAAAACCGCACCACAGGAAAATACAAACCCGTTTTATTGTTAATACTCCCTTTAAAATTATTTTTGAATACAATCCCTTCTGCTTTTATTCCATTTCTGATCAAACTAATTCCCTTTTGCCATAGGTGAACTCCAACAATTAAGGGGATGATGGAAAAAATGGCGATCAGAAGATTATTATCCATTTGATTTTGAGTTTAGGGAAAAGACTCAGCTTTTTCAATCCTTATTTATTTTCTTCAAGCAGGTTAAATAAGTTTATTCGTAATTTTGATTCATTCTATCGAACAAATTGCCACCATGCACAGCATGGCGGGAACGGGGTACACTTAAAAAAAATTCAACTCCCTCATGCTGAGCATGGCTGGGACGGTGAAAAATAGTTTAGAACTTTTTATGTCATTAACCTTAAAATCTAGATAATGCTAATTTTGGAGATTAATTTCAGTTTACTTTTTGGCTAACCCTCCAAAGATATTACTTTTCCTCTTCTTCCTCTTTCGTTTTTATCAAAATTACACCGTATTCTATTCTAGTTCCCAAGTAGAAATACTTATCGTTTTCAAAGTTTAAAGAAATTGAACTAACATCTTTTATTTGGACAGTTCTCAGAGTATCCATAAACACATGATGTCCATTCAATATTACAGGAATTTCAGCTTCCTCACTTATCTTCACGTTTGAATACTTTTGTCTGTCTTTATTAACTTGATCTCTTATAGCGTCCGCAATTGGATATACTGTCTCACCACTATAGTAGTGTTGTCCATATGCAATGCTACTTAATAAAAGTAATAAGACTAGTGAAGTTATCTGTTTACTCATTATAATTAATAATTATGTTCCCGATTGATTCTCTTCTTTACATCACCATTACAGTAAATGTATACTAATTTGTAACATCTAGAAAGTTAATTTCTAGAATTAACTTTAAAATATTTACTAAAAAAAAGGTGTAGATCAAAAATGTAATTATCTCTAGCTAGTACGGTGAAATTAGACTTTTTCGCTAAGCTGCTCCATTTGGTATAGGTCAAAACCCTTCGCCCAATAGTCTTTTTCTACTTTTAAGAGTTTAAAGCCCATCTTTTCGTAGAATTTATCAGTATATTGAGAGGTTCTGACTATGATCTTTTCAATATCAGCTTTTGTATTGATATGCTGGATTCTATGTTGGGTCAGTTTCCTCCCTATTCCTTTACCGTGTTCAGTGGGTTTGATAATATCCCAAGAAAATACAGCGGTTTTGGCTTGTGGTTCGTAGTTAATGCCGCCCGCTCCTACTATCTGGCCTTTATCCTCCACTACAAAGTAATCTTCGGTTTCATTCTCAAGGTAATGGACTAATCCCGCTCTTTCCGTTTCATCAAAATATTGCGGTGTGTTCCAATCAAATAATTGAAGGATAACTGCTTTGTCGGAGGATATGTAAGGTCTGATTTTCACGTTTATTGCTCTAATATATGGATTAGTCCGCAGGCGTCAAAGATGCTTAGAAGTTCTCGCGAAGACGCTAAGGCGCAAAGTTTTCGCAAAGTAAACAGATTGTTATTTCCCTGATGCTTAATTCAAAAAACTAAAAGTAATATTGACATTACTAAATCTAAAAATATCACTCTTGAATACCACTCTAATGTCCAGATTATCCAAAATATTGAACATAATGCAGAAACCTGTCCAAAAACTAGACAACATTCACTACTACGTCTAGTTTTTGGCAAATATTGAACATAGTAATATCCCAAAACAACAATTCCTCATTAGTCTCTAGCCCAACATCCTACATCCATCACCCTACGTCCCTCTGTCATTCTCTGAAATAAGTTGACCGTTTTTAATCGAATAAAGTTATGATAAAAACGGGAAAACGTATCAAAGCCAGGAAGAGATTTTCTGAGGAATTCAAGCGTAAAATCGTAGGTGATTTTGAAAAAGGCATTATGAGTGTCTGTCAAATGGAGAGACATTATAATATATCAAATGTCACTATTTACAAATGGATTTATAAATTTTCTTCTTATAATGAGAGAAATGTCAGGATAGTTGAGATGAAAGACAGTCAATTCAATAAGGTCAAGGAGCTTGAAGAAAAAGTTAAAGAGCTGGAGCAGGCAGTAGGTCAAAAGCAGATAAATATTGACTATTTAGAGAAGATGATAGAGTTGGCGAAAGAGCAATATGATATCGATATCAAAAAAAACTTCAATACCCCACACTCTGGTGGTTCCAAAAGAACAGGGAAAGAATGAGCTATAGCCTAAACAAACTTTACAGGGCAGTTGGGACAAGCAAGCAATCAGTCCATCAAGCCAAGCAAAGACAGTTTTCTTTTGATAAAGAACTGGAAGAGTTGGTAAAGTTGGCGGATCAAATCAAGAAGGTTCATCCGGGTTGTGGGGTTGAAAAGATGTACTATACGCTTAAACCTAAGTTTATGGGCAGGGATAAATTTTGCGAGATATTTATTTCACTGGGTTATGGAGTAAATCCTGAGAGAAACCACCGTAGAACTACGATAAGAGGTGTTATAAGCTATCCTAATTTAATAGAAGGCATGCAGATAACAAGGCCCTATCAAGTGCTTCAGAGCGATATAACCTATTTTTATCTCCATGAAAGGTTTTACTACTTGATATTTATCGTAGATGTCTATACCAGAATAATATTAGGTTACAGGGTCAGTGACCATATGAGAAAAGAGGCAAACTTAAAGGCACTGCAAATGGTATTGAAATCAACGGGTGCTGATTTAAGAGATAGCATACACCATTCGGACAGAGGGGCTCAATACAGCAGCTTAACCTACACCGGTGAGCTGAGAAAAAACGGCATGCACATTAGCATGGGTGAATATGCCACCGATAATGCCTATGCTGAAAGGGTCAACGGAACAATTAAAAATGAATACTTGAAAAAATGGGAAATAAGGAGTTTTAACGATTTAAAAAGGAAAACAAAAAATGCTGTTGATCATTATAATCAATCTAGGAAACACAGAGCATTTAAAATGGAACATTCTCCTAATGAATTTAAAGAGAATTTATTAACTTTAAATGCCCAAGATAGACCGAAGGTGATTATTTACACCGAGGGAAGGAAAAACTTCCAAGGGGCATCGAGCCCCTTAGAAGTTTGCCCAAGAAAAGAACCTCAGGCTCATAATTGCCCGTGGGATTATAAAATGAATGTTTAACCAAAACGGTCAATGCTATTTAGGGATCGACACTCATCCATCATCCAACTTCCTTCTTCCCACTTCTCACTTCCTACTTCCTACTTCCATCTTCCAACTCCCATCTCCAAACTTTTCTCCCCTTTCCCTTGCAAATCCCAAATCAATCTTTTACTATTGCACTGTATTAGTTAAGTAGTACACTAAATCAGTAATAATGATTGTAATAAAAAATCTAACTTTTAATTACGCCAAAAAGCAGCAACCGCTCTTCAATGAGCTGGACTGCGAGTTGCAAACGGGCAGCATAGTCGGCCTTCTGGGTAAAAACGGAGCAGGTAAAACCACCTTGCTTAAGCTCATGATCGGCTTGTTATTTCCTGACAAGGGTGATATTTCTATTTTAGGTCATGAACCTGCCAAAAGACAGCCTTCCCTTTTGCAGGATGTCTTTTTTGTTTCAGAGGAGTTTCATCTCCCTTCTATTTCCATCAATAACTATGTTAAGGCCAATTCAGGTTTCTATCCGCGATTTGATAAGGAATTGCTGCTTCGCTTGATCAAGGATTTTGAATTACCAGAAACCAAAAGCTTGCAAAAGCTTTCCTATGGTCAAAAAAAGAAGTTCTTGATTTCTTTCGCATTGGCTACTAAATGCCATTTGCTAGTGCTTGATGAGCCTACGAATGGATTGGATATTCCTTCAAAATCTATTTTCCGAAAAGTATTGGCGGGTTCTTTGGATGAAGATCAGTTGGTCATCATTTCTACCCATCAGGTGAAAGATGTAGAAAACTTGATCGATAAGGTATTAATGCTGGATAATGGCAAATTCATTATGCAGAAAGACCTTTATGAAATTGGCTCACAGCTGAATTTCTCCACGGTTTCATCCGCTGAAGGCGAGCATATCTTGTATAGCGAAATGGTACCTGGCGGCTTCCGTGTCATCACCCAGCAGGAAAATGGAACTTCCAATGTTGATATAGAACTATTGTTTAACGCCATAGCCAATGGCCATGAAAACCTGAAAAAATATGTCCAATAATATATTCAATTTCAAAAGATTTATAATGTTGGCCAAACAGCATTATATCCAAAACCAGAAGCTATTGTTCTTTGCGTCCATCGCTTATGTAGGGGTTATATTCCTACTGCTAACTATTGTGCAAATGGGCAACGACCGTCAACCACATGACCTGGAAATGTTTAGAGGGTTTATAATCGGTTTCGTGGCCGTATTTGGTATTCTCTATACCGGTTATTCTTTCCCTGCCTTTAGAAGCAAGGAAAGCACGATCAATTATCTGATGCTGCCAAGCTCGGTACTGGAAAAGTTTCTATTTGAATTCATCACCAGATTAAGCATAGTGGCAATACTGCTCCCGGGGCTATTTTGGCTTACGTTCCACTTTCAGGGCTATTTCTTCAATCTGTTCACTCCTGAAAAATTTGAAAGCATTGGTTTCGGAATGGCGACAGATTTGGAATTTCCCGATCAGATTCAAGAGTTTCAAGCCTGGTTTATGACCATGATTATAGCATTGGTGATGTTAGGCTTTGTTTTGCCTTTTACGGGCGGGGCCATGTTCAGCAAACAGCCATTGGTCAAAACACTTTTTGCAGTAGCTATAATTGTCATTTTTTATGCGGCCTGTCTCTATATCATAGTGGAACCTTTTGGGGTAGGAAAATACCAGCCTAATGAAAGCATGTGGTTGATACCTAATAGTGAAAAGGGCGCAATGCAATTTTTCGGCACTTTAGCCATCATCGGTAATCTGGTGATCCTATTTGTAGCCTACAGAAAATTAAAAGAAAGGGAGGTATAACATGGAATTTCAAAACGGCAAAAGCATATTTCTGCAGATAGCGGACAGCATTACCGACAAGGTGGTGAGTGGCGAATTTCCTGCAGGCAAGAAAATACCCTCAGTGCGAGAGTTAGCAGCGGAAATGGGGGTAAACCCAAATACTATCATGAGAACTTACAGTGAACTACAAGCTATGGATATTATAGAAAATCAAAGAGGAATTGGCTATTTCGTCAATGAAAATGCACCCAAAATCATTCTGGAGGGCAAAAGAGAAGAATTCTTTAATCAAGTATTGCCTGAATTCTTGAAGCAAGCGCAGCTACTAGGTATTAGCGCCACTGAATTGAAAAAACATATTGAAAAAATAAACTGATCGTTATGAAACTAAGCAATAAAATATTGATCGGCCTCTTTGCTTTCTTATTCCTTTATATGATTGTGGCCTTTACTGAAATGCGATTGAAAGGGGATTTAAACCGCTTAGATGATAGCAACAGCATTTCAGAAACTGTTGACATTACTTCAGTGCAGTACCTAAAACTTGAGGATATTGGCCATCAAATTACGCTTCACGGATCCGATAAACCCAGAATAGAAGTAAAAAGTATTTCGGGAGATGTACTTCAATATTTGAAATATAATTTAGAGGGTGATACACTAAGTATAAAATCCATGGATTTGGAGAAAAAACAAGCCTTACACATATCGATTTATGTGTCAAAATCGAGTTTTAAAGGCTTAACAGCAAATAACCCTTTCCTATACATATCTGACTTGCAACAGGAAACTCTGGACATTCATCAAAATGACGGATGGATTAGGGTGACTACAAGCAATGAAATAGCTACGCTTAACCTCAATATCAAGAATTCTGCTCATTTCAATTTACAAGATGTAGAGCTTGACACGCTAAATGCTACCATGAATGCAGCCGAAGTACTGACGAATGAACCAATCAAAATTGTGAAAGGATCTATGACCAATGACTCTTATTTACACTTAATTGGCACAAGTGAAATTCAAATCAAAAAAGATGAAACTAGCAGGTTGTCAAGCGGTAGATTAATTGTGAATTAAAAGAATAAATCAGTAGGCGCTGCAACATAAAAGCAGTTGCAGCTTCTTACTTATATCCACTAAGAAAGAAATACAGGCAAAGATCTAAAGCTATCAACTTTAAAGCCCAATGAATATACAAATCACAGGACTCACGAAGACCTATCCTAATGGTTATACTGCTATAAAAGATGTAAATCTGGAAATCGGTAGTGGAATGTTCGGTTTGCTAGGCCCTAATGGCGCAGGTAAATCCAGCTTTATGCGCATTTTGGTAACCGCACAGCAAGCTACATCCGGCAGCATCTTAATGGATGGGATGGACATCAATGAGCACCGACAAAAAATCCGTACCCGCATAGGATATCTTCCTCAGGATTTTACCTTTTTCTCAAAGCTTAAGACCTGGGAGTTCCTTGATTATGCTGCCCAATTATCCACCTCGCTCAAAAAGAAGGAGCGAATCATCAAAGTAGATCAACTGTTGGACCAGGTTGGCCTTCTGGATGTGCGTGAAAGATTGGCCAACAAACTTTCCGGAGGAATGAAACGCAGGCTGGGAATTGCCCAGGCACTAATTGGTGAACCTAAGTTATTGGTAATAGATGAACCCACCACAGGTCTAGATCCAGAAGAACGGATTCGCTTTCGAAACATCTTATCTGATCTAAGTCAAAAAGATGTGACCATTATTCTTTCCACCCATATCGTGGGCGATATCAGCAGTACCTGTCATAATATGGCCATGCTCAATAAAGGAGAAGTGGCCTTTAAAGGTTCACCGGAAGGAATGATAGAAAAAGTGCGAGGGCATGTATGGCAAGTAAGCTTAGATGATGAAGAATTCAACAAAATCAAAACGGAATATTCCGTGGTTTCTACCATTCCTATCGATGGTAAATGGGAAGTGCAATTGATTGCTGAAAATTCACCGCATCCTAAAGCGACTCATGCGAATCCTAACCTGGAGCATGCTTATGTATATTTTATGGAAAACCAACTAGGCGTATCACTGGTATGATTTCAATCAAAAACATATTGACCATCTCCCGATTTGAGGCTAAAGTGCTTTGGAGAAATTGGTTTTTCAGAATTTTAGCCATAGCCGGAATAGGCTTCCTGACTATTTTTAATATTGCGGTCTTTTCCGAGGCAGATGTCCCAAGATGGGCCTTCCTATCCAATAGTTGGATGATGCCTTATGCCAGTTTGGTGTTGATTAGCATACCACAAGCAGCTGCTGTGGTGTTTTTGGCCACTGGCTTGATTAAGAAAGATAAAAAAGTGGATACCAATGAGGTCTTTTTTGTGCGTCCTATTAGCAATTTAGATTATGTTTTAGGGAAAGCACTGGCATTGTTTAAGCTTTTCTTTCTGTTAAACCTGATTTTCGTTTCGATCTCGCTGATCTTCAATATTACCAGCCCCTACACTACCTTCGAGCCACTGGCTTATATTCTGTATCCTTTGCTGACTAGCATGCCCACCATCATGTTTACCACGGGAATATCGTTCCTACTGGTGACCATTTTAAAGAACCAGCCGATTAGCATTGTATTGCTACTAGGACTTGCCGGGGTGCAGTTGATCTACTATTTCGATCAGTTTTCCAATATTCTGGATTTTGTGGCTTTCCGATTGCCGATGTTTACCTCTGATATTGCCGGTTTCCAAGACATGGAATTTGCACTCATGCAACGATCATTTTATTTCATCTTAGGCATCGCTTTTTTATTTATGACTGCCTTTTTGTTGGATCGACTTTCAAGCCATAAAACGACCAAGGTTTTAACTGGAGTAATTGGATTAGCAGTTTTGGCATTTTCTTCCATTATCATGCTAAGATTATGGGATATGCGTCAAGATCCGATAGAATTAAGAGAGCAAATGGTCAGCCTCAACGGACAGTGGGCAGAAGAACCGAACATTAGCATTCTTTCCCATTCCATCGACTTGGAGCTCTCAGAAAATGAAATTATGGGGAATTCGGCAATGCTGGTAAAGAACAATACGCCTGAAACCCTCAATAAAATTTACTTCAGTTTAAATCCGGGTCTAAAACTCGATGATGTGCTAGTGAATGGGCAATCTGTTCCTGCAGCAAAAAATCTGCATATCGTATCAATTGCAAAAGGATTTAGCCTAGCACCAGCGCAGGAAATGAATGTAGAACTGAAGTATAGCGGTACTATTCAGGAATCAGCTGCACATTTGGAAGTGGATGAAGAACGATATGAATCGCCTTTAGAATACTTCATGTTCTCTCTTCAAAAAAAATATGCCTTTTTGCAATCTGACTATGTATTGCTCACCAAGGATGTCATGTGGTATCCTGATACTCAAATTGGATATAGTCCCAAAAATCATAGTACAGATAAAATATCTTTTATTGACTTTCAATTGAGAGTAAAAACGCGCGATGGGCAAATGGCTATTTCTCAAGGTGAGCCACTTATAAACGGCAATATTTATGAATTCCGACCGGAATATCCTCTGCCTCAAATTTCACTGGTAGTAGGCGATTATGTAAAGAAAGACATTATCGTAGATTCCATCGAGTATGCGGTATATCATTATCGAGAGCATGATTTTTTTGAGGATCACCTTGATCAACTACCGGATACTTTGAACTCACTTATTACTGATCTTTCTAATGAATATGAAGATGCACAAAAAATCTCCTATCCTTTCAAAAGGCTACAATTTGTAGAAACTCCTCTTCAGTTTTCAGCCTACACAAAAGTGTACGAAACACATCAGGCTTATTTGCAGCCGGAAACCGTTTTTTGGCCAAAAAGGAGGTGATATCCGGCAGTTAGATCTCAGAATGCAATTACGGGATATGAATAACCAAGCAAAGTCCCAAAATCAGACTTTAACAGATAAACAGAAGCAGGCCAACGTTTTCAATGATTTAATTAAGAGAGTAATCACCAAGCAGATTGGAGCCAACTACACTTTTGATGGATATAACCAAGATGATGCCGACTACTCTATTTTTCCCAATTACTATACCTACAATACTGGTTTTGTCAGTGAAGAATGGGGACTACTCAACCGTAGCATCGCCAATTATTTGATAAATGAAAAGCAGGCCCGTACAGATTTCTCCAGAAACAGAAATGGAATTTCTTTTACGGAAGAATGCAACGATCTAATGAGGGAATCCTCACTGGACGAGATTGTATCAGAGGCAGAATTCAATAAAATTCAGAAGTCTATTGAATTGAAGAGTGAATACCTCTTCTCTTATCTTGGACAATTAGTAGGAGAAGCCAACTTGAAAGGGTTTCTATATGAATGGATCAATGCACATAACCACCAGTTGACCCATTATGAGGATCTCAGAACAGCACTTTTGAATGAATTCAATTTGGATATTGATCCGATTATACAAAAAGTCTATTCTGAGACATCGCAGCCAGCATTTGAGATTTTAGAACTTCAGAAATATGAGATTTTGGATGGCGATAGAAAGCGTTATCAAATATTGACCAAAATTAAAAACAGTGGTGATAATGATGGAGTGATTGAGATAATCTTTGACAATAAAGATAATAGCGATGGCGAATTTTATAGAGGGAAAGTGAATGAGGAAACTGAATCTGAAATTGAAGGACAGCTTTCCTTAATTAAAAAGGGAGAAACCAAGGAGCTAGGCTTCATCTTGGATGAAAAACCGAATAATATCACTATTAACACATTGATATCCAGAAATATACCTTCTAAAATCACCATACCAGTCGGAACTTTAAGCAAGCGTGAAAATGCTACTTTGTTTGTGGGTGAAAGGCTGGCTACAGAAGATAAAGAGTTGGCATTTACAGAAGTCATTGTGGACAATGAAGATGACAATTTCAGTAGCTTTAGTCCAATAAAACCTACCTATTTAAAAGCCTATCTGGACAGTCGAAAAACTACTGAACAAAAATACTATGGGGAATGGGATCGTCCTTATTCCAAATGGTTAGCCACAACGGGTTCTGAGTATTTCGGGACTGTCATACGGTCGGCACACTTCACCCGCTCAGGCAGTGGTGAAAAAGTGGCTAGCTGGACACCTGAAATAAAGGAAGCAGGATTCTATGATATCTATACCTACATGAAAGGAAAAAATCAGAACGCATATAGTGGCAATGATAGCAATGGAAAGCAGTATTTCTATCACTACATCATCAAGCATGCCGATGGCGAAGACAATATCAATTACAATATATCCAATGCGGAACCGGGCTGGAATTACCTGGGATCCTATTATTTCAACGAAGAAGAGGGAAATATTTCATTAACAGATGAATGTGACCTTCGAACAGTTTATGCAGATGCGATTAAATGGGTTAAGCAATAAAGACATGAAAACAATTAAAGAAAACCTAAGAAACAAACCAAAGAGATTCAGCCAATTACTGCTGGTGCTCATCATTGTAGGATGCAGCTTAATGTCTCAAAATCTAATGGGGCAACAGACGCTCACTCTTCAAGAGGCTATTAAAATTGCTCAGCAGAAGAGTCCAAACATCAAGAAATCTAAATTGAACCTCTATGGGAACCAGAGATCTCTGGATGCTCAGCGTGCCTCCTTAAAATCAAGGTTTTCATTGGATGTCACACCTTTCGATTATAATCGAAATCGTAATTTCAATGATCTATTTTCACAATGGAACACCAATGAAGATTATAATTCCTTTGCTAATTTTTCCGTGACTCAACCTATTGTCGCAACTGATGGTAGCATCTCCTTAATCAACCAATTCGGCTATAGAGATAACTATTCTGAATTTCAAGATGTGAGAACAAAAACCTTTAGCAACAACCTCTACCTACAGCTGGAGCAGCCCATTTTCACATACAACAGAACGAAGCTGCAATTGAAGGAGTTGGAACTGAATCTTGAAAATGCACAGATTAGCAATAGTATCCAACTGCTTAGTTTGGAACAGGATGTGACCCAATCTTTTTATAATTTCTATCAGCGCCAAAATAATTTGGAGATTGCCTCTGATGAATATGAGAATCAAAAAATCAGCTATGAAATTACATTGAATAAAGTAGAAGCTGATCTTTTAGCAAAAGAGGAATTGTATCAGGCTGAATTGAACCTTGCTTCTTCCAAATCCACACTGGAGAATAATGAGGTTTTACTCAACAATGCTGCGGATGACTTTAAACTCCTCCTCGGACTCAATTTGGATGAGGATATAGAAGTAGCGGTTGATATCGATTTCATCACAAGAAAGGTGGACTTGGCAAAAGCCATTGAACACGGACTAGAGCATAGGATGGAATTGAGACAACGAGGAATGGCCATCGAAAGATCGCAATTTGAATTAACCCGAACCAAAGCATTAAATGAGTTTAAAGGATCAGTCGCTTTATCACTTGGTGTATTCGGTGATAACGAACAGGCGCCTGAGGTTTATGAACAGCCCAATTTAAACCCACGAGTAGCCATCACTTTCAATATCCCGATTTGGGATTGGGGCGAAAACAGAGCCAGAATGGATGCCGCCAATGCTAATCTGGAAATCAATAAGGTGGACTTACAGGTGGAAGAAAATAATATCATTATCGGCATTAGAAAAATTTATAGAAATCTGCAGAATCTGGAAAACCAAATCTCCATAGCGGAACAAAATGTAAAAAATGCCAAGCTTACTTATGACATTAATCTGGAGCGATACAAAAACGGTGATCTGACCAGTATTGACCTCAACAGATTTCAAAGTCAGCTTTCGGAGAAAAAAGGTGCATTGGCAGATGCCTTGATCAATTATAAGATGGAATTATTAAACCTAAAGGTGCAATCCCTTTACGATTTTGAGAAAAACCAACCCGTAATGATAAAGAATAATTAGTTATAGGTTATAGGTGATAGGTTTTAAGTTATTCTACATAACGAATAGACACTCTACCTACTACCTAATACTTACTACTTAAAACTTACAACACTACTTAAAAAAAACATTATGAAAAAGCTATTAAAAGGGTTCACGCCCCTACTGATAATGATTGTTTTATGGTCATGCAATAAGCAGGAGAACAATATTCAAACAGAAATAAAAATTCCAGTATCAGTAGAAACCATCAAGCCCAGAAGTATTTCCAGGTTTATTGAAACCACCGGGACAGTCTATTCTTCCAAAGAAGGAGAAATGAAGTCTGAAATGAGTGGATTATATCAACTTCAAAGAAATCCAGCTACCGGAAGACCTTTTGCACTGGGAGATATGGTAAAAGCGGGTCAGGTTTTGATAAGAATTGAAAATGAGGAGTTCGTTAACGGCCTGCAAGTAGAAGGGAAAAAGCTCAACCTGGAGTTGGCCGAGAATAATTTGCAAAAGCAAAAATCGCTTTATGACAAAGGAGGTGTGACCCAAACTGAACTGAAAAATGCCTCGATTTCATACGTAAACGCAAAGTACTCTTACGAAAATGCGGAAATTCAATTGGCCAAAATGGCGGTTAGAGTCCCATTTGATGGCGTAATTGTAGAACTGCCTTATCATACCAATGGAATAAAAATCGATCAGGGCACAGCACTTTTCAAGGTGATGGAATACAACAAACTATTGATGGATGTTAAATTGCCAGAGAAACACTTAGCGGAAGTGACGCTAGATCAGTTGGTGCAAATCACTAATTACAATATGGGTAATGACACCATCAAAGGTAAGATAAGCCAGATTTCCCCCATCATTGATCCGGAAACCCGAACATTTCAAAGCGTTTTGCAAATTAACAATGATAAGCACGCTCTTCGTCCGGGCATGTTCATTAAAGCGGCCATACTTTCAGAGCAGCGTGATAGCACCATTGTAATCCCAAAAGAAACCGTGATTTCCAGACAAGATGCTAAAGTGGTATTTATAGTGGAAAATGGTATTGCCACAGAAAAGCAGATCACAACCGGATTAGAAACCATGGATGATATAGAAGTGGTAAGTGGACTCAAGATCAACGATAGATTGGTAGTGAGTGGATTTGAGACCTTGAGAAATAAATCGAAGGTAAGTGTATTACAATAAGCACTGATGAGTAGTCAGTTTCTAATGTTTTCAATATTTAACCCCAAGTGATTTGAAAAAGATAGTTTCATTGGCCGTTTCCTACCCCATTTCCATCCTGATGTTGGTGCTGGCCGTCATTTTATTAGGCACCATTTCATTTGGTAAATTACCAATTGAATTGTTCCCCGATCTAAAGAATCCTACTTTATTTGTGGAACTCAAAGCAGGAATAAAACCTCCATCAGAAATTGAAAAGCAATTTGTAGAATCCATAGAGTCGGTTGCTATCAGGCAAAATGGCGCGGTAGAAGTAAGTTCCATTAGCCAAACAGGTTATGGTCGCGTGACCGTGCAATACGATTGGGGCAAAGACATGGATGAGGCATTCCTGGACCTACAAAAATCGCTTTCTAGCTTTTCTTTAGATGAGGAAATTGAAGAATTTGTCATCTCTCAATTTGATCCTAACGCCACTCCTATTATGATTTTGGGAATCTATAATCCCAATTCTAATGATACTGAGGCACTCAGAAAGGTAGCAGAAAATAACTTCAGAAATGAGATTATCCGCTTGCCGGGCATCGCTGAGGTTCGACTTTCAGGAGAGCAAGAGAAAGAAGTGGTTTTAGAAACAGATCCTAATCTACTTGCATCCTACGGACTCACGGTAAATGATTTAGTAGCCAAAATTGAAAATTATAACCGCAATGTATCGGGTGGTTTTATTGAAGAATTAGGTCGAAAATATGTAATCAAAGGCCTTGGCATTATTGAAGACTCTGAAGATTTAGAGGAATTGGTAGTAGGCTATACTAATCGTGAAAGCACAAGCAGCAATCCTAGCTCCATCAATGTGGATGCTGAAATGGCGCAATCAGCTTCAAATCCTCAGACCTCCACTACTGGTCAGGTTCCAGTATTGTTGCGGGAAGTAGCCACTTTAAAAATCATGGATAAGGAAGCTAACAGCATTGTTAGAGTGAACCAACAAAGAAGTCTTGGGCTTTCCATCTTTAAAGAAACAAAATACAATACAGTCAATGCCGTAAATGAATTAACCGAAGTACTGGACGGACTGAAAAAATCTGTTCCGGGTTATGAGTTTGTGATCATTCAAAATCAAGGGAGGTTTATTCAAGGCGCTATAGATGAAGTAAAAGAATCAGGACTTTATGGAGCACTTTTCGCAGTGATCATCTTATTCGTTTTCTTAAGAAGAATAGGATCTACCCTCATCATTAGTATCGCTATTCCGGTTTCTATTATCGCCACTTTCAATCTGATGTATTTTAATGGCTTGACCTTAAATGTGATGACGCTAGGTGGTCTGGCTTTGGGTGCCGGGATGTTAGTGGATAATGCCATTGTAGTGGTAGAGGCCATTTTTAGAAGACGAGAAGAAGGAATGAGTGTAATCGATGCAGCAGTAAAAGGAACCAGTGATGTGAGTGGTGCCATTACCGCCTCCACATTGACTACCATTGTGGTTTTCTTGCCGATTGTTTATTTGCAAGTGACCATCCGGTGAGTTATTTAAAGATCAAGCATGGACTGTAGCTTTCTCCTTGATTTCATCTCTGGCCGTTGCCATTTTGGTAATCCCAATGCTTTTTTCACAAATTTTCCGCAAGGACAATAGGAAGCAAATGGAAAAGCCGCTAAAGTATAAAGCCTACCGAAATTTCTTAAATAAGGTACTACATTACAGAATTGCTTTTATTGTCTTATCCTTTTTGTTAGTCTTGGGTTCCTATCAATTAATTGGAATTATTGGCAGCGAATACATGCCACAAGCGGGCACCAAAGCGATTGCAGTTGATTTGAAATTAGCCAATGGAACTCCCCTATCAAGAACCTCTTCTACTGTTGACCAAATTGAAGGACAACTATCAATCTTGTTTGAAGAACAGCTAGAGCATGTGTATTCTCATATCGGACCTGAAAAAAGTCAGTCGGGCATTGATAATGAAAATGTATATGACGAGAATAAAGCCACCCTAAAATTAATCTTCAAAGAGGATGTAGAATTGGATATTAATGAGGTCACTTCTGCCCTATCTACATATTTTGAAGGCATTCCAGGTCTTACTGCTAGTTTTAGCAATGATGAAAGCGCACTTAATGCAATCTTAGGTGAGGAGCAGATGCCTTTGGTAGTAGAAGTAAGCGGTGCTGAATTCGAAGCGCTTAGTGCACTATCCGATTCAGTGATGGTGATACTGAACAGCAATGAAGACATCTATGAACCAGTTTCCAATCTAGAAGAAGGCGTACCGCAAATTAAAGTAGATGTCGATAAATACAGAGCAGGCTTATTGAGTTTGTCCATTGAGGATGTTATCACCCAAATCAAAGATCAGCTGGAAGGCAAGAAGGCCGGAACCTTAGAGCGAGGTGGAGAATTACAGGACATCCTTGTAAAAGTCCCTAAAATATCGCTGAGCGGACTTGAAAATATGCGCATTAAAAGCAGCAACAGAGAATTCCCTTTGAGCGAAATTGCCGATATCAGTGTGCAGTATGCTGCCAATTCCATTTACCGAAAAAATCAAAGCCGAATGGTAACCGTGGGTGCCCGAGTCAATCAAGACAAAGCTTACAATCAAATTGTAAAATCGGTTGATGACGCTTTCGCAGAAATGTCAGTGCCTCCACAATACAAAATAAGTGTAGCCGGTCAGGAAGTAAAAAGACAGGAGTCGATGAACAACTTATTGTTTTCGCTGCTTTTATCGGTTTTGTTGGTGTATATGGTTTTGGCTTCTCAGTTTGAGTCCCTTTTACATCCCTTCACCATATTGCTTACGATTCCATTAGCTTGTGTTGGAGCACTCGTTTCCTTTTGGATCCTCGGAATGTCCCTCAATATGATGGCTTTTATTGGCATCATCATGCTAGCCGGAATAGCGGTTAATAATTCAATTATTCTGGTGGATAGCATTAATCGTAACAAAAGGAGTGGCATGGATTTAAGAGATTCCATACTGGATGCTGCGCAAAGGAGATTTAGACCCATCATTATGACGAGTCTTACCACTATCCTTGCATTGCTGCCCTTAACATTTGGTTTTGGTGAAAGCGCAGCCCTACGTGCCCCAATGGCAGTAGCCGTAATCGGTGGATTGGTGTCCTCTACTTTACTAACCCTCATTGTGATTCCATGCTTCTATGAAAGCATAGAAAATCTAATCAGCAAGATTAAAGGAACATCTAGCGCCAAAAAAGAAGCTTCACATGAGTAAGAACGGACTTTTACATACGATCATAAAAAGGAAAGTATTGGTTTCCATGCTCTTCATCGGCTTCACCGTGATGGGCTATATTTCCTACAACAAATTGCCGGTTGAGCTCTTCCCTAATGTGGAACTGCCTGTATTGATTGTGCAGGTAGGCGCTACTTCAGAGGTGGATCCGAAATACATGGAAAGAGAAGCCATTATTCCGCTTGAAAGTGCCATAAGTACTATGGAAGGTATAGAAGAAATCACCGCCAATGCGGACAGTCAGCAAGGCATGATCTTTATCTCTTTCCGGCAAGGCGTGAATATAAAATATGCTTACTTAAAGCTAGAACAAAAGGTCAGTGCCATTAAAGCTGAGCTTGGTTCTGAGTTTATAGTCAATATTGTAAAAATTGATACTGAGCAGTTCACCAATGCTTTTATGGATTTGCAGGTTTTGGGCAGTGGCGGAGTAGATCGAGTAAGAAATGTCACGGATCAGTATATAACCGACCGACTCAATGATATTGACGGAATCGGAGGAGTAGAAGTATTTGGGGGTCGTCAAAAAACCATAGAAATCATCATGAATGATGAAATCTGTGAAGCCAACGGCATTACGCCCAACACCATAAGCAATGTACTTTCTCAAAATTCCAATAAAAGTGCTTTTGCGGGGCAAATAGAACGAAACGGACAGCAGATTTTTGTCAATGTAACAGCCGAATTAAAGGATATCAAAAACATTCAGAATCTGGTGGTTTCAGAAAAAGGTCCGCTCCTGCTTAGCGATGTAGCAGAAGTATTCTTTGGGGTTAAAGAACAGACTTCCCTAAGCCGTATCAATGGGAAAGATGCCGTTTCCATTCGATTATCTAAAGGTACCCAGGCTAATCTTATTGCGCTTTCAGATGCAACTCTAGAAACTATTGATGCCATCAATAAGGATTTGGAATCCATGGAGGTTGAAATGGTGGTGCAAAACAATCAAGCCGAGTTGATGACTAAAAACATTGACCAAATCAAAAATTTGGCAGTCACTGGTGGTCTTCTCGCCATATTTGTTTTGTGGGTCTTTCTCAGAAGATTAAAGTTCATTTTGAGCATTGCTTTAGCCATTCCTATTTCAGTTTATACTGCTTTCAATTTCTTCTATGCCGCGGATATTTCCGTTAACAGCTTAACCCTGATAGGCATGGCACTTGCCATTGGGATGCTATTGGATAATAGTGTGGTGGTTTTGGAAAACATCTACCGCCATGTAGTCAATAAAAAGAAAAAAGAGGATGCAGTGGTAGATGGCACCAAAGAAGTGATGCGATCAGTCGTTGCGGCCACTTTAACCACCGTAACCGTTTTTCTTCCCTTTATATTTTCTTCCAATTTTCTGATCACAAAAATCGGAACGCATATCGGCATTTCCATTATATCAACTCTATTGGTTTCATTGGTCGTGGCACTGGTTTTAATCCCGATGTTAGCGCATGCTGCCATTAATAAAGATGATGAAGAAAAAGCTCCATTGATAAAAAATGCTTCTATCCGCCAGCGACTGATTCAGAAGTATATGGTGATTTTAAAATCATGCTTCAGAAAACCATTACTCACCGTTATTGGAGGATTAGTACTATTCTTCGTCACTATTGGCCTAAGTTTTTTGGTGAGCATGTCAGGACCTTCGGAAGTGAATGATGCTCAAATGAATTTATTTGTCACCATGCCTGAAGGCGCCACACTCCCAACTACTGATATTAAAACCAGAAAATTGGAGGAGAAGGTGATGGAAATTCCGGTGGTGGATAAATTAATCAGTCAGGTTTCGGAAGGTGAAGCGGTGCTTACTGTCATGCTGATTGAAGGATTTAAGGATTTGGATACCGTCTCTGTTGAGGATGTTCAAAACAAATTAAGAAGCATCAGCAGCAGTTTTGAAGATATGGATATCTCTTTGGACGAACCTCCTCGCGCAAGAGGCGGGCAAAGTGGAGTGGGCAGCTCTGCTTCTTCTGATTTTGAACGCATGTTGGGAATTGGTTCTCCGTCAGAACGAATCATCGTCAAAGGTCAGGATTTTGAGCTGATGAAAATTATTGCCAATGATATCAATAATTATGTAACGGGCTTACAATCCATCAAAAGAAGTACCGTCAATATTAGTCCTGAGAGGCCTGAAGCACATATTTTATTTAACCAAAAGCGGATGAGTGACAATAACATCACTCTGCAAAATGTGGCTATTGGATTGAATGATTTTCAACCGTCTTTTGCTTCCGGCTCTAATTTCGTGAGCGGAGGTGAAGAATTCGAGATTACGATTCATACTCAAAATCAGGTTCGGAAAGCCAAAGAAATGAAAGACCTTCGAGAGATGCCCGTTACCAGCACCGCAGGTGTGGCACACTCTCTAGACGATATTGGCTCCGTAATTTACTCTTCGGGAGAAAGCACCATTACCCGATTAAATCAGGAAAAAAGGATTGAAATCACTTATAGCTTTATTGATGAAGTATTAAAATCTGAATCCCTGCTTGAATCTTCCAGAATGGAGGTTGACCAAATTGTACGCAGTGTCAATATTCCTAAAGGCATGGTGGTGGATGTCATCCATGATGAAGGAATGTATGATGAGCTATACTTCTTTATTTTTGCAGCCATCATGATCATTTTCATGATTCTGGCTGCAGTTTTTGAATCGCTATACTTGCCATTAGTGATTATGTTTTCAATTCCACTAGCAGGAATAGGTGCTTTCCTTGGTCTTACTTTCACTGGTAATTCACTGCTTAATGCCAATACTTTAATTGGACTCATGATATTATTGGGAGTGGTGGTCAATAATGGGATTATACTGATTGATTATTCCCGAATTTTGAGAAGAAGAGGTTTTAATAAATATCGAGCCCTGATGATGAGTGGCATTTCTCGGATTAGGCCGATTCTCATCACTTCTATTACCACTTTTGTGGCCATGTTGCCTTTGGCAATGGGAGATGCTGAATATGTGACCAGCATAGGTCAGCCTTTTGCTGTCACCGTAATGGGCGGATTGGCTTTTGCTACCGTGCTTACTTTGATCTATATCCCTACAATGAATGCAGGGCTTGAAAGCGTATTGCACTGGTTTAGAAATCTTAAAACCAGCACGAAGCTGGTGCAAATCGTGCTTTTAATTGGATTTGCAGCCTTAATCTATTTCCAAATAGAAGGTGCGCTATGGCAAATCATTTGGTTCCTGGCAGCAGTGATTTTAATTCCGGGAGGCACCTATTTCATCATGACTTCATTACGACAAGCCAATGCAAAAATGGTAGGCCCTGATGAGGCCATGCATATTGAAATCCAAAGCCTGACCAAAATTTATGGAAGAGATAAGCGATGGATCAGAGAATGGAAAGGCAATAGGCGATTGTTTGAAAAACGTAATGAGGAACCGGTTACCGTCAAGGCAGTATTGCAAAATGCCATATGGCAAGGTGCTTTAATCGCCTTTCTAGTGTATTTTATCTACTTCTTCCTGGACAAAGCTTACTGGCAACTACTGTTTATGATTTCGCTTCATGCCTTATTATTATCTATTTTTAAGGAAGTAGCTCTACTAGCGCAAAAAGGGAAAAGGTTCATACGATTCATTTATTCGTTCTTGTACTGGGGCTTCCCTATCGTAAGTGCAGCCTATCTCTATAGCGATATCCAGACAAAAGGAGTGGGTGTATTCCTAATTATTGTATGGTTTACAGGTTTGTTTTTGGCGCGAATAGCCAGCAAGCTTAAGGAAAAACCTGTCATAATTGATGAGATTAAAGGGCGTTTTGCAAAAATCAGAAGACTGTATTACAAATTACTCTTGGCTATTCCTTTTGTTAAACCAAAGAAATCACAATTCAAAGCCCTTAAAGGAGTTAGCCTGACGATTGAACAAGGCATGTTCGGACTTTTAGGGCCTAATGGAGCGGGTAAAACTACATTGATGCGAATTCTATGCGGAATTATGGATCAGAGTTATGGAAAAATCTGGATCAATGGACATGATACTAATCTGAGAAGAGAAGAGCTTCAGGGATTGATTGGCTATTTACCGCAGGCTTTTGGTACTTATGAGAATATGACGCCTTATGAATTTCTGGACTACCAGGCCATCTTGCGAAAAATTAGCCAAAAGGATGTACGAGAAGAAAGAGTGCAATACGTGCTGAAAGCAGTGCATATGGATGAACACCAGCACAAGAAAATTGGCTCTTTCTCCGGAGGTATGAAACAGCGAATTGGGATTGCTCAAATCTTGCTTCACTTGCCAAAAATATTAGTGGTAGATGAACCTACCGCAGGTCTCGATCCACTAGAAAGGATCCGATTCAGGAATCTATTGGTAGAATTAAGTCGGGAACGTATTGTGGTTTTCTCTACCCATATCATAGAAGATATTGCCAGCAGCTGTAATAATTTGGCGGTACTTATTTCAGGAAATATTGAATATATCGGCAGCCCTACTACCATGGCAGAGTTGGCCAATGATAAAGTATGGGAATTTCATCTTTCTCCTGTAGAATTTGAAAGGGAAAAAGAAAACTATCTGATTGTTCACCACATGCGTGAAGGAGATCAGATTAGGGTAAAATGTCTGGCAGGCGTGCAACCAAGGGAAGATGCCGTTCAAGTTCGTGCTCAGCTGGAGGATGCTTATTTGTGGTTGATGAAGAGTCGCTCCGGCCCCTAGCCCCCAAAGGGGGAATACGCGCAGAAGAGAATTAGTAGGAAAACTGATAATGAAGGATTATAAATTAACAGGACAATTTGGTTTTGGAACGTCATTGCGATAAAGGAGGCTCGCTTACTTTCATTAGTTCGAAGCGTCATTGCGAGTGCAACGAAGCAATCTCGCTTTAAGCAGGCATTAAGATTGCCGCACTGCGTTCGCAATGACGGTACCTGCTGGCATATTGTTTAAACAAAAGTTGTTGTTTTTTAGAATAAATAGAGATTATCAATAATTAAAAAAATGAAAAGCTACTTACTGCTACTATATAAACTAATCACCTACAATGTGAAGGTGATATTCGCAAATAAGTTCGTCTACTTTGTGGTGGCGTCCTTTTTGTTTTTTGCCTTTATCATCACCATTGCCATTTTTGATGATCCTGATTTCAATGAAGCGGTAATCTACGGATTTCTAGTTTTTCCGGGATTGCTACTGATTTTCTACCCGATGGCTTATGGAATTCAGAACGATGATGATTCCAAGATGCTAGAGACCATTTTTGGTATTCCAAATTATCGCTACAAGGTATGGCTAGTCCGTTTTATTCTGGCAGTAGGCGTTGCATTTGTAATCCTGCTGGTCCTAGGCAGCATTGCGAATTTTACACTTTATCGATTTAATTTACTGCCAATGGTGGGGCAAGTGTTATTTCCAATAATCTTCCTGTCCTCATTAGCCTTTATGCTTTCTACTTTGATTAAAAATGGAAACGGAACCGCCATTGTGATTGTCATTGTATCCTTTATATTTTTCGTATTTGCTAAACCACTCGAATACAACGTATATAATGTATTCCTCAATCCATTCTCAGAACCGCGGGAAATGAGTGAGTTCATCTGGCATAGCATCATTTTCAAAAACCGATTGTACTTGATTGTAGCCAGTGCGCTTTGTCTGCTATATGGAATGTTTAATTTGCAGTTTAGAGAGAAGTTTGTTTAAATGAGGTAGATTATTCTTTTGCTTAGAACGGAGCAAAGATTTCTACTGTTAAAAAGCTGATGTTAGATGCTATCCAAATCATTTTTGGTTAAGTCGCTTTTTGCATCTCCTGTATTTAAAGTAGAAGTGGGTTCAAAAAGCATCACCCAAACTTCTTCTTCAGCAACGGGTTTGTGTTCTACACCTTTGGGTACAATCAAGAATTCGTTTTCATTCACTTCAACTGCCCGATCTCGGTATTCCATTTTAAAGCTGCCTTTCACCACAAAAAAGAGTTCGTCCTCCTCATCGTGCTTATGCCAAACAAACTCCCCTTTCAGCTTCGCAAGTTTTACATGTTGCCCATTCAGCTCGCCCACAATCTTTGGTGACCAATGTTCTGAAAATAAAGAGAATTTCTGTTCTAGATTTACTTTTTTCATGGGGTGATTTTGGAAGTTTACTTTAACATCATTTAAAATTAAAACGTCAGTATAAACCTGGTTTTTTACACTGGCCGATGACTGTTGGGTAAAGCTCCTTTGCATCAAATATTTGATAGGGACGGCTTAGAGCTGAATTTAATAATTCCTTGTCACGGATACCTTTTCATCCACCAAATTTATCGATTAAGACTTCTTGAATTTCAAGAACTTCTTCTTCGGAAATCATTTAGCCAATCTTCCTAAGAGCTCTTCGTCCTCAGTTAGTATTGTCCGGATATTTTTAGATAATGAAATTGAATCTTTTGATTTGTCCTTGACAGCTTTTAAATAGTCAAAACCTCTTGTAATGTTTCTTCAGGAATGCTTTCCAGCATTTTATTGATTTCTGATTTTACTTCTTCTCTACTCATGATATAAATATACGAATAAGTGATGAAAGTTGTTGAAGGCTACTATTCAACGGTTTCATATATGAAAAATAGGTGATTTCATAGAACTAAACCTTCAGTTTAACTCAAAGTTTGATACGAGTCAAAAGCTTTGAATTTACTACTATTTCATCTATTTTTTTATACATTCTTATCTGCTAGCTTTATTCCGCTTATCTGTTTAAGAATGAAGAATACATCCAAACTAATTTTTCTTGTCCCCTAATATAGTCACTCATTAGTGCATTTGTTCCTTCATCATCAGCGTCTGAAGAAATGGTAAGTAATTCTCGCTGAAGTACTATTATTGTTTGAAAAGAAGCTAAAATGTCTCCGACAGCTTTTATTCCGTCACTCACTTGTACACTTTCTTTTATTTTTGAGGTAGTACGATAGTCTGCATAATTGTGCTTTGGCGTGTGTCCTAAAGTTAAAATTCGCTCTGCCACTTCGTCTATTTTTAAAAGCAAGTCATTATATAACTCTTCGAATTTCAAATGTAGTTCAAAGAATTTTTCGCCCTTGATATTCCAATGGTATCCACGAGTATTTTGGTAAAAAATTGAATAGTTCGCTAATAGTTCATTTAGTTTTTCGGCTAAATGTTTTGCTTTGTTTTTGTCAAGTCCAATTTTATTTATATTGTCCATATTTTAGATTTTTTAATTTGTTTCTAACAAATTTACAAGTCCTTTTCGGAATAGTCTGTAACATTAATCACTTTACGATTTTCCAATATCGAAGCCGTCCGTTATTTTTTATGCGATATGTTTGTTCAGCTTGCCGGTAAGGCGAAGCTAAAATGCGTTTGCTACACTTCGCTGATGAAATACTAAAGTAGCGAAGCCAAACTATATCCACAATTATTAAAAGAGAAAAGAAGAGAGCTATGCTGAATGCTTGTCCTAAATCTAATTGAAACAGCCGCTTGGCTTTGTGGCGATTTACCGCTTCACTATGCTAGAAGCAGTAAGCAAATGCGTTCTGGCAAATGTTATGCACCTTTTAATGTTCGGATTTCGTCAGCTAAAACAGGAACATTCCTTTGAATTATTCCCCATAACATCTCTGGTTCAACCGAATCGTAAGCGTGTGAAATAATATTTCTCAATCCAATGATGTTTTTAGAGGCTGTAATTTGAACGTCTGGGTTAATATCAATGATTTTCCTAATGGCTTCGCCAATGATTTCTAAATCCCTCTCTATAGCCCGTTGCAAAATAATGTCATTAGAAAAATTGTTGAAGTCATTTTGAGTTTTCTGTTTAATAGATTCGATCTCCACGATAACACTCTCAATGTCTAAAATGTATTTGAGTAGTTTAGGCTGCATACAAATCTACTTTTGACTGGTACACTTCTTCTTTGAGAATTGGGTTTTTCAGTGATTTGGTAGATACGAGATCGACCTTTCTATCTAGAATTTCTTGAAGGTGATGTAATAAAGAGAAATAGTTATCAGCATAGTCCAAGACGTCAATATCATCAGAAAAGTCAACGAGAAGATCGATGTCGCTGTCTTCATTCATAGCATCTTTTGCAGCTGATCCAAACAAAGCAATAGCAATCACATGATGTTTTTTACATGCGTCTACAATCTCATCAAGTTTATTTTGAACCAAATCAACCATAATTCAAAGATACATGAAATTTCGAATAATACTTAATCTATGCTGTATGGTGCACATCGGTATATATAAACCAAAGAATATTGCAAATATAGTAACCTTAGCGCAACATATATCTATTTTAACTCTTTGCAAAAGCTAAAAGCAATTACTACTGCGCTATACCTTCTATGTTTGATAACAAGAAGTTATTCTAAAAGTATAAAAAAATAGCGATGAGCCACCCCATCGCTATTGAACCAAAACAGTTGCGATTTCTAAATTTTAACTATGTTCTCAAAGTCTCCATTTCTTTTATAGTAGCGTCCAGCTTATCAAAAATACGCCCATACATAAGTCTTACATCAAATAAATATATCTGCTTAGAAAATATGAGCATCAATACTGTTACCACAGCAGTTATGATCCAGGCCATGAGCGGAACATCCCCAATAAAAGTGACATCCGGAAATTTCTGTACTACTTCATTGACTAGCTCTTCCTGACTTGACCAGCTAGAAAAAATCATATTTATGACGATCAAGAAATAAATTGGGTATGTAAAACGGATCACGCTTCCATTTTTCAACAGAATAGTGTCCAACCAGCTCTTAAATGATTTTAAGTAATCGTAACTATTCTGTCCTGTATCTACAGCTTTTATTCGCTCAATTTGTTTCTTGCTAAACCATGCAGTTGCCAGGAGTAGAACTGCTACGGCTACACCTTGCCATAGTGCGTCCAAAAAGAAGTAAATGATAGGGATCGCAATTGCCATTACAATAATAAACTTCAGGTTGAACTTAAACCTACTCTTTATTTTGTCCACAATATGTTGAGACTTTTGCTCGTACAATCTGTTGATCTTCGGTAAATCTAAAGCTCCTTCTTCCAGGAAGCCTTCTTTCCACATATTTTCAATTGAATTTTTCATCTATAATTTTTTTAAGTCGTTCTTTAATTCTTTTTACTCGCACTCCAATATTATTTGGATTAGTACCTAAAATTTCTGCAATCTCCTGTTGCGGTTTTTCCTCTAAGTAAAGGAGAATAACCGCCCTGTCTACTTCCGATAAATGCTTGATGGCGGTATATAATTGATTTAGTGCCTCATTCTCGAAAGCTTTATTCGTCACAGAAACTGAATCCGGTAATACATCGGAGGTGAAATGAATGGTCTCGTTATTTTTCCTTTTCTTCAAGAGCGTTAGGCATACATTCAAGGATATTTTATAGATCCAGGTTGACCAGGCAGATTGCTCCTTAAAACCTTCTCTGCTTCTCCATATTTGCAAACAAACTTCCTGAGAATAGTCCTCAAAATCTTCCTGAGAATTGGTATAGGCTCTGCAGATCTTGACTATGATGGCTGCATAGGGCACAATGGAAGAATGATAAAAATCGCTGCTCATTATTCCTGCTTATTAATCCAAGTTGAGACCGTCTCCAGCACTATAGGTTCCATGGTGGTCTCAATTTGAGCATATTCCTCCATTGCGCCCGTTTCACAACGCTGGAAAAGATGGTTCATGCTGACAAATTTTTGAATGGTCACTTCTTTGTTCCCTCCTTTGAGCAAGGCTTTTTCTATGGCCATGAGATTTTCCGCACCTACCTGAACATCCTTTTCTCCGTTAAGTGCAAGCACTGGGCATGTCACTTTTGCCAAGGTCGGTCTTGGGTCATAGCTTATAAAATACCGCAACCAGGGTCTGGTCAACTGAGCTATTTGCTTTTCTATATATTCTTCGGTGCTCATTCCTTCTATAACCACCTTATTTTTCTCCAGCTGATGGCTAATGTAAACTTCAAGCTTATTTCTTAAAATTTCGATATCAACACCATTATTTTTAATTAGCTCAAATATACCTTTCATGACCGCTATTTCATTTTTGATATCTTGTTGGCTTGCATCTTGCAACTTCCCTAACAACTCGATTTGCTGCATTGATATTTGCTCCCCGGGAACTCCAGGTTAGTGCCAGCAATATCATGAAACTCGTTGGTACCTCAGCGGCTACAATGGGCGCTATTAGGCCTCCTTCACTATGACCAATCAAACCGATCTTCTCCGGATCTATGTCTTTTCGACTCTTTAAAAATTTGATAGCAGCTTTAACATCGGTGGCAAAATCAGCGCTGGTAGCCGCATTGTGATCGCCAGTAGATGCTCCAAATCCTCGATCATCATAGCGTAAAACGGCAATGCCATTTCGTGTCAAATGATCTGCCAGCACCAGGAAGGGCTTATGGGTCATAAATTCCTCATCCCTGTTTTGCGGTCCTGAGCCAGAAATCAGGATAGCTGTTGGAAAATTTCTTTTGTTTCTTGGTAAACTCAGTGTCCCGGCAAGCATCACTTTTCCTTCTTCGCTTTTAAAGCTTACCTCTTCTGTATCATAAGGATAGGGTTTAGTAGGCTCTTGAGGTCTAACAATCTTCTTTTCGGCTATGGGTTCAGTTGAGAGGTCAAGCTGGAAAGACTGGTTAGCCTGATAAAACTTTCCTTTGATCTTGCTACCTGATAGCGCTCCTTTGTATTGTGCTCCAATATTGGCTATCTGCAAATCTAATTGACCGTCAATAAATGTTACGGAACTAACCGGCATACCAAAGGCTTTTTGTGCTGGGCTGTCCATAGTGGCAGAATACTTACCTTCTGTTTCCGTAATATGAAAAATAAGTGGAAGCTCCATACCCTGAACTTTTAAAAGTCCGTACCAATCGCCCGTTATATGTTGGGCAGACGCTAGAAATGGTGCCACTAACACTAGAAATAATAATTTGATCTTTCTCATAATTTTATCTTTTCTTTATTAGTGGCTGGTGTTAGATAATCTTACAGCTCGCTAAAACTTTTTTTACTATCCAGTCTTTTTACATTTATAGTTAGCTACAGTTAATGATTGATTGGTCTGTCGATCAGTTTATCACTTCTTTGCTGAAAACTTAATTTAGTGCTATCTAAAGATAAAAGAATAGACCTTTGACGGGGTGGATTTTTCTGAAGGAGTTGATTCAAAACAGCTAATCCTGAATTTAAATTATAGAAGTCCAGCATACCATGATTCAATTAGGGGATGCAAATTAGAATCAAGAGTTTTTTTCTCTTCGTATTATTTCTACAATGCGGTTAATGACAATTTCCGATAAATTCCACTCATATCCATCGAAGTTGGTAGTATTAATAAATTGCACCACCACCGTATTGATGTCCTCGTGATATTCAGCCAAACTCTGATAGCCAGGAACCAAGCCACCATGTTCATAAACATAAATAGAAGAGTAGATTTCTTGTTCTCCTTCATCAAATACGCTGCCTTCATTTAATGCTCTTAAAAATATACCCACGTCTTCTGCTGTGGCAAGCATTCCGTTCTCATTTGACTTAAAATCATCTTCAATACCCACATAATAACCGCTCATGACATCGTCTAAATTCACTTCAGCAATCGAACCAAAAGTATTATGCAGTTCAAGCGGAATTAAAATTTCTTCTTTTATGAACTGGAAATGATCGTAGCCCACCACCTGCTCGATGATTCTTCGAAGCAAAAGATAGTTTGTATTTGAATATTCATATTTTGCATCAGGTTCAAAGCTTGCCGGTAAATCAAGCGCAAAATCAAGCGCTCTTTTTCCATTTTCCTGTTCGTCTTGCCAAAAGGCAGGATTATTGGTGAAATTAGGAATTCCACTTCTATGCTGCACCATCATCCTTATGGTGATTTTATCAGCATTTTCTATCCTTCCTTGCAGCTCGGGGAAGTATTCTGCAAGGGTCTGATCTAATGATAATCGATTGGCTTTAACTAATTTAGTAACTGCAACTGCTACGTAAAGTTTACTGATGCTGGCAATCTTAAATAATGCGGATGGGTCGGTTGGTATTTTGTTCTCTCGATCTTTCCATCCTCCTGTATAAAATGCTGGTGGTTTTCCGGCTTCATCTACATACACAATCATGCCATCAAATCCATGGTCAATCGCTTCATCAACCTGTTCTTGAACTGTATCAGGCAAGGGTAAAATCCAAGCCTTTACCAAAATCCACGGAACAAAAAATAAAGAACCAATGCTGACTGCAATAAAAACTACCCTAAAAATTCCTTTAATATGATTTTTCTTCATTTGGCTACAGTTTCTAAAATAAATTGGTATGACCCAAACGTCAATTCTGCATCAAATATACTATAATTGGTCTTTAGATGCACTTTTCACCAAATCTAGCTAAATGAAATTCAGCTTAAACAGATCAGCGGGACTATAAAAAGGTAATATCAAAAACTCAACTAATCTTTTCCCTTAAAAATCATGTTTGAATACCACAGTAGATTTGGAGTAATCAATGCTGTAGATAGCTTGTGATCAAGAGATTTGAAAATAATTTCAACTATTTTAAACCTTTTTTATATTTATATGTATATACATATATGTACCTACATTAAACAAAAATATTATGACTCTAAGAGAAAAAACACAAGACATTTACAACCTAATAGGTGAAGGAAAATTATTAGATGCATTCGATAAATACTATGGCGAAAGTGTAGTGATCACAGAGCCAAGAGGGACATGGAAAGGTAAAGCCGAGTGCAGAAAGCATGAAGAAGAATTCTTAGGCATGATCAAGGAATTTCATGGAATGGAAGTTACCGCTATTACTTCTGATGAAGAAGCTGGAATTGTAATGCATGAAACGGCTATGGACGTTACTTTCCAAGACGGAAACAGAGTAAACATGGAGCAAGTGGGTGTTCAGAAATGGGAAGATGGTAAAATCGTTCACGAACGTTTTTATTACCAATAGTAAGATCCAACTAAGAGAACATTGAAAGCAGACCATTTCGTCTGCTTTTTTTATTTCTGCTGGTTTTGCGACTAACTGGTAAACCAACTGAAGGAACTTATTTCTGCTTAAACTGCTTAATTTGTTCCTAAGATTAATTTCAATTCGGTTAATATAGTAAGCTTCTGTAGCTTTGCACCTAAGATGAATGAAATGCAACAATTTTTTCAGGACATAGATAAATCCCTTCAGCAAGCTTCTTTTGTAAAGCTTACGTTAAGTAAGCCAACAAGAAAGACTGCAGATTTAGAAAATGTTTATCTGCGTGAAGTAGAGATCAAAAATGAGAAGATGATTTCTTTTACGTATCGCTTCAAAACAAATGATCAGGTAAAAAACTATAGCTACGAGGAAGCCAAAGTGGAATTGGGGAATCTATTGCAGACCTCTTTTCGGATAGGCACTTTATTTACTTTGGAAAAAGATATTGCAATTCGAATCAATAAAAAGGGAAAAGCCACGATTACAAATAATCCCCCAACCTTCAGCGATAAACTTCCTGCCCATCATGATAAGCAGAAAGTCAAACGTGCATCTGAAAGCGAATTTTTGTTTCATTTGGGAATAAAAGATAAACACGGGAAAGTTATTCCTAAAATGGCCGATAAGTATAAGCAAATTAACAAATACTTAGAGATCATTGAAGGATTGCTCAAATCTACTGCACTTCCTAAGAAAATCAATATCGTAGATATGGGATCCGGTAAAGGCTATTTGACCTTTGCTCTTTATGATTTCTTGCGCAATACCCGAAAGCTAGATGTGCAAGTTACAGGCATAGAGCTAAGGGAAGAACTTGTAACCTATTGCAATGAGGTAGCCAAAAAGTGTGAATATCATGACCTATCCTTTGTTTCAGAAAGGATAGAAAATTATGATGAGGCGAGAATAGATATTTTGATAGCACTTCATGCCTGTGATACCGCTACTGACGATGCCATTTTTAAAGGTTTAGTATCCAAATCTTCATTAATTATTTGCGCTCCTTGCTGTCATAAGCAGGTTCGGCAAAGTGTAAAAGGAACTGCTCAGGATAATCCCATTCTAAAATATGGTATTTTTAAAGAACGTCAGTTTGAGATGATAACCGATACTATCCGGGCGCTGATTTTGGAGAGAAACCAGTATAAAACCAAAGTATTCGAATTTATCTCAAACGAGCATACTCGAAAAAATGTGATGTTAGTAGGCTCTAAGGCAAGTAAAGCACCCAATACAGAAGCCATTGATTCTAAAATAGAGAGCTTAAAGAAGGATTTTGGGGTAGAAGAGCATTACTTAGAGAAACGGATAGCAAAGGCTGGGAAATAAAAAAGGCTAAGTAATTATATCCTTACTCCTGTTTTCCTCGGTAAAATTAGAATACTGCTTTTTATTGGTTTAAGAGCATTTTTTCATTGTTTTATTGTGTCGCAGAGAGCAAAATAAAGCTTTGAATTGCCAATTTTTGCATCTAATACTAACTTGATCATTCATACTTTTTCCATTGATGAAAAAGTATGTCGGCCAGAGGCTGACCAGCTATTGGCTGGCAAAAAATCTAGGTAAAATGATGCTACTTCCCGCAAATGCCAACGCCCGCCTGTCTGCCACAGGCAGGCCCGCCATTTTACCCTCCAGCCCGCTTTTTCGCTTAGGCGAAATTGGGGGAGTTAGCCATTAATGAACTCAGCAAATAAATTCGGTCATATTATACCCTTATCTTAACCTTGTTTTACTTGTTTCTGGATATTTTTAGAATATTTGACTAAAATAATTTGTACTTTGAATAACTAAGGTGTCCCAGCAAGGAAAGCAAGAAAGAGAGTGGGAAATAATTAAAAAGGCTAAGTAAATATATCCTTACTTAGCCTTTTAGTTTAGATTTCTTTCTATTAAAACCTTTACAGCATCTCCATCTGGTAATGCATAATATTGCATTCCTCAAACTGATCCCCAACTTTTTCAAATCCAAAGCGGGCATAGAGAGAAACAGCAGGAAGCTGTGCATGCATATACATTTTTTTACCTTCAGCTTTAGGATTATCCTTGATGTTATCAATTACCGCTTTCACTAAAGCCTGTCCTACTCCTTTTCCCCTATGGGATTTCAGAACGGCAAAACGCTCCAGCTTCATTCCATTATCGGTGAATCTCCATCTGGCAGTTCCGCAGGGATTGCCGCTTTCATCTATTGCTATGAAGTGTGTGGAGATCTCTTCAAACTCATCATATTCCTCCTCAGGAGCCACTTTTTGTTCTTTCACAAAGACTTCCTCTCGGATGGCAAATATTTGCTTTAGCTCTTCTGGAGTTTCAACTACTTTTACTGAAATCATTTGTGTTCTTTTTCAATAAGGGCATCATTTTTATCATAGGCTTCTATAATATGTTTTACCAGCCTATGCCTTACTACATCTTCTCCTTTCAAATGAACAATGCCAATTCCTTTAATATCTTTTAAGATTTGAGTGGATTCAATCAATCCTGATTTTTGCTTCTTAGGCAAATCCACCTGACTCATATCACCAGTAATGATTGCTTTAGAATGAGGCCCCATACGCGTTAAGAACATTTTAATTTGCATAGGAGTGGTATTTTGTGCCTCATCCAACAAAATAAAGGCATTATGTAAAGTTCTACCTCTCATATAGGCCAAGGGAGCAATTTCGATCACTCGGTTTTCCTGATAATATTTTAATTTCTCGGCCGGTACCATATCATCCAAAGCATCGTAAATCGGACGCAGATAAGGATCGATTTTTTCTTTTAAATCGCCTGGCAAGAAACCTAAATTCTCCCCTGCTTCCACGGCCGGGCGGGTGATGATAATTTTTCTAACTTCTTTATTTTTCAAAGCCTGCACCGCCATGGCAACGGAAACATAGGTTTTCCCAGTACCTGCTGGCCCGATGGCAAAAACCAAATCATTTCTCCTTACCGCTTCAACAAGTTTTATTTGATTGGGGGTTTTGGCTTTTATGGCATAGCCCTTAGTGCCGAAAACCAAGGTTTCATCTGCATTAACATCCAGCTTTTTCTGGCTTTCTTCATGCTCCTCATTCAAATAGGTTTTCACACTTTCCTCGGTGATCTTTCCAAATTTGTGATAATGCGTTACCAATGAATGCACAATCTGATTGATGCGGATAATTTCCGGAGTGCTTCCCTGTATTCTTATTTCATTTCCTCGTGAGATAATTTTAGATTTAGGAAAAGCCGAAGAAAGCTCGTTGATATTACGATTTTCTACGCCTAAAAAATCCACAAGGGATACATTTTCTAAAGTAATAACTTTTTCTACCAAATGATTTTCTTATTTATGATGTCTCAATGTGTTAGTACTGAAATTTATGTAGTTTTGTTTTTAACAAATTTAACAATAATTCGATTTTTTGTATGCCTTTGATCACTTTTCTATCAGATTTCGGTTGGCGCGACCATTATGTGGCAGCGGTGAAAGCCAAAATACTGAGTGAAGATGCTAGTCTTCAAGTGGTTGACATATCTCATAACATCACTAAGCACGATATCATTCATGCTGCTTATGTTTTAAAATCGGTTTATAAGGATTTTCCTGAAGGAAGTGTTCATTTGGTGGCTGTGAATTCCCGCTCTGAACCTAATGAGGCCATGATTGCCACCGAAATCAAAAATCATTTTTTTCTGGGAAGCAATAATGGCCTTTTAAGTTTGATAAGGGAGAAAGATCCCGATAAAATCATAAAAATCTCCACAGAAGAAGAAATTAAAGGGAATTTTCCAGTTAAAGATATGCTAGCCTCAGCAGCAGTGAAAATACTGAAATCTGGTGATTTAGAGGGGATTGGAGAACCTATGGCCGCAGAAGATTTTAAGAAATTCATCACACCTAAAGTTAAAGCGACAAGGGAAATCATCCAAGGCCATGTAGTGCATATTGATGATTATGGAAATTTGATTACAGATATTCTGAAATATGATTATGATATTTTAAGTAAAGGAAAAAGCGTCCAAATTAAGTTCAGAAATTATTCTTTAACGGGAGTTCAAAAGCATTACCATGAAAGTCAGGGTGGTGAAGCTTTTGCCATTTTCAACAATCAAGGGGTTTTGGAAATTGGCATCAAGCAGGGGAATGCTGCGGAACTGCTTGGTATGGAATATAATAGCATGGTGAGTGTGAAGTTTGGGGATTATTAGCCTCCTAACCCCCGATGGGGGAATTGGCAGTTGACAATATGCAATTGACAAAATTCCAAACACCGCTTCTACTTAAATGCTTGAGTTGTGTTTTTTCCTTAAAAAGTTGGCAAAGCGGTTTGACGGTTTTCCACCGTCTAATCGCTAAATATTAGCAGCTAAAGTTTACAAGTGCTCGATTTTTATGCAAAAAGTATGCTCTCTAAATCTTATCCAAAATGCATATTTTTAATTCACTTTCTGTGTTGTCAAAAAAATTACCAAGTCTATTTTTACTTCTTTATCTTTTTACGTTCTTTCATTAATTCTTTCGCTCTGTCAATTGCCATACAACAAATATTGCCATAGGAATCTTTACCATCAGCATATAATTGATAGGCATTTACAAAATTATAATATGCTTTCACCGCATCGGGGTGATGCTTAGCTTCAATTAGGGTATTGTATGAAGAGTTTCTTAAATCTTCGCGAATAATATCATCCACATAACTCCTTAATTCTTGATCAGAGACAATATTTTCCTTATCTAATTTTTCTCTGAAAGTTTTTCTTCTAGAACGACTATTTTTAGGATCAATAATATTTCTGACATCTCCTTTCTTTAGTGCAGTATAATCTTTCTGGTATTTTGTAGGATGAGCCATTAGTGAATTACCTTTTTCATCCCCAGGATAAAGCCATAAATTTCCCTTTAAAGCTTTCTTTGTTTTTCTTGGAAGGCGAAATTTTTTCATGTTCTTTAATCATTTAAGATTTAATACCCTAGCACTCATTGCGAAACAAAATGCGTACTCTCTAAATCTTATCCAAATCTTTTTTGGTCATTTCACTTTCAGTGTCGCCTGTATTTAGGGTTGAAGCAGGTTCAAACAGCATTACCCATACTTCCTCCTCTGCCACGGGTTTGTGCTCTACTCCTCTTGGGATTATCAGAAATTCATTCTCCTTTATTTCCACTGTTCTATCTCGATACTCCATTTTAAGATTGCCTTTTACCACAAAAAAGAGCTCGTCTTCCTCATCATGTTTATGCCAAACAAACTCGCCTTTAAGCTTGGCAAGTTTCACGTGTTGCCCATTCAATTCCCCCACAATTTTGGGTGACCAATGCTCTGAAAACAAAGAGAATTTCTGATTAAGATTTACTTTTTCCATTTTTCTGAATTTTATTTTTCTAGAACTTATATAAAAAAGTTAGAATTTTTATTTCAAGAAAAGTATATAACAACTGATTAGTGTATCCTAAATTATTTATTTTCCTACTATTCTTCCTACTTTCTTAAGTTATTTTTCCCTGAATTTATCAGAAGATAATTTGATTGGCCTATAGAAGTAATTTTCACGGATTTTACCCATACAACTCTTTCACCTTTTCAAAATCAATCTTCTCTCCTATTTCGTAAAAATAATCTAGTTGCCATTTTTGGTTTCGTTCTGCTTGTTTATTGTTGGCTATATCCCATATAGGATAAACACGAATAGCTCTTTTCCCTTCTTTCTTGTTGGTGCTGACAACTCCCTTTAAAATCAATATTGATTTTGGGAAAACAAATTGACCAATTTTATCCTCAGACTGAACATTCACTACAAAGAAATCAATTGGGTCTGTTTCGTGAAAAGGTTCAATTGGCCCGTCTTCATTTCGCTTCCAAAATGTTACAAATTGGCCCGTCTTTTTAGGTGTTATTTTTGAGCTTCTGCTGATAACATTTAGCCCATTTAATTTAAACCGACAAGCATCATATTCTAGGCTTTCAGCTTCGGTTTTAAAGTCTGAAAATTGGAGGCCACATTTATCGTAAATAGTATTCTTGATAGTTTTAAGGTTGTGATTCATTGTTTTTTTTAGTGATTAGAAAGGCTGTTTAATGTTAAATTGATATAAAAAATTTCTCATCTGATCACTTCTTATACAGCCGTTGAAAAGTATAGGAAAGTCGGAAGTCTATAAATTCTGCTTTCTGACGATGAGCTAAAAGATTAATTCCTGCGCTAAGGTGAGAATTTATAGCATACATAATTCCCCAACGATGAAAAATTCTATCGTAATAAGGTGTCTGATCGAAAATGTACACTCCCAAGCGCTGACTAAATTGAAACCTGCCAAGCAAAAATTCATGCCCAAACAATAGGCCTGTTTTAAATGGGCTGGCATCAAGGCCTTCTCTTTGGAGTCGGTTTTTTAGCTTCTCATCGTAATAGACTTCGGCTCCAAGTGTAAGCATACTGAGCCGCCCTACTTGCCTTCCTGCTTGCAAAGCAATACCTCCCACCACAAACCTATTTCGATTAGCTGCTGCATTATTCCCTCGAATCATAGTACCCAAAAATGAAAAATCATATCGATTACTGTAATCCTTCCAAAATTTTTCAGTGGATCGGCTGCTGTTATACCAAGGACGAAAATTAGGCTGGTAACTAACCGAAATACCAGCTGTAGGCCAATTGATACCTTTATTAGGTTGGCGCATTCCTCCATTTGAAATATGCTGATAATTTATTGTGGGGTTCAACCACCAGGATTCAGACAAACGAATCCATGCGCCAACACCTACCAACAAATATATGCTCACATTAGTGCTATAGGATTGGTTGCTTGGGTTGCTAATGCTGTCGTAAGGATTATTTAAATAAGAAAGTCCTGCTGCACCTTTCATGGATAAAAGAACTCGCTCGCCTATTCTATATGTGGGTTCTAAAAAATAGGCTGCAGTGCCACTCTTACCCAGTAGCCCAACATCATAATCGTAATAAGCAAGCAATAGTCCCTGTCGAGGATAGCAATGACAAAGCGCAAAAGAAGCAGAATCATTACGTTGCCAGCTTAAATTGGCTTCTACTCCAAATGGTCGTGCTCCGCTGGTGTTTTGGACATCTACCGAATGTGCGAAAATAAACCCATATTGCATTCCTAACCCGATTGAGAAAAGGGGTTCCTGCTGAGCTGTATCCACTTCTATGGAATCTGTTTGGGCTAAAGAATCCTTTGTAGCACATGTGATGAATATAAGCAATATAAGCCATGAACGAGCTATTGTCATCCTATCAATCCCCTTGTTCGCTATGTTGATATTTAAGTAAATAATTTTGAGAATAAATGTAATGAGTATCAGAATCTTTCTAAAGCATTTTTCGAAAATCCCTACAATAATTATGCGCTTATCATGATTCTATATTTTAATATATTCATAAATTTTGGTTGAACTATAGTTTACCACGCTGACAGAAGTTTATTAGGAGAATTGATAGAGGAACTAAACAGATGGGTTAAAATTGCCTTGATTTATAATTCATGACCTTCTGTAGGATTGCGTGATTTAAAGTTTTAATCAACTGCTATGTATATTTCAACTTCGGGATTTTCAGGGTTTTGGGATTTCTCTCCATAAACTTCAAAGTCTACAGTATATTTCCTATTTATCTCCGAATCTTTATCCCATATTTTTTGCCATTTATTGATAACGGCATCAGGCATTTTTCCTTTTGCAATGTACTTTTCAAATTGCCCACCTTTAAATTCTCGTCCAATTAGACCTTCGGGAATGCTATCGAGTGAATTTACTCTACATCCGATTATTGCTGTATATCCTCCTTTAAAATCAGACTCATAATCAGTGTAAAGGGAATAAACATCATCACTTGTCTTATTTGGTATAGCTGAAAGTATATTCTGCGAATAAAAATTGTCCCAAAGCTGCCCCATGTCTGACATGGCTTTTCCTTGTTGATTAGTAGTATTGATAGATATTCCAATAATTTTGAAATTTTCTATTTTAACATTATCTGCCATGTCTTCTGTCTTTGGATTACAAGCAAAGCTCACTATTGCAAAAACACTTATAATTATTTGTTTGTATGTCATTTGAAGTTTTATTATGTCCAACTGTGACAAAAATAGTTTCGAAGTGGAAGTCTTAGCAAACTACTGTGCTCCCTAATTCTTATATTACTAGTTGTAGTTTTATTCATTTATATTCTTAACTATTCTGAATCCTAAGTCATCTATTTTAAAGGAGAAAGGATGGCTTCTCCTTCTAGTTGTTGCCATTACACTCCTTTCTTGGTCGCACCAACCGCCACCACGGAAAACACGGTAAGTTCCGTAAACAGTTTCGTCATACATATCTGAACACCATTCCCAAACATTTCCCAGCATATCATAAAGTCCCCATTCGTTAGGTTTCTTTTGTCCAACTTGTTGAGTTTGATTATTGGAATTCCCTTTGAACCAAGCAATTTCACTCAACTTTCCGTGTCTAATGTCTTTAGTTCCCGCCTGACAAGCATACTGCCATTCAGCTTCTGTTGGTAATCGGAATCCATTTGCTTTTGAATTCATGTTTACTTTTTCAATTTCCAAATCAATAGTATAGCATTTTTCTATTCCTAAAGATTCAGATAGTTGATTGCAAAAATTTACAGCATCAATCCAAGATACAGTTTCTACTGGTAATTTGTTACCAATGAATGTCGAAGGATTCTCGTCCGTTACTGCTTTGAAAATTTCTTGTGTTATTGGGAACTTACTGAGTTTAAAGGAATCTATGTCAACCGACCAAGTTTCTTTTGTTCGGTCGTCTCTCATGTCAACCGCTCCTGCCGGAATAGCCACAAACAACTCGTCAATTACTGCTTTATCGATTCTTTTGTTTATCGTTTCCACTATGTTTTTATATTAGTTGTTTTTGTCATTCTATAGTTAACCAGTTCCTTCTTCTTAGATTTCTTCAATTGCTGTTTCTCAACTTCAAATCCGTGTTTTTCAAAAAATCCCTTTGCGGTAATGCTTACATCTGAGTATATTAAATCATTTTGCTGTATCGAAGCTTTATTCTTAATATCAGTTAACAAAGCTTTCGCAATTCCATGACCTTGAAAGTCTTTGTGCACAAACATTAAATCCAAATAACCATCAGTTGCCAGTGATGAAAAACCAACGATTTTATCATCTAATTTCGCAACAATGAAGTATTGTTCATTTACTCTTTTTTTCCACTTATCAATATCAGTATGCCACGATGACCAATCATCAATTTCATCTTTGGGATAATCCTTTGAATTAATTGCTTGAATAGTATTATAAAATAATTGTGTTATTTCTTTTATATCTGATGAACTAGCTTCAACTATAGTTATATCCTTCATTTTAAATTTATTAATTCTCAAAGATTGTAATCAATTTATCAGAATTAAACATTGACTCAGGAGAAATCACTAATTCCTCTTTCGGGATATTGTCTCCATATCTTTCCATTAATTTTTGTTTTACAGTTTCATTTGTTAAGTTGAAATCGCTCAATTCTTCAAGTTCACCAATTTCAAGCCCGACTGCTTCCTTGTAAATTTTCCAAACCAATTCAGAACAATAAATTCTCGAATCAGACCACTCAAAATACAAATCATAATCTTTACCAGCGTATTTCTCTCCCACCTGTTTCATTTTTGTTAAAGCTTCAGGAGTCAATAATTTCTCTGAATTTTTAATCCGCTTAACAACATAATGTGCATTTTTTCCTCGATTAATCCAGTCGTTCAAAGGTGTCAATTTCACAGGCTGAACGGCCTCGTAAACAAAAAATTCATTTTCTTGCTTATAAACAATTCCCATATGACTGTAATTTGAACCAGTCGCAATCTGAATAGCTCTACTTTGTCCTGATTTTGAAGTCTGGAAAATAATATCTCCATTTTGAAAACCAGAAAATCCAGTTTTATCTTGACAAGATATCAGGAAAATCAGCCCTATTGATATGTATTGTAGTGTCTTTTTCATAATGTTAAGTGTAGGCGTGGAAGTGTGAAACTTCAGAACTATTCACTATCAGACTATCGTAGTATTTCTCAGTAGCAAAAATACCTTATTTTAGTGATTCAGCCTGCATTACGCTTATACAATGTTAAGCTGGCTTTCTTTTCCAGTCGTGGTATGTCTTTGTTTTATTAGTCATTTTAGTTGTTCTTTGTCTTGCTTATGTGTCGGCTGTTTTACCCCTATTGCCATCAGGATGGACTGAATTAAATTATTTCTTCCAAAGCAGATTTCCATAATATAAATCCTTTTTTGTTATCTGAATAATCGTGTATAATTTTAGTAAAGTTTTCAGGACTGTTTTCTAAAAAAGCCTGTCTTCCTTTTTCTCTAATAATGCCTAACTGGTTGTCAATTTGTTTTACTTCTTCAATTAAGGATGCTTTATTTTTAGGGGTATGCCAAATGTAAGTCGCTTCTTCTGTGTCCAAAGTTTCCAAAACAATAAAATAATGTTGCTCTCCTGAGAGCAGAAATACAAATGAAAATGGATTAAGTACAAAACGAATTTTCATTATCAGGTTTTCATGTCTGTCTGCTAAGTATTGGATATGTTGTGAATGTTTGTATTCCTATTTAGTTTCCCAGTCGAAACCTTCTTCCAAATACTATTTTTAGGGTTTACTTTTTTTGATATTCAAATTTACTTTTCACCTCATTCATATAGTAACTTCCTACTGAACTTGCACTTATCAATCCCTCAAATACTTCTTTTGGCACATCATTAAATTGATAAATTGCTCCGTAATGAAATTCAATTTCCAAAATCTTATTTTCTGCGTCATAGCCTACCGAGGCAATATTAGAAGAATCTACAGGTATTCTTTTAATTCCTGAACTACTATCTATTGAAATTATGGTAAGCAATTTTTTACCTAAATTAGTAGTGTAATATTTTTGATTTTTACTGGTAGGCTTGTTTGGCAATGTTAGGTTTAACCAGTCCACTTCAATGAGAGGTTTTATATGATGATTATGATTTTTGGTGTTTTTATAAAGACTTATTTCTTCAAAGATTTCATCACTCGATTTGGGTTTTTTACAATATTGAAGCACCTTAATAATTGAAGTGCTGACCCTATCCTTAATAGCATTTCTATCTTCGTCTCCCAATTCAGAGACAGGGAGACTAAGATAAGGGTTTATATCTATTAAATTACTGATTTTAAGAGACTTATCTTCGTCTCTTCTTATATCTTCTTGAGAGCCTAAGATGGATTCGGTAAGCGGATGTACAGGCAGAATACACAAAAAATAAGTGTTATTTTCATCCGTTTCAAAAATGGGTGGAGGTGAACCATTTTCTTCTAAACTTTTGTGAATAATAGGCAATCCTGTTCCTCTACCTTCTGTAAGTTTCAACTCCTTTAAAAAGCCACCTATCTTACGGTTTCTATAATCTCGCGCTACGACTCTTTGTTTTTTCAGCATCGCTTGGTTAATAGGTGGCATAGGGCCAGGGAAACTCAATATTTCAATTTTATCTTTATGTATTTGAATCTCAACAGGGTTTTCACGTTCATAACTTTTGTGATATACTGCATTTACCACAGCTTCCTCAATAGCTTGAAAAGGATAATTATAATATCTTACTGCTTCTGCACGATTTGGAGCTTTTGAAACATCTTCTTGAATAATATTGGTTTCAATAAAATTAAGAACATCTCGAAGCTGTTTTACAAGAGAACCCGTGAAGATTTTTTCTGTATAATCCTTACCTATATCTCCTTTATGAATCACTAATTCAATTTTAGCACCAGTGAAAAACCGTTCTGGATGTTCATTGAACAGCAGCAATCCAGCATTTGTAGGTCTCAAATATTCATCAGGTCCTTTAGCTATATTCATTTGTTTACACAAATCAGAAAAAGTCATTTTTGTGCTTTCCACATACAGAGAGCTCATAATTTCTTTCAAATGCTCCTGAATTAAGTGTAAGCTTAAATCATCTAAAGAGGCTTGTTGATTAATTCTATCATCAAACGGAATGCGAGCAGTAAGTTCAAGTAATCTTCTTTCATCATCTGAACCTTCTTTCACTTTAATGGTTTTGGATCCTCGTTTAATGTACCAAGCTTTTTCTGATTTCTTATTAGCAAGACTAACAGGTGCTTTATAAGGACGATTATCACCAGCTGGAGCCCATATAATTAATATATGCTTCTCATCTAAAGTAAAAGGTTGTGTAAAGGGAATATAACTGGGTGAAATTTTATGCGATAATTCAATTAATTTCTTTTGAAAGGAATCCATTTGTTCAGGCTTCAATCCAAAGGGAGGAAGTAAGGCTTTTCCGTTTTCTTCTTCAACACCAATAATGATATATCCGCCATCCCAATTATTAATATCATTAGCATAAGCACAAAGAGAATGAATAATATCTTCTGGATTCCATCCTTTTTTTAATTCAATACGATCCCACTCTATCGTATTACCGTGTAAAAGTTCATTTATGTTTATTGGTAAAGCCACTCTTGTAATATTAATTCTTCTTATTCTCTCTTAAATACTTTACTCTTTCTTCTGCTACTTTTAATGCTTTTAAGCCATGCTCCTCATTTTGAATTTCATTAAAAATTTTATCGCTTAGAAAAGAAACCAAAAGTTCGTCTGCGCTGTAACCGTATATGTCAGCAAGTTTCAGAACTACTTCTTTTGTAATTTTCCTTTCCCCACGCTCCATCTTGCTCAAAATCGCTACATCAATATCGAGTAAAGCAGCAACTTTCCGCAATGGAAGTTCCTTTTCCTCTCGAATCTGTCTTAACTTTTTCCCTATTGTTTCTATTGACACAAATCCTGTTGACATAATATGTCAAAAATAGAAAGAGATTTTTGATTTGTCATCACTTATTTCAAATTATTTTCAATATTCTGTCGTGGGTCGGGAAAATTATTTTTTCAGATGGGAAAATTTTTAAAACAATCGGGTCAGCTTGTGTCTCATCAAGGTCAGTTTTGTCAAAATATCAAAGTTTGATTTACAGCAGTCTGTTTTTTTAGTTGCACAGTACCCAGCTTGCTTACAACGCCACTGTATAAATTCGTGGCAGATTAAAAGTATAAAAATTTCAGTTAACTACCGAGGCAATCCTGCGGATAGACGGGCTCTCCACTAAGAGCTAAAGGAACAATCACCTAACATCCAGCCATGATTTCATACCGAATGGTCTATTAGTCAAGAATTATCTCATATTTAAGCTCTTTTTTATTTATTGAAATTGAAATGGTTTCGTCTATCGGAGTTTCACCACGTGGTCTTGGTTTATAATATTTAAAAATGTAATCTTTTTCGGTTAGATAGTTCCAAGTGTAGACTTCCGATTGATCATTTGAATATCTAGGAAGTACTTTTGCATCCTCCTCATCTATGGGTTTATCAGTTTCAATAGTCCGATCCTCAAAATTATCAGCATTTTTTATTTTATTTATCAGAGCAATTTTGTCTTCGTTACTTATCTGTATTCTGAAATATTCATAATAGTCCATCAGTCCAGAGATTTCATGCTCAACAATTTCAAAATCATCCGTTAAATAAAATTCATGTTTCACTAATGTTTTGGTCACATCAGATTTAAAAAACCAGTAGTCTTCAATCAAAACGGAGGTGATTGGAAACGTGACTATTATGAATGTTATGCTGGCTAAAATTATTCCTAGAGTCTTTTTACCCCTATTTTTAGACAATCGATATGCTAAATAAGGCAGTCCGATTATAATTAGTAAATAAATGAGGATGATGAAAATCCAAGATGCCATTTAATATAATTTGAGATATACTAATTGAGCCAAAAAATTCACTAAGTGTCCCAGAACACTTACCTACCTCATTTTTTCAAGCAATCTACTGAATTAATAGTTAACAAAAAAGACCTTCATAGGTACTTTAACAATTATAAAAGGCTTTACCCGTTGAAGTAAACTTATAACTCAACACTAAAAAAATAAAAAACCTTTGCAGCTCCCTTTATCACTTTAAATCCTCAACTATCCAACTCAGTATCACTTATAAATATAACTATCGAAATTATTTCTATTAGTTGCAACTTTCTGTATATTCAGTTTAAAATAGAGATTATGCAAAAAATATTGATCGGCTTGTTGTTACTGAGCTTCACCACTGTAGTCATGGCACAAAAGCGGAAGCTCCCACCTGTTATTTCTAGCTGGGACAACAACGAATATGCACCAAAATTAACTGCTGACGGTCGCACAATTCTATATATGTCTGATAATACAGATTCAGGGGAACCAGAAATATTTATGAGCACCGCCACAGGTAATAACTGGAAAAGGGGAATGCCTGTAGACATCCCCAATAAAGATATGATTCCTTTTGGTGCCTACAACCTATCTTATGATGGTGAGCAACTGATATATGCTTCTCGAAAAGGACCTAAAATTGGGGGCTATGATATTCTTTTTCAGCAAAAAAAGGGCAGCAGCTGGACTACCCACATCAACCCTGGCAAGCCTCTAAATTCTACCTTAAATGAGATGGATCCCACTCTTTCGGCAGATGGCAAAACTTTATACTTTAGCCGTTGCGAAACGCTGGATCCAACTGGCGGCAACTGTAAAATCTTTGCATCAGAATATTTGGGCAATGGTTACTGGAAAGAACCTCAAGAGATACAGCTAGATATAGCCTCTTCATCCTTCGTTAATCCAGTGATTTTACCCGATAATAAAACCCTTTATTTTGCTGCACTAAACAGCAATGAGAATTACGATTTTTATATGAGCCGTAAAGATGGTGATAACTGGAGCAAACCAGTAGCAATGGGCTTTCTTAATACCGATGCGCATGACCGCTATATAGGCGTCACCGCTTTAGGCGATGTGACCTACATCCATGAAAAAGATGAACGCAGCTATGATTTATATATGGTAAAAGTACCAGAGGAGTTTCAGCCAGCCAGAGTATATTATTTGGAAGGAACGGTCACCAATTTGCCCGCTAAGGCATTGGTTAAGGCGACCGATATAGACTCCGGTGAAGAACTAGCTCGTTTAATTCTCGATCCAGAGGAAAAGACTTTTGGAGTCTATTTACCAGAAGGCCATTTAGTGGATTTTTATATTGAAACAAAAGAGACGGGCTTTGGCTATTACAGTGAATTTTTGGATCTGCAAAACATGAACTCATCTAAAAAGGTGGTAAAAGAGATTACCCTGCCTACCTTGCAAGGTGGAAAACAATATCCGCTGTCCATAGCGTTCCAAGAACATTCTACCGAATTTGCTGCAGGTGCTGAAGAAGAGTTTGCCCGCTTGGTCACACTTATGAAGCAAAACCGAGCCTTCCATTTTAAGCTGGAAGTATATCAGCAAAGCATCACCGAGTCGGAACAATATGCCGATAGTTTGCCTGAAACTCGTAACGACACACTTTTAATAGCATCCGATCCGATAGATACTCTTGCAACAGAAGCTAGCATAGCTACCGAGGTAGATAGCACAGCTTCAGCGAAGGAACCGAGGCAAGAAATAGTGACTATCTACCATAATGATTTAACACACAAACGTGCCGATGCCATAAAAGCTTATTTACTGGGCAAAGGCGTACCGGAAGATATGTTTAGCACAAGCGGAATGAGTGAAAATCCTAAGCTAAAGTATTCAGATTTAGAAAAAGCACTTAATAATAAAGTGATCTATCGATTGGAATAATGAAGTATTTTTTCTTTTAAAGTCGCAATTGATGCTTTCTTCGCAGACTGATACACTTCATTAATTGTGAAGGCTTAAAATAATTATGCACTATAATTGACTAACTCAATATCTTTGGCTGCTAGATATGGACAGCAAGTATCAATTACGAGCTATTTTGCATTCGTTTTGGTAGAAGGTGGTGGGTGAATGGGGTTTTTATATGATGTTAACTGTATTTTCTATTTTTGGAATTTTATGTTTCTCAATAATAGAGGATCATTTTGGTAGTCTGATACGATATGCTGTGAGGTTTCGCCTAATGTCCTTTCGTAGGTAATACCGACACAGCTTGATACAAATTCAATTACTGTTGTGTCTGAGCCATATTTCTTGATTATCAAACTATCATATTCTGGATATTTTTTATGAATCTCTTGAATCAAGAATACTTTAAAAGCAACAGAACTTGTGTCGTTAAGCATATAAAAAAGGTCATCTTTATCGGACGATTTCCGCAGATAATCAAGATGATGTTTATCATTATCATCGCATGCTTTGAAAGTTGGTAGTCCAATCACTTGATTCCAATTATAAACTTCTTCATAGTGACCCATGATATCTGCTGTTAATACATGTTTATCACTAGTATTTGAGCAACTACAAAGTGTGAGTAGTAAACAAAAAGGAATAAAAAATTTACTCATAATAACAATTAACACGAAGTTAAAATGCGTTTGCTAAACTTCGCTGATGAAATACTAAAGTAGCGAAGCCAAACCATATCCACAATTATTGAAAGAGAAAAGAAGAGAACCATACTGAATGCTTGTCCTGAATCTAAATGAAATATTAAGTTTGGCTTTGTGGAGAATTACCTTCTTACTTTGCTAGAAGCAGTAAGCAAATTCATTTTTAGCAAATGTTACCAATTGTAGTATTCTTTCTTGAGCTTTTTCCACTTGCGCTTATTCATTTCGATAAGTATTACACCATGCTGTCCCCGCACACCATAAACAGCACTAGATTGAACAGTCGACTTCAGCATAGAGACATTTTTTATATCAGCTAATGTGCTTGCTGTTAAAATCTCTTTAAATTCAACTGGATAGCCGTTAATAACGATTAATGGTTTATCTGGGCCACTAAAGCTGGCTTTGTCTCGAATCAATAATTTAGTATTAGTTGAACTCTGAGAAATTTTAACTCCAGAATTTTTTGTCGTGTCATGGTCAGTTGGCTGGAAGTTCAAATGTGAATATCCTTGATTCTCTATATATTCTAATAGAATAGTCTTTTCTGAAAGCTCTTTCCAGTCGTTTATAACTTCTTGTGATGAGGCCTTAAACGAGATAAGAGTTATGAAAATGATTAGCAGTGCTCTCATAAATGATAGGTAACGACCGTATAAAACCCGTTTGTTATACTGGTCTATGAAATACTGAAAGTAGTAATTTATGTTTTCTCCGCAAACTGATATACTTCATTAATTGCAAAACTTTAGAATAATTAAGCACCATACTTACCTAGGGCAATACCTTTGATGGCTAGCTATGAAAAGCAAGCATAAATTACGGGCTATTTAGCACTCAATTTCCTACAAGGTGGTGAGCAAATGGGTTTTTATGCAATGTTACCTATTGTTATTTTAGTCTTAGCCTTATAATTTTCGAATCCTTTTTTAAATGGTAATAAAGTTTACTAGACATATAAACTAATACTATGATTGCTATTGCGAAAATTCCAGCTTCTTGAAATAAAATAAGGACAATTTGAATTAGTCCGCCAATAATGGCCCCTCTTGCTGTTATACTTGATAATCCATTGTAGTATGAATCAATGGAAATAAAAAATAGCCATAATATGGCTACAAAGACACATAGTCTTAAACAATTAATTGCAAAGCGTTTTTTGTGAGTATAATTAAGATCAAGTTCCATTTGTTCAAATTTGCCAAATCTTGTTTTTAATTCCTCGAAAATTATATTTCTATCTTTCGCATTATTGAATTCGATAAGCTCTGTATTACCACTTTTATAGGTTAATAGGATTGTTTTGTTAAGTTTTCCAATATCTACCGTTTCGAGGCTTGCGATATTTAATCCTTTAAGCGTTTTAGGTGCCTTTTTAAGTTTTTCAATGGAAGAAATATATTCATTGACTTTCTTCTCTGTGTACCTTCCAAACAAGAGTTGTTGGTTGTCGGTAAACAAGAAGAATAAATAAAAATTCCCTGATTTGAATTTCCAGTACTTCATGTTTTAGAAGAGAATAATAGGTAACATTTGAATATAGTAACCCCCTGGTGACTATATATGCTTTATGTCAAGCAATCTACTGAATTAATAGTTAATAAAAAAGCCTTTCAAATTGGCTTAAGACCAATTTGAAAGGCTTTACCCGTAGAATTAAACGTATAACTCAACAGAAAATCTTATTCCAAAATCTCTTGAATCGGTTCTCCTGTTGCTCCATTAGGAAGTGAGGTTCCTAAAATATGAGCAAGGGTTACTGCTATGTCGTCTATATTTTGTCTTTTGTATGAAGTCCCGTTTTTAATGCCTGAACCGTACCAAATTAAAGGCACATGGGTGTCATAAGCATAGCCAGTTCCATGGGTAGTGGCAGAACGGGTTTGGTAGAACCAGCCTGGCTCTAAAATCAACAATACATCTCCTGAGCGTTTGAAATTATAGCCCATCTGCAAAGAAGCTGCTTTGTGTTCTGTAAATTCATTTGATTGCATATCAGTAGCAGAATAAGCCTCTGCTACTCCTTCTAACTTTAAGGCTTCATTGACCATAAACTTTCTGATGGCATCCAACTCAACATTTTTTTCTGCTATCAACTTATGGTTTAAGAAAAACTGTTCATTGGAAAAATCTTCTATCCATTCGCCTTCACCAAATTTTTGATTTAATGCATTACTCATGTTTTTCACATAAGCTTTCCCATCATAATGATCAGCTGGTATTTTATTGGCTTGCAGATATTCTGGAACTTCCGCACATCCATGATCAGAAGTCACAAAAATCAGGTAATTACCTTTGCCCACTTTTTCATCCAAATGTTTGAATAATCGGGCAATCTCTTGATCTAATTTGATGTAGGTATCCTGCACCTCCACTGAACGTGGCCCAAATCCATGACCGATATAATCGGTGGAAGAAAAGCTTAAAGCAAGAAAATCAGTAATTTCATCCTGTCCCATTTGCTCACCATCCATAGTGGCTATAGCTAAATCTGCTAAAATCGTATTTCCAAAAGCAGTATTTGGCAATAATCCAAAGTTACCATTTTCTGCTCTTAGAGCCTTTAAATCATAGGGAAAAACAGGTTTATCTTTTCCTCTTACGGTCATTTCATAAGGCATATCATCTGCTGTAGATTCTTTATACTCTTCTAAAGGCATGGAAAGCTCCCAAGTTTGGTTTAGATATTCATCCGCCAAATTGCGATTATTAAATTCTTGCAGCCAGTTAGGTAATTCTTCATTTCCATAATAGCTACTGCTCACAAAATGGCCGTTGCTTTTATCATACCAGAAAGAACCTGTTGGATTATGCCCTGCAGGTAAAATGGAACCTCTGTCTTTAATAGAAATCCCCACCACTTTTGACTTAAAATTGGTAGCTAAGCCCAACTCATCGGTTATAGTTGAACTCAACATACGGTGTGGAGACATTAAACCAGCGTCAGAAGTGGAGCCAATGGTATAAACTGAAGTATCTTCAGCACAATAAACCGAAGTTCTGATATTCTTATCGTACCAATTATTGGCGATAATCCCGTGGGTAGCTGGAGTTGTTCCCGTATAAACTGATGCGTGACCAGGCCCAGTAAAGGTTGGAATATAATTGTAATGCGTGTTATGGTTATAAAAGCCTTCAGAAATCAATCTTTTAAAACCATTTTCCCCGAAATTATCGGCATAACGTTCGAAGTAATCGTGGCGTAATTGATCAATTACTATACCCACTACCAATTTAGGCTTTTTCACTTTTTGTTCTTGCTTTTGTGCCGGTTGGCAAGAAAATAAAATCATTAGAGCCAAAGCTCCGCTTAAATATCTCTTCATTGAAATTGAATTATAATTTTTTGCAAATTAAAAATTTGAACTGACTATTGATAGGAATTTTAGGTTAAGGTTATGTGATTAAAAAATTAAACACCCTTTTCTCAGCCTAAGGTTGTTTTATTCTAACCACAAAGATTCTTGAAGATTTCACAACTTGTCCCGCATTCATCGGGAAAGAGCGCAATGTTACGGCTAAAACTGTTGAAGGATTTTTGCCTTGCTAAATCACACAATTAAAAACACCAAATTGATTAATGACTGAGAACATAGGAGGTGTCAAAAAAATTTCTTTGCGAAAACTTTGCGCCTTTGCGTCTTTGCGAGAGATTTAATGGGGGCTAATCACAAGCAGTCTCTAAATATTCATCAAAGTTCAGGCCTTCTTTAAATAAAACTCGACCATTTTTATCAAAATATGCTATTACAATATAATTGATTTCAGATAGCCTGCGCTCTGCTAACCAGTAAAGCTTATCCTTGCTTTCATGGGCTTGCAATTCATTGAAAATAAAAGGAATGATTTCCTCTCCTTGTTGATTGACAACGCCATAACCCGCATTTTTACGTACTATAAAGTAGTTTTCATCCATAAAAAACACTTTTTTCCAAGTATCAATACCCTCATGTAAATATTCATTTTGATAAATATTTAAAATACCAATTTCTCCTTCTTCCTCCACTATAGCGGTGGAATCATTGAAAAAATCGATGGCTTCAAAATCTGCCTCCAGTATAACTTCAGCTTTGGTATTGCTAATTCCCAGCAAATTATCTTCCTTGAAAATAAATAGAGAGTCCTTCACAAATACATCCAATTTATTTTCCGAGTGAGCAGGAATTAGTTGTAAACTGTCCACTCTCAAAGCACCAAACTTTTTCTTTTGCAAAATGGGAATTAAACCATCCTGATACGCACCAAAAGCTTCCACATTTTTGATTTTGATTTCATTTCCAGCAGAATCAATCAACTCCTTCTTTTTGTTCTGATGAATTTGGATGAATTTTGGGGTCAAAATATTGATGTCGAGCCTTTCGCCTTCTTTTATCTTTCTGCCAAAACCATTATAAAGTTTAAAATAACTCTTCTCATTCGATATCTCCAAAAAGCGTATTTGATCGGATATTTCTGAAAAAGCTATATTGTAATTTTTCAAAAGTCTATAGGACTCCCCTTCCTCCAATTGAACTTTTTTGCCTGATTGAAAAAGCAAATATTCAGATGAATCTAAAATGGTATAAGTTAACCAACTGTTAAATATCCGAATGGAATCATATTGAAAATTTGGGAAGTCTTCTAAACCATCATTAAAAACTGACCATAAGCTATCTTTTTTTAATGCTAGAACCCCTGATTTAAATTGATAATCATCAAATTCTTCTTCAAAAAGCGGGGCATTTTTAAGACCTAAAACACTAAAACTACCCTCCTTATTTTTGACCCAAAAATCATCATAAAATTCAATCTTTGCTTTTTCCAATGGGAAAATAACTTGAGCCTTATGATCTAATATGGTTTCATAATCATTAGAATATAATCGGAGATATTGATCACCCAACCATTCATAATCATCATAAAGAAAGCTTAAAGATTTTAAATCATTCTTAGCCGTTTTTTTGAAATCAACCGAAGAAGCAACCGCCATATCATTTCCTCTTTTGAAAAAGAAAACATCTCTTTCCTTCCAAATACTGTCTACAGACTGTTTTAAAATAGGCTCCCCCAAAATGGAAATCAAATGCCAACCATCCTCTTCCTTTTTAGCAAAATGAAATTCATCCAAGGCTTTAAAATCAAGTGACTTTAGTTTCAATACATCATTCAAGCTAAAATGAATTATGTTTTCTTCACGGCCATAATCATTGATTTGAAAAAATCCACTTTCTAAATATTCAATAGTTTTAATATTTAAATCTGGAATCTTCTCACCATTTTTTAAATAAACTTGCTTGGAATTGGCTTCATTACTTATAATAAATGGTTCTACTATAAAAGAACAGGAATCTGGAATTACTTCATTAAATTGAAATGACAATAACTTTTCATCATCTAAATTATAGAAATAGAAAAGGCTATCTTTTTTATGTGTTAATAACTCCGCAGTATTGGTATCATAGTTAAGTCCATCGAGAATTGATTGAGCAATTTTAGCGGCTTTAAATTCTCCATATTGATTGATGAATTGCTGATAATCTGATGATTCTGCACCTGCACTAATAATATTCAGAATCTTAGAAGATGCTTCTTCAGCAAACTCTGTTTGAGGCCTTTCTTTCACATACTCCCTATACTCCTCTAAAGCTTCATTTTGAGTTTTCTTTTCATAGTAAAGCGTTTCAAAAACATTTCTTGCTTTTTGGGCTTGAGGTGCATCGGGATACTTCTTGAAAAAATCACTTACTGCCTGAGTGGTATTTTTGGCAATGGCGTCATCATAGGCCACCTGATTTCTTAATTCAATAGCTTTCTCTTCAAAAGTTAAATATTGATAATTATTGAGGTATTCATTATAAGCTTCTTCGCTATTCTCAGCTAATGCTTTTTCAAATGCCAAACTATCTATTATTAAGGATTGCTCAACAATGGCGAGACTATCTAAATCTTTTTTTGCTAGTTTTTCGATTGTTTTAGACTCCAATTCAGGAAAAGTATCACTAACTAACTGAATATAAAGATGAGCTGAATCCACTGCATCAAATGACCAAACAGGATGGCTATAATATTTGGCCAACATATATTGTGCGGCAGGATTTTCAGGATTTTTTTCTATCGCTTTATCAATCCGTTTTTTAGCCTTTCCCAATTCATTTTTCTCCAAAAACTTATCTGCCTTCAATACTTTATAAGCACATCCGTAAAAAAACAAAGCTGCTGTAATGGTGATAAGAAAAAATAAAAGTTGACGCATATATCTGATTGAAAAAAGCTTAAAGCGCTTAATACTAATGCAAAGTTATAAATAATATTAAAGCTTATGGAAGGTTTGATAGCAAACTGAAAGATAGCTAAAAATTTAAGAACCTCTTAAATATAACAATACATCTAATCTTGAAGTCATAATAAGTACCTTCAATATTAACCCTATTTTACCATTTCTTTAAGTTCTTTATGGATGTTAAATTTTAACATTCCCACCCTAGTAAAGCAGTCTAATTTTATGATAAATAAATCACTAAAATCATAAATTATGAGACAAAGAATTACCAAAAAAATGATGTTCAACTGCATTGCAATTTTGATTGCAGTGTTTTCTGTGCAGAGCCTTACTTATGGGCAATCAACGGATGCCGCCATAAGTGGGATAGTGAAAGATAGCGATGGAAAGGGATTACCAGGAGCAAATGTTATGCTTAAAAATGAATCAACAGGATTTGAAACTGGTACAATTACAGCCCTTGATGGTAAATTTTTATTGAAGCAGCTTCCATTGGGAGGTCCTTATCAATTAAGCATTTCATTTATTGGCTATCAAAAATATCAGGTGCAGGATATCCAATTAAACCAGGGAGATAAAGTCAATCTTGATGTAGATTTAAATCCTTCTACCGAAGAACTGCAAGAGATAGTAGTGAGTGCCAATAGCTTTGCTAAAAGAGCAGACAGGGCAGGCTCTGGTATCGCCATCAATTCCGAAAAAATGAAAAACCTGCCAAATGAAGGTAGAAATTTCACGAATTTAACGGCTCTTTCACCGTTGCAAGGAGGCGGAGGTATCAACCTTGGTGGTCAAAGAAGAACTTCAACCAATGTTACGGTTGATGGAGTAAATGCAAGAAATCAATTAACTGCTGGAGAAATAGGAAGAGGTCCTTACACCATTTCTATGGAAGCCATCAGGGAATTTGAAGTAGTAACCAATTCTTATGATGTAACGCAAGGTCGCCAAGCAGGTGGTGCTTTGAATGCAGTAACTAAATCAGGAACGAATGAGTTTGAAGGCTCTGCATTTATGTACCACAGAAATGACCAATTAGCAAGCCAGTTGGACATTAGAGGAAATGAAAGAGATCAGGAGTTTTCCAATTATCAATGGGGATTCAGTTTGGGAGGCCCTATTATAAAGGATAAAGTTCACTTTTACATGGCTTATGACCGACAAGACTCAGGTCAACCTGTCTTTATTGGCGACATTAATAATGAGGCTGACGAAAGAAGATTAGGCATCAGAAAAGATACTTTGGATAAAGCCATTCAAATTGCCAGGGATTTGTATGGGGTAAGTGATGAGCAACAAGTAGGTGAATTTCAAAGAACCTCTGTAGCCAATACACTTTTCACTCGTGTTGATTGGCAGTTAAATGAAAAAAATCGATTAACATTAAGGAACAATTACACAGACTGGAATAACCCATTGAGCATCAGCGATAATTCCAATATTGAATTAGCAGAAACTTGGGGAAGCTTCTCATCTAGAGAAAATAGTTTATTGCTATCCTTAAGAACTGCGGTAAGTCCTAATTTAACCAATGAGTTGAAAGCTCAATTTCAGCATGCTGAAAGAGAATTTGGAACGAATCCACAACTACCAAGTCAGAATATACCAAGAGCGATTGTTCAGGTGCAAAGCCCTTTTCCTACGGAAAGCAACCCGAATGCAACCCAATCACGCTCATTACAATTTGGTGGTCAACGCTATACTCCTGAAACTAATCTGGAAAGACAGCTTCATTTGGTAAACACCACCTATTTGACTCAAGGCAAATACAACTTTACTTTCGGAACTGATAATATGGTGACTTATTTAGAAACCTTACTTTCCAATGAGCAAAACGGACGGTTTTTCTTTAACAGTCTGCAAGATTTAGAAAATATGACTCCGATAAGATACGCAAGAGAAGTACCGACTCAAGGATTACCAATAGTGAAACAAACCGTTTATGATGTTTCATTATTTGGTCAAGTGGATTTTGAAATGCTTCCAAATTTCAACACCACTTTTGGACTAAGATATGATGCCACTATTTTCTCCACTCCTGCTCAATACAATCCGACAGTAGATGAAGAGTTAGGAATCAAAACAGATAGAAAGCCATCAGACTTCTTTAATCTTCAACCAAGATTCCAAGCGTTGTGGAATGTAAAAGGGGAAAATAAAGATATCATCAAATTTGGTGCAGGTTTATTTTCAGCTCAGCCTCATTACTATGCACAGGTGAACAATATCCAGAATAGTGGTCAAATGCTTGCTTCCATTGATGTAACAGATCCTAACTTAATTCCAACTCCGGATTTTGTTAGATACCGAGAGGATCCATCATCTGTTCCTGGAATACCTGAAGGAGCTACAGCTGGTATAGCTACCATTAATGCGGTAGGTGAAGATTTTAAGGTACCTAATACTTTGAAAGCTAATGTCAACTACAATAAGTTCTTTGGAGATAGATTAAGAGTTGGTGTTAATTTATTATACAGCAAAACCTTTAACAACTATGTCTACCAAGAGGCTAATCTGGTTGACAATCCATATTTCAGATTAAGCAATGAAAATGATAGAGGCGTTTTTGTTCCAGCCTCAGCCATAAATCCAGAAAATGGACAATCAAGCTGGTTAGATTCACGAAAATCAAATGAAGTTGGTCGTGCTTTAGTACTTCAATCTGACGGAGAATTGACTCAATATGCTGCTGTTATAGATGCCAGCTTAAGATTAGGAAAGGACGGTAGTTTGAATGTTAGCTACACCAGAAACCAAGCGAAAGACAATTCCTCTTACAATTGCTGTGTAGCTAATACTTCTACTTTCCTTCCTATTGAAGATGATCCAAGAGAATTGAATTATGGATATTCAGATAATCATTTTTCTGATAAAGTAGTAGTAAATGGTGTTTCTCCCTCATTTGCTGGATTCACATTTGGTGCAACATTAAATGGAATTGGTGGAACTCGCTATTCATTCTTAACGACAAACGGAAGTCTTAATGGTGATTTTAACTTAAGAAATGACTTAGCATATGTTTATGATCCTAATGACCCGAACACTCCAGCTAACATTAGGGAAGGCATCAATGGAATTTTGAATGATCCTGAAACATCGCAAAGTGTGAAAGATTATATCAATAATAATTTAGGCCAGATTGCGGAAAGAAATGGAGGAGTCAATCCTTTCTTCTACACCATTGATTTAAGGATGATCAAGAATTTCACCATTATCAACAGACATAATTTCGAATTATCAGCTGACCTTTTCAATTTAGCTAATTTACTGAATCCTGAATGGGGCGTAAACAATAATTTCGGGAACAGAAACCTATTAAGAATAGCAGGTTTTGATCCAAGTAGTCAGAACTATCAGTATAACGTTGAGAGCAATGTTGGTGCACTTCCTATTAACGGAACACCATGGAGATTGCAAGTAGGCTTGCGTTATTCATTTTAACCCGCATTATTCGTGAGAAAGTTATGAATAATGAAAATAATTAATTTAAATTAACTGATTATCAATTAATTACTCAAGGGTTAACCTCGATAATTTATAAAAACCTTTTAGCCCAAATTTGGGTGTTTTTAAAATTCAAGTTTTAATGTGAATTACACAATGTAATTATCTAATAACTTGGTTTTTATAAATTGTCTGTCCTTTGGACGAAAATTCACATGAATTTTCGGGTTAATTTTTTCTTCATTTTTTTTGATTTTAAAGTTAGGGGAACATAAGCATAATGTTCTCTTAACTTTTTTTTTACAATAACAGACTAACTTCACAACTCTTAAATAATAAGACATGACTCGCATTTATAAAATTTCATTTATTTTCATTTCAATTTTCTTAAGCTTTTCAGTTTTAGCTCAAAAACAACAAGTCATATTAATTTCAATTGATGGATTAAGACCAGATTTCTATTTAGATAATGATTGGCCAGCCCCTATTCTTCAACATATGGCTGAAAACGGTACTCATGCAGAAGCTGTAAAAGGAATGTTCCCATCCGTTACTTATCCATCTCATACTACTATCGTGAGTGGAATGCCCCCTTCAGAACATGGTATTTATTATAATACTCCATTTGAACCTGATGGAGCAACCGGCAAATGGTATTGGGAACATGAAAGCATCAAAGTCCCTACCCTTTTTTCTTTATGCAAAAATGCAGGCTTAACTTCAGCCTCTATTTCATGGCCAGTGACCGTTGGTGCTCCTATTGATTATAATATTCCTGAGATATGGTCTCTTAAAGAAGGAGAAGATCGATTTGCTCCTATGAAAAAGAATGCAACTCCAAAGGGTTTTGTGGAGGAAATTGAGACCCATGCAACAGGAAAAATAAATGTTTCGAATTTTGGAAATGAAGGCTATTTTGCCCGAGAGCAAAAGTTTGCTTCTGCTGCTTCTTACATATTTGAAAAATACAATCCTGATTTATTAGCTGTTCATTTACTCTCAGCTGACCATTTCCAACATACCGATGGAAGAGAAGGCTTTATGCCTAAAAGAGCAGTAAGCGCAGTTGATGCTGCCATAGGTCAAATTTTAGAAACTGTGGAAAGATTAGGTAAACTAGAAACGACCACTTTTATCATAACAGGTGACCATGGCTTTGTGGATATTCATTCTACTATGGCACCCAATGTTTTACTAAAAGAAAATGGGTTAATCGCTGAAGATGGAAAAAAATGGACTGCCAAATTCCATACTTCTGGAGCTGCAGCTTTTCTTCATTTGGAAAATCCAGATGATATGGAATCAGTAAAAAAAGTAAAACAACTTTTAGAAGCATTGCCCGCAAATCAGCAAAAGCTTTTCAGAATAGTAGAAAAGGAGGAATTAAATAAAATTGGTGCTGACCCTAATGCCATGCTTGCCATTGCACCAAATGAAGGCCTTAGTATGACTTCTAAGTCTGATGGGGAATTAATAAGAAAAGGAAGTGGTGGTACACATGGATTCTTCCCTGAACACAAAAACATCTATACAGGCTTTATTGCATTTGGTGGAAAAGCCGAAGAAAAGACCGTGCTAAAAGAAATGTATTTAACTGATGTGGCTCCTGTTATAGCTGAGATTCTTGGTTTAAAACTAGAAAACACAGAAGGGATATTATATCCTGGGATACTAAAAAAATAGAAATAATTATGGCTAAAACTTTTGAATTATTCGACTATTTAAATCAGCATGAGCAGTACAAAAACTGCTTCCAAAAGCATATAAGCATAGCTAAATTTAAAAAAGGCGAATACATTTATAAGCCATCAGAAGAACCCCATATTATTTATGAAGTCATTTCAGGAACCGTAAAAGTAGGCAACTATGCCATTGACGGAACCGAACATTGCTATGACATCTTAAAACCAGGCGACTTTTTTGGAAATTACCGTTTATTGGATGGTAATTTCCAAGAATTTGCCAAACCACTTACTAGTGTAAAAGTAAGAGAATATGATTTAGCCTATATCAAGAAATTAATCTTTACTGATATTCACATTTCTGAATTATTTACTAAATATATTGTCCGCAGATGGTCCAGAGCGGAGACAAGGTTTTTCACTGTAATTTCTGAAGAAACCTCTGTAAGGATAAAAAGACTTTATCGAGAGTTCAATGTAAAAATCAAAGATGCGGATGGTAAGTCCGTTAATATTTTTAGCCTATTCTCCCAGAAAGACATTGCTGACTTAACAGGTTCAAGCAGACAAACAGTTGCTCATATCTTCAAAAAAGTCAATAAGGATTACCAGTCGCTACTTTTAGAGTTAGATCCTGTAATGATTCCATAATTACAAACCATTAAGACAATTTGAATTGCCAATTGCCCGCTAAATAGTATATTGCGCATTGTTTTTAGGCAGGTATATAACTATGGATAAAATAGCCATTATAGATTTAGGCACGAATACTTTTCACTTACTCATTGTAGAAGTTAAAGATGGAGAAGAGAAAATTATTCACAAGGAGAAAATAGCTGTTAAGCTAGGTGAAGGTGGAATAAGCGAAGGCAACATCAGCAAAGCTGCTGAGGAGCGTGCAATAAAGACTATGCTCTATTTCAAAGATAAGATCAATGAAGAAAAGGTAGATCAAGTTTTTGCTAGTGCCACATCTGCTATGCGAAATGCTAGCAATGGAAAAGAGGTGATTCAAAGAATTTATGATGTCACAGGTATATCCATACAATTGATTTCTGGTATGGATGAAGCTAAATTCATTCATAAAGGAGTTAAAAAAGCTTTAGAAATTGGCCCTGAGCCTGCCTTAATCATGGATATTGGAGGTGGCAGCGTTGAGTTTATCATTTGCAACCATATTGAAGTCTTCTGGATGCAAAGTTTTGAGATTGGCGCTCAAAGACTCTTGGATAAATTTCATAAACACGATCCTATTTTACCTAAAGACATAGAGAAACTTGATGACTTTTTGAGAAAAGAGCTAGCCGAGCTCAAAGTAAAAATGGATATTTATCAACCACACCACCTGATTGGTTCTTCCGGAACTTTTGACACCTTGATAGATATCAATTATCAGGAAAAAGAAATTGAAAAGCCTGATGATGTTTCTTATTCTCTATCCCTGGAAGATTTCGATCGTATGTTCAATGAAATAATCCACAAAACCAGAGATGAAAGAATGGCTATTCCAGGCATGATAGAAATGCGAGTGGATATGATAGTGGTAGCCGTTTGTTTGATTCAATTCCTGATTGAAAACAATGAATTTATTGACATTAAAGTATCCACTTATGCTTTGAAGGAAGGTTTATTGGATGCCATTATATCAGATGAAATAAAATTATCCTAATGGGTTTATTTGATTACAAAGCTTTACAAAATTTCGTTAAGGATGTATTCATTCAAATGGGTTGTCCTTCAAATGAGGCTGAAGAAGCTGCGGAAGTTTTAGTGAATGCTGATTTACGTGGAGTTGACTCTCACGGAGTAGCCCGATTACACGGCTATATCAGATTATGGGAAGAAGGAAGAATTAATGCAAAGCCTGATATTAAAATTATTCATGAAACGCCCAGCACTGCAGTTGTTGATGGCGATAAAGGATTGGGCTTGGTAGTAGCGCCTTTTGCCATGCGAATCGCCATGGAAAAAGCAGAAAAAGTAGGCTCAGGTTGGGTATCGGTTAAAAATTCTAATCACTATGGCATAGCTGGTCATCACAGCATGATGGCATTGGATAAGGACATGATTGGATGGTCTATGACGAATGCAAGCCCTTTAGTTTCCCCTACTTTCTCCAAAGAAAGATTATTGGGTACTAACCCGATTTCCATTGCTATTCCTACTAAAAACCAACCTCCTTATGTAGCGGATTTTGCCACTACTACTGTTGCGAATGGCAAATTGGAAGTTTTAAAAAGAAAAAATGAAGAGGCTCCTTTAGGCTGGGTACAAGATAAAGATGGAAAAGGAACAACCGATGTAGATGCCTTGAAAAAAGGTGGTAGCATGTTGCCATTAGGAGGTTCTAGAGAACACTCAGGTCATAAAGGTTATATTCTTGGATCTATAGTCGATATCTTCTCAGCAGTACTCTCGGGTGCAAATTATGGTCCTTGGGCTCCTCCTTTCGTTAGCTTTTTACCTTTAAAGGAAAATCCTGTAGGTGAAGGCTTAGGTCATTTCTTAGGCGCTATGCGAATTGATGCTTTTAGACCTGCGGAAGATTTTAAATCCCATATGGATAATTGGATTGATACATTCCGAAAATCTGAAACGACCAGTGAAAATGACAAGGTATTAATTCCAGGAGATCCGGAAAGGGAAATGAGTGCAGATAGGAAAGCAAATGGAATTCCATTATTGCCTCCAGTGGTTGAGAATTTAGGTGAAATTGGCAAAAAATTCGGCTTGAAGTTTCAAGACTACTTTACTTCACCACAATAACAATAGATTAAAATAGGACAGCCAAAGGCTGCTTTCTTTTAACCACAAAGTTTCTCTAAGAATTTCACAAAGGGCGCAAAGTAACAGCTAAAGCTGTTGATGAGTCCTTGTCTTACTAAATTGCTCAATTAATAATACTATATTTATTAATGAATGTAGACATACAAAGAAACAAAGTTAAACCACAATGTTACCCAGAGGCTTTCTTAACTTTTCCCAAAACATCTAGAGAATATTTCTAAGAACTAATCAGCTTTACTGTTTTATTTTTGTACCCTTAGTGAAAGCCTCTGTGTCACTCTGTGGTTAAAGTATTAGTAGCCTTTGGCTACCTTTCTCTGTCCAAAAATCTATATCGTAAAGCCTACCCTTAAAACAAAAGGAGAATTATAAGGTGAGCGAGAAACATCATAAAGTAAATTGTACAAAGCCATGACAGTTACTCCTGCTCTATTTCCAATGGGTTGGAAATAACCTGCTCCTATAAAATAAGCTGGTACCCAAGCTCTTCCAAATTCATAGCCATTTGAGGTGTTAAAAATCACATCAAGGTTGATGTTCTCATATTCAGTATACCCGAAAAATTGTTGGGAAAAATTATATCTCCCAAATAACTTACCACCATAAATATTGGTTTCATAATCAGCAACCCTATTGCCTCCCCTTACTCTAAAATACTGATAAATTGCTCCAACACCAACTGAAAGCTTGTCATTAATCATATAACCCACAATTGGGGAAGCTTCTATATGAGTAAAAGTACCAAACTGAAGGCCGAAATTTCCTCCAAAGTATAGTCGGTCTACAAATCCAGAACCTTCGTCCACATACTTTTGTGCTGCTGCATTTTCAACTGATAATGCCCCTAGGATTAGGCTTATAAGAAATATTAAGGTTTGCTTTTTCAAGGATTATTCTTTTTCAACAATAACGAAAAGATCTTCGGATTCTTTTTTCATGAGGTATCTTTCTCTGGCAAATTTTTCTAGTAATTCATCATCACTTAAGAGGCCTTCTCTATCCTGTTCAACATCTTTTATCATCTCCTGATAATACTCTTTCTCTTTTTGCAAATCACTATACCTGGAAGCAAGTTTCCATTGAGAAATTAAGTCATTGCCATCAATGAATAACATCCAGATCAGAAATACAGCTCCTGCTATGAAATAAAAATTCTTAAATATTTTTGGAATCCTATCCATGATACTCATTGCTATTGATACATTAAAAGTAATATAAAAAAATGATTTCGCCTAAAAGTAAAAAAGGCTATTGGCGAATACACCAATAGCCTTTTAATGAAAATGTATAATTTTAGAAGTTAATACCAGGGAAATAAGCCATTTCACCTAATTCTTCTTCAATTCTTAATAATTGATTGTACTTCGCCATTCTATCAGAACGAGAAGCAGAACCAGTCTTAATTTGACCTGAACCCATAGCTACTGCTAAATCAGCAATAAAAGTATCTTCTGTCTCCCCAGAACGGTGAGAAATGATATTTTTATAAGAGGCTTTGTCCGCCATTCTGATGGCATTGATAGTTTCGGTTAAAGTACCAATTTGGTTTACTTTAATCAGAATTGAATTTCCGATTTTCTCGTCAATACCTCTTTGTAATCTCTTTGTGTTAGTAACGAAAAGATCATCTCCTACCAACTGAACAGTTCTACCGATTTCACGGGTTAGTTTTTCCCAACCTTCCCAATCGTCTTCTTGCATTCCGTCCTCAATTGAAAGAATAGGGTATTTATCGCACCAGTTTTTCCAATAAGCTACCATCTCATCAGAAGTCAGCTCTTCACCAGTACTTTCAAACACATATTTCTTTTTGCCTTCATCATAAAATTCAGAAGCTGCTGCATCTAATGCAATAAAGATATCTTCACCTGGCTTGAAACCAGCTTTTTCAATAGCGGTTAATACCACCTCGATAGCCTGATCATTGGATTCGATATTTGGTGCGAAACCACCTTCATCTCCAACATTGGTAGACAAGCCTTTGCTTTTCAATACTTCTTTCAAGTGATGGAACACTGTAGTCCCCATTCTTAAAGCTTCAGAAAATGATTCAGCATTAACAGGCATTACCATAAATTCCTGAAAATCAATTTTATTATCCGCATGACTACCTCCGTTCAAGATATTCATCATAGGAACTGGTAATGTATTAGCATTTACCCCACCGATATATCTATACAAAGACTGACCTGAAAGCTGAGCTGCAGCTTTAGCACATGCCATGGAAACACCTAATATAGCGTTAGCACCTAATTTAGCTTTGTTTTCAGTACCATCTAATTCAATCATGATTTTGTCGATAAGATTTTGCTCAAATACAGAAAAACCTATTAGCTCTTCTGCAATGGCGCCATTTACATTATCAACAGCTTTCAAAACCCCTTTTCCCATGAAAATGGATTTATCTTTATCTCTTAATTCAACAGCTTCGTGTATACCAGTACTTGCACCAGATGGAACTGCTGCTCTTCCAAAACCTCCATTAGTTGTAAATACTTCAACTTCTACTGTTGGATTTCCTCTTGAATCCAATATTTGTCTTGCGTGAATGTTTTCTATTATACTCATAGTTTTATTAGTTGATTAGTGAAATAAATTGGTCGAATAAATACCTGGAGTCATGGGGGCCTGGAGAAGATTCCGGATGGTATTGTACTGAAAACACTTTCTTATCCTTCATTCTTAGTCCTTCCACTGTGTTATCATTTAGATTTAAATGCGTGGCTACTACTAAGGAAGATTTTTCTACATCTTCAGTTACTATACTAAACCCATGATTTTGAGAAGTAATCTCACTTCTGCCAGATTCTGTATTCAACACTGGTTGATTCAAACCTCTATGCCCATTATGCATTTTAAAGGTCTTAATTCCATTTGCTAATGCAATTAACTGATGTCCTAAACAAATACCAAATAAAGGCTTACCGCTTTCAATTATTTGCTTACTATTATTAATAGCATCTGTCATCACGCCCGGATCACCTGGGCCATTTGACAAAAAGTAGGCTTGAGGATTCCATTCCTCCGTATCTTTGAAAGTAGCATTCGATGGAAATACTTTACACCTAAATCCTCTTTGGATTAACTGCTTTAGGATGCTACTTTTTATACCGTAATCCATCACAGCTAATTTAATACCCCCTTCTAGCCCCATTTCATAAGGCTCTTTGGTAGAAACATAAGAGGAAAGTTCTAATCCTTCCATTGAAGGGACTTTGGCTAATTCCCTCTTCAATTCATCTATATCAGATATTTCAGAAGAAATAATAGCATTCATTGCTCCTTTGTTACGGATATGCCTCACAATCTTTCGTGTATCCACATCGCAAATCCCAGGAATTTCATGCTTAATCAGATAATTATTGAGATTATCAACTGCTTGACCTCTGCTGTAATCATCAGAAAAGGCATTGATAACCACCCCAAATATTTTGGGACTATCAGATTCAGACTCATCAGGATGAACACCATAGTTACCTATGTGTGCATTAGTATTTACCATGATCTGACCATAATATGATGGATCGGTATATACTTCTTGATAACCTGTCATTCCTGTATTGAAACAGATTTCACCACCCTTAGTACCTGAAAAACCGATTGATTTGCCGTGGAAGACAGTTCCGTCTTCTAAAAGTAAAATTGCTTTGTTTTTGTTTTTATACTTCATCAGATATCATTCTGAAATTGAAAATGAAATGGAGCTATTTTTATTGTGAGACAAAAATAAATAAAAAAAAGGGATTGAATAAATATCCAATCCCTTTTATTAAATCTATTAGTAGAAAGATTATTCATCTCCCTTTTTCTCATCTGCTTTATCGTCAGATTTAGTTTCTTTTTTCTCAGCTTTAGGAGCTTCCTCTTTCTTAGCTTCAGCCTTTTTAGTTTCAGCCTTAGGAGCTTCTTCCTCTTTAGCTTCAGCTTTTGGAGTCTCTTCTTTTTTGGCTTCTTTCTTAGGAGCTGCTTCTTTAGTTTCTTTTGCTTCAGTTGAAGTGCTTTCAGATTTTGCAGAAGCAGATTTAGAACCACCACCTCTACGGCTTCTTCTAGTAGTTTTCTTCTCCTTCTTCTCTCCACCTAATAACATCTCGTTGTAATCTACCAATTCGATTAATGCCATTTCAGCATCATCACCTAATCTAGATCCCAACTTGATAATTCTAGTATAACCTCCAGGTCTGTTTGCAATTTTAGTAGCTACTTCGTCAAAAAGCTCTTTAAGTACTTCTTTATTTTTCAAAGAAGAGAAAACGATTCTTCTATTGTGAGTAGTATCCTCTTTAGACTTCGTCAATAAAGGCTCAACATACTTCCTTAATGCTTTTGCTTTCGCAACAGTGGTTGTAATCCTTTTAGAAAGGATTAAAGAACCTGCCATGTTAGATAACATCGCATTTCTATGGGAAGCAGTTCTACTTAAATGATTAAATTTCTTACCGTGTCTCATTGTCCTTATTCTTCGTCAAGTTTGTATTTGGATAAATCCATTCCAAAGGTTAAACCTTTATCAGCTACCAATTGCTCTAATTCAGCTAAAGATTTCTTACCGAAATTCCTGAATTTCATCATATCGGAGATTTCAAGTGCTACTAAGTCTCCTAATGATTTAACATCAGCAGCTTTCAAGCAATTGTAAGCTCTAACGGAAAGATCTAAGTCATTTAAAGCTGTTTTAAGCAATTTGCGCATATGCAACATTTCCTCATCTACAGCTTCAGGCTCATCAGATCCACCAGCATCCAATACCATGTTTTGATCAGAAAACAACATGAAGTGTTTAATCAGGATATTTGCTGCACCTTTCAATGCTACTTCCGGATGAATACTACCATCAGTTTCAATATCCAAAACTAATTGTTCGTAATCAGTTTTTTGCTCTACCCTTGTATTCTCAACGCTATACTTAACGTTTTTAATCGGGGTAAAAATTGAATCAATCGCAATATAGTCCGTAGCTTGATCAACAACATTGTTTTCTTCAGAAGAAACATATCCTCTACCCTTTTCGATAGTTAGTTCTATCTCAAAATTGATTGATTCATCCATATGGCAAATCAATAAATCTGGATTTAAGATTTCAAAAGAAGTTGTGAATTTATTTATATCACCAGCTTTGAATTCCTTAGTATTTTTTAGAGAAATGTTAATTTTGTTATCAGCAGTTTCAGCTATTTTCTTAAATCTTACCATTTTAAGATTTAGAATTAGTTCAGAAACATCCTCAACTACACCTTCCACTGCAGAGAACTCATGCAATACACCAGGAATTTTAATACCTGTTATAGCATAACCTTCAAGTGAAGATAACAAAATTCTTCTTAGGGCATTACCTACAGTAACACCATATCCTTTTTCTAATGGTTTGAATGTAAAAAGCCCGTGAAAATCATCTGCTTTTTCCATTGCAACCTTTTCAGGCATTTGGAATGCTAAAATGGACATATTATAAAATTTCTTTAAATTAACTGTTTATTTTGAGTACAACTCGACAATTAGTTGCTCATTAATATTCTCTGGAATATCTTCTCTTTGAGGAATATTAACAAATTTTCCTGACATTGAAGACTTATCAAATTCTAACCAAGAATACTTTGATGCTGTATTAGATGAAAGACTATCAGTAATAGCCTCTAAAGATTTTGACTTCTCTCTAACACCAATCACATCACTTTCTTTTACTTGGTAAGATGGGATATTTAATATCTCACCATTTACCAAAATATGTTTATGACCTACCAATTGTCTTGCTGCTCTTCTAGTAGGTGCTATACCTAATCTGAAAACAACATTATCTAATCTGCTTTCCAACAATTGAAGTAATACCTCACCAGTAATACCTTTCTTTCTAGAAGCTTTATCAAATAAGTTAGCAAATTGCTTTTCTAATACACCATAAGTGTATTTAGCCTTTTGCTTTTCCATAAGCTGTACAGCATATTCAGACTGTTTTCTACGTCTTCCTCTGCCATGTTGCCCAGGAGGATAAGCTTTTTTGGATAATGCTTTACTTGCACCAAAAATTGGTTCATTAAACCTTCTTGCTATTTTGGATTTTGGTCCTTTATATCTAGCCATTTTCTTTAATTACTTAAGCGATGAATTAAACCCTACGTCTTTTAGGTGGACGACATCCATTATGTGGTAATGGAGTAACATCTTTAATCACCGTTACTTCAATACCAGTATTCTGTATAGTTCTGATAGCAGAATCTCTACCTGCTCCAGGTCCTTTTACATATACTTCAACTTTCCTAAGACCTAAATCATAGGCAGTCTGCGCAGCATTTTGAGCTGCTACTTGTCCAGCATATGGAGTGTTCTTTTTAGAACCCTTAAATCCCATCTTTCCGGCAGATGCCCAGGAAATAACTTGACCTGTAGAGTTTGTCAATGAAATGATGATGTTATTGAACGAAGCTCTGATGTGTGCTTGTCCGATAGCTTCAACATTAACAACTCTTTTTTTAGCTTTATCTTTTCTCTTTTGAGCCATGATCTAATGATTACTTAGTAGCTTTCTTTTTATTTGCAATAGTCTTCCTCTTTCCTTTACGAGTACGAGAGTTATTTTTAGTTCTCTGTCCTCTTAATGGAAGCCCTTTTCTGTGACGTAAACCTCTGTAACATCCAATGTCCAATAATCGCTTGATGCTCATTTGAACTTCAGACTTTAAAACACCTTCAGTTTTGAAGTTTTCACTAATGACAGTTCTTACGCTATTCGCTTCGTCATCAGTCCAATCACTTACTTTTTTATCAGCGTCAACACCAGCCATTTCTAAAATCTTTGCTGATGAACTTCTACCTAGACCAAATATGTAGGTCAATGATATAACTCCCCTTTTATTATCAGGAATATCTACTCCGGAAACTCTTGCCATAATTACCCTTGTCTTTGTTTGAAACGTGGATTCTTCTTGTTGATCACATAAAGCTTACCGTTTCTTCGGACTACTTTACAATCAACACTTCTCTTTTTGATTGAAGCTTTAACTTTCATAATCTTTTTATTTGTATCTGTATACTATTCTACCTTTTGTTAAATCATAAGGTGACATCTCTAACTTTACTTTATCTCCAGGAAGAATTTTAATATAATTCATTCTCATTTTCCCCGAAATATGAGCTATTACCTCATGACCATTACTTAATTCAACACGAAACATAGCGTTTGATAACGCTTCCGTTATTGTTCCATCTTGCTCTATTGAACTTTGTTTTGCCATAATTAATAAATTAAGCTACTGCTGTTCTTTGTGATGAACTACCTTTTACTTTACCAGATTTCATCATTCCTTCATAATGACGCATCAATAAATAACTCTCAATTTGTTGTAAGGTATCTAGGATCACACCAACCATAATGATTAGGGATGTTCCACCAAAGAATTGAGAGAACTGAGTACCTACTCCAGCTCTAGCAACGAATGCAGGTAAAATTGCAATAAGTGCTAAATATATGGAGCCTGGTAAAGTTATTTTAGTTAAAATATTATCTATAAAATCAGAAGTTTCTTTACCTGGTTTAATACCCGGAACGAAACCACCATTTCTTTTCATATCATCAGCTATTTGACTAGGATTAATCGTAATAGCTGTATATAAGAAAGTAAATACTATAATTAATAAAGCAAATGTCAAGTTATATTGCCAGCTCTGGAAATCAGAGAATACATTACCAATATAAGCAGCAGTATCACTATCATCTGCCCATAGGTTTGCTAACAAAGCAGGTAAGAACATTAAAGACTGTGCAAATATAATCGGCATTACACCTGATGCATTCACTTTTAAAGGAATGTACTGACGTTGACCACCATATACTCTTCCTCCTACGACTTGCTTTGCGTATTGTACTGGTATTCTTCTTGTAGCCTGAACTAACATTACTGTTACCATAACCACGAAGAATAAAGCTACAATTTCAAGAATGAAGAATAATAAACCACTCATTCCTAAAGTAATTGCTTCAGCAACTATTGACCCAGGGAATCGAGAAATAATTCCTATCATAATTAGCATAGAAATACCGTTTCCAATACCCTTATCTGTGATTTTCTCACCCAACCACATACAAAAAATTGTACCTGCGGTTAAGACAATAACAGAAGTGAAAGTAAAGAACGTCTGACTCATCATAATAGCTTCACTTGGAATAGTTCCAGCTACATAACTTACACCTTGAACGAAGGTGATGGCGATGGTCAATACTCTAGTAATTTGTGTAATTTTCTTCCTACCAGACTCACCTTCTTTTTGCATTTTCTGAAAGTAAGGAACAGCTACTGTTAAAAGCTGTATAACGATACTAGCAGAGATATATGGCATAATACCTAATGCAAAGATGGATGCATTTGAAAATGCCCCACCTAAAATGGTATCTAAAAGGCCAAAAATACCTTGGGCATCTCCTGACAACTTAGAAGGATCCACACCAGGTAAAACCACGAAAGAGCCTAAACGGAATATAATTAAAAACCCAATGGTATTTAAAATTCTATCTCTAAGCTCCTCTATGGAGAAAATATTCTTTATGGTAGAAAAAAAACGATTCATATTATATTTTTGATGCAGTTCCTCCAGCTTTCTCGATTGCCTCTAATGCAGTTTTCGAAAATGCATTAGCAGTAACATTCAATTTAGCCTTCAAGGTTCCGTTTCCTAAAATTTTAACCAAGTCATTTTTAGCAACAAGTCCTTTGCTTTTCAATAAATCTAGATCAATAGTGTCAACACTATATTTTTCTTGAAGCGTTTGTAAATCACTCAAGTTAATAGCTTTGTAGTTAACTCTATTGATGTTATTGAAACCAAACTTAGGAACTCTTCTTTGCAATGGCATTTGTCCACCTTCAAAACCTTGTTTTGAAGAATATCCACTTCTAGATTTAGCTCCTTTATGACCTCTTCCTGCAGTACCGGCAGCACCAGAACCCTGACCTCTACCAATACGCTTTCTATCTTTAATAGAACCTTCTGCTGGTTTTAATGTATGTAATTTCATCTTATCCTTCAGTTACATTAACTAAGTGAGCTACTTTTCTCAACATTCCTTCGATTTGAGGAGTTGAATCTTTAGTCACTGTTTTATTAATTCTTCCTAAACCTAAAGCCTCAATTGTAAGCTTCTGGTTTTTAGGTCTTCCTATTACACTTCTGGTTTGTGTTACCTTAATTTTCTTAGCCATTGTAATTACCCATTAAATACATTAGAAAGTGCAATTCCTCTATCTTTCGCTACAGTATAAGGATCTCTTAATTTAAGTAGCGCATCAAAAGTAGCTTTCACTACGTTATGTGGGTTAGAAGAACCTTTAGATTTTGCTAAAACGTTATGAACACCAGCACTTTCGAAAACAGCACGCATTGCACCACCAGCAATTACACCAGTACCTGGTGAAGCTGGTTTCACTAATACGAAACCGCCACTATATTTACCAATTTGTTCATGCGGAACAGTACCTTTAAGAATAGGTACTTTTACCAAATTCTTTTTAGCATCATCAATTCCTTTAGTAATCGCATCAGTTACTTCATTGGCTTTACCCAATCCGTACCCTACTACACCATTACCATCTCCTACAACCACGATTGCAGAGAAGCTAAATCTTCTACCACCTTTCACAACCTTAGCAACCCTTTTAATGGCTACTACTTTCTCTTTCAGTTCGATTTCGCTTGCTCTAACAGATTTTATATTACTCTGAGACATATTTTTAGAATTTTAAGCCACCTTTACGAGCACCGTCAGCCAATGCTTTTACTCTACCATGAAATCTGTAACCACCTCTATCAAAAACAATTGCTTTGATACCAGCATCCTTAGCTCTTTCAGCTAGAGTTTCTCCAACCTTAGAAGCAGTGTCGATGTCAGCGTTACTTTTAGCTCCTAATTCTAATGAATTAGCTGCAACCAAAGTATGACCTTTCAAATCATCGATTACTTGTGCATAAATGGCACGGTTACTTTTAAATACCGTCAAACGAGGTGTTTCAGCAGTTCCGGAAATCTTTCTACGAATTCCTAATTTAATTCGAGCTCGTCTATCTTGTTTACTAATAGCCATTTTTAATATTATTTAGCGGCAGTTTTACCTGCTTTACGTCTAACTTGTTCACCAACAAATCTAATTCCTTTTCCTTTGTACGGTTCAACTGTACGTAAGGACTTGATTTTAGCAGCTACTTGTCCAATTAATTGTTTATCAAAGCTTTCTAAAGTAACGATAGGATTTTGTCCTTTAACCGTTTCAGCAGTAGCTTTCACCTCTTCAGGCAATCCTAAAAATATACTATGAGAATAACCTAAGTTTAACTCTAAAATATTTCCTTGAACTGTAGCTTTGTAACCTACACCTACAAGTTCTAATTGCTTTTTGTAGCCTTCAGATACTCCAGTAACCATATTATTCAATAAAGCTCTGTACAAACCGTGCATAGCTTTATGTCTTTTAGATTCTGTAGCTCTTTCTAGCTGTATTACACCTTCTGTATTTTTAACAGAAATAGCAGAATCAACTTGCTGTGTTAAAGTACCTTTAGAACCCTTTACCGTTACTAAGTTATCCTTAGCAATTTCAAGTGTTACATCTTGAGGTAGATTTATAAGACTTTTACCTATTCGTGACATTTCTATTCTTTAATATACGTAGCACAATACTTCACCACCAATTTTAAGCGTTCTTGCTTCTTTATCAGTGATTACTCCTTTTGAGGTTGACATAATTGCAACACCCAAACCATTTAAAACTCTTGGCAAGTTTTCAGAATCAGAGTATTTCCTTAGCCCTGGTTTTGATACTCTCTCCAAGTTAGAAATAGCTGGAGTTTTTGTTTCAGGATCATATTTCAAGGCAATTTTAATGTTACCTTGTGCGTTATCTTCCTCAAATTTATAATTCAGGATATAACCTTTTTCATGAAGTACTTTGGTCATACTCTTTTTCAAGTTTGATGCCGGTACTTCTACGATTCGGTGTCTTGCTTTTATAGCATTACGAACCCTTGTAAGAAAATCAGCTATTGGATCAGTTACCATCTCTTAATTAATTATAATTTCTATTTGCCCTGCCGAAACAGGCGTGCAAAGTTAAGAAATTAATTTGTTTATAAAAATAAAATTTTAAAAATCACCAACTTGCTTTGGTTACCCCTGGTATTTTTCCCTGTGAAGCCATTTCACGGAAAGTCACCCTTGAGATTCCAAATTTACGCATATATCCTTTTGGACGACCAGTTAATTTACATCTGTTATGTAATCTTACTGGAGATGCATTTTTAGGTAATTTATCTAAAGCCTCATAGTCGCCATTTGCTTTTAGCTCAGCTCTTTTGGCTGCATATTTAGCGACTAATCTTTCTCTTTTCTTTTCTCTGGCAATTACTGCTTTTCTAGCCATAATTATTTATTGTTTTTACTGGCAAATGGCATTCCGAAAGCTTTCAATAACTCATAGCTTTCTTCATCCGAATTTGCAGTGGTTACAAATGTAATATCCATACCGGAGATTGTTGATACTTTATCAATACTAATTTCCGGGAAAATAATTTGTTCTTTAACACCAAGAGTATAATTACCTCTTCCGTCAAAACCTTTATCTTTTACTCCTTGGAAGTCACGTACACGTGGTAAAGAAACAGACAATAATCTGTCTAAGAATTCATACATTCTTTCACCTCTTAGTGTAACTTTAGCTCCAATCGGCATTCCTTCTCTTAACTTAAAATTCGAAATTGAATTTTTTGCGTAAGTAGGTACAGCTTTTTGACCTGTTATCATCGTCAATTCCTCAACGCCAGTATCAACAAGTTTCTTATCAGCTGTAGCTGCTCCGATACCTTTATTAATTACAATTTTTGTAAGCTTAGGAACTTCCATAGCAGAGCTATATTGAAACTTTTCTTTCAAAGCGGGAATTATTTCACCCAGGTATAATTCTTTTATTCTTGGATTAGCCATTGTTGATTACCTCCCCCGTTTTTTTTGAATATCTTTGCAATTTACCTTTATCGTCAAGTTTACGACCAGTTCTAGTAGCATCACCTGTTGCAGGATCAACCAACATCAAATTACTGATGTGGATTGGTGCTTCCACTTTATCAATACCACCTTGAGGGCTATTAGCAGAAGGTTTATTATGTTTTGTTACAACATTAGCTCCTTCAACTATCGCTCTATCTTTCTCGCCTATCATTTCTAACACTTTGCCTGTTTTGCCTTTAGCATTACCAGCAATAACTTTAACAGTGTCACCCTTGCGGATATGAAATTTCTTTTGTTTGTTTTTTCTCCTCTCCATAATATTATAATACTTCAGGTGCTAAAGAAACAATTTTCATGAATTGCTTTTCACGCAATTCTCTAGCAACAGGTCCGAAAATACGAGTACCTCTTGGCTCATCATTAGGGTTCAATAATACAGCTGCATTATCTTCAAAGCGAATATATGAACCATCTTTTCTTCTTACCTCTTTTCTAGTACGTACAATTACAGCTCTAGAAACGGTACCTTTTTTCAAACTACTTGAAGAAAGAGCAGACTTAACAGTTACAATCACTTTGTCACCAATGGAAGCATACCTTTTCTTAGTACCGCCCAATACACGGATACACAATACCTCTTTGGCACCACTATTATCCGCTACACTTAATCTTGATTCTTGTTGTATCATGGTTATTTAGCTCTTTCTACGATTTCTACTAATCTCCATTTTTTATTCTTGCTCAAGGGTCTAGTTTCTTGTATTCTGACGGTATCGCCAATCGTACAATCATTAGCCTCATCATGAGCCATGAATTTGGTATTTTTCTTTACGAATTTACCATACATAGGGTGTTTAACCTTTCTTTCTACAGAAACGGTAATGGACTTATCCATTTTGTTACTAACAACTAACCCTACTCTTTCCTTTCTAAGGTTTCTTTCCATCTTAGCAATTATTTAGCAAGTACTTTACTTCTTAGTTCAGTCTGCAAACGAGCAATATTCTTACGAGTATCTCTGATTTGCATAGGATTCTCAATAGGAGAAATTGCGTGCGCAAACTTTAACTTGTGAAGTTTTTGTCCTTCAACTTTAATATTCTCATTGAGCTCGTCAATGGATAATTTTTTAATATCAGTGTTTTTCATGATACTATATTTTCTGAGTAATCCCTTCTAACTGAAAACTTGGTTTTCACAGGCAATTTTTGCGCAGCTAGTCTAAGTGCTTCTTTAGCATCCGCCATAGATACACCACCAGCTTCAAACATAATGGTTCCAGGCTTAACAGTTGCTACCCAATACTCAGGAGCACCTTTACCTTTACCCATCCTTACTTCAGCAGGCTTTTTTGTAATTGGTTTATCAGGGAAAATTCTGATCCAAACCTGACCTTGCCTTTTCATAGCTCTAGTCATGGCAATCCTTGCTGCCTCTATCTGTCTACTGGTAATCCAACCCGGCTCCAGTGACTTTAAAGCAAAACTTCCAAAGGCAATTCTATGCCCTCTTTGAGCAATTCCTTTTACTCTACCTTTTTGCTTTTTCCTAAATTTTGTTCTTTTTGGCTGTAACATTTTTTAAAAATCTTTTACCAAGAAAGCGCTTATTTACGCTTTCTTTTAGGACGTTCACTTCTTCTATTATTAGCCGGGCCACCACCTTTATTACCAGGTGCGCCTGCCCCAACATTAAGCGACAAGTCTCTCTTGCCGAAAACCTCTCCTTTGAAAACCCATACTTTCACACCAATAGTACCATATATTGTATGTGCAGCAGTTATTTCATAGTCGATATCTGCCCTCAATGTATGCAAAGGAATTCTACCTTCTTTATACATCTCAGTTCGTGCCATTTCAGCCCCGCCTAAACGACCTGAAACTTTAATTTTTATACCTTGAGCTCCTACTCTCATAGCGGAAGCAATTGCTTGCTTCATTGCTCTTCTGTAGGAAATTCTCGCTTTCAATTGTTGTGCGATAGACTCCCCAATTAATTTGGCGTCTAACTCAGGTCTTTTGATCTCAAAAATATTAATTTGAACATCTTTACCTGTCAACTTCTTAAGCTCCTCTTTTAATTTATCAACTTCACTACCACCTTTACCGATAACAACACCTGGTCTAGCAGTATGTACGGTCAATGTGATTCTTTTTAAAGTTCTTTCGATAACAATTTTAGAGATTCCACCTTTTGGAATACGTGCTAATATATATTCTCTGATTTTTTGATCTTCTATTAGCTTATCAGAAAAAGATAAACCTTTTCCTCCGTACCAGTTGGATTCCCAACCGCGAACGATACCTAAACGAAAACCTATTGGATTAACTTTCTGTCCCATTGTTATTTATTTTCAGCGTTATCAGTTTCAGCCAATACCGCTTGATCCGCAGCACTGTCAACAATCAAAGTTACATGGTTTGATCTTTTTCTAATTCTATGAGCTCTACCTTGAGGTGCAGGTCTTAATCTTTTTAAAACTCTACCACCGTCAACTTGTACAGATTTCACATATAAATCTGCATCTTCAAGATCTAATTCTGGATTAGCTTGTTGCCAGTTGGCAATTGCAGAAAGCAATAATTTTTCAACTCTAGCTGCTCCATGCTTAGATTCAAACTTAAGAATATTTAAAGCACGGTTCACTTTTTCACCTCTGATAAGATCCACTACCATCCTCATTTTTCGAGGAGACGTAGGTACGTTATTTAATTTAGCTATTGCTTCCATTATCTCTTACCTTTATCTTTTTTGTTTATATGACCCCTGAAGTTTCTAGTAGGAGAAAACTCACCTAGCTTATGTCCTACCATGTTTTCAGTTACATAAACAGGGATAAACTTATTCCCGTTGTGAACTGCAAAAGTATGACCAACAAAATCAGGAGAAATCATAGATCTTCTTGACCAAGTTTTGATAACCGATTTCTTACCGGAGTCATTCATATTATCAACTTTCTTTTCAAGACGAAAGTCGATATAAGGTCCTTTTTTTAACGATCTAGCCATCTATTATTTCTTTTTACCGATAATTAATTTATTGGAATATTTCTTAGGCGTTCTGGTTTTTAAACCTTTCGCCAATAAACCTTTTCTTGATCTTGGGTGACCTCCTGAAGACTTACCTTCACCACCACCCATTGGGTGATCAACTGGGTTCATAACAACCGCTCTTGTTCTAGGTCTACGACCTAACCAACGCTTACGGCCTGCCTTACCTAACTTCACAATCATGTGATCGGCATTTGAAACAGTACCAACCGTTGCCATGCAAGTTGCCAATACTAATCTCATCTCGCCAGAGGGTAATTTCAATGTTGCGTATTTACCATCTCTAGCCAATAACTGTGCATAAGAACCAGCGCTTCTTGACATAGCTCCACCTGCACCAGGCTTGATTTCAATATTATGCACTATTGTTCCTAATGGTATATCAGATAGTGGCAATGCATTTCCTACTTCAGGAGCGATGCCCTTACCAGACACAATAGTTTCACCAACTTTCAAACCATTTGGTGCTAAAATGTATCTTTTTTCACCGTCAGCATAATGCAATAAAGCAATAAAAGCTGTTCTTCCCGGATCATACTCCAAAGTAGCAACTTTAGCAGGGATGTTAAATTTGTTTCTCTTAAAGTCAACAATTCTCAAACTTTGTTTATGACCACCACCTAAGTAGCGCATAGTCATACGTCCGGAATTGTTTCTTCCACCTGATTTCTTACTTGGAGCAAGCAATGACTTTTCAGGAGCCACTTTACTTAGCTCAGTATAAACCGGTGCTAACCTATATCTTTGTCCAGCTGTAACTGGTCTTAATTTTTTAACTGCCATTTTTCAGATCATTAAATTTCGCTGTAGAAATCGATTACCTCTCCTTCTGCTACAGTTACAATTGCTTTTTTGAAACTAGGTTTTCTACCAGTAAGAATCCTAGACTTAGTGTAACGAGATTTTTGTTTGCCTAAATACTTCATAGTATTGATGCTCTCTACGTTTACACCGTAAGTTTTTTCAACCTCAGCTTTAATTTGGATTTTGTTTGCATTAATATCTACAACAAATCCATATTTACCTGTTTCGTTGAGGGCTGAGACTTTTTCCGTTACAAGTGGTTTTATTAAAACGCTCATATCTTTTACTTAAATAAGTTTTCAATTTTCTCTATAGAACCTTCAACGAATAGCAACTGATCAGCATGAAGTACATCATACGTATTTAATGAATCAACTGTAGTTACTTGCGTATTTTTAACATTTCTACCAGAAAGAACAACGTTCTTATCGATTTCTGGAAGAACTAAAAGTGTCTTTTTATCATTTAAAGACAACTTAGTCAGCATTTCTAAATAGCTTTTAGTTTTTACTTCGTCAAAAGTAAAGCCTTCAAGCACAGATATCATCTGATCTTTTGCTTTATAAGTTAAAGCAGATTTTCTAGCAACTACCTTTAACTTCTTATTTAATTTAAAGCTGTAGTCTTTTGGTCTTGGACCAAATACTCTACCACCACCTTTAAAAATCGGAGACTTAATACTACCCGCACGGGCTGTACCAGTACCTTTTTGCTTTTTGATCTTTCTAGTTGAACCAGAAATTTCTGCTCTCTCTTTAGATTTATGCGTTCCTTGTCTCGCATTAGCCATTTTCTGTTTCACATCTAAGTAAATAGCGTGATCATTAGGCTCTATATCAAAGATGGCATCCGATAAAGAAACTTTTCTTCCGGTGTCTTCGCCTGTATGTTTTAAAATTGAAAGCTCCATCTTTATTTCTCTATTATTACAAATGAATTTTTAGCACCCGGTATTGATCCACTCACTAATAGTAAGTTTTTCTCAGGGATAAGTTTCAATACTCTTAAGTTAGTATTTTTAACTCTTTCCCCTCCTGTTCTACCAGCCATACGCATACCCGGAAATACTCTTGCCGGATAAGAAGCACCACCTATTGAACCAGGCGCTCTTTGTCTATTATGCTGACCATGAGTTGCTTGACCAACTCCACCGAAACCATGACGTTTTACAACACCTTGGAATCCTTTACCTTTTGAAGAACCTGCAACATCTACATAATCACCTTCTTCAAAAACATCACTGATAGTCACGGTTTGACCCAGACTGTAGTTATCTACGAAAGTGTCATAACCTTCGTATTCACGAAACTCAGCTAGCTTTTTCTTAGGCGTTGTTTGAGCATTTTTAAAGTGCCCTTGCAATGCTTTTGGTGTATTCTTCTCCTTGCGCTCTTCATAGCCCAATTGAATAGCAGAATAACCATCGGTTTCCTCTTTTTTTACTTGTGTAACCACACAAGGACCAGCCTCTATCACCGTGCATGCGACATTTCGTCCATCGACACCGTAGATGCTAGTCATTCCGATTTTCTTTCCTATTATTCCTGACATTATTAATTTGATTAACAACCTTTTAACGGGTTTTACCGTAGCTTTTCCCGAAAGGACTGCAAAGTTAGTAAAATATTATAAGCTACAAAACTTACAACATTAAAAAATACAAAATTATAAAAAAGAAAAACCAATGATATCCAGACCATTGGTTTTTCTAATTTTAAATAATATTCAATTACACCTTTATCTCAACATCAACTCCACTAGGAAGCTCAAGTTTCATTAAAGCATCAACTGTTTTAGCGCTATTTGAATAAATATCTACTAGTCTTTTGAACGTACATAGTTGATATTGTTCACGAGATTTTTTATTCACGTGCGGAGAACGCAATACTGTAAAAATTTCTTTCTCAGTAGGCAAAGGAATTGGACCACTCACTACTGCACCTGTTGTTTTTACAGCTCTCACAATTTTCTCAGAAGACTTGTCTACTAAATTGTGATCGTATGATTTTAACTTTATTCTAATTTTCTGATTCATGATTCCTAATTATTTAACAGTCTCCCCTTTAGATTTTGCAATTACTTCTTCCGCAATATTTCGAGGAACTGGGTCATAGTGTGAAAAAGTTAAGGATGCAGTTGCTCTACCAGAACTAATTGTTCTTAAGTCAGTAACATATCCAAATAATTCAGACAATGGAACGTCAGCTCTAATTACTTGCGCTGCACCTTTAGGATCCATTCCCTTCATTAATCCTCTTCTCTTATTCAAATCACCAGTAACTGAACCAGTATATTCTTCTGGAGTAAGTACTTCTACTTTCATAACAGGCTCTAACAATTGGGGGCCAGCTTTTTTCGCAGCCTCTTTAAAACCAATTCTTGCCGCTAATTCAAAAGATAATGCATCTGAATCGACATCGTGGAAACTTCCATGATATAATTCAACTTTCATTGCTTCAATTGGATATCCAGCTAAAGGACCATTTGACATAGCCTCTGTGAATCCTTTTTGAATTGCCGGTATAAATTCCTTAGGGATTACACCACCAGTAATTTTATTATCAAATTGTAATCCAGGTTCAATCTCACCCTTTTCATTAGGTTCTGCTGGAGACAACTTAAAGACGATGTCTGCAAATTTACCTTTACCACCAGATTGCTTTTTATAAACCTCCTTATGGTCAACCAAAGTACTTATTGCTTCTTTGTACGCTACCTGTGGCGCCCCTTGGTTAATATCAACCTTGAACTCTCTTTTCAAACGATCCATGATGATATCTAAGTGCAACTCTCCCATACCTCTTAGGATTGTTTGACCAGTTTCTTCATCAGTGTTTACTAAAAGAGTTGGATCCTCTTCCACTAATTTAGCAATCGCCATACCCATCTTGTCAACATCTGCTTGAGTTTTAGGCTCAATAGCATAGCCAATAACTGGCTCAGGGAAATTCATTGATTCAAGAATAATTTTATGTTTCTCGTTACAAAGTGTATCCCCTGTTTTTATATCTTTAAATCCTACAACTGCAGCAATATCACCAGCATGAAGTGTATCAATTTGGTTTTGTTTATTAGCGTGCATTTGAAAGATTCTAGAAATTCTTTCTTTCTTGTTAGTTCTTGTATTGAATACATAAGAACCTGAATCTAATGTTCCTGAATAAGATCTAACAAAGCATAAACGACCTACAAATGGATCAGTAGCGATTTTAAATGCTAATGCTGCAAACGGATCATCTGACGTTGGCTTTCTAGAGGTTGGCTCGTCAGTATCAGGGTTGGTTCCAACAATTTTATCTCTATCTAATGGAGAAGGTAAAAGTTCCATCACATAGTTCAATAAAGTTTGAACACCCTTGTTTTTAAAGGCAGAACCACACAACATCGGAACAAATGCCAAATCTAAAGTAGCAGCTCTTAATGCAGCAATCACTTCATCTTTGCTTATAGACTCAGGATCTTCAAAGTATTTCTCCATTAAAGATTCGTCATACTCTGCAACTGACTCTAATAAGTGCTCACGATATTCGCTTACTTCATCTTGCATGTCAGCAGGTATCTCTACCTCTTCCCAAGTCATACCTTGATCTTCTTCGTTCCAAACAAAGGCTTTCATTTCCACTAAATCAACTACTCCCTTGAAATTACCTTCTGCACCGATAGGCAATTGCAATGGTACTGACTTAGTACCTAACATTTCTTTAACCTGTTTACACACGTTTAAGAAATCAGCCCCATCTCGGTCCATTTTGTTAACGAAACCAAGTCTGGAAACATTATAATTATCAGCTAGTCTCCAGTTAGTTTCTGATTGAGGTTCAACACCATCAACAGCACTAAACAAGAAAACTAAACCATCTAATACTCTTAATGATCTATTTACCTCAACAGTAAAATCAACGTGACCTGGAGTATCGATAATATTAATATGATATTCTTCATCTTTATAAGGCCAGAATACAGTAGTAGCTGCGGAGGTAATAGTAATACCTCTTTCCTGCTCTTGCTCCATCCAGTCCATTGTAGCTGCACCATCATGAACTTCACCTAATTTATGACTTACACCTGTATAGTATAAAATCCTTTCAGTAGTAGTAGTTTTTCCGGCATCGATGTGTGCTGCGATACCTATATTACGTGTTAGTCTGAGATCTCTTGCCATTATACTAGCTTTTAAAATCTAAAATGAGAAAATGCTTTATTTGCTTCAGCCATACGGTGCGTATCATCTTTCTTTTTGATAGCAGCTCCTTCACCTTTGGAAGCAGCGATGATTTCACCAGCTAAACGTTCGGTCATGGTTTTTTCACCTCTTTTTCTAGCGAATGTAATCATCCACTTGATACCAAGAGAAGTTTTTCTTTCTGGACGAACTTCAAGAGGTACTTGGAATGTTGCTCCACCAACTCTTCTACTTTTCACCTCAACGGCAGGAGAAATGTTAGCTAAAGCTTTTTTCCAAACTTCTAATCCATTTTCCTTAGTCTTTTCTTCAGCCATTTCTAAGGCTTCATAAAAGATGTTGTAGGCAATACTTTTCTTACCATCTACCATTAAATAGTTAACAAATTTTGTAACTAAGGTATCTCCAAATTTAGGATCTGGAAGAATATATCTTTTTTTAGGTTTTGCTTTCCTCATCGTTTTTTATTTCTTAGGTCTTTTTGCTCCATATTTCGATCTTCTTTGAGTACGGCCGTTTACACCAGCTGTATCCAATGCACCCCTAATGATGTGATATCTCACACCGGGCAAATCTTTAACTCTACCACCCCTGATTAACACTATAGAGTGCTCTTGAAGGTTATGACCTTCACCAGGGATATAAGCGTTTACTTCTTTTTGATTGGTCAACCTAACCCTAGCCACTTTTCTCATTGCTGAGTTTGGCTTTTTTGGAGTGGTGGTATAAACACGAGTACATACACCCCTTCTTTGTGGGCAAGAATCCAAAGCAGGAGATTTTGACTTTGAAGTCAATTTCTTTCTACCCTTTTTAACTAATTGTTGTATAGTAGGCATTTATTATAACTTTATCTTCTATTACTACTTGAGATTTTTAGGACTGCAAAGGTAAAAAATCAGATGCATTATCCAAACACATCTGATTAATTATTTTCACAAAGTCCTAATTTATAAGGAATAAGCTTAGGCTTCTCCAACATTTGATCCGAAATTCATCGGAAATTTTGGTGATTCATCCGATTGTTTTATCGGACCAAAATTACTTTCATACTTGTTAATGTTATCCTTTAGAGCATTCAAAAGCCTTTTTGCGTGTTCCGGAGTAACTACAACTCTAGATTTCACCTTTGCTTTTGGTACTCCTGGCATCAAACGAATAAAGTCAATCACAAATTCACTGTTTGAGTGCGCAACCATTGCCAAATTTGCATAAACTCCTTCCGCTACATCTTCAGGAAGTTCAATGTTAATCTGGTTTTGTTGTTTCTTATTCTCTTTCTTATCCTCCATATTATGAATTGGATTTATATTGAAAGAAAGACTGAATTAAGCTTCAGTCTTTTCTTCTGTTACTTTACTTTCTTTCATACTGTCAAGCTCGTCTTGAGACCCTACAATCATTTCACTCCAATCGCTCAGTCCAGTACCAGCAGGGATTAAATGCCCTACAATTACATTCTCTTTAAGACCATTCAAATGATCAGCTTTACCTCTAATAGAAGCTTCGCTTAGCACTTTAGTAGTCTCTTGGAATGATGCAGCTGAAATAAAGCTTTCAGTTCCTAAAGATGACTGCGTGATACCTTGCAATGTTGGTTTAGAAACAGCTGGTTCAGCATCTCTAGTTTTCACCAATTTCAAGTCTTTTCTTTTCAGTGTAGAATTTTCATCTCTTAATTTTCTAGCTGAAATGATTTGACCTGGTTTCAAATTAGGTGAATCACCTGAATCAGTAACCACTTTCATATCTAATACTCTGTCGTTTTCTTCTCTGAAAACAAATCTATCAACGACTTGATTAGGCAAGAATGTAGTATCTCCTGATTCTAATACCTGAACTTTCTGCATCATTTGTCTTACGATTACTTCAATGTGTTTATCATTGATTTTCACACCTTGTAATCGGTAAACTTCCTGAATTTCATTCACGATATATTCCTGAACAGCAGTTGGACCTTTAATTGACAAGATATCAGAAGGCGTAGTAGCACCATCAGATAATGCATAACCTGCTTTCACAAAGTCATTATCCTGAACCAAGATGTGTTTAGATAGAGATACTAAGTATCTTTTCTTAACACCATCTTTAGATTCGATGTATATTTCTCTGTTACCTCTTTTGATGCCTCCAAAAGTTACAACACCGTCAATCTCAGATACTACTGCAGGGTTTGAAGGGTTTCTTGCTTCAAACAGCTCGGTTACTCGAGGTAGACCCCCTGTAATATCTTTAGATTTACTTGTTGACCTTGGAATTTTAGCCAAAATCTGTCCTGGTTTAATTTTAGCACCCTCATCTACTGACAAGTGAGCTCCAACCGGAATATTGTAAGTTTTTGGATCCTGACCTTTTGTATTTACAATAACAGCAGGGTTCTTAGTTTTATCTTTAGTATCGATAATAACTTTCTCTCTGTGTCCTGTTTGTTCATCAGATTCCTCTTTATAAGTAATACCTTCTTCGATACTCTCGAATTCAGTAACACCTTCAAATTCAGAAAGGATTACAGCATTATATGGATCCCAGAAACATAGTTCCTGATCTTTTTCAACTTTTTCTCCTTCTTTAACCTTAAGAGTAGCACTATAAGGAACGTGATTACTCATCAATACTTTTTTGCTTTTCGGATCGATGATTTTAATCTCACCAGATCTTCCCATCACAACAGTTCTTGATTCGCCTTCATCATCCGTAGATTGAATAGCTCTTAAGTCTTCGAATTCTACTATACCAGCCGTTTTAGCTTTGATAGTAGCTTCAACAGCAATGTTAGATGCAGTACCCCCAACGTGGAAGGTTCTCAATGTTAACTGAGTACCCGGCTCACCAATAGATTGTGCCGCAATTACACCAACTGAATCACCTTTTTGAGCAATCTTAGATGTTGCTAAGTTTCTACCATAACACTTGCTACATACTCCTTGACGAGTTTCACAAGTTAATACAGATCTTATTTCAACTTCTTCAATTAAAGCTTCATCAATTTTATCACAAATATCATCAGTGATAGTTTCACCTGATTCTACTATCAATTCTTCTGTTTGTGGATGATAAACGTCATGTACACTCACTCTACCAAGAATACGCTCATAAAGTGACTCAACAACTTCATCATTATCTTTTAATGCCGAAACATTCAATCCTCTTAAAGTTCCACAATCCACATCATTGACTACAACATCTTGCGCTACATCAACAAGCCTTCTGGTTAAGTAACCAGCATCGGCAGTTTTCAATGCAGTATCGGCAAGACCTTTTCTAGCACCGTGAGTCGAGATAAAGTACTCAATAACATCTAATCCCTCACGGAAGTTAGATAGAATTGGGTTTTCAATAATACCTCCTACTGAACCTGCTAGGTTTTTCTGTGGCTTAGCCATCAAACCTCTCATACCACCCAACTGACGAATCTGCTCTCTTGAACCACGAGCTCCTGAGTGCATCATCATATAGATAGAGTTAAATCCTTGATTGTCCTCTTCCAATTGTTGCATCAAGGTATTAGTCAATTGAGAGTTAATTCTAGTCCAAATATCAATTACCTGATTATAACGCTCATTATCTGTGATAAGACCCATCAAGTAGTTGTTCCAAACTGCATCTACTTCTTCTTTGGCTTGCTCGACTAGAGTATCCTTAACTTCAGGAACCATAATATCGCCAAGTCCCATTGAAAGACCACCTTTATAAGCCATTTGGAAACCTAATTCTTTGATGTTATCTAAGAAATTAGCTGTTTTAGCAGAACCTGCTAACTTATAAACATGAGCAATTATACCTTGTAAGTTCTTCTTGGTCAATAATTGATCAATGTAACCCACCTCTTCAGGAACGCTTTCATTGAATATTACTCGACCAGCAACAGTATCAATAATTTTAGTTTCAAGCTCACCATCAGCATTTCGAACTTTAGTTCTTAACTTAATATTGGCATGCTTTGAAAGTTTTTTCTCATTGATTGCAATAATAACTTCTTCTGCGCTGTAGAATCTCTTTCCTTCTCCTACTACTGGCTCTTCTTTAGTAGATTTTCTACCTTTAGATACATAATAAAGACCTAATACCATATCCTGAGAAGGTACAGTGATAGGAGCACCATTTGCAGGGTTCAAAATATTATGAGAAGAAAGCATTAAAGTTGAGGCTTCTAAAATAGCTTCATGTCCTAAAGGAACGTGAACCGCCATTTGGTCACCATCAAAATCGGCATTAAATGCAGTACACGCTAATGGGTGTAACTGAATTGCTTTACCTTCAATCAATTTTGGTTGAAAAGCCTGGATACCTAATCTGTGAAGCGTTGGCGCCCTGTTTAATAATACAGGATGTCCTTTCATCACATTCTCCAAAATATCCCAAACCACAGGGTCTTTTCTGTCAACAATCTTCTTAGCAGATTTAACAGTTTTAACAATTCCCCTTTCGATTAATTTTCTAATGATAAAAGGTTTGAAAAGCTCAGCTGCCATATTCTTAGGCAAACCACATTCGTGCATTTTCAATTCAGGTCCAACAACAATTACTGAACGACCAGAATAATCAACCCTTTTACCTAATAAGTTTTGACGGAATCTACCTTGCTTACCTTTCAACATATCAGAAAGTGATTTCAAGGCTCTGTTTCCATCAGATCTTACAGCGTTTACCTTACGAGAGTTATCGAATAATGAATCTACCGCTTCCTGTAACATCCTTTTTTCATTTCTAAGGATTACTTCAGGAGCTTTGATATCAATCAACCTTTTCAAACGGTTGTTTCTGATGATAACTCTTCTGTATAAATCATTTAAATCAGAAGTAGCAAATCTACCGCCATCAAGAGGCACTAATGGTCTCAATTCAGGTGGAATTACTGGTACCATTCTGATAATCATCCATTCAGGACGGTTTTCAATTCTTGTTCTAGCATCACGGAAAGCCTCTACTACTCTCAATCTTTTTAAAGCTTCTGCTTTTCTTTGCTGAGAAGTATCAGTAGCCGCCTGATGTCTTAGTTCATAAGAAAGCTCATCCAGTTGGATTCTAGCTAATAACATATCCAATGCTTCAGCACCCATTTTGGCTATGAATTTGTTTGGATCGTCATCATCCAATTGCTGGTTCTCTCTTGGAAGTTTGTCAAGAATATCTAAGTACTCATCTTCCGTTAAGAAATCCATGTACGCTATTCCGTCTTCCTCTTTAGTACCTGGCTGGATAACTACATATCTTTCGTAATAGATAATCTGATCAAGCTTTTTAGTTGGTAAGCCTAATAGATAGCCAATTTTGTTAGGAAGAGATTTGAAGTACCAGATATGAGCAACAGGCACAACCAACTCGATATGGCCCATTCTTTCTCTACGTACCTTCTTTTCAGTTACTTCAACACCACATCTATCGCAAATGATGCCTTTATACCTGATTCTTTTATATTTTCCACAATGACATTCCCAGTCTTTAACAGGCCCAATATTCTTTCACAGAATAGACCACCCATCTCCGGCTTATAAGTACGGTAGTTAATGGTTTCAGGCTGAGTGACTTCACCATGAGAGCTTTCCAAAATAGATTCTGGAGAAGCCAAACTAATGGTGATTTTTGAAAAGTCAGTGTTAATTTTTTTATTTTTTTTGAACGCCATAATAAATGTATCTAAATGGGGCCGGTTAAAGCCCCGATAAAACAATTGAAATTAGTCTAAAGTGATTTCTAATGCCAAACCTCTTAATTCGTGAACCAATACATTGAATGATTCAGGAATATTTGGTTTACCCATATTTTCACCTTTAACAATAGCTTCATAGGCTTTAGCTCTTCCAATCACATCATCCGATTTGATTGTAAGAATCTCTTGAAGAACATGGGAAGCACCAAAGGCCTCCAATGCCCAAACCTCCATCTCACCAAAACGCTGACCACCAAACTGAGCTTTACCACCCAATGGTTGTTGTGTAATTAATGAGTATGGTCCGATAGAACGAGCATGCATTTTGTCATCAATTAAGTGACCTAATTTCAGCATATAAATCACCCCAACGGTAACTTTCTGATCAAAAATATCACCAGTTAAACCGTCATAAAGATGAGTTCTACCAAATTCAGGTAATCCAGCTTCAGCTAATTCTGCAGAAACTTCATCAGAAGATGCACCATCAAAAATTGGAGTAGCATACTTTCTTCCTAATTTTAATCCTGCCCAGCCTAATACTGTTTCATAAATCTGACCAATATTCATCCTTGAAGGTACACCTAATGGATTCAATACGATATCTACTGGTGTTCCATCTTCTAGGAATGGCATATCTTCATCACGAACAATTTTGGCTACTACACCTTTGTTTCCGTGACGACCCGCCATTTTATCCCCTACTTTCAGTTTACGTTTTTTAGCAACATAAACTTTAGCAAGTTGAACGATTCCTGCTGGTAATTCATCTCCCACTTCAATAGTGAATCTTTCTCTCTTGAATTTACCTGCGATTTCGTTTCTTCTCTTGTTATAATTTCTAACTAAATCAACGATAAGCTTATTCGTGTTATCATCATTAGTCCAATTATCCAAAATCAAATCAGAAATCAAATTCACTTCTTCTGGAACATTGTAGTTACTTTCATCTCTGTAAATGTTTTTCTCAGGGAATAAGTTCTTTTCAATGTTGTTCTGAGTGAATTTAACACCTTTACTCATGATCTCGTCACCAAACTTATGCTTGATTCCTTGACAAGTTTTACCTTCAAGTAAAGTAGCTAATTTCTCGATTTTAAGATTTCTTAATTTCAATAATTGACGGCTATATTCTTTAGCTAAAACAACAACTTCTTTCTTAGCATCAGCTCTTCCGTCCTTATCTTTTTTGTGTCTAGCAAAAAGCTTGGTATCAATTACAACACCTCTTAAAGATGGAGAAGCTTTCATAGAAGCATCTTTAACATCACCCGCTTTATCACCAAAGATAGCTCTTAATAGTTTTTCTTCAGGAGTTGGATCAGTTTCACCTTTAGGAGTAATTTTACCAATTAGGATATCACCTTCTTTGATTTCAGTACCCGTTCTAATGATACCGTTTTCATCAAGGTTTTTAACTGCTTCTTCACTAACGTTTGGAATTTCAGAAGTTAATTCTTCCTCTCCACGCTTAGTATCTCTAACTTCTAGTTCAAATTCTTCAATATGAATAGAAGTAAATATATCTTCTCTAACAACTCTTTCAGAGATTACAATCGCATCCTCAAAGTTGTAACCTTGCCATGGCATAAATGCCACTTTCATGTTACGACCAATAGCTAATTCACCTTTCTCTGTTGCATAACCATCACAAAGGATTTGACCCTTTTTAACTCTATCATTCTTATAAACCAGTGGTCTAAGGTTGATAGTGGTGTTTTGGTTAGTTCTTCTGAATTTGATTAAGTCATATACTCTTTCGTCATCATCAAAAGAAACCAATTCCTCTTCATCATTCATGTCATACTTGATGACAATTTTTGTAGCATCAACAAAAGTTACAACTCCGTCTTTTTCCGCTACTATCATTGATCTAGAGTCTCTGGCAACTCTTCCTTCAAGACCAGTACCTACAATTGGTGCCTCTGGTCTTAACAAAGGAACAGCTTGACGCTGCATGTTTGATCCCATCAAAGCCCTGTTTGCATCATCATGCTCCAAGAAAGGAATCATAGAAGCTGCAACCGATACAATTTGGTTAGGTGCAATATCCATGTAAGAAAGCTCTTTTGGCTCTAATACTGGGAAGTCACCTTCAAATCTTGCTTTTACTCTATCGTTAAGATATTTACCAGAATCATCGATAGGTGCATTTGCCTGTGCAATGTTATGGTCATCTTCTTCCTCTGCAGTAAGGTATAATACATTACCACTCATATCCACTTTACCACCTTCAACTTTTCTGTATGGAGTTTCAATGAATCCCATACCGTTAACCTTGGCGTGTACACACAATGAAGAAATCAAACCAATGTTTGGTCCTTCTGGTGTTTCAATGGTACATAATCTACCATAGTGAGTGTAATGAACATCACGAACCTCAAAACCTGCACGCTCTCTGGAAAGACCACCTGGCCCTAAGGCTGACATTCTTCTTTTATGCGTTACCTCAGATAATGGATTCGTTTGATCCATGAACTGAGATAGCTGGTTGGTTCCGAAGAATGAATTAATCACTGAGGACAATGTTCTAGCATTGATCAAATCAACAGGCTTGAAGTCCTCATTATCTCTTACATTCATTCTTTCACGGATTGTTCTAGCCATTCTAGCTAAACCAACACCAAACTGAGCATATAACTGCTCCCCTACTGTTCTAACTCTTCTATTACTTAAGTGATCGATATCATCAACAATGGCTTTAGAGTTAATCAAACCGATAAGGTATTTCACGATGTGGATGATATCCACTTTAGTCAATACCTTAGTTTCAGCATCAATATCTAAACCTAATTTTTTATTGATTCTATATCTACCAACTTCACCTAAGTCATATCTTTTCTCTGAGAAGAAAAGATTTTGAATAATTTCTCTAGCTGTTGCTTCATCAGGAGCCTCTGTATTTCTTAATTGACGGTAAATTTGCTCTACCGCTTCTTTTTCTGAGTTAGAGTTATCCTTCTGAAGTGTATTATAAACAATGCTATAATCAGTGATATTCACATCAGTTCTGTGAAGAATGATGGATTTAACACCTGCATCTATAATTAAGTCTATATCTTCTTCTTCTATAACAGAATCTCTTTCTAAAAGAACTTCATTTCTGTCGATTGATACCACTTCACCAGTATCCTCATCCACGAAATCCTCAGTCCAAGTCTTAAGAACTCTAGCGGCTAGTTTTCTACCGATCACTTTTTTAAGGGCTGCTTTAGTACCGTCAACTTCCTCAGAAAGGTTGAAGAGATCCAAAATATCTTTATCAGAACCATAACCGATGGCACGTAACAAAGTAGTTACAGGGAATTTTTTCTTTCTGTCGATGTAAGCATACATGACATTATTCACATCGGTAGCAAATTCAATCCAAGAACCCTTGAAAGGAATAATTCTTGCAGAATATAATTTCGTTCCGTTAGTGTGCTTACTTTGGGCAAAGAAAACACCAGGAGATCTGTGTAACTGAGAAACAATTACACGCTCAGCTCCATTAATAATAAATGAGCCTTTTTCGGTCATGTAAGGGATATTCCCTAAGAATACCTCTTGCTCAATGGTTTCAAAGTCTTCATTGTCCTCATCATTGCAAATCAAACGTAGTTTTGCTTTTAAAGGAACAGAATAAGTTAACCCCCTATCAATACATCCATCAATATCATATTTTGGTGGATCTACAAGATAATCAACAAATTCCAGTACGAAATTCTCTCTGGAATCGGAGATCGGGAAGTTTTCTTGAAATACTTTAAAAATTCCTTCTTCAGCTCGTTTTTCAGCGGGAGTTTCCAATTGGAAGAAATCCTGGAAAGATTGGAGTTGAACATCAAGGAAATCAGGGTAATCAATTACTGTTTTAATTGACGAGAAATTGATTCTTTCAGATTGATTTATATTAGCCAAGGCTCTGAATATTTAAAGTTTTTGTAATTCTTAAAAGTGCTAAAAAGCACTATCCTGCTTCATAAATTAGTACAAACAGGAAAAGACCTGACCACGAAAACGAAAAATCGTTCTCGGGGACCAGGCCTAATTTCTTGGGCAGAAATCAGTTAACCCTTTCAGGATCAACTTATTACTTTAATTCAACTTCTGCTCCAGCTTCTTCAAGTTGCTTTTTAAGCGCCTCTGCTTCGTCTTTAGCTACTCCTTCTTTTACTGCTTTAGGAGCACCGTCAACTAATTCTTTTGCTTCTTTCAAGCCTAAACCTGTCAATTCTTTAACAGCTTTAACAACTTGTAATTTAGCAGCACCTGCAGAAGTTAAAACAACATCAAAAGATGTTTTTTCTTCCGCTGCGTCTCCTCCGCCAGCACCACCAGCTGCCATTACAGGCGCTGCTGCTGCAGCAGGTTCGATACCGTGTGTTTCTTTTAGGTAATCAGCAAGTTCATTAACTTCTTTTACTGTTAATTCTACTAATTGATCTCCAATTGCTTTGATATCAGCCATGATTGTGTTATTTAAATTTTAATGATTTTGTTCTAGTAATTTGTTAATTATTGTGCTCTTTCTTCAAGCGCTTTTACTAATCCTGAAACAGTATGTCCTCCACTTTGTAAAGCAGAAATAACATTCTTAGCAGGTGATTGTAATAGACCAACAATATCGCCAAGCATATCTTTCTTAGATTTAAGCTCGCTTAATGGCGTTAAGTGTTCTGCACCTACATAAATATCTGTATCTATAGCAGCAGCTTTGAATAAAGGCTTTTCTATACTATTTTTCTTATGAAATTCTTTAATAACCTTAGCAGGTGCATTACCTACTTCTGGAGAAAATAGAATTCCTGAGAAACCTTTCAATGCTCCAAAAATCTCAGAGTAATCTCCTTCTTGTTTCTCTAATGCCTTTTGTATTAAAGAGTTCTTCACTACTTTATACTCAAGCCCTTTTTCGTAACATAGTTGACGAAAAGTATTGGTTTGAGAAACAGTCATTCCTGAACCATCAGCCAGATAAAAATGCGGGTATTCCGCAAATTTTTCTGTAAGTTCCTCTATAAGTTGTCCTTTTTCTTTTCTATTCATATTAAATTCCAGCTATAGAGTTTTTATCAATTGAGATTCCCTTGCTCATCGTAGATGACATGGTCATACTCATGAAATAAGTACCTTTAGAAGAAGCTGGTTTCAGCTTCGCTAAAGTTTGAATTAATTCATTAGCATTCTCAGCAATTTTCTCTTTCGAGAAGGAAGCTTTGCCAATACTAGCGTGAATAATTCCGAATTTGTCCACTTTAAAATCAATTTTACCTGATTTTACTTCTTGAACCGCTTTCCCAACATCAAGCGTAACAGTTCCTGATTTTGGGTTTGGCATAAGACCTCTTGGCCCTAGCACTTTACCTAACCTACCAACTTTTGCCATAACAGTTGGCATGGTTACGATAATATCAATATCTGTCCAACCACCTTCAATTTTCTTGATGTAGTCATCTAGTCCAACATAGTCCGCACCAGCATCTTTCGCTTCCTGCTCTTTGTCAGGAGTAACCAATGCTAGAACTTTGATATCCTTACCAGTTCCGTGTGGAAGAGCCACTACGCCTCTTACCATTTGGTCTGCTTTACGAGGATCAACTCCTAATCTAATATCTAGGTCGACTGAAGCATCAAACTTGGTAGTTGTAATTTCCTTAACTAGAGAAGAAGCTTCATCTAAAGCATAAGCCTTAGAAGGATCAATTTTCTCAGCTGCAATTTTTTGATTTTTAGTAAGCTTTGCCATTTTACCTATTTTTTAAGATTTCCAAGGAGCAGTTCCTGTAACTTTAATACCCATACTTCTTGCAGTACCTGCAACTTGACGCATGGCTGATTCAATTTTAAATGCATTTAAATCAGTCATTTTGGTTTCAGCGATTTCTTTCACTTGATCCCAAGTTACAGTACCAACCTTAACACGGTTTGGCTCAGCAGAACCTTTTTTCTTTTTTGAAGCATCTAATAAAAGTACCGGAGCTGGTGGAGTTTTAATTACAAAATCAAAAGATTTGTCTTTGTAAATTGTAATCACCACTGGTAATACTTGCCCAGCTTTCTCTTGAGTTCTTCCATTAAATTGCTTACAGAACTCCATTATGTTAAGTCCTTTACTACCTAATGCAGGACCAACGGGAGGTGACGGGTTTGCTGCCCCTCCTTTAATCTGTAATTTCAGATATCCACTTATTTCCTTAGCCATCTTGCTATTCTGTTTTTTCTACTTGCATGTAATTCAATTCCACAGGAGTATTTCGTCCAAAGATTTTCACCATAACATTTAGCTTCTTTCTTTCTTCGAATACTTCTTCTACAGATCCGGTAAACCCACTGAATGGTTAGATCCATCACTTTCACTGATTCCCCTATTATATAAGGAGTGCTCAGCTTTTCATCCATTTCTTCAGTTTCATCAACCTTTCCGAGTATGCGATTCACTTCATTTTGTCTTAAAGGAACCGGCTCTTTTTCATCACCTTGTCCGCCTAGAAATCCAATTACTCCTGGAATACTAGTGATGACGTGATGCGCTTCTCCATGAGATATATCAGCTGATACGAAAACATATCCTGGGAAGAAATTCTTTTCCCTGACACGCTTCTTACCATTCCTCATCTCATATACCTTTTCAGTTGGTATAAGAATTTGAGGAATAAAATCTTCTATTTTTTGACGAGCAATCTCGTTTTCAAGATAAGTTTTAATCTTCTTCTCCTGACCACTAATTACTCTTAAAACGTACCATTTAAATTCTGACATTATCTCAATTTTCTTAAATGCTAAAAGGCATTATAAAACCACTCCATCGCATTATCGAATGCCAAATCAATAACACCAATTAAAAGGGCAAAAATTAAAGCTCCGACCAACACCAAAATAGAACTATTTTGAAGTTTGCTATATGGTGGCCATGTTACTTTATATCGCATTTCTGACCACGATTCTTTTAAGAATAAACTTAATTTCTGCATCTTATTAATGTGTTAAAATTGCACGGGTGGAGGGACTCGAACCCCCAGCCAATGGTTTTGGAGACCACTACTCTACCAATTGAGCTACACCCGTATTCACCAATGCAACTCAAAATGGTCTGCAAAGGTAGATAAAAGTTTTATAAGAAACAAATGCGCTCCCAAATTTTCGAGAGCGCATTGTTTAATTTATTACTATATCTTAAGTATTAGTCTAAGATTTCAGTTACCTGTCCAGCACCTACAGTTCTACCACCTTCACGGATAGCGAAACGTAAACCTTTTTCACAAGCAACTTTGTTGATCAAGTTAACTTCGATAGTAACGTTATCACCTGGCATAACCATTTCTACGTTTTCTGGAAGTTTGATCTCACCAGTAACGTCAGTTGTTCTTAAATAGAACTGTGGACGATACTTGTTAAAGAATGGAGTGTGACGTCCACCTTCATCTTTAGAAAGAACGTAAACCTCAGCTTTGAAGTGAGCATGTGGAGTTACAGAACCTGGCTTACAGATAATCATACCTCTTTTGATCTGAGCTTTTTCAATACCTCTTAACAAAAGACCAACGTTATCACCAGCTTCACCTCTATCTAATATTTTACGGAACATTTCAACACCAGTCACAGTAGACTTTAAGTTTTCAGCTCCCATACCGATCAAGTCAACAGGGTCACCAGAGTTAATTACACCTCTTTCGATTCTACCTGTTGCAACAGTACCACGACCAGTAATAGAGAATACATCCTCAACTGGCATTAAGAAATCTTTATCAGTTAAACGCTCTGGTAATGGAATATAATCATCAACAGCTTGCATTAACTCATCAATTTTCTCAACCCATTTAGCATCACCTTCTAAAGCACCCAAAGCAGAACCTTGAACTACTGGAAGATCATCACCAGGGAAGTCATAGAAAGAAAGTAATTCTCTTACTTCCATTTCAACTAACTCTAATAATTCCTCATCGTCAACTAAATCTACTTTGTTTAAGAAAGCAACAACAGCAGGAACACCTACCTGACGAGCTAAAAGGATGTGCTCACGAGTTTGTGGCATTGGTTCATCAGTAGCCGCAACCACTAAGATAGCACCATCCATTTGAGCAGCACCAGTAACCATGTTTTTCACGTAATCCGCGTGACCTGGACAGTCAACGTGTGCATAGTGACGGTTAGCAGTAGCATACTCTACGTGAGAAGAGTTAATTGTAATACCCCTTTCTTTTTCTTCAGGAGCATTATCAATAGATGAGAAGTCTCTCATCTCTGCAAATCCTTTATCAGACAATACTTTACAGATTGCAGCAGTTAATGTAGTTTTACCATGATCCACGTGACCGATAGTTCCGATATTCACGTGTGGTTTCGAACGGTCAAAGGTTTCTTTAGCCATATTTGAAAAATCCTCAGTTTAGTTAAAATTTATAATATATTTATTCAATAACACTGATTGAGCCAACGAGGGGATTTGAACCCCCGACCTCTTCCTTACCAAGGAAGCACTCTACCCCTGAGCTACATCGGCTTGAAATCATTCAGTGCCTTTTACAGGCACATCCTAACAAAGGCAGTGACGTTTCCGTTCTGCCTTAAATTTTCACCGAAATGCCTATTGTATTATAGAGCGAGAGACGAGGTTCGAACTCGCGACCTGCAGCTTGGAAGGCTGCCGCTCTACCAACTGAGCTACTCTCGCTTTTTAATGATGAAACAAAACTTAAAACAAGCATTGCTTCTATCAAAATGTAATCCTTCACTAAAGCCTCGGATTACAAAGTGGGGGAAACAGGATTCGAACCTGTGAAGTCGAAAGACAACGGATTTACAGTCCGTCCCAGTTGGCCGCTTTGGTATTCCCCCATTGGTTTCAATAAGCATTTCCTAAATCCCTTTCGTTTTAGGAAGTGCAAAATTATATGGATTTTATATTTTATCAAACTTTACTGACAAAAAAGATTACTTTTTTTCAAAGTTAATTTCAAAGTGATTGCTAACTATTGGAAATCAGTTCTTTATGAAAAAATAGAATTTTGATCTTAGTTTGAAAAAATAGATGGATTCTATGTATTGCCTAATCCTGATCTGTTTTTGAGTTAAAACTTCGCTGCAAAGGTGAAAAAAAATCTACTCCATCACACTAATTTTAAAATGAAATGTGTAAAATTTAATATGTGTTCCTATCTTCGTGTTAAATTTTAATTATGTACGAAATAAAATTCAGTCAATCCGAAAAAGAATATAGACTGTCCACTAAAGACGGGAATATTTTCATAGACGACAAACAAGTTGATTGGGACATAAGTAAAACCGATCAACAATCCTTCCACATTATCCATAATAATCAAACTTTTAATGCTCATTTAGTAGAAATAGACTACGAAAGCAAAATCTTCAAACTACAATTGAATGGTAAGATCATTGAATTGGAATTGAAAGACAAGATGGATTTACTTTTAGAGGAAATGGGGATCACTGATTTGGATCAAAACCAGATGAATGATGTGAAAGCTCCTATGCCAGGGTTAATCATTGATATTATGGTTTCACCTGGAGACGAGGTTAAAAAAGGAGACCCTCTATTAATATTGGAGGCTATGAAGATGGAAAATGTGATAAAGGCAGCTGGTGATGGCACCATTGCTGAAATTAAAGCTAATAAAGGTGATAGCGTAGAGAAAAATCAATTGATCATTCAATTCTAATCACTTATTAATAGAATTGATTTTTTAAATATATAAATTAGACTTTTAAAGAGACAGCAACAAATTAACTTATGAAATTCAAACGCATTCTATTGAAATTAAGTGGTGAGGCTCTGATGGGAGATGAAGGCTACGGTATTGATCCCAAAAGGCTAGCTCAATATGCAAAAGAAATTAAAAGAATACACGATCAAGGTATTGAAGTAGCTATCGTAATAGGTGGAGGAAATATTTTTAGAGGAATACAAGCTGAAGCTGCTGGTATTGATAGAGTGCAAGGTGATTATATGGGAATGCTTGCCACCGTTATCAATGGCATGGCTGTTCAAGGTGTTTTGGAAAATCACGGCATGTTCACTCGATTGATGTCTGGTATTAATATGGAGCAGGTTTGCGAGCCTTTCATTAGAAGAAGAGCAATCCGACACCTTGAAAAAGGTAGAGTTGTGATTTTTGGAGCTGGAATTGGAAATCCTTATTTCACTACTGATTCTACTGCAAGTTTAAGAGCTATTGAAATAGAGGCGGATGTTGTTTTAAAGGGAACAAGAGTGGATGGTGTTTACACATCTGACCCAGAGAAAAATGCAGATGCCACAAGATATTCTAATATTACTTTTCAGGAAGTATATGAAAAAGGCTTAAACGTGATGGATATGACTGCCTTTACGCTTTGTCAAGAAAACAATTTGCCTATTATTGTATTTGATATGAATAAAGCGGGCAACTTATACGACCTGATAAATGGAGAAAATGTTGGTACATTGATAAATTCTGAAAAATAAAAAGCAATGGAAGAAATAGATTTAGTATTGGATGAAGCAAAAGAGCTAATGGAAAAAGCCATTCAGCACACAAAAAGTAATTTGCAGAAAATTAGAGCAGGCAAAGCTTCCCCTGCAATGCTTGATGGCTTAATGGTAGATTATTATGGTAATGACACTCCTATCAACCAAGTTGCTTCTCTCAGTACGCCAGATGCACGATCTATCATTATTAAGCCATGGGAAAAAAACATCATCGGTGAAATAGAAAGAGCTATAATCAATAGTGATTTAGGATTCACTCCTCAAAATGATGGTGAAATTGTTAGAATAAATATTCCACCATTGACGGAGGAAAGAAGAATTGCTTTAACGAAACAAGCCAAAAATGAAGCTGAGGATGGCAAAATTTCTATTCGAAATGCAAGAAAAGATGCTAATGACCAATTAAAGCAATTACAAAAGGAAGGGATTTCTGAGGATGATGTTAAAAGAGGAGAAGATAAAGTACAATCCTTAACTAATGATTTCTCTAAAAAAATTGATGACATTCTAGAGCATAAAGAGAAAGAGATTATGACGGTTTAACTCTGCTCCAAAAATTTAAATTATCCAAGCTACTTTCTTAATTGAGAGTAGCTTTTTTTATTGAATTTAAAAAATAATAGAGTTTAAGTTTCTACAGACATAGGTAAATAACTACTTTTGCGACCCAAAAATTAAATAACTTAAAATGAGAAAACAATTACAAATTTTGATTTTGTTTTTAGCGATTTCTAATGTCGCTATTGCACAAGATGATTTTACAAGTCAATCAACCACCGAAGAGGGTAGAATATCACGAGTAGGCTTACAAGTTGGAATGAATTCTGCAAGTATGGTATTCACAAAAGTAAGTGATCCAAACATCTACCCAGATTTACAATTCCTACCACGTCTAAATGCAGGGATTTACTCTGAAACTGGTACAACAGAAAATTTCGTATTTCATATTGGACTATTTTATTCAGGATCTGGTTATAAAACTGAAAGTGAAACCGTTACATTAGATTATGTTCAAGTTCCCTTAGTTTTCAATTTTAGAACTGACCTATTTAATGATGCATATTTACAAATAGGTGGTGGATTTTATGGTGCTTATGCATTCTCAGGGAAAAGCACTACCGATTCACAAATAAACAGGGATATAATTAGCACAAGAGAAGCTGATGATGCTGATGATGTTAATGATTTTTATGTTTTAGATCTGGGATTATTATTAAAAGCTGATTTTGAATATAATATCAACGATAAAAGAATTGTTAAAATTGGTGCTAGTTACAACTTTGGCGTTTTAAACACCTCAAATGAGGTTACTGAAAATATGGGTGGCGGAAATTTCGTAACTTATGATTTAGGAGCTAAAACTAGAACACTAGGTATTAATTTGACTTATTTGATCAATTTAGCTGATTAAAGATTTATGAGGTAGAATCAGAGAGTTTATTGAATTAACTCTCTGATTTTTTTCCCTTATTAGTCTCCAATTGTATAAAGTTTTTCTAGCTGCTTATTAATTACAGCTTGAGGAGTCACCCTCATCACTGCTTTCATCATTACCCTGCCAAAGGGGTTATGCGCCATTTTTCCAAAGCGCCAAGAATTATTCACCACATAATCTACTTTCTCTCTTCTGATTTTTTCAAAATTCTCAAAAAGATTCTCTGAGGCTTGGTTTTGAGAAAATAATTTAGCCATTACATAAGCATCTTCTATTCCCTGCCCTGCTCCTTGTCCCATATTAGGAGTTGTAGCATGTGCTGCATCACCTATCAAACCTATATTTTGATGATGCCATTTAACCAATCTTTTCAAATCCAATAAATCTCCTCTAATGATTTTCTGTTCGTCTGTTGCATTGATGATTTGGTTAACAATCGGATGAAACTTTTTAAACTTCTCAATCAATTGGCCCTTAATTTTTGATTTATCATCTTTTTGAAAAGGCTTAGCTTTGGCAACGGCAAACCAGTAAACCAGATCATCAGAAACCTGAGAAAAACCAAACCTTACATTATAGCCCCAAGCCTCTCTACCCAAATTTTGAAGTTCTTTTGGCAACCTTATCTTTGCAATTCCTCTCCAGCAAGTTTGACCTGAATGTCTTAAAGCAGACTTCGGAAATAGCTGCTTGCGTAGTTTGGAGTTTATTCCATCGGCACCCAAAACATAATCTACCACTACTGAAGTATGGTCAAATTCCAATTCTATTTTAGAAGTGTTTTGAGAAAAGGATTTGAATTCATGCCCTAATTTTACACTGTCATCAGGAAGAGCCTCGAATAATATTTGCTGTAATTTTGCTCTGTGAATGGATAATATTTGATTTCCTTCACTATCCTGAACAACTGCATTCCTTTTTTGGAATGAGTTCAGCTGGGAATCCGTAATATCAACCCTATCTAACTTTACAGCATTATTCATTATTTTTTCCTTTAAGCCTAATTGGTTCAAAACCTTTATAGCATTTGGTTGAAGCCATATTCCAGCTCCAACTTCATTCAGTTGGTCTGCGCGTTCATAAACAATGGATGAAATCCCCTCATTTTTTAAAGCCAAAGCAGTAGTAAGACCAGCTATACCTCCTCCAATTATTGCTATCTCCATACTTATTCATAATTTTAGGTCAAATATACTAAAATATAATTATTAGGTCAAGTTTACTAAAATGAAAAACACTAAAGAGAAAATACTTCAAGCATCTCTCCTATTATTCAATGAAAAAGGTATGGTGAATGTCAGTTTGAGGCAGATTGCCCAAGAATTAAACATTAGCCAAGGAAATTTGAATTACCACTTTAAGTTGAAAGAAGATATTGTGGAAGCTTTGTATTTTCAGTTAGTAGAAGAAATGGATAATCAGATGAAATCCATGGGGAATGATAATCAATTAGAGTCATTATATAAATCCTCAATAAAGACAATGGAAAAAATGTATGATTATAAATTCATCTTAATCGATTTTATCCATTTAATGAATGAAAACAGTAAAATTAAATCTCACTATGCAACTTTAATGAAGATTAGGAATGAGCAATTTCAAAAAATGTTTCAGTCGCTTATAGAAGCCAATATTTTGAGACCGGCAGAATTAGAGCAAGAATATGATAGGCTTTATCAAAGGATGAATATTATAGGAGACAGCTGGATAAATATTTATGCCACTTTTGATAAAAACAATTCTGTTGAATACTATGGCGATTTGCTTTTTGAAATGATCTACCCCTATTTAACAGATAAAGGGAAAAGAGCTTATCAGAATATCTTAAAAAGTTAAATCTAAAAATCTAATAACTTTTTTACTTGTTCTTCAAGTAATTGGCTATAAAGTTTATCAGTTACTTCCTCTCCATCGAAATTCTTTTCAATTCTCGCAAGTTTAGGTTTTAATGCTAAAACATTCATGCCTAAATAATTGAAAATATCGGTCATATGACTCAAGGCTAGCCCTGCACCCTGCATTCCGGAAGAAATACCTACTAGCGCACATTTTTTGTTTTGAAAACTATTGGGGTATTCCATACCGTCAATAAACGCTTTTAAGACTCCCGGAAATGAGCCATTATATTCAGGGATAATGAATACATATTTCTCTGAAGAACGTAATTGTTCTAAAAATTTATTGAATTCAGGGTTTTTTCCATTATTGTCATAAAGTGCTGTATACACAAAATCATTAGGTAAATCCGCTAAATCAATGATATTGGATTCAACCTGATGTTGCGTTAACAAACTTTGGTAAAGGTGTGCTACTTTAGCTGAAACGGAATTCTGACGGTTAGTACCTGAAATAATGGTGATCATTCTACTATAGTGTGTTAAAAAAACAAAAATAGGGACAAAAAGTCCCTATTCAATAATTAATTCGATGAGTTTTAAATTATAAAGACGATAAGTTTACAGTTAACTCAAAATCATCATATATCATTTTATCTCCTAATCCATCGAAGAATGAACCAGAACCATACTTAACTTGCCATTTAGTTCTATCTAAAGCGAAAGAAGCTTTTGCATTAGCTTTTCCATCTTTAATAGTTACGTTAGCAGGGAAAGTAATTTTATTTGTAATTCCTTTAATAGTTAAATCACCAGCTACGAAATGAGTAGCATCAGTTGCTTCACTTTTGTCGATGGAAGTAATAGTGAATTTTGCAGTAGGATATTTTTCAACACTGAAGAAATCATCAGATCTTAAATGCCCCATCAATTTTCCTTTATACTCTCCTTCTAAATCCAATACATCAATGGTAGTCATGTCAATTACGAAAGATCCACCCGTTACTTGGCCATCTTCCATCTCTAAAGCACCTTCTTTAATATTTACAGTACCATTGTGTTGTCCTGTTACTTTCTTTCCTACCCATGCTATTTGGCTTGAGTTAGTGTCTACTTTTACTTCTTTTTGTAAAACTGTAAAAGCTGCAGTCATTATTAATGCTGCGATTCCGATTGATAAAATTTTTGTTTTCATTTCTATTTTTTATTGTTATGACATTAAATGTAGGTACATATACTTTAAATTCCTCAAAAGGTTTAAATAATTTTAAAAATATTTTGAAGATATACAGACTTGAATCAAATTGTGGCCAAATTGTTTGAAAAACATGGATACCATAAAAGAAATAAGAGAAGCAACCGAATTCATCAAAAGCAAAGTAGATACAAAGCCTGAAGTAGGGATAATATTAGGTACTGGTCTAGGAGCTTTAGTTGAGGATATAAAAATTGAACATACCTTATCCTATAATGACATTCCAAATTTCCCAATCTCAACAGTAGAGTCTCACAACGGGAAATTGATTTTTGGAGAGCTAAGTGGCAAGAAAGTGGTGGCTATGCAAGGTAGGTTTCACTATTACGAAGGTTACACCATGGAACAAGTTGTAATGCCAGTAAGAGTAATGCATCTTTTAGGAATACAATATCTATTTATTTCTAACGCAGCGGGTGGATTAAATAAGGAATTAGAATTAAGTGATATAATGATTATTACAGATCACATCAACCTATTCCCAGAAAATCCTCTTAGAGGGAATAATTTGGATGAATTTGGTGGACGATTCCCTGATATGTATGATGCATATGAACCTAAACTCATAAAATTGGCAAAAGAAATTGCCAAAGAAGAAGGAATTAACATCAAGGAAGGTGTATATGCAGGTGTACAAGGCCCTAATTTGGAAACGCCTGCAGAATACAAATATTTGGATATAATTGGTGCAGATGCTGTTGGGATGAGTACTATTCCTGAAAATATTGCAGCCCGACATATTCAAATTCCAGTATTTGCAGTTTCAGTTATAACTGATTTGTGCTATCCCGAAAAATTAAAACCTGCCGCAATTCCTGAAATAATTGGCGCTGCCATAAATGCAGAACCTAAAATGACAAAGGTTTTTAAGAAACTATTAGAGAAATTGAATTAAATTTTAATTGCTATGTTAAGTTAATGTTAACTTAATATAGCTTTAATTAATAATGAAGTGCAATTTTTGAATTAAATAAAAGCCGTTTCATGTTGATTAATGATATTGTTAATTATTTATTAACACAATAAATGATATGATAATATTAGACAGGTTTACTTTTGCAAAAACTTTTAAGAAATGCAGAAAACAAGCCTGACTTTTTTACTCCTATTTTTCTTAGCTTTTAGTGCAACAAGCCAAATACAAAAGCTTCCTTATGATATTAATGGAAATACTTGGTTCGAGAATATTAAAATAGGTGGATACGTACAATCCAGATACAATAGATTGCTTGAGACCAATCCTGATTTAGATTGCAATCAATGTGATAAAAGCTGGGGCGCAGGAAATGGCATTTCCTTGAGACGAGTTCGTTTAAAGTTTTCAGGTAATGTAGGTAAATATGTATATTTCTATATTCAGCCCGATTTTGCCAGTTCAGGAAGTGGAACAGGCCAACATTTTGGGCAACTAAGAGATGCATATTTTGATGTTAGCTTAGATCAGAAAAGAGAGTTTCGATTTCGGTTTGGACAGAGTAAAATTCCATATGGATTCGAAAACATGCAATCCAGCCAAAACCGATTACCGCTTGATAGAAATGATGGGATGAATAGTTCAATCAAAAATGAGCGGGAATTAAGTCTTTTATTTTATTGGGCACCTGAGGAGACTAGAAAATTATTCAGAGAATTAGTTGCTGAAGGTTTAAAAGGTTCTGGAGATTATGGAGTGGTTGGATTTGGTGTATTTAATGGTCAAACTGGTAATGCTCCCGAATTAAATGATGACCTCCATGTTGTAGGGAGAATTAGTTACCCAATGAAATTTGGAAATCAAATAATAGAACCTGGTGTTCAGGCTTATACAGGCCAGTATCAAATGCCACTTGGTAATTTAAGTGATGGTGTAAACGTAAAAGAAGGTCTAAACTATTTAGATCAGAGAGCTGCTGCTTCTTTTATACTATACCCGCAACCATTTGGAATTCAAGCGGAATATAATTGGGGAACAGGACCAGAATTCAATAAACAAACCAATACCATTGAACAAACTTCTTTAGAAGGGGGATATGCTACACTTACTTATAAGTTTACAAAATTCAAACAATTATTTTATCCCTTCATGCGATACCATTATTATGATGGTGGTAAGAAGTTCGAGCGTGATGCCAGAAGTTATAATGTAAATGAATTAGAAATTGGAATGGAATGGAGACCTGTCAGGGCATTTGAATTAGTTGCCCATTATACCATTTCTTCTAGAAGATATGAAGACTTTATGAATCAAGATAATTTACAAACAGGAAGATTATTGAGATTACAAGCCCAGGTTAATTTCTAAAACCCTAGACAACATATTTGCCTATTGTTCGATATACCTATAAAGAGGAATAGGAATATGAGCAATAGTAATGTGAAACTGGAAGCTGTAAAAGGCGATATTACAAAGCAAGAAAATATTTCAGCAATTGTTAATGCCGCAAATGCAGAATTACAAATCGGAAGTGGTGTCGCAGGTGCAATTCATACTGCCGCAGGAAAAGGCTTAGCCGAAGAATGTAGAGCATTAGCCCCAATCAAAACGGGCGAAGCTGTAATTACTGGTGCATATGAACTACCCAATCAACATATTATACACGTATTAGGCCCTATTTATGGATTTAACAAGCCTGAAGTAAAATTACTGAGCAATTGTTATGAAAATGCTTTAACATTAGCCGAAAACCATAATATTGAATCTATTGCTTTTCCTGCAATTTCGACAGGAGCATTTGGCTATCCGTTTGAAGATGCTACTGAAATTGTTTTATCCACAGTTCAAGATTTCATTAAAAAAGCTCACTCCATCAAAAAGATTCGCTTTGTTCTCTTTTCAAATAAAGATTATGAGTACTATGAGAATAAGTTAAGGGGAATTAAATAACTCTGGAGAATTTATATGGATATAATTTCAGGAACTTATACAGACCAGTATCAACTCACAATGGCTCAAGTATATTTCCATAATAATGGAACTGAACAAGAAGCTATTTTTGACTACTTTTTCAGAAAATCACCTTTTGATGGTGGTTACACTATTTTTGCTGGTCTAGAAAATTTAATTGACATACTTGAGGGATTAAGCTTTTCTAAAAAGGATATTAATTTTTTAAAAGCTCAAGGATTCGATATAAAGTTTTTACAATATCTAAAAGAATTTAAATTTTCAGGGAAAGTATATAGTGTATTAGAAGGGGATATTGTATTTCCTGCAAGACCTGTGGTTCGAATAGAAGGCAACATAATTGAGGCTCAAATCATAGAAACATTATTATTGAATATTCTCAACTTTCAATCATTAATTGCTACTAAAGCTTCACGAATAAGACTTGCCGCTCCAAATCAAACTTTGATAGATTTTGGTATGCGTAGAGCTCAGGGTTTAGGTAGCTACCATGCAAGCAGAGCAGCCATTATAGGTGGGTTTGATGCAAGTAGTCATGTTATGGCAGGAAGAGATTTTGATATCCCTGTTTCGGGCACTATGGCCCATTCATTTATTCAGAGTCACGAAGATGAATTAACTGCATTTCGAACGTTTGCCAAATCACGCCCTAATGATTGTGTATTATTGGTTGATACTTACGACACTTTAAAAAGTGGCATTCCAAATGCCATTAAAGTTGCAAAGGAAATGGAAGCTAATGGTCATCAATTAAAAGGAATTCGACTAGATAGTGGCGATTTAGCTTACTTAGCTAAAAAAAGTCGAAAAATGCTTGATCAGGAAGGGTTAGATTATGTAAAAATTGCAGCCTCCAATCAATTAGATGAGTATGTTGTTAAAAGTTTGTTAGAACAAGGTGCCCCTATAGATGTAATGGGTGTTGGAACTAGCTTGGTTACTGGAAAACCCGATGCAGCCTTAGATGGAGTTTATAAATTAGCCTACACAAAGGGAAAAGCAAGGATTAAATTGTCGGAAAACAAGGCCAAAATAACTTTGCCAGGTAAAAAACAAGTCTTCAGATTAAGGGATGACCAGCAACAATTGATAGGTGCAGATGTGGTAACTCTTGAAGACGAAAACTCAGTGCATGAAATGCATCATCCTTTTGAGGCGGATAAATCTCTGAAATTTTCAGATTGCCAGCAGGAGCCATTACTTAAAGTGGTTATGAAGGACGGGAAACGTCTTTTTAAAAAGAAGTCATTGAAAGAGATTCAAAAATACAGTAAAGAAAGGTTGGCAGAATTACCGATTGAATATAAAAGGTTTGATAATCCACATATTTACAAAATTGGGTTAAGTAAAAACTTAATGAATTTGAGGAATACTTTTATCTCAGAAGAAAAAAAGAAAACATTATGAAATCAAGATTGAAAATTTAAATTCAAATTTTGTACCCTTCGAAGATAAATTTTTTATCGAAGATTTCATTGGAAATACTAGAAGTAATATAATACATATGAAAACCTTGATTATTGTAGATCCACAGTATGATTTTATGCCAGGTGGAGCCTTAGAAATAAAAGATGGCGATCAGATAATACCCATCATAAATTCCTTTTCGCAGAAATTCGATCTTGTGGTGGCTACGCAAGACTGGCATCCAGAGGGTCATAGTAGTTTTGCTTCAAGTCACAAAGGTAAAGACCCATTCGATGTTATTGAATGGAAGGGAATGAAGCAAACATTGTGGCCTGATCACTGCGTGCAAGGATCAGGGGGAGCTAATTTCCATGCTGATTTAAAAACCAACACTATAGAAGCTATTTTTAGAAAAGGTATGAATCCTAATATTGATAGCTATAGTGGTTTCTATGACAATGGACATGAAAAAAGCACTGGTTTAAGTGGTTATTTAAAAGAAAAAAAGGCGAATGATCTTTACTTTTGTGGATTAGCAGCAGATATATGTGTTTATTTTACTTTAAAGGATGCTTTAAAAGAAGGATTTAATGTCCATTTGATAGAAGATGCCACACGTCCTTTAGATTCGGATGATTTTGAGCAACAAAAACAGGAATTAAAATCTCAAGGAGTTAAAATCATCAAAAGCAACGGATTATGAGATATCAAGCCATTATTTTTTTTGTTAAATAATTATTTATATCCAGCAAGGCATCTACTATATTGTCAGCCATTTTTTGACGATACCCAATTATCCTTTGGTTAATTAATTTTCCAGAATCACCGTTAAAAGCGAAACGCCCAATAGTTTTGTTGTTTTTAATTTCATATATCAGTATTTCGTAAATAGAAATATCTACTCCATTATGATATCCTACGCCCATCTTCCAGCTTATATCCCTTCTTTCTTTGATAGTATGATTTAACAAATCTACTATAGCATTTTTACTTAAATCCATGATTCACAATGAGTTGTTTCCTTTTTCAATTTATAAAAATTTGAAACTACTTAAAAACAAATCAAAACATATTTAAGCAAAAAGCATTCTTTTTTAATTGTTTAAAACTTAAAATAAATTAGATCAATGGTAAAAGGATTAAAAATCAGAATATTATTTCGTTTTATTAACCAGCATAATCTCCTGTCTTTTGCCTGCATTCTTTCGCTTTTTTATTGGATATGATTTTCCAGAAGGGGTTTCTAAAAAAGAGGACTGTTTTAACAAAGAAATTATGCATGCTTCTATTAAAGCCTGAATGAAACTTAGATGCATTTTTGGGCATTACTACATACTCATATCCAAAACGCTCACTTATCTTATCCATGCAAGGGTTTCCATAAAGGACATTTTTAGTGTCTTTGATATAAATACTTAATAAATTTCTTTGTTTTTGATTACGCTCAGGCTCCAGTTCGGGCTGTTTTTTAATTTTCTCAGTCGCTTTATTATTATAATCAACCTGACCTATTAATGGTAAAGAAAATAAAATGAATAATAAAAAAGCCGCTGTAGTCAGTACTCTCATACTACAATTATCAGAAATTAATTAAATAAAAAAGCTAAAAACCTATAATTATTCAATTAAACGCCTGTTTTCTTCGAAATCATAAAGTGTAAGCTGCCTTAAATTAAAATATGCCTGCCAAAAATTTCCTAAAGAGTTGATGTAATCTCTTTTGGCTTGATCCTTTTCAGTTAGTGCAATTGATAAGTCCGTTATGCTTATTTTACCGATCAAATAACGATTTTTGGCAATATTATATCTTCTTTGAGAAATATCATCTGCTTTTTGCGTAATCGCTACTTGATCTCTAAGCATCTCTAAAGTTCTTACCTGAGTATATACCTCTTGCTCAAAATTCACTTTTTCTTGTTCTACTGTGTATTGAACTAATTGATAGTTTGCTTCTGCGGTTCTTACTCTAGACTTTTGCCTTCCCCAATCAACTATAGGGATGGTAAATCCTAATTGAACTCTTTGTTGATTTTCAGGCGTTTGATAAATGGCAGGAAGCTGAGTTGCCTGATTTGTTAATCCAAAACTTCCAAATAAATCCATATTTAACCCAGTTTCTCCCTGAGCTCTATCGACTTCTTTATCTGCCTCCAACAATCTTCTTTTAAAACCAATGGCTTCCTGTCTGTTGTTTAAAGCTTCTTGCAATGCTAAATCTGGATCTATTAAAAATTCAGGAATATCTTGAGGGACAATTAGGTTTAATTCATCATCATTTTTCAACCCTAAAAATGCTTTTAATGCCAGCTGAGTTGTCTCTAAATCTAAGTTGGCTTGTGCAACTGATTGTCTTGAATTCATCAAACTTAATTCTAACTGAAGCAGTTCATTTTCAGGTATTTTACCAAGTTCATATCTCCCTTGGGCAATCTTATAAATGGTATCATTATTACCTAAGTTTTTTTGAGCTATTTCTAGACTAACCTGAGCACTGAGCAAATCAAAAAAGCGAGTGGCTACATCCTTAGAAATTTGTTCAAACTCTTCCACGAATTCTCTCTTCGATTCTTCATAACGAAGAGGCTCTATCTCCCTATCCCATTTTAATTCATTAAATCTGAATAATGGTTGAATAAACCCAATAGATAAAGGATCTCCACCATATCTGAAATCATTCCTTTCAAAATCATCGAAACGATTAACTGTTGAATTTAAAAAAACAGTTCCTCCTGTCAGCCCAATTTGTTGTTCTAAGTTTAAGGATACATCAGAATTACTATTGAAAACCGAACGATATTGCGTGGAACCATCTTCTTGCGTTACAGGTGTAACTGAGCGATTAAAATTAGGTAAAGTCCCACTTAAGCTCAATTGCGGAACAAAATTGGATTTATAAACCCTGTATTGCCAGTATCTGTTTTCCTTTATGGTTTCAGCTCGTTTATAAGCAGGGGATTGAGTTTTAGCAATCTGAATTACATCCTGCAAGGTATAAGTTTGCTGTGAATACAAATTTAAACTCAAAAATAAAGAGCTTATGATTATCACTGCATTAAAAATATACTTTCTATTCATATCTTAAAGAAGTTATCGGATCCTGATTTGCTGCTTTTCTTGCTGGTGCTATACCAAAAATTAGTCCCACTGTAGCTGCAACGCCAAATGAAATCACAATCGAAATACCACTTACAATAGTGGGAATTTCTGCAAATGAAGCCACTAGATAGGCGAATATAATTCCTAAAATCACCCCTATAATTCCACCACTTATACTGATCATCACAGCCTCAAGTAAAAATTGTAAAACTACATCTGATTTCTTAGCTCCTAGAGATAATCTAAGACCAATTTCTTTTATCCTTTCCATCACTGAGGCTAGCATTATGTTCATTATGCCTATCCCCCCTACTAAAAGCGAAATCCCTGCTATGGCACCCAGCACGATATTAAATATGTTCTTTGTTTTCTGTTGTTGCTTCAATAGTAATTCTGGGATAGTAACTTCGAAATCTACTTTATCGTAATGTCTTCTTTTCAACATTCTGGAAATGATTTCTGCCGTTGCATTTAAGTTATCTGATTCTGAAACCTGTACAGTTAGCTTATCTATTTGGTGGTAATTATTGCTTCCTTGGTTCTGATTATTTCCATTTTCATCATCATTTCTGGAATTAGCTTTTTTTAACTGAGCTTGAGTAAGTGCCGCCCTGTTTCTGTAATTAACCAAAACGGTCTGCACTGGTGTATAAATATCCATATTAAAATCTCTCAGCCCTAAATTATCTAAACTTTTCTGGCTGTAAATTCTTTCTTTTAAGACACCTATTACTTCTAACCAATGAGGCCCTACCTTGATCATTTTTCCCACAGGATTGGTGTTTGGAAAAAATCTGGCTTTTACTGATTTACCAATTATACATACTCTACTGCCAATTTTTAATTGTTCATCAATAAACATTTGACCCTCATTGAGTTCAAAGGCTGACAGGTTGAAATAAGCAGGATCTACTCCTACTAATTTTGCAGAACGTCTTATTCCATTTCGAATCACATAGGTTTCCAAAATGATTTCAGGACTTACTGCTTCAATGCCGGGAATGATATCTTTAATGCTTTGAGCATCAGCCAAAGTTAAACCAGGACTAAATTTCTTCTTTTCTTTTTTGCCGTTACTTTGTTGCTGAAGGTTCTCCTCTTTCTGCTCTACTACTGGCTCAATAACTATATTATTTACACCTACCAATTTTATTTGATTGAGGATTTCTTGCTGAGCTCCATTTCCTATAGCCAACATAGCAATTACGGCAGCTACACCAAATATTATCCCCAAAGCAGTCAAGAAAGAACGGGTTCTATTGGCTACTACTGCTTCAAAAGCAATATTAAGATTTGCAATGATTTTTTCTTTCATCTAAAGCTGCGATGATTTTAAAAGCGTAACATCTTTTTCTTCTAAATCTGAAGGGGCTATTAAATAAATTTTCTCACCTGCATCCACACCCTCCTGCACAATAACTTCATTTGCATTTGCTTTGCCCAAAATCACTTCTTGTTTGATGGTTTCCAAACCTGATTTTTTGTAGACATATGAAATTGAATCGCCTTGGTTAAAAACAGACTCCAAAGGAACAAAAACTGCTTTTGGTTCTACATCGGTAATAATTTCATTTGCAGTACTCATAGCTGGTCTTAAGGTAGTATCACTTTCGTTAATTTCTACTTTAACTTCAAACACCTTAGCATCTGAATTGGGTCTTTGTTCCCCTACATTTGCTACGTAAATAACTTCGCCTGTTAATTTCTTTTCAGGGAATGCATCTAGCCCTATATTAACATGTTGCCCTTTTGAAATTTTACGAATATCAACCTCATTTACAAAAGTGGTCGAAATCATGGTGGATAAATCTGGTAGAGTAGCCACCGTTGGATCCCAGGCACCTATTGAAGCTCCCTCAGATTTCTTTGAACCATCATACTCCCTAACGTAAATTACCATCCCATCTTCAGGAGCCATAATTCTAAATTTCTTTCTTAGTTCAACCAAAAAATCTCGCTCATCCCGATCTTCGGATAGTTCAGCAGCTGCTTCCTGCATTTGCGCTACAGCTTTATCTCTTTTTAATAAATAATTTTCTTTTGCTTGTTTAAAAGCCCTTTCGGCTTTACTCAAATCAATTTCGGCTTGCTTGATTGTTGCAGGGGGCTCAAACTGGGATTGTTCCAATACTAATTTCTTTTCTTCTACACCAAACTCTAAATTGATTAATTCATCTCTTGCTTCTCTAAGGGTTAAGGCAGTATCTAATTTTGTTTGAGTGTATTGGGAAAGACTTTGTTGGTATTCATTTTCAACCTCTCGCAATCTATCTGAAAGTTCAGATGCATCTAGGCTAGCTACAAAATCACCTTTTTGAACAACTGTTCCCTCATCTACTAATTTATCAATCTTAACATTCCATAATCTTGCAGCTCGTAAACCTGAGGGTCCTGTAATTTTAATTGCATTCTTAGCTTCTAATTCACCTGTGGTGGTTATGGCTATTACGAATTCCCCCATTTGGGCTTCCGTCATAATCTCTATACTTTCCGTAGTACCACTCCCCCTAAAGGTGAAGAAAGCGATTACGATAATCACTAATGCAGACAATGCTATAATTAATTTTTTATTCATAGGAGCTGTTATTCAAAGAAAGACCTTAAACGATATATTTGTAAAATTATTGATAATTAATAGAATTATTACAACCATTTATCAATTAATCAAGCCTACTAAGTAAATAGTTTTTTCCTTACTGTTACACCAAGTGTTATTAATAGTATGATGATTAAATTGAAAAATAGTTTTAGTAGAATCATTTTTATGAAGAATCAGTACTCATAAGTATGATGAACTTTATTTTCTCAATGCACCATCTAAAAGTTTCAAACATCTTATATGGATATTCATTCATAAACAGTGTCTTAGAAGATTCAAGCATTTTATTACCTTTGCAGTCCAAGATGAGCTCATGAAGAAAATTATAAGTTTTTTATTAAGAAATGTCCCTCGGAAATACATCCAGAGGATTAGTGGCATTAGCTTAAAAATTGTTGGTCTATTTTTTAGAGGGGATAATGTTTATTGCCCAATAAATGGAAAGGGCTATAGAAAATTCTTACCCTATGGCAGGGTAAATCCTAGGGAAAATGCACTTTGCCCTGATACATTATCACTGGAAAGACATCGCTTAATTTGGTTATATCTAAAGGAAAAGACCAATTTTTTCAATGAAAAGCTAAAAGTATTGCATGTTGCTCCCGAGCAATGTTTCATGGATCATTTTGAGAAACTTCATGGCGATGACTACATTACTGCAGACTTAGAATCTCCTTTGGCAAAAGTGAAAATGGATATTCATGATATTCCTTTTCCAGCAAACACCTTTGACGTTGTTTTTTGTAATCATGTGATGGAACATGTAGAAGATGACATTAAAGCCATGAGTGAACTCTATAGAGTATTGAAACCAGGTGGTTGGGGCATATTGCAAATTCCATTTTTTGAACCTATACCTGATAAAACCTTTGAAGATGATAGTATAACCGACCCAAAGGAAAGAGAAAGAATCTTTGGGCAGGATGACCATGTGAGACTTTATGGAAAAGATTACCCTGAAAGACTTAGGAAAGCAGGATTCAAAGTGACCGAAGAAAACTACATTAATGAATTACCAGAATACAGGGTTAAAAAATATGCTCTACCTAAGGGAGAAATTATTTATAGGGTGGGGAAATGATATATTTTAAGCAATGACTTGACCATATTCCTTAATCTCATCTATTAGCGGATTATGAGAATTAAACTCATTTTTTCTAAATGGGTGAGGTTCAATTCTACTATCAATATTTCTTCTTAAGCGCATGAGTTCTAATTGAATATCCATTTTGCTTTTATATTCATCAAATATTACAGCAATATCTAAGTCACTATCTTTATGAAAATTACCTTTTACAAAAGAACCAAACAACCAAAGTTCACTAAAGTGAGGTAAACCAGATACTACGTTTCGATAATCTTTCGCTATTTTCAAAGCATCTTGAATATCCAGTTCCTTATTATTTCTATTTTCTCTATCCATTCTTTACAATAATTTTCAGTACACAGATTATAAAATTCTCTTTTATAATCATCATACCTTGCATTCAAATTAAATACTGTGATTTGATCAAGCCAATCTTCCATTTCATGATCCATATCTAAATTAATTTTCTCTGCTAGTCTATATAAATTATGAGTAAATGGAGCATGTTTTCGATTTCTTTTTACATAAAGTGCCTTCAATAACTTTTCTGTAGAAATATGACCTAGAAATAGTGACCAATGGTATGATTTAGAATCATACAATTTCATCATTGTATCAAAATCTTCATTAGATGTATCTATCCAATGATTCACCACTTTTTCAAGATTAATATTGTTACCCATCTAAACAATTTGAAAACCTAATATAGTTCATATTAGGGAGTAAGAAAAAAATTATTTCAAACCAGTTGGCTTTGGCTGCCCAATATAAGCAAAACTCTCTTTTATAAATCCCATACCATAAGCAAAAAGCTGGATAAAAGAAGTAACCAAGCTTAGACAGGCTACTAAAAAATTATGGGTTTTCATAAAAGCATCAATCCCTATCAAAATGTAATAAAGTGCAAGCAGGACTCCGCCCAATTGAAATAGTTGCCAATTCCATAAAGCAGTTGACAGCCAAAAAAACAATGCTAGGACAAAAAATAGTGGTAATAAATGAACAATTTTTAATTCACTTTTATAAAAACGGAATATATTAATCCTTCCCCTTCCAAAGAAAAAAAGTTGCTTATAGAATTGGCCTAATTTTGTTCTCCTTTTGTGAAATACCTTCGCATTAGGAATTAATCCTGTTTTAAAGCCTGCTTTTTCTATTCGAATGCTAAATTCTATATCCTCTCCCATTCGGGTGATATTGTAGCCGCCAGTGTTTTCAAATACTTCTCTTGAAATTCCCATATTAAAACTTCTAGGACGAAATTTTTCCAATTGCTTTTTTCCTCCTCTTATTCCTCCTGTCGTGAAAAAAGAGGTCATAGAATAACTTATAGCTTTTTGTACTATAGTAAAGCTATCAAGTGCGGCATCAGGACCACCAAATGCATCGAGCTGAGTCTTATTTAAAAAATCATCAACAATTTGAAAATAATCGGAGGGAACAATACAATCAGAATCAAAAACGATGAAATAGTCTCCTTTAGCCTTCCGAAAACCAAAATTACGGCTAAAACCCTGACCTGAATTTTCCTTATAAAAATATTTAATGTCTAATTGAGATGAAAAGGATGTACAGATATCCTCACATTTCAGGCTTGAACCATCTTCAACCACTAAAACTTCAAAATTTTCAAATGATTGTTGCGTAAGGCTCTCTAATAATTCCTTCAGTTCATCAGGACGGTTATAAATGGGAATAATAACTGAATAAAACCTCATCCAATTCCAATTTCTTCATCCACTATGTAATCAAGCTTTCTAGGGGAGTTCATGGTAATCATTTCCCCAATAAAACCAGCTAAGAATAATTGAACTCCAACTATCAATGCCACTAAAGCCAAAAAGAAAAGCGGTTGATCTGTAATTTCTCTGACAGGCAAGCTATAATGCATTTCATAAAACTTCTTCCCAATAATATAAATGGTTACAAAAAAACCGAAAATAAAAGAAAGCGTACCCATAGCACCAAAAAAATGCATTGGACTTTTCTTGAACTTTGAAACGAAAGTAATAGACAATAGATCTAAAAAGCCATAAAGGAACCTTTCTAAACCATATTTAGTCTCCCCATATTTCCTAGCTCTGTGTTGCACCACTTTCTCCCCTATTTTTCGGAAGCCATTCCATTTTGCAATTACAGGAATGTAGCGATGCATCTCACCATAAACCTCTATATTCTTGACTACCTTATGACGATAAGCTTTCAAACCACAATTAAAATCATGCAATTTAATTCCAGAGATTTTTCGAGTGACAAAATTGAAAAATTTAGAAGGAATAGTCTTACTTATAGGATCATGCCTTTTCTTTTTCCAACCTGAAACGATATCATAGCCTTCTTTCATCACCATATCGTACAAAGCTGGAATTTCATCAGGACTGTCTTGCATATCAGCATCCATTGTTATCACAACATCTCCTTCAGCAGAACGAAAACCAGTATGAAGAGCTGCTGATTTACCGTAGTTTCTTGCAAATTTGACTCCTTTTACCTGAAGCTTGTTTTTAGCTAGTCCTTGAATAATTTCCCATGATTCATCTGAGCTTCCATCATCAATCATCAGCACTTCATAAGTCAGCATTGGGTGTGCTGTCATTACCTTTTCTATCCATGCAATCAACTCAGGGATCGATTCCTCCTCATTGAAGACTGGTATCACTATGCTTAAATTATACTTCATAATCGCTTAGGTTCGCTAGTACGCATAAATAATGAAACCAATGGTGTTACTAAAATGCCTATAATGATATTATTGAAGGCTAAACTTCCTATAATTCTTGCATTTGATGATTCTCCAGATTTCAAATACTCTTGATATCCATCCTCACCCATTTGGTCAACAAGCATTTCTTTACCCGCAACAATTTTTTCGGTAATCATTTCCCTATACTCATCAAAATGAGAAGTTTCAAAAACACTACCATCCATCCAAAGGATAACTGAATAGAAAACAGTAAAGAAAAGAGTATATAAAAGCCCTATTGAAAATCCTTGCCAAAATCTTAACCCATCTGGATTGGTATCACGGAAAACTTTGATACTAAAGAATAAGAAAATACTCATCAGCGGGCCAATGAAAATTATATTACTTGAATAAATAACAGGGTTCTTCTCTAAAAATATAAGGATGAAAAACATTAGCACCACAAAAATTATGGCAAGTAAGCTAAATCGTAAAGGGCTTTTGACTAGTAAACTCATATTTAAGAATGAATGTATTTTGAATCTAGATATTGTTGATTGTTGTTGAATACTGCTAAAACCTTAGCGGCAAATTCAGTATTCATAAAAGGGGAATTATCACTATTCGAATTATTAGATGATGAATCATACTTCCATTCTTCTGCTAAAGAAAATAAAGTTAAATCAGCCTCAGCACCTTTCTCTATTTTATTTTGAGTAAATTTTAAAATCTGTTTCGGATTACTTTCAATACAGGCAATGAAGGTATCTAACTCAATTTTATCGGATAGAAATTTATGGTAGAGCGGTAACATAATTTGTGCACCCATTATCCCGAATTCCGCCAAGTCAAATTCCATTTTTTTATGATCTTGGTCATAAGGCTGATGAGCTGAAACTATAACATCAATTGTCCCATCATTCACCCCTTTAATTAAGGCTTCTATATCCTTTTGAGTCCTTAAAGGTGGTAAAACTTTATAGTTAGTATCGAATGTCTCTAGATTTTCATCATCCAAGATAAGGTGATGAATATTAACATCACAAGTCACCTTAAGCCCTTTAGCTTTAGCATCCCTGATCATTTGCACACTTTTAGCACTACTGATACAGCTGAAATGCAATTTACCTCCAGCATATTGCAGGAGTTCAAGATCTCTTTGAATCACTATTTCTTCTGCAAGATGTGGAATACCTTTCATACCTAAGCCTGTACTCACTTTTCCTTCATTCATTTGGCCAAATAATGCCAATTTGTGGTCTTGCGGAAAGTTGATAAGCAAGCCATCAAATTTTTGTAAATACTGTAGAGACTTTACTAAAATATCACTATTCCAAAGTGGCTGAGCACCATCTGTAAATGCTTTCGCACCTGCATGATATACATCCAACATCTCATTCAAATTTTCTCCATCACAATTAATCGTGATAGCAGCTGCTGGCAAAAATTGGCTTACCTGAGATTTATTATTGGAAATGACCGTTTTGATATCTGCTTTATTTTGAATAGTAGGGTTTGTATTGGGCATTAATAATGCAGCTCCAAATCCACCACTCTCTAAAACACTGGCCAAACTCTCAAAATCTTCTCTATATTCTTCTCCAGGCTCTCCAGAAAAAACACGCATATCCAACCAGGAAGGTGATGCATACAATTGATTTGAATCAATTACATGATCCGCTTTAACATTTCCTGCTGGATTAATGTCTGCAATTTCCCCATTCTCAATAAGCAAATCAATAGATTGATTATGCCATTCGGAAGCAGGATTAATGATTTTAACAGCTTTTATATAGGTACGCATATTTATTTAAAAAAGCGGATGATTAAAACTTCAGCTAATAAACTCAGCAAAGCTAATACTAAGAAGTATTTCCACAAAGGAAAACCTTTTTTGGTTTCACCTATGTAATCATCTATAGACGAAAAATCGTATCCATCTAATATTGCAACATTTTTTTGATTTTGGAATAATTCCTGCAATTCAGAGCGAGTATAATAGCTACTTTCACTTTCTGATTTAGGATAATTCAATGCCAATTTAGCTACAAAATTCCCTGTTTTAGAATTAATTATATCGTAAAACCCACTCTTAATATCTTCTTGGGGTAAAATTAACCTTAATTGGTTTCCGCTAATTCTTTGGTCAGGAACCAGCTCCTGATCCGCTTGCTTTAATTTAAAAATATCACCAGAAGCCAAATCAGGAATATTGATTTCAATAATTTCATCATCCAAATAATAATATTGCACTTGATTTTCCTTTTTTCCTGAAAAGGCGATTTTATATAAAACTGGAAGAAATATTCCGTGTTGTGGAAAATTTGTAAACTCCTCATTCAATGGACTTGAAAAAGCATAAACATTATCCTCTCTTCCACTCAACCCTAAAAAGGGATATGAATTAATAAAGGAAAGGATATTTTGCCCACTTTCCCATTTCATAAACAATTTAGATTCAGGCATTGTCAGTTTCTCATCCACTGAACTAAAAATATTACTAAAAAAAGGATTTTGAACATCTGGCGTTTTTAAACTGATTGAGTTTTCATTCCTTTGATTTATAAGACTTGCTTCAGAAAAGCCTAAATCCTGAAGAAATGCAAATTGATTAAAATTACTTTCTGGTATTACCACTAAACTATTGCCGCTAGAAGCATAAGTTTTTAAAGCGGAAGATGCAAAGCTATTCAATTGGTCTCCTAAGTGGAGCAATACTAAATCAAACTCATCTAAATCCTGAAAGGAAAAATTATTTAACGACTCAGACTGAAAATCAAATAACTCCTCATTTTCAAAAACAGTATTAACCAATTTATTATTCTCCTTAGTGGATAATGAGAGTACCTTTAGCTTATCCTGATTCAAAACCGTAAAGTGAAATTCATTATCGAACTCAATTTCATCTCCCTCTAAAGAGATTTCAAAATTTCTAGAACTGTTATTGGAAAAGCGCTCTATAGGAAAATCCAATACTGCGTTTGAATTAGTTTCTAGCTCTACTTGCTGAGTCCCTACCAATTGTCCGTTGTTATGCAAAGCGATATCAATTTCATTTGTTTTTCCTATAGAACTAATTTTGATTTTGAGATCAGCATTTCCTCCACCCTTACTACTATTTTGCGCAACCCAAATAGAATCAAGCATTACATTATTGGTAGATTCCAAATACGGGGGCATAAAAACATATGCAATGGTAGAGTCTTGAAAAGATTCCAAATTCTCATCTATTACAGGCTTTTGAAAATCGCTTAAAATCAATATTTTTTCAGCTTCCTCATTTTCCTCTAAAATTTTACTCAAATTAAAATTACTTTTGCTTTCTTCTACATTTACATCACTGTAAGGCTCAAATGCTTGATTTGATTGATCTACTACTTTCAATTCCTGAGGGTACTTTTCATAAAGTTGGTTAATAAAACCCATATTTTCCTCAATAATAGGATTGGCTTTCCCTTCAGCAAAACTTAAGTTTGATGGCGTTTTATCAAGCACAATCAAATTTACTTCTGATTGCATTGCATCACTTTCCCAAAAAGGTTTAGCAATACTTAGAACCAAAAATGTGATCAGCAATATCCTGCTGAGTAAAATTAGTAGGTGTTTAAGCTTTCTACTTCTCTTTTCTTCCTCATTTACTGCACTCAAAAAATAAAGATTGCTAAACTTCAGACTCTTGTATCGCCTAAACTGAAAAAGATGAATCAGTATAGGGATTAAAATAAAAAATAGAAGCCAAAAAGCATTTGGATTGGTGATATTCATACAAGAGGCAAATTAGTGCAATAGATGAAAGTAATCAATACTTTGTAGGAATATTTAGCCCATTCATCAATAAATAAGGGTAATCCAAAAGATAATTTTAATTTATTGAGATAAATTGTATTAAATTATTTAAAATTGTCGGTTGTACAGCTTAATCAACTACATTTTTTGATTAAATTGATACAAGATTTTTAAAACTATACTCTATGGAAATGAATTTACTCAAAAAAACTATCTTACTCTTCTGCTTCACGTTAGGAATAGCATGGCAAAGTAATGCACAAAGCACAAAAATTTCAGGGACAGTCATAGATGACGACTCCAAAACGCCCCTTATTGGCGTAAATGTAGTAGTGAAAGGAAAAGTATTGGGAACTACTACTGATTTTGATGGTAACTTTGAATTTAGTGTAAATCTCCCTACACCTATCACCTTGCAATTTAGTATGGTGGGATATCAAACACAGGAATATACCATTGGTGGAAACGCTGACAATCCAGAAAGACAAACTGGAGGAAGTACGAATATTAAAATTTCTATGAAAGAAGAAACCCTGATGGGGCAAGAGGTGGTCGTTTCTGCCTCAAGAGTGGAAGAAAGCATATTACAATCTCCCGTTTCCATAGAAAAAATGGATGTATTATCTATTCAGCAGACGCCAGCCGATAATTATTATAAATCAATTGGCTATTTGAAAGGTGTGGACGTAACCCAAAGCAGTATCAACTTTCAGATTGTAAACGCTAGAGGTTTTAACTCCACAGGAAATACACGTTTTGTTCAGTTAACGGACGGAATGGATACACAAGCACCAGCTCTAAACTTTCCAATTGGAAACTTAAACGGCCCATCTGAATTGGATGTAGAGAGTGTGGAATTCATTCCAGGTGCACAATCTGCACTTTATGGACCTAATGCATTCAACGGTATAATGCGAGTAACCAGTAAATCTGCTTTTGAGTACCAAGGTTTTAGCTTTTTTGCCAAGTCAGGTGTAAATCATGTAGGAGCTGACACTGAAGCAGGTGCTCCTAGTACGCCACAACCTATGTATGAAGCATCAGTAAGATATGCAAAATCATTGTTTAACGATCGCTTTGCCTTTAAAGTGAATGCCAGTTATATGAGAGCTGAAGATTGGTATGCTACCAATTACGATGCTGATAGGAACGCAGGTTTACAGCCTGATAACCTAGATTTTAATCCAGGAAAAGACGCACCCAACTTAATGGGAGATGAAGCAGCTGTTAATCTAGCCATCTTATCGCTTTCTGATGCTTGGGGTACTTTAGCGGGGCAATTAAGCAACAACTCTCAAATCCAAAGAGATAATCTTATAATGAAAGGGGTTCCTGCTAATCAATTTGTACAGAATGGTTTCTTACCAAACCAATTAGTATCTGCTACTCCTTATCAAGAGCATCAATTAATTGATTATGGAGCTGAAAACTATAAAGCAAATGTTGGACTTTACTATAGATTAACCGATAATATTGAAGCAAGCTATCTTTGGAATGCAGGTTACGGTACTAGTATATACACAGGAGCTCAGCGATACAGCTTGAAAAATTTTGGAATACAACAACATAGATTGCAATTTGAAGGAACCAACTGGTTTGTAAGAGGTTATGCAACTTTGGAAAATTCAGGTGATTCTTATATTACTGAATTTTATGCTAAAAGAGTTTTAGATTTAAGTGTGGCCAATAGCCCTGTAGGCGTTTTCACCCAAGATGTATCCGGTTGGTTAGGAACTTATGCGTACAACTATTTAGCCTCTTTATCGCAGCAAGGAATAGACCCTCAAAACAACTCAGTAGCAGATGTGACTCCAGAAATTCAAAGAAATGCATTTAATTATGCTAGAACAACTACAGAAGCATTTTTCGATGTAGATTTTGATTCAGAAGAAGGACAAAGAATTTTGCAAGAGGCATCAGAGGGTACAGTACCATCGGGTCCAAGGTTTAATGATCAAACCAGAATGTATCACGCGGAAGCACAGTATGATTTTAGCGATAAAATTGAATTTGTAGATATATTAGCAGGCGCAAGTTTCAGACAATATGATTTAAGATCAAATGGTACAATCTTCCCAGATAGTCCGGAAAATCCAATTACAATTAATGAAATTGGTGGTTTTGTTCAAGCATCCAAGAAAGTTCTGGAAGATAAATTAAAATTAATTGGGTCAATTAGAGCAGATAAAAACGAAAACTTTGATGCTGTATTTAGCCCAAGATTATCTGGTGTTTTAACTTTCAATAAAACTCACAATATCCGAGGCTCATTCCAAACAGGGTTCAGAAACCCTACTACACAGGGACAATACATCAACCTGGATATCATTTCCAGTAGATTATTAGGTGGATTACCAGGCAATTTAGAAGAATATGGAATTGGAACTAACCCAAATATCTACACCATTGAATCAGTAAATGCTTTTGCTGCAGATGTTTTTGCCGCCACTCCTCAGGAAAGAGCGGATGCCAACTTCATACCCAATGCAGCTCAACAATTGAGAGCAATTGAAGATTTTAGTCCTGTAGCTCCAGAACAAGTTCAATCATTTGAATTAGGCTATAAAAGTGTAATCGATAATAAATTAATGATGGATTTTGTAGGTTACTACAATAACTATAACAATTTCATTGTACAGCAAAGAATGAGAAGAGCAGGTTTGAATTCTGATGGTACTCCTAATCCTTTGACCTTATTAAATGGTACTGCAGATAACACTTTCCAAGTTTACACTAATGCAGATGAACAAATTAGTGCATTCGGTTTTGCAGGAGAATTGAATTATAGTTTACCAAAGAAATACACAGTGGGTGTAAACTATAACTTCAATAAACTTAATACACAAGATGCCAGCGATGATTTTGTTTTTGGATTTAATACTCCAGAACACAAATTCAATGTGAAATTCGGCAATAGAAAATTAACCGATAAATTAGGCTTTAATATTGTTTACAGATGGCAATCAGAGTTCTTCTGGGAATCTTCTTTTGGAGATGGTATCATTCCAGCATTTGGGACAGCAGATGCTCAGGTTTCTTACAAACTACCTTCTAAAATGATGTTAAAGGTAGGGGGTTCAAATTTATTTAATCAGTATTATGTACAAAGTTTTGGTGCTCCAAGAATTGGTGGAATCTACTATGTTTCTATAACATTTGACCAGTTAATGAATTAGGAGACTATAATAGAATCTAGTTTTCAAAAGGTGATCAATATTTTGGTCACCTTTTTTTTGTGCTACAGTTAAACAAAACAAGAATTCTCTCTGTGATTTATATTTTCTAATAAGAACTCTTTTAGATTAAAAGCATTGCTTACCTCAGACCTTCTAGTGTGTAACATGTATGGATATTTGGATTATTACTATTAAAGGGAAAATTAACATTTATTAATTGACATATTGGGCAACTCTTTATCTTCAATTTATCTTCAATTTTGGAATATTTTCACTCCAAAACCTACAACTATATTAGTATACTCTATCAAGTCCTCGCAGTCTTTCCAACCAGAGGTTGGTCAGCCTTTGGCTGAGAACTGAACCTCAAAAGAGATAACAGGACTTTTACCTAATAGAAAATAGTGATAAAGCTTATGATTTTCTACTTATGTAAATCTGTGAGACTGTCCCTTTGAGGGGACTTCAGGGGTGTCGGCTGGAAAAATAAAACCTAGTTATATAGTAGATAAAGGAATTAAACATGTGATAGTAGCTACAGAAAATAGAGCATAAAAAAAGGCCATCGAATGATGACCTTTTTAATTTTAACTATGTGATATGGCTAAACTATTTAAAGTTATACTTTGCATCCACAGCGTATCTTCCAGAAGAAGCAGGAGCTAATATACCTGCAATAGCATGTACGACACCATTGTCAGATTCAATATTAACAATCTCTTCACCTGTTTCAGGATCAACTGCAAAAGTCGCTTCGGCTCCAGAGACACCGTTTGAATCTAAACCACCAGAAGGTAGTAAAGTAATTGCTCCTCCAGCCAAGGTAACATTTCCTTGACCTTCTACTAAATCACTTGATAATTTCTTAGACCCTAAAACGTGATTAGCAATTAATCCATACCATTGCTGAGCAGTGTATGTATCCAATGTGATACTGCCTGCTTCAAACACTTGGTTTACAGGTGCGAAGACTGTGATTTGATCTGAACCTGCATTACCAGCCAAAATATCACTTAAAAGATCTACTCCTTCTGTTGATGCTGCATAACCTTCATCAGCTTTTTGAATTGCAGCGGCTAAAGTACTAAAATCAGCACCTAATAAAACTGTTTGGGAAACTTTCCCAAGGTTTGCACCAATGGTAGCGAAAATTGAAGGTGGAATTAAAATAGTTTCTACTACATGAACAACACCATTAGTAGCTAAGATTTCATCACCAATAAATTCAACGTCAGTATCTGTTCCCCCATTGAAAATATTTACATCAGCATTAAAGGTAATATTTTCCCCTTGTAAGGAAGTTAATTCCGTGTCTTCTGTAAAAGATTCTCTCAGCTCAACAGACGCTACTGCATGATACCTTAACACAGCACCTATTACAGCAGGATTTACTTGATCTAAGCTTTCCACGTCTAAAATAGTTCTTAATCTGTCGAAAGCTGCGTCATTTGGAGCAAATAATGTTAAGTCATCTCCACCTAAAGCAGCTGCTAATTCAGTGTCCGCTGTTACAAAAGCTTCCAATTGAGTGTGTGTTTCACTTCCTGAAACAATTTCCAATATTGAATTTTCAGGCTCTGGTTCAGGATCTGGATCATCCGTTTCCTCATCACATGCCGTAAACATAAAAGCCGACATTACTACAAATAGCATCGCTAATAAGCTGCTAGTTGATTTTAAAAATAGATTTTTCTTCTTCATAGTAGTTTTAATTTTGTTTAATAGTTGTGAAAATAGGTATTTAAACCGCATTCTTAAAATATTGTTGCAATTATTTATTATGCATAACGACTAAATTAGGCAAATATTCTTTTGCACGCTTATATCTGACACTATATTCTTGAATATAGTTGGGACTTTTCAAAAATAATTTTTTAAATGATTTATAAAAGATGTGATAAAACTGTCAGGTTTTAATGAAGACTTATCATGATCCCCGAAGTTTTTAGGTTAAAATGCTTAAAAGAAGGGGGAATGCTGATGTAAACCTGCCAGGTTTTGTTAAATAGTTCGTATTAGCTTATGATCCTATGCAGAATAGAATCCGTGATACCTGGCAGGTTTAATATTTATCGTTTATTTCAAATACTTATCCAAATAATTGATGTAGTTATTCATCAATAATAAATAACTGGGATAATTATAGGCTACTCCATGAGCACCCGGAGGGAAAATCTTTAAGTCGTGATCTTTCCCATTATCAATTAGCCCTTTCACTAATTGAAAAGTGTTTTGAACATGAACATTTTCGTCCATTGTACTGTGTGCAATAAACATATGGCCAGTTAAATTTTTAGCATAAGTCGTTGGAGAAGAATTGATATAGCCATCTTCATTATCTTCTTCTAACCCCATGTAGCGCTCAGCATAAATACTATCATATAATCTCCAATCCGTTACTGGTGCTCCCACTAAAGCTACTTTAAAAACATCAGGATGATTCAAAATAGAAAAGCTACTCATATAACCGCCATAACTATGTCCTCTAATAGCCACTTTATTGGCATCTACGTATCCCTGATTCACCATAAAGTTCACAGCATCAGCAAAATCCTGAGCTTCTGCATGGCCTAGATTTTTGTAAACCACTTTTTCAAACTCTCGGCCGTAAGCTCCTCCTCCTCTATTATTTACCTGAATCACTACATATCCATTATGTAGTAAATATTGATGCCATGCACTTACACTCCATTGATTATAGACAGATTGAGCTCCTGGACCTCCATAAACATCCACTACCATTGGATATTTTTGAGATGCATCGAATCCTACTGGTTTATAAATGGAAAAATCAATTTTATCTCCCTCACCATTTTCAAAGCTTGAAAGTTCAGGCATAACGAAAGCTACATTCTTTAAAGCTTCGCCCACTTCTTTATTCTCCTCCAACATTTTCACTGTCTTACCTGAAGCCTCTTTTAGTTCTATTTTTGTTGGAGTATTTATATTCGAATAACGGTCGATAAAATAGGTTGCTTCTGGCGCCATATCAATGTTGTGACGCCCTTCCATTTCAGTAATTTTCTTTTTACCTCTACCGTTAAAATTCACCACATATAATTGTCTTTCCAATGGAGAATCTTCTGTTGAACTGTAATAAATTTTCTTCTTTTTACTATCCACAGCATGAACAAAAACGACTTCCCAATTTCCTGTTGTTACCTGATTTTGCAATTTACCTTCATAACTATATCGATATAAATGCGCATAACCATCTTTATCGGAAATCCAGAAGAACTCCTTGGCATCTTTAGGGAAAAAGGCATAATGCATAATCCCCGCAAAGAAATCAAATACATCAATCCAAGCATCTGATTTTTCTTCCAAAATCATATTCGCATTGCCAGTAGTTACATCTGCCATAAATAATTTCATATGAGTCTGCGCTCTATTAAGATGCATTACAGCCAATTTTTCCTTTTCTGCCGTCCAGTAAATTCTAGGGATATAGCCTTCTTCCAAAGGCACTTGCATCCATTCTTTTGATTGCTTTGAAATATTGATTACCCCTATTTTCACGGTAGGATTTGTGTCCCCTACTTGTGGATAAGGTAATTCTACCCATTCTTTATGAGTGCCTTGATAATCCGTCATTTGGAAAATCGGCACTTCTCTTTCATCTGACTGCCAGAAAGCAATATATTCACTGTCATGAGACCATTCCCAAGCTTGAGCCAGACCAAATTCTTCTTCATAAGCCCAGCCAAAACGACCGTTGTAGAATCCATCTTCCGCATCATCTGTTAATTGTGTTTCTTGTTTATTCGCCAAATCAAAGACAAAAAGGTTACCCCCTCTTTCATAACCAACCTTTTTTCCGTTTGGAGATAATTCAGCAGTTTGAGCATCTTTTGCTACTAAATCTAAGGTCTTGTCTTCTATAGAATAATAGTAATAATCTGAAATACCTGATCTCCTCCAAACTGGTCGGAAATTAGTTTGGAATAATAAATATTTGGAATCATCTGACCATTGGAATGACACATATTGAAAAGCATCTTCTGTTTCCGGCACTTTTAAACCCTCAGTTGAAAAGATTAGTTTTTCTTCCTGTGTTTTAGGATTGAAAGATTTTATTATTTGAGCTCCATTTTCTCCCGTTTCGGTAAATGAATAAGCTTGTCCATCATTAATCCAGTTTACATTACTTGGGCCTGAATTTCCTCCAAGAGGCCTCAAGCCAGCCATAGCTTCTTGAAAACTATTAAAAGTTTGTTTTTCTTGTGCTGAAACTGAGAAGCACCACATCAATAAAAGCAAGCTAAACAGCTGCATAAATCGTTTCCGTATCATATTTATATATCTATTTTTTAATTGCGCCTGAATTTACTAAAAAGGAATGGATTCTAGGTTGCCAAGTTAGCAGATTATCAGGTTTACAAGTTATCTGATCGATAAGGTATCTGTCTTCAATTATTAATTAGGAAGTTGACAATAAATAGCCTCCGGCTTTTTCAATTGACAAAAGTCCCCGTTCACACTATTTTATTATTACTATTCACTTAAATAAAAAAATGTCTATAGTTCACTTCTTATTTCCAGTCAGGCAATTACTTTACATCTTGCTCATTGTCCTTTTTGTTTACTGTTCATTGTCTATTGACTATTGTCTATTGTTCCCGATTCGTTACTCCGGGATCTTCGCTTCACTACGACTAATGATCTAAATTTCATTTCTTTTCTTAATCACTCGTAGCTTCCAATAGCCCATTTTATAATAAGCAAAGGCTAAGATTGCTGCTAAAAAGTTGGATATTGGGAAAGCCCACCAAATGCCTTCAAATCCCAGTGAAGTTTTTTCAGATAACATAAAAGCTGTTGGAAAGCGTACTATCCATAAGCTGAAAATTGATATTAGCATAGAGGCTTGGGTAAAACCAGCTCCATTGAAGACACCATTTAAAATTTGCTGAACACCTAATAAACCAAAACTTGGAGCCATGATTTTAATAAATAAAGCCCCGTTTTTGATTACACTTGGGTCGTTAGGAATGAAGAAAGCGGTTATAGGTTCTGCAAATATGAATAATAGAACACCAATCCCTGTCAATCCAAAAAACCCGATTTTATTACTTAAATCTCCTATCTTTTCCGCTCTCTTGAGTTTGTTCGCTCCAATATTTTGGCCGACCAAACTAGTGGTGGCAATGGCAAATCCCAAGGCAGGCACCACTACTAAACTCAAAATTCTTGCGCCTACACCATAAGCAGCCACCACTTCACTACCAAAACTGGTTACCAGCATGATCATAAATGTCATGCCTGCAGCTCTGCTTGATTGATCTAAACTGGAAGGGATTCCCAATTCGAACAGTTTTTTCACCCATGGAAAATCCCATTTCATGTGCTTAAATTTGATCTTAATTCCGCGTTTGCCTTTAAATAGAATTGCCAATCCTATTACGGCTGAAATTCCCTGAGTAAAAACACTTGCAATTGCTGCACCTGCCACTCCATTTCCTTCTATTGGCCCCCAGCCAAAAATAAAGAGCGGATCTAGCACCAAATTTAGAAATACAGTACCCAATATGATGAACATAGGAAGGTAAACATTCCCAATTCCACGCATGAGCGATTGGAAAACGAAAAACATAAATAGAAATACAAATCCAAAAGAAGATACTTGGAAATAGCTGATGGATTCCTTCAAAATTTCTGGCCCTGCCCCTACTATTTTCATTAAAGGTTCAGCTGAAAAATAACCAACCGCTGCCAATAAAATAGAGATGAAAAATATGACCATCACGGTTTGAGAGGAAGCATAATTCACTTTCACTTGGTTCTCTGCTCCTTTGTGTTGGGAAACTAGAACTGTTCCAGCCAAAGTTAAGCCTCCACCTAAAGCCAAAACCAAGAATAAAATTGGAAAACTTAAACTTACGGCTGCGACTGCATTTGCACCTAATCTACCCAGCCAAAAAGTATCAATTAATTGATAGGCTGTTTGTAATACATTAGCCATAATGATAGGGAAAGCCAGACTAACCAAAGAATTCAAAATCTTTCCTTCAGTATATTTCTTGGATTTTGCCATCCTCAAAGATACGGTATTTCAATTGATGAGTTTGCAAATTACAACTAATCAAGTCAAGCTAAAATCTAACAATCTTTTTTACAAGCTGTTATTTAAATAAAAAATTATGAGAGAATACGAAGTTTTTTATAAAGATGGGACCACAGTAAATTGTAATGCTGCCGATAAAAATGACATGGTAGATCAACTTTTTAATGGTAATGAGAAGGAATTGATCGAAAAGGTGAAATTGCTAAAATGGAGTACTGGTGCCATGGTATATACGCAAGATCCTGCCGAAGAAAAAATTAATTCTGAAATAACCACAGCTGATGCAAACCCTTATGGGTGGAGAAATGAAGGAGGTTTAAATCATGATCCGAAAAAAGATTCTTAAGCAATTAAATTAATAGATTCAAGGTGATTTAGCTTAATTTTTCAATATCCTAACAACTGAATTTAAATTTAGGCATAAAAGCCTATTTTTTATCAGATTTTTGATTTAACTTTTATTCTCAAAATCAAAACACTGTGGAAAATATAAAGCAAAAGCAATCCGTAAAAAATCAGGTAGTAGAAAATGATTATCGTTCAAGCCAAAATTTCTTTACCAGTGATTTAATCCTTCAAGATTATTTAAAAAGGAAAGTCAGTCCTACGGGATTAGATTACATGACACCTAAACTCAGCAAAACTGGAGAAGATGCTGCACAAAAAATGGATCCGCTTTCATTGGATGCTGACAAAAATGGCCCTCAACTCATTAAAAGAAATTTCTTTGGTGAGGATATTGATGAAGTGAAATTCCATCCTTCTTATCAGGAATTGATGCAAATCGCCATTGATTCTGAAATGTTTAAAGTAAAATGGGAACCGAATCTGAAAAATGACTTTAAGCTTGAGCGTCATAGCCTAGGCTTTGCCTCAGGATACCTCTATGCCATGAGCGAGTTGGGTCAATATTGCCCATTGTGCATGACGGACGGAGTAGCCCGATTAATTGAGCTTCATTGCACAGAGGAGGACAAAAATAGATTATTGCCTCACATCCACACTACTGATTTAAAGGACTTTTTTACTGGAGCCATGTTTTTGACTGAGAAATCAGGTGGTTCTGATGTAGGTAGAAATTTAGTAAAAGCCGAAAAGCAAGAGAATCATACCTACCTTTTGAGTGGAGAAAAATGGTTTTGCAGCAATGTGAATGCAGAACTTATTTTTGCATTGGCCAGAACAGACGAAAGTAAAGAAGGAACTCGTGGACTTTCCATTTTTCTAATAGAAAAACACTTACCAGATGGTAGTAAAAATAAATTACCCATTGTTCGGTTGAAAGATAAACTGGGTGTTCGCTCCATGGCAAGTGCCGAATGCGTCTTGGACGGAACTGTAGGCAAATTGATTGGTGATGAATTCAATGGCTTTAAAATCATGACAGATATGATTAATCTGTCACGTCTGTACAATTCCATAGCGGCACTATCGGGAGGAAGACGCGCATTAGTAGAGGCTTATAATTTCAATCTTTTCAGAAAAAGCTTTGGCAAAACCGCAATTGAACATACGCTTATTAAAGAAAAACTATTTGAACTGGGGAGTTTAAACGTAGCCAATTTTTATTTGACTTGGAGAGCAATAGAAGCTTTGGATAAAGCAGATAATGGAGACGAAAATGAAAGACATTTGGGCAGATTATTGACACCAATGGTGAAAAAGTGGTCAGCCGAAAAAGCTGTTTATATTACCCGAGAAAGCATGGAGTTAATGGGTGGAATCGGATATATTGAAGACGGTGTCCTACCTAAAATTATGCGAGATGTTATGGTTCTACCGATCTGGGAAGGCGCTGGAAATATCATGACGCTAGATATGCTTCGAGCCAGTTTCAAATCTGATGGATTGAAAGTAATGATGGAAGAAATCAAAACCTCACTGGGCAAAAAGTCCGACTATGATAATGCTATTTTAGAGCATTTAAAAGAACTGCAAAGTAAAATGAAAAGCTTATTTAAAATGGAGCAAGATGAGTTAGAACTCCATGCCAAATATTTCTTTGAAAAACTGACTACTTTGTATCAATTAAGCTTGATTTTAAAAAATTGGGAAGATAGTAATCATGATTGGATGGCACCAACCGCTGAATTTTTAAAATCTAAATTACAACCTCATGAAAATCTAAAAGTAAGGACTGTTGAAAGCATTAAAGGACTTATAGCCTGGGAGCTTTGATGAAAACAGCTTTTCCATTAAATCCCCCTAATATCTCCCCCAATGCTATTAATTAGAACCTTTTATTATTATTTCCATTTTATTTAAAACCCAATTCAGGAATTTTAACTTGGTTAAGATTCCAAAATCCATATTCAAAATAATGGAATACTTCAGCTTCTATTTTCTGTTGCTGATTAGCTTGATCCGGAAACACATTTTCAAATTGAATTTCACAGCTCACTGTAGCTTTATCTTTCTCAATTTCAACATTCTTGACCTCTACCTCAGGTAAAATAATTTCATTTTGTGTTTCTAAAAGTTCTTTAGCTTTTTCCAAAAACTCATCCAAAGGAATTTCCTTTTCATGAAGTATCAATCGATCTGCACAATGAAAATTTATGTATTCAAAATCTTGCTTTAACAACATCTTAAGAAAATCCTCAGTCTCCCTTTTAATATCTTCATAATGATTGGGATGAAATTCTTCATATATAAAACAAGTATTCATCCCCGGAACATCAATAATATCAATTTCTTCCTCCATCAGTTCCTCAGTGATGAAGCGATAAATTTCACGATCCTCTACCTCATAAATTACATCCAATTGCAAGTTATGAAGATTCATAAATTCAAGAATCTTATCCAATTCTGCCTTTAATTGGTTATCATTTAACTCTTCTAACTTTTTAAAGATCGGTTTACCCAATACTTCCTTTACTGTTTTAACTTCCTTTTTTGCCGCAGCTTCTTCAAATTTTTGAACATAATCTAAAAATTGGGATTCTATCTCAGCCGGAACATCTGGTTTTTCTTGATCATCTTCCATGAATTTCGCCCCAAATTCAGCTCTTAATTTGAGTTTCTTTAATTCAATTTCCTGCTTCAGTTTTTCCTGATTCTCGTCTTCATTTCTGTTTTGGTTGTCCATCTTGATTTTATTGGTTTAATGTCAAATAAGTTAATCAACTTCAAATTGTCAAGCATTTTGCAGCTTTAAATATAGTTCCCTTTGCAGATAAGCATAAAATTAGTTTTTTCGACTAGCATTAACTTATTTAGATGAATGATTATTGATTCTGAATGTAATACCGTTTACTTTTCTGAGAAGTTAAAAGAAAATTTCCCTGATGAATTCAAGCGCATTTCTGATGCCCTCGCTCCTTTTGATTACGTCAATGTAAAATTACTAAAAGGAACCAAAGACGAATGGGCAAGGGATTATATGCCTATTCAAACTGCTGATAAGCGTTTAATAAAATTTCGATATCAACCTAGTTATGAACCCAGAGCCAATTGGACTTCTCCAAAGAACGTAATTAAAGCCAATAATTTAAAAACTCATTTCTCAGATCACAATATCAATTTGGATGGTGGAAATATTGTAAAATGGAAGGACAAAGTCATCATAACGGATCGGGTGGTTCAAGAAAATCACATCTATAAAAATGATCATAATCTACTGTATGAGAGGATTGCACAAGACTTACAAACAGAAGTAATTGTGATTAAAGCTCATTCTGAAAAAGTTGACATGACAGGTCATGCAGATGGAATGCTGCGATTTGTAAATGAAAATACGCTTATTGGCAATCGCTTAAGTGAGGAATTTAAGCCAATCCGAGAGAATATTGAGCAAATGTTAAAAAAATATCATCTCAATTATATTGATTTACCTTTCTTTGAAGATGATGCAGAAAATCACTATTCTGCTATTGGAGTATATGTTAATTTCCTTGAGATAGCAGATGTCATTTTATTTCCTATTTTCTATCATCCCAAGCAGAAAAACGAGGAAGCTTTAGAAATCATGAAGAATAGTTTTCCTGACAGAAAGATTATTCCTATCGACATTGATGCTGTAGGAAAACATGGCGGGTTGATGAATTGTATTAGTTGGTGTTTGAAGGAGTGATTCTAGCAATTAAATATGACTATTAATTCCAAAACGTAAGTAGGCAGCCGCAATTCCCCAGCTAACGATAACGTAGTTTTTCCGTTATTTTCTAAGAACCAAAATCCATTTTGATGATAGAATTTAATTGGAACGGTGAGTTACTGATACTGATGAATGTGGCTATTGCTGCAGTTTTAACTGGTTTTATTGGACTGGAAAGGGAAGTAAAAAATAAGCCTGCTGGATTTAGAACAAATATGATTGTTGGGGCTTCTGCAGCTTTGCTATTATCCTTAGGTGAAATACTGGTTGAAAACTACATACAAGATGGACTAAAAGATATTATCCAACCCGATCCAACAAGGATTATTGAAGCCATTATTTTAGGAATTAGTTTTATCGGGGCAGGGACTATTTTAAAAGCCAGTGATGAAAGTAAAGTGTATTATCTAACTACTGCGGCTACTGTACTTTTCTCTGCAGGTATAGGTATAGCAGTAGCATTGGAACAATATATTCTCGCTGTTATGGCCACCTTATTGTTGCTAATTATTAATCGTGTGGCCAAAATTATTTATCAAAATGTTTGATTGGTTTTAAAATTCGTGATTTTTTAAGTACTATTTACCAATACAGGAATATTAACTAATTGAAAATAAGTATTTTATATTATTACAGAGACAAAATAGAGACAGATTTCAAATTGATTTTGGTTTCGAAAGTGTTCAAATAAGATAAAGAAGTGAAGTCCTGTTTTATTTCGCTATCCTCTGTAGTTAATGTTATTTTAGTTCATTCACTGTTTCTTGTGAATATTCTTCTAGCTTATCTTCAGTGATAATTCTTTTAGGGAGAGTCTTATCAAAGTCTAAAATATCTAATGCATTCTCGTAATCTCTAATCAATTCCTTATTTTGAGGTTTTGAAACTAAAAAGTCGAAACGGGAAGAAGTTATTTTTGCATAATCAGCTAATTGATAAACATAACCAAAAAATTGTGTTGCTTTATTTTGAATATCTTTAGGTTGACTTAAATCAAAACTTATGGGCTTTACGTGATTTAAAGTCCCGTTCTTCCAAGCGACATCAAACTTCAAAGAAACTGTATTGGTTTCAATGGTCTTATTTCTAATCAGCTTTTCCTCTATTTCCTCCTTTTGGGAAGTTATATTATTCAAATATTGAGTGATTATGAATTTTTCGTTGTGCTGTACTTTTATTTTTTTAGGGTGTGTGAGTCCAGGCAATAATAAATGACTGTATGTTGAAACAGTGCTAGCTATGGAATCTAATCCTTCCGTCACTTTAACAGGAGAATCGAAAACTAAACCTGCTGCATCGACCGCCAAAATATTTTCATGCACATACAGTTGAATACTTTTTTCATCAGGTGCTTTGGAAAAATTTATCTTCTTTTCTTCAATTCTATCCTGAATAATATCTAAATAGTGATTAACCAATTTTGAATCAAAATCAGGAAAAATTGATTTAGGACGCTTCAAATCACCTCTTACCAACTCAAAGTGATTAAACTTTGAAAAATAGAAAAGCACAGCAACATTGACAGCCTCACCGGCTACAATACTGCTTTTATACTTCAATATTTGATATGTGAATAGGTCGTTCATTGGATAAATCCTTTCAGATTATTTACAAAAATAGCTGAATTTCTTCTAATTTCAGTGAAATAGTGTATTATTAGTGTACTTTGGGTGTTAAACCCGTGTCCTTCTAGTGTTGTTAAAACATTATGAACCTCATTTAAATTCATTGTCCTTAAGTATTCTGTAAAGCTGTTGAATAACGATAATTTATTGGTTTTTGATACTTTTTTTAAATAAGGTAAACTGATATGATGACTAGCAAATTTATCTTCCCAGTTAAAATCATACAATCTTTGAAGGGTATCCTCCTTGATATCCAATGCATATTCGTGATCAATTAACCAAGCTTCATCTTTTTTAAATAACAAATTAGGCTTTTTTGTACCCCTATCTCCATTGCGGATAAAATTATCAAAGGCATACAGCGTATCTAATTGAATACTGGAAGATAAATACTTTTTCTGAACCTCTCTTGTGAAATTTATGGCATCGGGAAGATATAAACATCCAAATTTCAATCTTTCATCAGATTGTTCAAATTGAAACATTTCTTCTTGAGGTAATGTAGCTATAAACTCTTGAGGAAATTCAATCAATGCCATTTTTGGAACATAAAAATCAAATTCGGAAGCCAAATGATTTCCTAAAACTTCAGCTGCTACACTATTCCTATTTTCGATTTGATCAGTAGTATATAATTTAACCACATAAGGGTTGATCCCTGAATCTTCCTTAACCAAAACTACCCAAGGTTTAGTATGCCCCGATTCTTGAGGAATCACTTTAATAAATGATATGGCTTTGTAAACTGGGATCAAATAATTACAATTTTTTACAAGTTAAATATATATAAGTTTTTTGAAACTATCTCTTTAACAGATTTATAAGGTGTTTATCAAATACCTATAGTTGCTATCTTTTTTATAAATCGTATCTTATCAAGTCTTTAATATAGATTAAAATCGGTAATTTCATTAGAAACTAAACTATAAACAAAATGAATGATAATCCCTCTCCCAAGCAGATCATTAAAGATGTTATGACAATGAGAAACTTAGTAATCTCAATGTTGGATAAAACAAAAAAATATTACCCGTTATTCAAGATACTTACTGATAAAGATTATTACAATGATGAAGACTTAGCATATCCTAATATAAAACAACTATCAGAATGGACAGGATTAAGCTATCAGTCTACAAGAAATCTACTTGTTAAAGGATATAAAGAAATCTATTTAATGACATACGATCATCCGGTTCAAATCAATTCAGTTAAATATATTTTCTATATAAAAGGTTTCGATAATTCAATAAACTTAAATTTCAGTAATTTACCAGTTATTCCAAGGATAGGCGAGGCTATTAATATTTATCACTTTAAAGCATTGGTAGGTACAGATTATTTTTTTGTTGATGATATTCAGTATGAATTCAATGATCAGACTCAGTTGATTTATTTATGGTTAAAAACAGGAAGCTATAATTTATATTGGCACTTTAAAAAACATCAGGCTATAGAAGAGGGGAAGTTAAGTACTAATAATTTATTTGACCTTCATGATTATCAATTGCGAGATAAATTGGGTATTAGTAAATATTAGTATTTTAGAGATCTTTATTTATACTCATTCTTTTAATTTGATTTAATATATTCACACGTTAAATTAATAAAATATGGCTAAGTTCTTAACTGATGATAACCTTAATGGTGCAGTATCTAATTTGATTGAAGAGGCGAAACAGACTTTTATAATAATCTCTCCTTTTATAAAGTTGCACGATCGGTTAAAAAAGCGATTACAGGAGAAATCAGAGTATTATGATTTTGAATTAATTATTGTGTTTGGCAAGAATGAGAATGACTTAAGTAAAAGCTTAAGTATAGAAGACCTAGAGTTTTTTAAATCTTTCCCTAATGTAGAGATTCGGTATGAACCTAAACTTCATGCTAAATATTATGCAAATGAGACTTCTTCGATTTTAAGCTCCATGAATTTGTATGACTATTCCCAAAACAATAATATTGAATTTGGAATATTGATGAAAGCTGGAAGGTTTACTAGTGAAGATATTGATATCGATTCTTGGGGGTATTTTGATAAAGTAATTGAAAATAGTAAAATTTTATATCAAAAAAGACCGATTGTAGAATCAAAGTTGCTAGGCTTTTCAGAAAGCTTTAAAGGTTCTGAAGTGGAAATAGATATTTTAGATGACTACTTTAAGCAGCCTAAGAATTCAAACAAGAATCTAAAAGGCTATTGTATAAGAACTGGTGAGCAAATACCATTTAATATAAAGCATCCCTTTTCAGAAAAGGCGTTTAAATCATGGTCAAAATATAGTGACCCAAACTATAATGAAAAATTTTGCCATTTCTCAGGAGAAAAGTCCAATGGTCAAACATCTTTTTCACGACCTGTATTGCAGAAATATTGGAAGGAGGCAACTAAAAAGGTTTAATTCACTTGAAATTTAGTCTTTACAAATCATATCATTTCATACCATAATCTAAAACGACAATGAAATTAGAATTGAGCATAAAAGATAAATACTACCAATTATGTTATACATATCGTATTCATGAATATTCTAAAATAGATGTATATAGCAATTTAAAACCAGGTGAAGCAAAGTTAAAATATAATTCAATCGATGAATTCTACATGGAAGAGCTTAGTATTTCAAACGAAGAATTGATTAAAGTTAAATCTCATTTCAAGGAATTCAATAGATTATATGCAAAGTATTTTAATAAATCCAGAGGTGAACTTTTTTCTAATTCCGAAGAATTTATGAAGTGGTATAAAGAGCAGGGGGAGAAATGCAAATATTGTGAAGTATCTCAAAAAGACCTTTTAAGAATAGTGGATAAAAGAAATGGTAATCTCACATTAAATCAAAAAACCAAAAGGTCAAAAGGAACACTAGAAATAGAAAAGTTAGATCCAAGCAAAGGTTATACCTATGAAAACTCTGTTCTAGCTTGTCCATTTTGTAACAATGCAAAAAGTAATTTGATATCTGAAACTGATTGGAAAGAGTTCTTCGTTCCGGCAATGAAACTATATTTCAAAAAGATCCTAAATTAGTTTTTAAATTTATAGGGAGATTAAATAGTCTATATGATACTTGAGAAAATCAAAAGAAAAAAAGTAATAGCTGATTTAGATTTTTTACATTCTGAAATTATAAAGAGAGGTGGTTTAGCATCTTTCCTAAATCAAGATGAATTAAATCAACTTTGCCATAAAAAAGTAGGGGAATTTATAGATTGGAATGACTTTAATGAGAAAGCAAAAGCCTGGTTTAATTTCCAGGTATTCTTACGTGCGATGATCATCAATCCAAATTCTCAAGATCATTTTGAACCCAATCGTCTAACAAAAGAGAGATTAAATGAAATATTAAAGCGACAAAAAAAAGGTTTTATTTTTAGAGGTAAGAAAGTCAATACTAATGAGGGTAAAAAATTAGTAAAAGAAGATTTTGATGTTGAAGAATTTATAGATTCCCTTAAGTTAAATGATGATCCTATTATAATGCTGAATGATATAATATCTGAAAAGCAGTTCAAAACAGTTCAACAGCTTCCTTATTTTAGAGAAGCATTATCAGATATCCCGACTTTTAAGCATTTTTTTTATCGTGGAATCTATGGAACAGAAAGACATATAAAGAATATTTATGATGTCAATGGTTTTCAATTCTTTAAATACTTTAAAGAGTTTTTACTTTTTTTAATGACTGTTTATGAAGTAAAAAATGTGGGTTTAATTGAATCAATGGTTGAATATGAATCCTTTCTTATGAGGATGGGTATTGACAAAAATGATGGGTCAGTTGAGGAATTTTTCAATCTCCTAGAAAATAGTGCAATAGAAAGTAGGAATTTTTTGGAAGGGAAGAAAGAATTCTATAACAAAAATTCATCGGATATTGAGTTGGTTAATTTAATCAACGAAATTGAAGTAGGGAAATTTATTCCTTTTTTAAGTAAACCTAATTATCACAAAATATATGTTATTTATTTTAATGAAGACGGCTATAATACAATAAACTTAAATCCATCGCTAAAGGACAAGATAGATGCTATTTTTAGTCGTTTCAAGTGGGATACAGAAATAAATGAACTTATTATTGCAGAAGCTTCAATTTTAAGTTAGATAATTTTCTATTGTAAATATTGAGAAAATCCTTTCATATGGTAGATAATTTTATTCTGATTCATTTTCTTTACTTTTTCTCTTAATCTTTTTGAGATATTTTTATTACTACCTTTTTCATCATAATCCACAATTTCGATTTGGACGTTCTGATTGTATAAGCAAGCTGTACTAAGAAGATTATTGATGTGATCATCACTGAATGAGTACCCAGCAATTATAATTTTATCAGCTAAAAGTAAGTCTTTCTGAAATGCATTAAAAAATTCACGTATAGGACTAACCTGAGCTTTTCGTAATTTGGCATATCCAGTGATAACTGGTATCAAGAAATTAGCATGATTTGGTTCAGAGTTACTATAGTTCTTTTGAAAAGAATCTGCTCCATATAATTCTGTTTGGTTACTTTTCCAATACTTAATTTGATTAAATGCAAGGCTCCAATAAAGAGAACCATGTAAATTATAGTGTACAGCGATATCTAATTTATTTAGTATCCCAAATAAATCTGGCTTGACACTTAAATAATCATAATCGCTTTGATATTGAAAGCCATCAAATACATTGATTCCAGATTTAGATAATAAATTAGGTATTAGCCGATCATAATTTGTAGTGTATATTCTTAGAACTGATTTTTCTGACTCTTTTAGATACCAATTTTTTAAATTTTTATTCTTTTTATGGGTTACAGACCAAGCATCACAATATGGTGTGAGTTGTGGCATCAAAATTTTATAGTAATTGAAAAATAATAATTTTACAGCTCGCCTGTAATGCTTTTCCCTGAATTGATTACCACCTTCTAAAAATTGTATTTTATCAACAAGTTCTAATTTTTTTAAAAAGTTTTCATCTAGAAAAGTAAAAGCTTGGTAAATATCTTTAAATCCACTTTTGAAGTCTGATCTTAGATAATTTATAAGAGAATCTAAAAAATGAATAATCGATTCGAAATTTATATCAGCGTAAACCTCATTTTTTTCTAACAGGAAAAATATGTCCTTATTGATTCCGCCTACATCTTCATGTTTTAATAATGCCAGAGTTAATTCCTCAGTTTTTGGCGCACCAAAATCCAAAACCGATCCAGCTCCCATTAACACTATCGTTCTATTTTTCTTCTCTGCCATATTAATCCTTACTCACATTGAAAAACCTAAGATTTAAAGATAAACTATTAATATAAGGGAATTAGATTGGAAATATATCTTTAGTTCTTATTTATTTTAGTATAGTTTAATTTTCAACACTTCTTATTTACGACCACAAAAAATGGATGTGGTGAGTGGGTGTGAATTCAGTGTCAAAAAATATATCCTTATAAAGCCTTAGAAAAGCTTTACACCCTCTTTACACTGTGTGAACACTCTAAAATAAGCTAGATAAGCTGCCAGTATTATATATTAGACACCCAACTTCATAACTATATTAATCAAGGAAAAGCAAATTCTAATATCAATTTCTGTTGAAGAGTTTCAAGCAATAATGAATCAAGTTGTTGTTGAAGCTATAAAGGCGTTAAAGCCAGTGGAGCAACCTGTTAAAGAAGACCGATATCAACTACTTAGTAGAAATGAAGCTGCTGAATTTCTCAAGATAACATTAGTGACTCTGAGTGATTGGAGTAAAAGAAGTATAATCAAAGCGCACTATCTGGGAGGAAGGGTGTACTATGTAAAAGAGGAGTTAATTAGAGCACTAGCATAATTGAAACAGTTTATATGAGGTTTTATCTTTTCAAAGATACCTCACCCTCTTAACACGCAAAGACCACTACCTCAACAATGCACTTTACCTCGAAACCTATCACTATTCCAAGGGTTTTTCTTACACTCATCGAAAAACTCTTATTCTTAAGGTCAATTACATAAATACTTATAAATTTATAGGTTCAACTACAACCAATGAATAAGAAAGACCTATCGGAAAGAGACATCTGCACTAAGTTTATTACCCCTGCTATTCAGAATGCTGGATGGGATGTGAAAAAGCAAATCAGAGAAGAGGTAAGCTTTACAGATGGCCGTATTATTGTTCAGGGTAAAATGCATACCAGAGGTAAAAGAAAGCGTGCAGATTATATCCTCTATTACAAACCCAACATTCCCATTGCCATTATAGAAGCAAAAGACAATAAAAAGCCTGTTGGTGATGGAATGCAACAAGCATTAGAGTACAGTGAAATTTTACAAGTTCCTTTCGTATTCACCTCCAATGGCGATTCATTTCTATTCCATGATCATACTGGGCAATTCGGAGATCTTGAAAAAGAGATCAAACTAGAAGAATTTCCAAGTCCCGAGGAGCTTTGGCAGGCTTATGAAGTATATCGAGGTTTAACCGAACCCAAAGCCAAAGAAATAGCCACGCAAGATTATCATCTAGATATGAGCGGAATGTCACCTCGCTACTATCAGCAAAATGCTATCAATAGAACAATAGAAGCTATTGCCAAAGGTCAGGACAGGATTTTACTTGTAATGGCAACCGGTACGGGAAAAACGTACACTGCTTTCAATATCATATGGCGACTATGGAAAGCCGGTACGAAAAAGCGTATTCTTTTCTTAGCGGATAGAAATGCTTTACTGACACAAACCAAGAATGGTGATTTCTCACCTTTTGGAAGTGATATCATGCATATCATTAAGAACCGGAAAATAGATAAGTCTTATCAGATCTACTTTGCCCTTTATCAAGGGCTGACGGGAAATGAAGATGTAAAAAACGTTTATTCAGAATTTAGTAAAGATTTTTTCGATCTCATTGTGATTGATGAGTGCCATAGAGGGAGTGCTTCTGAAGCTTCGGCTTGGAGACAAATATTAGATTATTTTTCAGCAGCCACACAAATAGGTTTAACTGCTACTCCGAAGGAAACTAAAGATATTTCGAATATAGCCTACTTTGGTGATCCAGTTTATACGTACTCCCTAAAACAAGGAATAGAGGATGGTTTTCTAGCTCCCTATAAAGTAATCAGGATTAGTACTACGGTAGATGAAGGCTGGCGTCCTACGAAAGGACTACGTGATAAGTACGGTAATACAATACAGGATCGTATTTACAATCTAAAGGACTATGATCGTACCTTAGCAATAGATGAGCGTACGCAACTGGTGGCACAAAAAATCACTGAATACCTTAAATCCTTCGACCGATACGCTAAAACCATAGTATTCTGTACGGATATCGACCATGCTAATAGAATGCGTATGGCGTTAATCAATGAGAACGCAGACTTAGTAGCCAAACACCCAAATTACGTAGTGAAGATTACGGGTGATGATGAGGTAGGAAAACAAGAGTTAGATAACTTCATGGATGTGGAAGAGCGTATTCCGGTCATTGCCACCACTTCAAAAATGCTCACAACGGGAGTAGATACAAAGATGGTCAAGTTGGTAGTACTAGAAGCCAACATTGGCTCCATGACGGAATTTAAACAGATAATTGGTAGAGGAACCCGTATTCGGGAAGCAGAGGGGAAAGTATATTTCACCATTATGGATTTCAGGAAGGCTACCAATCTATTTGCTGACCCTGATTTTGATGGAGATCCTGTTCAAATCTACGAGCCAGGTATTGATGATCCCGTAAATCCAGAGGATCAATATGGGGGTGAAGAGGGTGCAGATGGGGTGTTGATTAGTGATGATCCTGATGAAAATACAGAAGATATTAATGGTAATCCTCCCGATATTGATATCTCAGGTGGTGATGAGGAAGATTCTGAACCTAAAAAGTACTACGTGCAGAACGTGCCCGTTTCAGTGGCGCACGAAAGAGTTCAGTACTACGGTGCAGATGGTAAACTCATTACAGAATCTTTAAAAGACTACACCAAAAAGAATATCCAAAAGGATTTTGCTTCTCTAGATGATTTTATTCAAAAATGGAACAGCTCGGATAAGAAGAAAGAACTGCTTTCAGAATTAGCTGAACAGGGTATTCTACTGGAAGCCCTTAGAGAGGAAGTAGGAAAAGACATGGATGACTTTGATTTGGTAGCGCATGTTGCTTTTGATCAACCACCCTTAACACGGAAAGAGCGTGCAGAACAAGTGCGAAAGCGTAACTACTTTGGAAAATATAGTGAGCAGGCACAAAACGTAATGAAAGCCCTTCTTAAAAAATATGAGGATGAGGGGGTAAGTTCAATTGAAGATAAAGCGGTACTGAAATTAAAGCCATTAAACGAAATTGGTTCTCCGGTTGAGATTGTGAGAGCTTTTGGTAAAAGAGGTGATTTTGAAAAAGCGGTGAAAGAATTAGAAACTGAATTATATAAAAGAGCTTAATGGGAGAGATAAAAACTGAATTTGATGTAAAAAAACATTATCTCAATCTAGTAAATGATATTGATTATGATCAGTTAGAGTTACAATTGGAAGCTGTCACATTCTTTGAAATAATTGGAGCATCAAAAGCTGAAATTAGACATTCAAATTTTTTGGCATGGTTGCTCGATCCCAAAGCATCTCATGGATTAGGTGAAACTATCTTAAAGCGTTTCCTTCGTCAACTTTTTTCAGATGATAGAGCTAAAGATATTACAGAAATAGAGGTTGAAAATCTTAATTACCAAAGCGTAAATATTTTAAGAGAATGGCAGCATATTGACTTATTCATTGAATTTGATAATCTTGTTATTGCTTTAGAAAATAAACTGTACTCTAAAGAACACTCTAAACAACTAACTCGATACTTTGATATTGTAGAGCAAGAATATAAAGGAATTAAAAAGACAGTTTATGGTTTCTTAACTCCTGAAGGAATAGAAGCAATCGATGAAAGTGATAAATATGTTTCAATTTCGTACTTTGAAATTGCTGAGATTATTGAAAGAGTAATTCAGATTCGTGGTAGCACTCTTGGAGAAAATGCTTCTGTCTATATTAATGATTACCTCAAGACTTTAAAAAGACATGTTATGGACAATGATCAATCAATAGAATTAGCTCAGAAAATTTATAAAAGTCATAAAGACATACTGGATTTCATTTTTGAAAATAAACCAGATGAAAGGGGGATTGTAACAGATTACTTTCGAAAACTTATAAATCAAAAAGGCTTCAAAGAGGGTAGTAGAAATAAAAGATTTCTTAGATTTTCTACTGATACCATTAAAAGTATTCTTCCAGAATATAAGCAACAGAAGGGTGGATGGTCGAATAATGAACCATTGCTTATAGAATTTTCATTTTGGAAAGATGATCATATTTCATTAAAAATTGTGCTTAGTCCACACCCTTTAGCAGAAATTCTTCAAAATATTATCTTAGAAATTAATGAGGCTGAACCTTCTACTCAAAAAGCCTGGCCTTATTTTTTAAGAAAAACTATGGGGATAAATTATTATGATATTGGATTAGAGCTAGATGAAAAATTGAAAGAGAATGCCAATAGATTTCTAGACGATTATAAAACTGTAATTAGTAAGTTAGAGGAAGTTTTAAAGAAGAATAAAGAAAAGATAGCAGATGCCTACAATAACAACCAATATTAAAGCCATTCGCGACATCATGCGTAAAGACACCGGAGTAGATGGTGATGCGCAGCGAATTTCACAAATGGTTTGGATGCTTTTTATGAAAATCTTTGCCGATAAGGAAGAGGAATGGGATTTAACTATAGAAAACTACGAAAGCCCTATTCCTGATAAATTAAAGTGGCAAAACTGGGCATCAGATGATGAAGGACTAACAGGCGATCAGTTAATGGACTTCATTAATAATGAGCTTTTCCCTGCACTAAAGGACTTGGATGTTACCATTTCACCACAGGCAAGAATCATTCGATCAGTATTTGAAGATACCTACAACTATATGAAGAATGGTACGCTCTTCAGACAAGTGATTAATGAAATTGATAAAATCGACTTCAATAATACAGAAGAACGCCACCTTTTTAATGACTTATATGAAACCATCCTAAAAGAATTGCAATCCGCTGGTTCTTCTGGAGAGTATTATACCCCAAGGGCAGTAACACAGTTTATGGTAGATATAACAGCTCCTCAATTAGGAGATACAGTTTTAGATCCTGCTTGCGGTACTGGTGGCTTTTTGACTTGTGTGATTGATGCCATGCGGGATCAAGTAAAGACAGCAGAAGAAAGGGAAAAGCTACAAAAAGGGATTAAGGGAATTGAGAAAAAACCCTTACCACACTTATTGTGCACTACCAACTTAATGTTACACGGTTTTGACTTACCAGCAGTACGGAGGGATAATTTATTAAGTAAACCCTATAGCGATTGGAGTGGGAAAGACAAAGTAGATGTGATTTTGACCAACCCTCCTTTTGGTGGAGTTGAGGAAGATGGTACAGAAACCAATTTCCCAGCAAAATTCCGTACCAAAGAGACAGCCGATTTATTTCTAGCCCTTATTATCCGTTTACTGAAAGATGGAGGTAGAGCTGCAGTAGTATTGCCAGATGGCACGCTCTTTGGCGAAGGCGTAAAAACACGACTGAAAGAGGAGCTGATGGAAAAATGCAATCTCCATACCATTGTGCGCCTACCCAATGGCGTTTTCAATCCTTATACAGGTATTAAAACCAACTTACTCTTCTTTGAAAAAGGGCAACCAACCAAGGATATTTGGTATTTTGAGCACCCTTACCCAGATGGCGTAAAGAGCTATAACAAAGGAAAACCTATCAATATCAAAGAATTTGATTTAGAAAAAGAATGGTGGGAGAATAGAGAAGATGAAAAATTTAGCCAGTACGCATGGAAAGTATCTGCGGATGAAATTAAGAATAGAAACTTTAATTTGGACATTAAAAATCCTCACCAAGTCAGTGATAATTTAGCAAGCCCAGAGGAAATATTAAAGCAATACCAAGTCAGCACTCAAAAGTTAAGTGATGTACAGGAAGAGATTATGAAAGTATTAACCAAAGCCCTATTATAGATCATGGACAGAATTATCATATTTAATAATGTGAGTTATTCCTTTGAAGATGCATTAAAGGATATTAAAGTGGCAAATCCTGAATACGATTTTACTTTCTATAAAGAAATTCCAGAAGACTTAATCCATTCATATTACCTAAATGAACAACTTATAAATCCAAAACTAAGCAGTTTTGAGAAATTCCAAAAGAATTTAGAAATTAGGAGTAAATCAGGAGCAGTCTTTTCGGTAGCATCCCTTGATGGAGAGATAGTTTCTTCCTTATCTGGTATGTTTAATGATTTGCATAAAGAAATAAATTTATGGTATACAAATGAATCCCATAGAGGAAAGAGTCTTGGGTTAGGTGTGTTATACAACTTAATAATAAATATTAAGGATAAACATTCTTATTTAGAGGCAATTGATGTTACAAATAAGAGGATAGATGAATTGCTCTTGAATTGTGGATTTAATGAGAAATAATGAAGCTAATACAACAATTTAAGGAACTTACTAACCTTCCAAAAAATGCTGAACAGCTGAAGGGCTTAATTCTGCAATTGGCAATACAGGGGAATTTAACTAAGACATGGAGAGGTGAGCATACTAATGTAGAATCTGCGTCAGTCTTACTAGAACAGATCAAAGCCGAAAAAGAGCAATTAATTAAAGAAAAGACAATCAGAAAGGATAATATTGGCATTGTTGACATGGATAAGGTCTATTTCGAAATTCCAGATAGCTGGGCGTGGGCTAGAATCGGAAATATCGGTTTTGTATTCAATGGAGATAGCATTAATAAAAATTTAAAGGAGTCGAAGTACGAAGGGTTATCCGATGGATATCCATACATTGCCACAAAAGATGTAGGCTACCTTAACGACCCCATCAATTATGAAAATGGAATAAAAATTCCATTTAATGAAACACAATTTAAAATTGCTCAAAAAGGGTCAGTCTTAATTTGTTCAGAAGGGGGCAGTGCGGGGAAAAAAATGGGGATTGTCGAAGAGGACGTTTGCTTCGGTAATAAACTGTATGCAATTAAACAGTTTGCAAATATTTATCCTACGTACATCCAAGCTGTATATGGCTCAAAATCTTTTCAAAATGCATTTAAGGAAAGTATGACAGGTATTATTGGCGGTATATCAAGAAACAATTTTGCTAGTTTATATTTTCCTTTACCTCCCCTAGATGAACAGAAAGCTATAGTTGAAATAGTTGAGCAACTATTTGAGGAATTAGAACAATTAGAAGTACAAACTAAGCTTCGAGTACAGCTGAAAGAAGATTATGTTACAAGTGCGCTACGTGAATTAAGTACTCAGTCTACGGAACAAGCGTGGACAAGCTTAATACCTCATTTTAAAGAATTCTTTACCGAAAAGGGTACCGTAAAAAAACTACGAGAAACCGTATTGCAATTAGCCGTGCAAGGCAAACTCACTAAAAAATGGCGTGCTGAAAACCCAGATGTAGAGCCCGCTTCAGCCTTACTTGAAAAAATCAAAGCTGAAAAAGAGCAGCTGATAAAAGAGAAGAAGATTAAGAAGGAAAAGCCTTTGCCACCAATTCATGCAGATGAAATTCCTTATGAATTGCCTGATAGTTGGGAATGGGCAAGATGTTCTAAATTAACTAAGCCAACTTCAACAATAACATATGGGATTTTAAAGCCAGTGTGGGTAAGTGACGGTATACCTACCGTCAGAATTAAAGATATGATTAATGGTGAGATATCATTAGAATCTATAGTTTATTGTGATCCAAAAAGAGCTGAAAAATTCTCTAAGACTACCTTGTTGGAAGGCGATTTGTTGATTGCAAAAGATGGGGGTACTTTGGGTAAAACTGCCTTTGTTCAGAAAGAATTAACAGGAGGTAATATAACTCAACATGTATTGCGGTTTTCAATTAATGCTAATTTGGATAATGTTTTTTTACGAACCGTAATTGATTCCCCGTATGGTCAAGAATATATGAAAGGAGAAACAAAAGGTGCTGCATTACCAGGTGTTAATGTTGGTGATTTTAGAAAAATGCCAATTGGAATCCCTTCTTTAGAAGAACAAAAGGTCATCGTAGAAAAGGTCAATACTTTTTTGTCATTTTGTGATCAGTTGGAAAGGGCAATTGAAGAAAGTACAATACAAATAGAGCAGCTGATGCAAAGTTGTTTGAAGGAGGTTTTTGAGGGGGATATAAATCAATAAAAGTTTTCAGCCATGACTCACCAAAAAATAAAAAAATCCAACAATCAAATGACCCAGCATGGTTTAAGTAGCAAGAAAGAATTATCTCAAAATGAAGCAGCAACCAAAAAGATTTAGAATTTATAAAACACCTATGAGGAAAAGTTAAGACTTTCTAAACCTTCAAAATATTTGAGTAAAGAAAGCGAAAAAATAGTGTAACAGAATGATAGAATTAAAATGGGCAATCTTTCAGGAAAAATTCTCTGGCAAAGAACAAGATGCATTTGAGGCACTTGCTTATGAGCTCTTTTGTCAAGAATATAGCCGACCATTTGGCATTCATTCGTATAAAAACCAAACGGGTATTGAAGCTGATCCTATTAAGGTTGGAGAAGATTATATAGGATTTCAAGCAAAATTCCTTGATGTCAACCCTACAAAAAGGAAATCAAAGTTGATTGAGGCGTTTCAAAGCGCGAAAAAGAAGAACCCTGAATTATCAAAGGTTTTATTCTATATTAATCAGCCTTTTACAGAAAACCGAGACCCCAATCAAAAAAAATCACAAATACAAACCCGAATAGAGGATGAGGCTAAAAAGCTAGACATCAAGCTAGTTTGGAAAGTACCTAGCCAATTGGAGATTCAACTTTCGCAACCAGAAAACCAACGCATATACAATCGTTATTTCACTCGACTTACCTTACCCTCATCAAAAGAGATATTAGAAAAGTTTAAATTATCATCTTGTCACCTTCAAAATATCAATCAATATTTCGAAGGCCTGGCAGATTCTCATATTCCTCGAAAAGAGACAAGACAATTAATGGAATGGATCAAAAACCCCCTTGGTAAGGATGAGAAAGGAATTATACTTTTGGAAGGTAATGCAGGTTATGGCAAGAGTGTTATTACCAGAGATCTCTATGAAGAGCTAAATACTGCAAAAATTCCTGTCTTAGGTATTAAGGCAGACAAATATTATCCCAAAACCAAAAAGGAGCTTCAGGAGCGATTGGATTTTGACCTTCCTATTGAAACACTAGTAGAAACACTTGCTGTAACAAATGATTACGTAATTATATTGATCGACCAACTAGATGCACTCTCACAATCCATGTCTGCGAAGAGAGAATATCTTGATTCATTTCTTTCACTTATCAATAGTCTCGCAACCATTAGTGGCGTAAGAATTATTATATCGGTCAGAACTTATGACCTTAACTACGATGCTGATCTACGCGACATATCTAATCAAAAAAGCATAAAAGTTGGGCTACTTGAGCCACAAGATGTACAGCAGGTTCTGAAGGAGAAGGAAATAGACCAGCAAGAAGTAAATCCTAAACTCTTAGAGTTGATCCGGGTACCTCATCACCTGAACGTATTATGTAAAGTCAGTTCAGGAAACCAAACCTTGCACGGTATTCAAACATTACATGATTTATATAATGAGCTTTGGTATCAAAAAATCACTCAATATACGCATGGTTCATGGTGTAAGGAAGCTGTTTACGAAGTCGCGTCTCAAATGGACAGAACCTCGAGCATCAACCTTTCCAAATTTAAAATTGAAGAAAAGTATTTTAGTTCAATTGAGTACTTAAAAAGTAATGGGCTGCTAGTAGAATCTCAGGCTGAGATTCAATTTTTTCATCAGACATTCTTTGACTATTGCTTCGCAAAACAATTCGTTGAGAGCGGTAAATCCATAGAGAAGTACATATTAAGTAATCATCAAGGGCTATACATAAGAGCAAAGCTTAAGATGGTGATGAGCTTCTTGAGGGATCATGATCTGGAGATATACATAAATATTTTAAAAAGGATTTTGACCAATTCCAAATTCAGATTCCACATAAAAGTCTTACTTATTACTGAATTGGGCTATAGAGAATATCCAAATGATTCTGAAAAGCACTTTGTAAGTCGACAGATTCTAAGTAGTAAAATTTGGAAAGAAATTTTTGTGGAGGCAATAAATACGTCTGCCTGGTTAGGTTTTTTGCATCAAGAAAATGAATTAAAAAAACTAGTTTCTCAACAATCACACAACTATATATTCAAAGACCTAATAGGAAGAGTACTTGGAAAACAACAAAAGCCTTACGAATATAGATTAAATCAGCTTTTTAATCTCTTCAGAAGGCTTCTTCCTGAAAGCAGGCAGCAAATACTTTTGATTATTACTGAATTTCCTGAATTTACAGAAAAGGCCAGATTTGTTTATAGACTATTATATTTTATCAAAAAGTGGGATCACCCCTCAGCTACTCAACTTTTCGAAAAGTATGCTGACGATGAGATTATAAAAGACACCCATGGGTTTTATCATATTCTCAAGGATGCTTCTGAAGACAATCTGCTTTGGACATTAAAAATTTATGGCCAACACCTAAGAAAGAAGATCAAATCACAGAAAACCCACGATTATAAAATTAACTTAGGATACGATGATTGTCAGCTATTTAAGAAGTTATTTGAAAATGATCTTGAGCAAATGTTTGATTTCACACTCAATTTTATAAAGTCAATAAATAACAGAAAACTGTATGATGAAAATGAATTGAAACTACATTTTGACCTACCTTACTCTTTTGCATATCCTGGGTCAAATCATAACGACTTTGAAGAAGTACTTGAGCTTTTAATCGATAAAAGCAAACAGCTACAAATTGAGAACCCTACAAAATACGAAAAGTTTGTTAGTGATCACTTACACGATTATTCATTAACCATTCTTGTAATAATAACCATCGGTTTACAAGAACAACCAAAAAAATATATAGACTTAATTTTTGAATTAATAAAGTCATACTCAGGTAAGGGAGGCTTTGAGATTTCATCCAAAGCAGGGTATTATGTAAGGCAGCTAATTTCAAAATCATATGCACACTTTACAGATGAACAAAGGCTAAAAGTCAATGATCTAGTTCTTGGCATTTTGCCTGAGAAGGATTGCAGAGTCTATATCAATGAAGAAGGAAAGAGATATCATTACCTGCAGTGCTCTGGATGGATTAAATATGAATATCTCTGTGCTATTCCATATGACTTATTGTTTGAGCAGCCATTACTAAGAAAAGTTTATCAAGAACTTGAACGGAAATTTGGAGAATTTAAAGAAGAAAAATCAAAAGATAGTGTTCTTAGAGCAGTTCCTTCACCTCTTTCTTTGTCTGCCTATGAAAACATGAATTTCGAAGAATGGGAAAACTCATTCATTCAATATGATGTAAAGCGATTTCATGGTTATGGCCCTTGGAAAGGATCAAAATTAGAACATTCAAGGGCTTTTGAAAAACAAGTATCAGAAAGACCTCTATATTTTGCAGGATTTATCGAAAAATTGATTGAAGAGGACAAAGTTGATCATAGTTATTTAATCTCAGGACTAGATGGTCTAAAAGCAAGTGAATACGACACAAATGAATTTAAGAGATTATTCAAAAAAGTACTAAATCTTCCCCTTGATAGTTTAAATAATAGGATGCTTCTATCGATAAGTAGTTACCTTATTAATACAAAGAATTGTGATGATGAGGTAATTATTTTTTTATGTAATACGGCACTTAACCATGAAGATCCTACTTCTAACAAAGAAGTAAAAGATTCAATTCAACATGGAATTAATACAGTAAGAGGTGCAGCAGTTAGCAAAATACCTTATTTATTCTCCTATCTTGATTATAAAGATTTAATATTTGATACCGTTGATAAAGTTCTGGACGATTTTAGTGTTGGGGTCAAAGCAACATTAATGCCTCAACTCTACTACCTTATGGACCTTGATAAAGACAGAACACTAAAGGTATTATTGCGAGCGGCAGAGCAAAATGAAATTGAAGTACTGAAATATACACTTAGAAGTGCTCAATGCCTAGCCGAATATTTTTTTGAAGAGCTTGAGCCTTACTTCAAAACTTCCTTGAGTCACGAAGAAATGCATGGGGATTCTGCTGTTATTCTGGCATTACTATGGATTGATGACCAGCAACAATGCTATGGTCTTTTAAATAAATTTTTGAAGAAAAGCGAAGAAGCTCGATCAAAAATGATAGATGTCGCATTTCGTAATCTATTAAACGAAAATTCTATATCGAGAAAGAGAGCTAAAAAGCTATTTCTCAAATTCTTGGATAGCAAGGATGAGAAAGTTATACAGGAGTACTCTACTGCTTTTTTGCACTTAGATGATCAGGGAGAAGATTTCTTTATAAAGATTTATCCTTTACTTGTGAAGTATTCCAAATCTAATGTTGTAAAAAGCTCTCCTCATTACTTTTATGAGTACTTGTTGTCAAATGCAAAGAAGTACCCAAAAGAGTGCATTGATCTTGTTTCTAGGTTTAAAAATTATCATAAGCCCGATATTTCCAAAAGTGGCTACTATGATGATGACCCTGTAAAAATTTTACTTGGAGCCTACAATAGTCTTCGAAGTGTGGGAGAGTCAGATGATTATAAAGAAAAAAGTATGAGAATATTTGATCAGCTATTAAAAGATGATAGATTTAGGCAATCTGCTAACAATGTTACCGACCAAGTAGATTCATAAAATCATATTTTGAAGAATTTTAATCGTTCCTTAGAAAACAAAGCGTCATTGCAGCCAAATTTCAAGTTGGTCATTTTATAATAAAGCAAAATACCATTGTTTTAGCATTTTATTTAAAAGTATATGCTAAATAAAATAAAGAGAAATATTAAAAGAGATTTATTAGGGTCGTGTCACAATGGTAATAATCGAGGCAAGTTTTTGAAAAACAAATAGTTACACTAATTTTTCTGTGACGACCTTAAATTTGCGTCCTGATAATCAATACCTTACAAAGTGTCGATTGTGACACTTTACTATTAGTAGGTAACCTCTTATTTGTCACAAAATAAAAAAGGTAAGTTGAAGTAAATCAGTTGTTTAAAGTTTAAAAAGTCACAAAAAGCTACATAAATAAAGCCCTAAATCACTGTTTTATAGTGACTTAGGGCTTTAAAGTCTATTTGTGACAACTTATGTGTTTTTCAAACCAAATATGGCAGGATACATCTCAGAGTATTTATAAAACTCCCTTCTAGCTCTCTGTCTTCTAGTATCCCCTTTGAGGTGAGAGTAAAGCTTATCCCCTATCTCCTGAAAATTCAATCCCTTATTATGTAAGGTAGCAAGCTGTTTTACAACTGGTGGTGCAAGCTGTTTCTGTCTTGCTGCAATCAAACTCTGCATGGCTGTCCCCTGGTAGTAATCGGCTAACTTAATAGCTTTCATCATTACCTCGGCATCAATCTTGATTTCAGCTTTCACTTCATTAGAAGCATAACCTCTTTCTATTACAGCCAGAATACCAGCAATCCTCAAAGCGTATATTTTCATTTTACCAAATATGCCGGCAGAGTGTTCCAGTTCAAATTGATTTTTAAGGTTATTTTTTTCAATGGTTTTATCTTTAATCCAACTATCATATAGATCAAAAGCATTGGCACTAAGTTGAATTTCTATCGATTCATCGTCTTCTAATTCATTGTATAACCTTTTGATCAGATCTGAATACTCTCTAATTAGTGATTGATCAATCGGGACATCTAATTTTGGAAGAGCAATTTTATTTTGTTCAGGATACGCAAACAAAATTCTGTAGCTAAAACCAGAATAGTCTTTACCCTTATCGTATAATCTATAAAGTAAAGCGGGTTGAATACCTCCATAAATATTAACAAACGGCTTATTTACTTTAAAGATTTTATTTCCGCCTAAAACCTTCCTTAAGGTTCTATTATCCCAAATTTTAATCCAAATCTGTTCATCTCCACCCGTATCATTCTTGCCATAAGAGTTGAGGCCATTTATCCAGATTAAAATCTCATCTGTGTCAAAAAGAATACCTTTAGGGTTCGGTTTTAGTAACTCTTTAATTAAAGTAGGTACACTTCCATCCGAATACATAACCTGTTTAAATTTTGCCCTTTCCCTATCATTTTCATTCATTCTCAATTCTGATTCTTCCCTTTCATTATCCAAATCATTTTGAATTTCATAGAACGGTTGAAACAGTTCATTGGAAGCAATACTTTTCCCTGAGCTTGAAATACCCACCAAACAAGTCCATAAAGAAAGATGCGTTTTTCCTAAGGCTGTTTTTACATACATACTAGAACCAATTGCCGTGCTAAATGCAGTTAATATAGTTGAACCTGTGAAGGAAACTGGAGTATCAAGCTTCTCTTTCATTTCTAAAATTAATTGTTGTATTTCGTCTGGAAACGATTCTATAGGGTATTCATACCTATTTTCCTTTTCAGTGCTTCTTTGATTTCTAAAGTCTCTAAATCTATTATTTGAAGTATTCATCTTTGATTTTCTTTAGTGTTTGATTAAAATTTTCAGGCATTTTTTGGCTGCCTAAAACCATTATGAGAAGTTCAGTCAATTCTTGAATTGCCAAAACTCTATCAGTATCTAGTGGAAGTCCTTTGATCTGTTTTAAATGCGTAATCAAGGATCTTACTTGTGCTAGTTCTTTTATAGCATCTGTAATCTTGTGAACCCTCTTTCTGAACTCTATAAATTTATCGTAGATGTCAAGCTTCTCCTGCAAAGAATATAAGGTCAAGTCATCCAGTAGTTGAATAATATCATTAGCTGGATGCTGGATTTCTTCTAGGATTTCCTCCAGTATTTCCCTTTTTGCAGGATTGTTCTTTATTTCCTCCTTTGTCAATTCAATGAATGAATCCCGAAAATTAAATTCCAGTAGATGCAATGCCATTTCAGCAGGATTATTACTTACCACTGAAGCCAAACAGTTGCATAAATAGGAGCCATACTGCAAATCATACTTCCTTCTCAAATGAGTGGAGAGGGTAATGAGATTAATACTGGATTTAGGATACAATTCCTTACAAGCTTGCCAGATCATCTGATGGTTTGCACCCAAGTTTCTAGTGAAATGCTTTGGCTGTAAAATATCGGTCAAATTGACAAACCTGCCTTCCAGAGCTAATCCAATAAGCTCCATTTCGATTCTTATTCGCTGCTCTATCATTTTCCAGTATTTTTAAGCTCCTCATCAACAATAGCCTCTATTTCCTTTTCAGTAGTAGATCGGTTTTGAAGCATCCAATCTTCCAAATCTTCTTTTTTGAAATAGACTATTTTACCTGACGGCTTATAATAGGGGATTTTATTCCAGTGAGTAAGCTTATACAAATAAGACATGGATAAGCCCATAAATTCCGCTGCCTCACTCATGGTGAGAATACTCTTGTTCTGCTGTTGAGCCTTTTTAAATAATTCTAAAAGCTCAATTTGCTCGTCTTTTAATAAATTTTTCATTTCTTAATGATTTAAATGTTAAACATGAAATCATCAGAAATCAAAAAGCGCTTTTATCTTCCGATGTTGGCAACAAAGGAGAAAAGAAAATTTGAGAAAAGGGATGGAGTAAGGGTAGAGTAATTATCACTGCAAAACACTGACTTTCAGATGCTAAGAGTGTAAATTATTTTTTATATCTTTTAAAAAATATTTAAGATCATTTATGAATTCCTCAATACTATCAATGTTTTTTTCCTTGTATGAGTAACGATTATTCATTAATTGTGACTTGATAATATTACCCTGCGATTCTTTAGAAGCAAAATTATTAGAAAGAACTGATTCTAATAAGTGTAAATCGTCCTCTTCAAATACTTTTGTTCTAACCAATAGCTGATTTAAAAGTGATATTTCTGGTCGACTAAATTTTAATCTGATATTTTTAGACTTATTTATTTTTAGTTTTTCGAAGTGATATCTTGGTTCATTAATTATTAATTCAATGACCTCTTTTACTTCGATAAAAGTATCTAAATTAGAACTTTCAATATATTTTGCACTAATATCTGGTTCTTCATATCGAATTGTTCGGTCAACAGCATCTAACCATTTTAAGGGGTCATCCTGCAAATCAAAGTGGTGTAGAAAGAATCTCAAGATGTATGGTTTGTTAGCTATAAGTAATTTATTTCTTATAGCATCTCTATAAGCTCGCTGACTAAATTCCTTACTTATGGTGAAGTCTGATTTGAGATTTTTTGGTATCTGATCTTTTTTCAAATCCTTTATGGATATATCGCAATCAGATGGTTTAGGATTTTTTTTGATATCTACTATAATTGGTTGATCAAAATTCAAGTAATTCATCTATATCAATTTAAGGTTAATTATGTTTGTTTTTTCTATTGCATCCTCCTTTAATTTATCTACGATTTTAGCGTAAATCATAGTAGTACTAATATTTTTATGTCCCATCAGTTTTTGAAGGGTTGCAATATCTGTCCCCATTGCTAGTTGCATAACAGCAAAAGTATGTCTGGCACAATGGAAGGTAATATGTTTATTAAATCTGGAATCTGGAATCCAACTTTTCAAAACTGCAATCATTTTATGATCTTTTACTTCAGAGAATAATGCTTTATTCTTAAGATGGACGGAATCTAAGATTTTTCTTGCCTGTACTGAAATAGGGAGGTAGTTAGAACCATCAGTTTTCTGTCTATTGAAATAGTATCTATATTTTCCAGATTCTACTTCGTGTACATGTTCCATTTTAAGTGTCTTAATATCGCTATACGGCATGCCCGTAATGCAGCTAAATAGAAACATTGCTTTGATCAAGGGGGATTCGCATTCAGAATCAGCTAACTGTTGCAGTTCATGCGGAACCAAATACGATCTTTCCGTTTCAGGTTCAGGGAAGCCTTTAACAAATCTATTTACGTCCTTTTCGATTAGCTCCTGTTGATAGGCTTCTTTTAATGCAGCCTTAAATTTATTGAAATACGAATTTTTCGTAGAAGCAGATAAAGCCGATTTAACATTGCCTTTTAATGACTTGGCTTTATTGTCAATATAGTTTCTAAAATCATTGGCAAGATTTCTATCTACTTCCGAAATATCAAGATCTTCTTTTCTAAAAGCTTTAAAGTGCTTGATCATACTTTGCCAGTTGGCATAAGTATTTGGGTTATAAATTCTTTTATTAGCTTCCTTCTGCAAGTAATCATAAAATGAAACGAATTCTTGATTACCTAACTTTTCAAATTTCAATTCCCCTTTTAAAAGAGCAAGTTCCATGTCATTCCTTTTCAATTCAGCAATCTCACGTTTTTGCTTATTGATATCCCGTTGCCGTTTGTTTTTGGGATCAGGGTCTAAATAAATGCCTAGACTTTTCTTTCTGCGCTTGCCCTTGTCATAAAAATCCAAAAACAAACTAATCGTCTTACCTTGATTTCTTTCTCTTAAAGTGACTTTCATGATGAAATAAGTTTAAGGATTGAAGTTTTATCAATTATGGTTCTCCTACCGATTTTCCCAGCCAGTATATTTCCAGATTTGATTTGCCTGTAAATAGTCATTCTACTTACGCCTAAATATTTGCAAGCTTCCTGGATACTGATAAAGTCTTTCAGTTTTATATTCTCCATTCTGACATCTAGCTTTTGCTTTTCAACTGGCTTTACTTTAGCTATTTTTTCTTCTCTCTTACGTCTTTTGTACCCTCTCTTTGCACAATTATCACCGCAGAATTTGGTCACCGTTGTTTTGGCGATAAATTCTTCACCGCACTCTTCACAAATTTTAGGTAAACGAATATTAGAGCTCATAATAAGTATCTTGATGTCACTTGATGTATCTCAATGTATCAGTATGTAACATAATTTCGCCACTAATTTACGCTATATTTTTGAAATAAAAAACAGAGACAGAATAGAGACAAAACTAATATCAAAACATCGGAATCCAAAGGAATTAATCAGAAGCTAAAAGAATATAAATTATTGAATTACAGGTATTTATGAAAATATAGGAATACATAAGAATTAAAAAGCAAGCAATTATTTGCCGATACAAAACTTCGAAAAAATATTAGCCAGCAAATCATCCGTAGTAATTTCCCCTGTAATCTCGCCTAAGAATCGCAAAGCATGGCGGATATCCAGCGCAAGAAAGTCTCCTGTGATATTGCTATCCAATCCTCTAAGCACTGCATTTAAGCTGTTTTGGGTTTGCACCAAATTATCATAATGGCGGATGTTGGTCACTACTGTGTCTCCAGTTTTAAAATTATCGAGATTTACCGTTTCAACCAGTTTGCTTTTTAAAGCTTCTAAGCCTTCTTTGTTGATGGCAGAAATGAAAAGTGTGTTTTTATCTTTCTTCATTTCATTATAAAGATCTTGCTGAGCCTCATCGAGCTTATTCCCTACATTTAAAAAAGGAATACCCAAATTTTCTAGCATATTAATATCTCTATTGACCTCTGTTAAGGTATCATTTTTCAAATCGAACATGTAGATAATCAAAGAGGCTTGCTTCATTTTATCCTTAGTGCGTTGCACGCCAATTGCCTCTACTTTATCTTCCGTATCACGCAAACCAGCGGTATCTATAAAGCGGAAAACCACGCCTTCCAAATTGATTTCATCTTCTATGAAATCTCGAGTGGTTCCGGCTATATCCGAAACTATGGCTTTTTCTTCATTGAGAAGGGCATTAAGTAAAGTGGATTTCCCAGTATTGGGTTTCCCAGCAATCACGGTTGGGACTCCGTTTTTAATCACATTTCCCAAATCAAAACTGCTGACTAAGGCGGTAATCACACTTAGCAATTGGTTGACCAACTTTTTCAAATCATCTCGATCGGCAAATTCTACATCTTCTTCCCCAAAATCCAATTCCAGTTCGATCATGCTGGCAAAATGAATCAACTCAGCTCTTAGGTTTTTGATTTGTTCCGAGAAGCCACCACGCATTTGATTCAATGCTGCTTTATGAGATGCTTCTGTATCTGCATTAATTAAATCAGCTACAGCTTCAGCTTGTGCCAAATCAAATTGACCATTTAAAAAAGCTCTTTGGGTGAATTCACCTGCTTTTGCTAAGCGAACTCCTTTAGCTAAAAATAATTTAATCAGTCTTTGAACGATATACGGTGAACCGTGACAAGAAATCTCCACTACATTTTCTTTGGTGAAGGAATGAGGCGCAATAAACAATGTGGCCACTACTTCATCTATAATTTCTCCCTCATCATTACGGATTGTACCAAAATGAGCCGTATGACTTTTTTGTTCTAAAAGATTTTTCCCTTTAAAAACACTATTTGTTATTTGAATGGCATCATCTCCTGAAAGACGAATGACAGCAATGGCCCCAACCCCAGGAGCAGTAGATAATGCAATAATGGTTTCCTTTAAATGATCTAACATTTTGCAAATTTCAATAATTCTAAGGGATTAAAAAACGGATATTTAGATTATACTTAATAGTCAATAAAAGCTGTCAGATATTTAATCTATTTGCAAATCAGATAAATTTTATATTTTAATCAAAGATTAAAATCATTAGATTCCCACCTTCGTGGGAATGACGCACGGAAAAAATCAAGTGCATTGAGATATGTTTACTAAGGTAATTCTTCCCCTTTTGCTGCTGAATATAAGGCATACCAATCTTCTTTTTCCATGCTTTTGGATTCCACTTCTAGTGCTTCCTCTAATCTTTTTGTTTTGGAAGTTCCTAATACTGGAACAATTCCTGATGGATGTTTTTTAAGGAAAAGTAACATTAATTGTGCAGTGTCCAGCTCGTATTTCTCACATAACTTTTTAAGAATTTTGTTTAGTTCTTGATCCAATTTTGAATTCCCTTTATGCATAAAATGGCCTCCACCGAGAGGAGACCAAGCAGTTGGTCTGATATTTTTCATTAATAACTGGTCTAAACTACCGTCTTCAAATGGGTCCAAATGACTTAAGGAAGCTTCAATCTGATTCGTTACCAAAGGAAAAACTGAATTTATCATTTCAAATTGAGAAGTAGAAAAATTAGACACTCCAAAATATTTCACTTTACCATCATCCTTTAATTTTTCAAAAGCTTCTGCAATTTCATTGGGATTCATCAAGAAATCAGGCCGATGTAGCAAGATAACATCTATATAGTCCGTTTGAAGATTTCTTAATGAGTTGTCTACCGATTGAATAATATGCTTTTCACTGCTATCGTATGATTTTATTTTATTTTCAGGGCGATTTTCTGCTGGCATTTTTATTCCACATTTAGTAGTGATTTGCATTTCATCTCTCAAATGTGGTTTTTCTTTTAGCACATATCCGAAATCAGCTTCTGTTGTATAATCTCCGTAAATATCAGCATGGTCAAAATCTCGCAATCCGAGCTCCAGAGATCTCTCAACAAAGTCAATCCATTGATTAGTATTGAAGTTTTCTCCCCATTTCCCCAATCGCATAGTCCCTACTAAATAGGATGAAAATTTTATGTCGTTTTTAGATAAGCTTGTTTGTCTCATTGCATATTTAAAATAAGATTAAAATTTACACAAATATTTCAACATCGCATATCCAAAATTAAACTTCTTCGTTAGCTTGCACATAGATTCAATGTAAAATGAAATTAAACGAACATTCAACCACCAATAAGCTTTTATTAGTATTAGTGATACCTGTTATCTTTTATAGTTTACAGTTATTGTCTTTTATTTTCATTCCTTTAATGTTTGCAATCTTTATTGCATTGCTTTTCACTCCCATGATGCGATGGATGAAAAAAAGGAAGGTGCCTCAATTTATTGCTCTGGGAACAGTCATCCTTATTTTAGCTTTAACAGGATTCTCCGCTATCAAAATTGTTCAGTTATCAGGCAAACAAATTGAAGAAGGTAAATCTGAAATATTCAAAAAATTAGATAATAAAGTAGAAGAAGTGGTTACTCCTTTTGCTGAAACATTAGGTTTAAATCAAACAAATGGAGAAAGTACTATTAAAGGATTATTAAAAAGTGAAAAAATTGAGAGTTTTATTTTAGATAATTTCACCATTACCATTTCCTTTATACAAAGCACAGTAGTCAACATCTTGATGACGCTCTTCTTTTTAATGTTATTATTAGCGGGTTCACTCAATTTTAAAGATATTTTACAGAGCACCTTGTTTACGGGTGGAACACAATCGGTGAAGACCTTTATGAAAGTGGAGCGTAGCGTATCAGATTTCTTAAAAGTAAAAATATTTGTCAGCTTTCTAACTGGGGTAGCTTTTGGAATTATTGCATGGTCGTTAGGGATTAGCTTTCCACTATTTTGGGGATTAATGGCATTTGTGATCAATTTTGTGCAAATGGTGGGCTCTGTTATTTCAACCGTTTTAGTGATGCTTTTTGCTTTCATCGAAATAGAAAGTCCGGGTACTTTACTTTTAGCCGCCATTCTTTTTACAGGTGCTCAGGTTTTATTTGGTGCAGTATTGGAACCCATTTTCATGGGGAAATCATTTTCTATCAACATTATAGTAGTATTAGTGATGTTGATGTTTTGGGGTTTCATCTGGGGAGTTCCTGGTTTGATTTTATCAATTCCACTTACTGTACTTTTCAAAACAATTCTGAATGAATTTCCGGGAGGTAAAAAGTTTGCTCAATTGATGTCTTGACCATGAAATTACTTTAAAATTGAAGCAGTTACTATTGCATTCCAATTTAAATGCCGCTATAATCTAAGTCAAAAATAGAATTCAGGTTAAATACTAATCCTCAGTTTTTTTTCGTATTTTCAATAAAACTATTTCCTGATTGAAATTCTATGCCGAAAAAAAAGAACCTTAAGCGAAGCGGTATAATTTTTTTTAGTAGCATTATTGCACTTTTTATAGCGTGGCAATTACTAAAAGAATTTAAAATTAAAGCTTTTGTGGTTGATTCACTGCAGACAGAGCTTAACCACTATTTTGAGGATTCTGTACGCTTTCATGTTGAAGATATTTCGTTTAGATTTTTAGAGAAAGAAATAATATTTGAAGAAGTTAAAATCTTTTTATTTACTGATCAAAAAGATACACTCGCTAGTCTGGAATTACCAAATCTTAATATCTCCTGGGGTAACTATTGGGAAACCTTCAATAATGAATTATATAAATTCAATACATTAGAATTAAAAAATGTAAAGCTTTTACTTCCATTTGATTTCGATAAAATTAAGAGAACTAAAGCTTCCCGCCCCTCTTTTGAAGGTAAATTTGAATTAGAAATTAAAGATTTCCTTGTTGAAGGAGGGGAGATTCTATTTTATGATGAACATAATACCAAATCAGGAAGGATAAAGACGGAATATAACTTATTCGCTCAAGAGCTGAAATTTAAAAAAGGAGAAATACCTAAAACATTCAAGGATATAGCAAAGAATATATTTCTGGAGTTTCATGACCTCAATTACTTTTTAAAGGATGACCTTCACAAAGTGGACATTAAAAAACTTTCATTTGATTTATTCAAACAAGACATCATCATAAGTAAAGCTCATTTTCGTCCCATATACTCACCAGAAAAATTTGCTGAATTAAAAGGAGAACAAGCAAATCATATTGATATTCATTTAGATAGTATTCACCTGAACTCCATGAAATGGCAAGGAGATAGCATGGTGAGTATTAATACTATTCTTTCAAAAAAGATAGAATTAAAAGTTAATAAAGACAAAAATTACATCCTTCCAGATGATCGGTTCATACCCATTTTAGTTGAATTACTGAAAAATAGTGATATTTCTATTGATGTTAGAAAATGCATTATTCAAAACATGAATTTGGCTTATTTTGAAATTCCAGATGGTAGCCAGGAAATAGGCACAGTGAGCATCACGAATATTGAAGGCGAAATCACTAATATCACCAATAGAGAAGATAGTATTGCAAAGTATGGAACGGATTTAGTGATTAAAGCGAATGGAAATCTTTATAATGAAGGCAAGTTAACCGCAGATATTCGATATAATTTAACTTCTGATTACGGTTATTTTACAGTAGCAGGAAACTTAGAGCCCATGCCTATTATGGCTATTAATCAATATATGTCCAAATCTGCTCCCGTTGAGATTATTTCAGGAAATGTAGATGAATTATTTTTTAGTTATTCAGGTGGCAATAAAGCCGTAATTGGAGAAATGGAATTTAAATATTCTGACTTAAAAATTAAATTTCATGAGATTATAAATAAGGATGAACAAGGAGATAAAGCTTTAAGTTGGTTGGCAAATATTGCCTTATCTCAAGAAAATCCGAGAAAAAATGGCAAATTTAGAGTTGGGAAAATTCAATTTACAAGGGACACTCGTAAATCTATGTTTAGCTATTGGTCTAATAGTTTAGTATCAGGATTTCAATCAACAGTTGGGATTGGAAAAGCTGCTAGAATTGAAAAATTAAATAAGGACGAAAACAAGGATAAAAACCTGTGGCAAAAAATTGGATTTGGAATAAAGGATGAAAGTGAATAAATGGAAATTCATATTAGGACTTATTATTTTAAGTGCAATTGCCGCATTTAGTAACTCTTTATTTTTTACTGAAGAAGAACCTAAAAAGCAACAGAGAATAAATGGTTTTAACTTAGTAGCACCACCACAATCATTTCCTATTGATTCATTGCAAAACATAAAAAAAACGGGTGCTGCTTGGGTGGCGGTTGTACCCTATGCTTTTTGTAATAGCCAAACAGCGGAAATTACCTTTGACCATCCCAGGCAATGGTGGGGAGAAAAGCCAGAAGGAATAAAAAAGACCATTAACATGGCTAAATCCTTAGGCTTGAAAGTGATGCTTAAACCTCATTTATGGGTAGGTGGACAAGGTTGGGCAGGAGATTTAGAATTTGAATCTGACAGCCTATGGCAGGTTTTCGAACATCAATACGCAACATACATTAGCACTTATGCAAAAATAGCCGACTCATTAAATGTAGAGTTATACTGTATAGGTACCGAAATCCGAAAATCTACAGGCAATAGAAATGAATTTTGGCTTAATCTGATAAATAATACCAAAAAAGACTTTAAAGGAAAGCTTACGTATGCCGCCAATTGGGATGAATTTAGCACCATAAAATTTTGGCATGAATTAGATTATATTGGAATAGATGCATATTTCCCTTTAAGTGAAGAGAAATCTCCCAATAAAGCTAGCTTGATAAAGGCTTGGAATGAACCAAAAAAAGAGATGAAGGAACTCTCAGAACAGTATGAAAAAGAGATTCTATTTACTGAGTATGGATATGAAAGCATTGAGTATAACACTATGGGCCATTGGAAATTATCTAAAGATAGTTTGTCCATAAATTTCGAAAATCAAAAAATTGCTTTTGAGGCATTATATGAATCTTTAAAAGCGGAAGAATGGTGGCAAGGGGGATTTATTTGGAAATGGCATTTAAACCGGAATGGCTTAAATAGAAGGAATATAAAGGCTTACACACCTCAAAATAAACCAGCACTAAAAGCTATAGAAGCTGAATTCAAATACAACTTTTTAAACTAATAGAACTATGAAAATATCTTTTCAGAATTCATTTTTTACTTTGGCATTTATTGCCTTATTGATTGCCTTTATGGTAGTGGCCAAATCCATTTTAATACCAATTGGTATAGCTTTACTTCTTGCATTTATTTTATATCCTGTTCATAAAAAATTTCTGAAATGGGGTGTAGGAAATATTTTAGCTGCATTTTTCTCTATTTTACTCTTGATCATCATCATAGGTGGCGGGATTACTTTTTTCTCTGCGGAAATTATAGCCTTATCAGATGAGATTAGCAATTTTGGTAAAAAGCTATCTAAACTTTACGCAGATGTAATTTTCTATGTCAATCAAAATGTGAGCTTGGTAGAAGATTTGAATAAGGATCAGTTACTTAAAGATCTAAAATCATGGCTGAAAGAGTCTGCTGGTAGTCTTTTAGGAGGCACCTTCAATAGTACAGCCAATTTCTTTACAGGATTAGTAACTATGTTTATTTATATGTTCCTCTTCCTGATTTATCATAAAGGTTTAGTAAGAGCTTTCATGAAGTTTTCCCCTGCTGAGAAAAAAGAGCAATTTTTTAATATGCTAAAGGGAATTCAGCAAGTAGGACAAAAGTATCTTTCTGGTATGCTGATTTTAATTGTCATTTTAGGTTTTGCTAATAGTATTGGGCTCTGGATAATCGGAATAGACAGTCCTTTTCTGTTTGGCTTTTTAGCAGCTTCACTTTCAATAATTCCTTATATAGGCACTACCTTAGGCGCTACCATTCCTGTTTTATATGCATTTATGTCGCATGATTCACTCTTTGTTCCTTTAGCTGTTGCCATTTTATTTTGGGCTGTTCAATTGATTGAAAGTAATTTCCTAAGTCCGAAAGTGGTAGGAAATAGCGTAAATGTAAATGCCTTTGCTGCTATTTTAAGTTTGATTATAGGGGCTGCTATTTGGGGAGTAGCTGGCATGGTGTTATTCCTGCCTTTTGCAGCCATGTTGAAGGTAGTTTGTGAAGAATATGAACCTTTACAGCCATTGGCTCTCTTAATAGGTAATTCCAATTTTCAGGATGGTGAGGGAGATAAAAGAGGACTATTTAAAAAATTGAAGGATAAAATTAAGAATTAGTTAATGTGTTTTTCTTGTTTATTATATAGACATATTGTAGTTTCACTATTTAAAATCACAATATATTGATAGTATGAATTTTAGCTTCACAACATTTAATAAAATCTGGTTGGTAATAATTAGTTCTCTACTTTTTACAACTCTAAGTTGCAAAGAAGATGTAATTGAAGAAGAAGAAATAATTATCCCTGAAGCACAACTATTAAATGAATCGGGATATATATATGAAGACATTAAAATTGAATTAACTCAAGACGAGGACATTAAATTATCTGCTATTTTTTTAGAGGAAAGTGATAATCAATATGGCGGGAAACGTAGGCTGGAAGATTATACACGAGATAAGGAATTAATTTCTTTTGAAATACCAGATATTAAAACATTAAAAGAGGCAAATAGCATCAATATAATTTTAGAGTTTGAAAATGATTATGAAATAACCTTAAAATGGTCTGTTCAAAAACCGAAATTAATTTCAATAAACGAAACTTTATTTGCTTACAAGGATACCCTTCTATTAAAAATTAAAGGAATAGAAGAAGATGGTAATTTTTTTATTCATGACAAAAGTGAAGAAATTACTAACTTAGATAATTGCCTATGTTATGAATTTGAAAAAGAAATCATTAGTGATTCTACTGTCAATATCATTCAATCCAGCGCAGCTCAACGATTACTATTTTCAAAGGTGTATTTAGGCTATGAAATTGATGGTGTCATTTATGATCTAGATCAAGAACTAACTTTTACATCTAAAATTAAAATTAAAGATAATCATAACCCTAATTCATTTGCCCAAGGATCTGGAATACAATTAGATTTCAACTATGCGGGCTATGGTTTGGGCACTTCAACAATATCAAATGCAAAGGCCTATATTGGGGATTTTCCTCTTTTATATTATATTGCTCTTTACGGTAATGGTTACTTTGAGCTTCCTGAAACTAGTGAAAATCTTTCTGGCTTACCCTTGAGAGTATACTCTAAAGATATCCCCTATATTATAGATTCTAACAATGAATTGACTGTTGACTCCCCTTATTTCACTTTAGATAATTATAAAAGGAATGTAAATGAATTTTCTTCAACAGGTGGTTTTATTACATTGAGTCATGTTTACTATGGTGGTACTATTAAAATTTTCTTTAAAAGTCTGGAAACTGAGGAAGTTTATCAATATAATATACCATATGTGCGAGGTATTCCTGAAGATGTTCAAGAAATGAAAATGGGTTATAATATACCTTATGAAGTAATATCAAATGCGGGAACTTATGAGGTTTATTTAACGGCAGGCATGCAAGAAATAAAAATTGAAGAATTAGAAAATAGAAATATTATCATTACTGAATAGTGGTTATATTCCAATTAATTATTTCTTCACCCTACTAGGATTATCATTAATGAAAGCTTTCCAACTCTTGGAACCGCTTGAAGTTTTGCCACCTTGAAAATGATGACAGATGGCTACTCCCAAAGCATCGGTAGCATCTAATAATTTGGGTATTTCTTTAATCCCCAATAAAGTTTTAAGCATTTCGGCCACTTGTTCTTTAGAAGCATTTCCATTGCCCGTTACGGATTGCTTCACTTTTTTAGGGGCGTATTCAGAAATAGGTAAATCTAATCGAAGTGCCGCTGCCATGGCAACTCCTTGAGCTCTTCCGAGCTTCAGCATGGATTGAATATTTTTTCCGTAGAAAGGGGCTTCTAGAGCCACCTCATCAGGAGCATAATCTTCTATTAAGCTGGTAACTCTATCAAATATTTTTCTAAGCTTAATCTCATGGTTGGCATATTTGGATAAATGAATGACCCCATATTGCAACATAGACATTTTATTGCCAGTGATTTGTATCACTCCATACCCCATAACCGAAGTACCCGGATCAAGCCCTAATATGATTTTATCACTTGGCATATATTTTAATTCTTTATTTTTTTAAACACTCTTTTTAGAACTCACAGAAGGCACATAAATTCACTAAAAGTTTATATAATATTTACTTCATCTAACTGATTTCGGTCTGACCTTCGATACTGACCTAATCATCCAACCACCCATCATCTTACTTACAACTATTTATATCTACATATTTTTCAACCTTATTTCCATTTTATTTCAACCTTATTTCTATTTCGCAAATCTATACTTCACTACTTCAAGCTTCCAACTCCCTACTTCTAATTTTTTAATGCGCCTCACTCCAATTATCTGCAATTCCAACCCCAATTTCCATCGGAACATCCAATTCCATGGCATTCTTCATCAGGTCAACCACTTTATCTTTTAGCTTATCAATTTCATCTTTATGGGCATCAAAAATCAATTCATCATGCACCTGCATAATCATTTTTGACTTTAGATTCTCTTTTTCCATCCATTTCTGAATGTTGATCATAGCTATTTTAATCATATCAGCAGCACTTCCTTGAATAGGCGCATTAATGGCATTTCGTTCTGCATAACCTCTAATGGTTTGATTGCGAGAATTAATATCCCTCAACCATCTTTTTCTGCCTAGAATTGTTGTCACATATTCATTGGCTCTAGCTTCTTCCTTTACTTTTTCCATATAGTCGTGCACCTTAGGGAATTCCTTGAAATAAGCTTTGATTATATCAGAAGCCTCCGTTCTTGAAATATTTAGATTTTGAGCCAAACCGAAAGCAGAGATCCCATAAATGATACCGAAATTTACTTCTTTGGCTTTTCTTCTCATACCCGGATCTACATCTTCCAAATCAACACCAAAAACTTTGGCAGCAGTGGTAGCATGAATATCTCTTCCATTTTTGAAAGCTTCCATCATGGCTTCATCCTGAGAAAAAGCGGCCATAATGCGCAATTCTATTTGAGAATAATCCGCGGCCATCAACTGATAGTTTTCATCTCTTGGCACGAATGCTTTTCTAATCAATCTTCCTTTTTCGGTACGAATCGGAATATTTTGTAAATTAGGATTATTAGAGCTCAATCTACCCGTGGCAGCCACAGCCTGACGATAATCAGTATGCACTCTGCCGTCTTTTTTACTTATCAATCTTGGTAATGCATCTACGTAAGTTGATTTCAATTTTTGATACTCGCGGAATTCTAAGATCTTATCTGCAATTTCATGTTCATTGGCTAGCTTAGATAAAATTTCTTCTCCGGTGGCATATTGACCTGTTTTGGTTTTCTTGGGTTTATCCACCAGTTTCATTTTATCGAATAGAATCTCTCCCAATTGTTTTGGTGAGGCGATATTGAATTCTTGACCAGCTAATTCAAAAATCTTCTCCTGCGCCTCCAAAGCTGCGGTTTCCAATTCCTTTGACATTTTAGCCAGGGCATCTTTATCAATTTTTACGCCTTCATATTCCATTTCCGCTAAAACATAGGAAAGTGGCTCTTCCACATCATGTAGCAGACTTTCAAGATTATTTTCTTTGATTTCTTTTTCTAAAATATGCTTTAGTTGTAAGGTAATGTCGGCATCTTCTCCTGCATATTCCACCACATCGGCTACAGGAACATCCCGCATATTTCCTTGTTTCACTCCTTTTTTACCTATCAAATCGGTGATAGAAACCGGACTATAATTCAAGTAATTCTCTGCCATCACATCCATATTATGACGGGTTTCAGGATCCAGTAGGTAATGTGCCAACATGGTGTCAAACATCTTACCTTTTACTCTGATACCATAATTACGCATCACCTGAATATCATACTTTAGATTTTGCCCTATTTTAGTGATGTCTTCATTTTCCAATACCTCTTTGAAATCATCCGCTATTTTCTGAGCTTCTTTTTGATCAGCAGGAAAAGGAACATAGTAAGCTTCACCTGCAACATAAGAAAAAGCAAGTCCTACTAATTCCGCATCAGTGGGTTCTAAATCAGTGGTTTCCGTATCAAAACAGAACTCATCCTGAATGGATAAATAGGTGATTAAATCTTCTCTTAATGCGGGAGTGTCAATCAAATGATATTGATGAACTGTATTGGCCAATGTCCTTCTTTCTTCTGGTTCCTCATCTTTCTCCGCTGCTTCTTCTGGGGTATCCGTAAACATGGACATTTGAGCTGGATCAACTTTAGCAGATGATTTTGAGGCAGTTGCTGGTTCTTCCCCCAAAACCCTTTTCATAATGGTTCTGAATTCCAGTTCTTCAAATAACTCCTTTAAAGCCTCCTCGTTAGGGTCGTCAAGGGTTAATTTATCAGGCTCGTAAGCCAATGGGACATCAATTTTGATAGTGGCCAATTTTTTAGAAAGCAAGGCCTGTTCTTTATTGGCTTCCACTTTCTCTTTCATCTTCCCTTTTAATTCATCAGTATGTTCCAATAAACCTTCTACTGAGCCATATTGCTTCAAGAATTTAATAGCCGTTTTAGCACCAACTCCAGGAATTCCAGGGATGTTATCCACTGCATCTCCCTGTAAGCCCAAAATATCAATTACTTGCTCAACTTTATCAATATCAAATTTCTTTTTAACTTCTTCAATCCCCAAAACATCTACTCCATTGCCCATGAAAGCAGGTTTGTAAAGGAAAACATTATCCGTTACCAATTGCGCATAATCCTTATCGGGTGTCATCATATAAACTTTGAACCCGTCCTCGCCTGCTTGTTTGGCAATGGTTCCTATGATGTCATCTGCTTCGTAACCATCCAAAATCAAAACCGGAATATTAAAAGCTTCTACTATTTTTTTCACATAGGGGATAGCAACCCTAATATCTTCAGGTTGTTCTTCTCTTTGCGCTTTATATTCTGGAAATTCCTCATGCCGGAAAGTGGGAGCAGAAGTATCAAAGGCAACGCCTATATGAGTTGGTTTTTCTTTTTTTAATATCTCTAACAGGCTATTGGTGAATCCTAAAGCAGCTCCTGTATTCATTCCTTTGGAGTTGATTCTCGGTGTTTTACTAAAGGCAAAGTGTGCACGATAGATTAGTGCCATGGCATCGAGAAGAAATAATTTTTTATCTGATTCGGGTGTATTGCTCATTTGAAATTTGATTCTGGAGTTAAACAGATTTTAAAGTTAGAAAATTGTGGCTCGAAAAGGAATGTCAAGCAGAGAATTCCGTGAATATTAATTCAAATTCTATAATCAATTTAATTTACCCTTTAGAATTACTTCTTCCAGACACCTTAAGTGCTGGATATCGTCCAATGGGTTTTCTTTTAAGATAATGATATCGGCTACTTTTCCTTTTTCTAAACTACCATATTGATCTTCCATCCTGAAAAAAGCAGGACCGTAAATCATGGAAGTTTTCAGCGCTTCAGCAGGAGTTAAACCAGCTTCTACTAAATTAAACAACTCACCCCAAAGCGCTTCTCCTGGATATACAAAAGAATTAAATGGGCCACAATCAGAACCTGCTAAAATAGGAACTCCGGCATCGAACATCGGCCGAATCATTTCCTTTGCCAAGTTCGACACTTTTTCTCGCATCTGACTTCCAGATGACTTTGCTCTTTTGGCTGATTCAACTCTTCCTTCAAAAGTTTTTTGTATGCCGACTCCTATTTCACTTAATAATGTATCAGTGCTGTGATCTTCATCTGCTAAATTAGAAAGTACTTTCCCGATGTATAAGGTAGGCGTGATATAGACTTGCTTTTGAGCCAATTCAGCAAAGAACTCATATGCCATTTGCTCATCATAGGTATCTGTAATGGTTTCCATCATGCCATAGCCTAAACCTAATTCGGTTAAACTATCGGCTTTAGGTGAACAAGCTTTCATAATGTAATACATGTGTTCGCTTCCATCCATGCCTAAATCAACAGCTTTCTTAAAATCAGCAGACATCGGCATGTGACCGGTTACTTTCATGCCTCTTTTCTCAGTTGCTTTAATAATAGAATAGAAATTTTCTGCACTAAGACTTCCATCATAAATCTTCACATAATCAACATTGATAGATTCCAATGAATCCAAAGCCATTTCAATATCATTCTGGTTTTCGATTTTTATGGATCCTTCCCAAGCTGGTTTTGGTCCATCAAGCTTAGGGCCTGAAGTGAAAATTTGTGGCCCAAGCAATTCTTTTTGATTGATTTTTTTGGCCCATCCCATAACAGCTGGGGTCATGTCACCCCCAGCATCGCGAACAGTGGTCACTCCAAACTTTGGAAATAAGCCTAAAAGATCTTGATTTTCGGCTATTAAATCCGTTCCTCCTCGAAAATGCACGTGATTATCCCATAGGCCCGGCATTGCGTATCTTCCTTGTAAATCCATTGATTCCCGAGAATCAAAATCTGACATTTCTTTCATAGAGCCTGTTGAAAAAATAGTATCTCCTTTAATGGCTATAAATTGGTTTTCAAGGAGCTGATTATTTTGGACATCAACTATTGTGGAGTTGAGTATTATAAGATCAACTGAGATTTTGTCTTTGGTTGTACAAAAAGAGAATGTAAATACTATGATAATTGAATAGAATATCGTGGAGATTAATTTCATGGCAGTTTTACTTAAATAAAATGAAGTTAACTATTAAAATTTAACCACAAAAGGGACAAAAGAACATAAAGTTTTTATGTAAACATAAAATTAAAACTTACATTAAGACTTAACTCTCCCATATCCAGATAAAAATTAGATCTGAAAAATAATCTAGACTATTTTCACTTGTTTTCTTATGGCTCTTTTGTGGTAGAAAAAAGTTAATTAATATTAATGTAGAATATGCTATTAAAAGGTGAGGTTTGGATAATCAGAAAAAACCCTCGCCTGCAGCTTCCTCAGTCACTTTTTCTGCATTTTCTTTTCCTAAATAGCGGTCTATCAAGAAATGAGCTACATATAATAATGGCGTAAGTAAAATGGCCAAGGCGCCTTTGTAAATGTAATTAATGACTCCTACTGACAACACTTGTTCCATAGTCCAATTTCCAAAAACGAAGAAGGCAATCCACAGTACTACAAAGCTATCGACTAATTGACTCACTAAAGTGGAACCTGTAGCTCGAAGCCAAATCTTGCCACTACCAGTAAATTTTCTTAAATGCTGAAAAACCAATACATCTAAAAACTGGCCTATCAGGAAAGCAGTTAAAGATCCAATTATAATTCCCAGTCCTTGTTGGAAAATTACTCCATAAGCATAATTGATATTGAATTCATTGCCTTGTGGATCCGGTGAGTTAACATTTAACCAGAAATCAGCGGGAGCTAATTTTGTAACACCATAAATCACAAAAAATGAATAAAGAATAAAAAGCGCAGTCAAAAAGCTGATTCTGCGGACTCCTTTTTTACCAAAATATTCATTAATGATATCAGTAGTGATAAAAACTATAGGCCAAATGATAACTCCTGCCGTGAGATTAAAATCCAGAACGAAATCTCCAAATAGTTTGATTTGGGCTGGTGGAAAGCCCAAGGTAGCCTCAGCGGAAAAAATCTTTACTCCTAAAATTTCAGCTAATAAAGCATTAGTCAAGAAGATTCCACTTAAAACAATGAAAAGGTTTCTTTTCTTTCTATTGAGCGATCCATTTGGCTTTACAGCATCCATCTTATTCCTCTATGGTAAAAACTTTTCCTTCCTCTGCTAAAGCAGTATTGGCAAATTCCTTTTGGGCTTCCTCCAATAAAGGTTGTAATTCTTTATATCGATTGGAAAAATGACCAATCAATAACTGCCCTACATTTGCTTTTTGAGCAATAATACCTGCTTGCTTTGCTGTGGTATGGAAAGTAGATTCTGCCCTTTCTAAATTATCGTGCAAAAATGTTCCTTCATGATAAAGCAAATCTACTTCTTTAACCAAAGGAATTATATCCTCATTATATTTGGTGTCAGAACAATATGCATAGCTTCTGGATTTTTTGGCCGGCAAGGTATAATCTGTGTTTTTAAATTTTAGATTTCCCGATTCATCCAACACATCTTCTCCCTTTTTCAGAATATTAATATCTCGAACTCTTAATTCGGAAACTCTTTCCTTTTTCAATCGCTTGGGTTTAGGTTTTTCTTTTATCAAAAACCCTGTGCAAGGAATTCTATGTTGAAGTGGAATAGTTTGAACAGTGATTTTAGGATGATCCAAAATCAATTCGGATTGATCTCCTTTTAATTCCTGAAAATGAATGGGATAACTTAATCGGGTATTGGCATATTTCAAATGAAGCTGAATTATTTCCGATAACCCCACAGGTCCATAAAGATATAGTGCAGTTTTTCTCCCGTTCAAGTGCATAGTGGACAATAAGCCCATTAGTCCCAAGAAATGATCCCCGTGCAAATGACTAATAAAGATATGGCTTAAGCGATTTTTTCTTAAGCCATATCTTTTCATTTGCAATTGTGTAGCTTCCCCGCAATCAATCATGATTTGCATATCCTGTATGCGCAATACTTGGGAAGTATGATGCCTTCCGTGTGCAGGGGCTGCAGAATTGGAGCCTAATATGTGAACTTCAAAAGACAAGGAATTTTACTCGCTATCGCCTTCTTCACCCAAGCCTTTTTCCAATTCATGCATGAAAACAGATTCCACTGCTTCGTGCACGGTAGGTAAAATATCAAATACCTTATCTAACTGCGATATTTTGATTAATTTTTCAGTATGCTCAGTTGGTGCCGCAATAATGAAAGCCCCACCATTTTCGCCTATCACTCTGTTTCCAACTAATAAAGCGCTCAGTCCTGATGAATCTACATATTTCACTTCTGACATGTCAATCACCATATTCTGTACTCCTTCTGCCTGCATGGTAACCAAATCAGATTTGAAGCCTGATGCTACTGAAGAATCAAATTTTTCTTCCTTTATCTTTATTAATGAATACTTTTCTTCTTTATCAATTGAATATTTCATTTTTATCTATTTATATCTTTCGAAAACTATTTTTGTAAATGTAAGCTCTTATTTAATACTTTTTAGGATATTTTGTTCAATGATTTCTAATACGTCCTTGTAATCTCTGGGTTGGAAATTTTCACCCGTTACTTTTTCATATAATTCTATATAGCGATTGGATATTTCCTCTACCTTTTCATCCGTCATTTCAGGAATCTGCTGGCCCTCTTTTCCTTGAAAGCCATTTTCGATTAACCATTCTCTTACAAATTCCTTTGATAATTGCTTTTGTTTCAATCCCTTAGCTTGGTTTTCATCATAAACATCAGCATAAAAATAACGGGAAGAATCTGGAGTATGGATTTCATCTATCAAATAGATTTTATCGCCCACTTTACCAAATTCGTATTTAGTATCCACTAAAATCAATCCGTTTTTAGCAGCAATCTCAGTTCCTCTTTGAAATAATTGTTGAGTAAAAGTTTCCAGTTTCTCGTATTCTTCTGTGGAAACCAAGCCCTGTTTTAAAATTTCTTCTCTGGAAATATCTTCATCATGTCCTTCGTGGGCTTTAGTAGTAGGCGTGATAATAGGCTCAGGCAATTTATCATTTTCCTTCAAGCCTTCGGGTAATGAAACTCCGCAAACACTGCGTTTCCCATCTCTATATTCCCTCCATGCATGACCAGCCAAATAGCCTCTAATCACCATTTCTACAGGATAAGTCTCACAATTAAATCCCACACTCACATTAGGGTCTGGATTTGAAATCAGCCAATTTGGAACTATATCCTCTGTGGCTTTTAAAGCTTTTGCAGCTATTTGATTTAGAACCTGCCCTTTGAAAGGAATAGCCCGCGGCATCACCACATCAAAAGCAGAAAGGCGATCTGTAGCCACCATAATTAATTGCTCGGGTGTGGTATATACATCCCGAACTTTACCTCTATAAAAATTTTGCTGATTCGGCAGCTGAAAATTGGTTTCTCTAATTGCTTCCATTAGGGCAAAAATAGCTAAGTGTTGGCAGATATAAAACAGTGCATTGAAAAAGAAAAAATATATCTCAAAACGAATGGATTAAGACCTATTTGCAGTCAGGAATTAAATGAATTTCAAATTTTTCAAACTTTCTCATTGCTTTATCAATATTTATTGTAAACCTTTGTAATTCGATTTGAAAACAAATAACACCATAGCGCAAACTTTAACTTCATCAGCAATTATTGCTTTTGATGCTGTGGCTGTATTGCGCAACCGCCAGGTTCGCAGGTTTTTCTTTAGGGCATAGCCCTTCTCTATTTTAGGATACCCTATGCGGGAATCCAATACCCCAATTATATCATATTATAAAGTTCAATAGTGCTTAATTACCTAATCTCCTTCTCCATTTGGAGAAGAATTAAGGATGAGGCTCTTCAATTTTTCATTCAATGGAAAAATCAAAGTTTATCATACGAATTGCTCAAGAAGCAGACCAAATTTACGCATCTTCCATTATAGAAGAAATGGCAGCATCAGCTGCCAAAAGAGGTACTGGTATTGCCCGTAGATCAGTTGAATATATCGAAAAAAAGATGCTGGAAGGCAAAGCAGTAATTGCTTTGACTCACGGTAAAACTTGGGCAGGCTTCTGTTATATCGAATCTTGGGATCATGAGAAATATGTTGTCAATTCTGGTTTAATAGTAGCTCCTGAGTTCAGAAATACTGGTTTAGCCAAAGCCATTAAATCTGAAATATTTCAGTTGAGCAGAAAGAAATATCCTGATGCGAAAATATTTGGCTTGACCACAGGCGGTGCTGTAATGAAAATCAATTCGGCTTTAGGTTATATACCCGTGAGCTACTCAGACTTAACAAAAGATGAGGAATTCTGGAAAGGCTGTCAAAGCTGTGTGAATTATGATATTCTGCAATCCAAAAATAAGCAAAATTGTATTTGCACCGCGATGCTTTATACGCCCAAACCAGAAAAAAAAGGCAAAGCACTCAGGAAGAATTTCACCAAAAACATCAAACTATTTGAGCGCTGAACCAGGATCAAAAAGCATGTGATGCTGAAGCTTAAAAAGCATTCATCTCATCTGGTGAATCTATTTTAAATAGAGCCTATTAGGTAATTACACGAGAAGAGTGTGTATCTACCTGATATTCAGTACCAAATAATAAATATTTGTGAAATTTATAATCAGATTCTAAAAGTCTCAAAAAATTAAATATATAAAAAATGAAAAAAGTTGTTTTAGCCTATAGCGGAGGATTGGATACCACCTTCTGCGGCTTATACTTATCAAAAGAATTAGGCTATGAAGTACATGCCGTTTTAGTGAATACTGGAGGTTTTTCATCTGAAGAACTGAAAGCGGTTGATATAAAAGCCAAAAAATTAGGAATTGCTTCCTTCACGGTCATCGATTGCCTGGAAACTTTCTATCAGAATGTTATCCGATTTTTGGTGTTTGGTAATATTCTTAAAAACCAGACTTATCCACTGTCGGTCAGCACGGAAAGAATTGTGCAGGCGCAAGCCTTGGCTCAATATGCAAAAGAAATCGGAGCTGATGCATTAGCACACGGCAGTACGGGAGCAGGAAATGACCAGGTGAGATTTGACATGATTTTTCAAACCTTACTGCCTGATATTGAAATCATTACCCCTATCCGAGATTTGAAGTTGAGCCGAGAACAGGAAATTGATTTCCTCAAGAAGCAAGGGGTTGAAATGGACTTTGAAAAATCTAAGTATTCCATCAATAAAGGAATATGGGGAACTTCTGTTGGAGGTGCAGAGACTTTAACTTCTGATCAATATTTACCAGATGAAGCATTTCCTACTCCTATCACTAAGAAAGATGAGGAAGAAATTTCTCTTTCTTTTGAAAAAGGCGAGCTTGTTGGAATCAATGACAAGGTATTTTCTCATCCCACGGAAGCTATACAAGCATTAGGAAAAACCGCTGCACCCTTTGGTATTGGTAGAGATATTCATGTGGGCGATACCATAATCGGCATAAAAGGAAGAGTAGGTTTTGAAGCAGCTGCAGCATTAATCATTATCAAAGCGCATCATCTTTTGGAAAAACACACCCTTACCAAATGGCAAATATTCTGGAAGAATCAGCTTTCAGAATTTTATGGCAATCATTTGCATGAGGGCCATTATTTGGATCCTGTGATGCGAAATATCGAAGCCATGCTGTTGGACAGTCAGCAAAAAGTAAGCGGTAAGGTTTATGTGAAATTGAAACCTGAACATTTCGTGCTAAAAGGAATTGAATCACCTCATGATTTAATGTCGGCAAAGTTTGGCAGTTATGGAGAAATGAACCTTGCCTGGTCAGCTGAGGATGTAAAAGGATTTACCAAAATCATAGGCAATCAAACCGCTATTTATCACCAAGTAAATAAATAAAATGGAAAAGCTAAAAATTGGAATAGTAGGAGCCGCAGGTTATGCAGGGGGTGAATTGATAAGATTATTATTGCATCATCCTAAAGCAGAGATTGTTTTTGTTTTGAGCAATAGCCAAAACGGAAAAAAAGTTAAGGAGGTCCATACAGATTTAATTGGTGAGACAGACCTAGTGTTCACTCAATCACTAAAAGAAAGTGCACAAGTCATATTTCTTGCTTTACCACATGGGAGATCACAGCAATTTCTTCAAGAAAATAAAATAGCCGATGAGGTTTTGGTGATTGATTTAAGCACTGATTTTAGAGATGAAAAAGAGGATTTCGTTTATGGTTTGACTGAAGTTTTTCCTGATAAAATTAAATCTTCCAAGCGAATTGCGAATCCAGGTTGTTTTGCCACTGCCATTCAGTTGGCATTAGCTCCTGCAATCGCTCAATCTTGGATAAAGCAAAGCATTCATGTGAGCGGTATTACAGGGAGCACGGGAGCTGGCGTAATCCCAACAGATACCACCCATTTTAGCTGGAGAAATCAGAATATATCGTCCTATAAGTTATTTGAACATCAGCATTTACATGAAGTCAAGCAGACTTTCACTCAATTAGATTCAGATTTCAAGGAAGACATCCTGTTTGTGCCCTACAGAGGAAATTTCTCACGGGGGATTTTAATAACTGCCTATTTTCCTTTTAAAGGAAATCTAGAAGAAGCAAAAAAGGAATTTATAGAATATTACAAATCCTCAAGCTTTGTTCATATATCTGATGACTTAATTGATTTGAAACAAGTGGTCAATACCAACAAATGTCTATTGCATCTTGAAGTAAAATCAGGTCAGTTGATTATTACTTCCATCATCGACAATCTTCTGAAAGGAGCTGCAGGACAAGCAGTACAAAATATGAATCTACACTTAGGCTGGGAGGAAAACTTAGGTTTACAACTAAAAGCCAACGCTTATTAAATTAAGAGAAATGCAAAATTTTATAAAATTTGAAACTCAATCCACAGCTGAAAAATTAATTCAATCAGCACTTCAATTTAAGGAAAAGCCTTTTTTGCAAAAAGAATTGGGCAAAGAAATTAGAATAGGACTAATTTTTCTAAACCCCAGTTTGAGAACCCGTGTGAGCACACAAATTGCCGCCAAAAATCTCGGGATGGAGGCTATTGTTTTCAATATCGACAAAGAAGGCTGGGCACTGGAATTTGAAGAAGGCGTCATCATGAATGAAAACAAAGCTGAGCATATCAAAGAAGCGGCATCAGTATTAGGTAGCTATTTTGATATCTTGGCTATCCGTGCCTTCCCCACTTTAACAGATAAAAAACAGGATATATCAGATAAGGTTATCCATCAATTTATCAAATACAGCCAAAAACCAGTGGTGAGTTTGGAAAGTTCCAGCCGTCATCCGCTACAATCCTTAGCTGATATGATCAGCATAAAAGAAACTTGGAAGCAGACCAAAAAACCAAAAATTGTTTTAAGCTGGGCACCTCATGTAAAAGCTTTACCTCATGCAGTTCCCAATTCCTTTGCAGAATGGGCTTTGGGTCTTGGGCACGATTTGACCATAACCCAACCCCAAGGCTATGAATTGCATGAGCAATTTACCAAAGGGGCAAGAATTGAATATGACCAAGAAAAAGCAGTTGCTGATGCTGATTTTGTATATGTGAAAAATTGGAGCAGTTACCATGATTATGGAAAATTGCCAAAAGTGGAGGGCGATTGGTTATTAAAAGATCATCAATTAAAAAAAGGTGCTAAAATCATGCATTGTCTTCCCGTGAGAAGAAACCTGGAATTGGCAGATGAACTTTTGGATGGCAATAAAAGTCTGGTGTCTTTACAAGCTGAAAACAGAATTTACGCAGCTCAGGCTGTGCTTTTTGAAATCATTTCAAATAAAAAGTCATGAAGAAAGAAGTCGTAAATATCATTAAGATTGGGGGCAAAACCATCGATAATGAAGAAGCATTAGCTCAGTTTATCAAAGCCTTTTCCAGAATACAAGGCAAAAAGATATTGGTTCATGGGGGTGGTATTTTAGCCAATCAGATAGGTAAAAAAATGGGCATTAAACCAAATTTTCATGAAGGCAGAAGAATTACGGATACCGAGACTTTAGAATTAATCACCATGGTCTATGGTGGATTGATTAATAAAAAGATGGTTGCTAAGCTTCAGGCTCACGGTGTCAATGCCATTGGCTTAAGTGGTGCGGATGGAAATTTGCTTAAGGCAGAAAAAAGAGCCGTACAAAAAATTAATTATGGCTTTGCAGGAGATATCCAAAAGGTGAATAAGGATTTATTAGTAAACCTATTATCCCAAAATTTAACGCCTGTCATATGCCCTATTACTCATAACGGAAATGGTCAATTACTCAATACTAATGGTGATACCATCGCTAAAGAAATTGCTTGTGCCTTGCAATCGAAGTTTGAAGTCAACTTATGGCTCTGTTTTGATAAAAAAGGGGTTATGTTGAATGTCAATGATGAAGAATCAATTATACCAAAGCTAAACCCGAAAACTTATGCTGAGCTATTGGATAAATCCCTTATTCATGATGGCATGAAACCCAAACTGGAGAATGCATTTCAGGCATTAAAATCAGGAGTTTCAATAATCAGAATTGGGTCAGCAGATGATATTGATATTGCTATTAAAGAAGAAAATACGGGGACTTTTATTTGTGCATAATGGAAAATACTAATCTCAATAATGTAAAAACAAAAGCTATTGATTTATTAAAAGAATTGATAACCATTCCTTCTTTTAGCAAAGAGGAGCATGAAACTGCTAATGCAATCGGTATTTTTCTGAAACATCAAGGCATAGAATTCATGAGAATGGGAAATAACATTATCGCCTATAACCTTCATTTTGATGAGCAAAAGCCTTCCATCTTACTTAATTCTCATCATGATACGGTCAAGCCCAATTCCAGCTATACCAAAAATCCATTTGAATCCATCGAACAAAATGGAAAACTGTATGGATTAGGGAGTAATGATGCAGGTGGCTCACTGGTCAGTTTATTGGCAACTTTCATTCATTTCTCTTCGAAGGAGATTCCATACAATTTGATTTTTGTTGCTTCAGCAGAAGAAGAAATAAGTGGTAAAAATGGAATTAGCAGTGCACTTGAACATATTCCAAAATGTGAATTAGCGATAGTAGGTGAACCTACAGAAATGAAACTGGCTGTTGCGGAAAAAGGCTTGTTAGTGATTGATGCAGTTGCTAAAGGGAGTGCAGGACATGCCGCAAGAAATGAAGGAGAAAATGCCATCTACAATGCCATGGAAGATATTTTGAAAGTCAAGGATTTCAAATTCAAAAATTCCTCGAACTATTTAGGGGAAAATAAGGTCAGTGCCACCATCATAAAAGCTGGTCAACAGCATAATATTGTACCCGATCTTTGCAAATTCACTTTGGATGTTCGAGTTACGGATGCTTACACTTTGGAAGGAGCTTTCGAGGAATTACAAAGCCAATTAAAGGCTGAGCTGAATGCCCGATCATTCCGATTGCAAAGCTCTTTTCTTCCTGAAAACCACCAAATGATGGAGGTAGCTCATGTATTGGGATTGGAAAAATTTGGAAGCCCAACCTTGTCTGATCAGGCACTCATCCCATTTGATTCAGTAAAAATAGGTCCAGGAAAATCGGAACGATCTCATACGGCAGATGAATTTATTGAATTGAAAGAAATAGAAGAAGGCATTAAGATTTATATCCAATTGCTGGAAAAATATATGAACCATAAAAATATTGCAAAATGAAAATCTGGCAAAAAAATACAGACTCCTCTAAAGAAATAGAGCAATTTACCATAGGAAAAGATACTGAGTTTGATCTTTTATTGGCTCCTTATGATGTTATAGGGTCATTAGCCCATATCAAAATGTTGGCAAAAATCGATTTGATTTCTTCTAAAGAACTTGAGGGTTTATCAAAAGAATTGAAAGTCATTTATAAGGAAATTAAAGAGGGCAAATTCCAAATTCAAGAAGGCGTGGAAGATGTCCACAGCCAAATTGAGTTTTTACTGATCGAAAGATTGGGAGATACGGGTAAAAAAATTCATAGCGGTAGATCTAGAAATGACCAAGTGCTGGTAGATTTAAAATTGTTTTACAGAGATGAAATCAAGGAAATTGTAGAAGCAAGTCAGCAATTATTTGATTTGCTTATACAATTAGCTGAAAAGCATAAAACTGATTTAATGCCTGGTTATACGCATACACAACTAGCCATGCCTTCCTCTTTTGGCTTATGGTTTAGTAGTTTCGCTGAGTCTTTCGCTGAAGATATGGATATGCTATACGCTGCTTATCAAATCATCAATAAAAATCCATTAGGTTCTGCTGCGGGCTATGGCTCCTCCTTTCCTTTGGATAGAACCTACACCACGGAATTATTGGGATTTGAAGATATGCATCATAATGTCATCAATGCACAAAACAGCAGAGGTAAGACGGAAAAAACTTTGGCTTTTGCCCTAAGTGCAATAGGCAGTACATTGAATAGAATGGCTTCGGATATTTGCCTTTTTATAAATCAGCATTTTGGATTTATCAGCTTCCCTGATGAATACACCACTGGCAGTAGTATTATGCCCCATAAGAAGAATCCTGATGTTTTTGAACTAGTAAGAGCTAAAAGCAATCAACTGCATTCTATTCCGAATGCTATTACCTTAAATGATACCAATTTGACTACGGGCTACCACCGTGATAAGCAGTTGCTGAAGGAATACATTTTCCCAGGAATTCAAACCACTATGGATTGCCTGAACATCACTCATTTTATGTTAAAGGAAATTAAGGTAAAGGAAAATATATTGGAAGATGAAAAATACCTGCATCTCTTTAGCGTGGAAGAAGTAAACCGATTGGTGAAAAGGGGACTATCCTTTAGAGATGCCTATAAAAAGGTGGGCTTAGCTATAGAAAATGGAGATTTTAAGGCGACTACTCAATTAGATCATACTCATGAAGGAAGTATTGGGAATTTATGTCTTGAAGAGATAAAGGCTAAAATGGAGGCTAAAATTAAGCGATTTGATTTTAGTAAAATCGAGCTGAGTAAGAGTAAATTATTGGGTTGAAATTAACTGAGAAGTTCAAATAAACTGTCCCTAAGCAAGAAATTAGGGACAGTTTAAATTTATATTCAAAAAAGAATTTATTTATGATTTCTTGAATCTTACATCTTATTTTTCATAAACCACTCTACCATCAAAAATAGTCATTGCTATTTCTGTGTCAAGAATTTCATTCTCAGGTACGCTCATGATATCTTTATCGAAAATGGTGAAATCGGCTAATTTACCCACTTCTATAGAGCCTTTGATATCTTCCTCAAAAGCCCCATAAGCAGCATCTAAAGTGTAAGACCTTAAAGCTTGCTCTCTAGTCATTTTTTGCTCTGGTTCATAGCCGCCTTCCGGTGTTCCTTCCAAAGTCTTACGGCTCACACTGGCATAGAATGAAGCTAAAGGGTCAATTGGCTCCACTGGTACATCGGTTCCATTTACAATTGGCACACCTGATTGCAATAAAGCCTGCCACATATAAGCACCCTCTTTTATGCGTTTTTCTCCCAATCTATCAATTGCCCAAGGTCTATCTGATGACATGTGCACTGCTTGCATAGCAGGTATTACGCCCAACTCAGCGAATCTTGGAATATCATCAGGATGCAAATGCTGAGCATGTTCAATTCTGAATCTATGGTTGTCAGTTAATTCCGCATTTTCATTCATCGCTTTTTCGTATCTATCGAGTATTTCCTGATTGGCGCGATCTCCTATTGCATGAGAACAAACTTGAAAGCCTGTTTGTAAAGCTTTATTAGAAGTTGTATAAACAAAACTCATAGGTAAAGTCTCATGTCCAAAATGACCTGGTTGATCTGTATATTCTTCCAATAGCCAAGCTCCTCGTGAACCCAAAGCACCATCACAATTCAATTTGATAGAACGGATAGTTAAAAGATGAGCACTATCCACTTCAGGCCCCTTTTCATACCATTCTTCTAAAAGCTCCTTATCCCATCCAGTTAGCATTGCATACATCCTAACATCCAGTTTTCCTTCTGCTTTCATGTCGCGATAAAGCTGAATATTTTCTCTACCAATCCCAGCATCATGAAAACTTGTAATTCCATTTCTGTGGCTAGCTTTTACCGCTAATTCAAATGCTTTTTGATCTTTTTCTGGTGTACTTTCAGGAATATGTTTTGTGATAAGCATCATTGCTCTTTCATTAAAAACCCCTGTAGGATTTCCTTTATCATCCCTAAATATCTCCCCTCCTTCTACATCCAAATTCGCCATGCTTTCTTTAGACAAAGGAAGTACTCCAGCAATTTGCATTGCTTTTTCATTTGCCATACCTGCATGTCCACTTGCATGTCTTAGGTAAACCGGATTATCAGGTGAAACTTCACTGATTGCGTGATGTAGAGGAAAACCATTGATAGTATTTTCAGGCATTTTATTCCATTTACTTTGATGCCATCCTCTTCCAGTGATCCATTGTCCAGGTTCCGCTGCTTCCACTGCTTCTTTCACTTTTTGAATTACTTCATCGTAGCTTTTTGTCTGCAACAAATCAACATTCAATTCATTGTAGCCCAAACCCATAAAATGACCATGGCCTTCAATAAAACCAGGTGTCATGGTTTTCCCTGCTAAATCAATTTCCTTAGTGTTCTCTGATAAATATTTCTCCACTTCTGCCTCACTTCCAGCAAAAAGGATTTTATTGTCCTTAACTGCTACTGCCTCTACAGCTGGTTGGTTATCATTTACAGTATAAATGGTCCCTCCTTTTATAATAAGGTCGGCTGTTTCCTTTTGGTTTTGGCAACTTAACAAGCTGAAAATTGCCATTATGGAAAGTAAAATTTTTATTTTCATCATTATATCATTAAAATTTTGATTGAAATTAATTTGAAAATCCTTGAAATACAATAAAGATTATTTGAGTGGAGATTGAAATGCCAAAATATATTAAAAAATGTATCTCCTTCTGGATTAAAAGCATCTGACCGATAATAATGAACAGTTTACCAGTAGCGATTAGACGGTTTCAACCGTCAAACCGCTCTGTAGGCATGCCCTGCTTGGGGAACTGCATATGTCAGAGAATAGTGAGACCGGGATTATCCCCGCAAAAAAATGTCCGACTTTGAAAAGTCAGACATTAGCACTGAATTTTTTTAAGGGTAAGGATTGAATAGCCTTTATCCTTTCAATTTAACTTTACCTTCTTAGCACCTGAGCAGCCTCTTTAGCAAAATAACTCAAAATGATATCTGCTCCAGCTCTTTTGATGCTCAATAAACTTTCCATCATAGTTGCCTCTCCATCTAACCAACCTTTTTCTGCTGCTGCTTTTATCAGACTGTACTCACCGCTCACATTATAAGCTGCTAAAGGTAATTCATTATTTTCTTTCAATAAATGTATGACATCCAAATAGGCCAAAGCAGGTTTCACCATCAAAAAATCAGCCCCTTCTTGTGCATCCAATTCTGCTTCAATTAATGCTTCATATTTATTAGCAGGATTCATTTGGTAAGTTTTCTTATCTCCTGATTTAGGAGCTGAATCCAAAGCATCACGGAAAGGTTCATAAAAAGCCGAAGCATATTTAGCACAATAACTCATGATGGAAGTGTTTTCAAATCCATTTTCATCCAAGACATCACGAATATACTCAACTCTTCCATCCATCATATCTGATGGCCCAATGATATCAATTCCTGTTTCGGCTTGAGCTAAAGCCATATCGGCCAATACATCTAAAGTTTCATCATTCAGAATATTTCCATTTTCATCCACTATTCCGTCATGACCATCGCTGCTGTAAGGATCCATCGCAACATCAGTCATAATGCAAGCTTCAGGAAATTTGGATTTGATTTCTTTTAGAGCTTTTATATAGAAAAAATTCTCGTCTGCACTTTTAGTGGCTATTTTGTCTTTATGCTTTTCCTCCACAACAGGGAAAATATCAAAAGCTTTAATGCCTAATTTCAGACATTCTTCTATCTCTTTCAACATTAAATCAACCGTGAAACGATAAATACCTGGCATGCTAGCGACTTCCACTTTTTTATTTTGACCTTCTAATAAAAAGAGTGGGAAAATAAAATCTTTGGTGGTTAAGGTTGTTTCCTCTACCATTTCGCGAATGGCGGCTGACTTACGATTTCTTCTTGGGCGTATTAACATAAATATTGTTTTGTATTGATTCTAAAATTCAATCACACAAATCTCAATCATTTGCTACTCAATGGCAGATAATTATTACAGATTCTTAGTAATTGCCTAAAAGACTCTATTTGATGCTTCAAAGTTAAGCTTTTATGAAATGGAAATTGAAATCAGAATTAAAAAACATAAGATCAGGGATAGTTTTATTTTTAAATAAAATAAAATTAGAATTTCCGAGATGACGAATTGTTTCAATTTACCAAATTACCTTCTACTTTTGTGAAAGTTTTAAAATTCGATAATATGCGGTCATTTATCTTTATCATTTCTATTATCACAATTAGTGCTTGTCAGCAAATATCCAAAGAAATGCCAGCTAGTGCTGAACAAAAGCTTTCCATGCAATTAGGAAATGCTACAATGTGGTTTCAGCAATCTGTAGAAATGGAAGCTTCTTATATACAGGCTTTTGATAAAGGTAAAATGTTATTAAAAATTAAAATGGATACACTATCTAAATCAGATTTAAAGCCTGCGATAGTTTTAGATTTGGATGAAACTGTTTTGGATAATAGTCCTTATGAAGCACGACTATTTTTAAATGGAGAGAACTATGGTTCTGAAAGCTGGGAAAACTGGTGCAAGGAAGCACAAGCAGATGCATTACCAGGAGCTGCAGACTTCCTAAATTTTGCTGATAGTTTAGGACTGAAAATATTCTACATATCTAATCGAAAAATTGGAGTTTTTGAACCCACTTTGAAAAATTTAAAAACGCTGAAATTACCACAATCGGAAAAGGAACATCTTTTATTGCGGACAACTAAAAGTGACAAAACCGAGAGGAGAGAAATGGTGAAAGCTGATCATCAAATCTTATTATATGTGGGTGATAATTTGACTGATTACAGTCAAATTTTTGCAGAAAGAGATTCAACATTAGGTAAAGACTTGGTGAAAAAACATCAAAAAGAATTATTACATAATTTTATTATGCTTCCTAATCCGATGTATGGTGAATGGGAATCTGCAATTTATGGAAATGATTTTTCTAAAACTGCAGCTAAAAAATTAGAATTGAGAAGAAAGGCTTTAAATATAAAGCTTGAAAAATAAATAGAACCTATTATATGCTTAAAATAAGCATTCCTATAGAATAAATTTTACTTAATAGAGTAATTTTCATAATTTGTCTAAATTTTAGTGCAAATATGAAGATTCAAAGTAGTCTACTTATAGTTCTTAGCTTCATTATCCTTTTACAAAGTCAGCTTCATGCACAATCCTTAAGTTGGGAAGAAGCACAAAAAGAAGGAAAAGCAACTTTAGATTTACATTGGTACATCTCCAATCCTTTTATTTATGAAAATAAAAATGGTGAACCTGAGGGTTTGGAAGTCGAAATAATAGAATCATTCCAATCTTATGTGCAGGAAAATTATCAGATAGACTTAAAACTAAATTGGATTCAATCAAAAAGTTTTAACTATATACTGAATGAGATAGCTTTAGAAACTAAACCTAATACACTAGGGGTATCCGCATTTTCTATTACTGAAAAACGAAAAGAAAAAGTTGATTTTACAAATTCATACCTTTCAGATGTAGCAGTATTAGTTTCAAGTAAAGGAACACCTATTGTAAGAACTCTAGGCGAAATCAATAACATGATGGAAGAAATGACTGCGGTAACCATAAAAGGTACTACATACGAGCAGTTTATACTTGATTTAAAAAAACAGTTAAACTTAAATTTTGAAATACTTTATATAGAATCTGATAAAAACATTCTAGATGAAATCAGTAAAGCTGATGATAGGTTTGGATTCATTGATTTACCCATTTATTTGATGCTTATTAAAAGAGGTGGGACGCTCACCCGACAAAATTTCTTTACCATCAAAGGAAATGGCTATGCATTTATTGCCCCTCCGAATAGTGATTGGGTTAGCATTTTTAATGAATTTTTAGCAGAGCCAAAAACAACTATGAAATTGGCGACTATCACCTCGAAATATATGGGTCCTGAACTCTATAATTTTATTGACGGTCTTTATAGTGAGGATAATTTGGGTGCGTCAATTCTAACCAAGGAAAAAGAAATACAATTAGAGCAATTAAAGAACACTAATTTACTATTAGAAAAGGAAAAAAATACGAGGACAACCTATATCATTATTACAGTAGTTGTTACTATTTTATTGGGTGTCATCATTGCTCTATTTTACCGTGAACAAAAAATATCTAATCTGTTAAGTCGAAAAAACAAACAAATAGAGCTCCAACAAAATAGTATTAAAAGCAAAAATGAGCAATTATACAACCGAAACTTACAGCTTACCAGTCTTAATGAAGAAAAAAATAATTTGGTTAAAATTCTTGCACATGATTTAAGATCACCAATCAATCAAATTTCAGGATTGCTCGATATATTAAAATTAAGCCATAATACTTTGACTGATGATGAAGAAAAAATTATTCATCAAGCTCAGGATTCAGCGCTAAGATTGAATCAAATGATTTCTAAAATTCTAGACTTTGATGCGCTGGAAGGCAATCGTATGAAAGTAATGCCCGAAGCAATTAAAGTGAAAGAACTTTTAAAAACAGTAGAGGAAGAATTAAAAGTAACAGCAGATAAAAAAAACACTAGAATTCATTACCAACTAAAGGAGAATATTGAATTTAAATCAGACCACTTATTTCTAACTCAAATATTAGAAAACATCATAGTAAATGCTATAAAATTTTCCGATCCTGCTAGCGAAATTTTTGTTTCAGCTGAAAAGAAAAAAGATAAAGTTCTCTTTTCTATAAAAGATCAAGGACCAGGTTTAACAGAAGAGGACAAGGCACTTATTTTCAAGAAATTTCAGAAGTTAAGTGCTCAACCAACGGCTGGGGAAAATTCAACTGGACTGGGATTATCTATCGTTAAAAAATATGTTGATTTATTGAATGGAGAAGTTTGGGTTGAATCAGAGAAAGGAAAAGGAAGCACCTTTTTTGTGGCACTTCCTGTATAATTACACAATTAAGATTGAACAGCTAATTGCTTTTTCAATTCCTCATTTTCTTTTTGAGAATCTGCCAACATCTTTTCATAATCTTTTTGTGTTCTTTGCATTTCTTCCTGAGTGGCGGATAATTCCTCCATATTTTGGCGCATCTCCTCTTCTTGAGCTCTCATTTCTTCGGTCTGTTGCTGAGATTGCTCATAAAGCTCAGTAGTCTTCTGATTGACTTTAGCAGTATTTAATGCTACTGCAATGCTTTCCCCTGCCTTATCTAAAAATCCTCTTTCATAATCTTTTAAGACCCTGAAGCTTGCCAGTTCAATAACTCCTTCAATAATATCATCTCTTTTAACAGGAGTAATCACAATTGCCCTAGGATTAGCATCTCCTAAACCTGATTTTATATTGATATAATTTTCAGGCACTTCAGTTAAATAAATACTGTCTTTTTCCTGATAAGATTGACCTACCAATCCTTCTCCAGGTAGAATTCTTTTATTGATTTTCTTTCTCCTATCATAAGCATAGCATCCTTCCAACTCCAAGAAAACATCATCTCCTTCTTCTTTCACAATGAAAAAGCCGCCTTGATTCAATTTCATATATTTCACTAAAAACTCAATGACCTCATAAGTTAAGTTTTTTAAATTATTACCATTATCTCTAATGATATTGGAAAGCTCAGCCAAGCCTTTGTTGGTAAATCGTTCTTGCTCCTCGCGAATAGCACTTTTCTTTAAGCTTTCTCGCATATCCAATAATGCGCTACTCAATGGATCTTCTTTATTTAAGTCAAATTCGTTATCGTAGTTATTATTGGAAATTTCTTTAGCAAAAGAAATATTGGTTTCCGTAATTTTTTGCTGTTTTTCACTTTCAATCAATTTAAGAAATAGAAATTTAGATCGATTTCGGCTATAAACAGAATATGAGGCAGCAATCAGCACAGCTACCGCTACAAGACCTGCATGAAAAATAAAAGTTTGTAAATCCATATAATCAAGCTGTGTGAAATAAATAGCTTGATAAGCTTCATCATTATTCACAAAGCCTATATACTGGATATAGGCAAATATTCCATGGTGAATTACTATGAATAGTGTTGCAGGAATAAATACTTTATAATTTTGGTAAGCCATTAAGACTATAATGGCCACAAAAGCAGTAAAATGCATTTCAAATAAGCCATGCATTTGATATATGAATTGTGCCATAAAAATAGCCACTACTAAACTTGCTATGTAATGATGTACATAAGTTCCTTTGAGTAAGAATTTAATTCCAAAATAAAGGATTAAAGATAAGGAACCAACTCCCAATCCTACCAACCATGTATCGTAAAAGAATGCCAGAAATATTCCAAACAAAAAATAACCTCCAATGGTAATTTCTGTAACTCTATCTGCCCTGTTGTAAATTTCATCAAAATAAGGCTTAAATTTTCCTTTAGAAATAGTTGTCATAAACTTAAAAAATTAAAAAACTTATCAATTCTCGTATTGGTATTCCCGTTTGCAGGCAGCTCACATCCATAAGCTATAGTAGCTAATTCTGGAAAAACAGGTGCTTCCTTTCCTTTAACCATTGCATTAAGTGCAATGCTCGCAAATTTTGTGTCTTGAGTAGTACAAAATCTTGCTTTGTTATAATTCCCACTAAAATAAATTTGTTGGTTTTTGATTAAAACTGCTTGCGGTGTGCTGTAAACTCCCAGTTGTTCTGCAATTGTGCCATGCCTATCCAAATGGATATCAATACCCAAATCATACTTCTCTTTAAATTCTTTGATTTCACTTTCTTCTTTATCAATGGTTTCCAAAACAGCTAAAAACTTAACTTCTGATTGATATTTAATCACCAGATTCTGAAATTCTTTTATATTAAATCTTGAGCAAGGACAATCAAAATTGTAGAAATGAATAAAAAGTTGATCATTAGCTTTCATCCCCAGTGAAGAAAGTAATTCATTGGAAATGGAATCCCCACTTTGAACTTTAGAAAAATTGGCAGGAACAGGTGTAGGTTTAGAAAACTTCCATTCCTGATGCCAAAAAATTAACCCAATTCCTGATAAAATTGTTAAGGTTAATAATACCGCAAAAATTACTCTCATAAATTCCCCCCTATTGTTTACCAAAATAATACTTTTATCTGATAATTGTTTCTAAAGATACGAAATAAATTAAGTGGTTGGATTTCGGAGGAGCTATTGAAGCATAATTATTTAGGTAAGCATAAAAAAACTGCCAGAATTAAAAAGATGATAATCTTCAATTAATTCTGACAGTTCAAGAAAACTAAATATTATTAGTACTTATCTGGTCTTCCTTGTTGTCTATCTTTTACTTTCTCTTTTGCTTTTCTGACATGCCTTTTGGCTACATCATAGCAATCTTGTGCCGCTGTAACAAAGCTATCACCCTTTCCTGATACAAAAATATCATTCCCAGGTAAAAAAACTTTTGCATCAACTGTTTTCTCTCTATCTTCATCATTAGCATTTGATTTCAAATACAAGTCTATGCCTACTATTTGGTCATTATATTTAGACAATTTATTGAACATCTCACGCATGTGGTCATTCAATTCTTGACTTATATTAAAATCTACGGGTTCTAAAGTAATATCCATTATGATAAGTTATTTTGGTATAAATCTGATTTTTCAATTGATTCAGCAATTTGCCTCAAGTCGGCTAACATATTAAAAACCTGCTGATGTCCAGTTTCTGCTTCTTGGTTATAACGTGCATTTCGGAATGCCACTAAAGGTTCTAAATTAATATCCCCTGGAAGTTTTTGATTATTGGATAATTCCCGAGCGGCCTGACCAATTTCTTGAAGATATTCGAAGACCGTTTCTTTAACTGGCTCATTTCGTCTAAAATCTTCATAGGTCATGCCATCCGTTTGGGCATTCACCTGAGCTATATTATCTACTATTCTGTTTAAATGTTGAATTGTTTCTTGTAATTGCATCATGCTATATTAAGCGATTAAAAGAGGGAATTGTTGCGGTTATTTTAAATTAAGGTGATTGTAGGCTGTTTAACTCAGGCTTTTCCTAAAAACCATAAGGTCGTTCCTATGGAACTTATTGTACAGGTTAGCTAAGGATTACCATATGAACGTCCCTCTGGGACTTTTCAAAATAGGGTAAACACTATTTCCTTCGTTCTTTTTAATTACATGACCATTCGAAATCCAATCCATTGTCTTTTCTATTACTTTCATAGCCCTGTAGGGGCTATCTTATGGTAACATCATGCAAAACCAATTTACTAAACTCCGTAGGAGTGACCTTATTATTGATCTGTTGACAAATAATCATTTGAATGGAAAAGAAGTGCAAAAAATGAGACTTATCTGAATCAGAAGATAATATAAGGGTAGATAATTTTACGTATCCCAAAACTCACTTAAAAACCACCATAACTTAAAATCAACCCTTAACCACCTCTTTTCTTTTCAAATTTTCACAGTTTTCGATAGTGCAATCTCCATAAAAAACTAAAGAATGGTTTTTAATATCTGAGCCTAATGATTTTCCAACCCGTTTTTTAATATCTTCTATGCTAGGATCTAAAAATTCTTTGATTTTTAGACAATTATTACAAACCAAGTGATCATGATGTTCATAGGTAAGTGCTGGTTCATAAAGTGCATTTTTATCTTTGAAATTATGCTTCACTACTAAACCACATTCTACCAATAAATCAATAGAATTATAAACTGTAGCACGAGAGATTGTATATTCCTTATTCCGCATTCTCAAGAAAAGGGTTTCTACATCGATATGCTCATCTTGAGGCAAATAGTAAAGTTCTTCCAAAACCGAATAACGTTCTGCTGTTTTTCTTAAGTGTTGGTCATTCAAATATTCATCTAATATATTTTTTGCGCGCTGCAAAATTTCCTTCATCACCGGCTTAGACATCGACATCTTTCAATCTATTTATTTTTAAAGACTAAGTTAAGTTTTGAATGTGAAGTTTGAAATATCCTAGCTGGTTTTTATTAAAGTTTAAAGACATTCTAAACAAGAATTCCAGAATTAACTTGTAGGCTATTTACGAATGTTCTCAAAATTTATTAGATTGACGAATGATTAATCTCAAGCCGAAGCCTGACTTAAGTCATGTTTTTGGACTGCTACAGCTATTACTTTTGAAAAATAAAAATTAGCCATTAATGAGTATATCAACAGCAAAAGATAAAGACCTTGAATGTAGCCACTGTGGAGAAAAATGCGACCAAGAGCTAATCGAAAGCAATGGTCAGAATTTCTGCTGTGAAGGCTGCCGTATGGTCTATGAAATTTTGCTGGAAAACGACCTCGATAACTTCTATTGTGTTGCAGACGCTCCAGGTGTAAGTTCTAAAAAGAAAAAAGCCAGTAACTTCGAATTTCTCAAAGATGAGGCTTTTGCGAATAGCCTTTTAGATTTCAAAAATGAAGAAATTAGTAAGATTAGATTTTACATTCCGGCTATTCACTGCAGTGCTTGTATCTGGCTACTGGAAAAATTGTATAAACTTCATTCTGGCATTATCAGTAGCCGAGTAGATTTCAATAAGAAAACAGTAATAGTTTCTTTTAAGCATCAGGAAATCTCATTGCTTGAATTAGTAAAATTATTAGATTCTATTGCTTATACACCTGATATTCAATTAGAAAATAAAAAATCTACTTCTTCTCCTTATAGAAGAATATGGTTGCAAATTGGAATCGCAGGCTTTGTTTTTGGAAATAGTATGCTGTTTAGTTTACCGGAATACTTCGGGCTGAACTTGTTCGATGATGATATCATTTCGAAGATATTCCCTTTCCTTAATGCGGTATTGGCGCTACCAGTAGTATTTTTTGCCGCACAAGATTATTTCAAATCAGCATGGGGAGTGCTCAAGCAAAAGCAAATCAATATGGATGTGCCGATTAGTATAGGGATCGTTACATTATTTGTCTATAGTTATCACATCATCTTTTTCCAGTCTGGTTTGGGTTATATCGACTCACTTTCCGGGCTGGTTTTTTTCCTTTTATTAGGGAAATACTATCAACAAAAAACATTCGACCATTTAAGGTTCGATAGAGATATTCAGTCCTTCTTCCCTTTATCTGTAACCAAAATAAAAGGACAGCAAGAAGAACAAGTATTGCTCAATAGCATAATTCCTTCCGATATTTTAAAAATCAGAAATGAAGAAATCATTCCTGCTGATAGTCTTTTGATTTCAGATGAGGCTTCTATCGATTATAGTTTTGTCACAGGCGAATCCTTACCTGAAATCAAGCAAAAAGAAGAATTGATTTATGCTGGCGGAAGATTAAAAGGTGCTTCTATTTTGGTGCAAGTGAAGAAAAGTCCTTCACAAAGCTATTTAGCTCAACTTTGGGATGATGAATCCATTCAACAAGGCGCAAAAGCACAAGTTCAAAGCACGACAGATAAAATCAGTAAATATTTCACTGCAGTTGTTTTAGCCATTGCTTTCATAGCTTTTGGTAGCTGGCTTTATTTAGGGGATTTTGAAAGTGGGATAAGAGCTTTTACCACAGTGCTGATTGTAGCTTGCCCTTGTGCACTAGCATTGGCCACACCTGTCACTTTAGGTTATGCCATGAGAATGTTGAGCAAAGCTGGATTTTTTGTAAAAAGCACTCAGTCAGTAGAGGATTTATCCAAAATTGATTCAATTGTTTTCGACAAAACAGGCACACTTACCTACTCAGACAAAGCCGAGGTGGTTTTTGATGGAAATATGCCAGAACATAAAGTATTAGCCGCTGTCAAAACACTATTTAATCAATCCAAACATCCATTATCTCAAATTATTTACAACTGGCTACCTTTTTATCCAACTCAAGAAATTGAGGATTATAAGGAAATAAGTGGACAAGGAATTAGTGCCAAAGTAAACGGACAAATCATCAAATTAGGCAAGAAGCAATTTGTGGATAATCAGGCAACTGATTTTGACAAAAAAGCCAATAGCTCTCAAGTTTTCATCAATGTAGATGGCTTGACTTATGGATCCTTCAATGTAAAGCATGTATTCAGAGAAAATATAGGTGATTTATTCGACAGCCTCAAGACTGATTACAAATTGAATTTATTATCGGGTGACCAAGCTGCAGAGAAAGAATACTTAACTCAATGGTTAGCAGAGGAAAATATGCATTTCGAACAATTGCCAGGAGACAAAAAAGAATTCATCACGAAATGGCAAGATGCTCAGCAAAAAGTTATGATGGCCGGTGACGGATTAAATGATTCCGCTGCCTTACGCAAAAGTGACTTTGGTTTGGCTATTACTGAATCTACAAGGCAATTTAGCCCTGCTTGTGATGGCATTCTTCTGGGCGAGAATTTGAAGCAATTACCTAATATCATGAAATTTTCAAAAGCCGCATTCAAATTAGTGATAGCAGGCTTTATACTCTCATTTTTATATAATGTGGTGGGCTTAAGTTTTGCAGTTCAAGCACTTTTATCACCCGTAATAGCGGCTATTTTAATGCCAATCAGTTCATTCTCAGTGGTGCTTTTAGCAACCCTTGGAACACGCTATCTAGCAAATAAATATTTATTGGGAACTGAAAAAAGCAGAGATATATGAACATACTAGTAGTATTAATAATAGTGAGTTTGATAGTAGCAAGTGGCTTTTTAGTGGCTTTTATTTGGGCTGTACGTTCCGGACAATTCGATGATGCCTCCACTCCATCTTACCGCATGTTGTGGGATGATGCCATCACTAAAAAAGAAAATAAATCAAGTAATCAATCAACAAATCATAAACAAGAATCACATGGAAATTGAAAAGTTTCATTATGACAACAAAGTCGTCAAATACTTTGCTATAGCAACAGTAGTTTGGGGCGCCATAGGGATGCTGGTTGGTCTTTTGGCCGCAACCCAGCTATTTGCACCTGAGGCTAATTTAGGTTCGGAATATACTACCTTCGGTAGGATAAGGCCATTGCACACCAATGCTGTTATTTTTGCATTTGTGGGGAATGCCATCTTTGCCGGAGTTTATTACTCCATGCAGAGATTACTGAAAACCAGAATGTTCAGTGATACTCTTTCATGGATTAATATGTGGGGCTGGCAGCTCATTATTCTCTCAGCCGTAATTACCCTTCCTATGGGATTTACCTCTTCAAAGGAATATGCTGAGCTAGAGTGGCCAATTGATATTGCTATCACTTTAATTTGGGTTGTTTTTGGTATCAATATGATAGGTACCATCATCAAAAGAAGAGAAAAGCACATGTATGTAGCCATTTGGTTCTACATTGCCTCTTTTGTTACGGTTGCAGTTTTACACGTGGTAAACTCTTTTTCACTACCCGTTGACTTCATGAAAAGTTATTCAGCCTTTGCCGGTGTTCAAGATGCATTGGTACAATGGTGGTATGGTCATAATGCGGTAGCTTTCTTTTTAACTACACCTTACTTAGGTTTGATGTACTACTTCTTACCGAAAGCTGCAAATCGACCTATTTATTCTTATAAATTATCGATTGTTCACTTTTGGGCTTTAATATTCTTATACATATGGGCAGGACCTCACCACTTATTGTATACTTCTTTACCTGAATGGGCACAAGCATTGGGTACTGCCTTCTCCATTATGTTGATTGCTCCATCTTGGGGTGGTATGGTAAATGGATTGCTAACCTTAAGAGGTGCTTGGGACAAAGTTTCAAAAGACCCAATCTTAAAATTTATGGTAGTAGCCATTACTGCTTATGGTATGGCTGTTTTTGAAGGCCCAATGTTGTCTTTAAAAAGTGTGAATGCGATAGCACATTATACTGATTGGATTGTAGCGCACGTTCACATTGGTGCTTTAGGTTGGAATGGCTTCTTAACCTTTGGTATGCTTTACTGGATGATTCCACAAATGTGGAAAACGAAATTATTTTCAACCAAATTAGCAAATGCTCACTTCTGGTTGGGTACTTTAGGTATTATTTTCTACGCATTACCGATGTATGTATCAGCTTTCACACAATGGTTAATGTGGAAAGAATTTACTCCAGAAGGTATATTACAATACCCTAACTTCTTATCTACTACCCTACAAATTATCCCGATGCATATGCTAAGAGCATTTGGTGGTTTACTCTACCTATCAGGTGTTTTTGTAATGGTTTACAATTTAATCAAAACTGCTAAAGCAGGAAGTTTTGTAGCCAATGAAGCTGCTGAAGCTCCAGCTTTGGAAAAAGCAGTAAGCAAAGGAAAAGAGTACTGGCACAGGGTATGGGAAAGAAAACCGATTTTCTTCACCATCTTAACTACTGTAGCCATTTTAATTGGTGGAATATTCGAATTAATCCCATCCTTTATGATGAAAGATAATGAAGCCACTAAAATTGAGGCAGTAAAACCTTATACCCCATTAGAGTTGGAAGGTCGGGATATTTACATCAGTGAAGGCTGTGTGGGTTGTCACTCACAAATGATACGACCTTTCCGATATGAAACGGAACGATATGGCGAATACTCCAAAGCAGGTGAGTATGTCTATGATCATCCGTTCTTATGGGGGTCTAAACGGACAGGGCCAGATCTACACAGAGTAGGTGGCAAATATCCTGATTCCTGGCATTTCAACCACATGTATGATCCAAGGTCAATGTCACCAGGTTCAACCATGCCGCCATATCCGTGGTTATTGGAACAGCCTTATGACTTAGAAGGACTTCCTGATAAAATTACGGTAATGAGAAAATTAGGAGTTCCTTACGAAGAAGGTTTTGAAGATGAAGTTCAGGCTAATGCAATGGCGCAAGCTGAAAAAATTGTCAAAAGTCTTGAGGCTGACGGAATTGAAACAGTTCCTGAAGCCAAAATTGTAGCCTTAATCGCCTACTTACAGAGATTAGGTACAGATATAAAAGTTGCAGATAAATAAAATTGAAAAGACATGTTTAAGCACTATTTCGAAACAATTGAAAATGTGGAAATATTCCCCATCATTTCGCTAAGTATATTTTTTATTTTCTTTATCGGACTGATTTGGTGGGTGATAAGAGCAGATAATGGCTATATCAAAAAAATGAAATCCTTACCCATGGAAGAGGATATTGTTACATACAAAAATGATTCAAAAGATGAAAAAAGTCACTAAAATGATATGGAGCAGCCTTTTCCTTTTAGGATTGGCCGTAACTCCAGTTTTTGCACAGGTGGAAGAAACTGTGGAAGAAATGGAAATTGAAAAAGTTAGTATGTGGGAACAACTCATGCAATCAGAACAAGGCCGTCTATTATTATTAATAGGCGGACTTCTGGCTGTGTTGATTGTATTAATGGTGATCTTGGCCATTTTAATGGTCAAAACTGCTGATTTAATTTTAAATAAAAAAGCAGCTGAAAAAGGTGAAGAACGCTTAAGTTTCTTCAAGCAATTTAAGCAAAAATGGATTACTGGTAAATTTAAGCCTGTTGATAAGCAAGGTGACATGATGCTGGACCATAATTATGATGGAATTCAGGAAATGGATTACAGCATGCCACCTTGGCTAAGGTACGTATTTATAGGAACATTTTTATTTGCTGTTTTCTATGTACCCGCCTTCTTGATTTTCGATATTATTCCAGATCAGCAAACGGAATATCAAGCTTCTATTGAGGAAGCAGCACTAAGAGCTGAGGCTCGTGCAAAAGCAGGCATGGTTCAAATCACAGCTGAAACTGCTGAGTTACAAACTGATGAAGAAGTAATGAAAGCAGGACAGGTTTTATACAAAAAGAACTGTGCCGTTTGCCATGCCGATGATGGTGGTGGCGGAGTTGGTCCAAACCTAACAGATGATTATTGGATACACGGAAATGACATTAAAGGTGTATTTACTACAGTATCTGAAGGTGTTCCAGCAAAAGGCATGATTCCGTGGAAAGGAAATATGAGTCCGAAGCAAATTCAGGATGTATCAAATTATGTTTTGAGTTTAGTGGGTACTACCCCTGCTAGTCCGAAAGAACCACAAGGCGAAATCAAAAAGCAAGAAAAAGCGGAAGAACGCATAGAAGAGAATGTGGATGAATTGCCTGAGGTGGAGGAAGTGGAGTAGAAATAAATTGAAACCTGACAGGTTTAGATTGATGCAAGTAATTGTTGCACCACCTAGCGTGTTTTCGCACTTGCTTTTTTCTGTGCGTCACCCCTGCGAAGGCAGGGGTCTTTAAATTTTAACCTTTGGTTAAAATATTAAAAAAAAGGGATGGAGTCATCCTGAATTAGAACCAAGATTAAATTAAGACCTTTCAGGTTTTGAAAACCTGGAAGATCAAAAAGTACAACATACAACAAGTAAAATGGACAATTTAGACCAAGAACAATTTAGAGGACAACTCTCCACCGTTGGAGAGGGAGGAAAGCGGAATTGGATCTATCCCAAAAAACCAAAAGGGATTTTTCATAATTACAGAAGGGTTTTGGCTTGGTTGCTATTAATATTATTCTTTGCAGGCCCTTTCATAAAAATTGGAGGGCATCCTTTACTGTTATTCAATATATTTGATCGTCAGTTTGTGATTTTAGGAAGTGTTTTCTGGCCACAAGATACTCACCTGTTAATTTTCCTATTACTGATATTTGTAGTCTTTATTTTGCTCTTCACTGTAGTATTTGGAAGAGTATGGTGCGGCTGGGCTTGCCCGCAAACCGTATTTATGGAAATGGTTTTCCGAAAAATTGAATACTGGATTGAAGGAGATGCTAATCAACAAAGAAAACTAGCTAAAGCTCCATGGACTTGGAACAAAATCTGGAAGAAAACGGCCAAACAAGGAGTATTTCTGCTCATTTCCTTTTGGGTTTCTCATACATTTATGGCTTATCTAATTGGAATCGGTGAAATGACTGAAGTCATTCAAGCTGGTCCGCAAGCCAACTGGAGTGCTTTTACTGGACTATTAGTTTTTACTGGCATTTTCTATTTTGTATTTTCCTATTTCAGGGAACAAGCTTGCACAGTAGTTTGCCCGTATGGAAGGCTACAGGGTGTTTTCCTCGATAAAAAATCCATAGTGGTGATTTATGATTGGTTGAGAGGCGAACCAAGAGGGAAATTAAAGAAGAATGAACCTCAAGCTGATAAAGGCGATTGCATTGATTGCAATTTGTGTGTGCAAGTTTGTCCTACAGGTATTGACATCAGAAACGGGACTCAAATGGAATGCGTGAACTGCACCGCCTGCATTGATGCTTGTGATGAAGTAATGACAAAAATTAATAAACCAAAAGGACTAATTCGCTTTGACTCTGAAGAAGGCGTAGAGAAAAAGAAGAAAAAGCTGATTACTCCAAGGGTTATGGCTTACTCTGTAGTTTTGGCTATTTTGGTTGGCGCAATGGGATTTTTATTGGTGGGCAGAGCTCCAATTGAAGTTACTATGACTCGAACTCCTGGCTCTATTTATCAGATTAAAAATGATTCTATTATTAGCAATATGTATCAAATGGAGATGATTAATAAGTCCTTTGATCCTATGAATCTGACTTATAAGGTGAAACCGAAATCAGCTTACTTATTTTTCCCATCAGGACCAATTGAGGTTTTGGAAGGCCAGGAAAAAGATGAGGTTTATGTTTTTGTGGAAATGACTAGAAGAGAATTTGCAAAAATAGATGAAAAAATCCAAGTTGAAATTTACCGAGAGGATGAATTGATTCAAACCATTGATTCAAGATTTCCTGAACCTAACACTTTTAGTAGAAAATAATTATGAACTGGGGAAATAAAATAACATTAGTATTTATAGGATTCGTGATTCTGATCGTTTCCATGGTCATTTTCAGTACACAGCAAGAGTTCGACATTGTGGAAGAGAATTACTATGAAGAAGAAATAGCCTACCAAGGAAAAATGGATGAAATCCAAAATGGAAATGACTGGAATGGAGTAGTTTCGGTGAAGCAGGAAGGCAATAATCTGGCCTTGAAATTTGAAGGAGCTGAAAAGGTAAATGGTAAAATTCAATTTTATAGACCAGCAGATGCAGATTTAGATTTTTTTGTTCCCATCAGTGAGGAATTGAACATTCCAATTGAAAAATTTAAGGCAGGCAGCTGGAAAATTTCTTTTAACTGGGAAATGGATGGCAAAAGGTATTTTAAAGAGGAACAAATTTTTATTCAGCGTTAAAAAATGATCTGGGCAGCACTAAGCATAGGTTTATTAGGCGGGATACATTGTACTTTTATGTGTACCCCATTAATGCTGGGTGTTTTCCGAAATCAATCCATGGCTTGGGGATTTGCTGCTTACCAAACTGGTAGGATTGTCACTTACATCATTTTAGGTTTGGCCTTAGCTTTTGTAGGAGAAAGTTTATCCATTTTAGGCTGGCAAAATAGCCTTTCCATCATCATGGCCGTTTTCATAGTTTATTTTTATGTATTGCCTGCCCGGCTCCGATTTTTAAAGTTTATCAATAAAATCGAATCTGTTCCCTATCAAAAAGTAAAAGATGGATTCAAAAAATTTATAGGCAAGCAAGATATTCTCTCCAGATTTTCAATTGGTTTGCTAAATGGACTTTTACCATGCGGGCTAGTGTACTTAGCACTTTTAAGCTCCTTTGCTACCGAAACCATAATGGATTCTGTTGTGTTTATGGCAGTTTTTGGATTGGGCACGCTACCTTGGATAGTAGGAAGCGTTTGGGCTGGAAAAGTTACTTTCAGAAAATTAAATGGCTTTACTCAGAAATTAAGACCAGTACTAGCGTTAACATTAGCTTTGTTTCTTTTCCTAAGAGGACTGGAAGTTCAATTTATCCACATTCCACTTCCTGATTTAGGGCAAGCACAAACGACTATGGATATTCCTATTTGTGGGGAGAGGTGAGAAGAGGATTTAATTCTAAAACAATTGAGAGTGTGAGCCTAATCTAGCTAAACTTATCTCTTTAACACTTTCATCTTTTTGCCAAATTAACAATAAATCAGGCTTAATGTGACATTCCTCAAACCCTTTATAATTTCCTGTAAGTTTATGAGGTTTGTATTCCTTATCTATTGTACCATTTTCTTCTAATTGTGTAATCACTAATTTAAGCTTTTCAATGCTTGATTGTTCGTTTTTATACTTTTTTAAATCTTTTTTAAATTGACTTGTATAATAAAGGGTGTACATTAAATATCTAATTCTTCAAATAACTCAGTGGATGTTTTACCTACTTTTTTTCCTTTCTTATTTTCTATTTCAGCCATTGCTTTCAAGGTGGTTTCATTAGGGGTTTTAATTACCTTGATACCTCCTTTATTTTTAAAAGCATTGATAATTTCAATTACAGTTTGACCTGCTTTGCTGTTCTCATTAATTTCTAAAGTTATTGTTTTCATATCACAACTATTATAAAACAAATATACGAAATTTTGATAAGAAGTTTTAATCACAAATAATACTAACTAGCATTATCAAACCTAATAAATAGCTTACTATATATATTTAAAATTCCAAATTCTAGAACTTTGGAAAAGGTCACCCCAAACCGCTTCATAATCCTAGATTTTCCATACTTTTGCCTATCAGGAAACTTAAGATCATAATTCAACTACTATGGAATTGAAAAAAATTGCAATAAACCACATTCACGAGCAACTAGGTGCTAAAATGGTACCCTTTGCCGGTTATAATATGCCTGTTTCTTATACAGGATTAATAGAAGAACATAATACCGTCCGCAATGCCGTGGGGATTTTTGATGTTTCTCACATGGGAGAGTTTTTGATTTCAGGGCCAAAAGCATTGGACTTGATTCAAAAAGTTTTTAGTAATGATGCCTCTACTTTAGTCGTAGGTAAAGCGCAATATGGCTATTTACCAAATGATAAAGGCGGAATTGTAGATGATTTATTGATTTATAGAATCGGTGAGGAAGAATATATGTTGGTGGTGAATGCTTCCAATATTGAAAAAGATTGGAATTGGATAGCCAAACAAAATGAGGACTTCGGAGCTATTATGAAAGATATTTCTGATGATTTTTCTCTTTTTGCTGTTCAAGGTTGCCAAAAGCCGAAGACACTTTGCAAAAGCTGACCACTGCTATGGATTTATCGGCTATCAAGCCTTTCCACTTTCAAGTAGCGCCTTTTGCGGATACTAAGTATGTAATTATGTCCAATACAGGTTATACTGGTGCTGGTGGTTTTGAAATTTATTTACACAATAAAGATGCGGAAAGTGTTTGGCGCAAAATTTTAGATGCAGGTGAAGAGTTTGGTATCAAACCTATCGGATTAGGTGCAAGAGATACCTTAAGAATGGAAATGGGCTTTTGTTTATATGGAAATGATATAGATGACACTACCTCGCCTATTGAAGCTAAACTAGGTTGGGCGACAAAATTCACCAAAGATTTCATCAATGCTGAAAATCTTAAAAAACAAAAAGAGGAAGGTGTTGAACGTAAATTAATTGCTTTTCATATGCTGGACAGAGGGATTCCAAGAAAAGGCTATGAAATATTAGATATGGAAGGTAATACTATTGGATTAGTAACATCTGGAACACAATCTCCTACCTTATATCATGGAATCGGAATGGGCTATGTTAAAACAGAATTTGCTAAGCCTGAAACAGAAATTCAAATTGCCGTTAGAAAAAACCAAATTAAAGCTGTGGTTAAAAAACCACCTCTTATTTAATAAAAATACTGACTTGATAATCCCTGTTGATAATTAATAAGCAGGGATTATTTTTAGTTTTTAATCTTCTTCAATGTCAGACATTTCGAAAATTCGATATTCCTCTATTAACTTTTACTTTTCGTACTTGAAATCATAAATCACTTTTTTCAAGCTAAAAAATATTCTAACTTAAGTGGTGAAACTTAACATATAAAACTTGGAAGTATTAGGTATTGACATCGGAGGCTCTGGAATGAAAGCAGCTATAGTGGATTTAAAAAGTGGAGAATTCGTCACTAAACGCAAAAGATACAAAACCCCTCAGCCAGCTACTCCAGAAGCAATGATGGTAACCGTAATTAAATTACTAAAACATTTTGAGTGGACAGGCCCTATAGGATGCGGATTTCCAGCAGCTATCATAGACGGCACCGTAAAAACTGCCTCAAATATTGATAAAAGCTGGATTGACAAGCCATTGGCCAATATGATTCGAAAAGCCACGGGTTGTGCTACAAGGGTCATGAATGATGTAGATGTTGCAGGTTTAGCTGAAATGCGATTTGGAGCTGGAAAAGGACATGAAGGGACTGTATTGATATTAGCCTTAGGAACAGGTATTGGTTCAGCATTATTTCACAATCAACAACTCATGCCCAACACCGAATTAGGGCATATTCAATTCAAAGGCGATATAGCGGAGGCTTATGCAGCTAATTCCATTAGGGAAGATGAAGACTTAAGCTGGGAAGTTTGGGGGAAAAGATTGAATCAATATTTGGTTGAAGTTCATAAATTAGTCTGGCCAGACCTCATTATCATAGGAGGCGGAGTGAGCAAGAAGTTTAAGAAGTATGAAAAATACATTGATGAAAAACTTAAAGTCATTCCTGCTGAATTAAAAAATCATGCAGGAATAGTGGGGGCTGCTAGTCAGTTTTTATAAAATTAATTTAAATCCTTCTCCAAATAACCAGTCAGACTGTACTTATAGGCTTCAATTTCAATCTTTTCTTTTAGATATAAATCATTTTCAGTTAACTCGTATAAACTATTATACAACAAAGAAGAAAGATGATTTCCTCCTCCGTTATTTTGAATGAATTTCAAAGCCTCCTCTAGTTTAAACTCTTTTTCATCTTTACTGGTTTCATTAAACTTTGTCATATAAATTGCATTATAACAAACCCCATATTTCTTAAAATATGTTTTTTCTGAGCTTTCCAACTTTTGAATTAAACTCAATACAGATTCCTTCTCATTATTAGTGGCGATGTGGCTTTCAATCACCAACTCATGAAACTTTAAATTATTCGGATGCTTTTGTAAAAGTTGCAAAGCAAAACCCAATGCTTTATGAGGTTGATTTTCAAGTCTTAGGTAAATATGTGATAGGTACACTAATGCCTCAGTAGCTAAAATACTATTACCTTGAGCCACTTCTTCCAACCATAATAAACCTTTTTCTTTATCCCCCTCTTTAAAAAACCACATTAAGGTCCCGAATACAGGATTTTCAGTTTTGTAATACTGATAATAATAATGGTATAAAGATGCCAGAAATTTAACTTCATCTTGCTGGGGTTTACTTTCCAAATGATCTTTCACCACATCATATACCTTAGCGCCATTTTGAAATGATTTATAATAATTTCCTTGATTATAATTAAACTCAGCCCTCAATAAAGCACTATTTACATAATGATAATTATCCTCTTTTTCATCATCTTGATAGTCTGTTGCCTCTAAATATCTATTATATTTTTTCAATATCTTCTCGTTTTGCTGATGAATTGGTAAATAACACCAGCGCATATAATGAGCTTTAAGAAAATTAAAATGTGAAGGCTCTTGAATGCTGTCAATAGTGGCTAATAAGCTATCGGCATCTGAAAATTGGAAGTTATATAGTTTTTCGAAGAATTGCTGATCTTTTTCACTGTCAATCTGAGAAAAGGCTGTAAAATTAAAGTGAATAAATAAGTAGAAATAAATCAGTTTTCTTAGATAGTTTTTCATCTTCACTTATCCTTAATACAATGCAGGATGTAATTTAAGAATTTCCTTATAAGCCTGTGACCTATATTCCTCCTCTTTATCTAATGCCGTTTGCTTAGCTATCCTATACCCTCCTTCATGATAACGTTGAAACCATGGCAAAACCACTAAATAGCCTTCTAATATGGAAAATTGAACTACAAAATTAAAATATACGCCAACTAATGCAGCTGTTAATCCCATGGAATTTAACCCATCTTTCCAATTACCATATAGAATCTGGCCACTTCCAGGCACTACTACGCTCATCCACATGGCCAAGTTCGGTTTTACTTTATCAGCTCTATTATTGAATTGATTAACCTTCAAATAAGCACTTTTATCATTCAATTTCATCTCTTCAGCATATCCATCGAATATATATTGAAATTGATCATAGTCCTCTTTTAAATAGTAGGCTATGGATTTAAAATATTGTTTTTTGAGATTTATCTCAGGATTATTAAAATCATTTACCGCTCCCAACGTAATAATAGCTTGGTTGTAATTGTTAATACTCAAATAAGCCAAACACTTTTTAAAAATGTAATCATTCTTTTTTTCAATATCCTGTTCCAAAAAAGATGCATTATTATAAAAGCGAATAGCTCTTTCCACATCGCCTTTCTTGAAATAAGCTTCTGCTAGTTTAAAATAAGTATCGGGTGTTGTGTTTTCTGCAAAATAAATTGCCCTTTCATAAGCCAAAACACTGTTGGAATAATTCCCCGCTTCAAATTGCTCTTGAGCAAATTGCAATGCTTCTTCCACGGATTGAGCATTTACTTGAAAAAAGGAAAACACACTAATAACTAGCGCGAATAATAGCTTCTGCATCTTTTTCAATTTCTAACCAATAATTTTGATTATACACCTGAGCTGCTTTTCTCGAACCGTATAAATTCCCTGCATAAAAACCTGTTGATACGCCTGCAAACACCCATCCAACTGTAGAAGATGTACCACCTTTACTAAATCCTCTGTAGGATTGAAAAGCAGTTCCTGCTACCACCAAAAAACTAAAAACACCATCTTTGTAATTTCCAGTATAAAACTTACCACTTCCTGGTAACACAGTAGACATTAACATCGCTACCCAAGGCTTTTTAGGCTTAAATGACTCAGTTTGTTTTGAAAGCCTTATCAAACCAGAAATTGAAGGGTGGTCAGAATTAGATAATTGCGGAATTTTTGTTTCTACTTCCTGCCAATTTCCAGCCATAATATCTCGGTGCAAGTTATAAACAACTCTTTTCTGGTGGTCTATAGGCAGATTATCTGAATTCTTATCAAACCTATCAAACTTCTTTCCTAGAACAAGCATCTGTAAATACAATTCGGCCATAGGATTAGAAAAATCGATTAAAGAAGGATATAGGGATTCAGTTCTTTTAACTGCTTTATCTATTTCTCCATTTTGAAAATAACTATCCACCAAAGCAATCTTTAATGAATCATTATCTTTTTCCATAAAAAGCAACCTTTCATACTCAACAGCTGCCAACTCATATTGACTACTTTTAAATAAATAGGAAGCAAATTCCTTACTTTTATTGAGTGTATAAATATCTTGAGCTTGGGAAAAATCGGCAGTCCAAACGACCAAGAAAATCAAAAATAATATTCTCATTGTACTTTTAGGGGATCAATTAACAGATTGGTTTCAGGGTCAACTTTGTATTTCTCTGGAGCTAATGAATGACATCTTGACAAGCGGTCAAAACCATTCATCATTCCTTTTAAAACACCTTGTTTCTTAACAGCTTCAAGTGCATAAACAGAACAAGAAGGTGTAAAGGAACAAGACTGTGCATCCTGAGAGGATATAAAAGATTTATAAAAAAGAAATAATCCTGAAAACAATAATTGAACTTCGTTTGTATTTTGATGAACGTGTTCATACTGGTTCTTTATTTTAATTTTCTCGACCGAATGATCACTAAATTTAACCTCACTCAATAAGGCTAACTCATTTGAAACTTGTGACCATAAATTCAGACTTAAGGTATTAATCAATAAGATCAATATGATACATCTCGTCATTTTCCAATTCATCAACTTTTATATTCTTAAATGTAGTAATTTTATAATATTCTTCTCCATGAAGATAGGATACTTGGATTACTTTTTGAGGAAAAGGCAATCCTTTTACACTGACATAATCTTTATAAAATCTTTTTCCCATGATTTCTCCATTAGGTTTAAACATTACTATGCCAAATAGCTGATCATTCTTCAAGGATAAAACAGCCTTTCCCAACTTATCTTTAAAATTATCATCAGGAAACCACTCTATGATGGTTTGATCCTTAGATTCTTCAATAGAATTGATATAATAACCTGTCTTATCCAGCCCATAATTTTTCAAATCCCCACTTAATGCTAGGTTAAAGATTGAAAATCTATTGGTATTAGGAGTGAATACCTGTTTAATAATCTGTTCTTTTTCAACAACATACATTTGTGTATCTGCCATTACCAATGTCTTCCTTTCAGGAAAAGAAACTTGATAAATAATTTTGTTTATCCTTTTATCAAAATACACTTCTCCTTTATAAAATTCTTTACCACTAGCCGTATTTTCCTTAATAGTAAAATCAGCTGTTATTCTGAAATATGCTTGTGAGTTGGAATTGGGCAACCAGCTTATAAAGAAAAATAAAAAAATAAATAACCTTTTTTCCATAATTAAAAAGCCTAATCTTAATAAAGATTAGGCCGAATTAAAAATATTAATTTAATAAATTTAGTAATAATAAAAACCAAAACCACCACTGAATAAGAAACCAATCCCTGCACCAATGAAATAAGAAATTTTATGATCACTTCCCTTATTATCATTTAATAATACAGTGAAAATACCTATAGTTGCACCAATTGGGAAACAACAAAATCCCCAAGCAAAAGATCCCCACTCGAAATTATCAATCGAGAATCCATTCTGACCCATCATACCCTCTGGCCCGTAAGACAAATTCATGCCTGCAACCAAACCTGCATTTTCTTCATAAATGTTATGGATAGTAACATTTTCATTCATAGACACATAAGCTTCAAGTTCGTTTAACTCAGCAAACTCAGTATTAATCTTTTCTTCATTCAATTCAAATAAATCTGTGTTCGTAGCATAGCCTGATGATAAAAACATAAAGCACGCCACAGTGGCTAATAGTAATCTTTTCATGTTAAATGGTTTTTAAGTTTTACATATTTTAGCGTTGAATTAACAAACATTATACCTAATTAGCAATAAGAATTGTAATAATTATTCTAAATTCTTGAATATTTTGACTAAATCACAACACTTCTAGGTGTATCCATTGGCAATCTGCTCAATAATTCATAATTCAATTGATTACTTAACTCTCCAAAACTTGCCACAGTAACCTTGACTTTTCGATTGCTTCCAATTAAAATTACCTCATCTCCTTTTCCAACATTTTTACATTCGGTCACATTAATAATCATCAGATTCATGTTAACCGTCCCAATTACTGCCACTCTTTTTCCATTTACAATTACTCTTCCCTGATTGCTTAAAGAACGTGCAAATCCATAAGCATAGCCTACTGGAACAGTAGCAATCTTCATTTTCTTAGTTGCTTGATAACTCGTGCCGTAACCTATAAATTCTCCTACAGGCACTTCCTTTACTGACATAATTTTACTCCTCCAGCTTATTACTCTTTTTAGCGGATGCTTCACTCTCCTATCAAGTCCATCTTGCCCATGACCATTACTCCTTTGATAAGCAATAAAAGTCTCCTGGCTTGGCCAAAAACCATATAACAATATACCAATTCTTACCATATCCATCTGCGTTTCAGGATAGGACATAGCTGCAGCAGAACAGGCAGTATGTTTCCTCTTTGGAATCAAGCCATTTTCCTCAAACAAATCACAGATTTTTTTGTACTTTCTTATTTGATCTACTACTCGAAGATAGTTTGTGATACTTTCAGCACCTGCATAATGAGTGCAAAGTCCTTCAAAGGAAATGAATTCTTCATTTTTCTTTATCATTTCCATCACCTCTTCTAAGTGCTCCTCTTCAAAGCCCGTGCGGTTCATCCCTGTTTCTACTTCTAAATGAATCTTTGCTTTTTTACCTAACTTTTTGGCAAAATGAATGGCTGCCTTTAATCTACCTATTTCAAAAACATAAAACTCTACATCCTTTTCAATTGCCCATTCTGTTTCTTCATCTTCCATCCATCCCATTATCATAACATCAGTTGATTTTTTCTTCACTTGGCAAACTTGCTCTGCCTCGTGAGTAGAAAATACAGAAAGATGTTTAACATTGGCAGATTCAAAAAGCGGAACCATTTCTTTTATTCCATGACCATAAGCATTACCTTTTAGAACTGCTGATAGTAATACATTTTCAGCTAACTTCTTTCTTACAAATCGTACATTTTGCCTAACAGCACTCTTACTCAAGGTAATTGCGGAAGTACTAAATAAATTTTTGTTCATGATGTTGGGAAATGAGTGATTAACAATTCAAATCAAAATACTAAATGATAGGGTTTTAATAAATTGTTCTTATACTCAATGATATTAAATAAGCTTGAAATAATTAATAAGTCCGGCATACATATTAACTCCTGATTCTATAATATCATCAGGGAAGTCATAAGTTTCATCGTGGAGATGTGGAGAATTTTCTCCTGCCCCAATTCCAAAAAAGCCTGTCTTCATTTGAAGTTTGTATTGACCAAAGTCTTCGCTCCATTTAAAAGGCTTTTCTAATTCCTTAAAATCCACCTTCACACTTTCCCCAGCATTTTTCATTATTTGAAAAGCTTCTTCTGTATTTTCAGTAGCAGGAAATGTTTCAGTATAAGATATTTCATAATCTAATTGTTCTTTTTCAGCTTGTTCTTTCACCAAGCCCTCAGCGTACTCTATTAGTTCTTGCATATCCTTATCCTTCATAGCTCTGAGGGTTATTCTAACTTCTCCATAACCTGGAGAGGTGCCAAAAGCAATTTCCCCTAATTCTGAATGAATAACTGTTGCTAAGGTTAGGTCTGAGAATGGCTTTATCATATGAACAATTGTCATTTTAGTAGTGATTTCGGCCATTGCCATCACTGGACTAATACCATATTCGGGCTCTGCCGCATGACTTGTCTTACCAAAAAGTTTTATGACCATCCCTCTTGAAGCTGCTGCAAATGTCCCTTTTTTAGTAAGAATTTGTCCTTTAGGATATCCCACTATATTATGTAATCCAAATAAATAATCTAATTGGATATCAAGTTCTCTTAAGCCTTTATTAATGCGTGCAGCTCCTTCTCCTGTTTCTTCTGCAGGCTGAAAAACCAAGTAGACATTTCCCTTTTTCATTTTCTTCTGTCTAAGATATGGAGCAATACCTGCAACCATGGCCATGTGTCCATCATGTCCGCATTTGTGGGCAGTATGAGGAGTTTTAGATCCGTATTCAAGCTCTATAGTTTCAGCAATATGAAGGGCATCTAGATCAGCACGGAATCCAATATTCTCTCCTTCCTTTTCTCCTTTAAATAAGGCAATTACTCCAAATCCCCCAACATTTTGCCAAATTTGGTCGGGTTTGAACTTTTCAAGAAATTCAATTATAATCTTTGAAGTTTTTTCTTCCTGATTGGATACTTCAGCATTGGCATGTAATCGATGTCTTAATGATACAAGCTCTTCTACATCAAGTTTTAAATCCATAAAAAATAAATTAAAACTTATTCTACCGTCTTTTCAATATAGTTGGAATTCAATATTCCTAATGCTCCCATATATTTCACCTTAAAATTGATCAAGTCACCTACTTTTCTTTTTTTATTATTGTCACCTAGATCAATTACAATCATATCGGAACTTGATCCTACAATTTCAAAATCATAACTTTCTAAAATCAGGTATTTGGGATCAATATCTAAAACCCCTATATCCAATATAGCCCTAAAGCTAGTTTCTCCGTATAATGATTCATCTATTTCGGTAGTTTCTCCCTGCGGATTAGCTGCCATCTCACCCATTGGTACTTTTGGCTTTTCAGTGATTTCTATAATCTCAGTAAAAAGCTCTAAACAATCATCATGCATTCCTTCAATGGTTGTTTCATCAAATAAATTAGCACCAAAATACAGTGTTTCCCCTATCCTAAAATGATTGACTCCAGCAGGAATTTGCTTATTCATGATTAAAGGGATGGTAACAGAAGTACCTCCTGAAACCAAAGGTAATTTTCTGTTGAATTTCAGTTCTATTATTTGTTTATACAAGCTAAGCTGAATGAGTTTGTCTTGAGAAGGCATCACCCCGTGCAAACAATTCAAATTAGTTCCTATTCCTTCAATTTGAATGTTTGGTAATTCAAAAACCTTGGCATAAAAGTCAATTAAATGATCTCCCATTACCCCTTCCCTTAAGTCACCTGTTTCTACCATAATGATGACTTTATGGGTTTTATTTTGCCTAACGGCTTCATCAGAAAGCAGTTTAAGAGTATAATATTCAGTATTCATACTCATATCGGCATAGCTTACGATATCTGGAATACTCCTTTTTGCTGGTGGTTTTATATAACAGGTTTTTACTGTAGAATCAATCTCCTTTACCTTCTGAAGATTTTTAATCCTTGAATCATGAATCTCACGAAACCCAAGATTTATAACCTCTTTTAAATAGAGTTCATTACCACAAAAAAGTTTGGTTACAGCTCCCCAATCAAGATTATTGTCAGTAAAAAGTTTATGTAAAAAATCAAAGTTATGTTTTAATTTATCTTTGTATAATTTTAAAAATGCCATGTTTATTTTTTTAACCTCATCTCCAAATATTTATTGGTGAAGCCTAATTTCTCGTATAAGAATTTAGCAGGATTTTCAGGTTCTACATGAAGGGCAATATCACCTTTAGCAGTATTAATTGCTTTTTTCATCAACTCTTTACCTACACCTTTCCCCCTCTGATCAGAATGAACAGCTATGTAAACCAATATGTTTTCAGGAATATAACCTGACATACCCGTTTGGTTAACTACAACTGCTCCTTTTATACTTCCACTTTCTCGAGCTAATACTACAAATCCACCTTGGTGGCCAAATGAGCTGAGTGCATAATCCAAACATTTCATGATATCATCTTTGGCATCACCAAATTCATCGAGATGGGTATGAAGGAAATCTGCAATCTCATTTTTTTGTAATGTTGTTGCTGAGTCTATTGAAGTTAGTGTTTGATATTCCATGTAATTATTTGTTTTTAGGATATATTAGAGAGTAAGTTACAAAAATTATTGCTGAAATTAAGATACCAAATACGTTAGGATCTAATCCGAGAGGTAATTTAAATAAAAAATCAGTAAATGGAAGGTCAATTATCTGCATTTTGTTGATTGATTCTACCACCTGACCAGGAGTCATACTTTCTAGATTTATCCCTGAAAATTCAAATTTTGACTTTGCTTCACTAATAAATGTTCGTAATTCAGGCATTTTAGTTGCAGTATTGAAGGTAATTTTATTGGCTTGTAATAATGCAGTAGTAAATCCTCCGGCTATCATTGCCATAAATGCGGCATTATTATTACTCTTTTTCCAAAACAAACCTCCTAAAATTGGGACAAATAAGCCCGATACCATGAATGCATAACTATAAAGCATTAGGCTTAAAACATTCTCCATAGCACTTGCCAATAAAAGTGCAACCCCGCCAATTATTAAAGTGACAATTTGGGATAGTCTAAGTTCTTTTTTATCCGAATTGAATCGAGTTGTGAATTTTTTAATAAAATCAGAAACAAAATTTCCAGAAGAGGCCATCAGGCAACTATCTGCCGTAGAAAGTATTGCTGAGAAATAAGCGGACATCATTATTCCCAGAAGACCAACGGGCAATACGGTTGCTAACATCATAGGTAATCCCTTTTCAGGATCAGCTTGCGCAATATTTTCCGGACCTAGACTTGCAAACATACCCTGGTCAGCCGCTACTCTTGCTAAGACCCCTAATGCTACTCCCATAAATGCCATAATTGGCCATTCAAAAATACCCGCTATAAACCATGCTTTCTTTGCCGTTTTCACATCTCTACTGGCATAAATTCTTTGATATAAGGTCATACCAACAAACCAAATTGGAATAATGGTAACTACCCAATACACTATATCTTGCCAGCTGATATTAGTTAAGGAGAGCATTTCCGGATCCAAAGTTTCTTTTATTGCAGACCATCCCCCCACGGCATTATATGAAAGAGGAATCCCTATGAATATAAGTCCACTTAATAAAATAATCCACTGAATAGTATCAGTATAAATCACAGCCTTTATTCCACCCATCACCGTATAAACTACAGCAATGACACCCATGATAATTAATGCTTGATTCAACCCAAGCTCAGGAAATGTACCAGATGCAAGCTTTGCTCCCGCTAAAATTTGAGAACTAGTAAAGCCTAAATAGCCTATTGCTGAAATTAATGCTGCTACTAATGCTGTTTTTCTATCGAAGAAATAAGCAAATAGCTGAGGCATGGTGTGAAATTTTTCAAATGCTTTGTTGCCCCTGACTATAGGAATAAGAAAAACGGCTGCTAACCAGGCGCCAATTAAACCAGTGAAAAGCATCCAAGATCCAGAAATACCGATTGTGAAACCTAATCCACCTAAGCCTATGGAAAATCCTCCTCCTACATCTGTGGCCACTACGCTCAAGCCAATATGCCAACTGGTCATTTTTCTTCCGCCTACATAATAATCATCCATGCCTTTATTTGAGCGAAGGAAATAGTATCCTACCCCAAGCATGGCAATCATATAAACAATAAAAATTGAGATATCTATTATATGCATCCGATAGAAAATCTGATATAAGTTGAAGTATTCAAAGAAATCTTAAACTACAAAAAATTTAACAAATGGTGAAATTTGAAGTTATTTTGACTTTTAATATGATTTCATTAAACTTTAATAATAAAAAAAAGGGCCGAAGCCCTTTTCAAAATTATTTATGAGAAGATTATTCTTGAGAACCTACTTTAGCTCCAAGATATTCTCTATTCATTCTTGCAATATTAGACAAATCGATACCTTTTGGACATTCAGCTGAACAAGCACCTGTATTAGTACAAGCTCCAAATCCTTCTTCATCCATTTGAGCAACCATTTTTTGAGCTCTTTCTGCACTTTCTACTTTACCTTGTGGTAACATTGATAATTGTGAAACTTTTGCACTCACAAATAACATAGCCGAAGCATTTTTACATGCTGCAACACAAGCTCCACAACCAATACAAGTAGCAGCATCAAATGCTTCGTCTGCCACAGATTTTGGAATTGGGATTTCGTTTGCATCAGGAGTACCTCCAGTGTTTACGCTAACATAACCACCAGCTTGAATCACTCTATCAAATGCGCTTCTATCAACCGCTAAATCCTTTACTATAGGAAAAGCTTTAGCCCTCCATGGCTCAATAGTGATGGTTTCACCGTCCTGGAAGCTTCTCATGTGCAACTGACAAGTAGTTACACCTCTCAAAGGACCATGCGGCTCTCCATTGATGTACATACTACACATTCCACAGATTCCTTCACGGCAATCGTGATCGAAATGTACAGGATCTTCATCTTTCTCGATTAATTGCTCATTTAAAACATCAATCATTTCCAAAAATGACATATCTGAGGATACACCATCCAATCCATAAGTTTTAAATGCTCCTTTATCTTGATTATTTTTCTGTCTCCAGATTTTTAAATTGAATTTCATAATTAAATATTTTTGATGACTAAAGCTTACTTATAGCTTCTTTGTGTCAGTTTTACATTTTCAAATATCAATTGCTCTTTATGAAGCTTTTCTGGTTGTTCAGGTTCAGTATATTCCCAAGCAGCTACATATGCAAAATCTTCATCATTACGTTTTGCTTCGCCTTCTGGTGTTTGGTGTTCCTCTCGGAAGTGACCTCCACAAGATTCTTCTCTGTGCAATGCATCATCAATCATCAATTCACCTTGCTCTAAGAAATCAGCTACCCTTGAAGCTTTTTCCAATGAACTGTTGAATTCTTCATTAGTACCCAACACTTTCACATTTTTCCAGAAATCAGCTCTCAATTCTCTCACCATTTCTTTGGCCTTCTTCAAACCTTCAGCAGTTCTGGACATTCCGCAATAATCCCACATGATCTTTCCTAATTCTTTGTGGTATTGGTCAACAGATTTTGTTCCTTTTATAGAAAGCAATTTATCAATATTATCTTTTACTGATTTTTCAGCTTCTTTGAAAGCTTCGTGATCCGTTCCAATTTTTTCGTATTTCTCACCAGCCAAATAGTTACCTATTGTGTAAGGAATCACAAAATAACCATCAGCCAACCCTTGCATCAAAGCACTAGCTCCTAATCTATTTGCTCCATGATCAGAGAAATTAGATTCTCCAGTAGCATACAATCCGTCAATATTTGTTTTCAAATTGTAATCAACCCAAAGACCACCCATAGTATAGTGGACAGCAGGATAAATCATCATCGGCTCTTTATAAGGATTGCTTCCAGTTATTTGTCTATACATATCGAACAAATTACCATATTTTCCGGCAATTGTATCTTCTCCATCTCTATTGATAGCATCTCTAAAATCAAGATATACTGCCTTTCCAGATGAATTTACACCTCTACCTTCATCACAAACATATTTTGCATTTCTTGAAGCTACATCACGAGGAACCAAGTTACCAAATGCTGGATATTTAGTTTCTAGGTAATAATCTCTTTCATCCTCACTTAAGTCGTTAGGATGAATTTCTTTATTTCGTATTTTCTCTGCTAATTCTTTTGTTTTAGGCACCCAAACTCGGCCATCATTTCTTAATGATTCTGACATCAAAGTCAGTTTAGATTGGTGGTCACCACTAACAGGAATACAAGTTGGATGAATTTGCGTATAGCAAGGATTTGCCATCAATGCACCTTTTTTGTGCGCTCTCCAGGCAGCAGTTACATTTGAGCCCATTGCATTGGTAGAAAGATAGAATACATTTCCATATCCACCAGAAGCTAAAACAACTGCATGTGCACTGTGTGATTCAATTTTTCCTGTTACCAAATTACGAGTGACGATACCTCTTGCTTTCCCATCTACCATCACTAAATCCAACATCTCAGTTCTTGGAAATAGCTCTACTTTACCATTGGCAACCTGACGGCTTAAAGCACTGTAAGCACCTAATAATAATTGCTGCCCAGTCTGGCCACGAGCGTAAAAAGTACGTGAAACTTGAGCTCCACCAAAAGAACGGTTGGCCAATAAACCACCATATTCTCTTGCAAAAGGAACTCCTTGCGCAACACATTGATCAATGATGTTAACACTTACTTCTGCCAATCTGTATACATTCGCTTCTCTAGAGCGGTAATCACCACCTTTTATAGTATCGTAGAATAAACGGTAAACACTATCACCATCATTTTGATAGTTTTTTGCAGCATTGATACCACCTTGAGCAGCGATAGAATGTGCTCTTCTTGGGCTATCCTGAAAACAAAATGCTTTTACATTGTATCCCAGTTCTGCTAAAGAAGCCGAAGCAGAAGCCCCCGCCAAACCAGTACCCACTACAATTACATCATATTTACGCTTGTTAGCTGGATTCACCAGCTTAACATTAAATTTATGATTTGTCCATTTCTCTGCTAATGGACCTTCAGGTATTTTTGATTCTAAATTCATAGTACAGTAATTATCCTTAACTATTGAAAAACATGATTAATGGAATACTAGCGAATGCAGCCGGAATAAGGATTGCATAAACGATTCCTAATTTTTTAATGAATGGCGTGTATTTACTATGGTTAATTCCAAGTGTTTGAAAAGCGCTTGAAAAGCCATGTGATAAGTGAAAAGCTAATCCCACCATACACACCACATAAATAGCAACATACCACCATTCACTGAATGCTGCATTAACAACTGCATATAGGTCTTTGTTTCCAGCTTCATCAATTGGAATAGAACCCCAATGCATTTCATACCAAAAATTCCTTAAATGGATTACTAAAAAAACAAAAATGATAAATCCTAAAATCCCCATATTTCTTGATGAAAAGGAGCTGTTTGCAGAACCTTTTACTTTATCATAGCCAACAGGCCTTGCTTTTTTGTTTTTGATTACCAAAGCAATTGACATAATGATATGAATTAATATAAATGCATATAATCCATAAGAGGTGAATTTTATAATGGGATTTGAGGTCATAAATTTAGCATATGCATTAAAAGCTAAACCTCCATCATCAGCTAATAACTGAAAATTACCCGCTAAATGGACTACCAAAAAAATGATTAAAAAAAGTCCGGTAAGTGACATCACCAATTTCCTACCGATTGTACTCGTTAAAGTGTCAGAAAGCCAACTCATATATTTTATTTTAATTAATAGGTTTATAATAAAATGTTCGTCTCAAAGTTACATTTGGAACACTTAGAAAACAATTGTGTTTTCTATTTTAAACAATTCTAAATAATATCACTTTATTAAGTATTTATCAATAACTTTAAATGAAATCTGAATGTTTTGATGTTTTGAGAACAATATTTTTTAAATTAACGTTTTAAATGTTCTTACCAATAATTGACTAGTGAAAAAATTAACTCTATTCATCATATTGATTGTCTGCACCTTAGGTGAATCCTTAGCAACTCATATTAGAGCCGGGGAAATTACTGCCAAAAGAATTGGTTGTAGTGGTAGAGAGTATGAATTTACCCTTACTGCTTACAGAGATACTGGTTCTGATATTTTATTTGGTAATGGCGAGTTTAAATTTGGTGATGGTGAATCCATAATGTTGAACCCAGATGGTTTTAGCAGAAAAGAAATAATTGATGACGAGATTGAACTCGTAGAATTTAAAATAAAACATAATTATAATTCCGATGGAAATTATGTGGTTTCTTATGTAGAGGATTTTAGAAATGTTGGCATTATAAATATGAGTAATTCTGGTTCAGTTTCCTTTTATGTGGAAACTTTAATCAGAATAGACCCTTTCTTTGGGTGTAATGACACTCCAATATTCTTAATTCCTCCTGTAGATAAAGGGGCTGTTGGAGTCTTATTTTATCATAACCCTGGAGCTTTTGATATCAATGGTGATAGTATCGCATTTAAAATGGTAACTCCTCAAAGCAGAGAAGGTGTAAACGTACCTAATTTCAGATCTCCAGAAGTAGCAGCAGGAGGCCAAAATAGCCAACAAACTAACCCGGCTACTTTAACACTTGATGAAGTACTTGGTGACTTAATATGGGATGCCCCTGGAATGAAAGGCGAATTCAATATTGCCTTTATTGCAGAAGAATGGCGTAAAATTGCAGGCGAATGGCGTTTTTTAGGAAGTGTTACACGCGATATGCAAATTATAGTGGATGAAACTGAAAATGATCCTCCTGAACTGGAAATCCCACTAGACACTTGTATAGAAGCAGGAACATTGCTTGAAGCCGAAATAATAGCAACAGATCCAAACCCAGAATCATTAGTGAAAATTGAAGGTTTTGGTGGGCCTTTTGTTTTATCGCCTCCAGCGGTTTTAACACCAGAAAGTGATGATTTTTTTGAATCTCCAACAGTTTCCAATTTCTCCTGGCAAACTGACTGTTCTCATATTAGAGAAGACCCTTATTTGGTCAGGTTTAAAGCAACAGATAATGGTTCAGGATTAAGATTAACTGCTTTTGAAACTTGGAGTGTAACGGTCGTTCCTCCTTCTCCAAAAAATGTAGTAGCTGAAAGCAAGCCTCAACGCTCAATTGAAGTAAGTTGGGATGAATACAACTGTGGTGATGCAGAAGTGATTCAAGTTTACAGAAGAGTAGATAGCTTCGAATTTGAACCTGAAAATTGTGAAATTGGCATTCCTGAAAATGGTGGCTATGAGTTAATTGGTGCAATTCCAGTGGGCCAAAACACTTTCTTAGATGATAATGCGGGACAAGGCTTAGATTTCGGAGCCACATATTGCTATAGATTAGTAGCTATATTTGAATTACCAAAAGGCGGAGTAAGTTATGCATCAGAAGAAGTATGTCAAAAAGTAGCCGCTACAGGCCCTGTGGTTACCAATGTTACTGTAGATGAAACAAGTTCTGAAAATGGAGAAATTACAGTAAGTTGGTTACCTCCTTTGGATATTGATACAGAAATTTACCCTGCCCCTTATAAATATCAAATTTTGAGAAGTAATGGAGGTGAACTTGAACCTGTAGCAGTAGTAGAAGACGATACAACATTTACTGACACTGGTTTAAATACAATTTCAGAATCATATAATTATCAATTAGAACTTTACCTTTTAAACGATGAAGTAAATGAAGAAAATTTGATTGAGATTTCTGCTAATGCTTCATCTGTAAGGCTCTCATCAGTTGGATTGTTTGAATCTATTGAGCTAAGCTGGGAAGCTAGTGTACCTTGGTCAAACACTAATCAAGATTTCCCTTATCATTATATTTATAGAAATAAGGTTAATTCCAACCCTGATGAAATGATCTTGATTGACTCAGTAGATGTCACTCAAAATGGATTTCAATATTTAGACAGTGGACAGTTCAATAATCAAAACTTATCTAATGATGAAGAATATTGCTATTATGTAACTACTTCAGGAGGATATGGAAATGAAGATATTTTTGAACCGCTGCTAAATGACTCCCAAATTTTGTGTGCACGACCTGATGATCAAATAGATCCATGCCCTCCATTTGATGTAGGTTTTCAATTAGATTCTCCTGACAAATGTTTAGAGTTTTTAGCTGATAAAGATTGTGAATTCAATCAATTTCAAAACGAACTTTTCTGGGAAGCGGATTTAGCTGACAGCTGTGATAGTCAAATTAGTTACTACGAAATATTCTTCCAAAATGACTTAGAAAGTGAATTTGAATTAATTGGCACAACTCGTGATGATTTCTTCATTCATGACGATCTAACTGAATTTGCAGGATGCTATAAGATTAGAGCGGTGGATCAATCAGAAAACAGAAGTGATTTCTCTGAAACTTTCTGTAAAGAGAATTGTCCAAATTTAGAATTCCCTAATGTCTTTACTCCTAATGGAGATACTAAGAATGATTTCTTTACTCCTTTCTATCAAAGGCCAAATGAGCCAGGTTCAATAGCATTGGAAAGATGCCCTAGATTTTTGGAGAAAATTGAATTCAAAGTATTTAATAGATACGGAAAACAAGTATATGCCTACGAAAGTGGAGGTGAGAATAGCTTATATATTAATTGGGATGGCACGAACTTTAGCGGAGATCCATTACCTTCTGCAACTTACTTCTATGAAGTTATTGCAACCTTTGACATGCTTCGCCCTGATAATAAGCAAAGAAAATACAAAGGATACGTTCAAATTATAAGATAATTGGAAGAAGAAAAACCTATTATATTTTTTGATGGGGTATGTAACTTGTGTAATGGCGCTATCAATTTCATTATAGATAGAGATAAAAAAGGCTATTTCAAATTCGCTCCCTTACAATCTGAAGTTGCTAAAAAGTATATTCCTCAATCAGTAATTGAAAAAACTGACAGTATTCTTTATTGGGATGCTGGAAATCTTTATTCCAAAAGCAGTGCTGCTTTAAGAATAGCAAAAAAGCTAGATGGTTTTTGGAAAGTTTTTTATGTCTTCATCATTATCCCCAAATTTATAAGAGATTTTGTTTACGATTTCATAGCCAGAAACCGATATAAATGGTTTGGAAAAAGAGATAGCTGCAGAATGCCTACTAAAGATATCAAAAATAGATTTTTAGAAATGGATTAGGCATTCACTGACTATTTAGATTTTCCAAAAGTTTATAACTTGCCACAAATTCTACATTCTGAATTATAATAATAAATAAATACTATATGAAATGAGCATAAATTTTAGCCATCTTAACATACAATCGAAGATAGCTGGCTTACCTCTGGTAGGAATAAAATTTGTAGCGAATTCCCCCATAGGGATCCCTTTGGGGCATATGAAAACTTAAAAACAACTATACACATGAAAGCTTATGTATTTCCGGGCCAAGGTGCCCAATATCCGGGAATGGGAAAAGAATTATATGAAAATAATGCTGATGCAAAAAAACTATTTGATGAAGCCAATGAAATTTTAGGCTTTGATATAACTAAAATAATGTTTGAAGGAACTGCCGAAGAACTGAAAGAAACCAAAGTAACTCAGCCAGCAGTATTCTTACATTCAGTAATCAATGCATTAGTTCATCCAGACTTTAAACCAGAGATGGTTGCTGGTCATTCTTTAGGAGAATTCTCTGCATTAGTTGCAAATGGCACTTTAACTTTTTCAGATGGATTGAAATTAGTTTATAAACGTGCTTTAGCAATGCAAAAAGCTTGTGAAATCAATCCGTCTACTATGGCTGCAGTTTTAGGGTTAGAAGATGAGGTTGTAGAGAAAATTTGCGATGAAATTAGTGATGAAGTAGTGGTTCCTGCCAATTATAATTGTCCAGGCCAGTTAGTGATTTCAGGATCTAATAAAGGAATTGAAATTGCTTGTGAAAAAATGAAAGAAGCTGGGGCAAAAAGAGCACTTCCTCTTCCAGTTGGAGGTGCCTTCCATTCGCCACTAATGGAGCCAGCGAGAGAAGAATTAGCTAAAGCCATTGAAGAAACACAGTTTAATGAACCTAAATGCCCCGTTTATCAAAATGTAAATGCGCAAGGCTCAATTGATGTGGAAGCAATAAAATCAAACTTGATTGCTCAATTAACTGCACCAGTCAGATGGACACAATCTGTTCATCAAATGGTTCAAGACGGAGCTTCCATCTTTATTGAAAGTGGACCTGGAAAAGTATTGCAAGGATTAGTGAAAAAAATAAACAGAGAATCCGAGGTAGCTCAATTGTCGTAAATTTTAACAAATAAATAATTGCAATAAGTCGATTTTTAATTAAAAAACGCTGAACTTCAATTGTTTATTGAAAATTAGATCGATGCAGAAGCCTGAAATTCCAGATAATGAAAAAGAACGATTAAGAGAACTCCGCAGGTTAAATATACTTGATTCTGAACAGGAAAAAGATTTTGACGAATTAGTGGGACTTGCTTCCATAATTTGCGGAGTTCCTATTTCATTGGTTACATTAATAGATGATGACAGACAGTGGTTTAAATCTAAAAAAGGACTTGCTGTAGATTCTACTGCACGAGATGTCTCCTTTTGTGGGCACGCTATTAATAGTGATGAAATATTTGTGATTGAAAATGCTGTAGCTGACGAAAGGTTCTATGACAACCCATTGGTAACAGGTGACCCTAACATCAGATTTTATGCAGGTATGCCTATAAAATCTGAAAATGGTTTTAATTTAGGTACCCTCTGTGTTATCGATTCTAAGCCAAAAAAACTTAGCGATCATCAAATTAAAGCCTTAAAAATATTAGGGGGACAAGCTTCAAAGTTGATTGAGCTAAGAGACAAAAAAAATGAGTTAGAAATAAAAAATGATAAGTTAGAAGCATTAAATCAACTTAATAATCGCATCACCAGTATTATATCTCATGATTTAAAAGGGCCAATAAATAGTTTGAGAGCTTATATGAATTCAAATTACATAGATGCTAACAAACCAGAAGATTTAGCCCAATTATTTCCTTTGGTCAAAAACAACCTTAACAGCCTTAATGAACTGGTTGAGAATTTATTGGAATGGTCAAGAAGTACAAATGATGTAAATTTCATTGAGATAAATATCAAGGATTTAGTGTTTGAAGTTTGTTATTTATTTGAAGTAAATGCTTTAGAAAAAAATATTAAACTAAAATGCGAAATTAATAATGAACTAGAAGTTCTTGCAGATATTGCCATGCTGAGATTCATCATTAGAAATCTAATCAATAATGGAATTAAATTTACGGAGAATGGTGAAGTAGCAGTAGAATCTGAAAAAACTGTTGATAATAAAGTTAGAATTAAAGTAATTGATAGCGGTGTAGGCATATCAAAGGAATTACTGGATAGAATAAAACTGAAAGATAAAAAGGTTTCTACTAAGGGGACAAGAAATGAGAAAGGTACAGGTTTAGGTCTTCAGCTTGTTCGAGAATTCTTATCCATTCATAAATCTGAACTGAAAATTGAATCAGAAGAAAAAAAAGGAAGTGTATTTTCATTTACACTTCCTTTAGCTCCAAAAGGATAAATTATTTTAAAGGCATAATCAACCTATCAATTTTATAAATAATCACATCTGAGGTTTCTTCATGCTTTTCTTGAATCACAGCATTTTCAATCTTTAGTTCGTTTTCATGAGATATCTTAACGGATTGATTTTGCAGTGTTTTGATTTTGTCAGTGTTTTTTAAATCATCAAAATTCACTTTTTTAGGAACAACGTGATAATTTAATAATTGCACTAATGCTTGTATATTATTATCATCCATGAAATTCTCCCAAACATCTTCTGGCAATAATTTGAAAGCCTTATTGCTCGGAATCATTAATGTCATTTTATCTAACTTAGCAATCTCTTTCGATAAATTAGCCTGATCAATAGCTTCATAAAACATTGAAAATTCAGGATTATCCTTAATGGTTTTAATGATTCTGTCAACTTCTTCAGAGCCTATTTCTTCTTTCTTAGGTTTTTCTAATCGAACCTGCAAAAGTTTTTGTTCCTATAATTGATGCTACTATAATTCCTATAAATAATATTACGTCTCTTCTTTTCATCACTCTTTAATTATTATTACCGTATTAATACAAATTATTTATGCTGTTAACACGGGATAATATATTTTGTTTAAAAAAAAGTATGTTTTAATTAAACAAAAGTGATTATTCGTATTCTGACCTTTTATCTGGATTATATTTAACAAACAAATTAATATAAGCAGATCGGGACAAGCGAAAAGTTAAAGGAATCATTAAGAGGGATAAGGATACTGATAGGGTAATAATTAACCAAAGTTCGGCAAAACCTAAAATATTCAATGCAACAAAAACTGTGATAATCAATGCCACTTGCATCGCATAACTTATATACATAGCACCATCAAAGAAGGAAGGTTCGGACATATAGCGTAAACCACAATTCGAGCAATGCTTAGGCATTTTCTGGAAATTCTTAATGTCATAAGTTTTAGACTTAAACAAATCTCCTTCATGACATCTTGGGCATTTAAATTTAAATATGCTATATAATTTATTCCCTTTTTGCATTTAATTCTTTTCAGGTGTTATATTCAATTTTCTTTAATACTGCAAATAACCAATTTTAGCAATGAATACTAAGTAACTAAAGTAACATTAAGTATTCAACCATCTCCAAAATTTACCTAGTATTGTCTTTGGTTGAGGTTTTTGTATCTCACTATGCTCAACTTCTTCAGGTTTTTTCTTTTTTGGCTTTTTCTTTTGCTCAAGCTGTTTAGGTTTTAAAATTTTTTCCTTGTAAAACTGCTCACGCTTTTTCTTTCTCTCCTTTTCAATTCTTTCACGCTTTCTGGCTTCTTGTTCTTCTTCACGTTTTCTAATCTCCGAAGGGCTTAATTCACGTTTATGATTTCTTTTTGGAGACTTTTTCCTCGGCTTTGAGTATGATTTCTTTTCTTTAAGCTTTGTTTCCTGTTTTTCCTCTGGTTCTGGTTTTGGCTTTGGTTCAGGTAGATCTATTTTTCCTACCACATTTAATCCTCTTAATTCTACTTTAGCTGGCTTAATTACTAAATCCTCATCAACTTCTTGTCCTTCAGTTTCTAATAATTCTTCAACGGTCTTAAATGATTTTTTATCTACCTTTTCCGATTCTTCAACTGCTTGATTTTCTTTCTCAGTCGGTTCCTCTTCCTCTTTCTCTTCCTTTTGACTTATGGTTTCTTCCTCAGCCTTCTCTTCTTCTTTCTCATTAGGTTCTTGCTCAGTATCCTCAATAATAACATCACTGATTGACTCATCCTTAAATTCTTCTTCTGAAGGTAATTCTTCAGCTTTATTTTCCTCTTCAATTTCAAAGTACCTATAAAGCAACTGAACAGCTTCTTCTTCTAATTTAGTATTAGAATCCTTTTCAATAGTAATACCTCTGATTTCAAGGAAATCAACTATATCTTCTGTGGTTATTGAAAGTTTTCTCGCTACTTGGGCAAGTCTCATGGTTGTTATTGGTTATTAGCTGGTTAGTTGCAAATATATCATTTTAAGAGGATATATGAATATTTTATCAACTATTTACGTAAGCTTAAAAAGAAATGGTGAAAATTCGTATTTTTGTGGTAGAAAAATGCAGAGATTGAGCTCAACCCCTGCATAAATATTCATGATCTATTATTCTCCTTGACCTAAAGAAAACCCTAATTCTCCATCAAAGGTATACAAGTTTTCCGTTTTGATGATATCAAATCCTGCTTCATTCAAGGCTGTCATCAATTCCAAGACTTCTTTATAATCGATAGTTTTGTAATCAGGCTTTCCTTCTATTACTTGAGCATTTTTAGAAATAAATCGACATCTCCAGTGATCCGTACAGAAAGTAGAAGCCATACCACCAGGATAAACTTTCACCCCTCTGTTAGTAATCATTTTAAGCTTTAAGAAATCCTTTGAGCTTTCTGTTAAACTATCACCAAATTTATTAGCATCCCTCTCTCTATGATCAATAAAAACATCTACCCCAACCAATTTCTTTTCTTTTGGAGTATGCGTTTTTTCTTGGATATTGATCCTAAAATCTTCACCATCCTTCACTTCAATTTTCTTGAATTGCTGAGGAACTTGGCCTAATCTTTCAATTACAGCATCTGCAAATTCCATTGTTCCAACTTTTTGCATGCTGTGGCCTTCTTTATAGATTTCTCCTGTGTGGATTCCATCTTCCAAAGTAGTCAACCAGGCATTATGAATTAATGCTGCTTTTTCAACCTCTCCAAAATATTGCAACATTTGGATTGCACCATGCAATAAGCCAGAAGGATTGGCGATTTTCTTTCCTGCAATATCAGGAGCTGAACCGTGAATCGCTTCGAACATAGCATATTCTTTTCCAATATTAGAAGAACCTGCAAGTCCCACGGAGCCAGAAATTTCAGCCGTTACATCAGAAACTATATCTCCATATAGGTTTAATGTAACAATTACATCATAATCCTCAGGACGGTTGGCAATTCTAGCTGTGGCAATATCAATAATCTGGCTTTCCGCCTGAATATCTGGATATTCTTTAGCTACTTCTTTGAAAACGCTATGGAATAAACCATCAGAAATTTTCATGATATTATCTTTAACTAAGCAAGTAACTTTCTTACGGTTATATTTTTTAGCGTATTCAAATGCGTATCGAACAATCTTTTCAGAACCTGGCCTTGAAATCAATTTCAAGCATTGTACAACCTCATCTGTTTGTTGGTGTTCAATTCCAGCATATAAATCCTCTTCATTTTCTCTAACTACCACCAAATCCATGACAGGATGCTTACTTTCCACAATTGGATGATAAGAAACGGCAGGTCTCACATTTGAAAATAAACCCAATGATTTCCTAATGGTAACATTCAAACTTTTGTAACCTGAACCTTGTGGAGTAGTAATAGGAGCTTTTAGAATTACTTTCTTTTTGTGAATAGCTTCCCAAGCACTTTCAGGAATTCCAGAGGTATTACCTGATAAATAAGCTTGTTCACCTATTTCAATGTGGTCAGCATCTAAGCTAACATTTGCTGCTTCCAAGATTTTTAAAGTGGCGTCCATAATTTCAGGACCAATTCCATCTCCTTTTGCAACAACTACCGGAAGTGGCTTGGTAGTTTTTTTTAAATAATCTGCATTAACAGAATCTTTCATGACTGGATTTTTATGTTCTATAAACTATTATTTCCGATTGAAGGGTAATTTAACTGATGAGGATATACACGGTATAAATGTATTATAGTTGATATAGCCTCTAAAATTGTTGCAAAAATAGTGTAGAAGGCATTGGAATCAAAGCCGTTGTAAGTTTTAAACAGAAGTAATAAGATTCAGGCTGTAAGTTCGGGTTCTGGTTTATCTTTTGGAAGACATACACCAGGTGGAAGGTCCAAAACAGGATCGTCATCATTTTCATTAGAACCACCTCCGCCACCACCGTCTTCATCATCGGAATTATTTCCGTTTTTCAGCACCCATCTTATAAAGTAGGATACCAAAAAAGCACAACTTGCTACCAATATGAGGTAGTCAGGATTTTGAATGATATAGTGAAAGAATGTTTCTGACATTTCTTTTAATACAATTTTTCGACTAAAAGCATTCAAAAGTTAATCAATTTCTTGGGGAATTGTTAAATTATTGGGCGGGAAATTTAGATGAGGGTTCTATATACTTTAAAAGTATACCATTCTAAAATGGATAGATTATGCATTTTAGCGGTAATGTCACTCCTACGGAGCTTTGCTTTGCATTATAGGTTTTGGATTACCATAATTTCGTTCCTACGGAACTTAGGGTTGATATTGTATATCTCTTTTACTTTAGGAATTTGGATGAAGCGCCCATTTAGACAAAAAATTAAATTAATTTAAACGTAATGAAACTTTCATTCAACACTCTAATCTTTAGTTAAGCAATAAATACTCTTCTTTTGAAATGACTCCAAACCTGAAGTCCCATTCGGGACGAACTTATGGTAACAAGGACTGAAGTAGATAATCTTAGGCCCGTAGGGCTGACATTATTAATCTAGACAATGAAAATCGAGGTAGCTATTAGACTGAAATACTATCAACCTTTCAACTGAAAATCAAAAACCCATTTTCTTATACCAGGCATACACTTTACCTAAACCTTCTTTAAACCTAACCTGAGGTTTATAGCCTAATAGATTTTCAATTTTAGAGATATCGGCTTTGGAGTGTTTCACATCCCCTGGTCTTTCAGGGCCATAGTTGGGCTTTAAAGCTTTCCCACTTAAATCCTGCAATAAACCAATCATATCATTTAGGCTCATTTGATCACCACATGCCACATTATAAATCTGATTTAAGGCTTCTTTATTTTCCGAAAAGAGAGCTAGATCATTTGCATGAACAGCATTTTCCACAAAAGTAAAGTCTCTGCTGATTTCACCATCGCCATTAATGGTGGGTTCATTTCCATGAATAAAAGCCTTACAGAAAATTGGAATTACTGCTGCATATGGATTATCAGGATTTTGTCTGGGGCCGAAAATATTGAAATAGCGAAGCCCAACAAAATTCAAACCGTAGGTCTTTTGAAAAACTTCAGCATAAAGCTCAACCGCATATTTAGTTACAGCATACGGACTCAATGGTTTCCCAATGATATCTTCTTGTTTTGGTAAATTTGGACTATCTCCATAAGTACTTGAAGAACATGCTAAAACCACTCTATCAACCTTATTTTGAACTGCTGCATACAAAATATTCACCGTTCCGTCTATATTGACTTTAGTGCTTTGCATTGGGTTTTCAATAGATCGCGGAACTGAACCTAAAGCCGCTTGATGGCTTATTAAATCAAAGCCTTTGGTGAGTTCCAACATCTTATCATAATCGCAAATATCTTCTTCGAAAAACTCAAATTTAGGGTGACCTACAAATTCTTCAATATTGCTGTAGTAGCCGTTGGAGAGATTATCAATAACTCTAACTTTTTCTACCCTATCATCATTCAAATACTTTTCAACCAAATTTGAGCCAATAAAGCCTGCTCCTCCTGTAATTATGATTTTCTTTTGCGACATGCTGCGATAAATTTCTTTGGGGGCAAAGATAGGAACTCTATTGATTTTAGGCTTTAGATTAGGCTAAAAATCAATTGAAGGAATATTATTCCTGGAATAAAATAGAAATAGATTAAATGAGCTCTAACTAAACAAAAACGAATTCTTCCCTTAGGATTAACTAAAGAAAGAATTCGGAATAATAATCTTAATAAAATAAAATTCTAAAGAATCTAGTATCCCAAAATTTTCAACATACTTTCACTAGTTTGCTCTTCGGCAAAAAGCCTAGTTGAAATTTTACCTTCCTCATCCTTATCAATCAATACATGTTTTGGGGCTGGAATCAAACAATGTTGAATTCCACCATATCCACCTAAAGATTCTTGATATGCCCCAGTATGGAAAAAGCCTACATATTGCTTTTCATTTCTCTCCACTTTAGGTAAGAACACCTCAAAGGAATGAGCTTCTGAATTATAATAATCCATGGAGTCACAAGTAAGACCACCCAATTTCACCTTATGAAATGGCTCATTCCAATTGTTAATGGCCATTAATATGAATTTTTGGTTTAAACCCCAAACATCTGGCAAGTGCGTAATAAATGAGCCATCTATCATATACCAAAGCTCTTTATCATTTTGCAGCTTTTGATCCAAAATAGAATAAATAGTGGCACCGCTCTCTCCTACTGTATAACTTCCAAATTCTGTCATGATATGCGGAGTTTCCACATTATTCTTCTCACATATCCATTGGATGTTCTCTACAATCTGATCCACCATATACTGGTAATCGTATTCAAAACCTAAAGAAGTTTTGATTGGGAAACCTCCACCAATATCAATGGTATCTAGCTCAGGTGCTATTTTCTTCAACTCACAATATTTATCAATAAAGCGTCCTAATTCACTCCAGTAGTAAGCTGTGTCCTTAATTCCGGTATTGATAAAGAAATGCAACATTTTAAGCTTCGCCTTCTCGCTTTTAGCAATCTTATTTTGATATAAATCCAGTACATCATTATAGCGAATTCCTAATCGGCTGGTATAAAACTCAAATGTTGGCTCTTCATCTGAAGCAATTCTAATTCCTACTTTATAAGGATTTTTAGCCTCCGCTTCATAGCTGTCAATTTCATTCAGATCATCCAAAACAGGAACAACATTCTCAAACCCATCATTTATTAATTCATTTATGTATTGTCTGTAAAGCGGTCTTTTAAATCCGTTGCAAACCACATAATGCTGTTTAGTAAGCAATCCTTTGTTGTATAATTTCCTTACAATAGGAATGTCAAAAGAAGAAGAAGTTTCCATATGAACGCCTGCTTTCAAAGCTTCCTCCATCACAAAAGAAAAATGAGAGGATTTGGTACAATAGCAATAAGTATAATCCCCTTTATAATTTAATTTCTTAAATGCATTGGCAAAATATTCTCTCGCCTGATTAATATTTTGACTGATCTTGGGTAGATAAGTCAGTTTTAGAGGAGTACCATATTTCTCAATAATATCCATTAAAGGGACATCATGGAATTTCAGGGCATTATCCTCAACGTTAAATTCTTTTTGGGGCCAATAAAAGGTTTGTTCTATTAAATCTATGTAACTCTTCATTCAACTAAAGTTTAGTACGGTGTTGAAATGCAATATTGAATTATATTTGCAATCTTTGCAAAACTAAAATTTTAACGCTGAAACATTCGGGTTTTTCTATTAAATAATTCAATATTTTTTATGATAAATGTATTTGTAAACGATGAGACTTCCCCATTGAGGGCTGTGATATTAGGAACTGCCAAAGGAGTTGGGGATGTTCCCAATCTGGATGATGCCTATGATCCTAAGTCTAAAGAACATATTGCTGCAGGGACTTATCCCAAAGAAGCCGATATGGTGAAGGAAATGGAGGCATTTGCAAAGGTTTTAGAGAAACACGGAGTAAAAGTTTACCGACCGGAAATCATAGAAGATTATAATCAGATTTTCTCAAGAGATATTGGATTTGTAATTGAAGATAAATTCATCAAACCTAGAATTCTTAAAGACAGAAAAGAGGAAATCAAGGGCATTCAATATGTTTTAGAGCAAATAAATCCAAAGCAAATTGTTACAGTTCCAGAGGATGTGCGCGTTGAAGGCGGAGATGTAATGCCTTGGAAAGACCATATTTTTGTGGGCTATTCTGAAAAAGAAGATTTCGAGAAATATATTGTATCTAGAACCAATAGAGCGGGATTAGAATTTTTAGCTAATGAATTTCCAAACAAAAAAGTAAAAGGATTTCAGCTCAATAAATCAGATGAAGTAGCCAAAGACAATGCCTTGCATTTAGATTGCTGTTTTCAGCCAATAGGTGAAAATCAAGCTATCATTTACAAAGGTGGGTTCAAATTAGAAGAAGACTACAATTACCTGAAAGATTATTTCGGTGAGGAAAATTTAATCCACATCACCAGAGACGAAATGTACGAAATGAACTCTAATGTTTTCTCAATCAGCCCTAAAGTGGTGGTTTTGGAAGAAAATTTCACTCGCTTAGCAGGCATTTTGGAGGAAAAAGGATATACGGTTGAAAAAGTGCCTTATGCTGAAATTTCTAAAATGGAAGGTTTGTTAAGATGTTCAACTTTACCGCTTGAAAGAGCGAAATAAAATAATTTTTATTCTTTTTGAAAATTTTTAGTCAGATGGAAAATAAGCAAAGTACCAATACATTAATGATGATTCGCCCGGTTCAGTTCCGATTTAACGAACAAACTGCCGTGAATAATTATTATCAAAAAGCAATTGAAGGATTAAGTGCATCCGAAACACAATTAAAAGCGGCTGAAGAATTTGACCACTTTGTTGATAAACTTAGAAGCAAAAAGATCAATGTAATTGTGGTGGAAGATACGCCTGATCCAAGTACACCTGATTCTATTTTCCCAAACAATTGGGTTTCTTTTCATGAAGACGGGAAAGTGGGTTTATATCCTATGTATGCTCCCAACAGAAGGCTTGAAAGAAGACCCGATATTCTAGAGAAACTTCAAAGCAAAGAAGGTCTAAAAATAAGTGAGATTATAGATTTCTCACATTATGAAGCTGAAGATCGCTTTTTGGAAGGTACTGGCAGTATGATATTAGATCGTCCAAACAAGTTAGTCTATATAGCAATTTCGCTCAGAACAGACGAAAAAGTTTTGGATGAGTTCTGTGATAAATTTGGTTACAAAGCCATAAAATTTACAGCAAATCAAACAGTAGATGGCAAAAGACTGCCAATTTACCACACCAATGTAATGATGTGCATTGCTAATGATTTCGCTATTCTTTGTGCAAATTCAATTGACGATAAAAAAGGAAGAAAAACCGTTATTGAAAGTTTGCACAATAGTGGTAAAGAGGTAATTGAAATAAGCGAAGAGCAAAAACACCATTTCGCAGGAAATATGTTGCAAGTAAATGGAACAGATGGAAAGCCCTATTTGGTGATGTCTGCAGCTGCCCATCAATCATTAAGTGAAGAACAGGTTAAAAGAATTGAAAAATATTGCGAAATTATAAGTAGCTCATTGGATACTATTGAAGCTCTAGGTGGTGGAAGTGCCAGGTGCATGATGGCAGAAGTATTTTTACCCAAAGCTTAATCATTCAATTCACTATTTATTAAATAATTCTCTATCATGTTAAATTTAACAGAAGAACTTAAAGCATTATCTTTAAAAGCATTTAAATCTTTATTTGAACAAGATTTGGATGAAAACCTTATTCAAATCCAACCTACCAGAAAAGAATTCGAAGGAAGCCATACTTTAGTTTGCTTTCCACTGTCACGCTTTTCAAAATTAAAGCCTGAGCAAACTGCCGAGGCCGTTGGTAAATTCATGCAGGAAAACGCTGAAATGGTTAGCGGATTTAATGTGGTGAAAGGCTTTTTGAATATAGTGATAGCTGATAAAGTATGGCTGCAAATTGCTTCTGATATATTAAACACACCAAATTTCGGATTTAAAGCCGAAACGGGTAGAGAAGTAATGGTAGAATATTCTTCTCCAAATACCAACAAGCCTTTGCACTTAGGTCACTTAAGAAATAATTTCCTAGGCTACTCTGTTGCTCAGATTTTAAAAGCCAATGGAAATAAAGTCCATAAAGTGCAAATCATCAATGATAGAGGGATTCATATCTGTAAATCCATGGTGGCTTGGCAGAAATTTGGCGAAGGAGAAACTCCTGAATCTGCCAACATGAAGGGCGATAAATTGGTGGGGAAATATTATGTGATTTTCGACCAAAAATACAAAACCCAAATTGCTGAAATGGTCGAGGCGGGAAAGACTAAAGAAGAAGCTGAGAAAGAAGCCCCCATCATGAAAGAAGCACAGGATATGTTGCTGAAGTGGGAACAAAAAGATCCTGAGACTTATGAGCTTTGGGAAAAGATGAATGGCTGGGTTTATAAAGGTTTTGAAAACACCTACAAAACCATGGGAGTGGATTTTGATAAGTTATATTACGAATCCCAGACTTTCTCATTAGGCAAGGAAGAAGTACTTCGTGCTGTTGAAGAAGGATTGGCTTATAAAAAAGAAGATGGTTCCGTTTGGATTGATTTAACAGAAGAAGGCTTGGATGAGAAATTATTGCTCAGAAAAGATGGCACTTCCGTTTATATGACACAAGACATTGGAACTGCCATTTTACGATACAGAGACTTCCCTAAAATCGAACAACAAATTTATACAGTAGGAAACGAGCAGGAATACCACTTCAAGGTACTTTTCATCATCTTAGCTAAACTTGGATACGAATGGGCTAAAAACTGCTATCATTTATCTTACGGCATGGTGGATTTACCAACAGGTAAAATGAAATCCCGAGAAGGAACAGTGGTAGATGCAGATGATTTGATGGAAGATATGTTTGCCACTGCCAAAAGCAGAACAGATGAATTAGGCAAAATTGACGGCTTTAATGAAGAGGAAGCCCAAGAACTTTACCGTCAATTAGGCTTGGGCGCTTTGAAATATTATTTGCTAAAAGTTGATCCAGTAAAAAGAATGATGTTCAATCCTGAAGAGTCTATTGATTTTCAGGGAAATACTGGTCCTTTTATTCAATATGTACATGCCAGAATTTGTGCTATTCTAAGAAAAGCGGAGCAAATAGGAATTGAACCTAAGGTAAGTGAAAATCTAAACTCTTTAGAGCCTACTGAAAACAATGTACTGCAATTGATCATAGATTTCCCTAACAAAATAGAGGAAGCTGCAAATGGATATGCACCTTCCATCATTGCTAATTATGTGTATGAAGTAGCCAAAGCTTATAACAAATTCTATTCGGAAGTTTCCATTTTCAATGAATCTGATCAAGATGCATTAGCTTTCAGAATAGGATTCTCTAAAATAGTAGCTGAAACCATTGAAAAATCGATGAATTTATTGGGAGCAGAAGTTCCTGAGAAAATGTAGGATTAGTAGACAATTGAAAAAACGGAATCGATTGTAATTAGGTCAGTACCGCAGGTCCGACCGGAATTTGCAAAACAGTAAATACATAGAGAGAAATATTATCTTTTTATGGGAAATACTACCAAACATCAATCATTTAGAAACTTTTTCGTATATTTTATAAAGTAATACTTAAGATTATGAAAGCTATAGAGTTTCAATCAAAAATAGAAAATGGAAAAATTAAAATTCCTGAAGAAAACTTAAAGGATTTTAATAGGTACATTGACAGTGACTTAAAAGTCATTGTATTGTGGGATGAGAGTTCAAAGAAAGATTCCTTTCAAGCAAATGTAGAGGAACAATTTCTGAAAGGTTATGATGATTCGGACGCTATTTATGATGAATTAAATAATTGAAATGGATTTTGAATTTGGTGATATAGTATTACTAAAGTTTCCATTCACAAATGGACTTAAAGCTAAAAAGAGACCCGCTTTAATAATTCAAGACTCTAAAGATGGAGATATAGTTGTTTGTCGGATCACTACCAAAATTTTAAATGATTCATTTTGCATTCCATTAGGAGATTATTGGCAAAAATTCGGACTCTTAAAAGCTTCAGAAATCAGAATTAATAAAATTGCCACTCTAGAAAAATCACTGGTTGACATAAAACTAGGGGAAATCAACGCTAACTTTAAAGAAAAAACAAAATTCCTAATTGAGAATTTGTGTGATTAAATATTGAGCCTAAATTCTTATCCCCTTTATCAAAACCTCTCCAACAATGAACATTCATCTCCAAATCCTGTTTCTTTTGCTGAATTTATCTATTTTCACAACTTCAAATGAAAACGAAAAAGCTATGAGCATATACGATTTTGAAATACAGTCTTTAGAGGGTGAAATTATTAATTTTGCCGATTTTAAAGGTAAGAATATATTAATTGTCAATACTGCTAGTGAGTGTGGCTATACACCTCAATATGCTGATTTACAAGAATTACATGAGAGTTTTGGCGATACAGTAACTGTTTTAGGTTTTCCAGCAAATAATTTTGGCGGACAAGAACCTGGTAGCGACCAACAAATTGCTCAGTTCTGCGAGAAAAACTATGGCGTTACTTTCCCCATGTTTTCTAAAATGGAAGTGGTAGGAAAAAATCAGCACCCTCTTTTCAAATTCTTAAAAGAAAAAACTGGCAAAGAGCCCACTTGGAATTTCTGTAAATATTTAGTTTCCAATGATGGAACGGAAATCAGTTTTTATCCATCGTCTGTAAACCCGGGTGAGATAGCCGAAAAATTATAAGCATGCTCAAAAATTGGTTAGAAGCTTTTAGGCTAAGAACATTGCCTTTGGCTTTATCATGTATTGGAATGGGTAGTTTTTTGGCTGCTTTTTATGGTGATTTCAGCTTATCAGTCTGTATTTTAAGTTTGACCACTACCCTATTTCTGCAAATCCTTTCCAACTTAGCGAACGATTACGGTGATAGCGTTCACGGAGCCGACAGCGCAGAAAGGGAAGGCCCTCAACGCAGTGTGCAAAGAGGCAGTATTTCTTCTAAAGCCATGTTCAATTCCATTATCGTTTTTGCTATCTTATCTTTTGTAAGTGGTATTTTACTTTTACATTTTTCAGTTGGGATTGGCAGCACTGCTTTTTATGTTTTTCTAGGCCTGGGTCTAGCTGCTATTGCGGCAGCTATTGCTTATACCAATGGAAAAAGACCATATGGATACAGTGGATTGGGCGATATTTCAGTTTTTATTTTTTTCGGTCTAGTTGGCGTTTGCGGTACCTATTTTCTACATGCTGGAAGTCTGGAGCCCTTAATTTTATTACCTGCTGCTAGCTGTGGATTGTTTGCCACAGGGGTTTTGAATATCAATAACATTAGGGATATCAAATCAGATAAGGCTGCAGGAAAAAATAGTATCCCAGTTAGAATTGGCAAACGAAAGGCTAAAATTTATCATGCTACCATTATCATCACTGCTTTATTAGCATCAGTTGTTTTTTTAATCTTAACAAAAAATTACAGAACTATCTTATATCTAGTTCTTTGTTATTTCTTTTTCGGGAAGCATTTAGTAAATATGTTTAAAGCAGAAAATTCAAAAGAATTTGATCCACAGTTGAAAATTTTAGCTTTATTAACTTTATTGTTTGTAGTCTTATTTGGTATTTCGATTCTAGACCTTTAAAACATATTTTATAGTACTTTCCCCATCATTTTAGCATAAGATTCGTATATTTAATTGAACAATAATCGAAAACTATATCACTATGAAAAAAATATTGGTTCCAACCGACTTTTCAGACCAAGCTAAATATGCATTAAAATTAGCTGTAGAAATTGCAAAAAAAACAGATTCAGAATTAATCCTATTGCACGTAGTGGAAATTCCAGGTCAAACTTCATTCAATACCATGGGAGAAGCTACTAATATTGATGGAATGGAAGGTGTTTTTGTTATGAAAATGATTGAACAAGGCAAGAAAAAATTGAAGGAACTTAGAAATGATGACCTTCTGGAAGATGTCAAACTTAATACCGAATTAAAAGCAGGAAATACTTATTATAATATTGCTAGTATCATCAATGAATATGAGCCTGAACTGGTAATAATGGGGACAAGTGGCAGTAGTGGAGTTGATGAAATATTAATTGGTTCTAATGCTGAAAAAGTAGTTAGAAATGCTAAATGCCCTGTACTAACACTAAAAGAGGAAATCAGCTTAGCTAATATTGACAATATAGTATTTGCTACTTCTCTGAAAAATGATGATAATGAATTGGCAGCAAAAATTAAGGAAATTGCTCATTTCTCATACGCTAAAATTCATCTATTGAAAGTGAATACACCAAACAACTTTGAGTCTTCTTCCACTACATATAAACGAATGGATGAGTATATGAAAAACAATGGTTTGGAGGCTGAAAAACACATTCACAATGGCATTAATGAAGAAGAAGGAATACTTGAATTCGCTAAAGAAAATAAAATTGATTTGATAGCTATGGGAACCCACGGTAGAAAAGGTTTAATGCATTTATTAAGCGGAAGTATAGCCGAAGATGTTGTAAACCACTCCAAAAGACCAGTGCTTACTTTAAAAATTGATGACTAAAGTCTATAGAAATAATTTAAAAAGGCTTGAAATTGAAATTTTCAAGCCTTTTTAATACTACAATATCTATTTTCAAATTTTAATCTAAGGACTTACAAAACTGATAGAGAAGTTAAAGTAAGGTGCAGGTCCTAATGAATTTCTCATAGAAAAAGGTGCATCTCCCAAAATTCCAAAAACTCTTAAGGTCTCATCACCATTATCTAAGTAATCCGCATCATAAGAATAATCTATTCTGACTCCTGCTTGAACTGACCACCAGAAAAATCCTACTAATCTCCTTTGGTATTCTAATCTTGCCTTGATCTCCCCTCTTCGAATTTCGAAACTACTTATTTGACCAGCAGTTGGATTAGACAAACCACCTATTCGATAACTTGCTCCTTCCAATTCAAATCCTGCTAAAAGTAGATTGGTTTGATTGATGCTATAGCGATAAAATGCTCTTGCAGGTAAAAGCGCCTCAATACCCCATTTCTTATTAGGAGATGTATAGTTATACAAGATAATCGGAACATAATTAGGAGCTCCTACCCTGTAGGTTCTACTCAAACCAACAGCCCATTGCAATCGGTCATGTGGACGCTTACCAAACAAAGCAGCTGCTGAATATCTTAAATATTGATCTCCTAAATTACTTAAATCATAATCACCACTCACATCTGCTTGTGCTTGCAAAAGCATAAATGTTGTTTCATTAAATGGTTTGTATAAAGTAGTGAAAAGGCCAGTAGTGTGTAGAGATCTTCCATCTAATTGCTCTTTCAAGCCACCCTCTAAAAGGTCATCCTCGTTGAATCGGTATGCTGATTGCATATAATTAAATCCCATTTGCCAAATAAAAGAGTTAGTAGATATCACTGGAATATTAGCATTAATTCTTAAACCTCCAGTATAGCCTACCCTGTCAGTTTGGGCTAAATTATCATCTATTGCTTCTTCTCTATCTTGATCAAAAGGGAATGCATCTTTATCGATTGTTGAAAATCGAACATCATAGGGGAGTTGTTGTTCATAACCGATCGTCACAAACTTAGCAGGGCTCAAGCCTACGATTTTAGCATTTGCATATGATTTAGTTTGACCACCAACATATTCCACCTCCCCGTAAGCATCCCAATCAATTTCTTCATCTTCTGCTTCCTCTTGTGAGTAAGCATTTGAAATAGAAAGCAGTAAGAAAAATAGAGCTAAAATTGAAGTAATGGCTGTTTTCATACCACTCATTTTTTCAATATTAATCGTTTCCATACATCCGAACGCCCAAAAGTCTTCACTCCAATGTATCCACGAATATCCAGTGTGTTCTCATCCTCTAATTTTATCACACAACTGTAGGTACTTCCATTTTCTGGATCATATATTGTTCCTTCAGCCCATTCTCCATCTCCCATATACTGAAAATCTTTAAGCATTCTGTAACCTCTAAAAGGAGCAGAATGCATGGATTCATCAGGATTATTTTTGTCGAGTTTTGGCTCTCCTGTTTCAGGGTCATTGGGTTCTTTAAGCCAAACAATTCTGCCATAATATTTATCAGCAATTTTGTCTATTTTGATTCTAGCCTTCCCATGACTTGGCTCCCATATTCCAATTAAAGCATCTCCATCTTTTGCATCTTGGGCCTGAACTGATTCAGTAATGTAAAGTGCTGCTATGGTTAATAAAAATATAATTAACTTCTTCATCTGTTTTTCTTTATTGTTTAACTTCTAATTCAAATCCTATTGTAGTTTTGATTGAAAAGCCGTTTGAAGGCTCAGTATTAAGATTCACATCAGCCACAAATGTAATTTCGTCTTGTTTTAATAGATCAACTAAGTTTTCTTGCTCCTCTGCGATTGACATTTCAAAAGATTTACTATCTCCAGGAACTGGATTAAGAACACCGACCCTTTGCATGCTTGCACCTGAAGCTGCCAATTGCATAATGATGTCTGTAATAACATCTGATTGAGAGGGTTCTACCATTTCTACATTGATAGAAGTTACCTTTGCATTCTTGATTTTATTAAGGTCAACAGCCTTCAAATCAACCTTCCAAATACCAGTGACAGTATTTGAACCTTCCATTGGGTATTCTTCTAGCATCTCAACGCTAGTAGAGCTTATGGTTTTGGTCTCAGTTTCTCCACATGAAACCAGAAGGAATAATACCAAAACCAAACTTAGATTAATCAACTTCTTCATATATAATTTCATCACTCACTATTAGATATACTATAATTTTATAAAATGGGAAATTATACAATAATGTTTTACTATATGGATTTTTACAATATTAAATTTTGTTATGATATACATAATAAAATATTATAATATCAGTATTCTACATCAACCTAAGGTTATTATTGAAGGCAAAATTATTGTACAAAATAACATCGATAAAACGATTGACAATAATGAAGGGTGCTATGCAAAACTATAAGTGCCAGTTTTAATTGAACTAAAACAAAAGAGATTCCAATGCCTCCAATAGATAAAAAATCAAAACCCATTTACTCATGTATTAAAAACTATTCAACAAATACATAATATATCTTCTGACTTTTAGTTTAGCAATGAGTATTTCTGTAAATCCTTCATTTAAAAATGAAATCGACCTTTTGCTTACTAATTTCTTTTTTAACTATCCAAACAGCTTTCACTCAAAGCATAACAGGTATAATTCAATCATCGACTGATGGCTTAAGCATTGAGGGCGCTCATATTGTCAATATCAGTCAAAATAAAATGGCAATTTCTTCAGAACTTGGGAATTTTAAAATAGAGAGCGAAGTAGGTGACACTTTGATAGTGAGTAATATTAATTATATCACCAAGCAGTTTATCGTGAAAACAAAAAACCGGATCTCGATTCTCTTAAAACCTAACCTAATTCAGCTTGAAGAAGTGATCGTAAGCAACCTGCCTAAAACTGCGAATGATTTCCGTAAAAAATTGATCGCAATGCCTATGCAGGATGACGGTAAAAATTTACCCTATGGCATGAAACCCGCAAAGCCAAGGTCTGAAATCCCTCCTCTTTACAACCGAAGTCTGAATAGTGGTTTAGGATATGTGATAACAAACCCATTAAAAAGCATCACAAGAAAATTGAGCAGTGAATTTGAAGAAAAAGTAAAGTATTATGCTCTTAAAGCTGATGAAGATGACAAAATCATAAGAGATAAAAAATTTAATAGATCATTAGTAGCCTCTTTAACTCAACTGGAGAGTGATGAATTAACAGACTTTATCCATTTCCTGGATTTAGCGGATTCATTTATTGCTAGGGCTTCAGCATATGAAATTGCTGAGAGAATTAAGGAAGAGTTTGAAAAATATGAAAAGTTGGTTGAATAAGAAAAATAATATCAACCATGAAAATCGAAAGTGAAAGTTTCGATTTTCATGGTAAAATATTCTCGTAGTCAGTCTAAACCACCAAATACTGTTTGTCATTAAAGCAAAAATCCTTAAAGCCAAGGAAATTGATGTTTTGCAAACCTAATTCCAATTTCAAAAAACTACTTTACCGAAAAGCTAATATTTCCTGCTGGCTTTAATTGATATTTCCTGTCATCAGAATAAATTAATAATTGATATGTTCCCTGAGATAAAGTTGGCTTTTCTAACTTAATTCCAAAATTTACACCTGAGCTTGTTTCGTAATCAGTAGCACTTAGCGAATTATACCATAAGGTATCATTCTGTGTAGTTACAATTGCATAGTTCAAAAATTGCGTTCTGTAATATACATTAGTTTCCACATTCATATATTCTTGTGCTTCATCAACAATTCTAAATTTACCTTCAACAAATTCTAAATAATTATGAGAGTTATCAAAATTCAAATAACCGCTTTCTTTTGGAAGTACCATTTCAAATTTATCACCATCACTAAACGGAATAGTAGTAGGCATAACCATACCAATCTCCCCTGGCCAATCAAAACCTTTTCTTGCAGGATAACCTCCAACTTTAGCTTCAGAGAAGCTATTTAACTTGTTTGTATGCTCGCCTGTAATCAACATAAATGAACCAGGGGCGTATAATTGATCCACAGGTAGTGTATAACTGTTATACATCTTCATGCTGTCAGTTTTTAATATTAAATTTGCTTTAACGTCAGTTAAATTATTATAGGTACTTCCTGTATTATCCCCTTCCCAACCAAAGCATAAAAAAACGGGGCCGTTTCTACGACTCGTTTCCAACTTAATAGAATCATCACTAATGATGGTCACTTCAGGTCTGCTATAATAATATAATATTTTACCATTCGGATCCTCCACTTCACGAAACTGAATAATGTCTATTGAATAATTACTTTTTAATTTAAAATTATCTAATACAATATAGGAGGGCTCTTTATCATTAAATTCATAGCGAGAAACTGATCTAATTTCAGGTGCTAAAATTTCAAAAAACATACCTGTTTTTTCTTCCTGATAAAAAGTTCCGTTTTTTGGATCATCAATTTCTCTACCTAAAATCAACTCCACTCTTTTACCCAATAAGATGGATGTTTCTGGTATGTATAATAGCAACTCATCTTCTTGTAAATCATGATTTTGATCATAAGTACTTGCTATGCTCTTAAAACCAGCACTTATAGTTTCACCGTTTTCAATTTCAAGAAATACTTTGTTAACCTCATGAAGATTTTCTCCTTTGAGGAGAATACTGTCACCTACTATAAAACTCTTTTTATCATCGGGTAATTCCTCAACATTAATTACTATTTCTTCTTCTTTGCACCCTAAAGAAAATAAAATCAAAACAGAAAATACTATATAAAATAATTTGTTCATAAGTCTAAAATATTATTCAAAGGGACAAAAGTATAAAATTTAAACTTTTTTAACCCCTTTAAATAGTAATATTGAAGCTAGTAAAATTTAAGGTTTGTTTATCAGAGGTTTAAAGACCTTTTCTTCATTCATTTTATTCAATATCGATCAAAAATATTAAAAACTAAGTCTGAAAACTAAACCACCAAATCCAACAGATACTGCTTGTCATTTAAGTAATCCCCATAGAAGCCTAGCTGCTTCATGTTCTTTAATAGTTGAGGGAAATCAGCTGAATTTTTTAATTCAATCCCAACCACAGCCGAACCCGTTTCTCTGGAATTCTTTTTGGTATATTCAAAATGGCTAATATCATCATCGGGACCTAACACCTCCACTACAAATTGCTTAAGTGCTCCAGCTCTTTGAGGAAATTGTACCACAAAATAGTGCTTTAAACCTTTATAAAGTAAAGCCCTTTCTTTAATCTCTTCGGTTCTGGTAATGTCATTATTGCTTCCGCTCAGCACACAAACCACATTTTTGCCTTTGATTTCCTCTGCATATTGTTCCAATGCTGAAATGGATAATGCCCCAGCTGGCTCAGCTACTATCGCATCTTTATTATACAATTGCAAAATCACATCGCAGACTTTCCCTTCCTCCACGGTGATGACTTCAGTCAAATTCTGTCGGCAGATTTCAAAATTCAAATCTCCCACTTTTTTGACTGCTGCCCCATCCACAAATTTTTCTATACGCTTCAGGACAGTATTCTCCCCTTTTTCTATAGAAGTTTTCATGGCTGGTGCACCTGCTGGTTCTACTCCAATGATTTTCGTTTGCGGTGAAAGTGCCTTAAAAACACTGCTCACCCCGGCTGATAATCCACCCCCGCCAACAGGCAAAAAGAGATAATCAATTGGGTTCTCTGCTTGTTGCAAAATTTCTAGACCGACCGTTCCCTGTCCTTCGATCACTTTAGGATCATCAAAAGGATGAATAAATACAGCCCCAGATTTTTCCTGATATTCCTGTGCGGCATGAAAAGCATCATCGAAAGTATCACCCACCAATTCTATCTCCACGAAATCCTCTCCGAACATTTCAACCTGAGCAATTTTCTGCTTTGGAGTGGGTGCGGGCATGAAAATCCTGCCTTTCACTTCCAATTTTTTACACGAAAAAGCCACGCCCTGTGCATGATTCCCTGCACTAGCGCATACAATCCCTTTATCCAATTCTGTACGACTAAGACTACTAATCTTATTATAAGACCCTCTGATTTTATAGGATCTTACAGGTTGTAAGTCTTCCCTTTTGAATTGAACATTAGCTCCGAATTCCTTTGATAAACTCAAATTTGGAGTCAAGGGAGTTAAAAGTGCCACGCCTTTCAATTTTTGCGCGGCACTTTGTATGGCTTCTATTTTTGGATAGTATACTTTTAGGGTTTTCGACATTTTTCTGATATAAATTGCTAAATGAACTAATATTTACTTTTTTTATTAATTGATACATTCTCCATCAAGCTGGGTGGCTTTTACTTTTTATTTCTCCGAGAATAGCGAATAGATAGATTTTAAAAAAAAACTGTAAAACACTAATAGGTTAATCTGTAATCCAGTTATTAACACCTCTATTAATCTTATTTTTCTTTTGTCTTGAAACAAAAGAAACAAAAATTCAAGGCTGTATTCATTTCTTAACGCTATTTTCACTTTATAATTGGGAAACAAAAAAACTCCCTGCGGTCAAACAGTTTATGTTTCTAATCCAATTATAAAGTGAAAATAGCTAAAATGAATAAGGCCGATCCCAAACATCAGACATATTCAAATATTTGCAATTCAAATTATTATGCATTTTCCGGTCTTAACTTTCTAACTGCAGCCCCAGCTTGCCACATTTCAGAATTTTTCAATTCATCCAATTCTTTTTCTAATTCCACTCTGTAATCAGCTTTTTCGTTGGCAGTGATGGTCAGTTTTGCTTCGTTTCCAGTCTCAACCGAATCGTATAATTCTTCAAAAATCGGTTTTACAGCATCTCGGAATTTTTTCCACCAATCCAATGCGCCACGTTGAGCAGTTGTGGAGCAATTGGCATACATCCAGTCCATACCATTTTCAGCCACCAATGGATATAAAGATTGCGTGGCTTCCTCCACAGTTTCGTTAAAAGCTTCTGATGGAGAATGTCCTTTCTTGCGCAATAAATCATATTGTGCTGCAAATAATCCTTGGATTGCGCCCATCAAACTGCCTCTTTCCCCAGTCAAATCACTATAAACTTCTTTTTGAAAATTGGTTTGAAATAAATAACCTGAGCCTACGCCAATTCCTAAGGCCACACATCTTTCCCAGGCTTTTCCAGTTGCATCTTGATGGATAGCAAAACTGGAATTCAAACCTCTTCCCTCTACAAATAATCTTCTTAAGCTGGTACCTGATCCTTTTGGAGCTACCAAGATTACATCCACATCTTTTGGTGGAACTATACCTGTTTGATCTTTATACGTTACTCCAAAACCGTGAGAAAAATACAAAGCTTTACCAGGTGTCAAATGCTTTTTCACCATTTCCCATTGTGCGATTTGTCCTGCATCAGATAATAAATATTGTATAATTGTGCCTTTTTCAGCCGCTTCTTCCAGTTCGAAAAGCGTTTTTCCGGGCTCCCAGCCATCAGAGACAGCTTTATCCCAGCTTTTAGAACCTTTCCTTTGTCCAACAATCACATTAAAGCCATTGTCTTTCAGATTCAGTGCCTGACCAGGCCCTTGCACACCATAGCCCAGAACCGCTATAGTTTCATCTTTTAATACTTCCTGTGCTTTCGCCAAAGGAAATTCTTGTCGTGTTACGACTTCTTCTTCTACTGTTCCAAATTTTAGTTTTGCCATTATTTTAGATTTTAGAGTCTAGATTTTAGAATCTAGACGGGTTATATTTCTGATTTACATTAATTGCGATTATCTCCTTGTGAGCCGTTTCTGGTCTGACATTGGTCTTACCTAATTGTTAATTATTAATTACTAATTATTAATTATAATCGAGAGGCTTCCTCCACTTCAGTGAAATACTCCTGAAATTCTTTCATTGGTTTGGAAATGGAAATCCTACCTGAGCGAACAAATTCCAAAATACCATGAGGTTTCAGCTGTTCGAAAAGCTCTTGTGTTTCTTCCTTGAAGCCTGTTTTTTCAATGATGGTGAAATCTGGTTCCACAGCCAGCAAACGAGCATGGTGCTTTCGAACGATGTATTCTACTTCCTTCGTCTGCGATAATAACTTAGTAGGCATTTTATATAAAGCCATTTCCTGATAAACTATACCATCATTTTTATGATAAAAAGCTTTGAAAACGTCCACTTGCTTTTCAATCTGCTTCACGATTTTCTTGATTTTATCTTCCGTTGAGCTTACCACTATCGTATAGCGATGAATATCTTTCACCTCGCTTTCAGAAGCGGTTATACTCTCAATATTGATATGCCTGCGAGTGAAAATAGTAGTCACTCTGTGCAGAATACCTATCAGGTTTTCGGTGTATATTGATATGGTGAATTGTTCTTTCATTTTGTTTCATTTTTTAACTTTTCTGCTCATTTGCGAAAACGCATCATTCTATTTAGCAAGTTGACAGTTGACAATAAATAGCCTTTGGCTATTTCAGTTGACAAAATTTTCTCAACATGCTTTTTAAGTCTATAAACTTCACACTTTGCTATCCCCTTTTGTCAACTGTTTCTTGTCAATTGTCTACTGCATGAATATCTTCGGTAATGACCTAAGTGCCATCAAATGGCTTACTCCAGTCTAATCTCGGACACCGAAGCTCCTGTCGGAATCATAGGAAAAATATTATTCTCTTTTCCGACCATTACTTCTAACAGATAGCTTCCTTCATGAGATAAAAACCTATGAATGCTATCTTCCAATTTCTCTCTTTCTGATACTTTCTCTGACTCAATCCCGTATCCTTTTGCAATCATTTGAAAATCGGGATTGACCATGTCCACCGAGGAATAGCGCTTTTTGAAAAACATATCTTGCCACTGCCTTACCATTCCGAGGTATTCATTATTCAAAAGCAGAATTTTTACATCCACTTTAGTTTCGAAAATCACACCCAGTTCTTGTATGGTCATTTGAAATCCACCATCTCCAATCACAGCAATTACTTGTCTGTGAGGAGCTGCGAATTTTGCTCCTATAGCCGCTGGAAGGGCGAATCCCATAGTTCCCAAACCGCCTGAGGTTACATTACTTTTCCAATTGGCATATTCATAATATCTTTGAGCTACCATCTGATGCTGTCCTACATCGGTCACAATAATCGCATTACCTCTTGAAATATTGGAAATATGCTTAATCACCTCACCCATACTCATTGGCTCATCTGCTCGAGGATTTAATTCATCTTTAATTACTTTCTCTTCTTCCTGAGCATTCAGTTCATTAAATCGAGTCAGCCATTCATTATGCTGGTTTTCATTGACCATATCCAAAAGTGCTTTTAATGACTCTTTACAGTTTCCCAAAACGGGCACATCTGCCTCCACATTTTTATTAATTTCGGCCGGGTCTATTTCCAAATGGATGACCTTGGCTTGCTTTGCATATCGGCCAACATCACCTGTTACCCTATCATCGAAGCGCATCCCTATGGCTATCAATACATCACATTCATTGGTCAAAATATTGGGCGCATAGTTTCCATGCATGCCCAACATGCCTACATTCAAAGGATGTGAAGTCGGCAATGCAGATAATCCCATGATAGTCCAGGCTGCAGGGATTCCTGTTTTCTCTACAAAATCTTGAAATTCTTCTTTTGCATTGGATAAAAGCACTCCATGCCCGAAAAGAATCAAAGGCTTCTTAGCTGAATTGATTAATGAGGCTGCTTGATCTAATGCTTTTTCACTTAATTTAGGATTCGGCACATAGCTTCTGATTTGATCACAAGCTTGGTAATCTTCAAATTCAGCTTTTTCAAATTGAGCATCTTTAGTAATATCCAGCAAAACAGGTCCAGGTTTTCCGCTTTTGGCTATATAAAATGCTTTTGCCACAGCTGCAGGGATATCTTCAGCTTTAGTAACTTGAATATTCCATTTAGTTACCGCCATCGACATACTGACAATATCGGTTTCCTGAAAAGCATCCGATCCAATCATTTTGCCCGGTACCTGCCCTGTTATGCAAACCATAGGAGTTGAATCCAGCTGAGCATCTGCCAAACCAGTTATCAGATTTGTGGCTCCCGGACCAGAAGTAGCCAAACAAACGCCCACTTTACCTGAAACTCTGGCAAAACCTTGAGCTGCATGAGTTGCCCCTTGCTCGTGGCGAGTCATGATGTGTTTTATTTTATCCTTTTGGTCAAATAAAGCATCATAAACCGGCATAATTGCCCCACCGGGATAACCGAAAAGTGTTTCCACTCCTTCACGGATAAGGCAGTTTACCAAGGCGGCTGCACCACTCATGGTCGTTTTCGCTTTAGGTCTCTTTGATTTAGTGGCTACTTCTTCCATACTATAAATCCGTTATGCATCCTAATGATGCTGATGATACCAATTTGCTGTACTTCTTTAAGCTTCCGCTTACATTTCTGGCAGGCTTTGTTGGAGTTATGGCTTTACGCATTTCCCATTCTTTTTCTTCAATTAATAGACTTATGGAATTTTCTATTGCATCAATTCTAATTCGGTCTCCATTCTCTACATAAGCTAAGGGGCCATTGTCAAAAGCTTCGGGTGAAATATGTCCCACTACAAAACCATGAGTTCCTCCTGAGAATCTTCCATCTGTAATGAGTGCTACCTTCTTGCCTAAACCTGCTCCCATAATGGCTGCAGTAGGTTTTAACATTTCTGGCATTCCAGGTTGCGCCTTTTGCAACCTTCGTAACGAATAACCACAACATCTCCTTCTTTTATTTCGCCCCTGGCAATGCCATCATTAGCTAAAAATTCGCCATCATAAACCCTTGCAGTTCCTTCGAATATTTCTCCTTCTTTTCCTGTGATTTTGGCAACTGATCCTTCAGGTGCTAAATTTCCTTTCAGAATTCGCAAGTGACCAGAACTTTTGATGGGGTTTTTCACCGAATGAATAATGTCTTGCTTTTCACCCAGAGCAGGAACATTTTCATAATTCTCAGCTAAAGTTTTGCCTGTTACAGTCATACAATCACCATTTAGCAATCCTTCCTTCAGCATCATTTTCATGACTGCAGGAATCCCTCCATTTTTATGTAGATCTTCCATTAAATACTTTCCAGAAGGTTTTAAATCAGCCAGATAAGGAGTTTCGGCACTGATTCGAGCGAAATCTCCCAATGTTAAATCGATTTCAAAAGCATTGGCTACTGCCAACAAATGTAAGACCGCATTGGTAGATCCGCCCAAAACTGTAATCAACCGTATGGCGTTTTCAAATGATTTTTTAGTGACTATATCCCTTGGTTTCAGATCATTCTCAATCAATTTTTTAACCGCTAAGCCAGCTTCAGCACATTCTTTTCTCTTCTCCTCACTTTGAGCAGGATTTGATGCCCCATATGGCAAGCATAATCCTAAAGCTTCAATGGCAGAAGCCATCGTATTGGCAGTGTACATTCCTCCACACGCTCCAGGACCTGGGCATGCATTTGCCACTACTCCCTTAAAATCTTCTTCAGAAATAGTGTTGGCTTGCTTCTTACCTAAAGCTTCAAAAGCAGAAACCACATCCAGTTTTTCACCATTATGGCAACCCGGGGCAATGGTTCCTCCATAGATAATCATTGAAGGCCTATTCAGCCTACCCATTGCCAACAGTGCTCCAGGCATATTTTTATCGCATCCGGTAATGGCAATCATGGCATCATAAGCTTGTGCATTCACCACCGTTTCCATGGAATCGGCTATGATATCGCGGGAGGGTAATGAATAGCGCATTCCGTTGGTACCCATGGAAATGCCATCGCTAACCCCAATGGTATTGAAAATCAAACCCACCCACTCATATGATTTAATGCTTTTCTTGACCTCTACAGCCAAATCATTCAAATGCATATTGCAGGGATTGCCCTCAAAACCAGTGCTAGCAATGCCTATTTGTGGTTTCTCCAAATCCTTATCGGACAAACCAATGGCATGCAACATGGCTTGAGCGGCAGGTTGTGTAGGATCTTGTGTAACTGCTTTACTATATGGATTTAATTCCTTCGCCATTATATGATGGTTTGATTTTGTAAATCGTTGAATAATACTTTCTGTCGGTAGATGTGGTAAATGCTCTGTCCTATGGAATCTTCCCAGCTTAAAGGGAAAACAGTATCATTTACTTGCGCAATAGGGGCGATTTCAGCAGCAGTTCCGGTAAAGAAAGCCGCATCCGCTTCCAATAATTGAGCTTTAGAAATTGGCTTCTCTGTCACCTTGATTCCGTGCTCTTTGCAGATTTCCAAAACAGTTTGACGAGTAATTCCCGGCAAAATATTACCTCTTGAAGGTGTATATAACTCCCCGTTTTTCTCAATAAAGATATTAGCACCCGAACCCTCAGATACATGCTGTGTGTAATCCAATAAAATGGCTTCATCATAACCCAATTTCTTAGCTTCAGTGGTTGCCAAAATTGAATTGGTATAATGCCCCACTACTTTAGCTTCCACATGTTGAGAGGCAGGATGGATACGCTGATATGATGAAATCTTAGCCTTGATAGGATCATGACCCAAATACTTTTCCCATTTCCAAGCACAGATAAATACATTTACTTCATCAGTAGGTTGCAAAGCCATGTTAGCACCCAAATAAACCAATGGACGGATGTAAGCATCCGTCAAATTATTTCTATCCAGCAATTCATAGCTTATGCTCACTAATTCTTCTACTGAATATGGGATTTTAATGTGCATTAAATCAGCAGATTTGTGTAAACGCTCATAATGCTCATGGGCTTTGAAAATATTGAATCCCACATCATTTTTATAGGCACGAATCCCTTCAAATACACCATTTCCGTAATGCAATGTTTGTCCGTACAAGCTTGTTTGGGCATCTTCGGCATACTGCCAATCGCCATTAAGAAATACCAGAGTTTTGTTGTTGTAATACATAATCAAAAAAGTCAGTTTGAATTTGGACAAAAAAAAGCGCCACTTCTGATGAAGTGGCGCTTTTAAAAATTTTTATATAGTTATAGCACTACCACATCAGGCAAGTCATTGGAATAATGACAATAATAATTGCTGATACTATGGTAATGCTTGTTTTGTACATGTCTTATATTTAATTACAAATGTAGAATCAATCAATTGAATAAACCAAACTATTTTATTCATTTTTTTCATACGGATTCTGTTTTATACTGATTTACAATACTTTGACTAATAAAGTCACCAACCTCAGAGGTGCTTTTTCCTTCATCAGGAAAAATATCTTCCGTACCATATCCAATGTTAAGTGCAGAATTAACAGCATCTTTTATAATTTGACATTCTTCTTTTAAATCAAAAGCATATTCCAACAGCATGGCAGCTGAAAGTATTGCACCTATTGGATTTGCAATTCCTTTGCCTGCAGCTTGAGGATAAGAACCATGAATTGGCTCAAATAAACTGCTTTTCAATCCTAATGAAGCGGAAGGCAATAAACCTAAAGAACCAGAAATCACAGAGGCTTCATCCGTGATGATGTCCCCAAACATATTTTCAGTAAGCACTACATCAAAATCTTTCGGATTCTGAATGATTTTCATGGCAGCATTGTCCACAAACATAAAATCCAGTTCTACCTCCGGATATTGGCTTGATAAATCTTTCACCGTTTCCCTCCAAAGACGAGAAGTTGCTAAAACATTTGCCTTATCCACCAATGTGAGTTTCTTTCTTCTATTCATCGCAGCCTTAAATGCGAGATGAGCTATTCTTTCAATTTCGGATTTGGAATAAACACAACTGTCAAAAGCGGTATTTCCATCTTCGGACCTGCCTCTTGGTTCACCAAAATAAATCCCGCCTGTCAATTCCCTGAAAACCACAAAATCAGTTCCTTTAATGATGTTTTCTTTTAAAGGAGAAATAGGCAATAGTGCATCATAACTACTTACTGGACGTACATTGGCAAAAAGCCCTAAGTTTTTGCGCATTTTCAATAGCCCTTGCTCTGGGCGAACCTTTGCGTTGGGGTCATTGTCATATTTTGGATCACCAATAGCACCAAATAAAATGGCATCGGCTGATTTACAGCTCTCTTCTGTTGCTTCCGGAAAAGGGTTTCCAGTGGCATCAATTGCGGCTGCTCCAATCAGAGCATCGTTGTATTGAAATTGATAACCAAAAGTTTCAGCTATGGCATCCAAGGCTTTCACTGCCTCAGCTGTTACTTCAGGACCAATTCCGTCTCCGGCTAATATTGCTATGTTTTTGTTCATGTTTTGTTCTTTTTAAGCTAGTGCAAAATTTGACATAACGGTCAGACGCTTCTGCCAAAAAGCATTTTTACTCAAATAAATAACCTTACCTATGTCAAACTAGAATAAGCGTCAGACCGTAATCAACCTCTATTTTAATCTCAAAACGGTCAGACGCCTCTGTTATAAAATTAATTCTCAAAATGAGATTTTATAGTTATAAAATACCCTCTCGACTATAATCAAACTATGCGTCAGACCATAAATAACCATTGCAATGTTTAAAGGCTAAGCGTCAGACCGTGTTCAGACTGCTAATGATTGCTCGTAAGCTTCGATTTCATTCTTTTTATTCAAGAGAAAATCTATATCGTCAAAGCCATTTTGAAGGCAATATTTTTTATAAGAATTGATTTCAAAGCTTTCCGATAAAGCCGAACCAACCAAGCTGATTTCTTGCTCATTTAAATCAATTTGCAATTTGGCTTCAGGCCTTCTCTTTAATATTTCAAACACCTGAGCTAAGAAATCATCCGTTACCTGAACTGGCAAAAGACCATTATTCAGTGCATTGTTTTTGAAGATGTCTGCAAAAAAGCTAGAAACTACTGCTTTAAACCCATAATCGACCAAAGCCCAGGCAGCATGTTCGCGGCTAGATCCGCAACCGAAATTTCTCCCTGCCACCAGAATTTCTCCCTGATTTCCTTCCTGATTCAATACAAATTCAAGATTGGGCGATCCATCTTCTAAATACCGCCAGTCACGGAAGAGGTTCTCACCGAACCCCTCCCGGCTGACGGATTTCAGGAAACGAGCGGGTATAATCTGATCGGTATCCACATCCTCAAAAGGAAGCAATACAGCCTGACTATTTAATGTGTTAAACTTTTCCATAATATCTTATGCTTCTACTTTCATTAATTCCCTCACATCAGAAATTTTGCCAGAAAGTGCAGACGCTGCTGCAGTTAATGGACTCGCCAATAAGGTTCTGGCACCTTGTCCTTGCCTTCCTTCAAAATTTCTATTAGATGTGCTCACACAATATTTTCCTTTGGGCACTTTATCCTCATTCATGCCTAAGCATGCCGAACAACCCGGTTGTCTTAATTCGAAACCAGCTGCCTCCAATATTTTATCCAAGCCTTCTGCTCTAGCTTGTTTTTCTACTTGTCTGGAGCCCGGTACAATCATAGCTTGTACATGATCAGCTTTTTTCTTGCCCTTTACTAATTCAGCTACCAAACGCAAATCTTCAATTCGGCTGTTGGTGCAACTACCAATGAAAACATAATCCACATGGTGACCTAGTAATTGTTTTCCACCTTCCAAATCCATGTATTTCAATGATTTCTCAAGGCCTGAAGCGGTTTTTCCGTTGGGAAGAGGTATATCTTTTGTAATTCCAATCCCCATTCCTGGATTTGTGCCATAAGTAATCATCGGCTCAATTTCTTCCGCATTGAAATAATATTCCAAATCAAACTGAGCATCATCATCAGTTTTTAAAGCCTTCCATTCCTCCACTTTTCTATTCCATTTTTCACCGTTTGGGGTGAATGGCTTTGATTCAAGATATTCAAAAGTGGTTTCATCAGGAGCAATTAATCCTCCTCTAGCTCCCATTTCAATGCTCATGTTGCAGATTGTCATACGGGCTTCCATGGATAAACTTTCAATAGTGGAGCCGCAGAATTCAATAAAATGACCTGTTCCACCCGCTGCCGTAAGCTTTGAGATGATATGCAAAACAATATCCTTAGAAACTACTCCAGGATTTAGCTCTCCATCCACTTGAATTTTTAATGTTTTAGGCTTTTTCTGTAACACACATTGAGTAGCCATTACTTGTTCTACTTCACTGGTCCCGATTCCGAAAGCTATATTTCCGAAAGCACCATGAGTAGAAGTATGACTATCCCCACAAACTATGGTCATGCCCGGTTGTGTAATGCCCAATTCAGGGCCTATCACATGCACTATCCCTTGGTAAGGATGACCTAAACCGTATAACTCCACCCCGAATTCATCACAATTTTTAATTAATGTTTCTACCTGATGGCGGGAAAGCGCATCTTTAATAGGTAAATGCTGATTTTCTGTTGGGACATTGTGATCGGCAGTAGCAATGGTTTGTTCTGGTCTGAAAACAGGAATTCCCCTTGCTTTCAAGCCAGAAAAAGCCTGCGGACTGGTCACTTCATGGATGAAATGCCTATCTATATATAGAACCTGCGGACCATCCTCAACTGAATGAACCACATGTTTATCCCAAATTTTATCAAATAATGTTTTTGCTGACATTGCTTTAGCTGAAATTTACTTTACTACTACTTCATGGTTTTTCACCAAATACTTTAAATCTTTATCCTCCACTATATTAATGCGGTCTGCCATCTCTAAAAATTCCTGATATGTTTCTTCCAATTCCTCTTTTCCTAAATGAACACCTAATTCGATCAATCTAAAATTCAAGGCAGCTCTTCCACTTCTTGCAGTTAAAATGATGCTTGATTTATTGACTCCAACCTCATAAGGATCAATGATTTCGTAATTATCTCTGTTCTTGATCACCCCATCCTGATGGATGCCTGATGAATGAGAAAAGGCATTGGAACCTACTACAGCTTTATTAGCTTGAACAGGCATGCACATTGTGTTCGAAACCATTTGGCTTATCGGGAAAAGAAGTTGTGTATTTATTCCTGTTTCGAAGGCAAGTTCGGGGTGCTTTTTTATCACCATGACGACTTCCTCTAAAGAAGTATTTCCAGCTCGCTCCCCAATTCCATTGATGGTACATTCAATCTGTCCTGCTCCATTTTTAATGGCGGCTATGCTATTGGCGGTTGCCAATCCCAAATCATTATGACAATGAGCGGAAATGGTGGCATTTTCAATACCCTTTACATTATCTACTAGATATTTGATTTTAGCCCCATATTCTTCAGGCAAGCAAAAGCCTGTTGTATCGGGAATATTGACCACTTTTGCACCAGCAGCCACGGCAACTTCAATCACTTGAGCTAAAAATTCATTGGAAGTTCTTCCTGCATCTTCAGCATAAAATTCCACTTCATCCACAAAAGAACGGGCATGTGTAACACATTCATGCGCTTTTTCCAATACTTGCTCTCTGGTAAAATTTAATTTTGTGAAAACATGCTGGTCGGAAGTCCCTAAACCTGTATGAATTCTTGGTCTTACTGCTCCTTCTAATGCTCTTGCGGCAGTTTCAATGTCATTTTTCACCGCACGGGAAAGGGCACAAATTGATGAATTTTTGATTTCTTTGGATAAAAGACGAACTGATTCAAAATCCCCAGGTGAAGATATGGGAAAACCAGATTCAATCACATCTACACCTAAAGCTTCAAGCTCCTTAGCAATCTTAAGCTTTTCATTCTTGCTCAAGCCGCAACCGGGCACTTGCTCTCCGTCTCTTAAAGTGGTATCAAAAATTGCTATCCTACGTGCCATACATCAATTTTTTGTGGTTTAAATATTTTGAAGTAACTAATGTAGGAGGATGAAATAGCGCATGTAATGCCAAATATTTTTGTATTTACGATTTCTATTGTTCACATTTATATTCAAATGACGATATAATCAATTATAAATAGATTATTAATTACGATGTCTAAGCAATCATCTGACCATTTATTTGATTTAATAAAATCGCTAACCAAAAGTGAAAAGCGCTATTTCCGCTTGCTTTCACAGCAGCAGAATGAGAGCAAATCCAAATACATGCAGCTTTTTGATTTTCTGGAACAAAAAGAAAATTATTCAACAACTGATTTGGAGGAGATTACTTTTATAAAAACCAGTCAGATTTCAAATATGAAAGCGCATTTAATGCAAAAGATATTGCAGGCATTAAGACAATTTGAAAGTGCAAAAAATAGTGAGATCCATATTCGTGAGATGATCGATTATGTGCAGTTATTGTATAATCGAGGGCTTTTTCGTCAGGCTTTTGATATCTTAAAAAAAGCTTACAAAAAAGTAGCCAAAACTGGAAACTTGGAATTAAAGCTGGAGCTTTTGAAATGGGAGAAAAACCTATTGAACCAAAGTGTGGGCAGTCAATACAGTCAAAATGTTCAGAGAGTAATTTCAGAAGTGGAAGATGCCAATAGTAAAATTAATCTGATCAATCAGTTCACTAATCTGGCAGTAAAACTAAATGCTATTTATGTCAAAACTGGCTATATAAGGAATGATGAGCATTTAAAGGAAGTGCAGAATTTATTCTATGAGGGATTACCGCAGCACGAGGAAGACGCATTATCCATACATGAAAAATTAAGTCTTTATAGACTCTATGTCAACTACTACTATTTCTTAGAGGATATGGAAGTGGGCTATCAATATGCACTGAAATGGCTGCAACTTTATGACCAACATCCTGATTTAAAAAATAGTCAGTTAAATGATTATTTAAGTGCAGTAAATCAGGTGATGATAGCTGAATATAAATTATTCTATTACCAGAATTTCCTTAAATCACGACAACGACTACATGATTTGAATGAACAGATGCAAAACTCTGTCAATGAAAATATCCGTAACAGACTAATTAAATATGTGTATGTGCATGAGTTCAACAGGATATTCATGCTGGGAAAATTTAATCTGGGAGTAAAGCTATTAAAAAGACTAAGCCCGGATTTGGAAGCTTTTATTCAGCGTTCGGATGAGCATTCACGAATTATCTTATTTTATAAAATAGCTTGTCTATATTTTGGAGATAGTCAATACCATAAAGCATTGGAGTGGCTCAACCGTGTTCAGCAGGATGAAAAGACAGATTTAAGAGAAGACATTCATTCCTTTGCCAGAATTTTGAGTCTGATAGCTCATTATGAATTGGGCAATATGGAAGTGATAGATTACTATATTCGTTCCACTTATCGCTTTCTCTTGAAGAAAGGAGAAATGCATTTATTTCAGAGATACATTTTAAGATTTTTGAGAAAATTAGCTGGAGAATTTAGAGAAGAAGAGTTGATCCCTGAATTTAAAAAATTGTTAAATAATCTTGAGCCATTACAAGATATCAGATACGAAAAAAGGTCATTTATTTACTTTGATATTATCGCCTGGCTGGAAAGTAAAATTATGGGAAAAAGTGTTCAGAACAGGATACAGGAACGGGCTAGGGTGAAGATGAGGTGAGATTATTTGCACTGGCAGCAACCTAAACTTCACTTTACTTTATCCTTTGATTTTTTGCTTTTAGCAATCAGTTTCCTTTGCCTCTCTATTTTTTGATTAGCAAAGTATTTTTTCAAATCTAGTTCTTCTTGCGAAGTGAGTTCTTCTCCGCCTAAAAAATCAATATTTAGCTCTTTTTTAGATTTAATTTTATTCATCATGGAAATATCTATTTATCAGCTTTATAGCTGTTTTAGTTTCAATTATCATAACTCTTCCACCAAAATGCAAGGCTCCCAATGTTTTAACGTAATGGTTGATTAATTGGGTTTTAGAAATGAAAGAAATATTACCCTCATGTCCGCGTTGAAATGAAACTTTACAAGTAAATGCCACCAAGTTTCCCGCAACACCCAAATACATTTTATCTTTCCCTTTATTAAAAGGAGCATTTTCTATCAAATGTAAAAACACATGATCTTCTTTCATTTCCAAGCTAACTAATCCTTGAATAATAGAGGGATTGTTAACAATTGTAAGTTTGTAAATCTCTCTTTGTTTCTGCGAAAATTCTGCCTTCCAATCAAAAAGCCAACCATTTTTCTTTGTAATATTTTTTAGATCATTTGTGGAAATGAGAGTGATATCAGTTGGGAAACTATCACCCGTAACGCTGTTTTCAATGGAACGGGTAAGTTTATCTATTTCAATATCTATTCCTTTTTCTTTCATTGCTTCTTGTAAAGCAATTTAGGAAATTTCGAGAGGATTCTAAGAGATAAAAGCTCTATATTTAAAATTTCTAATGTTATTTCTCACTCAAACTCATAAAAGTGCTTTTCAAAAGTTTTTCCACTATGTTCTCCATCTTTTAGGACTTTATAAACCATCCAAATAAGAGCTACTGGTAGAATTCCAAACAATCCAGCTACAATTGGATATGGAAAATTAAATCCTACTGCCACCACATAGAAAAAGGCTATAAATGTTACTAGGCTTATGGGAAATATCAGTTTGTCCATACTATTTAAACCGATATATAAATGCAATTGTTTAGTTTCTAGCTTCTTCCATTTTAAAAAGCATTAATCTCCCAATTGTGCTTGCCCTGTTTTTTGCTTCTTTGGCGGTTGCTCCTTCAAAAAGTTCATCTACAGTTTCAAACCATAATTCAAGCCATCTATCGAAATGCTTTTTTTGTAATGGTTCTTGCTCATTTAATGCAAAATGCTTGTCCATGGGATTGCGTTTGTATTCGGTAGTTCCCAATAAAACTGATGACCAGAAATCATACATAATAGGCATATGAGCAGGAACATCCAGTTTGGCAACATCAGTAAATATGTAGCCGATAGTTTCGTCTTTCAATACTTTTTCATAAAAGCTATCGACTAATAATTGAATGTCTTCTTTTTGGGTAATGTCTTTTTTGGGCATAGATTCCTTTTTGTGATTAGACGGATAAAATTGATTGATCGTTTTTTTATATTTTAACCTTTGGTTAAAATCAATAGATTCCCATCTTCATGGGAATGACGCACGGATTTTATATAGCAGTATAATTATTTGTTTTGCAAGAAAAATAGTGTTTCATCAATATAAATATAGCACAAAAGATAATTAGAACGTCGAGGCTGTCCAAAAAGGACAGTTTTTTTTATGCCGCTATTTTCAGATACCCACATCCATTTTCACTTATTTTTTGCTGTCCATGGATTTTCGACTTAATTTCTGTGGACATTTTATGATAAGGGGCATTTTTACCAACTCTTGGTAATTCGGCATCTGATTTTGATGTTAAAATCACATTATTGGCTATCATTTTCCTGAAGTTGTGACCTATTGCCATCAACAAAAACTCTAATTCTACTTTTTCTAATCCTGAAAATGTAAAACGGTTAAATTTATTGTTGCTTTTTAATTGACCAAACACAGCCTCTGGCTCTATTGGTCTTTTACTTCTGTGCTCAAGTCCTTTTTTGCTTGTTAAGTTTTCTCTGGCCTGCCGTTTTAGAAGGTTTAATCTGTGGTTTACCTCTATTCTTCTGTTACCTATAGCCTTATGGCAAGATGTTCTCAATGGACATTGCTCGCATCTTTTTGCTTGGTAGTAAGCGACTTTAGACTCATAACCGTTAGTTGAAGTGCGTTTCCCCTCTCCAATTTTTTCCATTCTTTGCCCCATGGGGCATACGTGAAAATCTTGCTCGGCATTATAGAAGAGGTTTTGTGGAAGAAACGGGTTGTTCTTCATCTTTTTCTTTTGCTCTTTATGGAAGTAATTATACTTCACGTAGGCTTCAACACCTTTTTCTTCAAGCATTTCATAATTTTCCTCGCTGCCGTATCCTGCATCGGCCACTATTTCTTTACTCTGTTTATGGTAGAGTTCTTCAAAACCGGTCAAATGTGATTTTAAAGTAGTGGTGTCACCAGGTGTTTGATGGATGGAAACATGGGTGATAAACTGATTTTCTGTTGATATTTGGGAGTTATAAGCAGGCTTTAATTGGCCGTTTTTCATGTGGTCGTCTTTCATTCTCATGAATGTGGCACCCTTATCGGTTTTGCTGTAGGATTTTCGCTTGTCCAATATTTCCAAGTCCTTTTCATACTTCTCTAACTTTGGAAGATGCTCCTCTTGAAGCTTTTGCAGTTCTTTGGCAACTTTCTTTGATGGCTCCTTTAGTTTTTTGTTGAGTAGCGAAAGTCTTTCCTTTAACTCCTTCGAATCAATTTTTTGGGGCAATTCCTCCTTATTGACTTCTTGATTGTCTGATAAAATACTCCTTTCAATATCCGATAGAACGCTATTGATTTTTGTTTCCAGCTTGTCTTTGTACTTTTCAACCGAGCCCCGCCAAACAAAGGTGTATTTATTCGATTTAGCCTCTATTTTTGTTCCGTCAATGTACTGGACATCAAGGCTGACATACCCCATTTCCACCAGCATTTTCACTACCTCTGCAAATAAGGTCTTGATCGAGTCTTTTAAAATTTTACCACGAAAATCATTGATCGTCCTGAAATCAGGAGTTGAATTTCCCGATATAAACATAAAATGAATATTCTCATGGAGTGCCTTGGCTATTTTTCTACAGGAATACACATTGGAGAGATAACTGTAAAATAAAACCTTGATCATCATCCTGGGATGATAGGCCGATGTCCCACCTCCTTTGTACTTCTTAAGAATGTCGCTGATATCCAATGAATTGACCACCGAGTCAATTAAACGGACAGGATGATTTTCAGGGATTTTATCAAAAATGTTTACTGGAAATAATTCTGGGCAATTGCCTGTTTGATTTTTAAAAACTATCTTAGCCATCGTTGTATTTTGTACGACTCTAAAATAATATTTTTAGAGAAAATCAACAAACAAAAAAGGGTGTCTCGACTTTTCGGACACCCTCCTTGTTTTATTGAAACTCTGTTTCAATACTCTTATCCTAGAAATCACGGCTATTGATTACTTAATTAAGCAGGTTGACAGCCTGTTTCTTTAATATTTTAAACAAAGGTTAAAATCAATAGATTCCTGCCTTCGCAGGAATGACGCACAGATGAGAGTAAGTAGGTAGACGATAAAAAACTCATAATCTAAGCTTAAATTTAAACAAAATCAAATACTCTGACTAAACTGAGGTTTATCGGATTTTAGTTTCAGTTTTGGATCGAAGAGGCTGCAAATATTTCTAACAAACAACATTCCTTTTTCCGTAACCTTTAATGCATAATTACCCATTTCCAGCAAACCATCTTTTTGCATTTCGGCTAGCTCATCCTGGGCATCTTCCCATAATTGCATTGCTAAAGAACTCTTGTTAAAATCAACTGCCCCATTGCAGATAATCTGATTTATTAATTTAGCTGAAATCTGTTCCTCTTCTGTTAAATAATGTCCAATTATTAAGGGTAATTCATTATTCAGAACTGCAGTTTGATATTTTTCTACTACTTTTTCGTTCTGAACAAATGCCGTTCCTGTAGCACTTATGGCTGAACAGCCTAAACCTATCATCAATTGGTTTTGATCGGTGGTATAGCCCATAAAATTTCGGTTCAGATACCCTTTTTCCTTTGCAACGGTTAATTCATCTTTTTCTAACGCGAAGTGATCCATACCGATATTATGATAGCCCATTTCATTTAGCATTTGCTTAGCTCGAAGATACATCGCCAATTTTTCTTCTGGCTTAGGTAAATTATCATCTCCATAACCTCTTTGCGCCTTACTTTTCCAGGGCACATGAGCGTAACTATAAAGCGCAATTCTTTCAGGTTTAAACTCTCTCACCTTTTCAATATTCTCTTCTATATTCTCTAAAGTTTGAAAAGGCAATCCATAAATCAAATCATAGTTTACGGATTCATATCCCAATTCTCTCGCCCAATCTGTGGTTTTTCTAACATTTTCAATCGGCTGAATTCTGTGAATGGCTTTTTGGACTTTTAGGTTAAAGTCCTGAACCCCATAAGAAACCCTGTCAAAACCTAATTCCGCTAAAATTCTTAGTTGTTCATAAGTCGTATTATTGGGATGGCCTTCAAAACTAAAAGCTTTCTGAGGATGGATTTCTGAAGTTTCTAAAATAGAAAATAAAAGTCTATGGAGGTTCTCGGATGAGAAAAAAGTAGGAGTTCCTCCCCCAAGGTGGATATTTCGAATGATAGGCTTTTCACCTAAACCATTTATATAAATATTCCATTCGGATAATACTGCCTCAATATATTGCTCCTCAACACTATGATTTTTGGTAATTCTTTTATTACAGCCGCAGTAAGTACACAAGCTTTCGCAAAAAGGTAAATGAATGTATAGGCTGATACTTTTATCCTTTTGTGAAAAATAGACATTTCGTACTTCATTTAACCATTCTCCTTGATCTGGATTTTGTAATTTCCAATGTGGGACAGTAGGATAGCTGGTGTATCGGGGAATCGCTTTATTGTATTTGATGCTTAAATCTGTCATTGAACCTTTATTTATTTACCGTTCAAAATTATAGATTCTATTTTCGAAAAACTCTGACTTAAATCATCTTATAGCTTGAAAAATATCAATTTGAGCATATGAAATACAATTTTAATTTTGAATATGATAAAACTACTTCCAGATTGCGGTATCTTAATCTCTTCTTTATATTTTTGCAACAAAAGAATTGAATAAAAATGGGAAGAGCATTTGAATACCGAAGAGCGGCAAAAGAAAAAAGATGGGATAAGATGTCCCGTTTATTTCCAAGATTAGGGAAGACCATCACCATGGCGGCTAAAGAAGGCGGCCCTGATCCTGAAATGAATGCTTCCTTAAGGACTGCCATTCAAAATGCTAAGGCTCAGAATATGCCGAAGGATAATATTGAGGCTGCCATTAAAAGAGCATCTAGTTCTGAGGCTGAAAATTATGTAGAAGTCACATTTGAAGGTAAAGGGCCTCATGGTGTATTGATTTTCATAGAATGTGCCACTGATAATAATAACCGTACCGTAGCTAATATAAAATCTTATTTCAATAAAGATAAAGTGGGTGCAAATTTAGTACCTAATGGCTCATTGGAATTTATGTTTTCAAGAACAGCTGTTTTTGAATTTGAAAAATCAGAAGACATGGATATAGAGGAGCTGGAATTAGAATTGATTGACGCTGGAATGGAAGAAATCGAGGAGAATGATGGTAAACTTTATGTTTATGGAGATTACAAAGAATTTGGAAACCTTTCTAAAAAATTAGAAGAACTCAACATAGATGTAAAAAATGCATCCCTGAAAAGATTTGCAAATGACTCGGTAGAATTTAGTGATGAGCAACTAGCTGATATTGAAAAGCTGATTGATAAAATTGAAGAGGATGATGATGTTCAGGCGGTTTATACAAACATTGCCTAAACATAATTTTAATTGATTAACAAAAGCCATTAACGAAAACTAATGGCTTTTTTTGTTTAGATTGAAACCATCACATCACGGAAAAAACACACCTGAATACAAAATTGATTTTAATAAAAATTTAAGAAATGAACATTCTTTAAAATAACCGTATATTCCAAGTATGTATTTTTGGTATCTACTCATTTTCGTTTACCTCTTACCATTTTATTCATTTTCACAAATTGAAAATCAGGAGCATGCTCAAGAAATTTATACCAAAACATTAAATCATATTGATAAAGGGCTTTCTTATCTGGAGTCAGCACAACAAAAAGAAAGTGATTCTATTTTTAAGTATAAAGGAGAATGGGAAACTCAAATGAGTATGAATTTTTGGTTCCCCTTGTTGGGCAGAGAGAATAGTTCCTATGACTCGAATTGCTTTTCAGTTGCCACTATTCATAATATCCTGGCTAATATTTATTTAGAATATCCTGAATACCGAAAAATCCCTCCTATGCTGGATATGGCATTTGATAGAATTATGAATTATCAATCAGATGGCACTTTCAATTTCTGGAATTTATTACCCCCTAAAAAAGCACACAGATTTTTTGAAAAAGAAACTGATGAATTGGTTAGAAGACCCAATAATTTTCCACTAAAAATTAAATTTATGCATAAAGCAGCTAATGTGGCAAATGATGCAGACGATACTGCTGCAGGCTTATTGGCTATCTATTTAAGGAATAAAATAAATGGAAATCAAATTCCTGACAGTTTGAAAGACATCCATAATATTTTTGATGAATATACGGATTCCAATAGAAATAATAGGTTATGGTACAACTTTTGGCAAAAACAAGGCTCTGAGAGTGGTGCATATCTCACTTGGCTTGCAGATGAACATAAATTTTCAAAAAATTGGAACCCAGTTCAAGAGTTTTTTCATCTTGGTACTTTTTATTTACCTATAAGTAAAATGTATCCTCATGCTTATCAACCCTATATTCCATATGGCAGTAATGATCTTGATCCTGTCGTTAATGCAAATATTCTTAGGGTTTTGAGTAAATATAACAATGACCGAAGTCATTCAGCAGAAAAATCAATCCAATTTATTGAAGACGAAATAATTAAGGAAAACTATGAATATGCTGCTACTTATTACCCCAACAAATATCATTTACCCTATTATATTTCAAAGGCATACAAAAATGACGTAAAGGGATTGGGTGAAAGTAGTAAACTAATAGAAGAGTTTGTTATTAGAGAATATAAAGAAAATGGCAGTTGGTCATCTAGAGGTATTATCAATAATGGGGATAGTTTACAATCAACAATTCTTGCTGTTAATGCATTATTAAATATTTCTGGAATCCGATCTGAGAAATCTCAAGCGATTATCTTAGATGGGCTTGATTATATTTTCTCTAAAGGAATTAAACATGATGGCAAAATATTCTGGAAAGGTGGTGTGTTTTTTTCTGGCGGAACTTTAGTAAGGCATGTCCTGCATTGGAAATCTGATGCCGTTACTACAGCTATGGTATTAGAAGCTTTAATAACCTTAAGGAAACAACTTGAACTTCAATATCCATCATTAGAATAACATGAATTATTTAAAGGTATCCTCCTCAAAAAAAAGAGCAGTTGAATAAAATTCAATCTCCTGTTTTCCTCGATAAAACTAAAAAAATGCGTTTTATTGACTTAAAGGCTTTTTAAATTATTTAATGGTGTCACAGAGAGCAGATTTAATCATTATATTGCGAATTTTTGTATTTTAATGCTCGCTTTATGCTTCATACTTTTTCCATTGATGAAAAAGTATGCAAAAAATCTAGGTAAAATGATGCTACTTCCCGCAAAAGCCAACGCCCGCCCGCCATTTTACCCTCCAGCCCGCCTTTTCGCTTAAGGCGAAAGTTGGGGAGTTAGCTATTAATAAACTCATCAAATAAATTCGAACTTATAATTCTCTAATTTAAATCAAATTTAACTTGTTTCTAGATACTTTATAATTATAAATACATTGGATAACTATGGTGTCCTAGCGAGTAAAGCAGGAAAAAGGAGCAGTTGAATAAAATTCAAACTGCTCCTAATTGGTGTTGTATTTCCATTTTAATTTAAAATCGTAATCTTATTTATTTCTTGACCTTGAAGAAGAGGAAGAAATATTACGAGAACTTCTACTGCCACTAGAGCTTCTTTTGTTAATAGATGAATTCCCCCTTGCATTATCCTTTCTAATTGCGGTGCCATTACTTCTTGAAGTTGCTCTTCCATCATTAGACCTTGAAGCTACTCTTCCATCATTAGATCTTGAAGCAGAACTCCTATTATTTCTGAAGGATTCATTTTTTACTTCATTCCTATTATTCATGTATCTGTTAGAATTACTACTTCTATTATGGGCAACATGACTACTTCTCACATTTCTATTTGCAGCACTACTTTTAGCTGCATAAGAATTGTAGTTTCTATTAGATGATCTATAAGCAATATGATTATGCCCTTTGTGATGACCATGGCCATGTCCTCTATGATTACAAACAACCTGATGATTTCTATAAAAATTACCATGATAACCACAATGGCCACTACAAATATGTTGCGCCAATGGATATCTATTATAATAATTGATATCCAAAATGATAGCTTGTCTACCGAAAAACAATTCTACAAACTGGCCTCTTCTCTCTAGCAAAACATTATAAAATAAATTTCTTCCTCTGCGTTCACGATTGATATGTACAATCTGATGATAAGGATAGTAATAATCAATTTCATAAAGTACCGCATTTGGAACTGCCCAGTTATGTGCTGTACCAAAAGAAGCCACAATTTGAAAATTTTGAGATTTTGCAGAATTAGAGAATAACAATAATCCTAAACCTAAAACGAACGGAAGTAATATGTGCTTCTTCATAACTTTAATTGTTTGGTGTTATGAAGAGTTAACCAAGTATTGTGCCAAAACTGAAGTTTAATTTATATCTAACTGAATTCCAATCACTTGGAATATGAATTACTAGTGAAATATCGTTAGTTTTTTTTCTACCTCTTAGGAAAAGGATTAAAAATGAAGCCTATTCATAAGTTGTTCGGCTCACAATACTTCTACCTAAAGTAATTTCATCTGCATATTCTAGCTCTCCTCCAATAGGAATTCCTCTAGCAATGGTACTAGTTTTAATGCCTAACTGTTTTACTTTTTTACTGATGTAAAATGCAGTAGTATCACCTTCCATAGTGGGAGAAAGTCCAAAAATAATTTCTTTTACTTCTGAATCTGGGGTAGAGACTCTTTCCATTAAACTGTCGATGGTCAAGTCTTCGGTTCCGATTCCTTCGATTGGTGAAATAATTCCACCAAGAACATGATACAAACCATTATATTGAGAGGTATTTTCAATTGCCAAAACATCTCTTGTGTCTTCTACCAAGCATATTATTGAATTATCTCTTTTATGGCTTTTACAGATATTACAAACTTCCTCATCAGAGATATTATGGCACTTTTTACAGTATTTGATATTTTGACGCATTTCTGTTAAAGATTGCGCAATATCGGTAGTAAAAATTTCTTCTTGTTTTAATAAGTGAAGGACTAATCTTAAAGCTGTTTTCTTTCCAATTCCTGGAAGTTTGGAAAATTCATTTACTGCAGATTCAATTAATTTAGAGGAAAACTCCATATTATTCTATCTCAGCATTAATCCCTGCATCAACTATGGCTTGTCTGTATGGAATTAAATCAACAAAAGAACCTTTCTTAACAGCACATTTGCCTTTGTAATGCACTAGTAATGTACATTGTTCAGCTTGTTCTGGTGTGTGCTTGCATACTTTCACCAACGTATTGATTACATGTTCAAATGTATTTACATCATCATTATAGACTATCAAATCATTGATATCTTCATCGGAGGTGGTTTCTACAACTACCTCTCTCTTGTCTTCTTCTAATTGATAAAATATTTTAAAATCACCCATCACGCCTCAATAACTTAAAAAAAAGCCTAATGTTACAATTAAGCATAATTCCTATGCAAATTTACGAAAAATTAACCAACTTCGGATTTATTTAAAAATCCATTTTAATAACCGGTTAAGAAATTATATCAATTCAATGGGAATTGTGATTTGTGCAATCGTATTTTTGGATAAATAATATAAAAAATACTATATGAGTCCAATACTTGTCATTTCAGTCATATCCATTTACTTTCTTGTTTTAATGGGGATTTCCTGGCTTACTTCCCGTCAAAATGACAACCTAACTTTTTTCACGGCCAACAGGCAATCGCCTTGGTATTTGGTGGCTTTTGGGATGATAGGAGCTTCTCTTTCTGGAGTGACCTTCATAAGTGTCCCTGGTGAAGTTGGGAATACTGCATTTGCTTACTTTCAGGTAGTATTGGGCTATTTGGTAGGTTATTTTGTGATTGCTACAGTTTTACTCCCACTTTATTATCGACTGAATCTGATTAGCATTTATACTTATCTCGAACAGCGATTTGGTAAATACTCCTATAAAAGTGGGGCATTTTTCTTTTTATTATCAAGGATAGTAGGTTCTTCTTTTAGGTTATTTTTAGTGGCTGGAGTATTACAAATTGCTATTTTTGATGCATATGGCTGGCCTTTTTCAGTAACGGTTGCTATCACCATTGCCTTAATTTGGCTGTACACTTTCAGAGGTGGGATTAAAACTATCGTTTAGGACCGACACACTTCAAACGCTCTTTATGATTTCAGCTGTTGCTATCAGCATTTATTTAATGAAAGATGCTTTGGATATGTCGTGGTTACAGCTAACAGAAAAAGTTTCTTCTTCGGGCTATTCTGAAATATTTGTTTGGGACTGGCAAAGTGGTCAAAATTTCTTCAAGCAATTTATTAGCGGTGCTTTTATTGCAATAGTGATGACTGGTTTAGATCAGGACATGATGCAAAAAAACCTCACTTGCCGTTCATTAAAAGATGCGCAAAAGAATATGTTTTGGTTTTGCATTGTATTGGTGATTGTGAATTTCATGTTCCTAAGCATGGGCGCTTTACTTTACATTTATGTAGGAGAAATGAATATTGCTATTCCAACCAGAACCGATGATTTGTATCCTTTGCTTGCGCTTGAACATTTCCCTCTAATTGCAGGGGTAGTTTTCCTTTTAGGAATAATTGCTGCTGCTTATTCTAGCGCAGATTCAGCACTTACTGCCTTAACTACATCATTTTGTGTAGATTTTTTGGGTTTAGGCCAAGATGATAAGCCGATTTCAAAGAAAATTAGGGTTAAAGTTCATTTAGCTTTTTCTGTTATCCTGTTTTTGGTCATCATTGCTTTCAAAGCGATTAATGATCAAAGCGTAATTACTGCTGTTTTTAAAGCCGCTGGATATACTTATGGTCCTATTTTGGGATTATTCACTTTTGGCTTGATTACAAAATACCAATTGAAAGACAAATGGGTTCCAATGATTGCATTTCTGGCCCCTATACTTTCTTATATTATTAATGAAAATTCTGAAGCTTGGTTTTACGGCTATAAATTTGGTTTTGAAATATTGGTAGTCAATGGATTACTTACATTTTTTGGATTATTTTTGATTAAAAAAGACAAATTGGAACTTGAAGATTAAAAAAATTGTATTACATTTGTAATACTGAATATATAAAAGATGCTTACCACAAGATTAACATCATCGGAGGAAAAGAAACTCACAGAATACTGTGAGAAAAATGGGCTGTCTAAATCTCAGGTAGTTAAAGAAGCGCTTACACAATATCTTACTAAAAAGTCTGAAGTTTCTGCTTATGAGTCTGGTCAGGATTTATTTGGTGCAGCTTCAAGCAATGATACTGATCGCTCAACCACCTATAAAAAACGCTTAAAAAAGATGCTAAATGAAAAACATTCTCATTGATGCAGGCCCTTTAATTGCGCTTTTTGACAGAAGCGACAAACATCATTTAAAAGCCATTTCATTTCTTAAAACACTCGAAAGAGGATTGATCACTACCTGGCCAGTAATTACTGAGACTTCTCATATGCTAAGTTTCAGTACAAAAGCACAAGCTAATTTTCTAGAATGGATAGAAAGAGGTGGTTTAAAAATTTTTGAATTGGAGCATGATAAAATCAGTCGTCTATCCGAATTAACCAGAAAATATGACGATGTGCCGATGGATTTGGCAGATGCCAGCCTAATTGTTGCTTCAGAAGTAAAAGGAGTTCATCAAATTGCTAGTATAGATTCTGATTTTTATATCTACCGAGATATCAGAAATAAATATCTAGAGAATATTTTTAATTAGTTTGAAGCTGATTTCAAATGTTGAATAGCTATAAATTATATTTCCAAATCCTCCATAGGATTCCAGAATATTTTGTCAAAATCCTGAATTTGATCATCCTTTACTTGAATTCCTTCTGCTTCTAGTGCATTTTGCATCGCATCAGGAGTTTCAAAGTGCATTTTTCCCGTGAGCAATCCATTTCTATTCACCACCCTGTGAGCAGGTATATCCTCCATGGAATGAGAGGCATTCATAGCATAGCCCACTACTCTGGAACTTTTTGCAGCTCCCAAGTATTTAGCAATAGCGCCATAGGACGTCACTCTTCCTTTGGGGATTAATCGGACAACTTGATATACCTTATCGAAAAAATCATTCTTTTCTTTCATAAACTATGCATACTGCTTTTACTTTTCTATTTTTGACATTTCAGTTAATTAAATTTTGACTCCCTTCATACCTTTTGGGAAAAAAAAGGGGTAAATAATATTGTATTTCTCTCAAATAATAAGTCGGTCATAGACCGTATCATATGGCTAAATTAATTTATATTTTCTTAATTCCATGGTCTCTACTTGCCTATGCCAGTCAAGCACAAGCATACGCTGATTTCTCACACGACAGTACTTTGGAAATCTTTTCAGAAAAAGGAAAAAAAGGGGTTAAAAACGAAAAGGGAAACATATTACTTGATCCTAAATATCAGGCTTTTGGATGGTCTGATGGAGAATCGAAAAATATAAATGGATATATAGGTTATAAGCAAAGTGATTTATGGGGTTTGATGTCGGATGATTTTGAGGTGGTTTCAAAACCCAAATACACTAGCCTAATTCCATTTGGAGATGATTTATTCGTTGTTTCTGAAAAAAGTAAATATTCCAAAGTTTTATTTTATGGCCTAATAAAGACTAATGGGAAGCCTAAAATAAAATCTAATTACAGAAATATTTATCCCGCTGAAAATCACCTCATTGCCGCAACCAAAAAAGAAAAGGATACTTACTTTGGGATCATTAATTCATCAGGAAAGACTGCTGTTCCATTTGAATATTTTCATATTGCTTATTTAGGACATAATAATTTTACGGTTACTAAAAATTATGGTAATAAAAAACTGATAAAACTAGACCCTAAGTCTGAAATCCTTTTTGAAAACATGGACAGTGTTTCTACTTTCCGTGATGGGGTAGCAATAATTTTCAAAAATGGCAAACAGGGGCTTATCAGGCAAGATGGTAAAATTTTATTACCTATTGAATACAAAAGAATAGAGTGGAATAATGGCAAACACATTTTTGTTACGCCTTTGAATGAATGGAGCATTCTAAATAAAACTGGAGAAGAAGTTGGGAAGCAAAAAGGAGATTCTGTTTTCTATTTGAATGATAGTTTATTAGTAAAAAACACCTCTGAATTTGCTCAAATCTTCAACTTATATACTAATGAGAATAAACAAGTTTTTCACGCTGATTTGATAGGCGTATTTGGAAACCGTTTCATTCTCAACAAATCAAAACAGACTTTCATAGCCAAAGACAGCAATGAAGTAACCACTGAAAAATACTCTGGAAAGGTTATTTGGAATAAAGATTTCTTTGTTGTGAAAAAGAAAATATTTCAAGGCTATGAATTTATCATTCTCAATACAAAGGGGAAAACTATAAAAGCTGATTCATATCAATTTTTAGACCAAAACATTGCTCTAAAAATTAATGACAATTGGGGAATTTTTGATGAAAATTTATCAGAAGTTATCCCGCCACTATATCATAGCATTCAGAAAAATGGGCAATCTTTTATTGTCAATTTCAAAGATCGGTTTGGAGTGATTGATCAAGATAATAATTGGATAATACCTCCTCAATATAGAGAAATTAATCCTATCAATAATTCTCTATATAAATTAGTAGATAAGTATTTGCAAGAATCTATATCTGACGGAAATGAAAAAGTAGAAGCCCGCTTATATTATGACTTCTATGGTGATTTTGGAGTAGAACAAGATGTTAATCACACATTTAGATTAATTGATATAAATGGAAATCCTCTTAGTGGTTTCAAAAAAGGGAAATATAATAGCCATGGAGAATCAGGAATAATATTTCGTAATAACAACCAACATATTTTATTAAATGATTCAGGTAAAGAACTTTTTAAAATTAATGATTACGATACCGTCATCTTTTCTGATGATGAATTTCTTGCCATTCAGAAAAATGGTCATTGGGGATTTATTAACAAAGATGGTATTCTAAGAATCGCCAATCGTTATGATACAGTTCGTTCATTTAATGATGAAAGATCAGCAATTAAAATAAGGAATTCATGGGGCTTTATTAATCGAAATGAAGATTTAGTGATACAGCCCTACTATTCTGAGGTTTCTGATTTTGAAAATAAAACTGCCTTTGTTCTATACAACAATAAATATGGATTGATTGATGTAAATGGAAGCTTCATAATTGAAGCTGAATATGATGAAATCATAAAAGAAAATGGATTCTATTTATTAAGAAAAGGCTCAAAATGGGGAATTGCCAATATTCAAGGTAAAGTATTGTCATATCCCACTTATGACAATATTTCTGTGGGAAATGGTTTTATTAAAGTTAAAAAATACGGCAGTTTCAGGATACTTACTACTAAGGGGACAAAACTGGTTGATAACCAATTTGATCAAATTTATTATGATGAAAAGCGTAAAATTTTTCTAGCGAAGAAAACTTCAAAAAAAGAACAAGTTTTTTTGACTGATATTTTAAGTGGAAAGTATCCATAACTCATTATCAATTTAAATTATCATTCAGATCCTTTCTATTCTTTCAGCTCTATAGTTATAAACAGACTAAGTTTTATCACATTTTCATAGATCCAAATTAAATATTCATTTCTATTTTTTTCGATAAGATGTGATTTTTAGCGTATATTTAAGTTGTTTTTAGGGATGAATTAAAATAATTTAAATTCCTGAGTATACTTTATGGCTTATAAATTAGAACATACGGCTGAAATAGCATCAGAACTTCCTGGAGAACTTCTTCTTAAAATAATGAATGAAAGTTCATTAGTAGAAGCAGAAGGCGTTCCTGCAAAAGCATTAAATAATATGCTTAAGTTCATCACTCATGAATTTGAAGCTGATGAGCATTGGGTGGTGGAAGAAAGCAAAAAGGATAATTGTCTCAAGTGGGATTTAGATAATCCATTAATAAAAGAAAGCATCCCTTTTAATCATGAATTGAAAGATAAAAGTCAATATCCTTTTTTCACTGTTGAAATTAAAAAGCCATTTCTATTATTTAAACATCACCTAATTTTTCCTGTAGATATAAATGATAAAAAAATTTATGTAGGTTTTTCCTCGCAGCAAAAGTTTGATTTAACTTCTCAAGACAAAAAATTCTTTCATGTTATTTCCGAAAGATTAAAAGAGTTAATCTTATTGATTAATAATGAAAGGAAAGAAAAATCAAAGTCTCAGCGATTAGAAACTATTTTAGATAGACTTCCTCAAGCCATTGTATTCACAGAAAATAAAAACGGTGATACTTGGCTTAATAATGAGGCACTTGAGATTTTCGGCCTAAAGAAAAATGAAAAATCTATCCCATCAGAACATTTTAGCAAAAAATTAACTGAACTTAAGGTTAAAGTCACCAATAAAGAGGAAGTAGAATTGGTAGGTAATAATATGATAAGCTTAAATGCTTTACCTTCCAGCTTTGGGGAAGATTGGATATGGAAATTTGAAAATTCTGTATTGAAAGTAATACGGAAAAATGCTTATATCGCTGGTAAAGAGGGTGAATTATGGGTTTTTGACAATGTAAGCGAATTATATTTTGCCAATGAAAGACTCAATTCCCTTTTCAGAAAGCTTAACGTGGCATATAATGAAATTAATGCGAATCTCACTGAATTTCAAAGCAAGTCGAGTAGTAAAAGCATTACAGATTTGGAAGCCGAAGAATCCCGTATCATTCAGCAATATGATGATAATGATATATTAGGGAAAGTTACCCATGACTTAAGAACTCCTTTTGCCAAAGTTTACACCATCGTTCAGTTATTATTGAGCGATAATCAAGAAAATTTAAGCGACCAACAAGTAGAAAGAATTAACCTGATCAAGCAGGTGGTTGCGGATGGTTTACAAATAGTAAAAGGCTTTTTGGACACTGGAAATATGGTATTGGATGATAAAAAATTCAAGCCTGAAGTTATAGATGTACAAGAATTTGTAGATAGCAGTTTAATGCCTTATGAATTGTTATCCGCTAAAAAGAATATTATTTTTATTACGCAAGTGTTGGATAAAAACCTTGAACTTGAAGTTGACCGAACTTATCTGAGAAGAATTGTAGATAATTTGGTTTCCAACGCCATCAAGTTTTCTCCTAATGAAACCCAAATAAACTATACCATCTACCAAGAAGATGATGAAGTTATATTTTCTGTAAAAGACCAGGGGCCAGGGCTTACAGATGATGATAAAAGCCGCCTATTTAAGAAATACCAACAACTTTCAGCTAAGCCAATTGGCACAGATGAGTCAACAGGTTTGGGGCTTTACATTGTAAAAACTATGGCTGATAAAATGGGCGGGAGAATTTGGGTAGAAAGTGAAAAAGGAAAAGGAGCAGAATTTAAAGTAGCTTTAAAAGCTAAATCCTAATATCCTTAACAAAGAATTATTCCATTTTTCCTCATAATTTATTCAAACTATTTTACTTTAGATTTTTAAATTTTGAAACTCCTGTTTCTTTAATGAGTTATATCGCTATGAAAAATTTCTACCTATTAAGTATCCTAATATTAATTTTTGCATGCTCACCCGAAAAAGAGAAGATTGACCTATCAGGAAAATGGATAGGTGAAATCAGTATGCAGGGTAAAACCATGCCTTTTGAAATGCAAATTCAAGAAGAAAAAAATGGCAACATTAAGGCAGGAATTATAAATGGTGAAGAAGAAATTATTCTAGATGAAATCGAAAAGAAAAATGACTCCCTTCAGATTCCTTTGCACATTTTTGATATCACTATAGATGTTAAAATTGGCAATAATGTATTAGCTGGAACATACACTAAGCATTATGAAGAAGACTATGTATTACCCATTACATTTCACAAAGGAGATACTCGATTTAAAAGTGATTCAGATGAAGAGCCTGCCGATTTCTCAGGAAAGTGGGAAGTAACTTTCATTGAACCGAAAGAACAAGATACCACTGAGGCTGTAGGAATATTCGAACAAAATGGTAAAGACATTAAAGGAACATTTTTAACTCCTTTGGGCGATTATCGATATCTAGTTGGAATAGCTGAAGGAAATCAAATGAAATTAAGCACATTCGATGGAAATCATGCTTTCCTTTTTGAAGCAGAATTACAAAATGATAAAAGCTTAAAAGGTGATTTTTATTCAGGAAAAGAATGGTATGAAAGCTGGACGGCTTTTAAAAATGAAAATGCTGAGCTGCCTCATCCAGATTCTTTAACTTATTTAAAGAAGGGTTATGACAATATCTATTTTAGTTTTCCGAATCTAGAAGGAGAGAAAGTAAGCCTAAAAGATGAGAAATATCAAGATAAAGTAGTGATTGTTCAGATTTTTGGCACTTGGTGCCCTAACTGCATGGACGAAACCAAATTCCTCACTCAATGGTATGATGAAAACAAAGATAGAGGAGTAGAAATTATTGGCTTGGCTTATGAAGCAAAAGATGATTTTGAATATGCCAAAAGCAGGGTGGAGAAAATGATCAATAAATATGATGTTAACTATGATTTCCTCATTGCAGGCACTAATGACAAAGAAGAAGCATCCAAAACTTTACCCATGCTAAATCGTGTTATTTCATTTCCAACCATGATTATTATTGATAAAAATGGTGAATTGGTTACTATTCACACTGGGTTTAGTGGCCCTGGAACTGGGAAATACTATGATGAATTTGTTCAGGATTTTAATACTAAAATGGATAGTCTCTTAACAAAATAAGTGATGAAACCTTTTCTAAAATATTTAATACTATTTTTAACATACTTCGCCTTTGCAAGTAATTCCTATGCTCAGGAAATTGGAGAGAAATTTGAAAAGGAGGAAAAAATCAAGCAAGAAGAATTTCCAAAACCTGCTTTAGAATTAATAAAGCCCATTCTCAAAAAAGGGAAAAGAACTAGATATTTCAAGGATTTCGATAAGGATACTTATTTTTTTGAAGTCAAAACCATCTACAAGGATGAAAAAATAAGCATCAAATTTCATAAAGATGGAAGCCTTTTGGATATTGAAATCCTGAAAGAAATAGAAGAACTTCCTGAAGAAATTCAAAAACATATTCAGGAGTATTTTCAGCCCAATTATAAGAAATATAAGCTCAACAGAATCCAGATTCAATATAATAGGGAAGAAGAATATGAAGATGGTGAACTGGAAATCGATGATGATGAAGAATATATTGAGGAGTTTTTAGAAATGGATTTGGAAGACCTCATCATAAAATATGAAATTGAGGCTGAAGTAGTTGATGAGGAAAATGAAAGAGGATACTTTGAGTTTCTATTTGGTGCTAAAGGAAAAGTAGAACAAATCAATAAAATCATTAAAAGGGCTGATGACAACGTACTTTATTAGAAGCCTTCTTTTTTGCTTCTTTTTAATTCCATTTATCGGGCAATCCCAAAATAGTCCATCTATCCGCTGGGAACCAGGTATTTCTCTGACTAAAAAAATAGATTCCAGATGGAGCTATAATGTCTCCATAATGGGCAGACAAAGATTCACCAACTATGGTGAAGGGGAAAAAAATTTCAAGACAGATCGCTGGGAAATTAAAGCTTTTGGAACCTACACACTTTTAGGAGGTAAAAAATTAAGTTTGGGCTATATGTACAGAACTTATGATCCGTTTGAGTCAGAAAGCGGATGGGAACATAGAATAACACAACAATTTGCTTTCATTACTAATTTCGGTGGGTATCGATTAGGTAATAAATTTAGAATAGAGCAAAGAATCCGTTCTAGCGACTATTTAACAAGACTTAGATATGCCATTAGCAATGATTTTCCATTGCAAGGAGAAAACTTAGACCCAAAAGAATTCTATCTGATTGCAGGAAATGAATTGGTTTACGCCTTCAATCAATTGGGGGATGAACTGGAAAATAGATTTTCATTAGGAATAGGTCGACTTATAAAAAAGGGACAAAAGCTACAATTCTCAGTTGTAAGCCGAAATAGTGATTTAATAAGTGCTAATCGGGACCATATCATTCAGTTTGAAAGCGTTTATTACTTTAGTTTATAAATAATAATTCCGCTGTGGAAAACTTTCGTCAATGTCTTCTTGTTTGATCTTTGAAAGCTGTAATTTTGCAGCATCCTCAGGGTGTTAAACAAATTTTGGTGAACCTAACAAGTATGACAATACCGGGTGAAGCAAGCTTGTAAAGCCAGGCCTCATGCCGACTTTAGTCGGTACCTCGTTTGCCGTTTTACGGCATTCAGGATAACAGTGGAAGGCTGATCAGGTACGCAGCCCAAATCCTGTAATAATCGGGGTTCACGCAATTTCTTTGATGCTCTGAGGTTTTTTTGTGTTGGATGTAGGGTGAAAGATGTTGGATGTTTGGAATTCAACGACTATTCAATCACATTTCTATTTATTTCAACTTATCTCTACTTTATTTCCTTTTTATATCCCGGTGCAGACCTTAGGTACTGACCTAGTTTCGTGCTATTGCATTCATCAGCACATCTGTAAATTAATTCATCATCAAATCCTCCACTCATCAAAGATGAGACTCATTCCCCAACAATTTCCTTACTTTTTGATTTTGGTATTCATATATTAAGAAAAAATAATTAATACTATGACAAGACATATACTCACATTTGCGTTAAGCGCTATTGCCTATATGGGTTTTAGCCAAGTACCACAAGAAGTGGATACTCGCCATTATGATATAATAGAATCAGTTTCTGCAGATAGAATCGAAAGTGACATCAGAACTTTAGCAGGATTTGGAACCAGAAATACATTCTCGGATACGGTGTCCAATGAGCGCGGTATTGGCGCTGCTAGAAGGTGGATAAAAGCAGAATTCGATAAAATTTCTGAAGAATGTGGTGGTTGCTTAGAAGTTTTCTACCAAAAAGACTTTGTCACCAAAGAAGGAAATAACAGAGTTCCTAAAGATGCTTGGGTTGTGAATGTAGTGGCGATTCAAAAAGGGACTGATTATCCTAATAATCATGTATTAATGTCAGGAGATATAGATTCCCGCGCTAGTAATACAATGGATTTTGAAACCGATGCACCAGGAGCAAATGATAATGCCTCAGGAATGGCGGGGACAATTGAAGCCGCTAGAGTGCTATCTAAATACAAATTTAAGAACAGCATTGTTTATGTTGGGCTTTCTGGTGAAGAGCAAGGATTATTTGGCGGTGCAGGATTAGCCAAATATGCTCAGGAAAAAGAATGGAATATTATTGGTATCCTAAATAATGACATGATTGGAAATATTGAAGGTGTGGATGGTGTAATTGACAATCGTACTTTCAGAATTTTCTCAGAACCTGTTCCTCCTACTGAAACGGAAAGAGAACGTACTATGCGTAGATATTATGGCGGAGAAGTGGATGGGATTTCTAGACAATTGGCTCGCTATGTACACAATCAAGTCCAAACTTATATGCCTGAAATGAACCCGATGATGATTTATAGATTGGATAGGTTTGGAAGAGGCGGCCATCACAGACCTTTTAATGATTTAGGCTTTGCAGGTATAAGAATTATGGAAGCCCACGAAAATTATAACCGTCAGCACCAGGATATTAGAGTGGAGGATGGAATTGAATATGGTGATGTAGTGGAAGGTGTGAATTTTGATTATGCAAAAAAACTCACTGCCGTAAACGCTATTTCTTTGGCAGGATTGGCGTGGGCACCACCAGCACCCCAAAACGTAGGAATAGGTGGAGTGGTAGAACCATCTGCTAAACTAGCTTGGGATGAAGTAGAAGATGATAATATAGTAGGTTATAAAATTTATTGGAGATTAACTACCTCTCCTACTTGGGATAATTTCCGCTATGTTGGGAAGGTAAATGAACATACTTTAGAAGGAATAGTAATAGATAATTATTATTTCGGAGTGGCAGCAGTAGATAAAAATGGAAATGAATCTGTTGTAGTTTTTCCTGAGAGAGTAATTAGATAATTATAACATAGCTCCTAGAGTAAAAGGCTTGCTGAATTGGCATGCCTTTTTTGTTATAAAACAGTTTTCATCGATATAATTATTCATTTTATCTTAAATACTTACATTAGTTAACATTTTACTCATCAGTACGTTTGATAACCATCACCAAAAACAATGATGATGAAAAAATCAATTTTTATTCTAGGAATTCTAATGTTATTTGTTTCTCCCTCCCTTTTAGGACAGGTCAATAACTATGATGTAATGAATATTGTGGATTTCCATAGCATAAGTGTGAATTCAGCTTATACAGTCTATGTAAAACAATCGAATAAGGAAGAGGTAAGAGTAGAAGCTGAAAAAGAAATTTATGATTTAACTGAAATTACAGTAAAAGAAGGTGTTCTTCATATAGATATTAAAAAAGATGATTCCAAAACCAGTAAAAGCATTTGGCAAAAGATAGATAATATAAAGTTATTGCCTACACTTAAGGTTTATGTCTCCATTAAAGATGTTCAAAAATTATCGGTAAATGGAAATGGGAAATTAATCACCGAGAACTCTATCGCTTCAGATAATCTTAACTTACTTGTTGCCGGAACTGGAAGCATTGAAGTAGATGTAAAAACCAAAACCCTCGAAGCCAAATTAGCAGGGCCAGGTGATTTAACCATCAAAGGCTACACTGATGATCTGATTTTAGAAAATAGCGGAGCAGGAAGCTTAGATGCCTTCGAATTTGAATCACAAAATGCGGATGTAAACTTATATGGCTTAGGTTCTATAAAATTAAATGTCTCAGAAAAATTAGATGCTAAAATTTATGGAAGTGGCAATATCTCTGTTAAAGGTGCCACAAAGGAAATCGTTAAAAAAGAATATGGTGCAGGCATAGTGGAAAGAAAGAATTAATTATTAAAAGAACTTTATGGAGTTACATAAATGAAATGTAACAATGACAGGATTAATCCTGTATACTATAGTAGAATAATATATTATTAAGTTTTTTTATAAAATTTAAACCAATTCAAAATGTCAACTATAAAAGAAAAAACACTTAAGGAATTAGAGAATAAAGTTCACGATTTAGAAAACTTTATTGCGAAAAAAGGTATTGGCTCTAGTTATTTATCAAGAGCAGAGAAAATTCAAAGAAATTTCAATATCGGACTTTTTGTAGGTGGAGTTGCGCTTGTAGGTGGAATTATCGCCTATTCGATATTGAAAGACGATGAAGATGAGGAATAAATTAGTTAATGAAATAGATGAATATGAGGCCTGACTTTTAAAAGTTGGGCTTTTTTATTCCTACTCTATTAACCGCCCTGAAATAGCGTTACACTTATTTAATATATTTGGCACTAATTTATCATATCCAGTCAAATTCCATTTGAACCTTCTATAAATATTAATCAGTGCTTGTTAACAATCTAAGTTATCTTAAGGTTGTACGGTAGTGTTTGTATGATTATGCAGATGAAAAAGCTTTAATAATAAATCATGAAAAATTCCATTTATCTTTTTCTTATCATTTTATTAGGCTTTACCTACAGTAAAGCAATAGCTCAAAATAATTCTTTTACTATTAGTGGTCAAGCTTATGACACTAAAAATGAAAATCCAATTCAATTTGCTCAGGTAGCCCTTTTTAAAGAAAATGCTAAGGAGCCTGAAACTTTTACCAACACTGATGAGAATGGAAATTTCATGCTTCAAGCAGAAAGAGGGGAATATGAGCTGAAAATATTTTTCATAGGGTATAAAGATAAAATATTGAGTGATATTCAGCTCAGTGAAAACATAGAACTTGGTAAGGTTGAAATGATAAATGAGAACAATCAACTAGACGAAGTGGAAGTAACAGGTACCAAACCCATGGTGCGCACTACAGTGGAAGGCATTACCATAAATCCTGACCAAAACCTATCTAATCTTGGCGGTACTTTATTGGATATTTTAAGGAATACGCCCTCAGTACGAGTGGGGGACGATGGCTCAATTTCCTTAAGGGGAAGTTCAGGAACCAATGTGCTGATTAATGGAAGAAACTCTTCTTTAACTCGAAATCTAGATCGTATTCCGGCCAGTTCCATAGATGAAATTAAAGTAATTAATAATCCAAATGCGAGATATGATGCCGAAGCTGAAGCGGGTATTATTGACATCAAGTTAAAAAAAGGAGATAAACTAGGGACAAATGGTGGAATAGATGGACTTTATGGAACCAGAGGTCGTTCCAGTTTGGGCGGTCAAATAAACCACCGCGACATTAGATACAACGTATATGCAGGTTATAATTATAGAAATTGGAAAAATGTTGGTGATAGAAGAGTAAGCAGAACCATATTTGAAGATGCGGAAAACCTGAGTCAAAATACTAATTCGGAAAGTCAAAGAGAAGGCCACACCTTTAACTATGGGGCAGATTATTATTTTGGTAATAATACTTTAAGTTATGAAGGCGTATTGAGTACCAGTTACAGCCAACAGGTAAACACACTTTTCTCTCAATTGACTGATACAAATTCTGATGACCTTATTTTGGAGTATGTCAGAAGAAATAGTGAAAATGAAACCGATGATGGTTATGATAATGCCATTATCTATGAAAGGGATTTTAAAGAAAAAGAACGGTCTTTCAAATTTTCGGCCTCACAATCCTATACCAATCAATTTAAAACCCAAAATATAGAGATCTTCAGAGGAACTCAAACTACAGATGAGTCAGAGCTTAATGGCAGAGAACAGGCATTTACAGATGAAAAAAGATATAATTATGTATTTCAGGCTGATTATATTCATCCTTTTGAAGATAAAATAAAGTTGGAAACAGGTCTTAAATCAAATATCAGGAATTTCACTTATGATTTTGACTTTTCAAGGTTCTCTTTTGAAAACCAGGATTTTGAGGATGACCCTGCTGTGAGCAATGAATTCGATTATCAAGACAGGATTCATGCAGGCTATGTGGTGCTTTCTAAATCTTTTGCAAAATTGGATATCATAGCGGGAGTAAGAGGGGAACTTACCCAATTGAACACTTATTTGTATAATACTGATGAAGAAAATAGTCAGGAGTATTTCAATTTATTTCCAAGCCTTCAAACTCTTTATAAACTAACGGATAATCAATCCTTCAAATTCACATACAGTCGGAGAATAGACCGACCTACAGCCTGGAGATTGAATCCATTTCCTGACATTACTGATTCCCTAAATGTAAGAAGAGGAAATCCTGAACTTCAGCCGGAATTAATAAACTCCATAGAACTGGGTCATATTTTTGAGGGTAAAAAATCCAGTTTGACCACTAACTTTTTTTACAGACAAATACAGGGAAGATTAGATTATATTACAATAGTAGAAGATGGGATTTCTTATTCAGAACCTGCCAATTTGAATACAGCGGAATCTTATGGTGTAGAAGTGATAGGTTTAAAGGACATAACTCCATGGTGGACACTAAATGGAAGTGTTACGGGCTTTAATATAAGAGTTGACGGTTCCAATATCAGTGAAGAATTTACCAATAATGGATATGCCTTAAACAGCAAATTAACCTCTGATTTTAAACTACCTTATGATATTACCATTCAATTGGTAGGCAATTATGATTCTCCTGAAATTGAAGCACAAGGTAGCAACCTTGCTCAGTACTATATAGATGCCAGCATTCAAAAAAGCTTTCTGGACAAAAAAGGAAGTATTTCTTTAAGTGCCAGAGATATTTTTGATAGCTTAAGGTATGCTGGAGACCGCTTAACCAATTCATTTTCACAGACTTATTACTCTAAAAGAGAAACCAGAATATTTTTACTAAGCGCCAGATATTCTTTCTAAAAGCCATATTGGTTTACTCAAAATTATTAAAATTACCATAGTTCAAATAAGCCTCGTGGAATATACTATCCTCTGAGATTCTAACTATTTCTATAAAATTTACCATCTTATTAAGTGTAGATTTATACGTTTAATAAAAGTTTAAATCTAAGAATAAGGCTCTATTTACACCTTTAAATGCTTCTCAATAGCTTTTTTAATAACTACTAATTCAGTAGATTGCAAAGGATATAAAAGATATAGCAAAAAATGACTGCAAATAAATCATACCTTTTGATTTTGATATTTAGTTTTATATCCTGCAATACGGATAAAAAATCAAAGAATGAAATTCTCGAAAAACCAAAAGGCGAAAAAATTGATAGTCTTGCAAATCGCTATCTTGAATTAAACCGTTTTAGTGGAGTTATTTTGATAACAAAAGACGGAACGACTATTTACAACAATAAGTTTGGTTTAGCCGACTACGAAAATGATATGCCTTTTTCAAATAAAACTACTTTCAAGATTGGCGAGATTTCCGAATTAGTTACAGGCAATGTTATTAAGAAAATGGCAGAAAATGGCAACTTTCAGTTGTCTGATAAGGTCTCTAAATATCTTCCAGAAATAAAAACTGACTTCACAATAGGTGATTTACTATATCACAAAACGAATCTACTAAGCATACCGACCATTCAAGAACAAAATCCAGAATTGAAATATTCAACTACTGATTACGCAAATTTAGCCGCCCAATCCTCTTATAAATCTAAGCGAAGCGATTTAAACTATAATGTTTTGGGATTGCTAATAGAAAAAATAAGCGGTAAAAGCTATCAAGAGAATATTGAAAATTATAGCAAAGAATTGAGTCTGGAAAATACCTATTTCCAAAAAAATGATTCATCATTGGCTGTTGGCTATCAATATAATAATAATCAAGGAAACGGACTTGAATTGCAAAAAGCCCCAGTTTCAAATTTAGAAATTACATTTAGTAGCAACGGACTAAAATCGACTGCAAATGATTTGGCAAAAATCATAATATCAGATTCCACAGATAGATTGGAGCTGAATGGATATTTAGAAAATGACGGTTTTAGTTATTCAATAGAATATAATTCAAAAACAAAAATTGCAATTATTGTTCTATCAAATCGCAGACATCCCGTTGCAAAGGAAATTTCAAATAGTATTGAAGCGATACTTGAAAATAAAAAGTTCATTCTTCCTTTGGCAAGAAAACAAATTGATATAGATATAAATTTATTAAAGGATTATTCAGGCATCTATTCCCTCAATGAGAATATAGATTTTGAGGTTATTAATGAAAATGACAGTCTATACGTAGTGATGGGACCGAATAAAATTCATTTAGTACCTCAATCCTCAAACCAATTTTATATGGAGCAAATGGATGCATCTATGCGATTTTTGAGAGATTCTGCCAATAAAGTAAGCGAAGTTATGTTATTAGACGGATTTTTAGAGGGTAATAAGGTTAAACGTGTTGAATAGTAAATATTGCCAACATTATGTATGAAATCATAGCCATTCAAGGCAAACATGCAAACCAAAGCTATGATTCATACATTTAGCGTTGCCAACAATAAGCTTTAATATGAAATACCACCCCATTAAGTTATAATCTTACTACTCTGTATTTCGTAAACATATGAAGCTAAAGGTATTCAATTCAGCTTTCAAAAAACAAATGTATTACTTGTCAAAATCCTCTAACGAAAGTTCTCTTTTTAAGAACTAAATTCATATCTTTGTCGTAATTATGAAACTTTTACATGTATAGAATATTTGCTAAAAGAACCTTAAGAGAATTTTGGGAAAAACATGCTGACTCTGAACAATATCTCAAAACATGGTATGATACAGCTATGAATAGTCAGTGGAAAACCCCGATTGAAGTGAAAAACACGTATGCAAATGCTAGTATACTAAAAGATGAACGAGTTGTATTTAACATCAAAGGAAACTCATACAGACTTGTGGTAAAATTTAATTTTGAAAAGCAGTGGATATTTATCCGATTTATAGGAACGCATGCTGAATACGATAAAATTGATGCTAACAACATTTAAAAAGATAATCATGACACTAAAACTTATAAAAACAGATGGCGAATATCAAAAGGCTCTGAAAAGACTTGAAGAAATCTTTGATGCTAAAATAGGCACACCAGAAAGTGATGAGGCTGATATTCTAGGACTTCTTATTGATGAATATGAGAAAAAACATTTCCCGATAGAAGCACCAGACCCCATTGAAGCAATTAAAATTAGAATGGAGGAAATGGACTTGAAACAGAAAGATTTAGTAGGTGTAATTGGCGGGAAAAGCAGGGTTTCAGAAATTCTTAATCGTAAGAAAAAGTTAACCGTTGAAATGGTACGAAATTTAGCTTTAAGGTTAAACCTTTCAGTACAAATTCTAATAAATGATTACAAGCTAATAAAATAGTACAGTTGCCAACATTATGTTTGAAACCATAGCCACTCAAGGCTAACTAACACGCAAACCTAAGCTATGATTCATACATTTAGCGTTAGCGGTCAGGCATAAAAATATAAGACGAAAAAGAATGACACCTAAAGAAACACTACAAAAATGGATTGACGCATTTAATAAAGCGGATGTGGAAACAATTTCCAACTTGTATGCTGACAATGCTGTTAACCACCAAGTTGCAAACGACCCCCTTGAAGGAAAAAGTGCGATTAGAAAAATGTTTGAAGGCGAATTTTCAACGGCTGAAATGACCTGTATTCCCGAAAATATATTTGAAGACGGAGAATGGGCGATTTTAGAATGGAAAGACCCAAACGGACTTCGTGGATGCGGATTTTTTCAAATCCAAAACGACAAAATCGTTTTCCAACGTGGTTATTGGGATAAACTTTCTTTTTTGAAACTACATAAACTTCCACTAGAATAAAATGATAGAAACTGAGAACTTAAAAATTATTCCTTGCGACAAGGAAATATTAAAATCAGCAATTCAAGGAAATAATATACTTGCTAAGAAAATCAACGTTACTGTCCTGGAAAATTGGACAGAGTTTGGCGTTGGTGCTTTACAGTATTCGCTTGACAGACTTACAGAAAATGAAGAAGAAAACGGATGGTGGACTTATTTTCCCATTCATAGGCAAAATAATAAACTAATAGGAAGCGGTGGCTATAAAGGCAAACCGACAGCAGAAGGGACAGTTGAACTCGGTTATGAAATTGCACCAACCTTTCGTAATCGTGGACTTGCAACTGAAATGACAAAGGGACTTATTGAAAATGCTTTAAAAGATAAGAGAGTACGAACTATAATTGCTCACACACTTGGACAAGATAACCCGTCAACAAAAGTTTTACAGAAATGTGGATTTGAAAAAGTTCAAGAAATCAATGACCCAGACGATGGACTGATTTGGAAATGGGAACTAATAAGAAAATAATGAAAAAAGCCCGAACCGCTAATCGAGTAGACGGCCGTGAGCCATAAGCCCACGGTGCGCCTCTTAATATTTATCCCGCACCAAAGGTCGGGACCACTGTACGTACGGGTCTCGTATACAGCGGTTCATTGAATGACTACTTGAGTCCTTAAGTAATAGGAAAGCATTTATTCATACCCTTTTCTCCTAAGTCTCGACAAAGAGATGGTGGTTATCAAGATTGAACTTTGGCTATTGCCCAGCCTGCTTTTCTCGTCCTGCTCCATGCATAGGCATGATAAACAGCTTCAACTGTTGGTACTTTCTTTCCTGACTTTGCCGCTAAGCAGGCTTGCCAATAGTTTATTTAATAAGCCAAAAATTTAAGCTTATACGTTATTTATTTATAAGCTAGTTTAGAGTAGTACATAGGCACACAATATAATGTAACATAGCAACCCCATAAAAAGTACCCTCGGATATACTCTAAGAAGTCAATTTATTTTTAAGCCCGTTATTTTGCCTTTAAAATCGTAATTTTCACTAAATTCGACATTTAATGCTCATACTATCAATTATATCAAAAGATTAATGAGATCAAATTATGCTACGGTTAAAAGTTTTTTTGTTAATTATCATTTGTAGTTCGGCCCTTCATGCGCAAAATTTTAGAAGAAGTCTTAAAAAGGGCGATCAATACCTAAACGAAAGTAACTATAGCAAAGCCATAAGTTATTACAAAAAGGCGTTGGAACATAAGCCAGGGAATGCAGATGCCACTTACGGCTTGGGGCTAGCCTACTTATTCGATTTTAAAAATGACGAGGCAGTCAAAAAGCTCACATTAGTTAGGCAACTCAATCCTAAAATTGGAAATAACATAGACTATTATTTAGGGCTGGCTCATCAATTCAATTATAATTTTGACGAGGCTGTCAGGTATTTCGATCTTTTCGGTGACAAAAAAAAGAAAAATCGTTATACAGCCGACTTAAAAATTGAAGAATGCCTAACAGCTGATTCTCTATACAGTAATCCTAAGCCTGTGGTTGTTGAAAACCTGTGCAACGGTCAATTCACAGCAGCACGATTACACACCTGCCTTAATGGCTGACGGCAAAACACTTTATTTTACATCAAACAGACCGGGTTCTACTGGAGGCAGGAAATCAAAGGACGGTAGTTTTTATGAAGATATTTACAGCTCTTCCTTACAAGACGGGCAATGGAGCAAACCCAAAAAACTTGGTAAGAAATTAAATGGTGATTATCATGATGCTGTATCTTCTATCTCTCCTGATGGGAAAACGCTTTTTGTATATTCAGAGAAAGGAAACGGAGATATTTATTTTTCAAATTTTGTAGATTCAACATGGACTTATCCTCAACCGCTGAGCAATAAGATCAACTCCATTTTTTGGGAAACATCGGTCTCAATAACTGCAGACGGTCAAACCTTATATTTTTCAAGCGACCGTCCAGGAGGTTACGGTGGTTTAGATATCTACAAGACTACTAAAGGAGAGGATGGTGAATGGGGTAATGCCCAAAACCTTGGGCCTACCGTTAACACCGAAGCCGCTGAGGACGCACCGATGATACACCCGGATGGACATACCTTATATTTTAGTTCTTCTGGTCATCAAGGAATGGGTGGATATGACATCTACTATAGTAAAAAGGAAGGTCAGGAGTTTCTGGAACCCGTTAATTTAGGTTATCCGATCAATACAGTTTATGATGATAATTATTTTGTGATCTCTGCAGATCTTAAGCATGCATACTACGCTTCAAGAAAACCAGGTGGTTCAGGGATGGTAGATATCTATCATGTAGACATGGAAGAAAAAATAGAAGTTGAGGAAAACGTCCAGTCCGAGCCTGAACCTGCATTAGTAGAAAATACTGTGATAACTTCTGAAAATGACAAAGAGGTTGATGAAGAGATGACGGAGCCTGAAACTAAAGCTGTGATTACTATATTTAAAGGTAAAGTGCTTGATGCCAGCACGGGCTTACCAGTTGGTGCTGTAATTAAGATGGTTGATAACAAGAATAGTACCTTGACTGCAGAAGCATTTTCTGATCCACAAACAGGTGAATTCGAATTGGTGGTTACAGAAGGAGGTGATTATGGTGTATCCACTAGTAAAAAAGGCTATCTATTTAATTCAATCAATTTTAGGCTACCCGAATTTTCTGAGTATCAGGAAATAGATGTTTCAATATTGCTGGATAAGGCGGAAGTAGGTACTAAAATGGTACTTAAGAATATTTTCTTCGATAGCGGTAGCTCTGATTTAAGAACTGAGTCGTTAGGTGAGCTTGAAGTGATTAAAGACCTTTTAGTGAATTCACCTGATCTTAGAGTGCAGATCAATGGACATACTGATGATATAGGAAATTCAATTTACAATAAGTTGCTTTCTAAACAAAGAGCTCAATCTGTGGTAGATTACCTAATTGCAAATGGTATTGATAGCGAACGTTTAGAAGCTAAAGGCTTTGGAGAAGATAAACCCCTAGTATCAAATGATGATGAAATAGGTGGAAGAGAGATCAATAGAAGAACCGAAATAGAGATCTTAGGTGAAAGTGAAAATGGATAAATCACCTAACTCAACTTTGAGTTGATGACAGCAACAAAAAGTAAGACCGAAAAATCAGCTACAAGCGCCTAAGCATCCTTAAAGAAGTTGAAGCATCTAATTTTCGCAGGTCATTTAAAATAATGGTGATCCTTACTGATCAGTGCATAAAATACTTAGTTTAATATTTCCCAGTTCACATAGGTAAAAGGCTTTATTCGGGGCCGATATTCAATCCTTTGCTGTTTCCATTTTTCTAATTTCAGAATACAGCATTTTAGCAATCTATTCAAGACAAAAACAGGAATGAGCCCAAGTGAATATAGGAATTTGAATTAAATACTGGAATACAACATTCTGTGTAATCATGACTGTAAGCAGACTATTCTAGCTGTAGTTCTGCGGAAAAAGCTATTAAATTCGTAGCATTGCCTCGGTAGTTATCTGAAATTTCAATACTTTTAATCAGCCACGAATTTATACAGTGGCGTCAGGCCTCATTAAGCATAAATGACAGACCAAGAGCAACATATAAAAACAAATCTTGAAATTCTCAGAAATGAACTTGATCAGCTTTTTGACTTTTTTGAGAATGGCCTTGACTATCACAAAATGGTTTATGAATTCTGGAATGCAAAGGACATTCTTGGACATATCACTTATTGGCATGAGAGTTTTGCGAGGAATATTTCAGATTTAGGCAAGGGCATTAAACCAAGACCCTTAAAAGGGAAACTTTCAGAAGTTAACAAACAAAGTGTCGAAACAACAAAAAACGAATCCATAGCAAGCCTAATCAAACGATTGAAAGAGGCCCAAGCTACCATTGAAGAATTCATATTTGATGACACAATAGACCTGATCCCCTACAAGAAGGGTTCATGGGATTATTCAAGGAGCGAGCATTTAGAAGTAGTATCCCACCACATTCATAAACATTTAACAGACATTTCTAAAAAATATGGCACGACCAAAAAATAAAGCTGATTTGCTGAATTTGAGCAAAAAGAACTTTGAACTTCTGATGGATTTCATTGAAAGTTTATCCGAAGAAGAACAAAAATCTCCTTTTCCGAAAGGAACAATGAATCGAAATATTGGAGATGTACTGATGCATCTTCACCATTGGCATTTAATGATGATTGATTGGTACGCGCAAGGAATGAAAGGAGAAAAACCTGATATGCCTGCTAAAGGATACACTTGGAAAACAACTCCTGCATTAAACAGCTGGATTTGGGAAAAATATAAGGATACCCCTCTTGAAGATGCCAAGAAGGATTTCAAATCAAGCTACAAAAAAGTGAGGAGTTTAATTGAGATACATAGTGATGAAGAACTATTTGAAAAGAAAAGATACAAATGGACTGGAACTACCTCACTAGGTGCCTACCTTGTATCGGCTACTTCAAGCCATTATGACTGGGCAATTAAACTTATTAAAAAGGCGAAGAAGTGAAAAGGAGAACAGATCATGAAGCATCTATTGAGCGTTCGCAAATCAATACTCATAGCTATATTTCAGCCGTTCATAGAAATAATAGAATCGACCCAAGGAAAAGTATAAATAAATCTCGTAATTAGAGTTATCAACTAACGCCTACAAAGCCCACCTGACAAATATTCAAAACGGTTTTTTAGGGGGATTTATGGTGTATTAATAATGTTGATATACTGAATATATTCGGCTATCAACAATTGAATAATAATATATATCAGCAATTTTGATAGCCAATTGTTGAACTAAACCGTTTCTTCCTGGAAACGGTAAAATGAGGTATGATTAAATTGTAATGGTAAACAAACAAGTTACCATTATGAAAACTCAAACAAAAAGCAATGCCTTAGAGCATCTCAAAAGAGAGCTGGAATTCCGGAATTACAGTTTTCGCACAGTAAACACCTATTGTTCACTGATGTCCCACATGGCCAAAGTGAGCAGTTTACCGCTCGAGACCATCACCCTTTCACAGTTTAAAGACTACCTTCACAAGGTAGTGATAGAAAAAGGCCTGTCAGCCTCTACTGTGAACCAGTACATCAGTGCATTTAAAATAGTGCAGACCGATGTTTTGGGAAGGGAGTGGGAAGATTTTAAGATTAGACGTCCTAGAAAATCTAAAAGGCTTCCGATCGTCCTCTCCATTGAGGAAATGGAAAGGCTGATCAACGTGAACCGCAACTTAAAACATAAGGCTATTATTATGTTGGCCTATTCATCAGGCTTGCGGAGAAATGAGCTTTTGAACCTGCTGCCTAATCATATCGACTCTCAAAGAATGCAGGTTCGGGTCATGCAGGGTAAAGGCAAGAAAGACCGTTACACATTACTCTCACGCAAGACACTTGAGGTACTGCGTATTTATTATAAATTTGCACGTCCCGAGAAGTACCTGTTTGAACCTCAAAACAGCAAAGGGAAGCCTCTGTCAGAAACCACTCTGGCTAAAATCGTAAAGAACAAGCTCGAACTTGCCGGTATTAAAAAAGCGGTGTCCTTCCATACCCTGCGCCACACTTTTGCCACACACCTGTTGGAGCAAGGCGTGAACTTACGGCTGATACAGCAATTTATGGGGCATACCTCGCTAAAGACCACTACGGCCTACCTGCATCTTACTAAGCTAGACCCAGCTAGTGTTTGCTCCCCTCTAGACAATATGAAAGTTTAAAAATGGTGCGATGGAAAACAAAAGACAGAAAACAGAACTGGCTGATATCTTCATTGAACACGCAGCGGATTATTTGAATACCGCAAAACTCTGCCCCGTACAAAAGAAAGCCTATCAGGCCATCACCCAATGCAGGAGTGCCTCTATGGGAGGGCATATTAACAGCTGTGATAATTGTGGGTACAATCAGCAGGCCTACAACTCGTGCAGAAACCGACATTGTCCAAAATGCCAATTTATAAGAAAGGCCAAATGGGTCGACAAACTGGCTTCAAACCTGCCTGCCACCAAGTATTTTCATTTGGTCTTTACCGTGCCTCACTGCTTGAACAAGCTGTTTTATATTAATCAAAAATTGACTTATGGCGCACTTTTTAAAGCAGCTGGCCAATCCTTGATGCAGTGCGCCAAAACCCCCAAGTATCTGGGGGCAAAGGCAGGTGCGGTATCAATATTACATACCTGGGGACAAAACCTGGATTATCACCCGCATATCCATATGATAGTGCCTGCGGGAGGATTGACCGAAGATGGAAGGGAATGGATTCCTTCCAACCCCAACTATTTCTTGCCCGTGAAGGTGCTAAGTGCTGTGTTTAGGGGTCTTTTACTCAAGCTGTTAGAAGCATCCTTCAAGAATGACCGGCTCAAAATACCTAAAGGCACCCACTTTGAACAATTAAAACAGCAGTGTTATAAGACCAAATGGGTGGTTTACAGCGAAAAGCCTTTTAAATGCTCGGAAAATCTCATTAATTACTTAGGTAATTACACCCATAGGGTCGCCATAAGTAACCAAAGGATCAAAAGCCATCAAAATGGAAAGGTGAGCTTTTGGTATAAAGACTACCGTTGTGGTGGCTTGAAAAAAGTGATGAGCCTAGAGGCGAAAGAATTTATAAGAAGGTTCATGCAGCATGTCCTGCCTGACGGGTTTTGCAAAATCAGGTATTTTGGTTTTATGTCCTTGTCCAACCTTAAACAGGCCAGGGAAGACTGTAACCTTATCATTAATAAGGTCACCTACTTTCCTGTGCTGGAAGGGCTCAACGGCCTGGAAGTGTACAGGCAAATAACAGGGAACGACCCTGCTGAATGTCCTAAATGCAAGACAAAAAGTATGAAGGCAGTACCGTTGCCAAAACAGAAAACACCTGGCTAGTATTAAACTAACCGACAGTTCTTTGAAAGATTGTAGCTTTTACAAGAAGCGAGAAAAGCTTCAACAGGAAAACTACGTCTAATAAATAAAGCTTAGCATGAAACCGAGCCCTCAAAATCAGCATCCAACTGGCAAAAACCCTGCTATCTATTGGCAGGGTGAGGCTTCGGCAGCTAGTACACACATACAATGCCCATAGTCCCATCGGCTCAGTCCAACAACGTTTTATTCATCATTCTTAATGCTCTTAAATCACATTAACAGAAATGGGGATTTTATCTTTTTTTATTTACTTTTAGAGAACGATGAATAAAACGCTATAATGTTAGGTGCAAGTGAAAAAAAACCGCAGATGAACAAACCAAAACTGAACATAACAGAAAATGACATTCTATTCTTTGATATGGACGGAACATTGGTGGACACAGATTTTGCAAACTTCTTATCTTATAAAAAAGCTATACAATCGTTCATTCAATCCGAAAATGAAATTGAATTCAACCCAAATGAAAGATTTAATCGTGCTTCACTAAAAATTGCAGTTCCAAATCTGAAAGAGACGGATTATGAAAAAATAATTCAAAAGAAAGAGGAAAATTATAAAGAACATTTATCGGAAACAAAAATGAATAAATCAGTTGCGGACATTCTACTAAAATATTCCAAAACAAATAAAACAGTATTGGTAACTAATTGTCGTGAAGACAGAGCATTGATGACATTAAACTTTCATAACCTAACTGACAAATTTAGCAGCATATTTTTTAGAAACATTTCGACAAATGGACAACGAATAAATAAATACAAAAATGCAATATCAAGTTTGAGCCTATCGGCTCAAACTGTTATTGTTTTTGAAAATGAAAGACCTGAAATTGAAGATGCTATTCAAGCAGGAATTTCGATTGAAAATATTATAAGTTTTTAAATTATGACGCCATTTACAATTGAGACAAATCAATATTTAACACAAGAAACACAAGGTTTTTATCATACAGATTTTGGTGGAGTGAACTTGCCAAATAATCCAAATTATTTGTATAAGTTAAAAAACGACCCACACCACAATTGGTCAGATGATTGGATACGACAATCACAAGAGCAGTTATATAGAGTATTGCTAATTGACCTTCCAGAAGTACAAAATCATATTGGTAAAAATCCATTAACAATATGTGTTGTTCCGAGAGCAAAGGCTGACAATACATACAACCCAAATCAGTTACTGTTCAAAGCAGGTGTTAGAAATGCAATAATTACGTTAGGCAATAGTTTTATTGATGGAACTAATTATATCCAACGACATACAAATACAAAAACAACACACCTTCGCCAACCAATTGACGGATATAATAATGATGGTTCAAATCCTTATGTTGGAATAACAAATGCTACTTGTAATATTTCAAATAATGTTGTTGGTAAGGATGTTTTGCTAATTGACGATATTTATACAAGAACAGTAAATATTGACGAAGATGCAATTCAAGCATTGATAAGCAAAGGTGCAAAATCGGTTTCATTCTATGCAATAGGAAAAACTGTTTTTAATCACTAAAATATAATTCAAATGAAGTACACAGACAACGCAATCAATATCTTAACTGCAAAAACCTATAAAGGAATTGGTAGGGCTTGGATTGTTAAATATTTGAAAGGAAATGAAAGTGTCGATAAAATTGTTTCATTAATAAATAGCAATACAAAACAAGACGAATTAATAACTTTTGATGATTTTGAATTCAATAGAAATCAAATAATAAATCAAATCGAAACATTTGAAGAAAGTTGTGATGGTCTTGTTGCAATTGGCGATACAAACTTTCCAAAATATAGAGGAAATGTAAAGGAAAGTGAAAGACCAATATTTCTTTTTTACAAAGGAGATTTAAGTCTGATTGACTTTGAAAATAATAACGTTACTGTAATTGGACTTCTCAATCCAGACGAAACAATTGAAAGTCGAGAACAAAAAATAGTTTCAGAAATTGTCAAAAAAGGGATAACAATCGTTAGTGGTTTAGCCTTTGGATGTGATAGTATTGCTCATAAACAAGCACTTATTGGCGGAAAAACTGTTGCTATTTTACCAAGTCCTCTTTATAAAATAATGCCAGCAAAGAATAAGAGTTTAGCATTTGAAATAGTCGAACAAGGTGGACTTTTGGTATCTGAATATTTTGACGAGCATAAATCAGCAATGGATTTAAGTAGTCGATATAAAGACCGTGACAGATTACAAGCATTATATTGTGATACTATAATTTTGGCCGCAAGTTATGCTCAAGACACCGCTGAAAGATGGAAATTATTTGGTCAAAAATTGGATAGTGGAGCAAGATTGGCAATGGGATTTGCAAAAGACTATAATATTCCAAGAGCCGTTATGTATGACCAAAATCTTGACTCAAATAATCCAATGTTTGATTTAAATCGGGAGTTAATCAATGACGGAAAATCTGTTACAGTTTTGACTCAAAAAAGTTTGGAAGAACTCATAAACAATATTGAAATAGATAAAGAAAAGGCGATTAAGCAAAATAACTTTCAGACAGATTTATTCGGTTAATTTTCAAATAGAAACATACGGAATGAAAGAACACCAGCACCTAATCGAGTAGACGGCCGTGAGCCATAAGCCCACGGTGCGCCTCTCACACCACTGTACGTACGGGTCTCGTATACAGCGGTTCATTGAATGACTACTTGCGTCCTTAAGTAATAGGAAAGCATTGATTCATACCCTTTTCTCCTAAGTCTTGACAAAGTGATAGTGGTGATCAAGATTGGACTTTGGGCTACTGCCCAGCCTCCTTTTCTCGTCCTGCTCCATGCGTATGCCTGGCCTTTATCAATCCCTAAGCGAATTAAATTTTTACGTTTTCTCTCTGGCTTTTTCCAGTCGTGCCAAATACAATATCGAAGTCGGTTCCTTAGCCACTCATCGAGGGCTTTGAGCTTGACTTGTATGCTCGCTAGGCGGTAATTGTTTACCCACCCCCTGCATATTTCTGCCAATTTCTTGAGACGTTCTTCAAATTTGTAGGGTCTGGTTTTCTTGGTAATCCCTTTGAGTTTACGCTTGAGCGAACCCCAACTGCTTTTCTTTGCTACCAATTGGTACTTGCCTTTATCACCTTTCTTGTAAGTAGGTACAAACCCGTGACCAAGCAACTCAAAGTTGCTCGGTCTTCTGATTCCGCTTTTCTCCCTATTGATAGGTAGTTTTAGCTTACTTTGTAAAAACAAATAAACCTCATTCCCTATCCTCTTGGCTTCTGCTTTTGATTTCGTGTATATACTGAAATCATCTGCATAGCGGACGTATCTGTATCCTTTTCTTACAAATTCCTTGTCCAGCACATCCAACATAATATTGGATAGTAATGGACTAAGGGGTGAACCTTGCGGCATTCCTTTCCTACGCTTCATTAGCTTCCCGTTAATTAATATCGGGGCTCTAAGCCATTTGCGGATTAACCTCAAGGTAGTACGGCATTTGACCTTTTGGTAGAGGAGTTCCAGTAGGACAGCATGGTCTACTTCATCGAAAAATCCCTTAAGGTCTATGTCCACTATGTCCTGATATCCATCATTGATGTACTTCAAGGCTTGTGTCACTGCCTTATGGATATTCTTCTCTGGTCTAAACCCGTAGCTGTGGTCTGCAAAGTCAAGTTCATACTTGCTCATCAACACTTGGCTAACGGATTGTTGCAGCCACCTGTCTGTTACTGTGGGAACTCCCAACAGTCTTACTTTACCATTGCTTTTGGGAATCTCAACACCTCTGATAGCTTGCGGTACATAGCGATGGTTCAGGATGTCGGTCAATATCCTGTCCCGATTAGCCTCAATATGTGAGGTTAATTCCTGGACTGGCATGCCATCTACTCCTGATGCTCCTTTATTGCGCACCACTTGGCGGTACGCTTTGAGCAGATTCTTACGCTTAAGTACTTGTTCTATCATATGCGTTAATCTGTTACAAGCTGTTAGCTTAAGGATAGGCTACCCACAATTAGCGGACTCCTATCCGAATTAAAACAGCATTCAATGTTCGGTCCTTCATTGACTTGTGAGGCTTCCCTGCTTTGCAAGGCTCGTTGCTGTCAATTACTATGACCTCTGCTGACTTCTCTTTGATGTTCCAGACATCTAGAGACCTCCCTAGGTAAGGCACTTATCTTTCTCCCTATTTCTGCTACATCTACTCAATACCACTGACAGCACGGCCTTTGCAATGATGTGCTTGCTCGACCACGGTTGTTGAGCCTCCGTATGTAGTTTCTGTTCGTCAGAACAGGGATTTGCCGTTTGGCTTCCTTCAGTCAATGAATCGCTTCAACCGACCTTGCCACTTGCTAGTATGCTTCGCTGCTCGCATACAAGGGACTTGCACCCTCAAGATAATCTGAGTATCTTTCAACTCGTGCCATGCTAGGCACACACAATGTATATAAAAAATAGGCGAAACAGTAATAAATTAAAGGCTTTTGGCTCGAATCAAAGTTTATGCTTAACCGAAAGTGAAGTGCATCGAAATCGCCTACTTTTCATATACTAACCGTTGGGGGCAATGTTGATTATAGCTAAACCATTGACTTCGATAGCAAGCAGAAGAGCAGTTATAATAAATGAAAACCTGAAAATACAAAAGGTAATTTGCCAAAAGTTTGGTAAAGCATAAATTAACAAAAGCCAACGATACTCTGTTGGTAAGAACGAGAAAGCACTTTTAAAAAAGAAAATAAAAAAGTAAATTTGGCACATGTACGATAATAGAGAACAAATCCGATTTATTGACCTTTTCTGCGGGATTGGTGGTTTCAGAATTGCATTTGAAGAATCTTGCCAAGAAGTTAATATAAAAGCGGAATGTGTTTTTTCCTCTGACATCGATAAGTTTGCTCAAGATAGTTACGAGGCAAATTTTGGCGAACGACCTTATGGAGATATAACTCAAATTGACGAAAAGGATATACCAGACCATGACATTCTTTTTGCGGGCTTTCCTTGCCAACCTTTTAGTATAATTGGTCAAATGAAAGGTCTAAATGACACCCGCGGGACTTTATTTTTTGATATTGCTAGAATAATAAAAGAGAAAAAACCAAAAGCTTTTGTTCTTGAAAATGTGAAACAACTTGTTGGACACGACCAAGGAAACACTCTCAAAGTTATTATGAAGTCTTTAAAAGAACTTGGGTATCACGTACAATATAGTGTTTTAAATGCTCTTGATTACGGCTTGCCACAGAAAAGAGAAAGGATAGTTATTGTTGGTCATAAAGAACCAATAATGTTCACTTTTCCCGAACCTATACGACCTTACAAGCCACTCACGGAAATTTTAGAACAGTCAGTTGATGAAAAACATTATGCTTCTGAATACATACGTTCAAAAAGAGAAGGAAGTCATAAATCTTCTTTCTATCCTTCAATTTGGCATGAAAATAAATCAGGAAATATCTGCTCATATCCGTTTTCTTGCGCATTGAGAGCAGGAGCCTCCTATAATTACTTGCTTGTAAATGGAGAAAGAAGACTGACTCCTAGAGAAATGTTTAGATTACAAGGATTTCCAGATTCATATAAAATTGTCGTAAGTGACGGTCAAGCTAAAAAACAAGCAGGTAATGCCGTTCCAGTTAATATGATAAAAGCAGTTGTGCAGAAACTTCTTCCTTATGTTGCAAATTCTCTTGACCAAGCAACCGTTTTAAGAGAATACGATTTAAAATATAATCCGAGTTAATGGCAAAGCAATCCCCAAAACTCAGAACAGTAAACAAAACTCTGCCACCATATCCACTCAATGAGTTTGGCTCTGATTTTCCGTACATACTTGGCAGAGAAATTGTCTATCTATTAGCTTCAAAAGGTAAAGGAGTTCTTGAAGGCTCAGAATGGGAAGAGATTTTTGCTCACTGTATTGGAGCAGATTGGAAGCCTTCTAATGTAGGGCTTGATGATGTCGTATTTGGTAATACTGCTTGGGGTGCAAAAACAGTAAAGTCAGGAGTTAAGGATTTTAGAACTTTAAAAAAGGTTCGTCTAATTTCTGGTAGAAACTCAATAGTATACTCATACGGTGGCACCATTGACATTTCTGCCGACCCTAATGAAGTAGGTGAACAAGTTCTTGAAATTTGGAATGAAAGAGTTTCCTCCATTCGAGAAAAATTTAAGCATCTAAGAACGGTTGTTCTTGTCAAGTCAGATGACCTCTCGCAAGTTGCAGTTTTCGAATTTGACACCATTCGCTATGACCCTGAACTCTTCGATTTTTTTTGGAATAAAAATGGAAACTTGGAAGGGTATGTTAAAGGAACTTCCGATAAACAATTTGTTTGGCAACCGCATGGCTCTCAATTCACAATTATCGAAGAGGTTCCTAAAAGTAGTTTAATTTTAAAATTGAAACAACCAGAAGCTCTTGATAAAACAAAAATTTTAAATGCAATCGGTTTTGATAAATCATGGGTAACTGTAGAGAAAAGAGAATAGAAACTGCCCCCAATCGAGTAGACGGCCGTGAGCCATGAGCCCACGGTGCGCCTCTCACACCACTGTACGTACGGGTCTCGTATACAGCGGTTCATTGAATGACTACTTGCGTCCTTAAGTAATAGGAAAGCATTGATTCATACCCTTTTCTCCTAAGTCTTGACAAAGTGATTGTGGTTATCAAGATTGGACTTTGGGCTATTGCCCATCCTCCTTTTCTCGTCCTGCTCCATGCATAAGCATGATCTTTATCTACTCCTAGTCGAATCAGGTTTTTACGTTTCCTCTCTGGTTTTTTCCAGTCATGCCATATACAGTATCGAAGTCGGTTCCGTAGCCACTCATCGAGGGCTTTGAGCTTGGCTTGTATGCTGGCGAGTCGGTAATTATTGACCCACCCCCTGCATATTTCTGCCAGTTTCTTGAGCCGTTCTTCAAATTTGTACGGTCTGGTTTTCTTGGTAATCCCTTTGAGTTTACGCTTGAGCGAACCCCAACTGCTTTTCTTTGCCACCAACTGGTATTTGCCCTTTTCACCTTTCTTGTAAGTGGGTACAAATCCGTGACCCAGCAACTCAAAGTTGCTCGGTCTTCTGATCCCGCTTTTCTCCTTGTTGATAGGCAGTTTCAGCTTGCTTTGTAAAAACAAATAAACCTCATCCCCTATCCTCTTGGCTTCTGCCTTTGATTTCGTGTATACACTGAAATCATCTGCATAGCGGACGTATCTGTATCCTTTTCTTACAAATTCCTTGTCCAGCACATCCAACATAATATTGGACAGTAATGGGCTAAGGGGCGAACCTTGCGGCATTCCTTTCCTGCGCCTAATTAGCTTCCCTTTAATTAATATCGGGGCTCTAAGCCATTTGCGGATTAGCCTCAAGGTAGTACGGCATTTGACCTTTTGGTAGAGGAGTTCCAGTAATACTGCATGGTCTACTTCATCGAAAAATCCCTTTAGGTCTATGTCTACTATGTCCTGATAGCCATCATTGATGTACTTCAAGGCTTGTGTCACTGCCTTATGGATATTCTTCTCCGGTCTAAACCCATAGCTGTGGTCTTCGAAATCAAGTTCATACTTGCTCATCAACACTTGGCTAACGGATTGTTGCAACCACCTGTCTGTTACCGTGGGAACTCCCAACAGTCTTACTTTCCCATTGCTTTTGGGAATCTCAACGCCCCTGATAGCTTGGGGTACATAGCGGTGGTTCAGGATGTCGGTCAATATCCTGTCCCGATTAGCCTCAATATGTGAGGTTAATTCCTGGACTGACATGCCGTCTACTCCTGATGTCCCTTTATTGCGAACCACTTGGCGGTGCGCTTTGAGCAGGTTCTTTCGCTTAAGTACTTGTTCTATCATATGCGTTAATCTGTTACAAGCTGTTTGCTTAAGGACAGGCTGCCCACAATTAGCGGACTCCTATTCGAACCTGCCTGCGCAGACGGTTAAAACAGCATTCAATGTTCAGTCCTTCATTGACTTGTGAGGCTTCCCTGCTTTGCAAGGCTCGTTGCTGTCAATTACTATGACCTCTGCTGACTTCTCTTTGATGTTCCAGACATCTAGAGACCTCCCTAGGTAAGGCACTTATCTTTCTCCCTATTTCTGCTACATCTACTCAATACCACTGACAGCACGGCCTTTGCAATGATGTGCTTGCTCGACCACGGTTGTTGAGCCTCCGTATGTAGTTTCTGTTCGTCAGAACAGGGATTTGCCGTTTGGCTTCCTTCAGTCAATGAATCGCTTCAACCGACCTTGCCACTTGCTAGTATGCTTCGCTGCTCGCATACAAGGGACTTGCACCCTCAAGATAATCTGAGTATCTTTCAACTCGTGCCATGCTAGGCACACACAATACCTAAGAAAACATGGGCAATTAGTAGTTTTAGCAAGATTAGTTTTCCACAGGAACTGTTGGTTAAGCTAGACAGAGAATTGCTTCGAAAAGCCCCACGTTTCTTAGCCTAATCGTTAGCCATTATTAAAAAAGCAGTATGAGTACTATAGCAGCAATATTAAAAAAAGAAGGTCAAATAAAGGAACCCCTTCCTTTGAATTTATATGATGATTTTTGTCTTTCAAACTTACTTCAGAATTCTGAGAAGTATGAGGAAAAGATTTTGGAACAAATTGATAAAGCTTCCATTGAAACTTTGACACAAATTGAGCACCAATCCTTAGTTATTCATAATGACTATGCGTTTACAAATGAAGAATTGGAGTATAGAAAATCTGTTGGTGAAAAACTACCAAAAGAATATAAAGCGACTTATTTGAAATACGATTATGAATCCGAAAAATTTATTTATCAAGAAGACTTCAAAGATCATGAAACATGGTGTCGCATAGAAGATATTAAAACTGCTGTTGAAAAACTATTAAAGATGATGGAACTAGAAAAACAAAATGGTTTACATACAGTCTGGAATGGATCATATCTTGATGACAATATTTGCGATATAAAAATACTTTTGGAAAACTTGAAAATTGGACAAGCAGATTCTGGTGCTGATGAGGTTCTGCTTGTGTTTAAATATAATTAACTATGAGTTACGATATTACTGCTGTTGAAAGGAATTTTGCTATGAAATGTAGGTCTGAACACAAAGACCTAGGGCAGATTTTAGAGGAATCACCTGAGCTTGTTCCAGAATTTACAAAAGAATCAAGAGATGCAATCATTAAGTATTTAACAACAGAAGAGCCTTATAAAATAGAATCTGAACAAGGTTCTGAAATTGTATTTAAGCATAAAACGGCTAAATCTGTTCAAGTAACATTGAGTAATAATACCCTTGATTTTTCGGCAGGATTTTCTGAAAAGTGGACTATCCTTGATACGACCGCACTTGTAACTATAGAACCAGGAGCGGAGATAATGAGATTTGATTTTCAAGATGGAGAATGGGGATAGAAAATAACAATGGCTAATCGAGTAGACGGCCGTGAGCCATGAGCCCACGGTGCGCCTCTCACACCACTGTACGTACGGGTCTCGTATACAGCGGTTCATTGAATGACTACTTGCGTCCTTAAGTAATAGGAAAGCATTGATTCATACCCTTTTCTCCTAAGTCTTGACAAAGTGATTGTGGTTATCAAGATTGGACTTTGGGCTATTGCCCATCCTCCTTTTCTCGTCCTGCTCCATGCATAAGCATGATCTTTATCTACTCCTAGTCGAATCAGGTTTTTACGTTTCCTCTCTGGTTTTTTCCAGTCATGCCATATACAGTATCGAAGTCGGTTCCGTAGCCACTCATCGAGGGCTTTGAGCTTGGCTTGTATGCTGGCGAGTCGGTAATTATTGACCCACCCCCTGCATATTTCTGCCAGTTTCTTGAGCCGTTCTTCAAACTTGTAGGGTCTGGTTTTCTTGGTAATCCCTTTGAGTTTACGCTTGAGCGAACCCCAACTGCTTTTCTTTGCCACCAATTGATATTTGCCCTTTTCACCTTTCTTGTAAGTGGGTACAAACCCGTGACCAAGCAACTCAAAGTTGCTCGGTCTTCTGATTCCGCTTTTCTCCCTATTGATAGGTAGTTTTAGCTTACTTTGTAAAAACAAATAAACCTCATTCCCTATCCTCTTGGCTTCTGCTTTTGATTTCGTGTATATACTGAAATCATCTGCATAGCGGACGTATCTGTATCCTTTTCTTACAAATTCCTTGTCCAGCACATCCAACATAATATTGGATAGTAATGGACTAAGGGGTGAACCTTGCGGCATTCCTTTCCTACGCTTCATTAGCTTCCCGTTAATTAATATCGGGGCTCTAAGCCATTTGCGGATTAACCTCAAGGTAGTACGGCATTTGACCTTTTGGTAGAGGAGTTCCAGTAGGACAGCATGGTCTACTTCATCGAAAAATCCCTTAAGGTCTATGTCCACTATGTCCTGATATCCATCATTGATGTACTTCAAGGCTTGTGTCACTGCCTTATGGATATTCTTCTCTGGTCTAAAGCCGTAGCTGTGGTCTGCAAAGTCAAGTTCATACTTGCTCATCAACACTTGGCTAACGGATTGTTGCAGCCACCTGTCTGTTACTGTGGGAACTCCCAACAGTCTTACTTTACCATTGCTTTTGGGAATCTCAACACCTCTGATAGCTTGCGGTACATAGCGATGGTTCAGGATGTCGGTCAATATCCTGTCCCGATTAGCCTCAATATGTGAGGTTAATTCCTGGACTGGCATGCCATCTACTCCTGATGCTCCTTTATTGCGCACCACTTGGCGGTACGCTTTGAGCAGATTCTTACGCTTAAATACTTGTTCTATCATATGCGTTAATCTGTTACAAGCTGTTAGCTTAAGGATAGGCTACCCACAATTAGCGGACTCCTATCCGAATTAAAACAGCATTCAATGTTCGGTCCTTCATTGACTTGTGAGGCTTCCCTGCTTTGCAAGGCTCGTTGCTGTCAATTACTATGACCTCTGCTGACTTCTCTTTGATGTTCCAGACATCTAGAGACCTCCCTAGGTAAGGCACTTATCTTTCTCCCTATTTCTGCTACATCTACTCAATACCACTGACAGCACGGCCTTTGCAATGATGTGCTTGCTCGACCACGGTTGTTGAGCCTCCGTATGTAGTTTCTGTTCGTCAGAACAGGGATTTGCCGTTTGGCTTCCTTCAGTCAATGAATCGCTTCAACCGACCTTGCCACTTGCTAGTATGCTTCGCTGCTCGCATACAAGGGACTTGCACCCTCAAGATAATCTGAGTATCTTTCAACTCGTGCCATGCTAGGCACACACAATGTGTATGGTGCATACCCTTTGGGATACGCGCCATACACAAACGGTCATCCCTAAAAATTAAAACAGCAGAATTACTCACAACCATTTTCATCGAAGGCATCATAAATTTCCTGTTCAGTTTCCCAGGTGCAGTTATCCGTTGGCTTTTATGCGGGAGAAAGAGATCTCTTAAAGCCTATTGGAATGATAATGTCTTTTTAAACGCATTCGTTGGAATTGCCTTATTTAGCATAATAATTTTAATTATTATGGTTTCAAGCAACACATAAAAGTGAAAGGAGCCCAAGTGAATACAGAAAATGAATTAACAAATTGCTTTATAACTACTTAGATATCAAATATTAAGATATATTTAGTAAATCTTTCACCCTAAATCCTACTCCCATGAGAATCATAATCCTTGCCACTTCGCTCTTATTATTCCTGCATTTTGAAGGAAGTGCTCAAACCGAATTTGTACTGGAGTCCTCTCAGAGTATGATTATGACAGGAAAAGGAACTGGTCAGGATGCCACTATAAACCCTTATTTCGGACAAGATTGCTATGCCATTGTCAAAAACATTGGAAAAAGGGAATTCTCTATTAGAGTCCAGCAGGAAGGAAAAGTTATCGAAGAAATCCCAATCCTGAAAGATGAAGTAAAAAAAGTAAAACTCTTAAAAGGCTACGAACTCTACTTAGATCCAAACCCAAAAGGCAGAGCAAAAGCCAGCGTGGACTATGAAAAAATAGTGGGAGAAAAATAAGCTTACCACTTTATAACTGGCACAAACCTATTGTTTGTGCCAGTTCAATCATTTATAGCTCCAATTATTCAGCCACCTTCACCGCCCCCTCTTTCTTATCAAAAATCGAAGCATCATCTGAGAACTGAATATTAGAAATAGTGGCTTCTCCTAATTGATCTTGTAAACCCTCTTCTTCACTCCAATTCCAGAACTTCCATTGCTTCGCAAAGGGAATACCCTCCACTTTAGTATAATCTGAATAGCTGATGGCATGTGGGTTTTGGGCTGCTTTGGCCTAACAAATCAACCATTCCTAAAATAACTGTGCGCATAACGGACAAATTTCACTACATTTCTAGTATAAATAACCATTTAATCTATGAAGAAATATAGCATACTAAGCCTATTGATTGCGGTAATCGCAATCAATTTTAGTGCTTTTGCCCAAGAGGACGAAAAGGCAGATAGCACTAAAAAAGCAACCAAAGAACTTCCGCTTGAGCCGGAAAGAACCATTGAGTTTAACACAAAAGAAGGCACCTGGCTTTCTGTTGATGTCAGTCCAGATGGAAAAACTATCCTTTTCGATATGATGGGGGATATCTATTCCATTCCTTTTACGGGTGGCAAAGCCACTAAAATCACAGAAGGAATGCCTTATGATGTGCATCCTCGTTACAGCCCGGATGGTAAATCGATTGTTTTTATCTCTGATAAAAGCGGTTCAGACAACATCTGGACAATGGATTTGAATTCTGAAGAGATGACACAAATCACCAAAGATGATAACCAAAACTATTTCTCAGCCGACTGGACCCCAGATGGAGAATATATAGTAGGCGCTAAAGGCAGAAGAAACATCAAACTGCATATTTACCACAAAGAAGGTGGTTCTGGTGCTCAATTAATCGATAAACCCGATAACCTAAAAACCACAGATCCTACGGTTAGCCCTGATGGGAAATTGGTTTACTTCTCCAAAAGAAATTCGGCTTGGAACTACAATGCGCAATTCCCGCAATATCAAATCGGCACTTACGATATGGAAGATGGTGATATGGCTACTATCACTTCTCGCTACGGATCAGCCTTTACTCCTACCCTTTCTCCTGATGGAAAATGGTTAGTGTATGGAACTCGCTTTGAAACTGAAACCGGTTTAGTAAGAAGAAATTTAAAAACAGGTGATGAAGAATGGTTAGCGTATCCGGTACAAAGAGATGAGCAAGAGTCTATTGCACCACTAGGCGTTTATCCTGCCATGTCATTCACACCTGATAGCAAATTTCTAATCGCTACTTATGGGGGAAAAATCCATAAAATCGACATCAATGCAAAAACGGCTTCTGAAATTCCATTCGAAGTAGATTTGAAATTGGAATTAGGCCCAAGATTGAAATTCGAATATCCGATTTCAGACAATAAAGAAGCTTTTGTAACGCAAATAAGAGATGGTGTGCCGTCTCCTGATGGAACCCAATTAGCCTTTACTGCTTTAAACAGATTGTATGTAATGGATTTGCCTGATGGTGAACCAAAAAGATTAACCAAGCAAAATTTCACTGAAGCAATGCCCGCATGGTCACCAGATGGTAGTCAAATTGTATTTTCAACCTGGGAAGAAAAAGAAGGCGGACATTTATATAAAATTAATTCTAATGGCAGAGGAAAGCCAGTAAAGCTGACACAAAACCCTGCTCTATACCTTGATCCCGAATGGTCTTATACTCAAAACCGAATTGTATTCAATAGAGGAGCCAATCAGGTTTATAAAGATGCAGTTGATCCCTTCGGTTCATTAATGATGGAAGATTTAGCCTGGATTTCTGCAGATGGCGGAAAACTAAATCTCATTGACAAAGCAAAAGGAAGAAGCACTCCTCATTTCTCAAAAGTGTCGGACAGAATCTATTTAAATCATGGATCTAAAGGATTAATCTCAATCAGATGGGATGGGACAGATGAAAAAGAGCATCTTCAATTGACAGGTATTACCACTTATGGTTCATCTATTGACATGATTCATGCGCACGATGGTTCTCACAACATTTTGCCTGGTGATGAGAAAGCATGGAGAGCAAAAGATAAAGCCTCAAAACCATCTGAAATTAGAATTTCACCAGATGGAGAAACGGCTTTAGCAAAAATCAATAATGATGTATATTCGGTGACCATTCCTAAATATGGTCAAACTCCTAAAATCTCATTAGCGAAAGCAGATAATGCCGCTTTTCCTGCTATGAAATTAACCGTAATGGGCGGTGAATTCCCTGCTTGGAGCGGTGACAGCAAAAAAGTACATTGGTCATTGGGAGCCAGTCATTTCATTTATGATTTAGTAGAAGGTAAAGCTTATGCGGATAGCGTAGCTACGGCTAAAAAAGAAGCTGCTAAAAAGAAAGAGGAAGAAAAAGAAGAGGATAAAGAAGAAGATGATGATGAAAAAGACAGTGATGACGAATCCGAAGATAAAAAAGACAAAGAAGGGAAAGAGGAAGGATTCACTGCTAAAGAACTTAAAATAAAAGTAGCCTATGAAAAAGATATCCCAGAAGGCACTATCCTTTTAAAAGGTGCAAGAATCATCACCATGACTGATCAGGGTGTGATTGAAAATGGAGATATCTTAATTGAAAACAACCGTATCAAGGCTGTTGGAGAAAGTGGTAGTTTAGACATTCCAAATGGAGCAAAAACCATTGATGTATCCGGAAAAACCATCACACCAGGATTTGTAGATACACATGCGCACATGTGGCCAAACTGGGGATTACATAAAAATCAGGTTTGGATTTATTCTGCCAATTTAGCTTATGGTGTAACCACTACTCGTGACCCACAAACGGCAACCACCGATGTTTTGACTTATTCCGATATGGTGGATGCCGGAATGATTCATGGCCCTAGAGTGTACAGTACTGGCCCTGGCGTTGGCTATTGGATGTACAAAATCAAGTCGCTTGAGCATGCTAAAGAAGTTTTAAAGCAATACAGTGAATACTATGACACTAAGAGCATTAAAATGTATTTAGTTGGTAACCGTCAGCAAAGACAGTGGATCATTATGGCCGCTAAGAAACTAGAATTGATGCCAACTACTGAAGGCGGTTTGGATTACAAACTGAATATGACGCAATTATTGGATGGCTATCCAGGTCATGAGCATAGTTTGCCAATCGTGGGAATTTACAAAGATGCAGTCCAGACGATAGCAGAATCCAAAATGGCTGTAACTCCTACCCTGTTGGTATCTTACGGTGGCCCATGGGCGGAAGAGTTTTATTATGCTACAGAAGATGTCTATCACGATAAAAAGCTTCAATATTTTACTCCTTATGAGGAATTAGCACAGAAATCTCGCAGAAGAGGTGCTTGGTTTATGGAAGAAGAGCATGTTTTCCCTAAGCATGCCAAGTTCATGAAAGATTTAGTGGAAGCAGATGGTATTGGCGGAGTGGGTAGCCATGGTCAATTGCAAGGATTGGGCTATCACTGGGAGTTGTGGTCGATGGCAAGTGGAGGCATGAGCAATATGGATGCCTTGAAAACTGCCACAATTTTAGGAGCAGAAGCTTTAGGCTTAGAAGGTGACTTAGGAAGCATAGAGGAAGGTAAATTAGCTGATTTATTGATTATGGATAAAAATCCACTGGAAGAAATCAGAAACTCAAATACCTTAACTCATGTAGTAAAAAATGGTAGGGTGTATAATGCTGATAATTTAAATGAAATAGCTCCTATTGAAAAAGAAGCAGAAGATTTCGAATGGCAAACCAAAAAGCCTGAGAATGTTCCAGGCGTTCAAAAGGATTGATTTTTAACCCTATTTAAAATGAAAAAAGGGATTCTGATTTAAGTCAGAATCCCTTTTATGTACTAAATAAAATACTTTTATTTTCTTCGTTATGCATACACTTGCAAAATGCTACTAAATGTCATTCTATTTTTTTAATTAGGAGTATTGGAAAATGGATCTTTTTTGAATTTGTCTAGAAAATAGAAACTGGTTCATCACATCCTCAAATCATGATCAGCTTACTGGCAAATCTTTAAACCAAGACACACTAGCAGGATTATGATTACTTACTTTACCGTAAGCTCGGGTACTGCAAATCAAAAGAGCTTAATGTAGGATTGTTGGCAGTTTGAGTTACTCTAGATGGTAAAACAATTTTAAAACCTAATAAAGAAGATGTCTACTGGTTAATAGGAGTATCTCATCCCGTTAAACCAACCCTAGGTAAACTGCATGCTTGGTCAAACCCGCAAGATTTTTTGCGCCAAGTTTCAGCATTAAATTTTTTCTGTAAGTTTCTACTGTATGTTTACTTATATAAAGCTGATCAGCAATTTCTTGTGTGGTATATTCTTTAGCAATAAGAGTAAGCACTTCCTCCTCTCTTAAACTCAGCTGTTCATCTTTTACCTTTTGCGTGGTAAACATACTAGATTTATAATGGCTGAGCACCTCCTCGGCAAAGTAAGTTTCACCATGCAGTAGTTTGCTGATAGTCGATAACAGTTCCGATTTAGGTGCATTTTTTTGTAAGTACCCATCTATTCCACCCTTCCTCAAATCATCGAATTTCTTAGGGTTGTTATGCATACTGACAATCAGAGTCTTAATCTGCGGATGCTTCTTTTTTATTGCTTTATTGAGTTCTATGCCATCCATTTCTGGCATAGAAATATCAGATATCACAAGATGAACATCAGTCGAATCCTCTATAAAAGGCAAGACCGATTTTGGGCTAGAAGTAGCCAATACTACATTCAGATGTGGCTCGGCTGCACAGATACTCACTAGACCATCCAAAAACATCTTATGGTCATCAATAATGATTATATTGTACTTCATAGTGTCTTTTAGCTATATATTAAGGGTATGTCTATATTAACGATTGTGCCATGTCCAGGTAGCGACTCAATTCTCAAGTCTGCCTGCAATTGTGATAAACGATGCTTGATACTTTTGAGCCCAATTCCATTCATTTTAGAGCGCTGATCAAAACCCGTTCCATCATCTTCGAATAGCAGGTTAATACTATCTTCATGAGCTGCAAGCTGAATATCCACTCGCTTGGCATCGGCATGTTTTTGCGTATTGGTCAGCAATTCCTGTATAATTTTAAATAGAGTCGTTTGTATTCCACTATCCATTGCCTCCAGTCGTGCTTCATTGAAATACCGAAAGTAAATCGACAAGGTAGTCGCACTTTCAAATTCAGAAATATATTGTGATAGCACTTCAATAAAAGTACTCTTGCTAATCTTATCAGAAAGTAAATCATGGGAAATATTTCGAACCTGATTATAGGTCATATCAAGATTCCCTATAATCTCACTTGTCAGTGCTGTCTCTATTTCTAACTGTTGCATTTGTAGTTTAATGCCTGCTAAGTTTCCGCCCACAAAATCATGCAACTCCAATGCTATTCTTTTCCGCTCCTTACTTTGCCCATCTACCGATGCTCTAATCACTTGTAGTTGTTGTTCTTTCAGCACTTCATTGAGCTGCTGCTGTGCATTTCGTTCTTGCTGTCGTGTCAGCGCCTTTTGTGCTTTTAATTTTTGATAGTAAAAGTACAGCAAGATGATAATAGGTATTAAAAGCACCAAAAACCCAATAATATACGCATTTTTTAGCAATTCAGTGCGCTCAATCTTTGCGGCTGCCAAGTCTTGCGCCCGTTTTAGCAACAGAATTTTACTCTCACTTTCTTGCCGTTTTTTCTCTAAGGATAAAATGGTATTGGTTTGTTTCGAAGTCTCCAATTCTTTCTTGAGCAACAAATTATCAAACGCCTTTTTTTGCTGACTAGACTCTAGCTCTTTCTTTTTTTTCTGCAAATTCAAAAGTGCAATTTGCTGTTGCTTTTTCTCCGTTTCGTAAGCAATCTTCAGTTCTTCTATCTGCTTGGCCTTCTCTTTATTAAACAGGATGTCCTTTAATTGATTCGCCTTTCGCATAAAGACTATTGCTTGCTCATAATTCCCAGTTTCTTCATGTACCTGAGCGTAGGTATCATAAAACTCCAGCCGTTTAGTTTTGGACGGAACTATGAGCACCACTTTCTCGGCCTTGCCTAGCTGCTCGAATGCTTTTGCTAGCTCGCCTATTTTCAGATAAGACTTTGCCATATTAAGCAATGGCGTGAGTGTATTCGGGGTTAAATCTAAAGAATCCGCTAACTGATACGATTTGTCGAATAATACAATCGCCTCTTGATTCCGCCCTTCTTTCACCTTCACTTCGCCTAGCCCATTATAAATATAACAAAGTGCTCTCAGATTATCTTGATTGAGTGCAACTTCCTTGGCTCTCAAAAAATAATCTGCTGTTTGCTCTATTTCTCTATCACTATCTAAGTATATCTCACCCAAATTGATATACTTACCAATTTGTAAATCGGGACTTAAATACTCATCCGTAGCCATATTCAAGTACTTTTCTGCCTCTTGATAGGAGGACTGCCCCATAAGTAGCACCCCAATTTGATGCAAAATAAAAGCTTGGCTTTGCTTCGTATGATTTTGCGCGTAGTTTAAAGCCATTTTGTAGCTATCCATAGCCTTTGTACCCTCTCCTTTCGCCATGTATGCATCGCCAAGTGCCTTATAGTTATTGGTATGAAATCTTGTCCTCTGTTTCTTATCCGAGTTGTTAATAAGCGGAATATTGTCCTCTAGGTATTGGATAGCCAAATCGTAAGCACCTGTAAAACTGTACATTGTCGCTTTCGCAAACTGTATTTGGATGGTCGTCTCTTTGGTGGGTGACAACGCTAAAGCCGAATCAAGTACTGCTTCTGCTTGTTCGTAATTTTGGTCTCTATCAATCAGAGCAATACCTTTATGTAGCATTCCCCTAGCTGCTGCATCAGCATCAGGCAATTGAGCCACACTAGGCACAACCCATAAAAAGCAGATAATTATACTAACAATTTTCATATTATCAAGAAGTCATAAAATTAAGAAATTTAATTGCCTCTGCTATCAAGTAAACAGCAGTTTTCTTCTTGAATCCTATACTACGGTTAATCTCCTCTCTTATTCAGACTTCTGTGTCAACAATGAATCTTTATCGTTTTCTAGCATACGAAGAATGTTTAATTCATCCTTTGTAGAAATGACACCATTAAAAATAAGCGTATCACCCTCATCTACTGTGTACAATGTTTTACTGTCTATTCGTCTAAATTCAGAAAAACGAAACCTACGGTCGAAGTTGGAAAAAGAAATAACACTATCTTTCTCTTCCCATTCAAAATTAGTAATCCCTCTGGCACTAAACAAGTCGCCTGTTCCGTCATGTTCTAATGTGATAGAAATGACCATTCGTTCTGAATTATTATCAAACTGCGTGTATGCTAAGCCTTTTTCTAGTTCTTTAATTCTCCGTCTCAATTCTTCCTCCTCAAGGATTTGCTTTTGAAACTCATCCGCCTCTTCCTTGTTTAGCATTATATATTCTTCGCTCATTACCCTACCATCTTCGTCTTTCTCTGTCAATACGAACTTTGTTTTCTGGCCCCTAACTATTGATTCTCTGTCCGCTTGATTATCCGTACAAGCTATTAAACCAAGAAGTAGCAGCACTATGAGATTCACTCTTTGTATTTTATTCATGTCTGTATCAAAATTTGATAGCCATTTATAGTTAGTCTTGACTACTTTCGCTTCCAGAAGCTTGAGGTTTTGTGGGATTTTCTTAAATCTTTAACGGATGCATTTTCCCATTCTTTGATATTTAGGTTCATCACACTTGACACCTCTTTCAGCTTATCTAGCCCCTTAGAAGCTTCTTTTTTGGGACACGGAAATGCCACCTGAAATACCAAGTTGTCTTTCTGGTAAAAGCCCATCAAGAAGTAGTCATAATTTTGCTCCACCCAATAAACACCTGTTCGATACTGCTTATTTTCAGCAATAAGCTTCGTCTCTTCTAGGCTAGAACTAGTGTATTGACCCGCAGATGCGGCACCCGAAAATATGATATTGGCACTCTCCCTATAGGAGCTTTCAAGATACAAAGGCTGCCCCTCGTACAGCAAGGTGGCATGCACGAACGACTCGCCAAAAGTAGAATCTTTAAACACATAAAAATCTTTTGAATAGATATCCTCTTTGTCGTCAAGACTATCTCCACTATTTTTATATTTCCCCATAAAAGGAAATACCGATTGTACATTTGTGAATACAATCTCGTCACTACTGGCGTTACCGTGAGGATCCCAAAGCCCTTCAAAAGGAGCTGTTTTTAACCATGATTTTATATCTTTGTTCGTCATCTTGGCTATTTCTTCATTCCATTCTGGCTTTCTCCCACAGCTTACCATTACGAGGCAGACAAAAACGACAACTTTTAATGTGTTATTCATAAGTACTGTATTTTTCTTTTGTTACAACAACAAAGGTAGGTGTCACAAAAACATAGACTATCCCTGTTTTCCGTGAAAACATCATCATCTCACTCTTAAAAAACTGTATTTTCCCTGAAAATGGGGATAGAGAGTCGTTTGCCTTTCTTGACATTTGAAGCCATCCAATAACACGGAAAACAAAAGATATACACCACTAAAACTTGAGGGATTAATTAAATGCAGTTAGAAGAAAATTTGTATGACCAAGTAGTAGCGTTTAGCACTGAAGGTGATGCGTTGATGGAAAGTTCAAAATACGAAGAGGCTATCGACTCTTACCATCGTGCATTAGAACTTTTGCCGGAGCCGAAATCCTCATGGGAGGCATTTACCTGGCTGTCTGTTGCCATTGGGGACGTGTATTTTGAAACTGACGATTATGAAAGTGCGCTTATACGATTCAAAACTGCACAAAAAGGAGCTGAAGCTTTAGATAATCCTTTTATTTATCTACGAATTGGGCAATGCGCTTATGAATTAGCAAATAAACAACAAGCAATTGATAATTTACTCCGAGCCTACATGCTTGACGGAATAGATATCTTTGAGGATGAAGATGTCAAATACATCAACTATCTGAAGTCTAGCATAAGCCTCACTATAGAGTAGGTCTGCTTAAAAAAGGCTAAGGTAGAATTCTCAAAAGGAATGTTACTTGATAATCTGCGTTCGATTCAAATTTTGGATTCAGAATAACTGAAAATAGGGATAGATGACAAGTTGCAAAATAAGTACCTTGCACGGATAATTTTACATGCTAACTACATGACACCTTGATTGACACAAAGAAATTAATTGATAAGTATAGTTCAGAAGCTGACTTCACTGGAGCAGTAACAGATGAAGAAATTACAGAAGGTGAACGTTTATTGGAAACAAAATTCCCTCCATCTTTTAAACAGTATTTAAGGGAGTTTGGAGCACTATCTTTTGAAAGTGAGGAGTTCTATGGAATCATATCTGGAGAGATACCTGCTAATTGCGCGCCATGTACGCTATTTGCTACATTAAATGCTCGTAAACGTGGCGACATATCTGAAACTATGATTAAGGTGAAATCTTCTGGTTATGGCCCTATGTTTTCAATTGATATGTCAGACGTGGACGAGAATGGAGAAGGTAAGGTAGTGGAAACACCACTTTCTTATAAAAGCACCCAAGAAAAAACAGTAATTGCGAATAGTTTTGCTGAATTTCTCTATAATGAAGTAGTTTCTGCTATAGAAAACATGGAGGAATAGCCTCACAACATATTCTATGTGGAGCTGCACTGGCTGTATTTGCCTACGGCACAAACCCTACTCTAGAGTGCGCTTAAAAACAGTTAATATTGCAAAAATGTGTTTACAGTCAATTCTAGTTCGTTTTTTTGATACTACAGTTTTTCAATAGGTACAAGTTTTCTAACGATTAAACTTTGTATCTCATGCACTAAAAAATATATTTTCACTGAAAAAAGGGATGGTCAACGCTCTAGAAATTGAGTTATTTGTAAACTTAACATAGCACGCAATACTAAACCCATAAAAATGAAGACTCTATTTACTACACTATTCCTCATCGTTAATTGTAGTATTCTATCAAAAGCACAAAACGACACGATTTGGTTCGATAAAGACTGGAACCAATCTACTAAGCAAAATGCTTCATTCTATAGACCACCTCTCGAAAAGGAAGGGGATTTGTATAAAATGAAGGATTATTACATAGATGGATCTTTACAAATGAATGGAACCAGCAGATTCAAAGACTCAGTTCATCTGGAAGGAAAGGCTGTATGGTACTCTCAAAATGGAAAAGTAAATCAAGAGGAAACTTACAAGAATAACACTTTGGATGGAGTAGCCATCTATTATCGAGAAAATTCTAAAGATTTATCACGTGAAATCACCTACGATATGGGAAAAACGATAAGTGATGTCCGTTTTGACAAAAATCGTGATGGCATACGATACAAACGTTATTACGAAGATGGCAGAATTGTGAAGACTGATTATTATGGATCCGAAGGAAAGTTCATTGGCACCTACTATGAAAGCGAGGATGAGTATCAGAATGGAAATGGTAAAAGAGTCACCTATTACAACGACCCAATGAGTGTCAAAATTATAGAAGTATTTGAGAATGGAGGACAGCTTTACTTCGATGCATTTTATAAAAATGGAAACAAACAAGTAAGCTTTAATGACACTAAACTTCAAGAGATTTTTTATAACCCAGAAGGACAGCAGATAGGAGTCATCCAATACACACGTGAAGACGGACTACTCTACTACCAAGAGGGCGAAACTTTTGATTTCTATTACAACGGCATCATCAAAAGCAAAACAACTTATGCTGATGGTTATCAGACTAGTCATAAAGAGTTTAGCCTCACAGGCGTGTTAGTTAGAGAAGAATTTTATGAAGAAAATGAGACCATAAAGATTGTCAGCTATACGAATGAAGGCAAAAAAATAGGTGTCTATGAAGAGAAAAATGGAAAACGAAATGGCACCATACGCACAAAAGACAACCGTATCATTACATATGAAGACAACCTCGTGCAAAAAGCAATAATCCCATACCGCATGACAAAGAAGGTTTTTGCTTCTCTAGAAAACTCTCAGATTACATTTTACGATAGCACGGGAAACGTGCTAGGAAGATTAACAGTTGAATTAGAGGAAGGTGAGTTTCGACTGCATCAACTAGAAAACAGTGCCTACCTACCCAGACCTATTGAAGGCACCCTTTTTGAAAAAAATTACAACGATGAAATAACGGATGAACTGGTATTTGAAGAGGGCAAAAAAAGAAGTGAAAGCAGGTATATATTTTATCAAGGCAAAACCTACAAAGAAACTCTCTTCTACAATGAAAATGAAGAATTCCATAAAAGTATCTCCTACTTTAGCAATGGAGAAGTGAAGAGTATTATTCATTATCTAGAAGGTACGACTGGTATAAAAACTGCTGCCATATTTTTCGATAAATCAGGAAAAAAACTATCTGAATACGATTACAAAACGAATACAGGAACAATATATAAGTACTTCCCTCAATCCGATTTTCCAAAATCCATCATTGAAAAGGAAAATGATAAAACCTTGACACAAAAAAGATATGAAAGGTATTATGATACTGATTTGAAAGAAAATAAAGTCGTACTAAGAGAAGATATTGACTACAATGGTGAAGCAAAGTTTTACTCAAGAGAGGGCGAATTGATTGCAGAAGCCACTTACAAAAATGGAGAACCGACTGGCACTCTCTATTCATTGGGTAGGCATGAATTCATTGAATATAAAAAAGGCAAGAAGCACGGGAAATCCATTTCGTACGAAGAGGATGAAAAAACAATCCAAAATGAGGGAAACTACAAAAATGGTGAAAAGCACGGCACCTTCACCTATTCTTCCTACGGAATTAAACAGAAAACAGTAAACTACAAAAATGGTCAAAAAGAGGGCTACGTTATTTCCTACGATAAAAAAGGAAATGAAACTGCCAGACTATTGTATAAAAATAATGAACCCTACGAAGGAACACATATCGATTTCTATGGCAAAGGTAAAGTCTATAAAGAGGGGGAAATCATAAAGGAGTTCAGTAAAAATGCTGACTTGACCATTGAAACCAGCTACTCGTCCGAAGATGAAACAAGCACTATTGTTTACGATAAATCCAATCAGAAAGTACTTAGCTACACAGAGCGTAACGGACAATTGCAAGACACCCTATACCATTATAAAAACAATGACATTGCCTACAATGCAGTTTTTGAAAAAGGATATTTAATAGACGGCAGCGTATGGGTCACTCATAATAATGGCTTTCAAGCTGAATCCTACGCTCATCTCCACCGTGATGGAGATTCCATTACCATAAAAACATACAATGAAGAAAACGAAATGAGCTTTGAAGGCACAGTTAACATCGGCTTATACAAAAACTACAGTGAGCGCATTGTCAAGTTAAAATTGGGGCACAGTTTATATGTTCGCCCTTCCCAACTATTTCTCAAAGCATACGAAACCAATGTATTTTAACAACATCTACACAGAACAAGAATAGAGAAGCTAAAAGAATACGAAACGTCAATTAAGAAAAAACTCAGGACCATCACAAAAACACGAAACTCTAAAAACCACCGCTTAAAACACCATACCATGTGTACATTAAAACTTATAAAGAAAGAGACCTATACATTTGAAGAAAATGTATTCAGCAAGTATTTTCTGCCTTTATCTAGTAGTGAATTCATTATTCAAGGGCATCAAGATTGGAAATCTGATTATAAAATTAGATTCCACATAAACAATAAGGAAAGCAGTACTTCTTCAATCAATGCATACGAGCAGTATATCAATCATCCCAAAGGGGTGCTAGTGTACAAAGACCAAAAATTGTGGTGGCATCCCAAAAACGACCTTAACCATGCGGTTGAAATAAAACTCGATGCTACGTTTCAAAATCGTGAGTGGATAACGAATATAGAAACCGTAAGTGTAACACCTAGAATTGGCACATTAGGCTTGTCTGATTGCGACATTATCCCTGTAAATGTATCGTACAAAAGTTTCAGGTTGAACAGGCAATTATCTCTCTTAAAGCTAGATTTTGATAAAAAAGAGGCTTCTATTGTATTTGACAAATACCATCAGTTTATCACACTTAACTATTATGATTTGTTAAAACACCAAGGTTATGATATGAGCTCCATAGATAAAAACTGGGCTTTCAGTGAAGAAAAAAGAACCGATGGTGTACTAGATAATTACTATGACCATCATGCGCAAATGTTGTTTAGCCGCGCACTGTTTAAAAACAACAAACTCTACATTTTTTCAACAGGAAGAAGAACAAATTACATGAAATACGGTATGGATTATGTCTGTTTAAGCATACTTGAAAAAAGCCTTTTCAACAAGCGATATTCTGTGAAAAAGACGCTATTCTTTCAAGATGAAGATGAATTGGACAGTGGTAAGAACGGAAAGGAAGGACGGTTTACCGCTTCCGCAAAATACTGTATCATCACCCCTGTTTTCACAACTTCTGATGCTTGGAAAAGTAGAGAGAAATTAATTGATTTAGATACTGAGAAACTTATTGATATTGAGTTGCCTAGAGGCTACAAAAGCCATCATATAATTGATCATTATGAAAACAGTTTTTGGGCGCATGGCACCAATAAAGACCACCAAAATGTCATCACACGTTTTGAAGCAGACAATAGCTAATAACCTGAGTTCGATTCTTATTTAGGATTCAGAACGCCTATAAACAATGAGTTTCAACTAAAAATTCTGAAGCAATAGCGAGCTATTGCAAGGGATTTTTAGGAAGAAAATCGATGTTTAGAGGTGTAAAGGGGAAAAACTTTTCCATATAATCCAATATACTGCGTTGTCTTCCCTCGATATAGCCCGCTATATCTTCAAAAAGACGCCTTGTCTATTGAATTATATGAAAATCTGAATTTCCTAAGAAGAGTCGAACTCAGGTTAATACAATAATTATAAACTTTTTAAAGCCCACAATCCAATGAATACACTTTACATTATACTGGTTTTCGCTGTGTTACTTTATTCTCTATACAACGCTATTACCTATACCAAGAGAAGAAATAAAGATAAAAAAGTAGCAAAACAAGCTATTAACACTTTAGCCTACCACAGAGAACTTACCGACAAGGAATGCAAATTGCTTGACGCAATACAAGAACAAAAAGGATTTAAAAAGACGCACAAACGCATAGATAATAAGGTATATCTGTTAAAAGGAACATTTAATCGCCATGGGATTGAGGTTCGCCATAATGAGGTGTGGCACAACCTTATCGGTGGTCTTGAGGTAGTTTTAGACGATCGAGGGTTAGATTTCGTTCAGCACGAAAATGTAGCAGAGGTGATAAAAACAGATAAAATACCCGTAGTGCTAACCCTAAACAATTCGTTTTCCTTATTAAATACTATCGGCTCAGAAAAACAACTAGAAAAAGGAGAGGTAGGCACGATGGCAGATGGTAAAGTCACACTAATAAACAGTAGAAAACAAACCGCTCTGGAAGTACAATCGGTTGAGAAACAATGGAAAGGTACAATAGGTGCTTTCCTAATGATTCCCGCGATTTTTCTTATGGCATTAACAGCACTTTGGGACGTTTATAGCCCCTACGGAGCAATCCCTGGTGGAATCCTATTTTTACTAGCACTTTACTTTCTTTGGCGCAAACCAAAATACTCCAAACCACAGGATGTGCGCACCCTTAAAGGTGTACCTGAATATTCAGCAGTATTAGATGCCTCTGAAAATGTACAAAGTGTAAAAGCCTTTATGGGTACTACAGAGCTAAACTTTGAAAAGAGGTATTGGCTCCCTTTCATGGTGGGAAATGATGATAAAGACGATACGCCTGTTGAAGTTGATGTTACTACCGAAGGTTGGTTAATGCGCTTTGGTCCTTATTTATCATTAGAAGAAGAAGAAAAAAAGATTCCTTCTCAACCTTGGTATCGCCATGTTATCATGACGGTAATTGCTTCCGTAGCACTTATTGTAGGCTTATTTATGGCACCAGAGTTAACTAACGATATAAGACATGATGCAGAGCATTCTATTTTTAGACAATTGAAACTCTATGCACCCGCAATATTTATGGCCTTAAACTTAATCTTACTAATTATTCATGCGCCATTGGCTTACAAAAGCTATAATTTTAACAAACAGCGTAAATCAGACATTCAGCAACATTATATAAATATTTTTACTGCCCATCAAAAAGAATAGGAGCAGCTACTCTTTACAAGACACGCTCACTCCTAGCTCTTGCTTGTCAAGATTGAGTGAAAATCACTGTTTTCAGGGAAAGACAGCTCAACATCTGTCACTACTTTTACACAGAATCAAGTCTCAACAAGAAAAATGGCTGTAAAACTGAGTAAAACCATCACTCTTTGTCAGGAAGGCGATCGTTTCGCAAGCAACGGTACCTATAAAGAAGCTTTAAAGTCTTATATCAGCTCGTGGAATTCAATCCCAGACGAAAAGCTAAAAGACCCATTAGCTAAAGTTATTTTGATACAGATTTATGCCAGCTATGAAAAACTGGGGCAAATCGAAGAAGGTATTCGCAGCCTTCAACGAGCAAAAACAGCCCTGCACGGAGATACCGACTCCAGAATAAATTTCCTGCTAGGCAAATACTTTCTTGATACTGAACACAATCAAGCAGAAGCATACAGTTATTTTAAAATAGCCTGGGATGCTTCAGAAGGGCGAGCATTCTTAAAAGAAGACACAAATTACACGAGTTTCCTTCTCCGTTATTCTCCAAAATAAATTTAATAAAACAACAACAAACTGAATATGAGCATATTTCAAGAAATCAAACAAGGAATCCCGAACACCATTACTATCCCTAATGAGTTGCAAAAATTATGCGACTGGGTAGATGAAAACGACTACCCCATCAGCGGTCTTTTTGAATTAAGAGAGGACGATGGCGAAACCATAAAATACTGGATGGACACTGATAAGGTTTCGAATAGGTTTGGAGTTTTTGGTGCTGGTCCTGACGGGTCACTCTATGCACTTTGGATTGACGATGATGGAAACCAAAAAGTGGTTCATCTCGGCTCAGAAGGTGGAGAGCTATACATACTTGCAGATAATTTCATCGACTTTTTGCGACTGTTGGCAATTGGGTATGAAGAAATCGGCTCGGCAGATATGAGTGTGACTGCTGAAGAATGGAATGATGACGATGACTGCGAATCAATTAACCCTGAGTTCATGGAATGGGTGGAGACTGAATTCAAGGTCAGTGTACCTGCCAAAGGAAATGAAATAATGGATGTTGATGACAGTTCATTTAACGAATGGATAACCAAGCAAATAGAAGCAAACGATAACAATTGATGATTTCAAAAGCAGTCCATAGCTATACAAAAAAACACACTAAATATTCATCTACTCTTCAATCACATAATGAACCTGTTTAATAAAATATTTAAAAAAAACACGGAGACACAGACTGCTAGTGCCAAGAAGAAAATAAGTGAAGCGTCTAAAATGAGAGAAAATACCGTAGCTATTTCAGACGATATCATCAAAGCATACGAGGCTAAAGTCCCGCCATATTTGATTGACCTATGGAAATCAAAGGGCTTAGGCAGATACAGCAATGGCTTAATAGAATTAATAAATCCAAAAGATTTTGAGCCTACTTTATGGACTTGGTTAGGGCGAGAAGTAGAAAACTATGTCCCTTTTGCTATTAGTAGCTTTGGCGAATTGTTTTACTATCGAAAGCTCACAGAAGAAGACGAAGATGTCTGTATGATAGATATTCAGTATAGGCAAGTAGAAGTAGTGGAGTGGAGCCTGGAATCATTTTTCGAAGATTTTCTTACCGATAAAGAGAACCGAGAAGAATGGTTAAGAGAAACTTTGCTCAACAAGGCAATTGCTCAACATGGTCATTTAGCCAAGAACGAAGTGTTTACTGTCACGCCTATTTTGACATTAGGTGGCGAAATGAAGCTTGAATATCTAAAGAAAGGAAATGCTCAAGTCTATCTAGACATTGTGTTTCAACTGACAATGTAAAACAAATGCAATTATGAAGATGATATTTCCATTATTCGTTTTAATCGTTTGCTTTCATGCTCCTATTCAGGCGCAAAGTAGTGAACAATCTAAAGGCACTGTCAGTTCTGCTATGTTATCCCTCAACTACTACTACTGCTTAGAAAAAAATGCTAATCCAGGCGATCTGTTTGAGAACCACATAAATTCACTAAAAAGAACCGCTCAAGAAACTGATTTAAAAGACTTTAAAGTTGAAAACAAAGCACTGACTATTTACAAGCAAGACAGCTGCTATTCGACTTCTATTCAATTGTCCGTAAGTTTTATTTACAATTCGAAAAAATTCAACATTCTTTACCAAGAACTCAATAATGAAAAAGCAGATGATTGGGAGTTTTCATTTGTTCTTTACGAAAAACAATAAACTAGTATGAGTCATTCAAACGAGAAGAGTAAAAATCAAGAGCTAATGACAGAAGACCAATACTATGTAGGTTTCGTTTCCGCTACAGCCATTTCGGAAGACATGCTTTACGTAGCTGGAGCTTTCTATAACGACCCCATTGACCCCATCACACAGGCCACTCGTGTGTATGTCTATAATCCTGATATGGAAGGAGAATGGTTTTATCATGATGTAGAAGGTCAGGTCATTGACCTTTGCTTTATGCCCCCTATGCACAATAAACCAAGGGTGGGATGCGCCCTCGTTGCTGATGCAAATGAGGTGGAGTTCTTCAATAGTACGGAACACTATTTTGAGACTATTCATAAACCTCAAAGCCTAAGAGACATTACCATCAATGCACTAAAGTTTCTTGACGGCAATCTATATGCAGTTGGTTCAGACGCAGCCATTTTCAGAAGAGAGAAGAGTAATCAATGGAAACTGATCAGTGAAAATATATACCAGCCATTCGAAATGCCTGATTATGATACTGATAATCGTATAGATAGCATTAACGAAATGGCAGATAGCCTCATAAATAGGGTCGAAATATGTAACCTTACCAAGACTGTCACCGGCTCGTACTGGGCGGTGGGTCATGAGGGCTTCGTAGCCGTAGCAGATTCAGATTTGCAATGGGAGCGTATAGAAATGCCCTATCAAGAAGATTACTTAGGTATCTTGGAGGCAGATAATGGCAATGTATGGATTACAGGATCAGGTGGTGTACTGCTGTATGGCAATAAACAAAATGGATTTCGAGACATGGCAGGCAATGATAATGACCAATGTTTTGGGCCAATCTGCCGATATGGTGACGACCTAATTCTTGGCGCTTGGGAAGGGCTGTTTATTTATACGGATGGCATAATCAAACGACTCATTACCCACACCAAGCTCGATAAAGGAGGAGGTACATTACCTATTATGAAAGTAGAAGTAGTCAACAAAACGATTTGGGTGGTTTGTGATCGTGCTATATTCAAATACAACGGCAAGCATTGGCAAGAAATTAAGCATCCAGACACAGAACCTTTACCTAATTCACTATGAAACAGCTCTTCATACTTTCCATCCCACTTCTTTTTGTCGGTAGCCAAAATGTTGCCACGGCTCAAAAAAAACCGACAGCATCTACCCCCAAGATCGATACCCATCTGCTGCAAGAAAGCGACACTGTTTACGATGAGTATCTGGGAGCAAAGTTAGCCCCCATCCGTCAGAATTATAATCAAATCGATACCATTACAGCATGGTCAGCTACAGTAACAAAAGCAATCAAGCAATCAACTGAAGGAGGAACTGCCACCTACTACTACCTCAATGGAAAACTTTTGAAAATAGTCGCTACGCACTACGGTGAGCTGGGCAAAGTCATTCAGGAATTTTATACCCTAGAGGGAAAAATTTCATTTGTACTAGAAAAACGACACGAATACAACCGACCAATAGGTGGGGATGATAGTAGCAAGCCAGAGAGCAAAGACTCCGAGCTGATAAAAGATCGCAGCTTTTTTGAAAACGGCATACTAATTCGTCAAATAAGCGACTTAGACTGTGGTGCTCCCTTTGCCCAATACTATTTGGATGAAGAGGGAAAACGACTGAAATCTAGCTTTATGTATTTATTGAAACATGTAAACAAATGAAAAATGCAACCAGACAAAAAACCCACCACATCTGATATCAAAACTTTTGAAAAAAAGTACGGCCTTCAACTACCAGAAGATTATATCGACTATTTGCTAACGCATAATGGAGGAAGCCCTGAAGCTTGTCTTTTTACTAAAAATAAAGAATTGGGCTATCTCATACTTAATGAGTTCTATGGACTGCTCACCATAGATGATCAAGATGACCTAGCGTATAACTTAGGAATATTTGATGGAAGAATACCTAAACGATGCATTGCAATTGGTGGTGACCCTGGTGGCAATCAATATTGCCTTGATGTGTCGAACACCGCAAGTATTGGGCATATCTACTTTTGGGATCATGAAGAGGAAATACATATAGAAGATGAAACTGAAATTTCTCCGAATATGTATTTTCTGTCCAATTCCTTCACCAACTTCAAAAATAGTTTAATTATTGATGAATAAATTGCAAGAAAACCTCATTGACAAAGCGTATCGAATGGCACTTCAGACAGATGAGAAAATTCATACAGGAAACCCAGCAGAACACACACTGATTGCAGAAATTGAAAAGGAATTAGACACACGATTCCCTCTCTCTTATATCCATTTTCTCATCAAGTATGGGAATCTATCTTTTTTTGGAGAAACCTTCTACGGTACTACCCAAAAAGGAATGCAGGCAACTAGCGCTCCCAGTGTTTTGTTTGTGACCAAAAACAATAGAGCCCTGGGGCAACTATCAGAACGTATGATTGCCATAAAATCATCTGGCTATGGTCCCATATTCGCTATTGATATGTCTGAAGCAGATCAATATGGGGAAGGAAAAATAGTAGAGGTAGCACTTGGATACAAAATCACAGGCGAAAAGAAGGTACTCGCCAATAGCTTTGCTGAGTTCTTCTATTCTGAAATTGAAAATGCTATTGAAGATTTAAACGAATGAAAATCAAACACTTGCTTTTCTATAGTCTATTATCATGGAGTCTTAGCAGCTGCATCTCTAGGTTGGAAAGGCATTCGTTATCAGGGGTCATTGTTGACATCAACAAAAAACCCATAGCTCACTGCACAGTAGGAGAAACCAAAACAGATAGTGCGGGGCACTTCTTTCTTCCAGAGCTACGGTACAACCAATTCTTACTAACTGAATTCCTTATTCATGAGGCGCCACCCGTTATGTACACCGAGGACATTATTAAGACGGGATATAAAGCAAAAACTATCGCATATTTCCATCAATACGGTGGTGGTATTAAAAAAGGTGCTTCAAGAGAATTGGATACCATATATATAGTGAAGGAAAAGCCTTTACAGTCAGAAACAAAACGACTACTGCAAGGAACATGGAAAGTAAGAAATAGCATCACGAATGATTCTATATTTATGGTACGGGAAAACTTTGCAAAATACTGCAAAACAAGAGCCTGTGAAAGATTTGAATATATACCATTTACAAAAAGCAGTTACCATGAACCCGAACCTTCTACTAATCAGTTCTACACCCTCACATTCACTAGCGAGCACTTCGATGTGATTATGACGACAGATTCAATTCCCATCACCGGCAAGTGGAAAACCAAAACCCCAACTGAGATACAGCTTGAAAGCTCGCTAAAAATATTGAACACTAGTTACTATTTACAGGAATACGACCGCTCCTACCTTTTGCTTGTACAGGTTGAATGAAAATCACTGCATTCAGGGAAAAAATTAAGTGCATAACGCAATATCTTTGATGAAAATAACGAATGATGAAAACAATACTTCCCCTAGCTACCTTAGTCGTATTGCTTGGTTGCAATACGACCGTAAATCAAGACCAAAACAGCCTCAAGTATGAGCAAAACAGTACTTCTGCAATGTTGTCAATTAGTTACAACTCCTGTCTAGATAAAGGAGCTAGTCCAGGCAATCTGTTCGAAAACTGTATAAAGACACTAAAAAGAACAGCACAAGAGAGCAACCTAAAAGACTTTACAATTGACAACAAAGAATTGACTATCTCTACGAACGACAGTTGCCATTCAACTTCTATCCAACTTTTCGCCAGTTTTGTTTACGATTCAAAACAAGTCAACACCCTGTATCAAAAGCTCCATGACAAAGCAGCGGATGATTGGAAATTATCACTTGTAATCTACTAAACATAGTTTAACGATATGAACCTAAAACACTGTATCCTCTTAATAATGATGCTCAACCTATTCCCGCTGCTATCGTATGGGCAGGAGCAGAACTACGACAGCCTACTCTACCAATCCGATGGTTTACAACTGACTTTGAAGACCGCTACCTATAATGGCACTTCTATCTACAATGCACATGAAGAAGAGCAGAAAATCTTAAAGAGAGAAGAAGATACTGTACAAGAACTGCTCGATGTAAAGGTAAGTCCTTATGTGAATATCATGTACGCCCCTTTATCGTTGGTAGGTACTATTCTTTCTTACGAACGTATGCAAGATGATTATTGGGGTGGTACCACTGGGATTTCTATTGACATTAACGTCATCAATGTAGCCACCCAAGAACCTTACAGTATTCTCAATATAGCGGAGGAAGCCTCCCTACTGAACGCCATTAAAAATGACTCTTATGTGACGAACTCAAGTGGTGTGGATAGCCTGCAATTGCAGCAAGCCAAAACATTCGAAGACGTCCTGACTTTGCTAAATGATCAATTAGCATCCCCATACACGCACTTTACGCTATTTAGCTATGCCATATTAGGCTACAATAAAACTGAAAATAAGCTAGCTTTAAGACTGATTAGAAAAAAATCTTGGAGCCATCTTCCTTCATTTCTCCAATTAGGGCTTAAGGTCACCCCAAGCGAAGAATTTGCTGAGAAATTGAATCAAAATGATAACTTTTATATGGGGACTTTTTTAAAAGGTAGGGTCACCCACCAAAGCTTTTCTAAGAAGTTCTAACTCCGAAACAGTTCCAAACTCTATTTTTAAAGCCAAATAAATCTCTTACTATGAACAACTTTTTAGCTACTAAAGACATTACATTACCGTCTTATCAATCAATCGTATTTACCGTATCTACCTGCGAAATAGATAACTGGCTGTATAGCAGAAACAAGCTAAAAGCTGAGGATGTCTGTTTGACTTTACGTGTGTCTGCTGATGATAGCTGGTTGGTGCAGTTAGACAGACACGATGGCTTATACTGTGTACAATGGAGACCCAATAACAATCTTCAGGTAGAATCGCAACAGCTAAAGTATAGACGACTCATACCGTGGCCACCAGTAGAAAGCCCTGAAGATTTTCCGCAGTTAATCCGGAAAATAGAACAATCTTTAGGTATCAAATTCATCAAACACGCCAATGTTAGCCTATTCGAAAGTATGGAACAGCATCTAAGCACCGAGTCCAAACTGGTTAAGTGGTTGAAAACTGGTACAGAGACTGTAGGCACAAATATGACAAGCAAGCCCAAAGCAGAATCAGATCATATTTCACAGGATTCAGTTGATGATAGAGTGTGTACTGTACCCAATGACAAATACCAAATACCTGAAATCAAGGAAGAGCTCATTGAGTTTAAGGATTTCAATTTCAAATTGTCTGTAATACAAGAACTCATGTATTTTCAAGAAGTATTAAAACCCAAATTTGATCTGTATGAATTTGTCGATTGGTATCAAGAGCGGAGAATAGATATAGAGAAAGAAGGCTACGACTTTATACCAGAAGTAACCCGATACTTCCAAGAATTGCCCATACCCAAATCGCTGGCCAAGTATGTAACCAACCTTAGTCAAGATGGGTCAGATGACATATATTTTAGCATGTTGCGCTTCCATGATGGAGAAGGAGATGAGTTTGATATTGAATCTGCCGAAGATGCAAAACACTTTCCTAACTTAAAAAAGGTCTCCCTTTGTTACGCTAAGAAAAGTGTGTTCAAAGAATTTCAAATACTGGGCATTAAAGCTGCATTAACGTAACAGCACATAATTGTTTCATCCTAAAATATTTAGAAGAAGTGTCCCCTTCAATAAAGGAAAGAAGAGCATAAATGTAGCAAGGGATTCTGTTATTAAACGGGAATCCCTTGATTTTTCTCAGTAATTACCTGAATGAAAGCAAACTACGACAGTGCAGTAGAGAAATCCTTCTTCTTATTTCCTTCAGAAAGCCCATCAGCATTCATCACCTTAAAAATCATCACGAGCATAAGAATTTCAAATACCGTTAATGTAAACAATGCAGGGACTGCCAATAGAATACTTACAAATCCTAAACCAGTAACAACTCCAAAAATCCCAGTCACTAGTGTAAGTGTTCCTAAGGATTTTTGCCTCAAAGCAAAAGCTGTCCCGATCAAAATGTACCCTATCCCAAACATCACACTTCTCAAAATCAATAAAACTTCTACAGATAGATAGTTTGTATAAAAAACAGCTATATCATTAATATTACTAATAAGAATAAGGGTTATCAAAAATAGCGAACTGACTTTCAAAAAATCATCACTTAAAGCCTTCCCCATTAAATAGATCGGATAGTAAAATACGACAAAAGTCAGCATCACTCCAATTTTCACAAGGCTATAATTTAAGCCAGAAATACCACTTAAATTTTCATCGTAGAATCCAATCTCCATAAAGCCTTCGACAAAAGACAGGCATAGATACACTATTCCTACAATTGCTCCCCATTTCAAAAATGATTTTCTATTTTCCAATAAAACAGACAATTGATTTTTCTGATCTTCTTTTAAATTCAGTTCAGAAAAGTCCACCTTTAGCACTTCCAAAATTGATTTTACTGTATAACTTCTTGGAAGTACCTCGCCCGCTTCAATTCTTTGAAGGGTACGAACATTTAAATTACATTTTTCTACAAGCTCTTCTTGCGTAAGTCCTTGTGCCTTTCTCCAATTTTGGATTTTATGGCCTAATTCAGGTTGTTTCATGTTATACATTGTTTTGTTGACCATGGCAAGTAGCTTTTTATTAACTTAAAATAAAACGAATTAAAATGGATTAAAGCCGACTTTAACCCGACAATCGGCTTTTAAGGTCAATTTACACAATTTCTTCTATTCAGTTAAAATAATTCTCTACCCTAATTTAAAAAACAGTATCTTTAAAGAATCATATTTTCAATGGAATATTTTTAATGAGTACTACTACTTTTAATTTTGAAAGATTTTTTGAACTCACCACTGATTTAGTTTGCATTGCCAGTTACGATGGCTATTTCAAAAAAGTAAATTCTGCCGTTTCTAAGACGCTAGGTTATTCATTTGAAGAATTGTATTCAAAACCCATCAACGATTTCGTACATCCTGATGACCAAAATACAACTGCCTCAGCAAGGAGAAACCTGACCAAAGCCCACGATCTCCATTATTTTGAAAACCGATATATTACCAAAAAAGGCAAAATTGTCTGGTTAGCCTGGACATCGATCCCTTCTGAGGAAGACAAAGTGATTTTTGCCATTGCAAAAGACATTTCACACAAGAAAAGACTTGAAGCAGAAAGAAATATGCAGTTGGCAGAACTTTCCAAAAGCAATAAAAATTTTGAGCAAATTAATTATAAAACTTCCCATGATTTACGCGCTCCTGTAAATAATCTGAATTCAATCATAGAGATGATTGATATGGACAAAATTGCGGATGAAAAAAACAAAAAACTGATCAGCTTAATAAAAAAAGGAGTGGAGCAGTTGAAAGACAAAATGAAATTTTACATTAATTCACTTATTGAAACTAACAGTTTTGAGATTCAAGTAGAGGAAATATCATTTCAAAAAAGTCTCAACTCCGTATTAGAATCTATCAATAATTTAGTGAGTAAATCTGGTGCTAATTTTATAATTGATTTTAAGGATTGCTCGGAAGTTGAATTTAACAGAGATTATTTAGAAAGTATATTTCTAAATCTCATCACTAACAGCATCAAATATACTGCACCTGAAAAAACTCCTGAAATAAAGATTAAAACTCAAGATCTAACATCTAAAATCGTATTGTCCTATGAAGACAATGGTATTGGATTTGACATAGAAAAAGTAAAAGACAGGATTTTCGGTTTACATCAAACTTTCCATCATAATGAAGACAGCAAAGGGATTGGATTATATTTGGTTCACACTCATGTTACCAGTTTGGGTGGAGACATTAAAGTTGAAAGTGAAGTGGATAAAGGGACTAAATTTACTATTAGTTTTAACAAGGTATTGAGGTGAGGGGTTTTTGATATCTTCCTATCGTTTTTCTACCTAAAATATAACTACCAAATTTAATCCGAGCGTCATTCCTGCGAAGGCAGGAATCTATTGATTTTAACCTTTGGTTAAAATATTTGGATTGCTTATTGAAGTGCAGAATGTATATCTGATTAATGAATTGGCAAAGGATAATTTATTGAAACTTCGTTTCAATAAGACAAGATCCCTGCCTTCGCAGGGATGACGCACAGAACACAGTTAGAAACTTAAATTCTTTTACAATGAATTAAGATTATATTAGTTACAAAAAAAGCCCTAACTCATTGCTGAATCAGGGCCTTCTCTAAGATTTTACTTTTTTTTTGAATTAACCTCCGTAAATCTCGGCTAATTTCTCATGAAGCCTTTCACCTCTTAAGTTTTTAGCCACAATTTTTCCTTCCGGATCAAGTAGTAATGAAAATGGAATACCATTGATTTTATATTCCTGAACGATGGGAGTTTGCCAAAATTTCAATTCAGAAACTTGCGTCCATTCTAGATTATCATCTTCAATTGCTTTAATCCAATCTTCTCTTTTCTTGTCCAATGAAACTCCTAAAATCTGAAAGCCTTCATCTTTATATTTATTGTATGCAGCTACAATATTAGGATTTTCTTGGCGACAAGGCTTACACCAGGCTGCCCAAAAATCTACCAACACATAATCTCCTCTAAAATCTTTAAGGCTTACTTCTTCTCCATCAGGAGTAGGCATAGTGAAATCAGGTGCTTGTGCTCCAACCGAAATCTTTGCCATATCATCCATTTGCTTTTTGTAAAAAGTAGCCATATCCGAATTAGGGTGAGCTTCAGCAACTCTATCAGCCACAGACTTCATAAATTGAAAATCCTCATTAGGATTGAAAAAATTCATTGCTTGAATCGCTGCCAAAGAAGGAATCATTTCTTCTACCTGCTTTTTAATTTGCTCCTTTTTCTTCTCTTGCATCAAAAGAAAATCATCTTGAATATTTTTCATTTTCTCCTCATCCTGAGCTTTACGGGCAGCCATGAATTCTTTATTGATCTCCTGCACTTCTTCATTTTGTGTTTTCATGATTTCCTGCAGCTCCGTCATAAATTCCATATCCTTGGAACCAGTAATTTCTAGTTTCCCATTTCTATCTCCTCCATCTGCTACAATTTCTAAATCTTCATCATCTACAATTAAAGTAGCTACTTGACTATTGAAAAAATTGAGTTGAAAAAACTCTGGCCCTTTAGTTTCAACTGTAGATTCAAATGTATTTTTAGAATCTAAATAAAGTGTATCCACAACTTCTCTCTTTCCTCCACTAATTTTAGCCAAAGTAATTACACCTTGATCTTGTGGATTTTCAACTGTACCACTGATAATGGTACCGGCTTTTTCATCCTTATCACTTCCACATGCTACCATAAATAAAGTAGCTAAAATGGCTAAAGCGCTATTTCTCAAAATATTCTTCATATTCTATTTTAAAGTTTGTTGTAATAATTCATTTGTTTTTTTGGGATCAGCTTTTCCTTTGCTGCGTTTCATCACTTCCCCAACGAATAATCCTATCAATCCTTTTCTTCCGGATTTATATTCTTTTACTTTTTCAGCCATATCCCTTAAAACCTCATCTATTATTGGCTGAATACTGTCTGACGAACTTTCTTGTAATAGGTTCGCTTCAATTGCAATAGTTTCTGCATCAGAATCTTTACTTTTCAGCATTTCAATAAATATTTGCTGATTGGCAACGGTATTGCTCACCTTACCATCATCCACCAATTGAATCAATCCAGCTAGTTTCTCAGGGGATATTGGAAATCTAGTGATATCTAAATTTTTATCATTCAAATATGACTTTACCGTTCCCATCATCCAATTAGAAGCTGATTTATAGTTCTTCGTTTCTTTGCAAAGAAAATCAAAATATAAGGCAATATCCCTATTGTCAGTTAAAACCTGCGCATCATATTCAGGCAATCCATATTCTTGAGTGAATTTTCGGGCTAATTCTCTTGGTAAAGCAGGTAATTGTGCTTTCACTTCTTCAATCCATGCTTCATCTACAATCAAAGGCGACAAATCCGGTTCCGGGAAATAACGATAATCATTTAACTCTTCTTTTGTCCTCAAACTGGAAGTAGTCCCAGTAGCTGCATCAAAATCGCGAGTTTCAGAAATTATTTTCTCGCCATTTTCTACCAATTGGATCAATCGCTCTGCCTCATGCTCAATAGCTCGATGAACATTTCTGATGGAGTTCATATTTTTAACCTCCACTTTGCTACCGTACTTTTTAGCGTCTGCAAGCATCACAGAAACATTGGCATCGCATCTTAGAGACCCCTCTTCCATATTGCCGTCACAGATTTCCAGATACCTCACTAACTTCCTAACTTCCGTTAAAAAAGCATAAGCTTCATCGGCACTGCGTAAATCCGGCTCTGTCACAATCTCAATTAAAGGAACTCCAGCTCTATTATAATCCACCAAAGTATCAGTAGCGTCTTCAGTATGAATAGATTTACCTGCATCTTCCTCCATATGGATTCGATTTAAGGCAATCGCTTTTTCTTCTGTCTCCCCTTTAGCTTTAATCCACACTTTGCCGCCTACGCAAATCGGTGCTTTATCTTGCGTAACCTGATAGCCTTTGGGCAAATCCGGATAAAAATAATTTTTTCTGGCAAAAATATTTTCTTCTGTAATGTTACATTCGCAAGCTAAGCCCATTTTTATGGCATAATCCACAGCTTTTTTATTGAGCATAGGCAAAGTGCCCGGATGCCCCAAAGAAATCGGGCTAATATGCGTATTAGCACTTGCTCCAAATGCAGTCGAGTCAGAACAGAATAATTTACTTTCCGTCAACAACTGCGCATGCACTTCAAGTCCGATTACGACCGTATATTTATCTCTAATGGATTTGTCTAAAGACATATTTTTATAATTCCTGAGCCATAATTTTGGCTTGCGATACTACATCAGGCAAGCCTTCTAATTTTTTACCTCCAGCAGTGGCAAAGAAAGCTTGTCCACCACCACCGCCTTGGATATTTTTAGCTAAATCTCTAATAACTTTCCCAGCATTCAAATCTTTGCTTTCGACCAAATTTTCAGATACTACTACCGAAATCTGCGGTTTTCCATCCACATTACAAGCTAAAACGGCAAATAAAGAATCCACTTCATTTTTGAGTTCAAATGATAACTTCTTCAAAGCATCTGCATTTGGCAATGTAATTTCGCTGATTATTACTGTAATATCATTTTGCTTTTCAGCATTTTTGATCAATTCATCCTTTAAAGCTCCTGCTTGTTTTGATTGCTCCTTTTCTAAAGATTTTTGCAGCTCGTTTTTCTCTTTCATCAACTGCTCAACCGCCTGAGCTAAATCTTTCGGACTTTTCAATAAAGCATTTACTTGCTTTAGAATTGCTTCTTGATTTAAATGATATTCTTCTGCTTTCTCTCCTGTGAATGCCTCAATTCTTCGAATTCCTGCTGCAACGGATGTTTCAGTTGTGATTTTAAATTGACCAATGTTTCCGGTAGCCGGTACGTGTACTCCTCCACAAAGCTCTACAGAATAATTCGGATCGAATGTAATCATTCTTACATTATCGTCATATTTCTCCCCAAAAAGCGCCATGGCACCTTTTGATTTAGCTTTTTCAATTGGAATATTACGTTCTTCTTGTTGCGGAATATTCTCCCTGATTTTCTCATTCACCCTTCTCTCTACTTTCAAGATTTCTTCATCTGTCATTTTGGAGAAATGGGAAAAATCAAATCTCAATAATTTATCCGATACCAAAGAACCCTTTTGTTGTACATGATCTCCTAATACTTCTCTTAAGGCAGCATGTAAAAGGTGAGTGGCCGAGTGATTATACACTATCTTTCTTCTTCTGTCATTATCAATTTCAGCATAAACTGGAGCATCCAATTTTGCAGGAATTTTATCTACAAAATGGACTATCAGATCATTTTCCTTCTTGGTATCCAAAACCTTGATGGTTTCATCACCCACTTTTAAAATACCAGTATCTCCAATTTGACCACCGCTTTCAGCATAAAATGGCGTTTTGTCCAACACCAATTGGATTTGTTCTTTATTCTTATTTTTCACTGAGCGATAACGTAAAATCTTCGCTTCCGCTTTTACTTCATCATAACCGACAAATTCCACATCACTTCCTTCACTCACAATTTGCCAATCGCCTGTTTCCATTTTGGCAGCTGATTTTGAGCGGTCTTTTTGCTTGGTCATTTCCTGCTCAAAACCTTTTTCATCTACAGTCAATCCATTTTCCTTGGCAATCAATGCAGTCAAATCTAATGGAAAGCCGTAAGTATCATACAATTCAAAAGCTACTGCACCCGAAATGGTAGTATTTTGATTTTCAGATAATTCAGCTTTAATGCTGTCCAGTCTTTTCAATCCATTCTCTAAAGTTCTCAAGAAAGCAGTTTCTTCCTCTTTGATCACTTTTTCTACCAATTCTTGCTGAGCTTTCAGTTCAGGAAATACTTCCTCGAACTGCTTAGCCAATATCGAGACTAATTTGAAAAGGAAAGGCTCCTTCAAATCTAAGAAGGTATAACCATATCGAACTGCTCTTCTTAAAATCCTTCTGATTACATAACCCGCTTTATTATTGGAGGGCAATTGTCCATCAGAAATAGAAAGCGAAATTGCTCGGATGTGATCCACAATTACACGGAAGGAAATGTCTATTTTGCTTAGCTCTCCATACTTTTTACCAGAAATTTTGGCTACTTCATCCAATAAAGGAGTGAAAACATCCGTATCGTAATTAGATTTTTTATTTTGGATTGCCATGCATATACGCTCAAAACCCATACCTGTATCGATATGTTGTGCCGGCAATGGATGCAAGCTACCATCTGCTTTTCTGTTAAATTGGATAAAAACCAAATTCCAGATTTCAACCACTAAAGGATGGTCATTATTTACCAAATCCTTTCCAGGGATTTTAGCGATATCTTCTTCATCTCTTAAATCCACATGAATTTCGGAAGCAGGTCCGCAGGTCCTGTATCACCCATTTCCCAGAAATTGTCACTTTTATCTCCTTTTAAAATTCGGCTTTCGTCAATATGTCCTTTCCAGAAATCGTAAGCTTCCTGATCGAACGGGATATTATCTGCTTTATCTCCTTCAAAAACGGTTACGTATAATCTTTCTTTTGGCAATTTGAATACCTCAGTCAACAATTCCCAAGACCATTCAATAGCTTCTTTTTTGAAATAATCACCGAAAGACCAATTTCCCAGCATTTCGAACATGGTATGGTGGTAGGTATCATGCCCTACTTCTTCCAAATCGTTGTGTTTACCAGAAACACGCAAACATTTCTGAGTGTCGGTAACTCGAGTGGCTTCTGCTTTTTTATTACCTAAAAAGTAATCTTTAAATTGATTCATACCTGCATTGGTAAACATCAAAGTAGGATCATCTTTGATTACCATAGGCGCTGAAGGCACTATTTTGTGCTGTTTTTCTTGAAAGTAATTCAAGAACTTTTTACGTATCTCGCTGGAAGTCATGTAGTAAAGTATTTGTATTTAATGTTTTACTTTAAAAATAATTACTTATATTTGCCTTTATCAATGAGATTTATCAAAAAATTTGATTTTTGATGAACCTTTGTGCATTTTTGCGGATTAAAGAATCCGAGTACAAAATTAGAAGTTTTTAACTAGTCTAAAACGGAATGGCAAGAATTAAATACTATTACGACACCGAAACTTGCAGATATGAGCGAGTGAAGGTTTCAAAGTGGGACATATTTTTAAATTTATTGGGCTTTTTGTCTGTATCCTTGATTCTAGCTGTCGGCATTATCATTGTTTACAATTCATATTTTGACTCTCCAAAGGAGGCTCAACTCAAAAAGGAAAATAAAGAGCTTCAGTTCTATTATGAAATGATGGAAAAAGAAGTGAATAATGTTCAGAAGGTTTTATCATCCTTACAAGAAAGGGATGATGAAGTTTATCGAAACATTATGGGTGCTGAGCCAATACCATCTAGCATTAGAGCTGCAGGAGTTGGTGGTGCTGAGCGTTACAAAAATATCATTGAAAGTGAACTTGAGAGAGAAAATCTTATCCTTAGCATGATGCAGGATTTAGATAAGGTCAAGAAACAAATGTATATTCAAACAAAATCTTATGATGAGATTTTGGAAATGGCTGAAAATAAGGAAGAAATGATGGCTTCCATCCCAGCAATTCAGCCGATCCCTAATAAAGAATTAAAAAGGTTGGCTTCAGGATTTGGAATGAGAATGCATCCAATCTTAAAAGTAGTTCGCCCACATGAAGGCTGCGATTTCTCTGCTCCAAGAGGCACTCCGATCTATTCTACAGGTGATGGGGAAGTAATTAGAGTTCAAAGTACTTTTGGTGGCTTTGGTAAATTAGTAGTAATAGATCATGGCTATGGTTTTGTTACTAAATATGCTCACATGTCTTCCTTCAATGTAAAAAGAGGAGATAAAGTGAAAAGAGGAGATTGTATCGGATTTGTAGGAACTACAGGGACATCTACTGCACCTCACCTTCACTATGAAATTCATAAAGATGGTAAGCCAATAAATCCTGTTCATTATTTCTATCAGGATGTGTCGGATGAAGAATATGAGAAATTATTAGAATTGTCATCTAGAGAAAACCAATCACTAGGTTAAATAGAGCCTATTAGGCAATTACAAGAGAATCATTTGAAATCTACCTGAAAATTAGTGCCAAATGAATAGCCTCTGTGTAATTTAATTTTAGAATTCATATAAACTTGAAAATTATTTAAAATATTGAAGGGCAGTCGAGAGACTGCTTTTTTTAGCCTCATAAATAATGACTAAATCAATTTTCACATTTTTTATTGTGCTTTTCATCCTTTCAGGCTGTAAATCTTTGCAAAAAACACGGCAAAAGGATAACTCTACTGATACACAAGCCCAAGTTGATACTACTCAACAGAAAATTGAAACCGTTCAGGTTGTCATTAAAGATACTATCCCAACTCAGGAAGAAGTCACCATAAAAATCCATCCTAAAAAACCAGACACCATTAGTGTGATTGGGGTTGGAGATATAATGATTGGTACCAATTTCCCAAATGAAGGCTACTTGCCGCCAGATTCAGGTAAATACATGCTTTCTTCCGTTGCTCATGTTTTAAAAGATGCAGACTTAACTTTCGGAAATCAAGAAGGAGTAATTTTAAATGAAGGAGGAGAAGCTAAAAGTTGTTCTGATCCATCGGTATGCTATATTTTCCGAAGCCCAGAACATTTAGCTAGTCATTATGTAGACGCTGGAATTGATATGATGAGTTTAGCCAACAACCATGCTGGGGATTTTGGGGAAACAGGCAGGAAAAATACCATGAGAGTTTTAGATAGCTTGGGAATTCATCATGCCGGTCAATTGGCTCAGCCTTTTACCATTTTTGAACATGAAAGAATCAAATATGGATTTGTGGCCTTCTCTCCAAATAATGGTACTCAAAGCATTAACGATTTAGATGCAGCAAAAGGAATAATTCAACATTTAGATAGTCTATCAGATATTATCATCGTTTCTTTTCACGGAGGAGCTGAAGGGAAGAAATACCAACATGTTACGCGTGAAAGAGAATATTTCTATGGGGAGAATAGAGGAAATGTCTATGAGTTTTCTCATGAAATGATAGATGCCGGTGCCGATATTATTTTTGGACATGGTGCCTCATGTAGCCAGAGCAATAGAAGTTTATAAAAATAGATTTATAGCATACAGCTTAGGGAATTTCGCTACTTATGGAAGATTCAATTTAAGTGGTGAAAATGGGCTTGCTCCTATTGCAAAAGTTTGGATTACAGAAGACGGAAGTTTCGTAAAAGGAAAAATAATTTCTGCAGCTCAAAAAGGTGCTGGAGTGCCTGAGATTGATATAAATCACGCTGCTGCACAAAAAATAAAGGAATTAACGGAAGCCGATTTTCCAGAATCTAAGATTTTAATTGACCCAGAAGGGAATATTCGCTATATTCAAGACCAATTTTAATTTGGGCTTATAAAGTATTTATTAAGAATGCTAGTTGTAGTACCGTTGAGTACTGAGTGAGAATTTTTAAGTATTTTAAATTACAGAATTTATATAATACACTGTGCCATACAAGGAAAAAACCATAGAGAAAAAATACTACACCATAGGTGAAGTAGCTGAACAATTTGATGTTGCGACTTCTTTGATTCGATTCTGGGAGGGGGAGTTTGATATTATCAAACCTAAGAAAAACAGAAAGGGCAACAGACAATTTACCAAAGAAGATATTGAAAATGTAAAATTGATATATCATTTAGTAAAAGAAAAAGGATTCACTTTGCAGGGTGCTAAAGATATGCTTAAAAATGATTCCAATGAGGTTCGGGACAAAATGGAAATGTTGGATTCGCTAAGAAATATTAGAACTTTTTTAACTGAAATAAAGGAGAATATATAATAACAACCAAAACAACCCCTTATGAATGCAGAGGAAAAGGCACTTTTAAGCCTGCATTTAATCCCCAAAATTGGTAACATCACCATAAAAAGCCTGATTAGTCATTGCGGTTCAGCACAAGCAGTTTTAGATTTACCCCAATCCAAACTTTTAAAAATCCCTGGCATTGGTCAGAAAACCATAGATAATATTAAAAGCAGGGAAATCACTAATTATGCCGAACAAGAATTTGCAAAAGCAGAAAAGCAAGGTGTAAAAATCATCAGTTACTTAGATAAAGATTATCCTTTTCGCTTAAAGCAAATCCCCGATGCTCCCATTCTAATCTATACAAAAGGCCAATTCCCTATTGATAGAAGGCAACCTACAGTAGCCGTTGTGGGCACAAGAAATGCTACACCTTATGGCAAAAAGCTCACGGAAGAAATGATTAAAAAACTAAGTCCATTAAAACCAATTATTTTAAGCGGATTAGCTTATGGAATCGACATTCATGCCCATAGAGCTGCACTAAAACATAAACTTCCTACTTATGCCGTAATGGGTTCAGGTCTGGATGTTATTTACCCTTCTGCTCATCAGACCACTGCTTTAGAAATGCAGAAATCTGGTGGAATCATTTCAGAACAAGCTTTTGGTGCCAAACCGGATGCCTTTAATTTTCCTGCAAGAAATAGAATTATAGCGGGCATGGCAGATTTGGTGATTGTAGTGGAAGCAGCAAAGAAAGGTGGTGCCTTAATTACTGCAGAATTAGCTAACTCTTACGATAGAGAAGTTGGCGCATTTCCTGGCAGGATAGGTGATACTTATTCGGAAGGCTGTAACAAACTCATCAAGCAACATAAAGCTCATTTGGTGGAAACTGCTGATGATGTTTTGTATATTATGAATTGGGAATTAGAAAACCAAGCCGCCATCAAACAAAAGGTATTGGATTTATCCTCCTTGAATGCAGAAGAGCAAAGTGTGATGAATACTTTGCTGCAGAACAATAAAGAGCTCCCAATTGATATTTTAAGTATCAAAAGTCAAATTAATCTTAATAAACTTGCCGGCATTTTGTTGAACCTTGAAATGCAGGGTATAATTAAATCTTTGCCGGGAAAACGGTATTTGGTGGCATAAAAATCGATTCAGCTGACAGAATTATCAACTGAATCGATATTGAATACTATACTAAGTTATTGATACGTAACTTCAAACTCCACTCTTCTATTTTTTTCTCGACCCAACTTGTTTTCATTTGTTGCAATAGGATCTGTTTCACCTTTGGAGTTGGTGCTTATTCTAGTCTTATTTATACCATTGGCTACCATATAGTCTCTTACGATCTCTGCCCTATCCATACCCAATTCACCGTTAAATGAGCTTTCACCTAAATTACAAGTATGACCAATTAAAGTAATATTATAGTTTTCTTTCTTAGATAGAATATCAATTACTTGGTCTATAAAAGCCTTTGAATCCTCGTTTAAATCATCTGAATTTAATTTGAATCGAACCGTCTTGGCTAAGGTTTCTTTTTCTTTTTCAGTAAGTGGCTGAACAGTGACTTCAGCTGCTTTTTCTTTAACTTTTTGTTCTTTTTTAACTGGCTCCTTTATTTCTGGTTTTTCCTTAACCGGCTCTTCTATTTGAGGTTCTTCAGCCTCTTCTATTTCTACAACTTCTTCAACCTCTTTCCTTTGTGGCTGTTCTATTTCATTTTCAACTTCTTCTTGTTGAACTGATTCTTCTTTTAGTATTGCTCTTGGCGTTTCTTCTGCTTGCTTACTATTCTTTAATTTATACGAAATAGCAAATTCAAAAATTCCATTTTGTGCCATGTTAAATCCTGTTCCAACTGGGATATCGTAGCTAACACCAACGGCAATTCTTTTTTGCTCATAGGCTAGACTCATCACACCAATTGAATTGGAATTATACCATAGACTTAAAATTAACTTTTTGAAATCTTCTGCATCTCCAGATAGTCTGTAGCCGACATCAGTACCCAAATCAAATGCATTATTTTGAGCTTGGTTAATCCACCTTACTGTAGGGGATACCGACAGGGTAGCATTATCATACACTTTATATCCTGCTATAGTTTTTATGCTCATAGGGAGTTTAGCTGCATCTCCATTCTCAACAAAAGAAATATTAGGTTCAATCATATTGAATAATGAAACTCCGATAAATGCTTTATCCTGATAATTAGCATCTTTTAACCTATAATAAATTCCACTGCTTAAGGTCGGGTAGGCATGTTGTTGGTTTAAAACTGGATCAAGCTGACCTGCTCCGGGATCTAGAACGCCACCTTCTATCTGCCCATCTGTAATAAAATCGCCTCCAATTTTATTTTGAAATACACCGCCTTGCGCTCCTAAACTCAATTCAGACCTGTCGTTTAAAGGAACTGAATAGGACACAGCTAACATTCCACCATTAGAATTTAACAAACTCGCATTTTGTTCTGAACTGACATTTGCACCCACTACCAATTTATGATTATTCGAAAAATGAATGGGCATATATCCCGAAACAATAGTAGTTGTTAAATTCTCCCCAGTATTAAGCGGTTGAATTCTACTATTTAGCATAAAATTCAGTTGGTCTGTAGTCGATATCTGTCCTGGATTGGCATAAAAAGGCGTGTACCTATACATGGAGAAATTACCTTCCTGAGCCACTGAGACATTGCTTAATCCTACAATTAAGGCTATTAATGCTATATATTGAATAAAGTTTTTCATCTATTTTGAATGTTTTTCAGTTATTATCTAGCGATAAGAATTGTTCCTCTATTTGATCCATTAACCTTTATCGGTTCACCATTTGTCATCCTACCTGAGATCACCCATACATAGGTGCCAGCAGGCTGATTGACCCCGTTTTTCATTCCATCCCAACCGACTTCTGTTAATTCCTGAAAACTATCGGATTCAAAAACGAGATTACCGTTTCGGTCATAGATTCTAAAACTAACGGATTGAACAGCTGCGTCCCCTCTAATGAGTAGCACATCATTTATCCTATCATTATTAGGTGTGAACAGAGTTGGCAACAATAATTCATCTGAAAGAATAGAGAAACTTTGACTAACATCTTCTGCCGGTAGATAGGAATTATTACCTGTTTGACTGGCGGTTACTGTTACCGCACCAACACCTTCTAGCATAATTGCTCCATTCGATAAAGTGGCCACACCACTCACAGGATCTGTTGAGATTGTATAGGTAATTGGCTCACCAGAATCGCCACCAGTGGCTTCTAGAATCACTTCTCCTTCACTTAATTTTTTATCAGCAATTGGGTCAAATGTTATGGTTTGAGGATGCCTCTCATCATTGTCAGTAATGGTAACGGTAGCTGAATTCTCAGACCCTATCAAAACAGCAGTATTATCCGTGCTCTCTAAGTTTAATATAACTGTCTCATCCTCTTCTACTTCCGTATCGGCTATCACCACTACAGGAATGTTTATAGAATTAGTTGATGCAGGGAAAATAACTGAAGTCCCAAGGGACTCTATGTCGGCACCTTCTGTAGCTGTTCCGCTTATAGTAAATGTTAAGGCCACATCATTTGCAAATTGCTTCGATGTTGAAACTGTATATAATCCATCTACATCATCCTCTTCAGCTTGACTAGTAGCTACCAGACTAATTTCTGCTTCATCATTATCATTAATAATATAGATAAATTCGGTATTAGTTCCTAATGAAGCATTTGTTGGATTTGAAAGGGTAAGTATAATTGTTTCGTCCCCTTCGATCAATTCATCATCTACTATACCAGTTATATCAATAGACCCACTTTCATTTCCTGAAGGAATGGTTAATGTGCCATTCGTTAAAGAATAATCACTCCCACCACCATTTGCAGTACCTGATATGGTATAATCAACACTAACATCAAATGCACTATTAATGGACAAATCGACTTGAATGCTTGCATTTGCCACAGATTCATCGCCATTGCTATCAGTAGTATTGAAAGCAATGGATGTGGTTACTTTAGTCACATCATCAGTTACTGCAGAACCTTCATTTCCTACCACATCTGTCAGTGTAACCGATAAAGTGAGGTTGCCATCCCCCAAACCGCTCACATCTACTCCAGTTATTTGATCGGTACCGGAAGCTATTGTTCCGTTGCCTGTTACAGCTGTTCCTCCACCGTCACTGGTGATGGTATAACTATAGGCTGCTCCCACTTCTGCTCCACCAAGCGTAAAACTCATGGCTGCTTGATTAGTAGCATTTATAATGGATTGATCAACACTCACGGTATAACCTGCAGGTGCTGTTTTATCAAGTGTTAACGTCAAGCTATTATCCGTCTGTTGATTTCCAGCCCCATCAGTAGCAACCAATGGCACTGTAATGGAAGTCCCTTCCATCATATTGCCTCCATTATCAACATCGGTTACCGTAATGCTATACGTTCCATCGGTATTGTCTGTCATGGCAGCGGTTGCACTCAAGCCGGAATTGATCACCGACAAATCTGCTGTAACCGTTAAGCCTGTTTCGCCTAGATCAGCAACGATGGTAAGACTTTCTCCTGATTTGTAAGAATTATCTCCTCCATCATCGTCCACGGAAATAAAATTCGGTGCAGCAGCATCTTTTGAAACATTATCGGTAGCTGCTGATCCTTCATTTCCTGCAGGATCAGTAAGTGTTACGGATAATGTAATAGTCCCATCTCCTAAACTGCTTATATCTATTCCAGTTATTTGATCAGTTGCTGTAGCTATTGTCCCACTTCCTGTAACACCGGTTCCGCCTGCACTGCTGCTTAAGGTATAATTGTAAGTTGCACCCACTTCTGCTCCGTCAAAGGTAAAACTGATGGCTGTTTGATTAGTAGCATTTATAATGGATTGATCAACACTCACGGTGTAACCTGCAGGTGCTGTTTTATCAAGTGTCAAGGTTAAGCTATTATCTGTCTGTTGATTCCCAGCCCCATCAGAAGCAGTCAATGGTAGTGCAATGGATGTTCCCTCTATCATATTGCCTCCATTATCAACATCGGCTACCGATATGCTATACGTCCCATCGGTATTGTCTGTCATGGAAGCAGTTGCACTCAAGCCGGAATTAATCACTGACAAATCTGCTGTAACCGTTAAGCCTGTTTCGCCTAGGTCAGCCACAATGCTCAGGCTTTCTCCTGATTTGTAGGAATTATCTCCTCCATCATCGTCCACGGAAATGAAATTCGGTGCGGTGGCATCTTTTGAAACATCATCGGTAGCAGCTGTCCCTTCATTTCCTGCAGGATCAGTAAGTGTTACGGATAAGGTAATGGTACCATCTGCTAAACTGCTTATATTGAGTCCAGTTATTTGATCGATAGCAGAAGCTATTGTTCCGCTTCCCGTAACATCAGTTCCACCTGCACTGCTGCTTAGTGTATAATTATAAGTTGCCCCAGATTCTGCCCCTGCAAAAGTAAAACTTGCCGCTGTCTGGTTGGCAGCATTGATATCCGCCTGATCTATTGATACGGAATAACCTGAAGGGGTTGTCTGATCAAGTGTAGCTGTATTATCTGAGACTGTAACTCCCGTATTCCCTCCTGCATCTGTTAAAGACACTTCAACAGTTAGCACTCCATCATCTAATGAACTGACATCTATGGTAACTACCTGATTAGTACTTGTAACCGTGATAGGATTAGAAACTGTTGCGGTATTACCATCTCCTGAACTAGAAATCGAATTATTAATAGTGGTTCCTACTTCCGCATTGGACACCGTAAAACTGGCAGTAGAAGCTTCTGTTGTATTGATTAAGGCATCATCCCAAGAAACTGTGTAGCCTGTTGGAGGCCCTGCATCTTTGCTTGCTGTGGCAGTAGCATCAGATCCCGTATTTCCTGCATCATCTGTGAGGCTAATGGTTAAAGTTACAGTACCATCTGTCAGGCTACTTAAATCATAACCAGCACCACTATTGTCAAAAGTCTCGGATGTTGAAGTGACGGTTTCTGTACCCGAAACTGGCGTACCACCTCCGTCACTGCTAAAGGAATAGTTTAAAGTAGTTCCTACTTCTAAACCTGTGCCAGTAAATTCTATGATATTTTGATTAATTGTATTGATTATTGATTCACCAAGTAAATCAAAAGTAACTGAATAGCCAGATGGGCTTGTGTCATCAAAAACTCTGCTCAGCTGACTGGCTGCTGTGTTTCCATTTCCTGCCCCGTCAGTAGCTACTCCAGCAGTGACGTCCACGGTCACGGCTCCATCAACTGCTGGGGTAATATCAGCTGTGTAGGTGGTTCCAGATCCGGCCAAGTTAGCAGCGCTACCATTTCCTACTGCGATATCTACCAAGGTAAAACCTGTTACGGCTTCAGAAAAAGTAAATGTTACTGGAAAAGGAGTAGAGTTAGTAGGGTCGCCTGCAGTAGAAGTAATAGTAGTTGATGGTCCTGTACCATCATAGACTCTACTCAACTGAGTGGCTGCCGTATTTCCATTTCCAAAGCTATCAAAAGCTACATCCCCGGCTACGTCTACTGTTACGGGCCCATCTCCGGTAGGCGTGATATCAGCCGAATAAGTAGTTCCTGAACCGCTTAGGTTGCTTGCTGTTCCATTCCCTACGGTAATATCTCCCAAGCTAAAGCCCGTTACCGGTTCACTAAAACTAATGGACACGCTAAATGGGCTACTATTGGTAGGATTTCCGATTGCCGATGAAATACTTGTCGATGGAAAGGTTGCGTCTTCATCTTCAATAGTAAGGGTTACTTGTTGTGTACCATCTTCTGTTGCATTGGTTGGCGCGTCCATGTCAATAATAATGGTCTCATCACCTTCTTCAATACCATCAAAAATGGATGTAACACGAATACTATCTCTTGGTTCTCCCGGACTAATTACAATTGAAGAGCCTGAAATACCGTAATCAGTGCCTCCTCCTGTGGCTGTACCACCAAAAGTTAGTGGTACTGTCACTGTAACTCCAGCAACTGCACTTAGTTCACTTACAATGTAGGCATCACCGCCACTTTCATCAGTTATAGGATTATATTCATTACGCAAAAATAATGTAGCTAAAGGCTGGGGGTCATCATCAGTAATAGTATAGGTAACTTGTTGAGTACCATTTTCAGTACCATTGGTGACACCTGAAATATCTACAACTACTGTTTCATCACCTTCATACATTGCATCGCTTTGGTTGCTTAAGGTGATTGAACCTGTTGTGGAGCCTGCAGTGACTGATATGGAAGTACCACTTCTACTGTAATCCCAAGTGTTTGTTGCTGTACCTGAAAATGCTAATGAAACCGTTGTATTCGTTCCATATGCATTGGAAAGGGTAGCCGTTATCGTATTATTTGTTGAAATAGATTCATTTCTGGAACTAGGTGAAAGACCTAAGGTTACTGTTGGCACAGGCAACACATTTAATGTAGCAATATAATTACCTGTACTATTCTCTGTGCCGTCATTTACTTCAAACTGAAAAGAAGTATTTGTAGATCCATTTTGTATGTACTGTAAATTTCCTGCATCAAGGTCGGCTTTACTTATCTGATCACTTATGGTTAGTTCTTCACCTCCATCATAAGTATTATCATTATCAGCATCGACATAAAGTGTTCCTGCACCTGGTATTGATTCAATTAAAATGTTATTCAAAGGATCACCATCTCCATCAGAATAACCAAAATCTGAAGTGGAGAAAGTATAAGTCAGGTCTTCGAATCGGACCGATTTGAAGCAGTAAAACTGGAAGCTGTTGGTACTGTGTTTGGGGTTGCGGCTGCACTTATAGTTATTTCATCAACTTGAAATGTCACACTACTACCACCAAAACCTGTTAATCTAATTTCATCTATATTATCGAAGTTGGTATTTGCTGAAAGATTCACTACACTATATGTACTTACTGCAGTGGCTGTTGTTGAGCCAACAGGGACTCCATCTTTATAAGAGGTTATCGTATAAACCCCTGCAAAGTTGAAAAATTGAACAACATAGTTATCGAAGTTGAATTCAGACCCATCATTACTACCTATATTAATAGTGGTGGTACCCGATTGTCCAAAGATAGAAACATTCGCAGGGCTAAATCCACCATTGTGAGTAATAGATCCACTAGTTCCTACATTACCAGTTATTAAAAAATCCCAGCCTTGAACCTCTAAATTTTGCGGTAAAACTCCAAAGCCAGTACCTGGAACACTTGCACCATCAAAAGTGGTAGTTCCAATAGTAGGTTGAGCTATTAGACCAGTGGCACTTATCACTATCGTCATGATGATGAATAGTAAATTTTGTATTGCTTTCTTCATTCTCTTATAAATATATTGTATTATTCTTACTGTTAAGAAAATAGTTTTTAAGCCATTATCTCCTTTCAACTATACTTTAGGAGATACTAATCTTTTGGTTTTCAATAAAAACTATTAGTATCTCTAAAAAAAGGTATCGCATGTACTACCAAGACTACATCATCTAGTAGCAACTATATTTAATTATATAATATATCCGATTATATATATATATATTACAAATATGATTTTAATCTTTTAATAAATAATAATTTTAAACGAATAATTTAAGGAACTAATCGAAGTATATATTTTAAGACTTAGTTCTTAAGATTCAGCTTCAAATAAAAACACCTTCATTTAATTAGTATTAGTTCTCTACAATATTTAGTCAAATAGAATAAATTGAATGTTGAAAATTATTATCAATTGTCATGTTATGAAAGCATAGCATCCCTAGTTGCATTACTTTCCACTATTGTTTCATTTGTATAAAATTTTTCATTAACCCTAGCTCCTAAAGCAACCAGTTTTTGTCCTGACATATATCCCTCAGGGGTCCACAATATATTTATTCTTAAAAACTTATAATCAGAACAAAGTACAAATATCCCTTGCTGTGCATCCGCTAAAACTATATTTCCAGGTGTAAAGGAGTGGACATTTCTCAAGTCTGCAGGACTTACTTCTAGAATTCGTACTACCACACCTCTAAAGTTTGTAATGGCACCTCCATACCTGGGATTACATGCATTGACTAAATTTTCAATTTCATCAGCGGTTTGTTTTGCCCAATCAATCTGAAGACTTTTTAAGTCTATAGTCTTTGAATTCATTGCATGTCCGATCTCTCTCAAATTTTCAGAAGATTCTTGAATTTTACTCAGAATTTGTGAAATCATGGAGACTGAAACAAGACTGAGTCTTGACCCTAAAATACCCCAATTTTCTCCCGGTATTATTGCGACCTCTTTTTCGATTAAAAGTTGACCTTCATCAAAATCACCCCCCATCCTATGCGCAGTAATGATTATGGTTCTATTCCCTTCCTTTAAATACCAAAACACTGGATCAGGGCCTGCATACTCTGGGAGTTTGCCAAAATGGAAATTGATGATCCCCTTAGCTGGAATATCTAAGACAGTTTGAGGAATCAGGTAAGGAAAGGTCATACATAAAACAACGTCTGGATTTATTTCTATCAACCAATCTTTTAACTCATGATTGAGATGTTCTTTACCTACCGAAATTAAAGAAATTCTATTTTGTCTTGCAAATTGTATGATCTGATCATTTTCTGAATGTACTTTTGTTGGAATAACTATCCCATATAGAATATCCATTTTGTATAATTCATTTATAAGGGGTAAACCCCAAGAACTATTCGTAAAAATGACAGCTTTAAATTTCATATTATTCATTCTTAATAAAACATATAAGGATTTATAAATGCAGATCTTTGTTCTGTCATTTCTTCCCAAACTGAATCATCTATTTTATTTGAGTGGACTGAGTGAATCAACTCATAGGATCCTTGAGGAGATGTTCCTTTAAAGACGTTTGATAACCCACACAATTCACTCGTTTTAGCATCAACAGAAAAAAATTCACTACTTACTTTAAATTCAAAGTTTTTCCAAGCATTTAAGATGTTCTGATAATCATATCCTGGATCTTCCAATTTACTAGCCGCTTCATAAAGCATCCCTCCAGCCCGATAGCCTAACATATGAAATAGGTCCGGTGTAGTTTCAAGGTACTCCTGTGCTCCTTTTACAATTTTTGGCTCTGTTACATTCAATTGACCATGTGGAATGGCCCAGTATTTTATGGTATCGTTGTCAGACTTAAAGAAGGGAGTTGAAATGACTTTATCAAATTTGCTCCCTAATTCTTCTATTACAGGTTCTAATAAGTTAGGTGGAAAAAATACTGCTGGAATTAATTTATTTACCCCCTTAAATTGATTATTAAATTCCTCTATCAACTCCGAAGCAGTATGAGCATTAAGGTAAATTTCCTGTGCAATATTGGCATAGTTAGATTTTAACCCTAATCTGAAAGCTCTCAACGGATCATACCCTGTATCGTGCAAAGATGAAATGATTAACCAATCAGATTCAAATTTAGAGGAAAGGTATCGCCCTAAGTGAAAGTAGGACTGCCAAAATTGGAAAGTATTGAAGAATAAATTTTCTGGAATTTCGGATGGCTCAACAGCATTTTCTCCCAAATTAGAAATCAGTACTGGTATATCAAATGCATTCACCATATTTGCCAATTCAATACCAATAGAAGAATTCATATAACCCAAAATAAAATCTGGTCGAAAATTCATTAAAAGCGCTTGTGCTTTTTCTTTTACCTTGGATGCACTTCCAGAACCAATGTCTATAATTTCCAATTCTACAGCACCTCTTGGAAAACTATTTTCGAAAAGAGTAAAATATAGCTTAATACCATCTACGAAATTTAGACTTGCACTTGGATATGCGGGTGATTGAGGAACAAACACCCCGACCTTTATTTTATTTTTACTTTCTTTTTTTTGTAACATTTTGGTTATTAAAAGCAAAAGAGGTTACTCCCCTCTTTCGCTTCTTATTGAATGTTAATATTAATAATAAATTAATTTCTTGAAGGATAAATCCCTATATAACAAATGATTGGATTCAAGCATGTCCATGGCTGCATATTTTCATGCGATTGATTGCCTCCTGCCATTCCGATTGTGGTATTAATAGGGTTAAAGTCAATACTGTTGATTTGTACAGCATCACTCGCCATAGTTCCATTAGCTGTAGAATTATAAATAGGCCCTACCTGATCAATACCAGGGTAATTCCCTGATGGATTTGTCCCACTAGAGGCACTTGTATTGGCTCTTATAGTAGCTGTCGCACTACTAACTGTAGGATTACTCGTTTGAGCTGTATGATTGTGAGCTGGCATTTCAAGCGCATTTAAAGTAACACTTTGAAAACCTCCCATTTGACCATTTGACCTGGGAGTAAGGCCAGGTCCATTTCCCATACCAATTGGTACTCGCCCCCTCAAATCAGGGATTGCAAAAGTTGTTCTGCCATCTCCCCCATAAAGTGTCCCGATTAATGAGAAAAATGCGGTGTATTGTGAAATAGGTAATAATCTACCGTCACAAGGCATCCAGTTTCTAGGTGCCCAATTTGGTCCGAAATATCGGATTTCTGAAATTGTTCCTTCCATAAGGTTTTGAATTTAAAATGTTTAAAGTGAAAATTAGTTCGATGGAATTAATTCAACTTCACAAATTAAAAAGGTGTATTACGAAGAAACATTATTCATTAACAATGATCGATAATCAAATGATGGGAGAACACTTATACTTCACCAATTTTAAATTATTAGTAAACACACAAATTAGTAGGTTTGGCTGAATTAAAATACAAAGAACATTAACAAATTTAAACTTAAACACTATTATCAAATAATCAAAAAAATATTTGTAAAATTATATACTACATCTTTCTTTTTAATTATTAAATCAATATTTGTTATTAAATATAATAATTGTAGTTTTACTATTCCTGTTTATTTAAAGTAATAAAGGAAATAAGCATTATATATTTTAAACCAAAACAACTACTTACAATGAAAAACAAGTCCAAAATTTTAAGCCTTACAAACAATAATTCTGTAAGGGAAATTACCCCAGATGGAGTTGGCAAAACAATGGACGAATCCATTAGAGACTTGAGCATAAGTGCTAATGGAACTATTTGGGCCATTATATTAGATCAAAATGCCACTGAAAAAGATTCAGGAGGAGTGACCGGTGAAATATAAAGAGCCTTCTGCCAAAAAATGGAGTTCAATAGATTCAGGTGGAGCCATCAAAATTGATGGGGGACCTAAAGGGTCTAAAGCTTATATTATTAACAATAGAGGTGAAGTTTGGCAACTTGAGATAGGCGAAAAACCAATTCAATTATCAGGAGAAGGTTTTGCAAAGGAAATAAGTGCTGGTGCCGATGGCACTGTTTGGGTGATAAGCCAAGAAGGCATCCATGGAGGTGGGAATATCCAATATTTAACAGATGACCAATGGGTTAAAGTACCTTCTGAAATGGGAGCCATTAAAATTACAGGGACTCCAGATGGTAAAGCATTAATAATAAATACTGATGGCATGATTGCCCAACTTGAAAAAGATGGAAAACACGAGCAATTAACGGGGGATGGTTTTGCAAGGGAAATAAGCGTTGCACCAGATGGTGCAACTTGGATTATAAGTAACGAACCGCATGAAGATGGCGGCAATAAAGTATCATTTCAAGAAAAGCCAGGAATGGCCTGGCAGGATGTGGATGGTGGAGCTACAATATTAGATGCAGGTTTTGCTTAAACACGAACTAACTACTCATCATAATGAAAGCTGATAATGATCGGCTTTCATTATTTATTAGCCATAATAAAAACTTTGTATTTGTATTTCATTCTAAAATAACACTCACTGAACCAATAAAACAGGCACATAACGATCAGGCTGAATAAGCTTTTCTGCCACTGAGCCTATCAATAAATCATCATCATCTGACTTTCCTTTTATGCCCAACACTATTAAATCTACATGATGCGTTCGGGCATAATTATAAATCACTTTATCAGAAGGCTGGTCATCATTGTATTCCACCCAGGCATTGGATTTTGGCTGTTTGGTATATTTCTCTCTAAAATGATCCAAAGCTTTCTCTGCCTTTTTTCGTTCTTCCTCTACCAATTTTTCAGATTTCTGCTTTACAAAAGGGAAATAAATAGCAGGAACTTTATAAACGTGAAAAAGGCTGAAATTAGAACTTGAATCTGGAATAAAGTGATTTAGGAATTTTACTGCTTTCTTGGAATAATTAGAGAAATCTACACATAGCATCACATTATCAAAATTAGGACGAGATGTTTCTGTAGTGAATAAAATAGATTTATCTATCAATCGGGCAATTTTAGAAGCAAAAATACCGGAACCCGGATTAATCACCTTTTTACCAAAAACACAAAGATTATAATCACTATTATTCACCCATTGGGTCAAGTCATCTTTCCCACCTTTATTATGAATTTTCACAGTATAATTTTCAGCATCCCATCCTGCCTGAGCTGCCTTCTCAATAATCTCCTCCTCCAATATTTCTTCCAAAGGTTTATCTAAATCCGGAAATTGAGAAGAAAAATCATCTGTTAATTCCTGAAGCTCTATATAATGGGCTAGACATATTTTATCAAAGCCCCATACTTTTTCAAGTTGCTTTACTTGCTTCAATACAATTTCGTCCATTTTGGACATATCCATAAATACGATTACATTCTTCATCCTTCTTTAGTTTTCTCGGTTTTTGAACTTCTCTTCCCAATTACATCTTTAAGCTTTTCTTGATAAGAGACAAAATCTGTTTCTTTAGCCTCTGCAAGATTGCGTGCATGTTCCTTCATAAGACCTTTGTAAAGACTGAACATCATTAAAATCAAAATGAGAGCAAAAGGTAAGCCTGTGGTAATAGCTGCAGTTCGCAGCGCAGTTAATCCTCCACCTATTAATAATACAGCGGCTACTGCACCCTCGGATACAGCCCAGAATATTCTTTGTCCAACTGGAGCATCTAATTTCCCTCCAGCAGTAATACTATCAATTACTAAAGATCCGCTATCAGATGAGGTAACAAAGAAATTAATTACCAAAATGACTCCAATTCCAGAGGCAATACCCGTAAATGGAAATTGCTCTAGTAATACAAATAAACTAGTAGAAGCATCTGCTACTATATCAGGCCCAATGTCTGCTATTTCATTCAGTTGAATCCAAATACCAGTTCCACCAAAAGCAGTCATCCATAAGAAAGTCAATAAAGTAGGCACTAATAAAACCCCCGTAATAAATTCTTTTACCGTTCTTCCTTTGGACACTCTGGCAATAAACATTCCTACAAATGGCGACCAACTAATCCACCAAGCCCAATAGAAAACTGTCCAACCATTTTGCCAGCCCCCTTCTCCTTCTTGTGCATAAGATTCTGTCCAGAAGCTCATACTAAAGAAGTTTTGAATGTAATTTCCTATGTTTTGAATGTAGGAATCGAAGATATATAAAGTTGGTCCTACTGCGATTATGAAAATCAGGAAAACCGCCCCTATTCTAATGTTTAATTCACTTAAATTTTTGACTCCTTTATCAATTCCTGAAAAAACCGAAATAGTGGCCACCAGTGTAATTCCACCTATTAATAAAACTTGGGTAGTGACCGTATCAGGAATATCAAAAAGGTAAGTTAAACCAGCATTGACTTGCTTCACGCCTAATCCAAGTGAAGTTGCCAAACCAAATAATGTAGCTAAAACTGCGATGACATCAATCACATCCCCTATCCAACCATATATTTTATCGCCTAAAATTGGATAGAAAACGGATCGAATAGTAAGAGGTAATTTTCTGGAAAAGGCAAAAAAGGCTAAAGATAATCCAACTAAAGCGTATATCGCCCAAGCATGTAATCCCCAATGGAGAAAACTAAATTGCATTGCTTGAGAGGCTGCCTCACCAGGGGTATCTACACCCTGAGGCGTAGTAAGAAAATGTGTCATGGGTTCAGCCACACCCCAGAAAATGATTCCAATTCCCATACCAGCACTAAAAAGCATGGCAAACCAAGAGCCTCGACTAAATTCTGGCTTGGCATCTTTACCGCCTAATTTGATTTTACCCAGCTTACTAAAGCCAATTACGATACAGAATATCAGAAACAAATTAGTAACAAGCACAAAAAACCAACCAGCATAATCAGAGAGCCCTCCCTGAATATCAGCAAACACCTTTTCCATTGGCTCGCCTACATAGAGCGTAACGCCAATAAAAACCACAATCAAAATAGTTGCTGGCCAAAAGACAGGCTTATGCACATCAAAATATTTACTTAACCAATTCTTCATAGTATTTTCTTCTATTTAGAAATAATAACCAATATTAATATTGAAACGAGTATTGATAGTTGGATTTGGAAGAGGAGGATTTAATGCCCCTTCTTCTGTTATTCCTACTGTTTCCCTTACATTTTCTCCTCTTCCGCTACTTAAGGCATTACCTCCAAAAGCACTGCTTAACCAAGGCTGATTAATTCCAGAAGCGATATCAAAAAATGTAAAAGTATTGCCCGCTGTAACCATAAATCCCAATATGTTTTGATGGGAATTTATGAATTTGTAATCTCTGCCCAAAATTTCAATGCTACCATACTTATGCATATAAGAATAATCATCATAAAAAGTCAGGCTAGAAATGGGCCCCAGTCCACATTATACTCGTAGGATAAGCCTAAAGAAAAAGTACTGGCACTAGATGCTACTTGATAAGTATTAAAACCATAAGCGCCCATGTTGACATGATTTACAGGATTTCCATCATCATCTAAACTATTAGGATAGTCGTAGTGAGTAAACTGAAATTTAATTTTTGCTTCTTCTTTCAAAGCATATTGAGAGTGGAAGGCTGTTGCCCATTGATTGAAACTATCGTCATTATTAGAATTATATATTTCACCAAATTGGGCAGATAACCCCATTAAAAATTTACCTTTTTCATATTCAGCTCGTCCATTGAGCTGGTTTCTTTCTTTATTACCATTATAACCATCTTCTGGAATAACATCATAAGAATACCGAGCTGATGGGAAACTTCCATATCCAGGCTCACTTACACCTCTTGGTTCAGCCATCAGGAAATAAGCAAAATGATAAGTCCAATTTTCTTTTTGCCATTTAAATTTAATTCCTGTGTCATAATCATCTTCCAAACCAAAATAATAAGGTAAATGAAACCACCATGAATTCCCTGAGAATTCCAGTTTACCAAACGGGACTTGCGTAACCCCCAATTGCATTTGAAGGTTATCGGAAAAATCATGATATAAAAATGCTTTTTTTACAAAATGAGTGTTAAAGCCTGGATAGAAGCGATATTCAAAATCAATTCCAATGTTTTTGGTTTGCCCTCGCGCCTCAAATCTCCAAGTATCCCAGAAAAATCCATTTCTATTTTCAGTTGGCAAGGGAGAAGTCTCCCCTTCGTAAATAGTGTACATTGTATTAAACCTAACTGCTCCACCTATGTCGATAAATGTAGTATCCTTATCATCTATTAGAGCCTGAGAATTTCCGTCAAAAGAATATGACGCAATAGAAAAGAGCAAAATAAAAAATCTAATTTTCATAATATGATTATTAGAATTAAAAAATATGCTACTTAAGTAAGACTCGGAAAGTAAAATTGTTTAAAATAATCTTCTTTCTTTACTTTTTCGATTTATGTAATCTTACATACTTAAACTAAGTTATTCTTGCCTTAATCACAAGAAAACAAAAGCTTAATAAGGTAATCAATAAGATTTTGCCGTATTTCGCATATATAAAATTAGATCATGCATACTATATTCTCTAATAAAAAAGCCATCATATTTGATATGGATGGTGTTATAATCGATAATATTTCTTACCATATAGAAGCTCTTAAACAGTTTTTAAAACAATTTGGTAAAGAGATTACCGATGAAGAATTCCAAAATCATTATAATGGCAGAACTATACAGGAGGTGATCCTAGGGCTTAAGCCTAAGGCTGATCATGAGGAAGTAATGCGATTAGCAGAAGAAAAAGAAAAAATATACAGAGATTTATATAGTGCTGATTTAGCTCCTACTCCTGGGCTAATGGAATTTCTACCTTTGGCAAAAAAAGCTGGATTAAAAATGGCCGTTGCCACTTCAGCCATCACAGCCAATGCAGATTTCACATTAGATGGATTAGATATCAGAAATTATTTTGATGCCGTTATTGACAGCACAATGGTCATAAAAGGAAAACCTGACCCTCAGATCTATTTAAAAGCTGCTGAAGAATTGAATATTTCTCCTGTAAATTGCGTTGTATTGGAAGATGCCTTAGCTGGTATTCAATCTGCTAAAAATGCAGGGATGGATGTGATTGGATTATATACATCCTTAAAAAAGGAAGAATTACCTGACGGGCTTCTATTGAAAATCAAAGATTTTCACGAATTAAATGTAAGCTAATAAGGAAAGATTATTGGTCTTTTCATTAAGTATAAGAAATGAAAAAAAGAGTTTTACTCATACTGCCACTACTTTTATTGATTTTTACTGCTTTCTCACAGCAGGTTAAAATTGCCAAGTTAAAATATAATGGAGGTGGAGATTGGTATGCCAATAAAACCGCTCTACCCAATTTGATTGATTTTTGCGAACAGGAATTAAATATCCCTTTAGATAATAAGGATTATGTAGTAGAAGTAGGGAGTAAAGAAATCTATCAGTACCCCTATATTTATATGACAGGGCATGGAAATGTAGTTTTTTCGGATGATGAGGCACAAAACTTAAGAAATTACCTGATTTCGGGCGGATTCCTTCATATTGACGATAATTATGGACTGGATCAGTTTATCAGGTTAGAAATGAAAAAGGTCTTCCCAGAATCAGATTTTGTAGAAATTCCTTTTGATCACCCTATATATCATCAAAAATTTAAATTTGAGGATGGTTTACCAAAAATTCATGAACATGACGGAAAACCAGCACAAGGTTTTGGCATTATTTATGAAGGGCGGGTGGTATGTTTTTATTCCTATGAAAGTGATTTAGGAAATGGTTGGGAAGATCAAAGTATCCACAAGGATCCAGAAGAGGTCAGAATGAAAGCTTTAAAAATGGGAGCAAACATTGTGAGTTTTGCATTCACTCAGGATTAGAAAAAAAGCATATTATAAATCAATTAGAAAGTTTAATTTTGCAGTTATGATTAACACTGCCACTAAGTATATTTTTGTCATAATCACAAGTCTAAGCCTTTTTTGGGCTTGTGAACCTTGTAATGACTGTGGGCCTGATAATGCATACCCTTATTTCAACTTAAGTATTTTAAATAAAACTTCATTAGATACTTTAAACCAATACAAAACAAGAATTAATAGTGAAATAGAGGCCGTAAATACAGCATTAGAAAATCCGGAAAATGCACCTCTTGCTGATTCTTTGAATAATTTAAAAGTAGTTAAAACTGATTCTCTAGCATTGATAAATGCCTTGATTACAACAACTAATAATGGCTCCATAAGTATTCAATCAATCAATGGAGAGACCAATTTATTTGAGAATAGAAATGGAGGCGATAGTTTAACGAGATTTAAGATACCATTAAAAACTACTCAGAATGAATCAGAATATGAATTCCAGATTGAATTTTCGAATACCACACATTATCTAAAATTAGAATATCAATTAACTGATACTACTATAAATAGCAAAATCACAAAATCTGCTAAAGAGTTAAAAGTGATAGAGCATCAATTTGATTCTTTAAGAGGCCCTTTTGGATGCAGGCCAAGACCTAGATGCATTAGTAATGAACTTGAGATATATGTTGAGATATAAACTACTATTCCTGTTATTCTTATTTCCAATATTTATGAATCAAGTAATTGCGCAAGATTCTGTATCTGTAGAGGAAGAAATAGAGGAAACTGAAGAAACAGGGGAAGTTGAGGAAGTTGAAGAAGTTGAAAATACTGAAACAGCTCAAAAATTAAGCATAGGAATTGCTTTTGATTATTTAAAACTTCACACATTATTAATAGATGAAAGCGAAAAATGGGAAGGAGCTGTCAATTTTCGAATTTTAGATAAAGTTTCGGTAATTGGAGAATATGGGATAGCTGAACTCACCCCTGAGGAAGCCTATAAAAATTCAGAATACACCTCGGAAGGAAACTATTTCCGAATTGGACTAGATTATCATTTTACAGTCATCCCAAACAACTTTTTATTCTTAGGAATTAGATATGCCCAATCTTCTTTTAACGAAAATATAGTTTACGAAATAGGCAACCCTGTTTTTGAAAATGATAGAGGAGAGATTAGCAGGAATAACCTAAATACCACCTGGTATGAGTTTGTATTAACTTCTGAAAAAAAAGTAAGAAAGATTCGAAAAATGGATATTCCTGATATTCTATCTATTGGTTTTAAATTCCGACTAAAATCACTGCAAGAATATGATACCTTCAATGATTTTGAAGTGAAAAATATACCAGGTTATGGTAGAACTAATATCAAATTGAATCCTGAGTTTAATTTATATGTAAAATTTAGGATTCCTGTTTTTTAATCACACCGTCCCTATAAATAATCCCTCTAACTCTTGTTAAAAGCATGTTTTACTGAAACATCTTTGCTTTTAATAAGTTATGGTGCTAAATTTTAAGACCTAAAAGGCAAATTTCGGGTTAATTCTTTTGAAAAGAATATCCAAGTGACTTCAAAATCACTACTAACCCGAGACTCTTTTTAATGCTCTATTTTTTTAAATAGCTTTGTATTTCGATTAGTCAATAAGCAAGAAAATTAATCTTTTAATCTAAAAGCTAATTACTATGAGAAAATTTTACTTAAGGGTATTACTTATCTGTTTTACCCTCTCAATTTTAACTTATGAAAGCTTGCAAGCGCAAGGACGTGTAGTAAGCGGAAGTGTAACAGAGGCTTCAGGCTCAGGAATTCCTGGAGCAACAGTTCTAATCAAGGGGACACAAGATGGAACAGTAACCGACTTTGAAGGTAATTTCAAAATAGAAGTTCCTTCAAACCAAAACACTTTAGTATTTAGTGCTATCGGTTATAAAAAGAAGCAAGTTAAAGTAGGCTCCAAATCTGAAATAAATGTAATGCTTAAAGAAGATGTAAAGCAACTTGGTGAAGTTGTAGTGACTGCTTTAGGCGTGGAGAGAGAAGAAAAAGCATTGGGTTACTCTGTACAACAAGTGGATAGTAGGCAAGTATCTGATGTGAAGGCTAATAATCCTATGAATGCTTTAGCAGGTAAATTATCAGGCGTTTATATTACAGGGAGTAGCAGTGGCCCAACAGCCTCCGCAAATGTAAATATTAGAGGTACTTCTTCTTTACTTGGTAATAATCAACCGCTATATGTAGTTAATGGTATGCCAATTACCAATGATCTTTACAGTTTTGATGACGGTTTAAATGGATCTACTACCATTGACTTTGGAAATGCTTCTCAAATCGTAAATTCTGATGACATCCAATCTATAAATGTTTTGAAAGGTTCAGCAGCATCTGCTTTATATGGTTCTAGAGCAGCCGATGGTGTTATTCTAATAGAAACTAAGACAGGTGCAGATGCTGAAGGTGAATGGGGATTAGAGGTGAATTCCAGTAATATGTTTGAAAGCGTTCTGAAATTACCAGATTACCAGAATGAATATGGCTTTGGTGGAGGTGGTAAATATAGCTACCTAGATGGTTCCAATTACATAGGTGATAATGAATATTATGAAGCCTATGGAGAAAACTGGAGGCCAAGGATGAATGGTCAGAATATCAAACAGTTTAATTCAGATGGTGAGGCAGTGCCGTTTACAGCTGCTCCTAATAATGTAAGGAATTTCTTTAGAACTGGCTTTACCTCAATAAATAATATTGCATTGAACAACAGTACTGAGGATGGTGATTCAAGAATTTCTTATACCAATTTAAGTAATGAAGGGATTGTTCCTAACACCAATTTACAAAGAAATACAATTCAATTAAGCATTGGTAGAAGATTCTTAGATGATAAACTAAAAGCTCGTGTTAATGCTATGTATGTTAATTCTGGCTCAGGAAATATCCCAAATGCGGGTTATGATGAATCTTCTTCAGTAATGTACGGATGGCTTTGGTATCCAAGACAAGTTGAAATCGATGACTTACGAAATTATTGGCAACCAGGTAGAGAAGGTATTCAGCAACGATATGTGGAAGATCTTTGGGTAAATAATCCATGGTTAATTGCCCAGGAAAACACCAATTCATTTCAAAGCAGTAGATTTATTTCAAATGCTAAAATTGAATATGAATTCAATAAAAACTTCAGTGCAAGATTCAGATACGGAGCTGACGTTTTAAACGAAGGAAGACAATTTAGAAGAGCTCCATCTACTAAAGGAGTTTTATTAGGTAGCTATAGAGAAGATGAGATATCTTTCTACGAAACTAATGCTGAATTTTTAGTGGGCTATCATACTGATACAGATAATTACTCTGATTTTGATTTTGATGTGAAACTAGGTGGTAATATTATGAGACAAGAAGCTGATAATTTAATTGCCAACAATCCTCAGCTTGAAGTTTTTGGTACAGGGCCTAGTATTTATTCCTTAACCAATGCCAGATCAGGAGTTTTGGTTGAATCCCAGAAAACCAGAACAGGTATTAATAGCTTGTTTGGAACATTTACTTTAAGCTATTTAAACAGTCTATTTTTGGATGCATCTTACAGGAATGACTGGAACAGTACTTTAGTTAGTCCAATAAAGGGTATAGAGGATTCCAATTATAGTTTCGGTTATCCTTCAGTTGCCATGAGTGCTATTTTATCTGATCTATTGGATATGCCACAGCCTTTTTCATTTGTAAAACTTAAAGGTTCTTATGCTGAAGTAGGAAATGGTGCTCCTCCTTATGCTTTTGGTAACACTTACACTCCACAAGCAGCCTTTGGTGGACAGGCAGCTTATACAACGAGTAGAACCATTGCTGATCCAAATCTTAGAAATGAAAGAACCAGAGCTACTGAAGTGGGTATAGATACCCGATTGGCCAAAGGAAGATATAGAATAGATTTTACTTATTATAATATGTTGAGTTTCAATCAAGTTATTCGATTGCCAATAGCAAAAACTAGTGGATATGATTTCAACTTAACAAATGGTGGTGAAATCAGAAATTCAGGCTTAGAATTAACTTTAGCCGCTCGAGTACTTGAAACAAATGATTTTAGCTGGGATGTTACTTTAAATGCTGGTAGAAACCGAGCAATAGTAGAATCTTTACCAGATGTAATTGAAAGTGGAAGGTATTCAATTGTAGCGGATGTTTTCCCCGGAGACGAAGGTGGAGCTGACTTAGAGTATGTAGCAGAAGAAGGTGAGTTATTAGGTCAACTTTACGGATTAGGTTTCCAAAGAGGGCCTGATGGCAGAGTAATTCATGAAAACGGTCTTCCTCTTAATACGGAAGAGAAAGTATCAGCAGGTAGTTTTCAACCTGATTTAAGATTAGGAATCAACAATTCATTCCAATATAAAAGATTGAATTTTAGCTTTCTTTTTGATGGACAAATTGGTGGTAAAATATACAATAGATCACATGCTCTTTATAATACAGGAGGTACCATCACCAATAATAATGATCCTAATTTACCATTATCTTCTTTAGATGGCAGAACAGTTTATTCAGTATCCTATGATGCCAATGGAGATCCTATTTATACATTAGAACAAGAAGGAGGAATAGTTGGAACCAGGATGGAAATATGATGGTGATGGAAACTTAGTAGAAAATGATGTGGTAGTTCCAATAGGTGGAGCTAACTATACAGGTTATTTCTACAACTATTATGGTAATGGTTTCAATAGAGATAATATAGAAGCCGCAACTCATGATGCTACTTATTTTAAATTAAGAGAATTAAAAATAGGGTATGATTTACCCACAGATATGATTAAAAATCTTGGTTTAAGCAGTGCTAGAGTATCATTGATAGGTAGAAATCTTTTATTATTTTCTAAAGTCCCTACAATTGATCCAGAAACATATTCTATTCGAAATGGAATTTTTGTTAATGGTTTTGAAAGTACTCAGTTGCCTTCTACCAGAAGTTATGGAGTTAATATTAACCTAAGCTTCTAAATCATTATGATAAACTTTAAAAACATTATAGATATGAAACTCGATAAAATTATTTTAATATTTCTCGGGGTTTTCATTTTCACTTCATGCGAGAAATTTGAAGAATTTAATGAAAACCCGAATGAGCCTACTGAAGTAGCTCCAAGTGTACTTATGCCATCTGCAATTCGTCAAAGCGTTAATACGATGGTGAATGAATCCTTTCTATTGGGAAATAACATTGGTCAATTGACTTCAAAAACTTTGCGTACTGAGGCTGATACCTATAATTGGAATGCTTTTCCTACAGTTTGGGAAGGTTTGTATGGCAGTTTGACCGATGTTAAAGGAGTAGAAATGGGAGCAATAGAAGCAGGAAATGAACTGCAAGAAGGTGCTGCCATAGTATTGAGGTCTTGGATATTTGCTAACTTAACAAATGCATATGGCGATATCCCTTATTCAGAGGCAATCGATGGAGATAATAATACTTTAACTCCTGCTTACGATTCGCAAGAAGATATTTACACAGATATTCTGTCTGAATTAGAAAGGGCTAGCAATCTTCTTGCAAATGGAAGTGGAAGCATAGAAGGAGATATTCTATACAGTGGGGATGCTGCTAAGTGGCAAAAATTTGCTAACTCTCTACGATTAAGATTATTGATGACAGCAAGCGAGAACATCAGCAATGCTGGCAATCAGTTTAATAACATTGTTTCAGCAGGAAATATATTTACCTCTAATGAAGACAATGCTATTTTAGAATATTTAAATACATTTCCTAATGAATTTCCACTAATACAATTAAAAACAGGAGATTTTGATGCAGTAGCTTTAAGCGAAACATCATTAACCGTAATGGAAAATTATGGAGACCCTAGATTGTCCAGATATGCAAGACCAGACAACGATAATTATGACAATCCTGAATTTTCAGGAGCTGTAAGTGGAGCTGGATCATGCGGGAAGTCAGGATCAAGAATTGGGGCAGCATATTATAATGATGATGCGCAAACTACGGCTGAAAGCTTAGGAATAGGTAATGCAGATGGAATTATTCTCAGCTATTCAGAAGTAGAATTTTTATTAGCTGAAGCAGCTGCAAAAGGATGGATCAGTGATGATATAGAAACCCATTACCAGGCAGGTATTCAGGCTTCAATGGATTATTATCAAGTAAATTATACTCCTTATGGATATACTGATTTCAATGACTATTACAATAACTCAGGAGTAGCTTACAATGAAGTGACAGATATATGGGAGCAAAAATGGCTTTCATTATACTTTGTAGGATTAGAACCATTCTTCGAACTAAGAAGATGGTATGTAGAAAGCGGAATGAGCTTTAATGGAATTCCATTTTTAAGTGCTCCCTGTGATAATCTTAATAATAATAATTTACCCATGAGATTTAGATACCCTGGGCAAGAACAAAGTTTAAATGCTGCCAATTACAATGATGCTGTGGATAAACTTGGTGGTTCTAATGATATAAATGCTTCAATTTGGCTAGTAGAATAAATATAAGATAAATTATTATATACACAATCATCGAAAAAGCTCTATTAAGCAATTTAATAGAGCTTTTTTTATTAAAACTTTTATAAACAATAGGAAATTGAAACTTCCATCAACTTAGTCAGTTTTATAAATATGGAAACAAATAATAAATCAGATATGGAAATCAAATTTATATATAACAGCACTCAAATAAAGGAGCGTGAAGCCTATGGTTATGCAAAATCTCTAGATCAGCATTACATTAATGCAATAGACTTGGACAAGGAAGTTATAACCGAACGACAATGGGCTGAACTTGCTCAAAAACTTAAGGTAGCTGTTAAAGATTTGATTGATGAAAATAATGATTACTACCAAGATGAACTAGAAGGTAAGGATTTTGATGATAATGATCTTTTACAAATGATAAAAGATCATCCTCAAATCATCAAAACCCCTATTATTGATTCAGCAAAATATGCTCGTTTTATAAAGTCTCCTTATGACTTTAATGAAATGGATATGGCTTTTGAAGAAATCAAAAACCACTTAGCTAATAAAGGCGAATCTGATGAATAACTAATTCTGTTTTCTGATTTGATTAAAACATGTATGCCAAGCTCATATTTAAGCCTATAAATGCTGGCATACTATTAAAAGTAGCTTCATCAGTTGTAATATTTGACAACGCTCTTTTATAAGTAGGCATTATACTAACTGCATATTTATCAGCAAAAGGATAACTTATCTCAATTCCAGCCATGCTACTTGCAAATAAATTTTTGTAAGACTGCTTATCATTTTGATGAAATTTAATTTCATTTATCTGATCACTTCCTGCCTTTAAAGTATTTTTAATAATAAAATCAGCTGACAAGCCAGCAACCAGTGATACATCAAATTTCCTATCAATAACTTTATAGGAAGCCATTAAAGGAATGGTTAATATCTGAAAATCACTTTGTAAATCGTATTCTGAGGTAACGTTAACAACTCTTCCGTCTGAAATTGCTGTTGAACTACTCGCGCCATGAAAAGGATACAACTCATCGCTATTTCTATCTCTTAAAACAGTGCTACTTGAGGAAGAAGTACGATATGCTCCATATTGCAGGCCTGATTTAATATTCCATTTTTCAGTTAAATCAACTCCAAAATTCAATCCAAAAGTAAAGGAAATATTTCCTTGCATAGGAGCCGAACTTAAGTCCTCAACTGCATTCCTTTCTTGATTAGAATATGAAGCATCATCACCTGTTGTACGAGCACTTGATCCCGGATTATTCAAAGTATTTACTGCAGGAAACAATGGTGATTCCGTAATTTCCGAATTTGGATTAAAATTACCTGAGCCAATATTTACATTCGTATTCCAAGAAACTCCTGATTTGTCTTTAGGTTTATCCAAATTACTAACAGCAAAATAAGATACCTCTTTTACTTCAACCTTTAACTCAGGTAATTCAAAAACACTAGGAGTTATATTTTCAACCTTAGCTATAGAGGCAATCAAATTGTTATTTGAAGAACCATAAACTATTTTTTCATTATCAGTAATCCCTACTATTTGACCTGAAAAATCATTATTAGTATTAACATTATCTAATGAAGCAAAAGTAGATTTCTCTGAGCTCTTTTCTCGTATATATATTTCTTTACCAACATCTTCTGAGTTATCAAAAGCCTCTGGTTTACTTAGAAGCACATCATTTTCACTAAAAAATATTTGTTCGTTTTTTGAATCTATTTCAACTGGTGTTAAAGTAGTATTTTGAGTATTAGCAAAGGTGAAATCCTGTAAATTGAAATAAATAGAAATTAAAGCAATAAAAATAACAGCTGCTGCCACATTTCTGTAGAACATTGCTTTTCTCTTCATTATCTTATTATCCTGCTTCAGCAGTTCAGCTTCTATACCTTCCCATACATTATTTCCTGGCTGAACTTCAGCTTCAGAAAATTTTCTGCGAATAGAATCATTAAATTTATCTTTATTGAAATCTTTCATTCCCCCACTTATTTTGCTTATCTAATTGTTCCATTAATATTTTTCTTGCCCTTGCATATTGAGACTTTGAAGTCCCAACACTTATCTCAAGCATTTCTGCAATTTCTTTATGTTGATAACCTTCAACTGCATAAAGATTAAAAATTACTTGACAACCGGTTGGTAAAGATTGAACTAAATCCATTAAATCTTCTACTGCCAAATTATCTACCGAAAGTGAGTTGATTCCTTCCTTTACGTCTTCTACGTCAACCATCGGATATAGATACAATTTACTTCTTTGATGATTAAGGGCCGTATTAATTATAATTCTTTTAATCCAATAACCTAAGCTTGAATCACCTCTGAATTTTTTAATGTTTTCAAATACCTTAATAAATCCTTCTTGTAAAATATCTTCTGCTTCTAAAGTTGATTTTGAATAACGCAATGCTACCGCCATCATCCCTGAGGAAAATTGCTGGTAGAGTTCGTATTGACTCTTTCTGTCACCATTTTGGCAACCTTTTATAAGTTCTTTGGTTCTAGGCATGACAAAACCTTAAGGATTCTGTTTATATTAGACCCAAATTACAAATTAAAGGTTGGAATGAAACATTATTTTTATAATTTAATTACAGTTTTATATATTTTTGGCTCGCTTAGTGCCTGTGTACCAGTACAATCTACTAACAGCACTAATACTCCTAGAACAAATTATTATCCAGATTTGTCTTTTGAGAACAAAAATTACAAGGAGAGAATTAAAACTGTTCAGCTTGTGCATTTTAAAGGAAGTCAAATGGTATCAACCAATAACACTGTCATAGAGTTAGGAGGGAATGATCGTTTACTCTTGACTTTCGATGATATTAATGATCAACAACAGCAATATTCGGCTAAGATAATTCATTGTAATAAGGATTGGACCTCAAAAAGCAATATCCAATCCATGGACTATCTTGAAGAATTCAACCAATTTCCTATACGCGAATTCGAATTCTCCTTTGATACCAAATTAGGTTATATCCATTATGAATGGGAGGTTCCTAGGGTAAAACTTTCTGGAAATTACCTTATAGTAGTTTTTCAAGATAATGATGAAGAAAATATCATCTTAAGTGAACGCTTTATGGTTCATGAGAACAAAGCAGGTATAAATTATAAGATTTCGGCTTCAGATGTGGTTTCAAAAAGAAGAACACATCAAGAACTTGATTTTGAAGTTCTTCTCAACAACATAAATGTAATAAATGCTGGAACTGATATTTATCCAGTAATCAGGCAAAACAACAATTGGTTATATTCCAAAAAAGCTCCTGAGCCATTACGGATTACAGATGGTAATAAGCGCTTGGTTTATGAATTCTATAATGGAGAATTAAATTTCCCTGGAAATAATGAATTTAGATTTATCGATATCTCGACTGTTAATTTTAAAGGTAATGGAGTGGCTAATATCAATAAAGAGACTAAACCAATATCTATTACGCTAAGAGCTGATGGAGTGAGAGCTTCAGAAGCATATCGGGAATGGGAAGATAGAAATGGAACTTTTGCAATTGGAAATAGAGAAAGACCCAACACTGCTTTGGTTTCAGACTATTTCATAACTGAGTTTAAACTAAATGCCTCTCAAGATTTTGGAGACATCTATATTGTTGGTGAATTTAATAATTGGCAGTTAGAGAATGTTAATAGAATGAAATATAACACTAATACTGGTATGTATCAAAATAGTCTACTTCTAAAACAGGGTTATTACGAGTACAATTACTATGTTGAAAATAAAGATATTAACGCTATAGATGGTAGTTATTTCAATACTGAAAACACTTATGACATTTTAATATATTATAAAAATTCTCAATTAAGATATGATAGATTAATTGGTTATACCAAATTTAATTCGCGAGCTGCCCAGTGAAATACGGTTGAGTTTTACTTCCTGGGGTTACTTCAGCCAAATCTAACATTCCAAAGCCTTTGTCATTAAACAAACCTAGTCCGCACTCAAACAGATATTTATGAAGCTCTGGAGATCCTTTTAAGGTAAAGGGAAAAGTATATCCCCTAACCTCATATGGAATGTCTTGATCAAAAAGGGGGTATACCCTTGAATATTTTTTACCTCTATCTTCTAACTTTTTCAAATAATTTCCATCAGGATAAAAATCAAAGCCTCCAAAATCATTTAATTCATTCTTGTCTAACAAGGCTTTTCTTAATTTATCTACAAATTCACTTGAATCTGGGTGAATGAATTTTTTACCTTCATCACTTGAAAATTCTGGAGTTAACAAAATTAAAGGAGAAATGCAGATGTATTTTGTTTCTACCTTAAATTCAATTTCATTTTCAAGTTCAACAGAATCAGGAATTATGGTTAATCCATTTAGTTTAATTTCTGGAAGAGTAAATAATACCTCAATTATGGAATCAATAAAATCTTGGTTAGAGCAAGAAAAAACCACAGTTATCTTAGAACTGTAAAAATGCAATCCTGATTTACTAACGGTTGTTTGACCTTTCAGTCCTGAAAAATTGTAATGATTGAAGTTATTAAATTCTTCCTTACCACATTTTTTAATCAGCCCTTTAAAAAATCTAAACAAATAGTATTGGTGATGGAATGGAACCGTAGCACCTTTCTCCTTATTTTTAAAAATTAATCTTACTCTCACGACCTTCTTTTATTTTTAAGACCACCCGTGAAATAAAATTGTTTTAAAATTTCTAAGAAAATTTACACATTAAATCTAAAATGCATGATATCACCATCTTTAACCACATATTCTTTACCTTCTATTGATATCTTTCCAGCTTCTTTGCAAGCCTGTTCCGTTTTATACTTTTGATAATCGTCTAATTTAATTACTTCCGCTTTGATAAAGCCTTTTTCGAAGTCTGTATGAATAACTCCAGCAGCTTGTGGAGCTTTCCAACCTTTTTTGATGGTCCATGCTCGAACTTCTTGTTTACCTGCAGTGAAATATGTGATTAAGTCCAAAATAGAATAAGAAGCTCTAATCAATTTATTTAAACCTGACTCTTTTAAGCCGTACTCTTCCAAAAACATAGCTTTTTCATCAAGATCATCAAATTCTGCAATCTGGGCCTCAATAGCAGCACTTACTACTATAACTTCTGCTTCTTCATCTTTTACATATTCTTTAAACTTCTCAACCCATTCATTCCCGCTAACTGCAGCCGATTCTTCAACATTCGTGACATAGATAACCGGTTTGTCGGTCAGCAGCATCAAATCTCTTACAGGTTCTTTTTCTTCCTTGGTAAGCTTTAAAGTCCTTGCATTTTTACCATCCTCTAAAACTGTTTTATATTGATTTAGAATTGCCATTTCTTTTTTGGCATTAGCATCCCCAGACCTAGCTATTTTCTCAGTTTTTTGGATTTTCTTCTCAACTGAATCCAAATCTTTCAATTGGAGTTCAGTATCAATAATATCTTTATCAGCCACAGGATTCACTCGGCCAGAAACGTGAGTTATATTATCATCTTCGAAGCATCTCACTACATGAACAATAGCATCTACTTCTCTAATATTACCCAAAAACTTATTTCCTAGACCTTCGCCTTTACTAGCGCCTTCAACCAAGCCTGCTATATCCACAAATTCGATTATAGTTGGCACTACCTTATCAGGATTAACCAATTCCTCTAAAATTGTTAACCTTTCATCAGGAACACTAATAACCCCAACATTTGGATCTATCGTACAAAATGGAAAATTTGCCGCTTCTGCTTTTGCATTTGAAAGCGCATTAAATAAGGTTGATTTACCTACATTTGGTAAACCTACTATCCCGCATTGTAATCCCATGAAAATAATTTAGTTAATTCTGAAATATTTTATATTGTTTGTATCCTTGATAGAGCTCAATCAAAACAACTCTAATAACTGTATAAACTGGTATGGCCGCTACCATACCAATCACCCCAGCCAAGGATGCACCTGCAAAGATAATAACAAATATTTCTAAAGGATGTGCTTTTACACTTTTTGAAAAAATAAGTGGCTGCAAAACTATATTATCTGTAATCTGCACTACGGCAAAAACTGAGACAATCTTTATTACCAAAAACAACAGTTCATTACTAAATTCAAAAATCCCTCCTGTAGTTACACCTACTATTATTCCAAAACTTGCTCCTAAAATAGGTCCTGCATAAGGAATCAGGTTGGCTACAGCAGCGAAAACAGCTATCGTAACAGCATATTTTATCCCAAAAATACTTAAGCCCACAGAGGCAATTGTAAAAATAGAAATCATCTGAAATAACAGACCTAATAAATAGTTGGATAATAATTTTTCAATCTTATAAATAGCGCCAATTGACACTTCAAAATATTTATTTGGAATTAGTTGAATAAATTTTCTTCTAGCTAAGCCCTTTTCATACAAAAGAAAAAAGGAAATGAAAACTACAGCCAAAATAGCAACAAAAATACTTCCTGTTATCGAAATAAAATTATTTATCACGTAACTAAAATCTACAGTTTGCACAAATTTGACAATGCTTTCTTTAAGTCTATCTATAATAAAACCTTCGTTGCCAATATTAGGTATTGAAGATATTAAAAAAGCCTCTACTGACTGAAATGGGGTGGTGATTTTACTGTATAAATTGTCATAATCCAGCTTACTCAAAATCTGGATTTGCTCAGACACTAAAGGAATGAAAAGCCCGATAAAAAGTACGATAAAACCTATTAGGACTGAAAATGCCAAGAAAATCGTTACAATTTTTGGCAATTTGTAGCCATAGAAATATAGGCTATTCAGATAACCAACAAGTGGCCGCAGAATAGTGGATATAATTAAAGAAATGATGATATAAATTAATATATCAGAAAAAAGTAAGCTTATCAGATAAAGCAATAAAGCTCCTCCAAACAAATACAAAATGGGTTTGAGTCTATTCACAACTCTAAGATAATAGATAAATAGCGAAATGAAAGGCAATAAATGCCTTCCATTTTTTATGAGTTATAATTTATTCTGAAGAATTTCTTACTTTGAGGGTGGTAGTAGCCATTCCTACTTGTCCAGCTTGCGTCATCCCTTCTATCATGACAGTAATGTCCATTTCTTCGTCAGAGGTGTAGAATTCAACCATATACTCACCATCTTCATTAGTTTTTATCATAGGATCCCAATGCAAAACTGCTCTTTTATCTGGCTTGGCATGTTCATCCTTTTTCACAGAATAATCAGGGCTATAAAACTCCCTAAATTCCTGATATCCTGTTATTATAGTAGTTGCAGCATTTCCAGCTTCATAAGTACTAAAATCTTCTCCACCTGGTTTAGTGTAAAATGATAATACGCCATTGGCACCATTCACACCAAATATAGCTGCAGAGGCACCTTTATAAACTTCAACAGATTGAATTTGTCTTGCAGGAATAGTATTCAAAAAATCTAAAGGGACCTGAACATTATCAACTAATATTAAAGGGGTGGTACTTGAATTGATAGAACCAGGACCTCTTATTTCGACTTGCCAATTTACAACACTACCCGAAATACGAACCCCCGCTACTCTTCCCCTAATTAATTCTAAGGGGTGTTGAGCTGTTTCGCTTATATCTAATTCTGTAAGATCTAGAGAATTATCACCTGGGCCAAAAATATTATTTACCTCATCTTTTTTAGTGATTTTATCTGCTTTTACAGTAACCTCATCTAAGGTCTCAAAATTATTTTCAAAATTGTATGAAGCATCGATCTCTTTCCTTTCCAATGTTTTTTGAATTGATTTCCTCTGGAACTCAGAAAGAGTACCTGAAATTTGATGTTGAGCTGTTGCTAAATTAGGATAATTTTTAATCGAATCTATTGAAATTTCAACATTAGGTTTTCCTTTTTTATCTTTTCCAGTTAAAACAATGGCCTTTTCTCCAGTGAAAAACAAATCATTAACTTCAAAACTACCGTCATCGTTTACATCTACTTTATTGAAAATTTTAGAACTATCTTGGATGATATAGCTAACTGAGCCACCTTTTGCTGGTTTTTTAAATATATCTGTATTTAAATTACCGCTTACAGAAAGTGCTTGTTCTATTTTAAATTTTAATTGATTTGCATCATTTCTTAAAATCTTATCCCAATTAAAAGAAGTATAACCTTGGGTCATCATTAATAAATCAAGTCTTTTCCAGCTATTATCATAAGTTTCGTTAAAATAGGTAGCTGGAGATTCAATGTATCCTTTTAAATCACTGGTTAAATAAAAATATGATTTAATATTATCTTCCTCATTATCAATTAATACTTCATTATTATTTGTTGCGGATAAGGATAGATAGCTCTCAATTCCTTCACCTGCATTATCCGCCAATATTTTTAACTTTATCTTATCTCTTTTATTATAAACCTCTCTATCACTTTCAATTTGTAAATCAAAAGAAGGAACTGAATTAATGAAAAAAGACCTTTCTGCTAAGGGGATACCATCTTTATTAAATATGGTCATGTAGTTTACTCCTGGTAAAAAATTGTCTTTTGGTATCATTCCAGAAACTGCTGCACCATTTAGTTTTGTACTTGCAACATAAGTAGGCACTCCCCTACTATGGGTAATGATAAAACACTCTTCATTAATACCTTTAGATGATAGTTTGAATCTGACATCTTTTAATTGTGGTAAATTCATCAAATAAATGGATAGCCCTTCTTTTCTTACCTCTGGAAATTGAATTTTTGTTTCAGGATTGTTATCCAAGACAACATAATAGCTATTATTTATATCAGGTAAAAAAGAAAATTCACCCATTCCGAGGTGCATACTTTTGAAACTGGTAACTGTTTCATCATTTTTATCGAATAACGTACCTGAAACCTCTTCTCCATAGCCTTCAGAATTTAACGCTTTAAATGCGACTCTTGATTGTATTCCATCAATTAATTCTCCACCTTCAGGCATAAAACTAACTTCTGGAGACTTTTCCTTTTGACTAGAAACTTGAGTTTCAGTCTCTTCTTCAAATAAATTAAAAATATTTACCTCTTTTAGAAAAAAGTACTCTTCGGGACGATTTCTCATCCAGGTCGTATAAGCCCTTAGCAAATACTTTCCTGTTTCTAAATCTTTAGGGAGTTCAATAAAAGCATCTCCTATTCCATTATCAGAATAAAATTTTACTCTCTTAACCAATTGATTTTTAGGATCGATTAATTCAACATAAACAACTTTACTTAAAGGAGAGAATTGATTGAAATAACCAGCTGTGACATATCCTTTAAACCAAATAGTTTCTCCGGAAACATAGTTAGATTTGTCTAAATCCAGATAAACCTTTTCTATAGGATTAACATCAAAATGATTTTTTATAGAATCTGCTACTTCCTGTGCAGAAAATTTTTGGGCAAAAGTAGTTGAACATTGTACGATTAATACAATGCTCAACAATAATTTCAAATTCTTCACGAAAATAATTTTAGGTTGGCTGATAAAATTTTGGGGTTCTAATTATATTATTGGATTAAATTATTGTCGATATATTCCAATAAAAAGTAAATGTGATTTTCATTATTTAAGTCTAGATCATTCTTTTTAATTTGTTTCTTAATTTCTGATTTTTGATCTGGAGCAATATTATAAAAATCTCTTTTTCGACTCTTAAACTTATCTAATTTATCATTTACGATTAAATAAGTCCTCTTATCATTAACAAATTTTTTGTACTCGCTGGCACCATAAGATGCAGGGGTCACTCTGGTTTCAATCACCTTAAACTCCTCTATTAAAGATAAGTTTTCACCTTGATAGATGACATTATAGAAATCTGTTTTTTCAATTTCACCAGCTACATGAAACCCATTTCTAAATTCATATTTAGTCTTTTTCCCATCACTATCTGAACTATGATAAAAATCAACTCCTTTTAAATTGTAATTATCGATAATTAAAACGTTACCATCCTTTCTATACTCTATTTCATTATCATAGCCATTATAACGAATAGGAATATCCTCAATTTTTTTACCATCTGCAGTATGTAATGTACCGTCCATCCATGTATCAGTGCCGAAGTAATAAGGTGAACCTTCAATTTTGTTATATTTTTTAGTCATAATAGGTTTACCTCCTACTTCCGATACATTACTGATTTGGGAATAAGAATACTGACTAAATAAAAAAACTGTTACTAGTAAAACACCTGTTTTTAATAATTTCATATTTATTCTATTATAAATTTAAGTTTGATAGATTTATTTTTTCCTAAAAGTTCAATAAAGTATAAGCCAGAATTATATTCATTAACATCTATTTCAATTAAATTAGATCCATTTTCTATAAAATCCGAATGTACCATTTTACCTTGGAATTCAAAAATTCGAAAATTTTCGAAATTTTCAAAGTTTTTTACGGTTAATGTATTGTTAACTGGATTTGGATAAAGCTTAACATTATCATCAATTTTCTCAGTATTTGAAGTAACAATATATTCAAATGAATCAGAAACCCTTGATTTACAACCATCCTCTGAATCACTAAAATATGCTACGTTATAAATTCCAGACTCAAAGTCAATACTTAACACTCTTTCAGTTTCCCCATCAATTTCTATGCCGTCTTTAAACCATTGATATTCTGCTCCCGAAACAGTAGCAACTAAACCTTGTTGGTTTTCTATAATTTCAACTGGATCCACACTATTTTCTGAAACATTAATGTTCCTTACATATTCAGCTGTTTGAAGTTCGTTAGATGCTGTGAGCTTTATTTCATATTCTCCTGCTTCCTCAAACCAAACAACTGGATTTTCTACATTATTTACTCCTTCATATTCTATACCATTTCCAAAGTCCCACTCAAAATTTTCAATGTCTCCATCAGAAAAGTTTTCCAAATAAATCAGACTATTTACACAATTAGATGAAACTCTAAAATCTGGAAAAATCAATTCTTCACAAGGTAATTCTAATACGTTTACAGAATTGCTTATAGATGCATTTGAAACTAAATTCAAAACTGATTGTGATGTGAAATGAATATTACTAACTGATAAGTTATCTACGCAAAGTTTAGACCTAAAAGTAAATTCTAAATTAGCCAAAAGATTAGTATTTGAACCAGAAATACGTTTAGCCTGACTACCATTAAAGGAAATTCCTTTATGGACAATCAATGAATCTTCATTATTAATTACAAAATCCGAGCCATCATTAAATTCAATACTATCTACCTGTAATTTATTGAAAATTTCAATTTTCGAATTAGCTATAATCTTACTGAATTTTAAATCTCCTGTAACAGAATTATCACCAGCTGTTTCAAGTGTATCAGTTGTTGAAAGAGGAAAATCTGATGTTATTATAGCTTCATTTAAAAACCACTTATTCTCATTAAATTCAGTGTTTTCTGTAGAATTGTATAACAATCCTGTCAAGTTTATAATATTTTTCTCAAATAGAGCTTTAGAATTCTCAAATAAATTAATACCTCCTAAGGATAATGATCTGTTACGGAAATCATACTCTCCAGAAATTATATTTAATTGAGCTGTATTGATATCACTTTCAATTGAATAGCTTCCCTCATTATCCAATTCTACAGTCAAATTATTTGAACCATCAAAATCTAAGTAAATACTTTTGTTTTGTATAGGTTTTACAATCAATTTGCCATTTGAAATTTTAAGGTTTTGACCCGTTGAATGGATGGCGTTATTTACGATAAGTGTATTACCTCCTAAATCAAAATTGATTACATTATCAGATGTAAATATAATATTATCGAGCTCCAAATCATTAGATAGGGTTAAATCCCCATCCACATCAAATGAATTTTCATCAATTGCTAGGGATTTAATATTGGCTAAATCCAATGATTCATTATTTCCTCCTGAAATACTAGCGAAATTTGAACCAGATTGATAATCACCATTCCCATCAACCCAATAAACTAGATCATTATCAATATTAGTACTATTGTATGTCAATGCTAAGGCATAAGTTTGAGAACCATTCTCTAACTCACCCTTATGACTTACTACTAATTTATACTTTCTAACATCAGGAACATTAAATTCTAATTTTTCTACATTATCTAAGCTATTAACGCCTTTTTTAGCAGAGCCTCCAAAATTTTCAGGATCCATTTTCCATGGATAATATATATTCCCTGCATCATCTTCCAGATGGAGATCTAAATCATTTACTAAATGTGGAGTAGATGATCCTAAATCTGTTACTTGACCAGGTACATCAGTCCAAACAACAGTGGCAGTAAGTTTAGTTTTATTATCAGGAATTAATTCATATTCATGAACTTCGCCACTATTTAAAGTAGCTTCTGTTAAAAGAGTGTCCTTATTATTTCTTCCTTGCAATAATTTTATAGCATCTATAGTATTCAAAATCCCCCATCCAAATTTATAATCTGGGCCATCTGAATTTCCAGCTTCTCTAGCTGTATGAATGGCTAAAGATTTTAATTGTGCAGCAGTCATGAATGTGTCTGCAGATTGCCTGTAAAACTCTTGTATCATCCCTAAAGATCCTGTTACATTAGGTGCTGACATGGAAGTTCCACTCAGTGTTGCATATTCATCATCACCAGATGATGCAGCTGACAGTAATCCTACACCATCTGCAACAATATCTGGTTTTATTCTACCATCATTAGTAGGGCCCAAGAACTAAAGCCACTTATCTCTGCTGAACTTGGTCCTTCATACTCTTCAAAGCCAGTAATTGCACCTACTGTAATAATATTTTTTGCAGAAGCTGCTGGCCCGACAATATTAAAGGGACCATCTGGAGGTCTTGTTCCATCACCTACATCGCTTCTATCATTTCCAGCTGACCATACAATGGTATACAAAGGTGCATTGTAAGCGATATTATCAATAGATCTACTATCATTTGTATAAGAACCAAAACGATTATCTTTTCCATTTTCTTGACCGTACCATTGCCAAGCATCACCATTATATCGCCAACCTAAAATAAGCCCATAAGAGTGATTTGATAAGATTAATCCATTTGCAGCTTCCTCGGCCATAGGCCCTAAATCATCTTCAAAGGCATAATATGAATGAATAGTTACTTCAGGTAACATCCCTTTTGCCTCAGGATTTACCCCAGAAGCTGCAATAGTACCCGAAACATGTGTTGCGTGATTACTATATTCTGATCCTAATTTATTTTTTATTCTCTTTTCAAATTCTTGATGACTATTCAGTACAAGACCTCCATCCCATACTCCAATTGTCATATTTTTACCATAAAAAGGTAAGTTTAAGCCTGATTCTGATTGTACAAATTCTACCCCAGTTGTGTAACGTGCTTGAAGATTATGAGTGGTCACATATTGAGGATATCCGTCTATGACATCTACTAAAATTGCTTTCGTTCCATCATCAAATTGGATTGATTTTTTGTAATTAGAGGTTTTTAAAAATTCTAATACTCGTTCTTTACGCTCAATTAAATTTTGTTTTTCATTTGAGGCTATCTCTTGTAATTTCTGGGGGTTGAATGTTTGAGCAAATAAAAGGTTAATTGCAATCATTATCATCCACAGAGTAGTAATTATTTTCTTCATAATTGTAGTGATTTCTATAATGCCAAAATATAACTTCTATACCAGATAAATAGTTCACTTTAACATTTAAACTAAATTGAAAATATACGCAAAAAAAAGAGGAGCAAAACCCCTCTTTTTATAATAATTAAAATTTATATCTATTGTTTAACTAAACGTATTGTAACTGGATTAGCTCCACCACCGCAATCGTCATTTACATCTTCTATAAATGTAATTTCAAATGATGAATCGTCATTAGGGTCAAAAATACCACCTTCCTCAGCTGGCCCAAAAAGAATACCAGCATCACAAGCAAGAGCAGATTCTTGTTCTCCTAAAGCAGTGGCCTGCGAACAGAACAATTCAAATTCAAAATCAATTGCTGGTTGACCTATACCTGCTCCAGGAAGATATGTTACTCCTTTTATTACTCTTGAAGCATCTCCTGTTGATTCAACTTCTACTACAACATTACCAAATACAGAACCTCCGCCTCCGGCAGGACTACCTGTTACGTCTTCGATAAGATAGTCACCAGTAAAATCAGCATTGATTGGACATAGTCCTACAAGGTTAAAAGTACCTTCTGCATAATTCTGATTAATCTCCACTGGAGCATTGGTAATTCTAATAGCAATAGTTTTAGGTTCTAAAGAAGGATCCAAAATATCATCATTTACCTCGAAAACTATTGGTGCAGAATATTCACCAGCAGGTATTGTAACTGAACCTGTTGAAGTAAAAGTGAAATCAACACCTTCAATAGCTGTTGAATTTTCTGCATCAAATTCATAGTCTACCGTTACATCAGATGTTTGAACAGCACCCCCAAATGCAACCATTATTTCGCCAGTAGTTGTCTCACCATCTAACACAACATTGAACTGTTTATTTAAACCACCAGGTAAAGATACATCTGCTAATTCCACAAAAGCATCATCCTGTCCATCCATTAATTTTGCAGTTCCAGGTTCTTCAAAACATCCCGTTAGGAATGGTGTAAGAACCGCTATATATACTATATATAATATTTTCTTCATATCTAAAGTATTTATTAATTATAACCAGGGTTGTTTACCAAAATGTCCTCACTTAAACTAATCTCAGCTTGAGGTATTCTTGGAAGGATTCTGAAATCTTCATAATCTAAAGTACCAGTACCAGCATCTGCAGGCTTAGTGATATCTCTACCTAACCTTTTTAAATCAAACCATCTATGACCTTCTGCCATAAACTCGATTCTTCTTTCTCTAAGCACATTATCAACCGTAGCTGAAACACCACCCGCTAAACCACGAGCAGCTCTAAATGCATTAAGAAAAGGATCTCCAGCACCTGAACCTAAAGCCTCAGCAGCGATTAAATAACCTTCAGACAATCTAAGGATTGGAAGATTTTCCTGAAAAGGAACTGTTCCTTTATTCCCTTGCCATTTAGCAAATTCCTCACCTAAGGCTTCAGTATTAAATAGACCTCTTCTAACATCTCCAGCTTGAGATTCTATTTCCGCTATTAACTCGTCACTTGCAGTAATGATAAACTGACTACCACCAGTATCATTCATCAATAATGAATGTAAACTGTTATTAGCACCGTCTACCGAATTCCAATCTGGAACTTGCAAATCAGATGAAAACACTGCTTCTGGATGGAATACAAAGCTAGCATCGTCCCAAGAAGCCACATAATCAGGAGCAGCTACTAAATCTGAACCATCACCAGCAATTGCTTGTTGAGCATAATTAGCTGCATCTGCATTTCTACCCCAGTATAAATAAACCCTTGCTAACAATAAACGAGCAGCAGTTTTATTAGCTCTAGCAACTGCAGATGTTCCTGCACCTGCTTCTGGTAAAGCAGCAATTGCTTCTAATAAATCTTGCTCAATTTGTTCGTATACTTGAACATTAGTAGCTCTTGGCCTATCATCTGCATCAGCAGAACCTACCGTTGGTTCTGTTCTTAAAATTGCGGACAAATTGAAACCATTTACCTCTTGACCTGGCTCATAACCTAAAGTTCTGGCTAAATCATGATAAAATAAAGCTCTTAAAAATTTAGCTTCAGCTTTTAACACATCTTTTGCTGCCTGATCTCCAGCTACTTCTTCACCATCAATTAGGTTAATTACAATGTTACATTCGTTTATACCAACATATCTATTAAACCAGATGTCGATACCTGAATTCACTGCATTCACATAGTCTGCCTCATATCTACCCGTAAACTGAACTAATTGCATGTTATCGGCTAAAATCTCAGGTCCTATCATCATGGTTTGACCATAATACCCAAAATCATTAACACTTTCATAAGCAGAAAATAAAACTGCCTCAAAGCCGCCTAGATCGGCTAATACCACCTCTTGAGGAAGTGCCGCTTTATTTTCAACATCTAAATCTGTACAAGATGTGAAAAGGACTCCTCCTATTAAAAATATATATAATAATTTCTTCATGATTATCTCTTGTTTAAAAATTATAATCCGATATTAATACCTGCAGAGAATTGTCTTCCCAAAGGATATGCTCCGAAAGAAGAAACACCAGTACCATTATTATTGGCTACTACTTCAGGATCTATACCATCATATTTTGTCCAAGTTAAAATATTAACTCCTTGAACAAATACTCTAGCTTGTCTCATTTTAACTCTATCCAAAATAGATTTTGGAAGATCATATGACAATGTTAAAGTTTTCAACCTAATGTAGGAAGCATCAGATAAGAATCTATCAGTATCCAAATTGTTACTAGTTTGAGAAACTCCAGCTATAGTCTGATTAGGTGTTACTTGAGGATAGTTGGTTACATCACCAGGTTCTTGCCATCTATTCATGATGTCTTGTCTTTTATTTCCGACTCCACCTGGCCCAAGCAAATTATATAAATCCCCATTTAAGGCTTTATTACCATATTGGTACTGGAAGAAAACGTCCAATGATAAACCTTTATAAGAGAAAGTATTACTCCATCCACCAAAGTGTGTTGGAATTGCACTTCCAGCAATATATCCATCTTCAAAGTCTTCAGTATATGATAAATTTCCGTCTTTGTCTTTAAACATTTGGCGACCATTAGCAGGATTCACACCAGCAGATTCAGCAAGATAGAAAAAACTAGCAGGTTCACCTACAATTAATTCTGGTACCCCAGTACCTGAATCAAAAATAGTATCTTGACCACCAACTAATTCCGTCACTTCATTTTGTAAGAAGGAAATATTAAATCTTGAATCAAATCTAAATCCTCCTTGATCAACCACTATACCACCAATCTCAATATCTATACCTTGGTTTCTTAATGCTCCTACGTTATCAAAAATAGAGTTATTACCAACACCTGCATTTTGGAAGAATGGCACAGCAAATAATAAATCTCTGTTGTTAGTTCTCCAGAAATCTACATTACCGAATAATCTGTTATTAAGTAAAGAGTAATCAATACCAATATTGATTGCTTCTTCTTCCTCCCATGAAACGAAATCGTTACCTAATTGGGTTACCGTAACAGTTGATCCACCTAAATATTGGCCCGTTGCACCACCCCAGTTAGTAAGAGGGACATAGTTTAAAGGCACAGTAGGATTGTCTGGATCTCTCATCTCTGCATTACCTAACACACCATAACTAGCTTTTAATTTCAAGTCATCAATGAAACTAACATCTTGTAAGAATACTTCATCTGATACTCTCCAACCAATGGATCCAGCATAGAAGGTACCGTATTTAGACTCAGAACCAAATCTTGAATGACCATCACGTCTTACAGTAGCACTTACTAAGTATCTGTCGTCATAATCATAATCTACTTTACCAAATACACCCAGTCTTTTATACTCTTGGAAAAAACCTCCAACTGAAGTTGGCTGACCATCGCCTGGCAATCTAAAGAATGGATTTGCAAATTGGTTAGCACCTAGACTTGCTCCTTCTCTTTCTTCAAATTTATATTCATAACCTAAAATACCTTTAACTCTGTGTACATCAGCAAATATTTTGCTGTAGTTTAGGTTATAGTTAGTGTTCACATTTATAGTTCTTCTATTATTAACAAATATTGAACCACCTGAAGCAGCAAAAACTGGAATAGTAGAAGGTCTTTGGTTATCATCTCTGTTCATAGAGAAATCTATACCTACAAAACCAGTCGCTGATAAACTTGGAGTAATTTGGTAAGTAGCATTCGCACTAGAAACAGTTTGCAATGTTCTACCTAATCTTACTTCCTCGTTTACACCTTGTAAGATATTATACCCAAATAAGTGAGATAAACCATTTGTAGGATAAGGGTTATAATCTCCATTTCCATCAACAGCAGGAGAAGTTGGAATTGCTTCAAAACTTGCTACCCATGAACCATTAACGAAGTTACCGTTTGCAATTGAACCGAAAGTTCTATTATGCGCTAATGATAATTTTGCACCTACAGTCAATTTATCAGTAGCTTGATGTGTTAAGTTCAATCTACCAGTAAATCTTTCGAAATCTGACATGATTACCTGACCTTCTTGTTTGTTGTAAGAACCACCAAAGTAGAACTGTGTTTTTTCATCACCACCAGACATAGATAAATCATATGTTCTAAATCTTGCATCTTGGAACATAGCATTTACCCAGTCATACTCCTCATAAGTAGATGGGTCTTCAGGATTACCAAACAATTCATAAGCTCCAGTTCCAGGAGTAGAAGGATCAACTCCTACATTGGTTTGCTGCTCAGCTTGGAATGTAGTAAAATCCTGTGCATCCAATACATTATATAAATTAAATGGTTGCACTACACCTTCTTGAACACTTAAATTAACTTGTGTTTTACCTTTTTTACTACCTGTCTTAGTAGTAACAATCACAACACCATTTGCTGCTTGAGCTCCATAGATTGCAGATGCAGAAGCATCTTTTAAAATATCGATTGACTCAATATCATTTGGGTTAATAGAGTTTAAAGGGTTGGAAGACCCTTGAGATGTTCCACCACCTTGTGTACCAACCTGAACTCCATCGATAATAATTAATGGATCGTTACTAGAGTTGATGGAACCCACCCCTCTAATTCTAATGTTCATAGCCCCACCAGGTTGTCCACTTGCTGCAGATATTTGAGTACCTGCTACTCTCCCCTGTATCGCTCTATCAAAAGATTGCATTGGTAAATCTTCGATCACATCACCTCTAACAGAAGATACTGACCCAGTAATTTCTCTCTTTAACTGAGATCCATATCCTGTTACAACAACTTCTGATAATTGTTGAATATCAGTAGCCATTTGAATATCAATTACAGAACGAGCCCCAATAGGAACTTCCTGCTTGACCATTCCAATAAATGTAAATACCAATGTCCCTCCTTCAGAAGGAACTGATATTTTGTAATTACCATCTAAGTCAGTGGTAATACCTGTACCAGTACCTTTTAGTAATACGTTCACACCCGGTAAAGCTTCACCAGTCTCATCATCAGTGACTGTTCCGCTTACAGTGCGATCCTGTGCCCATGCATGTAGCACGAACACCAACATGAAACATGTTAGTAGAATCTTCTTCATACTTATTTTAGTTTAGGTTAACAATAATTAAAAGTTAAATGTACATAACATTCAATGAAAATACCTAACAAAATATAAATTTTTCTTGAAAATTAATTACCAAATAAAAATTATATATTTCTGTCCAATATAGTCTTTTGTAGATATGTTACATTTAAATACAATATAATGAAAAGAAACAACTATATGAAAAAATTGTTATAATATAATTATTTTAATATAATTTTGAACTAGATTATTTTGAATACAACTGTTTTTAAGTACTCTCCTGAAGGTAATTCTTTGGCTCCGTAACCTACAACTTTTATATTGTTTCTATTTACTCCTTCCTTTTGAATTAATTGATTATAAACAGCATTAGCTCTTTTTTGGGATAATTCTTTATTATACACAGCTGAACCAACTTCATCTGTATATCCGCCAATTTCTATCTCTACTTCAGGGTTTTGAATCAAAAAATTCGCAATTTTATTAATTTCATTGCCAGATTTATCCGATAATTCATAACTATCAAATTCAAAATAAATATTGTTTAATACTACAATTTCATTTTTTCGAATCGGCTTAAGAGCAAAATTAAATTCTGTCTTGGGTTCATTGACATTTAATTTCTTGGAATGAAATAAATATCCTGAAGCTTCTATATAAAAAGAATATTCTGATTGACGTGGAATAACCACCTTGTAATTTCCGTCTAATGAATTACTATAAGTTTCCTGAACAAGACTATCCAATTCTAAATCGTAAATCTGAATTCTGGATTTTAACTTTGAACTATCCGTGGCATCTAAGACGGTTCCATAGACCAGGTTAATTTCACTACCAATTTCGGTTTCCTCAAAAAATATTTTAGCTGGCGGATATTTCTCTTCTGACTGAATCTCTCTAGCCCAATATCTTTCTCCACTAAACTTCTGGTGATAAGATAACTCATTATTATAGGTGTTGATAGGTAGTCCAATATTTTCAATTTCTCCTTTATTTATAGGCCAGTCTATTTTATAGATATCAAAACCACCCATTCCCACTCTACCATTTGAACTAAAGTATAACTTATCGTTTGATAAAGTGAGAAAAGGAGAAATTTCATCTGCAAAAGTATTTACATCATCACCAAGGTTTGTGGCTTTAGTCCATTCTCCTTCGACTTTCTTAGAATAATAAAGGTCTCTTTTACCAAATCCTCCTTTTCTATTTGAACTGAATATTAAGAATCTTCCATCTGATGATAAAAAAGGCTGAGACTCCCATGCACTGGAATTCACCTTTACTCCTAAATTTTCTGGTTTCTGCCACTTGTCCCCTTCATAATATGAAATGTACAAATCGCAACTACCTAAGCCATCTCTTTTATTACAGCCCGTGAACACCATTACCCTACCATCAGCTGAAATTGCAGCTGCACCCTCATTATCTTTTGTATTAATAACCGGGACTTCCTCCACATTTTCAAATTGATTTCCTGATAACTTAGCTCGGTAAATACCCTCTGCCAAACTCCCAGTTCTTTGTCCTGTGAAATACAAAAACTCAGAAGGATATAAAGTAAAGAAGGGGAAATATATACTTCGGAAAATTTTATCTGATTCTATAGATTTAATCTCTTCATTATGGGTAGGTTGCTTTTCTAACTCGTCTAATGCGTAGTCGATAGATTGTGAAATTATTCCCACCATTTTAAGGTAATCTTCTTTATAGCCTCTTTGCTGATAAATTTCAAGTGGTCTTTTGGCTAATTTATATTTCCCTCGGTCAAAGGATTCTTTACCTAAAATAAAATAATAATCGGTGTATTTGGCTGGCCACTTCTCATCTAATGAAAAAGCCTTTTCCAATGAAGAAACCACTTTATTTAAATCATTTATCCCGTAAAATAAAGTAGCTTTTTCTAAATAAAGATGGTGGTTATCCGGTTCAATCTCAATTGCATCATCTAAATATTGGACAGCCGCATCCCAATTTCTTTGGTAAAGGGCTTCTTTAGATTTTTCAACTAATCTTTCTGTTCTCCATTTATAATCCTGACCAAATAAAGTCAGATTGAAAAACATAATTATTAAAGAGAGTGCTATTATTTTGAAATTCATATCCCAATTTAGCGGATACGGAAGAATTTCAAAAGGAATTTAGGCATTAAGGTATTTGCAAATATTTATGCGTCTGCAAAGAAATACTCCACTTTGGGTTTTCTTTTACATATTCTACAATTAAAGGCATCATTTCTTCACGTTTACTCCATTCTGGCTGGATAAGTAACTTACAATCAGTCCCCACTTTTTTGGCATGTTCTTCTGCCCATTTAAAATCTGATTTATTGAAGATAATGATTTTTAATTCATCTGCTCTTTCATACCAATGATCTAAAGGAGCTTTAAATTTCTTTGGTGATAAACAAATCCAATCGACCATCCCAGTAAATGGATGAGCTCCTGAAGTTTCTACATTTACATGAAATCCTTTCTGTAATAATCGTTTGGTCAAGCCATGCATATCGTACATAAAAGGCTCACCTCCGGTAATCACAGCCAAACGAGACTCATATTGATAAGCATCATCTACTATTTCATCTATATTTTTGAGTGGCCATTTATCGGCATCCCAGGAATCTTTCACATCACACCAAACACAACCCACATCACAACCTCCTAAGCGAATGAAATAAGCTGCTTTTCCACTGTGAAATCCTTCTCCTTGAATGGTATAAAAAGATTCCATTAAGGGAAGTTCTACATTTGGATCAAACGAGTTCTTGTCCATAAATTTCTTTTTGAGCAGCTAACCATGTATTCATTAATAGACCTGCTCTTGTCATCGGTCCAACTCCACCTGGAACTGGAGTAATATGTGTAGCTTTTTTGAAAACCTCATCGAAAAGAACATCTCCTTTTAAAGCAAAGCCTGATTTTTTACTTGAATCAGGAACTCTTGTTGTCCCAACATCTATTACTACCACATCATTTTTCACCATATCGGCTGTAATCAAACCTGGTTTTCCAACTGCTACAATTAAAATATCAGCTTGCTTAGTATATTTTGCTAAATCTACTGTGTAGCGATGGGTTAAAGTAACGGTGGCATCTCCAGGATAATTCGCACTTCCCATTAATATAGATACTGGCGAACCAACTATATGACTTCTTCCTACAACTACACAATGCTTTCCTTTTGTTTGAATATCATAGCGCTTGATTAATTCCATCACACCAAATGGAGTAGCAGGAACATAAGCCGGTAAATTGGAAGCCATTCTTCCGTAATTTACAGGATGAAAGCCATCCACATCTTTCTCAGGTTTGATAGCATTCAACACCTTATTAACATCTATATGTTTAGGTAATGGCAATTGAACGATGAATCCATCTACTCTTTCATCATTATTCAGTTTATCTACCTCTTGCAAAAGTTCGGCTTCTGAAATAGAATCATCGAAAAGCAACTTAGAAGACTCAAAACCAATTTCTTGGCAATCCCTTACTTTAGCTTCCACATAAGTTTGGCTGGCACCATCAGTCCCAACTAAAATAGCGGAAAGATGAGGCACTTTACCTCCTTCTTTCTTCAATGCTTCAACTTTTGCTTTTAATTCTTCTTTTATTTGAGAAGAAATTTTCTTCCCATCTAATAAAATAGGCATGATGTTATGCTTATGTAATGTTTAACTAATATATGTGGATCAGTCCAATTTAAGTACTGCCATAAATGCTTCCTGAGGAATTTCAACATTTCCTACCTGACGCATTCTTTTCTTACCTTTTTTCTGCTTCTCCAAAAGCTTCCTTTTACGTGAAATATCACCACCGTAACACTTCGCTAATACGTTTTTACGTAACGCTTTTACGGATTCTCTGGCAATTACTTTAGTACCAATTGCGGCCTGAACTGCTATTTCAAATTGTTGTCTAGGTATTAACTCTTTCAACTTTTCACACAATTTCTTTCCCCACTCATAAGCCTTATCCCTATGGACGATGGCAGAAAGAGCATCCACTTTATCTCCGTTTAGAAGGATATCCAATTTCACCAAATTACTGCTATGATAGCCTACCAATTCATAGTCTAATGAAGCATAGCCTTTTGAAATTGTTTTTAATTTATCAAAGAAATCAAAAACAATTTCAGCCAAAGGTAAATGGAAAGTTAATTCAACTCTGCTTTGTGTTAAATATACCTGATTTTTGATCTCCCCCCTTTTATCCATACAAAGAGAAATCACAGGGCCTACAAAATCTTCTTTTGTTATAATTTGTGCTCTAATATAAGGCTCTTCCAAATAGTCAATACTTCCTAAATCTGGCAATTCCGATGGCGCACTGACTTTGACCATTTCTCCATCTTTCTTAAAGGCATGAAACTGTACGGAAGGAACTGTGGTAATCACCGTCATATCAAATTCACGCTCCAAACGTTCCTGCACAATCTCCATGTGCAACATTCCTAAGAAGCCACATCTAAAACCAAAGCCAAGAGCAGCGGAGGTTTCTGGTTCCCATACCAAGGAAGCATCATTCAATTGCAGCTTTTCCATGGAAGCTCTCAGTTCTTCAAAATCTGAAGTCTCCACAGGGTAAATCCCAGCATAAACCATGGGTTTTACATTTTCAAATCCTTGAACTGCTTTGCCGGGATTCTCAACGTGGGTAACAGTATCACCTACTTTAACTTCTTTGGCTACCTTAATACCACTAATCAAATAACCAACATTTCCAGTGCTAATAGTATTCTTTGGCTGTTGAGTTAATTTTAGAATTCCGATTTCATCTGCTTCGTAAGTCTTGCCAGTATTGATGAATTTAATCTTGTCTCCTTTGGATATTTCACCATTAAAAACTCTAAAATAAACTTCAATTCCTCTATAAGGATTAAAAACAGAATCAAAAACCATGGCTTGTAATGGTGCATTAGGGTCACCTGTTGGAGCTGGAATTCTGTGCGCAATGGCCTCTAGAATTTCCGTTATACCAATTCCTTCCTTTGCACTCGCATGTAAAATATCCTCCTTTTTACAGCCAATTAATTCAATAATCTGGTCAGACACTTCCTCTACCATGGCCCCTGGCAAGTCTATTTTATTAAGCACTGGAATAATTTCTAAATCGTGCTCTATAGCTAAATAAAGATTGGAAATGGTTTGCGCTTGAATACCTTGTGCAGCATCTACAATCAAAAGCGCTCCTTCACAAGCGGCAATGGAACGGGAAACCTCATAGGAAAAATCCACGTGACCTGGAGTATCAATAAGGTTATATATATATTCCTCTCCATTCAATTTATAATCCATTTGGATTGCATGGGATTTGATGGTGATGCCGCGCTCACGCTCCAAATCCATATTATCCAACAACTGCTCCATTTTTTCACGCTCATTCACTGTCTGGGTTGAATCTAACAGCCTATCTGCCAAAGTACTTTTACCATGGTCAATGTGCGCAATAATGCAAAAATTTCTAATGTTCTTCATCTATATAACTTTGCTCGATTATTGTGATTTGGTAGAAAAATTAATCATTGAGCTATTTGACCTCAATAACAAGTCGGCCATGGACCGTTCATCTTCATAATCGAACTGCAAAAGTACGCAATAAGGCTGAGATATAATAATAAGGTGATTCTAATTTATTGAGAAACAGTACAGGTTTATTTGTTACTTCCAAGGATGCATTGAAACCTGATATTTAGAGAATTGTCTATCCTTAGATATTAATTGGAAATCTTCTTCAATCGCTTGTCCAATAATTAATCTATCAAAAGGGTCTTGATGATGAAATGGTAGTTTTGCACTTTGAAAAACATGGGATTGTTCTATGGGTAAATAGCTAAAACCTGATTCCAAAATAAAATAATCTAATTCTTTTAGTGTTACTGGCAAGTCTAACCTGCCAAGCGAGTACTTTATTGATATTTCCCAAAGAGAAACAATACTTACAAAACACTGATTATCCCCATCAATAATTAAAGATTTGATTACTGGAGGAATTTTATCGTCATTTCTAAGAAACCAAATTATCAAATGTGGATCTAATAAATACTTCACTACATATAATCCTTAAAGGCCTCAATTGGGTCATCGAAATTATCTTTCATATGTATTTTACCCTTTAGCAAACCAGGAATCCTGTCTTTTTTCTTTTTCTTTATATTTTTTTCCGATTTAAGCTTCTCTATCAAAGCCAAAACTTTCTTTTTATCTGGTTCCGACAAGCTTAAAAAATCTGAGTTTATTGTAGTTTCCATAACCAGCAATCATTAATAATTACAATTTATATATAAAAGCCCTTAGAATCAAAAAGGGTTCCTAATAATTTTCTTAATTTTGGGCTTATGGGAATACGTGCAGTACTAAGTAAACCTTTGGCGGCTATTATAGTCAACCAACAAAAAAAATGGGCAGCTCAACCGGCTCTGTCCCAAGTCAAAATATTTAAAAATATCATCCATAAAGCCAAAAATACGGCTTTCGGAAAAGATCATGGATTTGAGAACATTCAAACCTATGAAGATTTTAAAAAGCAAGTCCCAATCCGGGATTATGAAGCACTAAAGCCTTATGTAGATAAAATTTTGCAGGGAGAAAGCGATGTACTTTGGCCAGGCAAGCCTGCTTATTTTGCCAAAACTAGTGGTACCACATCAGGAACCAAATATATTCCTATTACCAAAGACTCTATTCCCAACCATATTAACAGCGCAAAAAATGCCTTATTAAGTTATGTGCACGAAACTGGTAAATCTCAATTTCTAGATGGAAAATTAATCTTCTTATCTGGTGCACCGACTTTAGAGCAGAAAGCTGGAATAAATACAGGTAGATTATCAGGCATTGTCAATCATCATGTGCCTAATTATTTGCGAACTAATCAGCTGCCGTCCTATGATACTAATTGTATAGAAGAATGGGAAGAAAAATTAGAACGGATAATTGATGAAACGCTGGATCAAGACATGAGCCTGATTTCAGGAATTCCGCCTTGGGTCCAAATGTATTTTGACAGAATTCAAGCAAGAGTCAACAAGCCTATTAAAGATATCTTCCCTAATTTTGAGATGTTTGTTTATGGTGGGGTTAATTTTGAGCCTTACAAAAACAAGCTCTACGAAAGTATCGGTAAAAAAGTAGATTCAATCGAAACCTATCCGGCTTCAGAGGGCTTTATTGCTTATCAAGATTCACAGAAGGAAGATGGGTTGTTGCTTTTATTAAACAGTGGGATATTTTTCGAGTTTATACCTGCTGAAGAATATTTTGATGAAAACCCTACCAGATTGATGATTGATCAAGTGGAGATGGATAAGAATTATGCTTTGATCATCAACAGCAATGCAGGATTGTGGGGCTATTCGATTGGAGATACGGTGAAATTTGTTTCCATGAATCCTTATAGAGTAGTGGTCTCTGGAAGGATTAAGCATTTTATTTCTGCGTTTGGGGAACATGTGATTGGTGAAGAAGTGGAAAATGCGATGAAAGCAACATGCGAGAAATTTGAAAACGTAAAAATAACGGAATTTACAGTTGCTCCACAAGTAACTCCAAAAGACGGATTGCCTCACCATGAGTGGTTTATAGAATTTGATAATCCTCCGATTGATTTGGAAGCATTTTCTAAGGAATTGGATATAAATTTAAGAAAACGAAACAGTTACTACGATGATCTGATTACAGGCAGCATCTTAAGAACATTAAAAATAAGAACACTCAAAAAAGCCTCTTTTATTAATTATATGCGTTCAGAAGGAAAGCTGGGAGGTCAAAACAAAGTCCCGCGTCTTTCAAACGACAGAAAAATAGCAGAGGCTATGGAAAAATACACACATTAAAAATATATTAATTGACTTATGTCTAATAAAAAATCGATAGCCATCTTAGGCTCTACGGGTTCAATTGGAACACAAGCCCTAGAGGTTATCAAATCACATCCTGATCATTTTCAAGTTGAAGTATTGACAGCCCAAAATAATGTTGATTTACTCATTCAGCAATCTATCCAATTCAGACCTAATGCGGTTGTAATTGGAAATGATGCTTTTTACGATAAGGTCTTCAATGTGCTCGATCCCTTGGGAATAAAGGTTTATTCAGGAGAAAAATCTTTGGCCAGTGTAGTGCAAATGGAAACCATTGATGTTGTACTGACTGCTCTGGTTGGTTACGCAGGCTTACTACCTACCATCAAAGCCATCGAAGCAGGAAAACATATTGCTTTGGCAAATAAAGAAACCTTGGTAGTTGCAGGAGAACTAGTCACTTCATTAGCTAAACAAAAAGGTGTAAATATTTATCCTGTAGATTCTGAACATTCCGCCATTTTCCAATGCTTGGTGGGGGAATTTCATAATCCAATTGAAAAAATAATTCTAACCGCGTCTGGTGGCCCGTTCAGAGGAAGAAGCAAGAAATTTTTAGAGTCAGTAAAGAAAGAGCAAGCCTTAAAACATCCTAATTGGGATATGGGTGCAAAAATCACCATTGATTCTGCCAGTTTGATGAATAAAGGTCTGGAAGTAATTGAAGCCAAATGGTTATTCAATCTTAGGGAAGATCAGGTAGATGTAGTCGTACATCCACAATCCATCATCCATAGTATGGTGCAGTTTGAAGACAGCTCCATAAAAGCGCAAATGGGGCTTCCTGATATGCGAGTGCCGATTATGTTTGCATTAAGCTATCCTGATCGTTTAAAAACTGATTTCCCTCGCTTTAACTTTATGGATTATCCGCAGCTAACATTTGAACAACCCGATAGCGATACATTCCGTAATTTAGCTTTAGCATTTCATGCACTAGGCAGAGAAGGAAATGCTGCTTGCATTTTGAATGCAGCAAACGAAGTAGTAGTTTCGGCTTTTCTTGAGGACAAAATCTCCTTTTTAGGGATGTCAGAAGTAATCGAAAATTGCCTTGACAAAGTACACTATATAAAAACCCCTAGTTTGGAAGATTATATTTCAACAGATAAAGAAACTAGAATTAAAGCTTTTGAGTTAATAAATTAATGGAAACAGTTATTATGATCGCCCAATTAATATTGGGCTTATCTATTTTAGTAGGATTGCACGAGTTTGGCCACCTGTTGGCAGCCAAGGCTTTTGGTATGAGAGTGGAACAATTTTCAATAGGTTTCCCTCCAAAAATTTTTAGTTTCAAATACGGTGAAACAGAATACGCATTAAGTGCCATTCCTTTAGGTGGTTTTGTTAAGATTTCAGGGATGATAGATGAATCTCTGGATACTAAAAACATGGATAAGGTACCTGAGCCATATGAATTTAGAGCAAAACCCGCTTGGCAAAGATTGATAGTAATGATGGGCGGAATTATTGTAAACGTCATTACTGGTATTATCATTTTCATATTTCTTCAATATGGTTATGGTGAAACTTATCAATCAAAAGAAAACATTACGGAAAACGGTATTTACGCTTATGAGCCAGCCAAAGAAATTGGTTTGCAAACAGGTGACATTATTATTAATGTAAACGGCAAGGAATACGAAAAAGTAAGGGACTTAACAAGTTCAGATGTATTATTGGAATCTGACAGCTATTATACTGTTTTGAGAGATGGTAAGGAAATTGTAATTCCCATTCCCAATGATATGATTGAAAGAATCTCTGAGGACAATCAAAGAGTTGCATTCATTGAGCCCTTATATGAATTTGAGGTTGATAACATAACCCCTCAAAGTAATGCAGATATGGCGGGTCTACTACCGGGAGATAAAATCATTGCGGTAAATGGAGAAGAAATAAAATATTTCCAATTCTTTAAAGAGCGTTTAGCTGAAAATCAGGGAAAAGAGGTTCGATTAACTGTAAAAAGAAATGAGAAAATTGAACAGTTACAGGCTCTAGTTAGTGATGAGGGGACTTTAGGGTTTACGTTTCAACCTCAAATAAAAATAGAGCATGAAAAATTTACTTTTGCTGAATCAATTCCTACTGGAACAGCTAAAGCATTCAATGTAATTTGGTTAAATATTAAAGGATTTGGTAAGATTTTCCGCGGAGAAGTTTCTGCTTCAGAATCTTTATCAGGGCCAATTGGTATTGCTCAAATTTTTGGGGGAGAATGGGTTTGGCAAAAATTCTGGGGAATTACCGGTCTTCTTTCAATGGTATTGGCTTTTATGAACTTTCTACCGATCCCAGCTTTGGATGGTGGCCATGTTGTATTCCTTAGTTACGAAATCATATCTGGAAGAAAACCATCTGATAAATTCCTTGAAAATGCACAAAAAGTGGGTATGGTTTTATTACTAAGTTTGATGGCATTTGCCATATTTAATGACATCTGGAAAGTGATCTTCTAAAAATGAAGCCAACTAAAGTCTTAACTTATATCGTAATAGCAGCAGTCATTTTGATTGCTGTTTTTAGTTTGTTTGATTCTGGAGAAAGTCCTGAAGTTGAAAGCAACTACATTGAAGAAATGAAAGCATTCCGTCATGAAAAAGACAGTTTCATGCGAAATGATGGAAAATCTCCATTTATAGAACAAAATGTGGTGTTCAAAGGCTTAAACTATTTTGATGTAGATGAAAGTTTCAAAGTGAAAGCCTCTGTTGAAGCACTTGAAGATGGTAAAGTTTATGACTTAAGAACAAGTGATGATAAACTAAAAACTTATCAGGCAGTGGCCATTTTACATTTTGATATTGTAGGTTCACATCAAGATTTAACTTTATTACAATCTGCAGTTGATGGCCATTTTTTCCTTTCTTTTTATGATGAAACCTCTGCTATAACCACTTATGGTGCTGGAAGATATTTGGAAGTCGATTATAAAAAAGGACAACAGCAAGTCGTTTTGGATTTCAATAAAGCCTATAATCCATATTGTGCCTATACTGAAGGCTATAGCTGCCCTGTACCTCCACCAGAAAATAATATCTCCATTCCTATTAATGCTGGAGAGAAAAATTATGAATAAGGGTAAATAGTCAGACTTTTCTTTTTTCTTACTAATATAACAAAAAGTCCGCAAGCGTCTTTGACGTAAAAAATATCTCGCAGAGCAGCAATCCTGCCTGATCGGCAGACAGGGGCGCAAAGTTTTCGCGAAGGGAGACATAATTTTTTATCATAAATCTAAATAATTATTTATTTTTATTGTTTTTCGTTGCGTGGACTTAGCGGCTTTGCGCCTTTGCGTGAGTCACCTCAAGCCTTTGGCTTGTAAAACGAAATGAAAGCCTTAGGCTTTCTCAACAAATAAAACAGGAAAAATTACGAATAAGCGTAATTAATCATTCTCCTTATCAATCATTTCTTTAATTTTGTTTTTGGAAAATAAAATGGGCTCCATCAGAACCCATCTTTATTAATAGAGAAGTATAAAAATACAGCAATGAAGATCGCTTTAAACTGGTTAAAGAACTATATAAATATTACGCAATCTCCTGAAGAACTTTCAGAAACCTTGACCAACACTGGATTGGAAGTGGAAGGCATGGAAGAAATTGAAACCGTTCCAGGCGGATTGAAAGGTTTGGTAATAGGAGAAGTCAAAACCTGCGAAAAACACCCTAATGCGGATAAATTGAGCATTACCACAGTTGATATAGGTGAAGATGAGCCTGTACAAATTGTTTGTGGTGCACCAAATGTAGCTACAGGTCAAAAAGTGGTGGTGGCAACGGTGAATTCCACACTATATCCTAATCCAGACGAACCTTTCAAAATCAAGAAATCAAAAATTCGTGGTGAAGTCAGCATGGGAATGATTTGTGCTGAGGACGAAATCGGAATGGGTGCTAGCCATGATGGAATTATGGTATTGAACACTGACAAGCCTAATGGAACTCCTGCTGCAGAATATTTCAATATTGAATCTGACATAGTTTATGAAATCGGTCTAACGCCAAATCGTGCCGATGCCATGGGACATATTGGAGCAGCACGAGATATAAAAGCCGTAACTGGTGAAGAAGTAAGATTTCCTTCAATTCTAGATTTCAAGGTGGATAATCAAGACCTCCCAATAAAAGTTGAAGTTGAAAACAAAGAAGCTTGTCCTCGATATAGCGGCTTGAGCATTTCAGGAATTAAAGTAGCAGCAAGCCCTGATTGGTTACAAAATGCCTTGAAAAGCATCGGTTTACAGCCCATCAACAATGTGGTGGACGTGACCAATTTCGTGATGCACGAATTAGGTCAACCGCTTCATGCTTTCAATGCTGATAAAATTTCAGGCAATACGGTTAAAGTTAAGAATTTAGCTGAAGGCAGTAAATTCATCACTTTAGATGAGAAAGAAAGAAAACTGTCAGCTAAAGATTTAATGATTTGCGATGGAGATTCAAATCCACTTTGCATAGCAGGAGTATTTGGAGGAATCGATTCCGGAGTTAAGGATGATACCACAAAAGTATTTTTAGAATCTGCATATTTCTCTGCAGACAGTGTTAGAAAAACATCGCAGCACCATCAACTAAAAACGGATGCTTCTTTCCGATATGAAAGGGGAACAGACCCAAATATCACCGTCTATGCACTCAAAAGAGCAGCATTATTAATTCAGGAAGTAGCAGGTGGACAAATCAGTAGTGAAATTCACGATGAATATCCAGTAGCCATTCCAAATCGAGAAGTAATGATGAAATATAAAAACATCGACCGATTGATTGGCAAAAAATTGGAGCAGGATGAAATTCATACCATTCTCAATAGATTGGATATTGAAACTACTGACAAAATCGAGACTGGCTTCAAAGCGATAGTTCCGCCTTATCGAGTAGATGTGACCAGAGAAGCCGATGTAATTGAAGAAATCATCAGAATTTACGGATTTAACAATATTGACTTGCCAGAAACACTTTCGAGCAGCTATATGGCAAGTTTTCCTGAAGTTGACCCGGTTAAAATGAGAAAAGAGGCTGGTTTACTCTTAACTGCCAATGGTTTCCAGGAAATCATGACCAATTCATTAACAAAACCTGGTTTCAGTGAACAATTGGATGGTTTCAATTCTAAAGAAAATGTTGAAATCCTTAACAAATTGAGTGAGGATTTAGGCGTAATGCGTCAAGATTTGATGTTTACCGCTTTGGATGTCTTAGCTTACAACATCAATCGGAGACAAACTGACTTAAAATTCTATGAATTTGGAAAAGTTTATAAAAAAATTAATTCCAAATATAAGGAGCAAATGCGCCTTGGGATTTACCTGACGGGGAAAAATGAAGCTGAAAATTGGATTCGAAAAAATGAATCTGTAAAATTTCATGATCTCTATTCGGCAGTTCTGAAAATTTTCAATAAATTTAATGCGGAAAGTATTGAAAATGAAGAATTTCATAACGATTGCTTCGACTATGGCTTGAAGTTAAAAATCAAGCAAAAAGAAGTTGCTGAATTGGGTAAACTAAGTAAAAAAGCCCTGAAATTGAGCGGGTTGAAGCAAGATGTTTTCTATGCAAACATCAATTGGGAAGCGCTATTGAAAATGGTCAATGTCAATATCCAATTTGAGCCGGTGAGTAAATTCCCTGAAGTTAAAAGGGATTTATCATTAGTGATAGATGACAATGTTTCATATGATGAAATTAAGAAGATAAGCTTGAAACAAGCACAATACTTAATCAGTAAAATAGATGTTTTTGATGTTTATCAAGGCGACAAAATCGAGAAAGGAAAAAAAGCTTACGCCTTATCCTTCACCTTGCAAGACAAAACGAAGACATTGACAGATAAGATTATTGATAAAACAATGGACAAACTGATGAAGGCTTTCGAAAGCGAAATTGGGGCAGTAATCAGAAAATAAAATGAATCAAGCAGCTACACATAACGAATTAAATGCCCTAGAGCGAAAAGTTCAATTACTTTTGAATGAATATCAAAATGCTAAGAATGAATTGAGAAGCTTAAAAGCGGAAAATGAAGAATTAAAAGCTGTTTTAAAATCTAAAGACGAGAAAATTAACGACTTTCAAAATCAAGATAAAATTAGTAAAATTGTAGGAAGTATTGGGAAGAGTGAAGCAGAGGCTTCTGAGATGAAGGGTAAAATTGACGATTACATTAAAGAGATTGATAAGTGCATCTTGCACTTAACAAGATAGATAATAACCGGTTTATGAGAGAACTTTCAATCAAGATTAAAATTGCTGACAGGGAATATCCCATGACAGTGAAAGCGGAAGAAGAAGAAAGAGTGAGAAGAGCCGGAAAATTAATCAATGAACGATTGAAATCTTATAGAGAAAAATTCGGGATTGATGACAAACAGGACTTACTTTCGATGGTAGCTTTTGATGCTATTGTTGACAGATTTGGCGTTGAAGAAAATTTACAAAGCAATGACGAATCGGTTTTGAATAAAATAAAATCTATTGAGCATTTAATAAATCAAGCAATATAATCCCTTCCATTCAGAAAAATAGAGCCTATTAGGCAATTACTTGAGAGACGTTTGTTATCCCGATAAATATCGGGACTGATAATCAGAATCAAACATCAGAAATTTCAGTAATTAATTTTGGGTTCTATATCCACATCACCGCTTCCCATTAAATAATAAATAAAAATGGGAACTATATACATAATCATTTCCGGGGTAGTAGGACTGCTTTTGGGCTTTGTGTTAAGCAAAATTGCTCAAAAAAGCCTGCTTAGTAAGCTAGAGAGAGAAGCACAAGATAAAGCAGCTTTGATTGTTCGTGAAGCTGAAGTAAATGCGGAGAACATCAAGAAAGATAAAATGCTCGAAGCAAAAGAGCATTATCTTAAAAAGAAATCAGATTTTGAGGACGAAATTGGGCAACGAAAATCCCAAATGGCAGCTAATGAAAATAAGCTGAAGCAAAGAGAGCAAAACTTCTCCAAAGAGATTGAGCAATTCAAAAGAAAAGAAAACGAGACTCAAAAGCTTCAAGAAAATCTTAATGCTCAATTAGAAGTAATTGCCAAGCGAAAAGAAGAGCTTGAAAAGATTAAGGAGCAACAAGTTAATATTTTGGAGAAAGCAGCTAATTTAACTGCTGATGAGGCTCGTGAGCAACTAATTGAAACGCTAAAAGATGAGGCTGAAACCAAAGCATCTTCATTAATAAAAGACATTATGGAGGAAGCCAAGCTTTCTGCCACCAAAGAAGCTAAGAAGATTGTAATTTCTACTATTCAAAGAACTGCTACTGAACATGCGGTAGAAAACTGTGTGTCTATATTCAATATCGAAAGTGATGATATCAAGGGTAAAATCATCGGTAGAGAAGGAAGAAACATCCGTGCTTTAGAAGCTGCAACTGGGGTGGAAATCATAGTAGATGATACGCCAGAAGCTATCATCATTTCTGGTTTTGATCCAGTGAGAAGGGAAATTGCTAGATTATCTTTGCACAGATTAGTGCAGGATGGTAGAATTCACCCAGCAAGAATCGAAGAAATCGTAAATAAGACTACCAAAAACATAGATGAGGAAATAGTCGAAATCGGGGAAAGAACCGTTATCGATTTAGGAATTCACGGACTTCACCCAGAGTTAATCAAGATGGTGGGTCGATTGAGATTCCGTTCTTCTTATGGGCAAAACTTATTGCAACACTCAAGAGAAGTTGCCAATATGTGTGCTACCATGGCATCAGAATTAGGATTGAATCCTAAATTGGCTAAGAGAGCTGGCTTATTGCATGATATTGGAAAAGTTTGGCCAGAAGAGCCAGAGCAACCACATGCTATTATAGGAATGGAGTTCGCTAAGAGATTTAAGGAGCACCCAGAAGTTTTAAATGCAATTGGTGCTCACCACGATGAAATCGAAATGACTACTTTAATCTCCCCTATTGTACAGGCTTGTGACGCTATCTCAGGCGCAAGACCAGGTGCAAGGAGAGAAATTATGGATAGTTACATCAAAAGACTAAAAGAACTGGAAGAGCTTGCTTTAAACTTTGACGGTGTAAACAAATGCTATGCTATCCAAGCAGGACGAGAATTGCGTGTGATGGTCGATGCTGAAAATGTATCTGATCAAAAAGCTGGGCAATTGTCATTTGATATTTCTCAAAAAATAGAGAAAGACATGCAATATCCGGGACAGATAAAAGTAACGGTTATCCGTGAAATGAGATCCGTTTCTTATGCGAAGTAATTAAATAGAGCCTATTAGGCAATTACTTGAGAGAGGTTTGTAATCATCAGATAATAAGTACCAAATAAAAAATATTTGTAATCTAATTATTAGATTACAAATAAGTTTAAAATTCAATTAAAAGCCCTTTTCAGAAATGATTAGGGCTTTTTTATGCAATTCAAATAAAAATGTAAATTGCTTATTGAAACCTAATGATTCTTCAGATGAAAACCACTTTACTAATCCTGATTTCCCTCATTCTTACTTTCTCCTGTCAAAATCCGAATTTTGAGGAAAAACAGGGCGAGAAAATAGACAACCCTTTCACGGGTAAAAACCCTTGGCCGGAAATCCGCAAAAAGCGAATTAATCATTTATTACCAGAAGCCATGGAAAGAGCTGAGGTAGATGCTTGGATGGTGATTTGTCGGGAAAATAATAATGACCCAATGGCATTACACATTGGGGGAGAGAATGCTGGTGGAACTTCATTTTATGTTTTCTCCAAATCAAATGACAAATTTCAATCTACTGTCTTTTCATCTTTTGGGGAAGTTACTGCTTTGCGTGAATTGGAATTACATGATAGCATTATCAGTGTTTCAAGAGAACAAGATGTTTTTCAATTGGCAACTGAGTATGTTAAGTCTCTTAAGCCTGAAAAGATTGCAATCAACGTGAGTACCGCTAATTCAACTGCAGATGGTTTAAGCCATAGTCAATACAAAAAATTAGCTCAAAGCTTTGGCGATGATTTTGAGAGGAAATTGGTTTCTTCTGAAGAATTAGTCTATGAATGGCTCTCTATCAAATTACCTGAGGAAGTTGAAATTATGCGGAAAGCATCAGAAATAACAGCTCAGTGGGAAGTTGAAGCTTATGAAATGATAATCCCTGGTAAGACCACTGATGCTGAAGTTGCGAAATTCTTAAATGACAAAATCAAAACTTATGGCTATGAAGACGGTTGGAATCCCGAGCAAAATCCGAACGTGAACTCTGGTTCAGACAGAGGACATTCACATGCCACTGATAAAGTAATCATGCCTGGAGATGTGATTCAAACAGATTTTGGAATCAAAGTTTATGGTATCTGGGTAACCGACATACAGCGTTTTGCCTATGTATTGAAAGAGGGAGAAGAAAAAGCTCCAGAAGAAATCCAGCGTTATTGGGATGTAGCGAAAAGAGGGCATCGATTGGTATTTGAAAATATGAAGCCTGGCGTTTCTGGTTTTGAGTTGGATAAAGCTCAAAGAGAATGGATGAAAGAAAATGGTTCTTTACCAGTCCCATGGAGCACTGGACATCCTGTTGGCTATGTTGCTCATGATGTTGGTCCCTCACTTGGTGGTGGAAAGGAAGGCATCACTCCTTCCAAAGCTTCACTGAAACCTTTAAAAGAAGGAATGGTATTCGCTTATGACGGTTTTTATGCCTGGGAAATTGAAGGCGGTGAAAAAACGATTTCTGTTGAGGAAATGGTGGTGGTGACAGAAGATGGAGCTGAATATCTTACAGAACCACAAGAAGAATTAATTTTAATCAAAAAATAGCTACTAAAAATAGTGATTGCATCTAATTGCTTTGAACACTGGCAATATTCTTTTGATTAATTATTTAAGAAAATTTTAAAAACCATCTATTTGATGACATTGGTCATCCTTTTCCATGATTAATACAAAAACTACCTATTTACCAGATACTTAACTATTCTTTCACCCCCTGATTTCGTATTTTAAGTAAACAATTTAATCACCCAAGGTAGATGTTATTGAATTTAAAAGGTAGAAATCATGGAAGCAAAGAAAAACCCCCGAGTTGATATATACCGATTGAAAAATGTTTTTTTCAATTTCGGTTTAATGATTTCAATTTCTGTAGTTTTTGCAGTATTTCAATATAAAACATATGAAAATGCTACAGTACTAGATTTAGGAAGTTTAAATAAAACAACAAATGAAATAATTGAGATTCCTCCTACAACACAGCCACCTCCACCACCTCCAAAAATCCAATTACCCAAGATTATTGAAGTTGCCAATGAAGAATTGATTTTAGAGGATTTGGATCTAAAATTGGATATTGAAATGAACGAGGATACAAAAATCGAGCAGGTAACATTTGAAGAAGATTTAGAAACTGAACCTCCTGAAGAAGAAGCGGATAAAATTTTTATGATAGTGGAACAAGACGCAGCGCCTGTAGGTGGAATTAAAGCCTTCTATGCGTATGTAGGAGATCAACTTACCGATAACTACCCTACTGCTGCAGCTAGAATGAATATTGAGGGAGTAGTTTATATACAATTTGTAGTTGAAAAAGATGGTAGCATCACACAGGTTCAAGCTGTGAAAGGAATTGGAGGAGGTTGTGACGAATTAGCCATCGAGGTAGTAAAGAATTCTCCTAAATGGAATCCTGCCAAACAAAGAGGAAGAGCCGTTCGATCAAGAAAAGTAATTCCTATTCGTTTTATACTAAGACAAAAATAGTTCTAAATCAGTATAAACTTGAGGAAATTCAGCATCAGGTTATTATAGTTGAAGAGTAAAGTGAACCAACATCAGCCTGATGTTTTATATTTAGAGCATTAACAATTTGACACCCATAAACGCAAAAACCGTCCATATAGACGGTTTTAACTTTTTTATGCAGAGGCGGAGGGATTGTTATTAAATCTTATAAAATACTGTATATCAATACATTACTTACGTTTAAAATTAATAAGTGAAACAAAAGTGAAACACTTTAAGGAATCCCTTTTGGATTTGAACCCCTGTCCCCCTAGAAAAAATAAATTCTATTTTTCTTGAATTTAATTTTGACTTCGGTCAAAACTTCAAAAAAAACACCTCTCAGTTTCCTCATATCTACCTTTACGCAGAATTTCTCCATCACTCATAATACTCGCTTGAAAGGAACTGACAAGGCTAAATGTATATTTAGAATAGATGCCAAATTATGCTAGCAAATGTTTCACCCTAATTAAGTGTTTCACCTCGATCAAATTTTCTTATATGTTCACAAAACAAAGATGTTCACGTAACGTGAACAAGCCAAAAATGTAAACAGCTAAAACGACCATGAAGCTTACTCCATGTTCATGTTCATTCTTTTCAATCTATCTTCATAGTAATCTGCATATAGCTTTTTACATTCATTATTTAAATATGACTGTTCAATAAGCTGGTGAACGGCCTTATTTGATTTAATAAATTCAGCTAGTATTTTCCTGATTCTTGAATCTTTAATGCCAATTCTTTGACCAAATTCAAAGAAGTCCTGGTAAGTATAGAACCCCGAAGCCTCAAAGGCATTTGAAAAGCCGTCTGTCAATAAATCCAGCGCCATGTCTGATTCACTTGGTGAATGAATACGAGTGCACAAAAGATCATATACAGGAGTTAAAACATAATCACCTTGTTCGGATTGCAAAACAGAGAAATTTTTTAAATGAGCATCACCATTTGAAAATACATAATTAAACAAGATCATCCGTAAGAATTTCTCTAGCTCTATTATATAAGTAGGAATATATTTTTGGATGAGTTCAGCAATCTCCTCATAAGATAAGTCATACTTGTAGTTTTCCCCATGCGTTTCCGAAGTCATCTGAGCAATTTGTGCAAAATCTTCTTGTTGGATTTTCTTATTATGAGTTTGGTCAAATCTACGGACTATATATGCTGGGCTACCATCTTTAAAATCCATCAATGCATTAGCTGGGACATTCATTTTAAATAACTGCTTAGCGATTTGCATAGTGAGATGCTCATTTGCTGGCGCTTGATCTAAAAACTTGAATGTGCCAGTAGGAATGGGTTTAAGAATATACTGTCCTCCAGTATCCGTCAGTTTTAATTCATTATCTTCTAATCTTAAGGAATATTTTACCTGAACTCCTGAAATAGATATCTTCTTTGTATGCTCTAGATAAGAATCAGATTTCTCTTCATAAGGAGAATTAAAAGACAAAGTATGTGCTACTTTTTGACCATCAAAAAGCTCTTGCAAACATTTTTTGCAAAACCCAATTTCAACTTCTTTCAAACAGCCCGGACAATTCATTCTGATAATTCTTTTACTGTGATAGCACCAATGGTATCAATTTTAGCAGTTTTCATTAATAAGCTAAAATGATCTTCTTCATCAATTTTCAATAACCTACACTGCGTTAACTTATTAACTCCTTCTGATAGGAGCCCAAAAAAGAAAGGGAACAGTACTTTAGATCTATAAATTTTCTCTGATTTAGGAAGCGTTAAACTGATGGCTGAAGTCTCAGAATTTGCTAGATATTCTTCATCATATTGAAATAGATATTCACCTTCCTTAGTTTTTTCTAAGTAGCCTGCTAATACTTTATTGTTATATATAGCAGCTCTCCTTCTCATTTCATCACATTCGTATCAATTGACAATCCCAATACTTCACAGATGTTCAACAAACTGTCCAACTCAGGATTGGCTTCTCCTTTTTCAATGGAACGTAATGTCCTTTCCGATATTCCTGAAATATCAGCCAGATCTTCCTGCGTGATTTTGAGGAATTTTCTTCTTTCTCGTATGCTATTTCCTAATTCTTTTTTATCCATTCCAGCAATATTTTGCCGATTTTGAACAAATAACAACAAAAACGAATCGAAATCAAACAAAACGGCAATATTTTGCCGATTATAAATTTTGTGAAGATATAAAGGCAGAATATTTATATTATCGGCAATATATTACCGATTAGAAAAAATATTCCAGTACGTATTTGATTTTTATTTGACTTTTTTGGAATAAAAAAAAACCGTAACTACCTGATATTCAAAGTAATTACGGGTTAGCTAATTGCAGAGGCGGAGGGATTCGAACCCCCGGTACCTCGCGGTACATTGGTTTTCAAGACCAACGCAATCGACCACTCTGCCACGCCTCTAAATTGTAAAAATGATTTGCTTTGTGCGAATCGGATTGCAAATGTAGGTGAAAATATTTTTTGTGCAAACGGAATCTTAAAAAATATTAATCAGCTTTAATTTTATTCTTAATTCTCGCTTTCTCTAGACTCACATTCAACTGCAGCCCTACAATTAAAAATAAAGACAAAAAGGAAAACCAGATCATAATGGCAATTAAGGCTCCGATTGAACCATAAAGCTTATTGTAGGTTCCGAAATTATTGATATAAAAGGAAAACCCAAAAGAAACGGCCAAGCATAAAAAGGTGGCCAATATGGAGCCAGGATTAAAAAAGTGCCATCTTTTATGGATTGCCGGTGCCCAATAATAAATTACTGAAATGGCTATCTGGAAAAGGAAGAATATAACCAAAAACCTTAAGCCAATGAAAATATAGACCTCGAAACTATCGCTTATAATTCCAAAATCCTCCAAAAAGTATATCAACTGCTGCGCAACAATCAGTAAGACTATTGATAAGGATAGCACAAAAGCTAATAGAAAAGTTAAGCCAATCGCTATTGCTTTAGCCTTAAAAAATCCTCTACTGTCTTTGGTGCGATAGGTTTTATTAAAGGCCGTCATTAATGCACTAGTTCCATTGGTCGCAAAATAAAGTGCAAAGATAAAACCAACGGATAGCAGTCCTCCCCTCGATTTGGACAATATATCATGAATGGTGGATTCAGCCTCTTGATATATAGATGGTGGCATGGTTTCCTGAAGCAAGCTCATCACCTCCTCGGTCAAATTATCAATAGGCAATTCAGGTATCAATGTAAATAAGAATATAATGGCAGGGAAAATGGCCAATGTAAACTGAAACGCAACATTATTGGCTCTTTCAATCAAATTATGATCACTTAATTCTCCAATAAAAATTTTAATTAAATTAAAATAAGAAACCCCACTCCTCTTCAAGCGCTTTCGTTTTAAGAAGTGTATTGTTCTTCTTAAAAAGCCAATGGACATTATGATTTTTAAATATTTAAACTTCATTTGAAAAAAGGACTCATGATTTTAATCAATATTTCGGGCATCTGACAAGGTTTTCCTGTATTTCTATTTACAAAAACCAATACAGTATATCCTTTATGAATTAATTTGTCTTCTTTAAAAACCTCATATTCATATCGTATCCTAGTATCAGGAAACTTAGGAATAGATAATTTTATAGTCAATTCATCATCGTACCGGGCAGGCCGTAAATACTTGGAATAATTCTCCAATACAGGCATAATCACGCCCTCCTCTTCAATTTCTCTATAAGATAATCCTAAGCTACGGATAGATTCTGCCCTTGCGACTTCAAAATAAGTGGCATAGTTTCCATAATAAACATAGCCCATTTGGTCGGTTTCAGCATAGCGAACCCTTAATTTGTGTTCAAATTGATACATAAATTATTTGTAAATATTTGAGCGATTTAAAGCATTTTGATAGGCTCTTGCATTATTATTATGCTGCCTTAAATTAGTTGCAAAAGCATGGTATCCTGAAAAATCAGGTTTAGCACAGAAATATATATAATTGTGTTCATCAGGATTTAAAACTGCATCTATTGATTCAATTTCTGGAAGATTTATTGGCCCAGGAGGTAAGCCTTTGTATCTATATAAATTATAGGGCGAATCTACATCCTTATGAACATTCAACACTCTTTTAATGGTAAAATCCCCTACCGCATAAACCAAAGCCGGATCTGCCTGCAAACGCATATTCCTCTCTAATCTATTCAAATACACTTCTGCAATTTTAGGTCTTTCATCTGATTGCACACTCTCCGCTTGCACTATAGATGCCAAAGCACTCACTTCTGTTGGAGACAATCCTAGAGCTACTGCCTTTCGCTTTCTTTCATCAGTCCAAAACTTTTGATATTCTGCATACATCTTATCAAATAATCTCTGTTCAGAAATGGTATAATACACCTCATAGGTATTAGGAATAAACATACTTAATATATTCTCCTGAGTAAAACCATAAGCACTTATTAATGAATCATTATTCAATAAAGCTAAAAACTCAACCGAATCTGCCTGTAAATTATCCGTGATTTTTCCAGCCAAATCAGGTTTTAGTCTAACATTATTAAAAGTTGTGGTAGTAGGTATTTGTTCTCCAGCTCTCAGCATTCTAATCGCTTGAAGGTTGGTCATGTCCTTTTTCATCAGATAAAGACCTGGCTTCATGTTCTCTTGGTAATCCAAAAGCTTTGCTACAAAACTGAAGGACAGCATATCGTTTACTATGCCTCTATCGTAAACAATATCCTGTAAATCTTGAAAATTCATGTCCTCTTCTATCAAGATCATCTCATCCCCTTTTTCTACCAAAATATTTTCAGAGAAAAAGACTTGATAAAAATAGAAAACGAAGGAGGTTATAAGGATAGAAAACACTATCACAAAACCTATTAGAAATTTATTTCTTTTCATATACTTTGCTATTGACCTAAATTAAAATGCAAATTTAAGGATTTTGTTTGGGCTTGAACTATTCTATTTAATTTCAAATTGATTAATATTGTGTATGGCAGCTGAATTTATCAAATTATTCGAAGAAAATCCTGACCCGAGGAAAATCCAACAGATTATAGACATTTTAAAAGATGGGGGAGTTATAATTTATCCTACTGATACTATTTATGGTTTGGGTTGCGATTTGACCAACCGAAAAGCCATAGATAAACTTTGCTGGGTAAAAGGAATTAAGCCTGGAAAAATCAATCTATCCTTTATCTGTGAAGACATGAGTCATATTTCGGATTATGTGAAAAATCTTTCCACCCCAACTTTTAAGTTGATGAAGAAAAATTTACCTGGCCCTTTTACATTTATATTACCAGCTAATAGTAATGTACCGAAAATCGTCAATGCCAATAAAAAAACGGTTGGGATCAGAATTCCAAACAATAATATACCTCTTGCAATCGTAAAAGCCTTAGGAAACCCCCTTATCACCACTTCCATTAAAGATGATGACGATATAGTGGAATACCCAACTGACCCAGAGGAAATCTATGAATCTTTCAAAAACTTAGTGGATGTCGTAATCGATGGCGGATACGGCCATAATAATCCTTCTACCGTAATAGATTGCACCAAAGAGCCTGCAGAAATTCTAAGAGAAGGATTAGGTGAAATCATTTTATAATTTTCTGAGGAATTAATTTTAAATGCAGAAATCCATTTTAATAGAATTACAATATTTACCCTCCGTAGCATTTTTTTCAAGTCTAGTGGAAAAAGAGGAATTGATTTTGGAGGCGAATGAGTTTTTTGAAAAGCAAACTTATCGAAATAGGTGCCATCTATTATCTTCCCAGCAAATTGAGGTTTTAACTGTACCTCTTCAGGGAGCTAATAAAAAGATAAAATCAAAAGACATAAAAATAGACAACAGCCAAAATTGGAATAAGAAACATTGGAGAAGTATTCAAACTTGCTACGGTAAATCACCCTATTTTGAATTTTTTGCAGATGAATTCCAACCTATTTATGAAAAGGACTATCTTTATTTATGGGATCTGAATTTAGACTTACTGACAATCTGTCTTAAAATCACAGGCCAAAAAATAAAAATTACCGAAAGCGGCAGCTATGAAAAAAAGGTTTCTGGAAACGTTATGGATGCCAGGTCGTTAATACACCCTAAAAAACCTGAATTTTTAGCCCAATTATTCAAACCTAAAGACTACAACCAGAGTTTTGGCAACAATTTTGAACCGAACTTAAGTGTTATAGATTTGTTGATGAATGAAGGGCCGAATACAAAAACTGTCATTCGGCAGTCAAATATTAAATAAATTAAACCTTAGGTTTTTTATTTAGTTTTTATAATAGTTACATTTAAATATGCCTTTGAGCATTAAGTTAGAATATCGAGCAGTAAGCATATGGAAGCAAAATTTTCAAACAGAGTTAAAGAGGTAATTTCTTTGAGCCGTGAAGAGGCGCTTAGATTAGGCCACGACTATATTGGTACAGAGCACTTACTATTAGGAATGGTAAGAGAAGGAGAAGGCGTAGCAATCAGTCTCTTGAAAAAGCTTGGCGTTTCGCTCGATGAACTTCGAGGGGAATTAGAACGAAGTACAAGGGGAACTGCTACAAATAACGTAAAAAATCTAGCCAATATACCGCTAACAAAGCAATCCGAAAAAGTATTGAAAATTACTTATTTGGAAGCTAAAATTTTTAAAAGTCAACTTATCGGAACTGAGCATTTATTATTATCCATTTTAAGAGATGAAGATAATATCGCTTCTCAAGTTATGGAGAAATTTGATGTGAATTACGATGTTATAAAAGAGCTTTTAGAATATCAAACTCAAAATCCTATGGCATCTTCTGATACTGAAGATAGTGATGAGGATTCTGGAAAAATATTCGGAAGTGGCTCAAGAGAAACAAGTAGTGGAGGATCAGGTGGATCTAAAACTAGCGAAAAATCTAAAACACCTGTTTTGGATAATTTTGGCCGCGATTTGACCAAAATGGCTGAGGAAGATAAGTTAGATCCTATAGTAGGTCGTGAAAAAGAAATTGAGCGTGTAGCCCAAATCTTATCAAGAAGAAAGAAAAATAATCCGATCTTAATAGGTGAACCAGGTGTTGGTAAAACTGCCATAGCCGAAGGTTTAGCTTTAAGGATTGTTCAAAGAAAAGTTTCTAGGGTTCTTTTTGGTAAAAGAGTGGTAACCTTGGATTTGGCTTCATTAGTAGCTGGAACAAAATATAGAGGTCAGTTCGAAGAAAGAATGAAAGCCGTGATGAATGAGCTGGAGAAATCTCCGAATGTGATCTTATTCATTGATGAGTTGCACACCATAGTGGGTGCAGGTGGTGCTTCAGGTTCTTTGGATGCCAGTAATATGTTCAAACCGGCATTAGCCAGAGGAGAAATTCAATGTATTGGTGCTACAACATTAGATGAGTATCGACAATATATTGAAAAAGATGGTGCATTAGCCAGACGTTTCCAAATGGTAATGGTAGATGCTACCACTCCTGAAGAAACAAGGGAGATACTAATGAACATCAAAGATAAATACGAAGAGCATCATAATGTTAATTTTACAGATGAAGCGATTGAATCTTGCGTGAGATTAAGTGATCGATATATCTCTGATAGATTTTTACCTGATAAAGCCATTGATGTAATGGATGAAGCAGGAGCAAGAGTTCACTTGAATAATATTCATGTCCCTGATGCTATTGTAAAATTAGAAGCTTCCATAGAGGACATCAAAAAAGAAAAAAATCAAGTTGTTAGAAGTCAGAAATATGAGGAAGCGGCTCGACTTAGAGATACTGAGAAAAAGCTGATTGATGAGCTTGAAACTGAGAAAAGAAAATGGGAGGAAGACACCAAAGCTAAGCGATATACAGTAAGCGAAGACAATGTTGCAGAAGTAATTGCGATGATGACGGGTGTTCCAACCAAGCGAGTGGCTCAAAACGAAAGTGTAAAGCTTAAAGGAATGGGCGATGATTTGAAAAAGCAAGTCATCGGCCAAGATGAAGCGATTGGAAAATTATCTAAAGCCATTCAGAGGACAAGAATTGGTTTAAAAGATCCGAAAAAACCGATTGGTTCATTCGTTTTCTTAGGTCCAACTGGTGTAGGTAAAACTGAGTTAGCTAAAGTTCTTTCTACTTATTTATTCGATAAGGAAGATGCTCTTATCAGAATTGATATGAGTGAATACATGGAGAAATTTTCCGTATCGAGATTAGTCGGAGCACCTCCAGGCTATGTAGGTTACGAAGAAGGTGGTCAGCTTACTGAGAAAGTGAGAAGAAAGCCTTATTCCGTAGTCCTTTTGGATGAGATTGAAAAAGCTCACCCAGATGTATTCAACTTATTGTTGCAAGTATTAGATGACGGTATTTTAACTGATGGACTCGGAAGAAGAGTAGACTTTAGAAATACAATCATTATTATGACTTCTAACATTGGAGTTCGTGACTTGAAAGATTTTGGAGCTGGAATTGGTTTCTCAAATAGCGCCAAAGAAGATAATTCAAATGAGGTAATGAAATCCACTATTCAAAATGCACTGAAAAAAGCATTCAGTCCTGAGTTTTTGAATAGGCTGGATGATGTAATCGTATTTAATCATCTTGAAAGAGAACATTTACACAAAATCATTGACATCTCATTGAAGAAAGTCTTTGACAGAATGTTGTCTTTAGGTTATGATATTGATTTAACGGATGCAGCTAAAGATTTCTTATCCAAGAAAGGTTATGATCAGCAATATGGTGCAAGGCCATTGAACAGAGCCATCCAAAAATATCTGGAAGACTTGGTTGCGGAAGAGATCTTAAACGAAAGTATAAAAATTGGTGACTCCATCATAGCTGATCATGATGGTAAAGCAGAAACACTCTTTATCAAATCGAAGAAAAAAAAGAAAGAAGATAAGAAAAGTAAGAAAGACCAAGATAAAGAGGACACTAACCAAGAAAACAAAAAAGAGGCTGATTAATCAGCCTCTTTTTTTGTAAATCATATTTCTACTTCCTTTTTTTTGTGCGTTCCCGACTTAATGTGCGGGACAGGCTATTCCTTTGAAGAAAGGAATCTATCCATTTTAATCTCTGATTAAAATATACACTAGACTATCAACCAATATTCCTTTAATCCAGCCAAAACTTACATCTGTAAATCACTTTATCCATCCTTGCATTAGTCAAATTGATACCTCATATATTGAATTTAAACGATAATATATTGAGTTATTTTGAAATACGAGTGTTTTAGACGAGTTTTACAGTACAAAAAATCATCAAATCATGCATACGACCTCTGTAAACAAAGCCAATATCATCGATAAATTCAACCATCAAATCGAATTAAGCGAAACTGCTGTTAATGAATGGAAAATAGGAATTGCTTCTTTAGAGAGAGTTTCTAGGCTAGAAATTCAGGAAGAGATATCTTATCAAATGTGCGACATGGATACGGCAAAGGAAATTTTGTTTCATTTCATTGCACAAGGTGTGCAGACTTGTAAGATGAGCAAATCAAATTTTAACGGGATTTATCTTTACAGGTAATTACCCACCTAGGCTAAAGCTTCGGTGGATATTAGCTGTAAGGGGAGGATTCGAACCTCCAAGGAACAGTTAGGCTACAGTTTCCACGATAAACTGTTATACAAATTATCGTGAAATGTCTGCGCTTTTTCCCAAACCTCCACCCCCGAGACAGGAGGGCATGTTTGCCAATTCCATCACCTTACAATATTTACCAAAATCCTCATCCATATCAGACCATTTATCTAAAGGATGTTACTCCTTGCTAAATCTACAAGAAGATTAATTTGTTCTCTTTGCGAAAACTTTGCGCCTCAGCGACTTTGCGAGACATTTTAAGCGTCTTTAGACGCCTGCGGACAACCTTTTAAATAATATAAAGAAATCCAGCTTTTGCTGTAAGGGGAGGATTCGAACCTCCAAGGAGCAGTTAGGCTACAGTTTCCACGATAAACTGTTATACAAATTATCGTGAAATGCCTGCGCTTTTTCCCAAACCTCCACCCCCGAGATAGGAGGGCATGTTTGCCAATTCCATCACCTTACAAGGTAAATGACATCTTAAAAAGCCCCTTGTCAAAATAACTCAGAGCTTTCCAATTATCCATTGTTTCAATCTTTACAAACCTCTTGTTTGCCATTTTTTGTAAACTCTAGCTGTAAGGGGAGGATTCGAACCTCCAAGGAGCAGTTAGGCTACAGTTTCCACGATAAACTACAACTAAGAAAATTATCGTGGGATACCTTCGCTTTATCCCAAATTCTCCACCCCCGAGATAGGAGGGCATGTTTGCCAATTCCATCACCTTACAATATATAATCTTCTCCCTTTTTTTTTATAAATCAATATCAATTACTTGATGAAACATCTATAAAATGCAACCCCAACATTAAGCGAAGCTTAATAAGCGGGTGGGAAGACAAAACAGCGGGCCAGCGATAGCAATTGCGCTGTAGCATTGTTTTGTCTTGATTTTTTGATTCTTTTTAATCAAGTAAAAAGAATAACCACTATTTGCTGTAAGGGAAGGATTCGAACCTTCAAGGAGCAGTTAGGCTACAGTTTCCACGATAAACTGTTATACAAATTATCGTGAAATGTCCGCGCTTTTTCCCAAACCTCCACCCCCGAGACAGGAGGGCATGTTTGCCAATTCCATCACCTTACAAGGTTTCCCAACCGTAGCTTTAGCGTAGGTTGGTTTAATCATCGTTTCAATATCTATACCCACCTTTGCTATAGCTTCGGTGGGTGAGGCACTTTTTGCCTTTCTGAAATTTCAAAGGTAATAAAAACATCAATACGTTAAATATTATTTAATATTATTTGAAAATAAATACAGTATTCGTAATTTTAAAGGATATTATTTGACTATTCAATAAATTAATACTTTAAAACCTATGGAAAATTATCAACTTGATAATACCGATTTAGCCATATTAAACATCTTGATGCAGGATGCACGCAGACCTTTCACCGAAGTAGCAGAAGAAGTCTTTGTTTCGCCTGGAACTGTGCATGTTAGAATGCGAAAAATGGAAAAATTAGGCTTAATTAAAAACTCTCAATTACAAGTGGATTTATCTAAATTAGGTTTGGATGTGACCGCTTTCTTGGGAGTATATTTGCAAAAAAGCTCTTTATATGATGATGTGGTATCGGCTTTAAAAGCCATTCCCGAAATAGTGGACTGCCATTATACCACGGGAGCCTACTCTATGTTTGTGAAAATAGTTTGCAGAGATACTAATCACTTAAAAAATATATTGCACGACTTTATTCAGCCCATAGAAGGAATTGAAAGAACGGAGACTTTTATATCTTTGGAGGAAAGTATAAATAGACAAGTTCAACTTAATAGGAAATAAATGCTCAATTATATCATCTGGAACCCCGATGGAACATTAATAGATTTTGGCTTTTACCAATTAAGATGGTATTCAGTACTCTTCGGATTAGGCTTTGTTTTAGGCTATCAGTTTGTAAAATGGCGTTTTAACAGAGATAATGTCAATATAAAATTACTCGATAATCTAGCAGTTTATCTAGTAGTGGGAACAATCATCGGTGCTCGATTAGGGCATTGCATTTTCTACGATTGGGATTACTATCAAAATCATTTATTGGAAATTCTACTTCCTTTCAGCTTTTCTCCTTCATTTGAATTTATTGGTTATCGTGGATTGGCTAGCCATGGTGGTGGTGTGGGAGTCATAATTGCTCTTTTAATTTTTGCATGGCGAGAAAAAATCTCAAAACTTTGGATTTTAGATACCATCGCTTTAGTAATTCCTTTAGCTGCAGTTTGTATTCGCTTAGGTAATTTAATGAACTCAGAAATTTATGGAAATCCTACTAATGTGAGCTGGGCTTTTATTTTCACTAGCATAGACAATATTCCACGACATCCCGCACAATTATATGAAGCCCTCTCCTATTTAGTAATATTCGGAATTCTATTTTGGTTAGACAAAAAACAAAAATTTCAAAAAGGATTTATATTAGGATTAATGCTGGTTCTAATGTTCACAGCAAGATTTTTTATAGAATTCGTAAAAGCAGACCAGTCTGCATTCGAAGCCAATATGGCTCTTAATATGGGGCAATGGCTAAGTATTCCTTATGTTATTTTAGGATTAGTATTTATTTGGTTTGGGGTGAAGAGGAGATATTAATTCTACTTGGCACACGCGACACGCATGCGCCAGCGGAGTAAGCAATTCATAAATACCATATACTGCCTGTTTATGGCTCCATAGGAGCCTAATTATGGTAACTTTAAACTATAGACATTTCCAAAGCTCCGTAGGAGCGACCTTATTGCCTAAAAAGTTTCAATAAAATCATAGTCTTCTTTTTTAAAAGTCATGTTTAAATGAGACTCTCATTGAGAACTTGGGGCTAATTCATATCTCATAAGGTCGTTCCTCTGGAACTTATGGTAAATAGTGAAGAATATCCGAAAGTTAGCGCACGCGTGTCGCGTGTGCTTAGGTAGACTTGCAATACGTACTTAAAACTCAATACCATTCCAAAATAAATCTTTCCCAAAACCAAACAATCCTCTATGCTATTTTGTAAATTAGCAGGTTATAAATTTAGAGAATGAGTTTAACGAAAGAAGCAGATCATAAAGTCAAAAATACAACCACAGCCAGTCAGGAAGAATACATTGAAGTAATTGGCGCCAGGGAGCATAATCTTAAAAATATAGATATTTCAATTCCTCGTGATAAGCTTGTTGTTGTGACTGGAATTAGCGGCAGTGGCAAATCAAGTTTAGCTTTTGACACCATTTATGCGGAAGGGCAAAGACGCTATATGGAAAGTTTTTCTGCCTATGCCCGCTCTTTCATCGGCAATATGGAGCGACCTGATGTAGATAAAATCAACGGACTCTCTCCTGTTATTTCGATTGAACAAAAAACAACCTCTAAAAACCCACGCTCAACGGTTGGGACTCTTACCGAAATTTATGATTTTTTGCGGGTGCTTTATGCCCGTGCAGGTGAAGCCGTTTCTTACAAAACAGGTAAGAAAATGCAGCGCCAAACGGAAGATCAAATTATCGGGCATTTAATCAGTGAATTTCCTGATGCTAAATTGAGCATATTAGCACCAGTGGTAAAAGGTAGAAAAGGACATTACCGAGAGCTCTTCCAGCAGATACGGAAAATGGGCTTTACAAAAGCTCGTGTGGATGGTGTGATTCTGGAAATTGATGCCCGCATGCAGGTAGATCGATACAAAACACATGATATTGAGATTGTAGTGGATAGGATTGTAGTCAGTGAAAAAGACAAATACCGCATCACTCAATCGGTGAAAACTGCCTTAAAGCACGGAAATGGCATCATGATGGTGCGAGATACGGATGGAAACATTCAACATTTCTCTCAAAACCTGATGGATCCAGAAACAGGTTTAGCTTATGATGAACCAGCTCCCAATAGTTTCTCTTTTAATTCTCCTTATGGCGCTTGCCCAACTTGCAAAGGCTTGGGAGAATTAGAAAACATTACCAAAGAAACCGTAATCCCAAATCCGAAATTGAGTATTAGCAGAGGTGGAATCGCACCTTTGGGTGAATACCGAGACATCTGGATTTTTAAGAAAATAGATGCATTACTGAAAAATACTGATGTAAATCTGACTACACCTATCGAAAAATTTCCAGAGGAAGTTTTAGATATATTGCTTTATGGCAGCAAGATGAAAGTAGAAGTCAGTTCCAAAAAATACCCAGGCACGCAATGGAGTACTAGTTTCGAAGGCATTATCAAATTTTTGCAGAAACAACAGGAAAGCGGTACTGATAAAATGCGGGATTGGCTTGAAGAATATACAGTTATTCAACTATGCCCCGATTGTAATGGTCAGCGATTGAAGAAAGAATCACTTCACTTTCTGATTGACGGAAAAAACATCTCCGAATTGGCGCTAATGAGCATAAGCAAATTAGGAGAATGGTTTGAAGATATTGAAAAAAGACTTTCTGATAAGCAAAACCTAATTGGAGCTGAAGTTTTAAAAGAAATCCGGAAGCGAGTAGGTTTTATGCTGGATGTTGGATTGGATTATTTATCACTCGACCGTCCACTTAAAACCCTTTCAGGTGGAGAAGCTCAAAGAATTAGATTGGCAACACAAATCGGGACTCAGCTGGTAGGCGTTCTCTATATTCTGGATGAACCGAGTATTGGACTTCATCAAAGAGACAATACTAAACTCATTTCTGCTTTAAAAGACTTAAGAGATTTAGGTAATACTGTGATGGTAGTCGAGCACGATAAAGATATGATGTTGGCTTCTGATTTTATTTTGGATATTGGACCTGGCGCAGGCAGACATGGCGGAAAAATTGTAGCTGCAGGAACTCCAGAAGAATTTTTAAAGCAAGGAAGTAAGACTGCGAAATATTTAACTGGGGATTTAAAAATTGAAATCCCTAAAGAAAGAAGAAAAGGCAATGGCAAGAAACTTCAACTAAAAGGAGCTAAAGGTAATAATCTACAAAATGTAAATGTTGATTTTCCTTTGGGTACCATGATGTGTGTGACAGGTGTTTCAGGAAGCGGAAAATCTACCTTAATACACGATACGCTATACCCTATTCTTAATCAGAAATTCTATCGTTCCAAAAAAGACCCCATGGAACATCAATCCATTAAAGGTTTGGAGCATTTGGATAAAGTGATTGAAGTGGATCAATCTCCAATTGGCAGAACTCCAAGATCTAATCCAGCAACTTATACGGGAGTTTTTACAGACATCAGGGCTTTGTTTAGCAATTTGCCTGAAGCTAAAATAAGAGGCTATAAGCCAGGTAGATTCTCATTCAATGTGAAAGGCGGAAGATGCGAAACTTGCGAAGGAGCTGGCATGAAATTGATTGAAATGGACTTCTTGCCAGATGTTCACGTTCCTTGCGAGACTTGCAAAGGCAAAAGATACAATAGAGAAACGCTGGAAGTTCGCTTTAAAGGAAAATCAATTTCAGATGTTTTGGATATGACCGTTGAACAAGCGGTTGATTTTTTTACTAATCAGCCTAAAATTTTAAGGAAAATTCAAACCCTTTCAGAAGTTGGATTAGGCTACATCACTTTAGGACAACATGCCACTACACTTTCCGGTGGTGAGGCGCAAAGAGTGAAATTAGCAACGGAATTATCGAAAAAGGATACTGGAAACACATTCTACATCTTAGATGAACCAACTACTGGACTTCACTTTCAAGACATTGAACATCTGCTAGAAGTTTTACAAAAATTGGTGGATAAAGGAAATACTGTTTTAGTGATAGAACACAATATGGACGTCATAAAAGTAGCAGACTATATCATCGACTTAGGACCTGAGGGTGGTACAGGTGGTGGTTCAATTGTATTTACGGGAACGCCTGAAAAATTGATCAAAATAGAAAATAGTTATACGGGAAAGTTCTTGAAAGCTGAATTGATGGAGTGAAATTCTAACTGCCGTTCCTTTTAGCTAGTTATTCTATTTATCGGTCAGACGGTGGAAAACCGTCAGACCGAAGGATCAGTCTTTGTGTTTTTAAAAGCTAATAATATTGCTGGATATAAACTTCACGAAATTGAATTGAAACCTATGATTTTTTCAATGTCCTCAGCATAATTTTTTATATATTGGCTGAATGAATATGGATGAAGTATCACTTAACTTCAATAGTGAAGGTTTATTGCTGTTAAATTTTTTGCTGGGCTTTATCATGTTTGGCGTGGCGCTGGACTTGAAGGTAGAGGATTTCAAACGGGTATTACTCAATCCTAAAGCATCAATTATAGGATTGGTATCACAATGGGTGGTTTTGCCTATTATTACCTTAATATTGATTTTTATTTTTGAACCTCGACCAAGCATGGCGCTGGGAATGATATTAGTCGCCTGCTGCCCAGGTGGAAATATCAGTAACTTCATCAGCAAACTGGCAGGAGGAAATGCAGCCTTATCAGTAAGTTTAACAGCTATGACGACATCTGCAGCTATTTTCATGACACCCTTAAGTTTTGCTTTTTGGTCATCCTTTGTTAGCAGCACCGAAGGATTAAAAAGTAGCATATCTTTGAATATTTGGGATATGTTCTCCACAATAATCTATCTGATAGTTATACCAGTTATCTTAGGCGTAAGCTTTGCAAAATATAAACCTACAATAGCACAAAAAATCAGAAAACCAGTTAATATACTATCAATCGTGATATTTGCAGCCTTTGTGGTAATTGCATTCATGAAAAATGCCAACTACTTCTTAGAATACATTCATGTCATTTTTGTGATCGTCTTAATCCATAATGGATTAGCCTTCTTAAGTGGCTATTGGATGGCAAAATTGGGTGGATTGGAGGAAAGCGAGCGTAAAGCCATTTCCATAGAAACAGGTATCCAAAATTCTGGCTTAGGATTAGTTTTAATATTTAACTTCTTCGATGGAATTGGCGGAATGGCCATCATTGCCGGATGGTGGGGTATTTGGCATATCGTTGCCGGATTGATTTTAGCATTTATTTGGTCAGGTAAGAAGGTGTTTGCTTAGTAATTAAAGCTCCTCATAATCCACATATTCACCACCTTTGAAATTCCCACCGGTTCTTTTCCCTTTCTGATTGGGAACGTGGTCAATATTAATCCCATCTTTAGTGGTTCTACCCTTGTTGTTTTGCTTATATTGTCTTTCCTGAGCTGCTTTGTAAGTTCGCCCTAAAAACAACCTAAACAGAAATCCTCCTATTTTGAAAATAAGATATCCTACCAAAAAAAGGATTAATAAAAATTTAAACATAATATTTGTTCCTTATGGCTTATGCCAAAATTTATTTCTTACTATACAAAATAACAAATTCCCACTACTAAAGTTTCAAATTTAGCAGTAGGAATTTGTCATTCTATATTTACTACCTACTCAAGTAAAGGTTTCGTTCTGAAACAATTTTAAGGAAATAATCATCCATCAAATCATCAATGAAATAGATGGATTCACCAGTTGATTTCATCTCTGGGCCTAATTCCTTGTTTACATTCGGGAATTTATTGAATGAGAAAACAGGTTCTTTAATTGCATAACCCTTTTTAACAGGATTAAAATTGAAATCTTTCACTTTTTTCTCGCCCAACATCACCTTAGTGGCATAATTTACATAAGGCTCTTGGTAAGCTTTGCAAATGAATGGCACCGTTCTGGATGCTCTTGGATTTGCCTCGATGATGTAAACAATATCATTTTTGATGGCAAATTGTATATTGATCAAGCCCTTAGTTTCTAGCGCTAAAGCAATCTTTTTAGTGTAAGTTTCGATTTGAGTTAATACAAAATCTCCCAAATTATAAGGCGGCAAAACTGCATAAGAATCTCCAGAGTGAATTCCAGCAGGCTCAACATGCTGCATCACACCTATAATGTAAACATCTTCGCCATCACAAATGGCATCCGCCTCTGCTTCAATCGCTCCATCTAAGAAATGATCCAATAAGACTTTATTACCAGGAATATCTCTAAGAACATCTACCACATGCTCTTCCAATTCTCTCTCATTAATCACAATTTTCATTCCCTGACCACCTAATACGTAAGAAGGTCTAACCAACATTGGGAATCCGATATCCTTAGAAACTTCTAATGCATTATCCGCATCTTCCACTACCGTAAATTTCGGATAAGGAATGTCATTATCTGCCAATAATTTAGAGAATGAACCTCTGTCCTCAGCTAAATCTAAGGCTTCATAAGATGTACCGATGATATTAATACCATATCGGTTTAATTTTTCAGCCAATTTCAAGGCAGTTTGACCACCCAACTGAACGATTACACCTACTGGTTTTTCATGTAAAATGATATCATAAATATGTTCCCAGAAAACAGGCTCAAAATATAATTTATCGGCAGTATCGAAATCAGTAGATACTGTCTCAGGATTACAGTTAATCATGATAGTTTCATAACCGCATTCTTTTGCAGCCAACACACCATGCACGCAAGAGTAATCAAATTCAATTCCTTGACCGATTCGGTTTGGACCCGAACCTAAAATGATAACTTTCTTCTTGCCACTTTCTACTGACTCATTTTCCTCTTGGAAGGTAGAGTAGTAATAAGGAGTTTGCGCTTCAAATTCTGCGGCACAAGTATCTACCAATTTATATACTCGCTTGATGCCCATTTCGTGACGTTTCTTATAAACTTCACTTTCCAGGCAATGAACCAAGTGGGCAATTTGTCTGTCAGCATAGCCTTTCTGCTTCACTTCCATCATCAATTCCTTTGGAATAGTATCGATGGAATATTTCTCCACTTCTTTTTCCAACACCAAAAGCTCTTCGATTTGCTCCAAGAACCATTTATCTATTTTGGTCAGCTTTTGAATAGTTTTGAAAGGGATTCCTAACTTAAAGGCATCATAAATATGGAATAATCTGTTCCAACTCGGGTTTTCCAGGCTATATAATAATTCATCTTGCTTTTTAAGCTCCTTTCCATCAGCCCCTAATCCATTTCTTTTGATTTCGAGAGATTGACAAGCTTTTTGTAGGGCTTCCTGAAAATTTCTTCCAATTCCCATTGCTTCACCTACTGATTTCATGGAGAAACCTAATCTTCTATCAGAACCAGGGAATTTATCGAAATTCCAACGTGGAATTTTTACGATTACATAATCTAAAGAAGGCTCGAAATAGGCAGAAGTGGTTTTGGTAATTTGATTTTTTAACTCATGCAAATCATAACCGATAGCCAATTTAGCAGCTATTTTGGCTATTGGATAACCCGTTGCCTTAGAAGCCAAGGCAGAAGAACGAGAAACCCTTGGATTGATCTCAATTCCTATGATATCATCATTTTCAGGGTTTACCGCAAATTGTACATTACAACCACCAGCAAAATTTCCGATACCTTTAATCATTTTAATGGCCAAATTCCTCATTTCCTGATAAACAGTGTCAGGTAAGGTTTGAGCCGGTGCGACTGTGATTGAATCTCCAGTATGTACACCCATAGGATCAAAATTCTCTACAGAACAGATCACAATTACATTCCCTATATTATCTCTAAGGATTTCCAATTCGTATTCTTTCCATCCTAAAATACTTTGCTCAATCAATACCTCATGGATAGGAGAAGAATGCAAACCATCTTTTAGTGCATTATCAAACTCTGCAGGGTCTTTCACGATAGAACCTCCTAATCCTCCCAAAGTAAAAGAGGATCTAATTACTAATGGAAATCCAATTCTTTGAGCAATTTCTTTTCCTTGTAAAAAGGAAGTAGCCGTTTCGCCATCACAAACGCCAACGCCCAATTCTTTCATTTTTAAGCGGAAAAGCTCTCTGTTTTCAGTAGTGTCAATGGCATCTACATCCACTCCGAGCATCTTCACTTTATATTTATCCCATACACCAGCTTTATCGCATTCGATAGCAAGATTCAGAGCTGTTTGTCCACCCATAGTTGGTAAAACAGCATCGATGTCGTGCTTTTCTAAAATTTCAATGATTGATTTTTTAGTCAGCGGCTTTAAATAAATATTATCGGCTGTTACCTCGTCTGTCATAATGGTAGCAGGATTGGAATTGATGAGCGTTACTTCAATTCCTTCTTCTCGTAATGAACGAGAGGCTTGAGAACCTGAATAATCAAATTCGCAGGCTTGTCCAATAATGATAGGACCTGAACCGATGATGAGTACTGACTTAATACTGTTGTCTTTAGGCATGAGCTTTTTTATTTTTTTCGGGGCTAAATAAATTGGGCAAAATTAAGATGATAAATCCGAAATCGAAAGGAGATGGTCAATCAATCTTTTGATAAATTTTGCTTTCTACCATAGAATGGTAAAAAAGGGCATTTCTCTTGAAAATAAAATTATGCTTTTCGAAAAGTGAATTAAAATCAGCTAGTTTTTTCACATTTAAATTCGTTGTGATATTAAAAAACACATACATGATTTTAATCAATAATTTATGAGTGCTGCTTTTAGGATAAAAATCTGTTTGTATCCATTTACCATCTCTTTTTAATATGTTTTTAAGTTTAGGAAGAATTTCGTTCAGTTGACTATCATTAAAGCAATCCAACACAAAGGACGTGACAATTAAATCATATTTTTCATTAGTTACCCATTTTAAAATATCAGCTTGGATAAACTCCACTTTTGCTTCGGAATTTATCTTTTTTGCTTTTCTAATCATGGCTTCAGAAAGTTCAAGGTATTTTATTTGATGGGTTGAACTAAAATTCCGTAAAATTTTCCCCGTGCCTCCTCCTATTATAAGGACACTACTATTTGATGAAATTTGATTTAAAAAATGATTGCTAGCTTTCTCAAGCTGCTTACCAAAAACTAAAATTTTCAAAAAATCATATAATGACGAAATTCGATTAAAATCAGCCATCAATCAATATGATTTCAATTATGGGAAGTACGAAAACTATATCGCCTATAACTCGATACCATTCTTCTTGTCTTAAAACCACCTCTTTACTTAGCACCATAGCCAAAACTGAAGCCATTAAAATAAACATGGCTTGATAATCCAGCAGCTCTTCTGCTTTGAAGAATAAGAAAGATGAAGACCAAATTACGACAAAAGAAAATAGCAAAAATAAAATAACTCTTCTCGAAAAATCAGCCCCTTTAACTGTAGCAAAAGAATTAAAACCCAGTTTTTTATCCACCTTATATTCAATCATATTAAAGAGAATAAGATTGATGCTTGCCAGTATAAATAATTGGATCCAGAAATAAATTAAAATGGGAGGTATACTTTGAATGTAGGCAAAAGTGGGTAGACATATCCCTGTAGCATAAACAAGTGCAATAAACCATTCCTTTCCCCAATAAACTTTTTTTCTTATAAAATGGACAAAAATGAGGTAGCAAAATACTGCAAAACCTAAAGCAAGCCCATATCCGATCAAAAAGGGTTTAAGAGTTTGTAACACAAAAATTAACACCATAGAAACTATGGCTATTAAACCAAAAATGTAGGGAGCATTCTTATAATGAATGATATGTCTAAATAAAGCATCTTTGGATTTTATCTTTCTGGCATCAAGTAAATGATCAATGGTGTAGATGATCCAAACCGTCAAGCCTAATGCCAGAATAGCAGCAAAAGGTATGTCTGCATTAAAGTAATTACCAATCCACCGGGCACTAATTACAGCACCTGCCACAACATCCAAACTAAAGGCCCTTATGTATTGATAAAACTTAGTAAACATCAATGTAAAAGTAGAATAAATCTAAGATTTAATACATTTAATCGAGTTAAATCTGATTTTCAACGAAAAAAAAGGCGATTATGTTTCCATAATCGCCTCGAATACTTTTCGAATATTGCTTAGATTTTCTCTTTAATTCTAGCAGATTTACCCATTCTACCTCTTAGGTAGTATAGTTTAGCTCTTCTTACTGAACCTCTTCTCACTACTTCGATTTTATCGATAGCTGGAGAGATTAAAGGGAAAATTCTTTCAACACCAATACCACTAGATACTTTTCTTACAGTGAAAGTAACAGAGTTACCAGAACCCCTTTTTTGGATTACAGCACCTTGGTATTGCTGAATACGCTCCTTATTTCCTTCTTTAATTTTCACGTGAACATTCACAGTATCACCTGCCTTAAAATCAGGAAATTTACTTACTGCTTCGTGATATTCTTTTTCAATTTCTTTGATCAAATCGCTCATGGCTCTTTCTTTTTTCCGATAATGGTTTCGGTACTTGCCCGAAAAATGGAGTGCAAATATAAGGATAATTTTATTCTTTGCATCCCTAAACTTTATTTTTTTATTCTTTTTTCAATAAATCTGGTCTTCGCTCCTCTGTTCTTTTCACTGCCTGCTCAAATCTCCACTTTTCTATATTGGCGGCATGGCCTGACAATAAAACATCAGGCACTTTTAAGCCTTTAAATTCGGCTGGTCGACTATAAACAGGTGGCGCTAACAACCCATCTTGATAAGAATCTGTTAAAGCAGAAGTTTCGTCAGACAGTACACCTGGCAATAACCTGATGATGGCATCTGTCACTACTGCTGCTGCTAACTCCCCTCCAGAAATCACATAATCTCCTATGCTTATTTCTTTGGTTATATAATGTTGACGAACTCTTTCATCCACTCCTTTATAATGCCCGCAAAGAATCAATAGATTTCCTTTCAGTGCTAATTGATTTGCTAAAGTTTGCGTAAACTGCTCACCATCCGGGCTCATATAAATCACTTCATCATAAGTTCTTTGTGATTTTAAATCATCAATAGCTGCTGCTATAGGTTCTATCTGCAAAACCATGCCAGCACCGCCACCATAAGCATAATCATCAATACTTCTTTGCTTATGCTTAGAATAAGTTCTTAAATCATGAACATGAATCTCAACTAGCTCTTTTTCCTGAGCTCGCTTTAAGATACTGTCAGAAAACGGACCTTCTAGAAGCTTTGGTAAACATGTGATAATATCAATCCTCATCTTGTTTATCTTCTTCCTCCATATACAATTCCAACAAGCCTACTGGTAAGCTTACTTTTAAAATCGCTTTATTTCTATCCACATTCAAAACAACATCATCATTAATTGGAATAAGCACTTCTTTACCTTTATAGTCCATGCCAATCAAGTCTTGATGTCCTGCTTCAAAGACTTCTTTCACTACCCCCAACATACCTTTTTCAGTATCTTCAACTTGAAATCCATTTATTTCATGAAAATAAAATTGATTTCCTGTTAATTCTGGTAATTCCGTCAAGGGCAAATGTAAAGTACAGCCTCTTATAGCTAAAGCAGCATCCTTATCATCAACATCTTCAAACTTTAACAGAGCCTCTTTATGCTTAAGTTGGATATGCTCAATAAAAAAAGGAACCAGCTTTCCGTTTTGCAACAAGAATACTGATTCCATTTCTTGATAATCTTCCGGATAGTCAGTATCCAGAGAAATATATAATTCTCCTTTTAAACCATGAGGCTTTAGTACCATACCTAATTGAAAGCATTGGTCAAGCTTCATGGCTGAAGAATATTAATCTTCTTTCTTTTCTTCTTCAGATTTCTCCTCAGATGCTTCAGCTTTTGGAGCTTCTTCAGTAGATGCTTCCTCTGCAGGAGCTTCTTCTTTTGCCTCCTCTTCAGCAGGTGCTTCTTCCTCAGCAGGAGCTTCTGCAGCTTTGGCGGCAGCCTCAGCTTCTTCTTGACGCTTCTTAATAGCTTCAGCTCTAGCTTCATTCACTTTAGACTCAGCTTCTAATCTAGCTTTCTTATCAGCTGCTGCTTTATCTGCTAATGATTTTTCTTTTCCTTTAATCGTAGCTTCTTTGTCTTTCATCCATGCTTCCAATTTCTTATCAGCATCTTCTTGAGACATGGCACCTTTAATCACACCAATTTGTAAGTGTTTCTTATAAAGTAAGCCACGGTATGATAACATAGCTCGAACCGTATCGGTTGGCTGGGCACCATTCATTAACCACTGAAAAGCCTTATCGTTGTCCAACTCAATAGCTGCAACTGGCGTATTTGGGTTATAAGTACCAATTTTTTCAATAAAGCGACCATCACGTGGTGCACGGGCATCGGCTACGACTACATCGTACATTGCCATTTTTTTTCGACCTCTACGGGCCAATCTGATTTTTACTGCCATTTCTTATTTTAGTTTTAGCAATCACGAGGGATCACGTCCCTCTTTTATTTAGTTCGCAAAGGTAATGAAAAAAGATTGTAATTGTAAATAGCTTATGAATTTTAAATATAGCCTACTTCAAATTGAGCCAATTATTGATAAAATGGAATTTCAATGTGAAATTTAGTACCTACAAATTTTTCAGATTCCATCTTTATAGAGCCTTTAAGCTTCTCTACCGTTTCTAAAATAATATAAAGCCCTAAGCCAGAGCCAGTACTTCTTTCTGTTGCTCTATAAAACATTTTAAAAACCTCTTCCTGCTCATTCTGAGCAATTCCAATTCCATTATCTTCAATTAAAATTATTGCTTTCTCAGCATTGGAATCTACTTTAATTTTCAAATAAGGTTGATCCTTTGAATCATCATAATATTTCAGCGCATTTGATATTAAATTTCTGAAAATTACGGCTATTCTTCTTTTGTCACTATTAAAAACACCTTTTTGAATAATATCAACTTCCTTTTTAACCTTATCATCAGTATCCAAAAAAGATAATTCATCAATTATACTTTGAGTGATATGCTTAAAATCTACTTCATCACAAACAACCTCTTTACGCTCATTACTTGAAAAATCTATGATTTCTGAAATAAAGTCATCTAATCTTTTCACGCTCTTCTCCATCTTATTCAAATAATCAAATGAATTCTCTGGGTCTGTTCGAGATAAATTTATCAGACCTAACAAGGAAGCTAATGGGGATCTCAAATCATGAGATGCACTGTAGACAAATCCGTCAAGTTCACTATTAACCTTAATGAGCTTTTTATTCATTTGTTGAATACCACTGACACGCCATTTGTAAATAGCATAAATCAAAAAGAAAATAATCAATGCCAATAACAAATAGAACCAAAAAGTTTCATGAAATGCCGGCTTTACCTCAAAATGAAATTTAGCAGGATTTTGAGTCCATAAGCCATGATTATTAGTCGCATACAACAAAAACGTATACTCTCCAGGTGGCAGGTTGGTATACTCAGCAGACCTTATTCCTGAGACTTCAGTAAATTCAGAATCGAAGCCCTCTAGCTTATATTTAAATCTAGTAACATTTGGAGCTAAAAAACTTAAAGCAGTATAATTAAATTTAAATCTATTGACTTTTGAATTTAATTCAATATTAGTTTGATTTTCATAAGTGCTGTCTTGTGTTTTTAAATTTTCTATATAAACATTTGGAAGCTTAGTATTTGTATTCATTTTATCTGGGGAAATAATACTAATCCCACCAAGTGTAGGAACAAATAAGTTCCCGTCTTTTGACTTTAAAGAACGAACTGCACCTGTACATTCGTCATCGTACATACCATCGGCTTCTGTAATTAGTCGTGATTTTACTTTGTGATTAGGGTTTTTTAAGAACAATTCAATCTCTTCTTTCTTGACACTGATCACACCTCTATTAGTTGTCAACCATACATCTCCATTATTGTCCTCAAGCCAATCAAAAATACTTAAACTAGTATAGCTTCTGGCAAATTTCAATTCTTGAGATATTTCCCTATTTAAATAAAAAATACCCGCAGTAGTTACTGCCCAAAAAGAATCAGGATTACAGACATGAGTATTAAAAACAATGATCCCTTGATCATTATTAGTTAAGGATATATTATTAATCTGCCCAGCAGAATTTAAAATAGCTACCCCTCCACTATGTGTCCCTAAATACAAATTCCCTTCTTTATCTTCTTCTATACTTAGAATAAAATCTGCTTTTAAACCATTATTTCGATTATAAACCTTTACAACTTCCTCATTTTGAATTTTTATTAATCCGCCCGATCGACTCGCTACCCATATATTACCTTTCTCATCTTCCAAAATCCTTCTCAAATCAAGAGAAGGTAATCCATCAGATAATCCATATAATTTCTCTTCTGTTCCTCTTTTTCTAATCAATCCTTTATAACTAGCAATCCATACAGTCCCATTTTTCTGTTCATATACATCTCTTATACCAGTTGGTTTTATAGTATTATTTATTTCATATGGTTTAATTTGATTAGAATCCAAAATGAAAATATTGCCGTCATCACAGCCAATAAAGAAACCTTCTCCATTCTTTCTTTCAGTCACTATATTAATGTTGTCGTTCTCTAGCCCATCAAAAAGATTGTAATTTATAATACCTGTTTCCTTAAGCTGCACCATACCATTTTTACCTGTAGCCAACCAATAGCTACCTTCAGAATCAAGCGTTATATCATTGATTCTAGTCATATCAATATACCCTGATGACGAAATAAATTCTGTGGTATTATTTACTAAATTAATTCTCCCCAGACCATTATCAGAACCTACCCACAAAAATTGATTTGAATGAAGGAGTGCATTTACGGACTCCCCTTCCATAAAACTAATAGTCCTTAAAGTATCATTAAAAAGAAAGTTCATTCCTGATTGGGTCCCAGCAATTATAGTATCACCAACTTGAGAAATTACGTTAACTATATTACTATTTAGTCCATTTTCAATAGTATAGTTAGTTTTTACTTTATGGTTTTCTATTACAAATAGCCCATTTCCTTCAGTCCCTACAAATAATTCATTGCTTTTTGATTCATATATTGCCAAGATGTTACTAGCTTCTAATATTTCATTTTGAAATTTAACAATACTATCTCCTGAAAATAAGAACAAGCCTTCATTCACAGATCCAATCCACATATCTCCTCTTCGGTCTATTAAAACATCCTCAACAGAAGAAGGCATATCACCATTTTCAGCATTAAGCTGATAGAAGCCATCTAACTCATTATACTTAACGAGACCACTACTTTGAGAAGAAAAATAAAGGGTATGATCAGTAGGGCTGTGATAGATATTTCTAAAACCACTACTTCTTAAAAAGGGTATTTCATTTTGACCAAAAGTAACTGTTTTGTATCCATCAAATTTTTGTATCCCGTTATAAGTCGTTAACCAGATATAGCCTGAATGCGATTGCATAACACTAGTTACATTATTAGCAACTAAACCTGCAGACTTTGCCGACCATTCTGTAGCCATTAAACGCTTAAGAGGTACATAATTTTTATCTGAAGACTGGGAATAAATCAAACATACAGAATTCAAAAACAAGAAAACCGTAAAACAATATTTTCGAAAGTTAGTCCCAATCATGTCCTGAAATTAAAAAAACAGAATTTATACGAATAATGAAATGATTCTTTAAAAATTACAAAAAATATCTGATTAAACAAACATTTTTAAATTTCACCTCAACATCCATAATTTTTCAATATCCTCAACAAATGAAGATTCATAGCGTTAGAACAAGCTAAATACTTGACAACCTTTTCAAATTGTTTAATCGCTTATGCAATTTCAATAGTATTTTAGAAGTGATTATATTTGCTTATCGAAAAATAAAACAATTCCATAATGGATAAATACACATATATTGCTAACGCCCATGGCAACTACATAGAGGAACTTTACCAATCTTATAAAAAAGACCCCCAATCAGTTGATGATTCTTGGCAAAAATTCTTTGAAGGATTTGAGTTTTCACAAAAGGATTTTGGCGGAAATGGACAAGCATCTGAAACAAGAGTTTCTTCAAAGGAAACTCAGGTTCGTAATCTAATCCAAGCTTACAGAATGCGTGGTCATTTGAAATCAAAGACAAACCCTGTAAGAGACAGAAGACCCCATGACGCCAGAATTAGTCTGGAAGAATTTGGATTAAAGCAGGAAGATTTGAAAGAAGAATTCTCTATTGGTCAAGAAATTGGTCTTGGAAAAGCAAGCCTTAAAAGCATAATTGAAGCTTTAGACAAAATTTATATCGGTTCCATAGGGTTTGAATATATGCACATCCGTGACCCTAAAATCGTGGATTGGTTTACAGATAAAGCGGAGAGTTCTAAAGGCGACTATCAGCCAAAATTAGATGAGAAAAAAAGAGTACTCTCTAAATTGAATGAAGCGGTAGTATTTGAAAACTTCCTTCACACAAAATTTTTAGGACAAAAAAGATTCTCACTTGAGGGTGGTGAAAACACTATCCCATTTCTAGACAAAGTGATTAATCGCTCTTCTGAATTAGGCACTAAAGAAGTAGTGATCGGCATGGCTCATCGTGGGAGGCTAAATGTTTTAGCCAACATCATGAATAAAACTTATGAGCAAATATTCTCTGAGTTTGAGGGAAGCACTGATCCTGATTTAACCATGGGAGATGGTGATGTAAAATATCATATGGGTTATTCAAGCTATTTGGAAACATCAAATGGTGAAAAATCTTATGTTAAATTAACTCCTAACCCTTCTCACCTTGAGGCAGTAAATTCTGTAGTATTAGGCTATACCAAAGCACAAATTGATGATGAATACGGTGAAGATGTTAATGCAGCATTACCAATCCTAATTCATGGAGATGCTGCAGTAGCAGGACAAGGAATTGTCTATGAAACCACTCAAATGTCTTTGCTTGAGGGCTATTCAACAGGAGGAACAATTCATTTCGTTATCAACAATCAAGTTGGTTTTACTACTGATTATGATGATGCTCGCTCTTCGATATACTGTACAGACATAGCCAAAATGATAGATGCTCCTGTTTTGCACGTGAATGGTGATGATGCAGAAGCAGTAAATTTTGCCGCAAATTTAGCGGTAGAATACAGACATAAATTTCAAAAAGATATTTTCATTGATTTGCTCTGCTACAGAAGACATGGTCATAATGAAAGTGATGAACCTAAGTTCACTCAACCTAAACTTTATAACAAAATTGCTAAGCACCCTAATCCTAGAGAGGTTTATGTCAAAAAACTGACAGAGAGAGGTGACTTGGACAACGATTCTGTTAAAAAACTTGAGAAGGATTTCAAAAAGCAACTTCAGGATAGGCTAAATGAAGTAAAACAAAAACCACTACCGTATAAGCCTCAAAAAATTGAGGAAGAATGGGAGCAATTGAGAAGAGCTAAATCAGAAGACTTTATAGAGTCACCTGACACTTCAATTTCCCAAGAATTGGTAGACAAAATAGGAAAAGCTTTAACTACTTTACCTAAAGGGTTTAAGCCATTAAAACAAATAGATAAACTCTTAAAGGAGCGTAAGAAAAATTTCTTTGATGAGAAAATGCTCAATTGGGCAGATGCTGAATTACTTTCTTACGGATCATTACTTGCAGATGGTAATATTGTTAGAATGTCTGGCCAAGATGTAAAAAGAGGAACTTTCTCGCATAGGCACTCTTACCTTTTTGATGCAGAAACTAATGAGCCTTATTGTAATCTGGATCATATTGAGGAAAATCAAAAGCAGAATTTCAAAATATACAATTCATTATTATCTGAATTTGGTGTTTTAGGATTCGAATATGGATATGCCATGGCTACTCCAAGTGCTTTGGTAATCTGGGAAGCACAATTTGGCGATTTCGCCAACGGAGCACAGGTTATGATTGACCAATTTATTACCTCAGCTGAAAGTAAATGGCAAAGAATGAACGGATTGGTAATGTTACTACCACACGGTTATGAAGGTCAAGGCCCTGAGCACTCAAATGCCAGACCCGAAAGATTTCTGCAATTAGCGGCTGAAGAGAATTTGGTAGTGACCAATATCACAACGCCTGCTAACTTATTTCATATGTTTAGAAGACAAGTAAAGTGGGAGTTTAGAAAGCCACTAGTCCAATTTGCCCCTAAATCATTACTACGTCATCCAAAAGTAATTTCTCCTATAAAAGAATTCACTGAAGGTAAATTCAGAGAAATATATGAAGATGACTATGTGACTAATAAAAACGTAAAAAGAGTACTGTTGTGTACTGGTAAGGTCTATTATGATTTACTTGAAAAACAACAAAACGACAAAAGAAAGGATGTTGCAATTATTAGGATTGAACAATTACACCCTTTCCCGATGACCCAAATAGATAATGCATTGAAAAAATTCAAAGATCCTGAAATATTTTGGGTACAAGAAGAACCTTCAAACATGGGCTATTGGACTTATATGCTTAGAACTATAGCTAATAAAGCAGGTTTACAATTGATATCAAGAAAATCAAGTGCATCACCGGCCACTGGTTATGCTAAAGTACATAAAGCAGAACAAGAAGCATTAGTTGAAAAAGCATTTGACACAAAGAAATAAAATTTTTTAAGACAGAATTCAGAGAAACATGAGTTTAGAAATAAAAGTACCAGAAGTAGGCGAATCAATCACGGAAGTAACCATTGCCTCATGGTTAAAAAAAGATGGTGATTTTGTTGAACAAGATGAAATCATTGCAGAACTGGAATCAGATAAAGCAACTTTTGAATTGCCTGCTGAAATTTCCGGTGTATTGAAAATTAAGGCTCAAGAAGACGAAACTGTTGAAGTTGGCGCAGTCATTTGCGAGATAGATGAAGATGCCAAAGGCGGTGGATCCAAATCAGAAGAAAAATCTGAGGACAAAAAAGAAGATAATAAAGAAGAAAAAGCAGAACCCAAGGAGGAAAAGAAAGAAAGTTCTTCTTCAAGCAGTGAACCGAAAAAGACGGGTGAAGTGCATGAAATGGTAGTCCCTACCGTTGGTGAATCCATCACAGAAGTCACTATAAGTTCTTGGTTGAAATCAGATGGAGATTATGTAGAGTTAGATGAAGTAATTGCGGAAGTTGAATCTGACAAGGCCACTTTTGAATTACCTGCTGAAGCAAATGGATTTTTACAAATTGTTGCGCAAGAAGATGACACAATAGAAATTGGTGCTACTATCTGTAAAATTGAAGTGGCTGAAGGTGGGGCTCCAAGTGAATCTTCTTCAGAGAAAAGTTCTTCAGAAGGCGATTCTAGTTCTGAATCTCAGGATGATGGGAAAGAAACCTATGCAACGGGTCATGCTTCTCCTGCAGCAGCCAAGATATTGAAAGAAAAAGGAATTGACCCTTCCAATATAAAAGGAAGCGGGAAAGATGGTAGAATCACCAAAGAGGATGCTGAAAATGCAGAAAAGCAATCATCCAAACCAGAAACAAAAGAAAGTAAATCATCCGACTCAGGAATAGAGACGGAAAAATTACCTTCTCCAGATTCGAGTGGTAATCGTGAGCAGCGAAAAGAGAAAATGTCGAGCTTGCGTAAAACCGTTGCCCGCAGATTGGTAAGCGTGAAAAACGAAACGGCTATGCTGACCACTTTCAACGAAGTGGACATGAAGCCTATCATGGATTTACGTAAAAAATATAAAGAGCAATTTAAAGAGAAATATGAAGTTGGCTTAGGCTTTATGTCATTCTTTACAAAAGCTTGCACGATGGCATTGAAAGAATTTCCAGCTGTGAATGCTTCAATTGACGGAAATGAAATGGTTTATAGTGACTATGTAGATATGTCGATTGCCGTTTCTTCTCCTAAAGGTTTGGTGGTTCCTGTTATCAGAAATGCTGAAAAGCTTTCATTTAATGAGGTAGAATCAGAGGTGATAAGATTAGCCGTAAAAGCTAGAGATGGTAAATTAAGTATAGATGAAATGACAGGTGGAACTTTCACTATTACCAATGGTGGCATTTTTGGTTCTATGCTTTCAACACCAATCATCAATGCGCCACAATCAGCAATTTTAGGTATGCATAATATAGTAGAACGACCTGTAGCAATTAATGGTGAGGTACAAATTAGGCCGATCATGTATGTAGCCCTTAGCTATGACCACAGAATTATTGATGGTAAAGAATCTGTTAGCTTCTTGGTTAGGGTGAAAGAATTGTTGGAGGATCCGACTAGGCTACTTTTAGGTATTTAAATTTGGGTTTAGGTAATAGGTTTTAAGTTGTAGGTTGTATGTTGTGGTTTTAATTTTCAATATTTATTTTCTGCTAAAATCATTATATTAATTTTTCAATCAAATAAATATAATATGCAAGATTACAGAAAATTAAGAATTTGGAAATTATCCATGGAATTAACCCAGAATATTTATGAGTTAACACAAAAATTTCCACCTGAAGAAAAATATGGACTTACTTCACAAATAAGGAGATCATCGATATCAGTTCCTTCAAACATAGCAGAAGGAGCTGGTAGAAATGGCAGTAAAGAGTTTAATAATTTTTTAGGTATTGCTATGGGTTCACTTTTTGAACTAGACACTCAAGTTGAATTATCATATAACTTTCAATACATTCAAATTGATAGTTACAATAAAACTTTAAACAAAATTAACCAACTGAAGAAAATGATTTTTCATTTCCAGAAAAAACTTACAACTTAAAACTTGAAACATAAGACAATTAGAAATAAAATAATAAATCATTCTGTGAATTAAAGCAATTAAATTTGCAGAGTTAACTAGATAAAAAAATGAGCAAGTACGATGTTACAGTAATTGGTTCCGGTCCTGGTGGTTATGTAGCTGCTATCCGTTGTGCACAACTAGGGATGAAAACAGCCATTATTGAAAAATACGATACGCTTGGTGGAACTTGCCTTAATGTAGGCTGTATCCCGTCAAAAGCATTGTTGGATTCTTCTGAGCATTATCACAATGCAGAAACTACTTTTAAAGAGCATGGAATTAATCTTAGCAACTTAAAAGTGGATATCAAACAAATGATTAACCGCAAAGCAGACGTGGTGAAGCAGAATGTTGACGGCATTGCTTATCTAATGAAGAAAAATAAGATTGATGTTCACACTGGTGTTGGTTCTTTTAAGGACAAAAATACGGTTGTAGTCACTAAATCTGATGGTAAAAAAGAAGAGCTAAGTACTGACAAGGTAATTATTGCTACAGGTTCAAAACCGGTAGAGCTTCCATTTGCGAAATTTGATAAGAAAAGAGTGATCAGCAGCACCGAAGCCTTAGAATTAAAGGAAGTACCAAAGCATTTAATTTTGATTGGTGGTGGAGTTATAGGACTTGAATTAGGATCAGTTTATAAAAGAATTGGCTCTAAAGTAACGGTGATTGAATTTATGGACAGCCTTATCCCAACCATGGATAGCACTATGGGCAAGGAAATGAAAAAGAGCATGAAAAAGCTCGGCATGGACTTGAAGCTGAAGCATAAAGTGACCAAAGTTGAAAATAAAGGCAAAGAAGTGGAGGTTACCTTTGAAACTGATAAAGGCAAAGAAGAAACTATTAAAGGTGATTATTGCTTAGTAGCTGTTGGAAGAAAGCCCTATACTGAAGGTCTGAATTTAGAAGCTGCAGGACTTAAAGCTGATGATAAAGGAAGGATTTCTGTTGATGAAGATCTAAAAACTGAAGTTGATAATATTTATGCAATCGGAGATGTAGTGAGAGGTGCAATGCTAGCCCATAAAGCCGAGGAAGAAGGAGTTTTCGTTGCCGAGACCATGGCAGGTCAAAAACCTCACATCCATTACAAATTAATCCCGAATGTAGTGTACACTTGGCCAGAAGTGGCAGGAGTAGGCTATACTGAAGAAGAATTAAAAGATAAAGGAACTGAATACAAAACAGGTTCTTTTCCATACAAAGCGCTAGGTAGAGCCAGAGCAAGTGGCGATATGGAAGGATTGGTAAAAGTAATTGCTGATAAAAAGACAGATGAGATTTTAGGAATCCATATCATTGGTGCTAGAGCGGCTGATATGATAGCAGCTGGAGTTACTGCCATGGAATATCGTGCATCTGCTGAAGATGTTTCTCGTATGTCTCATGCGCATCCAACTTATATGGAAGCTGTGAAAGAAGCTTGTTTAGCGGCTACTGACAATAGGCCTATTCATATGTGATTAGAGTCTAAACTCTAAATACTAGACAATAAACTAAAACCCGAAAGATTGCTCTTTCGGGTTTCTTGTTTTAAAATCCAAATATTTTTAAGCCACCCCTTTCCCTGCTGGAAAAGCCCTGTAAGCATAGTATTGCATTAAAGCCTCCAAAGCTGCTTGAATAGCTTCATTTATAGGCAACATATCTTTTGCCAGCCTGAAGTCAATTTGCATCAACTTTTGGTAATAATCGGAAAATACAGGAACTGTAGATTTTGATTTCAGCATTTCTACAGCCTTCTCATAATTTTCAACTTGATTTTCCTTAATCAGTTTACAAGTAACCATACGAAGTTGACCATATTTATCTTTGCCTGCTCCATAGCCAAATAGCCTACAAATTAATCCTCTGTATTGATACTCTCCACAATGACCCTGATTTTGATCATCAACAGAAAGGGGTTGATAGACCATACAATTGAGCGATTGGTTTTCTTCCAACTTTTGCAGCATTTCATCTGCCTTTCCTTGGGAAAACCAGTGGAAGGCTAAAGGAAGAAATTCAAGTGGTGATGCCTCTATATTTGGTTTATTACAGCATTTTCCACACCCAGAAAAACAATAGATGCCAGATTCTTTTCTGAATTCAGTAATCTCATTATCAAGACGTTTGAATAATTTTTCTACCGCTAAAACTTTATGTTTGATTGTCATATTTAGGATGCAAATGTAGATTGAAAAACGATCATTCAATTCATTTTATCCGTAAATATTTTTAGTAAATAAAGAAATTAGTTTAAGCCACTTTTACTACACAATATTTATCAGAAAAGTATTTATTACTAATCTCTAAAATACGACTTGAGGTGATATTTCGTATACTATTAACGTAATCTTCAAAATAACTCAAATAATCAGCTCCTTCCGCAAGCTTAGATTTATAGTTTTCTGATTGGTGAAAAACTGTATCAAGACTGCTGGCTATTTTACCCAGCATATAGTTTTTTATAGTTTCAATTTCTCCTGCAGGTACAGGATTTGTTTTTAACTCCTCCATTTCCTTATAAACTTCGGAAACAGTATCTTCAACATGATCAATTTTCACATCTGCACCGATAATATGATAATCCAAATGCTTGTAGTTAATTAAAACAGAATAAATACCATAAGTATAACCTTTATCCTCCCTAATGTTTTTCATTAATCGAGAACCAAAATAGCCTCCCAATATTTCATTTGTTATGGATAAATCAAAATAATCAGGATGAGAACGAGCTATGGAGATTGCTCCCATTCTTATAGAGGCCTGAACAGATCCTTCTCGTTTAATTAAATCATCACTAATTATGGGAGATAATTGGCTTTTATAATCAGTTTCAATTTTAGAAAATTCAAGCATCCCCAAATGCTCCTCGAAGTAATCAAAAATATTATTATCAAAATCTCCAGCAACAATGAAATCAGGCTTTAAAGTGAAAAAATGATTAAAATAATTTTGAATGTCTTCTATTTTAATTTCATTAATATATTCCTCTTCTAATGTGCTGGAATAAGGAGTGCCATTAAGTAACTTTTTTCTTAAGTTTTTAGTAGCTATTAAGGCATTTTTCTGGTTATTAACTCTTATTTTCTGCAGTTGTTGAAGCTTAATTTTTTCAAAATCTTCATTATCAAATAAAGGTTCGGTAATGGCACTTTTCAATACTGGCAAGAGTGAATGTATATGCTCTTTGAGGCATAATAAGCTTACAGTTGTATAGTCGTAATCCACCGACACATCTAAATGTGCACCATAATGATCCAAAAGTTCCTGTAGCTCGCTTCCACGGTAGCTTTTAGTCCCCTCTACCATCACTTTCGCACAAATTAAAGATTGAGCTGGCTTCTCATCATGGACTTTTCCCGCTGGAAATAACACATCAATCTTCAATACTGGATTGGTTTCATCCTGAATTATATGAACAGACATTCCATTTGACAATTCCTTTATTTTTGGTTTTGTTAAGGACAAATCTTTTAACATAAAGGACTTTGGAGCTACTTGTCTATCGAGCATACTTAAGAAAATAATTTAATATGATAAGAAATTTTAGGGTCTAATTATTCTGCAACAGAAGCTTTAGCCATTCCTAAGCTTTCAAATTTAAAGACTGCAGTAAATCTAAGTGTTTCAGCTAAAGGATTGTTTTGTTTAGTAGGGATTAAATAAGAAAAATCTAACCCTAGTACCTGATATCGGAAGCCTAAGCCAGCTGTAAAATATTGGCGACCTCCTTTTGTCATATGTTCATAAAAATATCCTGTTCTAACTGCAAACACATTATTATACCAATACTCAACTCCTGAAGAAATCGTGATTTCTCTTATCTCCTCTTGAAAACCTCCTGGCGCATCCCCAAATGATCCGAACATACCTTCTAACAATGTTGCAGTAGTTGTGTCTTCTGCATTAGGAGTAGGGACCATTAATTTATTAAAATCAAGGGATACAGTTAATTTATTATAAGGATCTAAATTTGTAGTAAAAGCTGATCCTATTTTTAAATTAATGGGTAAAAATTGCTCATTATCATCTCCACTATAAGAAACTTTATTTGCAATATTCGCAATTTGCAAACCAGAAGAAAACTCAGAATCCTTTCCATTAAACAGCAAGTCTTTCGTATAAAAAACGCCTAAATCAACTCCAACAGCAGTTGCAGGACTAGGATTTGATTGGTTATTATTGGTATAGTTTCCAAATAAATTTGACCTTGCTATCTTACCCGTTAAAGAAGCACTTAAATTATCACTCAGTTTTCTAGAATAAGCAGCAGAAATTGAAAAATCTTTAGGAGAAAAATCAGTACCCGTATTTCCATCATCCGTAAAAAAGATATTTCCTAAATCGAAATATTTCATGGAAATCCCCACTACTTGCTCTTTATCTAATCTGTAATAACCACTTAAATATGATATTGACATATCAGTAACTCCTATACTCATCAGCCATGGTGAATATGAAATTGATGCACCTATTTCATTTTCTACAAATGCTAATCGTGCTGCATTCCATTGCATGGCATTGGCATCAGCTGATAGGGCTACCCCTACATCTCCCATACCTGCTGAACGTGAATCAGGAGATATTAAAAGGAAAGGCATAGCGGTAGTAATTACATTTCTTTCAGCATCTTGCCCTGAAACTGTAGTGGGTGGGCCAGTTATTTGCCCTATGGCCGCACTTGAAAAAAATGTTATAGCGGTAATAATTATTAATCTTGCTGCTCGCATTTTATCTTGGTTTACTTCAAATATACTCAATTGATTACAATTAGCTTTTTAAATTGGTTAGTTTTTGCATTATCTTCTACAGAACGAAGAAAAACCCGCACAAAATATATTCCAGGCGAAAGTTTTCTTCCATTTTTATCTTTTAGGTTCCATTTATCTTCTCGGAAGTCATCTGTTGTTTGATAGCTATGAGAATAAATGGTTTGACCTTGATTATTAAGTATATGATAATTTATTTCAACTTCTTCATTTTTTCTGTTTTGTCTCAATCTAAAATTCACTTCTTCACTTGTTGGGTTTGGAAACATACTGAAATCTAATATGGAAAGTTCTTCGTTCCCCACTACTTGAAATTCGATTGTTGATTTTGATTTATTATTGAAAACATCAAGCGCAGTAATCGTCAGATAGTGATTCCCTTCAGATAGATCAGAAATATTATAATTTATTGATCCTTCTTGGTAGGAATCAAGATTATAATAAAAGAAATCATTCAATTTAATAGCAACATTACCATCTATAGACACTGTGATCCCTGGGTTTACACTGCTATTGGATATGCTTATTCCATGCTCGTCAAATAAATCCACGATCAATTCAACATTGCTACCCGTCTTTCCGCCTGCTTTAAAATCGCGATCATTTAAAAATATATTAATATCTGGCCCAACATTATCCTGATTAGTCATAGGACTACTCCCTCCTACTGAGAAACTATCATTAAATCCACTAGCATCTTCTAAACTCTCCTCCTGATTTGCATAAAGACTGAATTTTCCTTTATCAATTCTATAATCTATTTCTTTTGGGACATAAAATGTGAAATCAAATTCTCCATCAATAATTGAAGAGTTTCCTCTATAAATAATTTTATCGTAGGTTAAAAAATCAAACTCATTTTCTGCAGGGTCAATGGTACTTCTTTCAGTTGGTTTATCATAAAACTCAGCAGTAAGTTCTCCTTTAAAACCATTAAGTTTTTGACCAGAAGGAGATTCCACAATACCACTAACAGTAATTTTTGACATACTATTAATTGTATCCGTAACACCCTCTTCATTCACTACTCCTTCTATTTTTAAATTATTATTAGGCTCTGCTAAAGTTACAGCAGGATCACCCAAGAGAATAAAATTTCTATTCTTAACTCCTACAATACCTGAGTTTTTGGTGTTTTTAATAATATCCCCTAATTTTTGAGGGTTTCCACCATCAGATTTAAACACATGTTCAAAAAATGAGCGATTAAGAGTAGCATTAGAGCTAGATTCAACTGGACGAGAAGTGGTTAGCAATGCGATGGCACCTCCATCCGGTTTTAATAGCATCTCTTGAGCACCCGAAATTACGTTTGGATTATCAAACCTTCCATATTCACAAGTTGCCGTCACAAAAAGCGGCAATCGATCCAAATTACTCCATTCATCGACCATGCTTTTACTCAAAATAGATTCGTTCGTCCAACTGTTTTCCGAACCATGGCCAATATAGTTCACGATTAATGCCCCTTTATCGACCATCTCATTTATTGCATCCCTCATTTTTGGAGATCGCTGAGAACTAGCAAAAATTTCTTGCTCAAAAGCGCCTAAATACAATTTATTGATATTATAAAACCCAAAATTATCAATCACATAATTACTTAATATCTCTGAGTCTCTATGAAATATATTGCCATCCTCATCATCAGCAATGAAATATAAATCATTCCTCCACTTATCAAAAACCTGTGGGCTACTTTCGTAATGAATAATCTTATGGACAGCATTTGAGGCTTCTATTCTTGATTTGGCAGGAATTCTACCTATCCCCACATCAATATCATCTATATTATCAAATCCCTCTTCCCATATCCCTTCAGACTCATCCATAAATCCATAAAAATCATCTGAAGCATAAGTTAAAACGGGATGTAATGAATTTCTGGATTGATAAACTGGCACAAAATTAGTGTTATTAGCTACTCTGTCTTTATAATCATAAGAAGCCCCCCCTAACATTAATACATATTTCAATTTATCGGGATTTTTATTATAAAAATACCTTATATAGTTTCGTATGGCAGATACATCTCTCCTGCCTGAGCCAAATTCATTGGCAATTTCACTTACGCTCGCTATTTTCACCTCATAGTTATTGTGCTCTCTCCTAAAATTAGCTAATTGATGAGCCTCTGAAACAAAATCATCAAAAGCTATTATCAAATAATCGGGCGTAGCACCAGATTTCAAATTTTGAGAACCAACTTCTCCTATGTAGGAAAGGTCATAGGCAGTTGACTCATCAAAAACTACAAATTTCCTTTCCCCTTCATCTTCTGATTGAGAAAAATTAAAAGTCTGATGTTGGAAATTTAATGTTTTATAATTCATCAAATCACTCACATCCCACACAAAATGAGACGAACTGAGCTCCTGAAAATATAATTGATAATTTCCTGCTTGTTGGAATTCCCTATTTCGTAAAACTATTTGCTCGTCATCATACTCAAGCTTTTGGGGGACATTCAGAAAAATATAATCCAGGTATCCATCAGACCGACCTGAACCCAGAGCTTCATGAGAGATTTGTACATTAAGTTCATTTCCTGACAATAATGAAGTGGATAAAGTTGAGTGATTTAAAATGATTTCACCTTTCTTCCTGTATGGGAATATGGTGAAATCTGAAACTGTTGGCATTTCTTCCGAAGCTAAATCAAAATCATTAAGACCAATATTTAGATTTGCGGCATTATAGGTTTGAGCCATGTATCGAGTTGTTGAAACAACTTCTTTACCTTCTACCAATTCATTAGATAATTGGAATGAAAAATCTTGTGTTTTATTCACACTGAAGGATTCTCCAAACCACTGCCTTCCTGATCGTAAAATGTTGGTTTTATCAACCTCATGAAAATAAACAGCATCAAACCAATCAATTATTTTATCTGCCTGGATTTCGCTTGAATTTAACGTTTCAATCTTATTTACTTCATCCGCATTAAAATCGATAAAAAAGAATAGATGATCACTGTAAAGATTATTACTATACTTATATATCCCGTCTTCAAAATCATAATTTATATTCTGAACTGCATCCGCATAAAAATAGATAAATTCTCCGGATTCAAAATTATCATTCGCATTTGCTTCTACCTTGACTGGAATTGCCTGTGGATCATAAGGATAGTCAATAGCATTTGATTGAGGAATATGCCCACCTGGCATTCCATAAACTTGAATTTTATTGGGATTAATTTCTTGAGCATTTAATCCAATTAATTCGATAAAAGCTAAATCAATTTTATACACTCCTTCAGTATCAGTAGCCACTTTTATAAGTCCGTCTTTTTCAAAAATAGATTGACTACAGAGGTGATGACAAGCAAAAATGGTCAATATAACACTTAGGAGGTACTTCATTAATATTTTAAATCACTGACCTAACAGCTTTTTAGTTAAATTAATTTCCCGAAAACAATGTAAACTTAATCATGGATAACAAAATATAAAGCAGGATAACGACAGGTATAGCAGAAAATTGAAATATACTAACTAAAATTATAGCCATTATAATAGTTAAGTATCTGAAAATATTTTCCTTAAAATTGAAGTTTTTAAACTTCAAAGCTATCATAGGTAGCTCAGCGACTAATAACAATGAAAAGACAACTGAAATGATGAGTAAAGCAGGCGTTGTAAATAAAAAAATGACCATTTCCATATCACTTAAGAAAAATAAAAATCCAATAAATAAAGCATTCGCAGGAGTTGGTAATCCTATGAATTCTTCTGATTGGCGAGTGTCAATATTAAATTTTGCCAGTCTAAAAGCTGAAAAAACAGCAATCAAAAAGGCAGAAAAGCTCAGAATACCTGCATCATTCATTTGTAAAAGCTGAAAAAGAATATAAGAGGGTAAAAACCCAAAAGTGACCATATCAGCTAAAGAATCTAATTGCTTACCGATTTCAGAGTGCACTTTTAATACTCTGGCCAGCATTCCATCTAAAAAATCAAATACCGCTGCCAAAACAATGCAAAAAGCCACTGATTCAAAATCGAATTGGCTTGCAAAATAAACTCCGACCGCACCCGTAAAAAGGTTAGCAGCAGTAATGATGTTTGGAATATTCTTTTTTATCATTCTAATTTATTTAATAGCGCAAAATGGATTTGTAGCTTTTTCTTTACCCAATGTAGTTTCTGGGCCATGTCCACAATAGACTTTCACATCATCATGATATTTAAAAAGCTTATTTTGAATGCTGCTGATTAAAGTATCATGATCGCCACCAGGAAGGTCGGTTCTTCCAATACTTCCATCAAATAAAACATCTCCACCTATAAAAACCCTTTCAGCTTCATTCATAAATCCGATATGCCCTGGAGCATGGCCAGGAAGAAATAAAACTTCAAATTCAATATCTCCAATTTTGTGTATATCGCCTTCTTTTATAAAATGATCAGGTTGAGTAGGCTGATAATTTGCAAACCCATAGGCAGCAGAATAAGTTGGGACAGCTTCTAAAATAGGCAAATCCTTTTCATGCATGTATAATTCCACCCCAAACTTATCTTTCACAAAAGCATTTCCCAAAACATGGTCAATATGACAATGAGTATTGATTAATTGCTCCACATTTAAGCCTTCCGCTTTAATGAAATTCACCAACTCATCCTGCTCATATCCTTCATAACATCCTGGATCAATAATTGCAGCATTTTTATTATCATCATAAACCACATAGGTGTTTTCCATAAATGGATTAAAAACAAATTGCTTTATGTTTATCATATCGTTAAAGTTTGATGCAAATTTGCTGAAATTAAAACTGTTTGCCTAAAATAAGGATTATTAAATATTGAAATTAGAAGTATATCATATTTATGAAAGTTGACTTTATAATCGTAGGACATGGCTTAGCTTCAGTAGCTGTGATTGAACACCTTAGAAAATATGATGCCTCATTCGTTGTTTTCTCAGATGAAAACCCTAATTCTAGTTCCAAGGTGGCAGCTGGATTATATAATCCTGTTACAGGTCGAAAAATGAAACAAACCTGGATGGCAGAGGAGCTTTTCCCATATCTAGAGAAATTTTATGGTGATTTAGAAGAATTGCTCCAATCTGATTTTTTACATAAAAAAGCTATCTACAGACCCTTTTTGTCATTAGAAGATCAAAATGATTGGATGGCAAAAGAACAAAAAAACAGCCCATTTATTGAAAAAACCTATACAGAATCTAAGTTTTCAGAATTCATTGATGATTCTTATGGCGGCATTCTACTTAAAACCAGCGGATTTTTAGATGTCAAAAAAATGCTTGATTCCCACAAGGAAAATCTAATAATAAATAGTCAAATTATACAGGAACCTCTAGACTATCAAAGGTTAGAAATCCAGCAAAATCAAGTTATTTACGATGAAATTAGAGGAAGAAATATTATTTTCTGTGATGGCCCTTTGAGTAATAATCCATTTTTTGATTGGCTTCCAACCGCTCCAGTAAAAGGTGAAATCCTTCACATTAAAACTGAAAAACCTTTACCTGAAGATATCATCTTTAATAGAGGAGTTTTTATAGTTAAAAATCCCCATCAAGATTTTTACAGAGTAGGCGCCACCTACGAATGGAAAAATTTGGACTATAAGCCAACAGAAAAAGCCAGAAAGCAACTGACAGATAAACTAGATGATTTACTCAAAACTGAGTATGAAATTATAGACCAAGTAGCAGGAATCAGACCGGCCTCAAAAGATAGACGACCACTCATTGGAAACCATCCTGAAATGAAGAACGTATTTACTTTCAATGGTTTGGGAACAAAAGGAGTTTCTTTAGCTCCATATTTTGCACGTCAATTTGTAGAATCTATAAATAATTTAAAAAAATTGAACGATGAAGTAAACATAAACCGTTATTATCCATTATATTCAAGTTAGTATGAAGTGGAATTTTTTAAAAAACACAATAATTTTTGTTGGCATAATCTTTCTGATTATGTCCAATACCTTATATGCCCAAAATAGTGAAGAAAATTTTGGTAAAAGTAGGATACAATACCGCTATTTTGAGTGGAAATACTATAGCACACCTCATTTTGATATTTATTACTACTACGGAGGACAAAAATTAGCTAAACAATTAGCAGAAAATATAGAAGAGGATTTTTTACGCATAACCGATATAATGGGATATGCACCTTACAATAAGACTAAAATCTTTCTTTTTAACAGTAATTTAGATTACAATCAAAGCAATGTAGGCCTAAATGAAGCACAATTTGACATTAGTGGCCAAACAAACTTTCTAAAAACGCATGTTGAATTAGCTTTCTCTGGTTCCTATCAAGATTTTAAAGAAGAATTAATTTATAAAGTATCTAAGCTTTATGTTAAGGATATGCTTTTCGGTGGCGGCTTAGTTTCAGAAGTGTTCCAGTCAAACTCTTTGTTTACCGTACCTGATTGGTTCATCAGTGGTGTTGCAGCATACATTGCTTATGGTTGGAGTGCTGAAATGGATGACTTCGTCCGAAACTTTTTAGTAGACAATAATGCTAAAAACATAGATAAATTAGAAGGTATCGAAGCCGAATTAGCTGGTCAGTCTATTTGGAATTTCATATCCGAAAAATACGGGAGAATTAATATTTCCAATACCTTAAATCTGACTCGAATCATTCGGAATGAAGAAAAAAGTATTACCAATACACTCGGGATTCCTTTTAAAGCTTTCTTAAATGAATACAGGTATTTCTATATCAATAATTTCTCTGATATGGAAACAGAGGAGCCTTCTAAGAAAAACCAGATTTCAAAACCTTGGCAAAATGGATTAGATTATACTTCTAAAATAAGCCCGAATGGTGATTTTCTGGCATATTCTATCAATAATAGAGGGAGATTTAAAGTTAAATTAAGAGAAATAAGCAGTGGAAATGAAAAAACAATTTTTAAAGGTGGTCAAAGAAGATTAGAAGAATTTGAAGATACTTTTGCCCCAGCTATGGATTGGGGTGATAGTGCAACATTAGGGATTGTAAGCTACGAGAGAGGAGTTAATTTCCTACATCTTTATAATCCATATACAAAAGAAATGCAAAAAAGAGATCTTAGAAGGTTTGATCAGGTAAACCAAATAGATATCTATCCGAATGGAAAAACTGCCGTAGTAAGTGCCAACATTAATGCTCAATCTGATTTATATTTAATAAGCACAGGAAGACCAAACATAAGAAGGCTTACCAATGATGTATTTGATGATCTGCATCCTGCCTTCATTCCAGAAACTAAGCGAATTGTCTTTTCTTCAAACAGAAATACAGACAGCATCTCAACTGAGTATAAATATAAAGATATAGCCAAGAATTTTAATCTTTTTGAACTTGATATCGACAAACCTGATCAGCTCAATCAATTAACTAAGGATTTTGGGCAGAGTTCTAAAGTTGTAATCCCAGATAGCACCACTATTTTTTATGTAAGTGATAAATCAGGAATATTTAATTTATACCGTTATGACCTCCAAAAGAAAACCTCTAAACAAATAACCTCCTATGGTACAGGAATCCGTAATTTTGATATTAGACCTGAATTAAATTTCTATTCAGTTGTACTAGATCAAAATGGAAATCAAAAGTTTTATTTTAGAAAAGACTTCTCAGGAAATGAAGCTAAATTCTTGCCATCTACATTAAGAAAGCAAGTGCAGTTAAGTAGAAAATTGAACACTGAAGGCCCACCAAAAAAACAGAAAAAATCTAGAAGTAATGAAGTTGAGATAAACAACCAGAACTTCAAACAGGATTCTTCTTTATCAAGTCTTCAGAAAAAATTGAATCAGGAGGATGAATCAACCGCAAAATTAGATGCAGATAATTTTGAATTTGAAGAACAGCAATTTGAAAATGAAAAGAAGGAAAGTTCTCTCCTTAAAAATTTAAGCAAACTTAGAAATACTGCCAGCTTAATGGGTCCCTTTGATTACGAACCTACCTTTACAACCAATAATGTAACAGCCTCCTGGAAAATAGATCCTTTAATTGGACTTTCTATGTATTCAAGATATCAAATGAATGATATTAGAGAGAATAATAAATTTTATGGAGGATTTGATGTTTCCTTGCAAGATTTTAAAAGCGGTTCCATATTTGGTGAATATCAATATTTGGAGCGATTAGTTGATTATAGTGTTAGATTTGAGAGGGAAGTTTATGCTACTAAATTAGATGATAGATTTACTGATCAAACATATGCCCTTAATAATTTTAGTTTTGGCGGTGCCTTTCCATTTTCCAACAATAGTAGGATTAGTGTAAAACCTCATATTATTTATCAGCAATATATTGAAAGCAGCTTCAATGTATTAACACAAAGTAATAATCTTGCAAAAAACCCCTTACAAAATGATTGGCTGTTTGGTGGGAAGATAGAATATATCTATGATAATTCGGAACCACTTGGCTTAAATATGAGACAAGGTTTAAGAGGTAAAATTGCTTTTGAGAACTATACTGGTGGTTTTAATGCAGGCGAATCATTCAGCAAGTTATATATTGACATTAGGAATTATCAAAAAGTATTTCGTGAGATCACCTTTGCAAGTAGACTTTATGCGGGAGGCTTCTTTGGTAAAAACTCTCCTTATTTTATGTTAGGAGGGGTTGATAATTGGGTTTTTAGAAGAATTAATGAACCCGCTCCTGGAACTGAAGTAACCCCTGAGGAAAATCCATTGGCTCTGAACTCTGCAGAAAGCCCTATATCTAATTCAAATATTCTTTTTCATGAATTTGTTACAGGATTAAGAGGTTTTCAATTAAATGAATTTAGTGGTAAAAATGTTGTGCTATTGAGTAATGAATTAAGATTCCCGCTTTTTAGAGTGCTAAGTAATAACTCCATGAGTTCGAATTTTGCTAGAAACTTTCAATTAATTGGTTTCTATGATATTGGTACCGCTTGGTTAGGAGGAAGTCCTTGGGATCAGGATAATAGTATTAATCGCCAAAATATAGAAACTGACAATTTTAAGGCTGTTATTAGAAATTATAAAAACCCTTGGCTATCTTCGCTTGGATTAGGCTTACGAACCACTTTATTGGGCTATTACATAAGGCTTGATTACGCTTACCCAATAGAAGATTATATAGTTCAAGATCCTAAATTGAGTTTAAGTATCGGATACGATTTTTAAACTATTCTTCCAAAAAAATAGATTGAGATGCAGCGCAAAAAACAGTTTTTGCGGATGCTTAAATACAGATATTAAAATTTCATGATCAAATCAATGACTGGCTTTGGCATTGCTGAAGCACAAAACGATAACATTACAGTTGAGGTAGAAATCAAAACACTCAATTCTAAATTTTTAGACTTATCCTTGAAGCTTCCTAAAATTTTGAATTCAAAAGAAATTGAAGTTCGAAATGTAATAACCAAAATGCTGATCCGTGGAAAAGCTTCTGTTTCCATAAATATTTCCAAAAAAAATAAGCAATTGGCTTTGCCCAATATAGATCAAGAGCTTTTTACCGCATATTTGGAAAAGCTTTCAGAATTGGAAGAATTGAATGGTAGGAAATTCCATGATATCATGAAAATGTCATTGGAAGCACCTGAGATAATTAAATATGAAGATGATCAGCTTACAGAAGATGATCAGCTGCTAATAATTGACACGCTGAAAAATGCATTAGAAAAATGTAATGAGTTCAGAGATTCAGAAGGCAAAACAGTAAGCGATGTTTTAGCAGGCTACATCAATACCATTTCCGAAAAATTAGAAAAAGCAAAAGATATTGAGCCTAAAAGAATGGAGAAAATCCGTACAAGACTGCAAAACAATGTTAAAGAATTGACCCTATCTGTAGATTATGATCAGGAAAGATTGGAGCAGGAATTAATTTACTATTCTGAAAAGTTGGATGTGAATGAAGAAGTAGAACGCCTATCCATCCATTTAAAATATTTCTTAGATACGCTTAAAAGCAAAGCAGAATCTCACGGTAAAAAATTGGGCTTTATTAGTCAGGAAATCGGTAGAGAAATCAATACATTAGGTTCCAAAGCCAATGATTCTGATTTACAGGAGCAGGTAATTCAAATGAAAGAAGAGTTGGAGAAGATAAAGGAACAGAGTTTGAATGTACTTTAACTTAGTTTGATTTCCTTTTCAATTTCTGAAATCATTTCATTTACTTGTTCAAATAATGGCATAACATCTTTTTCTTCATATTCAAAGACATTTCCATAATCACCTCTTTGTCTCCAATCAAACAATTGAGATAACAATTTTCCGTATTTTTTATTAAGCTTACCAGTTTTAATGAAATGGACAGAAAATTGACTCTTAGTAGCGGAATGTGATTTGGTATGGATCTCGTTTAAGACTAAGATAGCATTAACAGCATAAAAAACTGAATAGTACAATCTATTTACGGCAGAATTCCAATAGTTATTTTCGGCTAATACTTTTGCGGCTTCAAAAGTTTTATAGGCTGTATCTATCCTATATTTAACATATACCCTTCTATCTTCCGCATTCATAAAGCAATGCCTTCTGTATTTACATTTTCATAAAAAGGAGTTACTTTTTGCTTTGTGTTCCAGTCGTCTTTTGAATACACAAATATTGATAAAGCTTGACCTGTTTCTAATTCCAAGTCATATATTTTATCTCTAAACTTTTGTTCAATTTCTAAATTTGAAGGATAATTTGTGAGCACTAAAATATCCCAATCGGAATCGGTTTTTTCATCACCTCTTGCTCTTGAGCCAAATAAAATTACTTCTGCATCAGAATCAATCTCATGAATAGTATTTCTTATTTTAGTTCGGATATTTTCGTTACATGTAGTCATAATAACTAATATACTTATTAATCAATAAACCTCAAACTCCACTTCTTGAGTTCCATCACCTTCTGTTAATCTCAAGGTTTTGATTTTACCGCCTAAATCGGTGTGAACGAGATTAGATTGGGTATCAAATTCATCAAATAAAACCGTATTGGTTATTCTGAATTTTTCTGGTTTCCTGACCTTATAGATTTCCTGATAAACCCAAAGCACATTTTCTTCTAATTCACTTCCGATATAGACGATCTCTCTTTCTTTCCCATCAATTTCAACAGCAAATCTTTTCGAATAATAATCTTTTACCATTTCATCAATTTCAGCTGTGCTTTCCATTGCCAAAATATCAAGTCTTACATTATAATGCTTATTCAGCGTTTGCTCAAAATCATCCACAAATACTTTATGCATGATCTGCACTGATTTGCTATCTTCCTTATAAACCAAATCTGTAATGGAAACATAAAAGGGATGTAGCAATCCGCTAAGCATCCAGAAAAAACCGATAATAAAATTACTGTATAACATTTTTAAAAGTCTCGTGTCTGTTTTGCAAAATTATGGTAATATTATGTTTTGTTACCATAAAACTTGAAAATTACATAAAAGGATATGTCAACATTTAAAGCCTACTTTTTAGAAGGACTTGATCACATACTGGACATTAACGGATACGATCACATTTTATTCGTTTTAGCATTAGCAGCCATTTATTTAATGCGCGATTGGAGAAAGGTTTTAATCTTAATAACTGCCTTTACAATTGGGCATTCCATTACACTTGCATTATCTACATTAGACTATGTAAAAATAAATCCTGAATTAATAGAGTTTTTAATCCCAGTGACAATCTTTATTACTGCTTTTGCCAATCTTTTCAAAAAAGAAAGAGATTTGAAAAGCTCTGGGAATATGCAATTGAATTATATTTTTGCTTTGCTTTTTGGCTTGATTCACGGTTTAGGCTTTAGTAATTATTTAAAAGCGATTTTGGGCAAAAACAGTTCGATTGTCATGGAATTGTTAGCCTTTAATGTGGGGTTAGAAGTTGGGCAAATCATTATAGTGCTGGTCTTCTTGGTTTTATCTTTTATCTTTATAGACATTTTTGGAATGAAAAGAAGGGATTGGGTGCTGATTGTTTCCAGCGCCATAGCGGGAATAGCCGTGACAATCATGATGGAAACAAAATTTTGGTAAGTAGTACATTAAATTAAAATAGATATGAAGAGAATATTTACCGCCTTTATGGCACTTTTTGCTTTTGCAGCAACTGCTCAAGAGTACAAAAACCAAGGCAAATTCGAGCAATTGGATTATATGCTAAGGTCACCGAATGTTTACAGGACAGCTTCAGGTGCGCCAGGACATATGTACTGGCAACAAAAAGCCGATTACAAAATTGATGTAACCTTGGATGAAGGAAAGAATCAAATCATAGGTTCTGAAACCATCACTTACACCAATAATTCACCAGATCAATTAACTTATTTATGGGTACAGTTGGATCAGAATATGCGTGCAAAAAACAGCATGACTTATGATGTGGCTGAAACCAGTATTCCGGATAGAGCAAGTGAAGGACAGATTGATCGTATGATGGGTTATCCTGATTACGATGGTGGTCACAAAATCCAAAAATTGGTGGATGCTGAGGGTAATGATATGAATTATACCATCAATAATACCATGATGAGAATTGATTTGGATGAGCCTTTAAAAGCAGGTGAAGAAATTTCTTTCTCAATTGACTGGTATTACAACATCAATGACAGAGCCAGAATGGGTGGTCGCGGTGGATTCGACCACTTTGAAGATGATGACAATACAGTTTACACCATCACGCAATGGTTCCCAAGAATGGCAGTTTACAATGATTTTGAAGGATGGCAAAACAAGCAATTCATCGGAAGCGGTGAGTTTGCATTGCCTTTCGGAGATTATGAGGTGAATATCACAGTTCCTGAAGATCATATCGTAGCATCTACAGGTGAATTACAAAATGCTGATGCGGTTCTAACTGAAGATCAATTAGAAAGATGGGAAGAATCAAAAACAGCTGATGATCCAGTTTTGATTGTAACTAAAAAAGAAGCTGAGAAAGCTGAAAAAAGTAAAGCTTCAGGAACTAAAACCTGGACTTACCATGCAGAAAACGTTCGTGACTTTGCATTTGGTTCTTCTCGTAAATTTATATGGGATGCAATGGGTGTTGAGATCGATGGAAAAACTGTAATGGCAATGTCTTATTTCCCAAAAGAAGCTTGGGGATTATGGGATAAATATTCTACAAGAGTTGTAGCTCACACATTGGAAGTATATTCAAGAATGACCATTCCTTATCCTTATCCTGTGGCTATTTCAGTAGAAGCTGCAAACGGTATGGAATATCCAATGATTTGCTTCAACTACGGAAGACCAGCTCCAGATGGCACTTATTCAGCCAGAACTAAATATGGTATGATAGGGGTAATTATACATGAAGTGGGGCATAACTTCTTCCCAATGATTGTAAACTCTGATGAGCGTCAGTGGACTTGGATGGATGAAGGATTAAACAGTTTTGTCCAGTTTGTAGCTGAGCAAGAATGGGAACCAAACTACCCTAGCCGCAGAGGACCAGCTGGAAATATTATTTCTTATATGAAAGGGGACAAACAAAATATCCGTCCAATTATGACCAACTCTGAAAACATCATCCAATTTGGAAATAATGCTTACGGAAAACCTGCTACTGCTCTCAATATATTAAGAGAAACTGTAATGGGCAGAGATCTTTTTGATAAATCATTTAAAACGTTCTCTGAAAGATGGGCTTTCAAACACCCTACTCCAACTGACTTTTTCCGTACCATGGAAGATGCTTCAGCTGTTGATTTAGATTGGTTCTGGAGAGGTTGGTTCTACAGCACTGACCATGTAGACATTGCTATTGCAGATGTGGAATGGTACAAATTGGATTCTAAAAATCCTGATGTAGAAAACAAAATCAGAAAAGAAAGAGCAGAGGAAGGTAGCTACCATGTAACGCCTGATAAAAACAATGAAGAAGGTGTTAAAACAGTAGTCGAAAAGCATCCTGAATTGAAAGATTTCTATAACAGCTACGATCCTTTTGAAGTGGATAGTGATGACAGAAAAGCCTATAAATCATTCAGAGCTTCTTTAACAGATAAAGAGGAAGAATTATTGGATGGTGGATATAATTTCTACGAAGTTAAATATGAAAACAAAGGAGGGCTGGTAATGCCAATCATTGTGGAAGTTACGTATACAGATGGAAGCAAAGAGACTTTAAAATATCCTGCTGAAATCTGGAGAAAGAGAGAAAATACAGCCACAAAAGTAATTATTTCTCAAAAGGAAATCGTTCAATTTCAGGTGGATCCTAAAAGAGAAACAGCTGATGTAGATGAAGAAAACAACTACTGGCCGCCAAGAAATATCCCTAATAAATTTGAATTATATCAAAGAAGGAATTCTACGCCAAGAGGTCAATCGCCAGCTGACAATGAAATGAGCAGAAATAAATAAAGTAGTTTAACTACAAATACTATTTTAACCACAAAAGAGTCAACAGAAAACAAAATTTAGTTTTAGTTGATTCTTTTGTGGTTTTTTTATTCAAATAAATATTGAGCAACTTTAATACCCTTTGTGCCTGCCTGTACAGACAGGTCACTTGGTGAATTCTTAGAGACGCTTAGTGGTTAAAAGCACACAGCCTTAGGCTGTAAAAAAACAAAGAGGCTGTCCAAAAAGGACAGTTTTTTTTATGCCGCTATTTTCAGATACCCACATCCATTTTCACTTATTTTTTGCTGTCCATGGATTTTCGACTTAATTTCTGTGGACATTTTATGATAAGGGGCATTTTTACCAACTCTTGGTAATTCGGCATCTGATTTTGATGTTAAAATCACATTATTGGCTATCATTTTCCTGAAGTTGTGACCTATTGCCATCAACAAAAACTCTAATTCTACTTTTTCTAATCCTGAAAATGTAAAACGGTTAAATTTATTGTTGCTTTTTAATTGACCAAACACAGCCTCTGGCTCTATTGGTCTTTTACTTCTGTGCTCAAGTCCTTTTTTGCTTGTTAAGTTTTCTCTGGCCTGCCGTTTTAGAAGGTTTAATCTGTGGTTTACCTCTATTCTTCTGTTACCTATAGCCTTATGGCAAGATGTTCTCAATGGACATTGCTCGCATCTTTTTGCTTGGTAGTAAGCGACTTTAGACTCATAACCGTTAGTTGAAGTGCGTTTCCCCTCTCCAATTTTTTCCATTCTTTGCCCCATGGGGCATACGTGAAAATCTTGCTCGGCATTATAGAAGAGGTTTTGTGGAAGAAACGGGTTGTTCTTCATCTTTTTCTTTTGCTCTTTATGGAAGTAATTATACTTCACATAGGCTTCAACACCTTTTTCTTCAAGCATTTCATAATTTTCTTCGCTGCCGTATCCTGCATCGGCCACTATTTCTTTACTCTGTTTATGGTAGAGTTCTTCAAAACCGGTCAAATGTGATTTTAAAGTAGTGGTGTCACCAGGTGTTTGATGGATGGAAACATGGGTGATAAACTGATTTTCTGTTGATATTTGGGAGTTATAAGCAGGCTTTAATTGGCCGTTTTTCATGTGGTCGTCTTTCATTCTCATGAATGTGGCACCCTTATCGGTTTTGCTGTAGGATTTTCGCTTGTCCAATATTTCCAAGTCCTTTTCATACTTCTCTAACTTTGGAAGATGCTCCTCTTGAAGCTTTTGCAGTTCTTTGGCAACTTTCTTTGATGGCTCCTTTAGTTTTTTGTTGAGTAGCGAAAGTCTTTCCTTTAACTCCTTCGAATCAATTTTTTGGGGCAATTCCTCCTTATTGACTTCTTGATTGTCTGATAAAATACTCCTTTCAATATCCGATAGAACGCTATTGATTTTTGTTTCCAGCTTGTCTTTGTACTTTTCAACCGAGCCCCGCCAAACAAAGGTGTATTTATTCGATTTAGCCTCTATTTTTGTTCCGTCAATGTACTGGACATCAAGGCTGACATACCCCATTTCCACCAGCATTTTCACTACCTCTGCAAATAAGGTCTTGATCGAGTCTTTTAAAATTTTACCACGAAAATCATTGATCGTCCTGAAATCAGGAGTTGAATTTCCCGATATAAACATAAAATGAATATTCTCATGGAGTGCCTTGGCTATTTTTCTACAGGAATACACATTGGAGAGATAACTGTAAAATAAAACCTTGATCATCATCCTGGGATGATAGGCCGATGTCCCACCTCCTTTGTACTTCTTAAGAATGTCGCTGATATCCAATGAATTGACCACCGAGTCAATTAAACGGACAGGATGATTTTCAGGGATTTTATCAAAAATGTTTACTGGAAATAATTCTGGGCAATTGCCTGTTTGATTTTTAAAAACTATCTTAGCCATCGTTGTATTTTGTACGACTCTAAAATAATATTTTTAGAGAAAATCAACAAACAAAAAAGGGTGTCTCGACTTTTCGGACACCCTCTTTTTCCTGTTTTCCTCGCTGGGACACCTTAGATATTCAAAGAGTAAATTTTTCTGTCAAATAGTCTACAGATATCCAAAAACAAGTTAAACGAAGTTAAATAAGGGTATAATATGACAGAATCTATTTGCCTAGTTCATTAATGGCTAACTCCCCCACTTTCGCCTTAGCGAAAAAGCGGGCTGGAGGGTAAAATGGCGGGCAGGCGTTGGCATTTGCGGGAAGTAGCATCATTTTACCTAGATTTTTTGCATACTTTTTCATCAATGGAAAAAGTATGACTAGTTAAGCTAGCAATATCATGCAAAAATCAGCAGTTTAATACTTTATTCTGCTCTCTGGGACACCATAAAACAAAGAAAAAGTGCTCTTAAACCAACCAAAAGCATTATTACAATTTTACCGAGGAAAACCGGAGCCTTAGGCTGTAAAAAAACAAAGGCAGGGAACCACCCCTGCCTTTTTTGTTAACCTAAACTATCCCCTATTTAACATGAAATATCTTATGATTTCAACCAAGCTTTAGCATCCTCCAAGCTGTTGAAATATTGAAAATTTAATTTTCCTTTCTGCTTATCCAAAATATTTTTAGCAGCAAATTTTCTAAATACATCTTTTGAAACTACTACCGCAATCTTCTCTACTTCCTGAGCTGCTTTAGGTATCAGGTTTTCTGAAACCCACTTTTGATCATCTAATGACAATACTCCAGCGTCAGTATTATTTTGCAGCCAATTTTTAATATGTGGTTGCTGACACAAATCATAATTCGCTAACATTGCAGCACGATAATCTTCACTATTTAAACTTCCATGAAAAGTAATCATGGCAGCTTGAACATCAGTTTGTTCTTCAATGGTTACTTTTTCTGATTGAGACACTAAAGTTGACATATTCTTATAATTTTTTATACAATGCAAAATTAGTTGACTGCTTTAAAAGTGTTTTGATTAGCTAATGGATAAAGTTACAGGAGTAGTTCTATATGTATTTTTCAATTATTTGATTAGAAATATTTTGAACATTAAGACATACTCAATGTCCAAAAACCAAGAGGAGTTAGATTATTCCCAAAAATTATATTTTTCCAGATTTTTATTCTGAAATTTGAAATAAATTAACATGTAATAAAATTAAATATTGATTAGTTTTAATTTTAAAAAAGTAACTAATGAAGAAATATAGCCCTCAACAGCTTGCTTTGCGGAATGGACAGGACAGAGAAGAAATCTGGATAGCTTATAAGGGAATTATATATGATGCAACCGATTCAAAATTATGGAGAAACGGCACTCATTACGAACATTGGTCAGGACAAGATTTAACTGATGAACTAATAGATGCTCCACATACAGAAATGGTATTTGAAAGATTAAATGTAATTGGGGAATTAATCCAATGAATCAGTCGGATTGACAGGTTTATTTAAACTTTCCTCTATTTTAACATCCACCTCTTTTTCATTCCCTTCCTCTTTATTAAAGGATATTAAAACGAATGGAATCAGGAAGAAGGTAAAGATAATATAAGCAAAACCAGCGATTCTAAACCTCATAGCCAAACGCCCAAAAGACTTAGCCATTTTAACTGGAATATTTCTGATAATTGGAAAAGGCAGAAAGATTAATACCCCTATCAGATTGAAAAATAAATGAACCAAAGCTATACTTACCGCTGCTTCTGATTTAAAAAGTGCTGCAATCAAAGCTGTTATGGTTGTCCCGATATTTGCTCCTAATATAAAGGTGAAACTTTGCTTCAAGCTAATTTTTCTTGTTGCCACAAATGGGACAATCACTGATGTTGTTACAGAGCTGCTTTGAACGCCAGCTGTAAAAACAATTCCCCAGAAAAATGAGCGATATGGACTTCCAAAAAAGTATTTCTGTAAAAACTCCCTTGAACCACCTGTAATTGATTTATATAAAGTCCTGGATAAAAATTTCACTGTTATGGCTAGCATTACAAATGAAGAAATAGCCAAAACAACAGGATAAGGTATTAAGCCTCCAATAAACAATACTACTGGCTTAGTAAACAGAAAGTATCTAAATTCAGAATTTTGCGCTACATAATCAGCCCCTAAAATAAAATTGGATGCTGCTGAAGATAAATTGGTCAGAATCCCATAATTATATTCTAAAGGAAATAAAATTGCAACCACTAGAATATTAAAGAAATCATGGACAACACCTGCTCCTATAGCTTTTCTAAATTCATCCCGATTAGTGATAAAACTCAATGAAACCAAGGTACTGGTTAAGGTAGTCCCAATGTTTGCTCCCATAATCATTGGGATTGCGTCAGAAAACTCAATAGACCCTGAAGCTACAATAGCCACGATCATAGAAGTACTTGTGCTACTGCTTTGAATAATAGCTGTAATTAAAAGCCCTATAAAAAGACTGATAAATGGATTTGCGGTAAGGTTTATGATGGAATTGGCTATATCCTTATTCAACAACCTAAAGGAATAACCAATAAAATCTATTGCCAGAAGAAATAGAAAAATATTAAATGCAATCAATACAACCCTTTTTAAGGTTGATTGCCACTTTTGCTCATTATTTAAAACTGGATTGTTGATAATTTACTATTTTCTTATGGTGATTTGAAATGCAAAATTAACTTCAAAATACTTAGTAATTGCATTTACAAAGTAAAGCAATTGTTAAGAATTAAATATTACCCCAGTTAACTTAAACTTAATATTAATTCTACCCATAAATATAAATTTTTAAGCATTAAGAATATGATTAACATTGAAGTAACATTGTTAACAATTTTTTAACTCAATGTTTCACTAAGATTAATTAGCTTTGTGACTGAAACATAATTTTGCTAAAAGGCAGTATTGAATCATTTTTTTTATGGCTAAGAAACCATTCCTTAAGTATAACAGAAATACAGTTTCTGAAGTTACCTACAAAACCTTTGAGATAGCTAAAAAGGAAAAAGCTTTTATCACTTTGATAGCTGTTTTCACTTTTATCTGTGGCATCATTACCCCATATCCGCAAATTGCAATGTGGGTAGGCTTTGGTTTAGCAGCCTATTCTGCTATTGCCAATGACAGTATACAGACTATTGGAACTTTTATAGCCTCAAATAGCAAAAAACCATGGTGGATTTTATGGTTGTTTATGGGGTTAATCTTCCTTGCTACTGTTCTTTACAGTTGGATTGTTTTCGATGGAGATGTTAGTAGTCAAAGGTTATTAACAAAAGGTTTTGATCAAGCACCCACTTCATTTAGTTTCTTACAACTAGCCGCACCAATTTTACTATTGGTCCTGACGCGTTTTAGGATGCCAGTTTCTACAACATTCTTACTTTTAAGCGCCTTCTCCACTCAAGCATCCTCTATAGGAGCCATGATTGGTAAAAGTTTAACTGGATATGGATTGGCATTTGTTTCTGCCATTTTCGTTTGGTTCATTGTTTCCAAATTTGTCTCCAAATACTTTAAAAGTAAAAAACCTGCTAAATTCTGGACACCCATTCAATGGATTATTAGTGGTGCACTTTGGTCAGTTTGGATTTCCCAAGACGCTGCCAATATTGCGGTTTTCCTCCCTAGAAGCTTAAATGTTTATGAATTTATTGGCTTTGCAGGCTTTATTTTCATCGGTATGGGGATCTTATTTTTCCTTAAAGGTGATAAAATACAAAGCATTGTAAATGAAAAAGCGGGTGTTACAGACATTAGGGCGGCCACTATAGTGGATTTCGTATATGCTATTTTACTTTACTATTTCAAAGTTATCAGCACGGTTCCAATTAGTACTACTTGGGTTTTTATCGGATTACTAGGCGGTAGAGAAGTAGCCATTGCCATTAGTAAAAAGAGATATAAAAAGAGAATAAAAAATATAAGAAGAGCAAGTAAAATTGTAGGTAGGGATTTCCTTTACGCTACAATCGGACTTGTACTTTCCGTTTTACTTGCCATTGGAGTGAACAAAAAATTCCAAGATCAGCTTGTGAATGAATTTATGAATTTGTTTTAAGAGAATTTATTAAACTTAATCAAAAAGAAAGCCTGTAATTCTAGATTTGAATGCAGGCTTTCTTTTTTAGGGCAGGCATTCTTCACAAATTGACATTTATTTGTTATATTCTTTACTTATAATTTAGCACTAGAACCTGCATTAATTAAAGCTTTTGTCGGGACATCTTCCTTTTTAATTATTTCTTTTCCATAATTCAAATCTAGCTTTTTCTACACTAGATACTGATTTAATATACTCGTCAAAGTTGAACCCTTCATACATTGAAATAATTTCGAACACTTCATCATACTTGGGAGCACCTTGTGGCAGTGAACAACTATTGTCTTTGCCCAAGAGAACTAACCAAAAGTCAGGAAGAAATGGCCCTTCGTCTGTTGTAACTACTACTATTTCATCTATATCGTTCCAGTTGATTTGTCCTGTTTTTCGTTCAGGATGCTCGACTTTAATATACTCCTGTGTTACAGCAATGTCGTAATAGTCTTCTGGCTGCTTTTTCGGCTCTAGTCTTTTGAATAGTTTATCAATTAACCGCATTATAGCTCCTGTAATTCAGTTTTTAAATTCTCTCGTGCAGGTAGCTCAAAGTTTTCATAGAACTCCTTCGTCTTGAATATTCTGTCCATATCAAGAAAGTGCTGGAGCACCTTCTTTCTCCCTTTTCGGTAAAGAAAGTCAGGGTAGATTGAATATTCGTCTCTGATCTTCTTTCTATATGTCTTATAGTTTTCAGTTGTATCGCCCAAAATGGCAAGGTCGAAGTCCACAAGATAATTTGTGTCACTACTGTCGTTGTCATTATGATCTTTGGTCGCAATAATTTGATTTTGACAAGCTGCTATTTTGTAGGCTGGCACACCAAGTTTACTTAGTCGATCATAGGCGATTTCAGCACTTTTTTGTTCATTGTTCTGCCGTTTGATATTATAAACGATGTCGTGATAGAAGATAGAAAACAGAACAGTGTCAAAATCAATTAAAAGGTCTTTATGTTTGATTGCTCTGTCTGTCATGTATTCTAAATGAGTCAGGTTATGATAATGGCGCTTCTTAGCTGTGTACTTCTTTTCTATTTCCGTCCATAGTTCATCAATAAGTTCATCATTCTCAGTGTACCTTGATGTTAGTTCATTCCATATTGTTCTCAAATCGTTCATTTAAATGTGCTCAAACGCTTGTATAAAACCCTTTTGCTATGCTTGGCAACTTTATTTTATTATCCCAGTAATATCCTGTCGACCAACGATTGCCATAATCTCAACAATATTGTCATTATCATTGATTCTAAAATAGATGCTGTCAGCCCCGCAAACACAACGTCTGTATCCTTCTTTTATGTAGTCGACTGACTCGTATGAAAAAGGTCTCTCAGCTATCATTTCAAAGTAATCAAAAAATGTGTTGAAATAGTTGTCTGCCTGTATCTCTCCAAACTCTTTTACTCCATATTGATGTATTCTAATAAGGTCAATTTTGGCTTCGTTGCTCAATTTATATTCAGCCACGAATATCAGACTTTGATTGTGCTAAAATCTGCTCTTTAGTAGCATTGGTAAAGCCACTTTTCTCAGCTTTCTCGAGTTTTGCTTTAATCCAGTCGATTTCCCTTTGTTGGTTTCTTGCTTGTCGAATTAAGTCATTCACTAATTCACTTTTACTTGAATATTCTTGACTTTCGACTTGTGATTTTAGCCACTCGTCATTCGGTTTGGTAAATGATATACTTTGACGTGCCATAATTAATAATTTGATGTAAATATACACCAAATACGAATCAATTTCAAAGAATGTTATTGCTGGTAACGCTAAGGCTATGATGAGTGGGGCTTAAAAAGCACTAAGCTTGCCATCTGCACACAGCCACAGCAATTAATAAATTTACAGATTGTGGCTGACTTTCCAAGTACCGCCAAACTTTCCTGACCGATGAAACCCCATTCATTCATAGCTAGTGTTACATTCCGTTTCATTTTACTTGACTGCTAGAATCAGCTTCCATGTCTTTTTTAATGTTCTCTATCATTAAAATCACCTCTGGTTGATTAGGTTTCAATTCTAGTGATTTATTAAAAAGCTTTATCGCACTAGAACCATCTAAATGAAATGTACTCGTATATATGCCTGCATTGTAATATGAGGCAGAAGGTCTGTAATTGAGTTGAGCTGCCTTGATAAAGTTATTTATTATAGTGGTGGCAGAGGTATCTTTTTGGTTGATAAATTCAAGTGTCATCTTTTTATTCTTTTCTTTAGCCTCTTCGTAAAGTGTCTTTTTGGTCAAGGCTAAAGAATATGCAAGTTTAAAATATGCTTCTCCAATTGTCGAGTCAAGTCTAATAGTATTAGTAAATTCTTTAGCAGACTTTTCAAACTGGTCTTTTTCGTAGAATTCATTTGCTATCATCAGTTGCTTTTGAGCTAATGATTCTTTTGATTGGTTTTTATCTGACCTTTTTTCAGTTTGCCTGTGATTATTTTTATTACAAGCAGAAGCGAATAAGAATATTATAAAGAGGTAAAGAATTTTCATATTTATGGAATGTAACAATTGAATATAGTAACCCCCTGGTGACTATATATCTATTTTACATTTCTAAACTTACTAATATTTTAATTGGGAACAAAAACCTTAATAACTGACTTAAATGAACTATTTGGCGATTAAACGTAGGATTAAACGTTCAATTCTACGCTAGGAAAACTAAGCTTAAATTCTGATGATTATTTACTTTCTAATTCTTTTATAGCTAACCAAGCCATTAAGCCCATCCCTGTTTCTAAGGCAAGCGGATCAATATCGAAAGTTGGTGTGTGTACAGAGGAGTTAATTCCTTTAGCTTCATTTCTAACGCCAAGACGATAGAAACAAGCATCAGTAGCCTGAGAGAAATAGGCAAAATCTTCAGCGGCTAACCATAAATCCAGTTCCTCCACATTCTCTTCACCCAAAAATTCTATGGCATTGGCTTTAGCTCTATCTGTCAATTCTGGTTCGTTAACCAAAAAAGGATAACCGTTTCTGATTTCGAATTCACATTTCGCTCCCATGCTTTCTGCCATACCTTCAGCCATCTTTCTCATTTTTTGATGAGCAGAAGCTCTCCATTCCTCATCCATGGTGCGGAAAGTCCCTTCTAAATAAACCTCATTTGGAATGACATTAGTAGCTCCCTCTGCAATTACTTTTCCAAAAGATAAAACAGATGGGATTTTTGGGCTAGCGTGTCGACTTACAATTTGCTGAAGTGCGACTAAAATATGTGCGGTGATGATAACCGGATCAACATTCAATTCTGGCATAGCGCCATGTCCACCTTTCCCAATGACTTTCATGTATAATTCATCGGTGCTAGCCATGTACATTCCGCTACGGAAACCTACTTTACCGGCATCAATTAAAGGCATTACATGTTGTCCAATAATATTATCAACATCGGGCTTTTTCAAAACTCCTTCCTTAATCATTTTGGAAGCTCCACCTGGTACTTTTTCTTCTCCAGGCTGGAAAATCACTTTAATGGTGCCTTCGAATTGGTCTTTTAATTGGTTCAGGATTTTTACTGTCCCCAGCATGGAAGAGGTATGCACATCATGACCGCAAGCATGCATTACGCCAACATTTTGGCTTTTATAAGGGACCTCATTTTGCTCTGTAATGGGGAGGGCGTCAATATCTGCTCTTAAAGCCGTTACTTTTTTATCTGGATTTTTACCTTTGATTAAAACCACTGTACCTGTTTCAGCCACTCCGGTTTGATGCTCTATTCCCCAGTCGGTTAGGGTTTTACTGATGAATTTAGCCGTTTCAAATTCTTCAAATGATAATTCAGGATTGCGATGTAAATGCTCTCGAATCCCTTTTATTTCTTCAAATTGTGACTTTGCCAGTGATTGAATCTCTGATTTTAAATCCATTTTATGTTTTGATTTTAAGTCTTAACTGAAATTTCGGTCGTGGTGAAGATTGCTTTCATTCTTACAGATTAACAAACATTATTTTTTAACCACAGTAGAAACAACTTGCCCCGACTTTATCGGGGAAGAAAACAACCTGTCCCGACCACTCGGGAAAGGATTTTCGCTAAAGCGAAAAAATTTGTTGTTGAAATCTTCAGCGTCAGAGGCGCCAGTATTCCTCACCATCCAGAATATGGCGATAGAAAAAAGTAAGTTCCTTCCGCTAGCGTCCCGCTAGTGGAAACTACTACCGCCTCTGGCGGATTCTATTTATTATTTGCTAACAACCTATTAAACTATTATGCCAGACATTAATAAAAATCACATGCCCCAATTAATTAATATAAATCCTTTGAGGAACAGAAATAGCATCAGGAAACTTGGGCTTCAATTTCAATAATGTCCTTTGAACTTCCAGTCTTTCTGTAAACCTTCCTACTCTTACTTTATAAATGGGTTGTTTATATTCCACATCAGTTCTGATTTCAGGTAAAACAACTCTGGCCGTATCTCTGGCTGCATAGGCATCAGAACTGCTACTTCCACTATAAACTTGAATAGCATAACCATTTACATATCGAATCTCTTTATTATTCTCCGCCAAAGTATCAAGCTTTTTATTCAAAAGACCTGTTACATCAGCATTTGGATCAAAATTCTCACTTGTCTTTCTGAAACTGCTTTTTTCATTCTCCATTTCAAATGCAGTATCAACTTTAGGGCGATATTGACTTAAATCTTCACTGTAAGATTTACTTGCAGTGGAAGTTGGCTGCGTACTAACACAACCTATTATAAAAAAGCCAAATAATAAAAACGCTATGCTGGTTCCAAATCTACTCATCTAATAAAACACATTTATTGCTTTTAACATCTTCCTCTACTGTCTTAAACTTAACGTCTTTTTTTACGCTTCCGTCTTGATACTGTACAGAAACTCTGTCATTTCTACCTACAATCTTTTCAGATTTTGCCGGCATCTGCTTTTCTACCGGTGGCCTATTTTTATTTTGACCTCCACTTAATACAGAACCTGACTCCTCTTTACTTTCTTTATAATTCTGCTCTTGTTTTCTTTGAGCAGCTGCTTGAACCTGAGAACTATCCTGAACCGGTAAATCAAGCTTCATCATAAATGAGCTTGTATCTTCATTCAATTTACCAATAAATCTTTTGAATAGCTCAAAACCTTCAAATTTATAAATCAATAATGGATCCTTCTGCTCATAAACAGCATTTTGAACAGATTGCTTTAAGTCATCCATCTCTCTTAAATGCTCTTTCCAATTTTCATCTATGATGGCGAGGGTAGATATTTTCTCCATGGAAAGTATCAATTCCTGACCTTCCGTATCCAGGTTTTTCTGTAGATCAGTGACTACCCCAATTTGCTTTTTACCATCTGTAAAAGGCACCATAACTTCTCGTACCGTGGCTCCTTTCGTTTTGGATATATCCTTTAAAATTGGATAAGCTTTATCTTTAATTCTATCATTTTTAGCTTTATAAGAAGCATAAACATGATTGTATAATTTCTCCGTAAGCTCATTAGGCTTTGAAGCTTCATAATCTTCTTTGCTGATTTCGAAGTCAATTCCAAAGGTTCCTAAAATACTTAATCTGAAATCGTCAAATGCATCCATTGCTTTGGAATTATTGACAATATCTTCACAAGTATCAAACAACATATTCATGATATCCAACTGCAATCTTTCGCCATAAAGCGCATTTTTTCTTCTCTTGTAAATCACTTCACGCTGAGAGTTCATCACATCATCATACTCTAGTAATCGCTTACGAGTACCGAAGTTGTTTTCTTCTACTTTCTTCTGCGCTCTTTCAATGGATTTTGAAATCATGGAATGCTGAATTACTTCACCTTCTTCCAATCCCATTCTATCCATCAGTTTGGCTATTCTATCTGAACCAAACATACGCATCAAGTTATCTTCAAGGGAAACAAAGAATTGAGATGAACCAGTATCTCCCTGACGACCCGCACGACCTCTTAACTGCCTATCAACCCTCCTTGACTCGTGTCTTTCCGTACCGATAATCGCTAAACCTCCAGCTTCTTTGGACTCTTTAGCCAATTTAATATCCGTACCACGACCCGCCATGTTGGTTGCGATGGTTACAGTTCCTGGTTTACCAGCTTCGGCTACTACATCTGCTTCTTTGGCATGTTGTTTTGCATTCAATACCTGATGCTTGATTTTACGCATATTCAACATACGGCTTAATATCTCGGAAATTTCCACGGAAGTAGTACCCACTAAAACAGGTCTTCCAGCTTTACTCATTTCCTCAATTTCAGCAGCAACGGCATTAAATTTCTCTCTTACTGTTTTATAAACTTTATCTTGACGGTCATCCCTAACAATTGGCTTATTGGTAGGAATCACTACCACATCCAATTCGTAAATATCCCAGAACTCTCCTGCCTCAGTTTCAGCAGTACCCGTCATACCCGCTAATTTGTGGTACATTCTAAAGTAGTTCTGCAATGTGATAGTGGCATAAGTCTGTGTAGCATCTTCAACCTTCACATTTTCTTTGGCTTCAATCGCTTGGTGGAGACCATCAGAATATCTTCTTCCTTCCATCACACGACCCGTCTGCTCATCTACAATCTTCACTTTTCCATCTACTAAAATATATTCAGTATCCTTCTCGAAAAGTGTATAAGCTTTTAATAACTGATTCACAGAGTGAATACGTTCTGCTTTCTCTGCATAATCTTTGATTAGTGCATCTTTCTTCTCCAGCATTTCTTCATCGGAATAAGACTCATCTTTTTCCAAATTCGCGATTTCAACTCCTATGTCTGGAAGAATAAAGAAATTAGGATCTTCACCATCTTTTGTGATGATATCAATCCCTTTTTCTGTAAGGTCAATATTATTGTTTTTCTCTTCTATGGTGAACAATAAAGGCTCATCTGCCTCTGGCATTAATTTAGAATTATCAGCCAAGTAGATGTTTTCCGTCTTTTGCAAAATTTGACGAATACCCTGCTCACTCAAATATTTAATTAAAGGCTTATGTTTCGGCAAACCTCTAAATGCTCTGAACAATGCCAAGCCACCTTCATCTTCCTTACCTTCTTTGATGAGCTTTTTGGCTTCTAAAAGAAAGTCTGAAGTTAATTTTCTTTGCTCTTGTACTAGTTTTTCAATTCTTGGCTTAAGGGAATCAAATTCATGAACATCTCCTTTGGGAACTGGCCCTGAAATAATTAATGGAGTTCTGGCCTCATCAATCAAAACAGAATCCACCTCATCAATCATGGCAAAATGGTGTTTTCCTTGAACCAATTCTTTGGTTTCACGCGTCATATTGTCACGCAAATAATCAAAGCCAAATTCATTATTGGTTCCGTAGACAATATCCGATTGATAAGCTTTTCTTCTTTCTTCTGAGTTAGGTCTAAAATTGTCAATACAATCAACCGAAATTCCATGGAACTGGAAAATAGGCGCCATCCACTCGGCATCACGCTTTGCTAAGTAATCGTTAACGGTAACAATGTGAACGCCTCTTTTCGCTAATGCATTTAAGAAAGCAGGCAAAGTAGCCACTAAAGTTTTACCTTCACCTGTTGCCATCTCTGCAATTTTACCTTTGTGGAGCACGATACCACCAATCAACTGCACATCATAGTGCATCATGTCCCAGGTAATATCGTTTCCAGCAGCTTTCCACGTATTATCCCAAATGGCTTTATCGCCTTTCAGATTCACATGCTCCGCCTTGCCAGACATTTCTTTATCGAACATAGAAGCGGTTACTTCCAGTTGTTCGTTTTCCATAAACCTACGCGCTGTATCCTTTACGATTGCGAAAGTTTCGGGCAATACTTCCATAAGGACTTCCTCCAACTTTTCATTTCTTTTCTCCTCCAGCGCATCAATCTCATTGAAAACATCCTCTTTAGTGTGCAAATCCATATCAGGATCTTCATCCACTTTAGTATGAAGTGCAGCTATCTCATCATCAATATCCTTCAAATATTGATTGATTCTATCTAAAACATCAGCTGTTTTAGCTCTTAATTCATCATGCGATAAGTCCTTTAACTTGGCAAATTCTTTATTAATTTGCTCAACTAATGGAAGAACTTCTTTTATATCTCTATCAGACTTAGTTCCGAATACCTTGGTAAGTCCTTTTGCTAAAAAATCAAACATTCTTTTTTGCTATAATAATTTAAAATATGTGCTAATTTACACGCTTTTTTATGATTTATTGAAATTTTTAAAGTTCGATTTCACCTTTAAAAACATTCTTCGCTGGTCCAATTAGCCAAACATTTTTTGCGTTACCATTTTCCAACTCAAATTCAACACTTAATTGTCCTCCTAAGGTTTCAATTTCAACAGGAGAAACTCCTCCATGCAACACATGCGCAATGGCACATGCTGTTACTCCAGTTCCACATGACAAGGTTTCATCTTCAACACCTCTTTCATAAGTCCTAACTGAAATTTTATTCACAGATAGTTTCTCTACAAAATTAACATTGATGCCTTCAGCTGCAAATTCATCACTGTAACGAATAGTAGCCCCTTCTTCTTTTACATCTTTCTCTTTTATGTTGCTGGCAAAAATAACATAATGCGGTGAACCTGTATTAATTGTAAAATGCTCTGGAAAAGTATTGATTTCAGATTGAGCTACATCCTGCATACTCAAGCGAACAATATCTCCCTCAATAGTGGCTTCATGCACGCCATCAGTTGAAAGAAAAGTAGTTTTATCCCTAATTATGCCTAAAAATTGAGCAAATTTCACCGCACATCGGCTTCCGTTTCCACACATGCTTTGCGAGCCATCAGGATTAAAAAAGATCATTTCAAAATCATATTCATCATGATTTTCAATTAGTATTAATCCATCTGATCCCACTCCAAATTTTCGGTCACAAAGTTTTTGGGCAATGGTCTTATCGGTTCTATCCAGCATTTGGGAACGGTTATCCACCACCACAAAATCATTGCCTGTTCCTTGATATTTATAAAATTCAATATTTGCCATGTGCTCTATTAAGCGAAAATAACACCAAAGAATTTCTTATGCCAGATTGGCACTTGGAAAAAATGAATGGTCTTAACTTAAATTTCTTTATTAAAAGGAAAACTACTTTAAATATCACTTAGAATTTTAAATATAATTAATAAATTTGTAACCAATGTGTAATGTTTACCAAGATGGTTATATGAAAGAATACTTGTCATTATCAGAAGCATCCGAATTAATCGGCAAAAGTAAGGAAACTTTAAGAAGATGGGATAAAGAAGGGATTTTAAATGCAGTTCGAGAACCTGTGTCAAATTATCGTGTTTACAGAAAAGATGATGTTCAAACACTTCTTAAGCCATTATTTGAGGAAAATTTAGAAGATGAAGTTTCCAATTATGAAGCACCAGATAATGAATATTCTGTATTAGAGCTATTTGCAGGGGCAGGTGGATTGGCTGTTGGCATGGAAAAAGCTGGATTGAAATGCGTTGCATTAAATGAAATTGATAAATGGGCCTGCCAAACGTTAAGAAAAAACAGACCCAATTGGAAGGTTTTGGAAGGAGATGTTAAAAACTTTGACTTTAGCGAACTCTATAATAAGGTAGATATTGTTACTGGAGGGTTCCCATGCCAAGCTTTCAGTTATGCTGGAAAAAAATTAGGCTTAAAAGACGCAAGAGGCACATTGTTTTATGAATTCGCAAGAGTTGTAACAGAAGTAAATCCTTCCATTTGTATAGGAGAAAATGTACGCGGACTTCTAAGCCATGATAATGGGAATACTTTGCAAGGCATGATTTCCATTTTAGATGAAATTGGATATAATGTTATTCCAGTTCAAGTTTTAAAAGCTGTTCAATATAGGGTTCCACAAAAACGTGAAAGACTAATCTTAGTAGGTATAAGAAAGGATATTGATATAGAATTTGAATATCCTAAACCACACAAAAAGATTTATAATTTAAAAGATGCCTTGAAAAAAGGAGAGTTATTTAATTCTGATGTTCCTGAATCATCAGGAGCAAAATATCCCGAATACAAAAAGAATGTTTTGGATTTAGTCCCTCCTAAAGGTTATTGGAGAGATTTGCCCGTTGACATTCAAAAAGAGTATATGGGTGGCAGTTATTTCTTGGGCGGTGGTAAAACCGGAATGGCAAGAAGAATTGGTTGGGACGAGCCCTCTTTAACATTGACATGCAGCCCTGCACAAAAACAAACAGAAAGGTGCCATCCTGATGAAACAAGACCTTTTACTGTGAGGGAATATGCTCGTATACAAACTTTCCCGGATGATTGGGAATTTGCTGGATCGGTTGCCCAACAATACAAACAGATTGGCAATGCAGTTCCAGTTAATTTAGCTCAAGAATTAGGGTTTTCGATTGTAAAATTTTTGAATCAATATTACAGCCTGTCAAAACCGAGATAGTAACTATAATTTTCAAAAGTGATTTGGTCAAAAATCGAGCGTTGAGATTCTGAAATCGATTCTTGAATTTCAGTTAAAGCAGAGTTTTCTTGGATTTTATTCTCAGATTTGATGGAACCTAAATAATCGGAAATTGCTATAGGTAGTTTTTTATAAAGTTTAAAAAAGGAATCCTCCTTACCGGTTAATAATGAATAGAATTGATCACCTGAAATTTTATAAACCCGACTATGACTGTATTCCTTTCCATTTATCTCAGCAAACCACTTTTCATTAAAACTCTTCTTTGCTAAAATCTGTACCCAATAGCATTTTGCCAGTTTATAATCATCAGCGTATCTTGCTAGTTTTTGGAACAAGCTTTCCGAAGAGCTACTGTTCATGGTATTATGCTTATTTTTAATGTCCGCAAATAATGTATCATCCTCAGCTTTTATATCAAATCCGCTTAATTCTCCTTTTTCATAGCCGTTAATACCTCCCAACACTTCTTCATGAAATGTACCTATTGAATTATTGATAGATTTATCTATTTGTCTTAATATTTCTGTTTCAATTATTTCTTCTTCATCTAGGTTATTAAATTTTGAATCAAAGATTAGTTTTATGGTATCTACCTTATTTTTATAAAAAGTCTTTTTGGAAATATTTTCTTTCGCCTTCAAATATGAATTATGAAGATTTTCGACACATTTTAATAAATGCTCATCCGCCACAAAATCAAGGTATTTATTTGCCATAGATAATTCTTTGATTTAAAGTTATTAAAATAAATTTACCCCACCATCAAATGCGCCCTAGGATATTTGTGTGTCGTGCTTGTAGCTCTATTGCTGAGGGCTAAAGCAAAGGTCAAAGTACCTACTCTACCAATAAACATTGATAAAATAATGATAATTCTACCGCCAAGTGATAAATCAGCAGTAATCCCAGTACTTAAGCCTACCGTACCGAAAGCTGAAACTTGTTCAAAAATCAATCTTTCCAGCGTAATATCACCATCCGTTATGGTCAAAGCAAAAATAGCCATCAAATTCATAGTTGCGGCAAAGAAAAAGACTGACAAGGCTTTATAAAGTAATTCTTTAGGTATGAATTTTCTATCGATCTCAATTTTAGCCCTATTATTTAAAGTTGCAACCACTGATTTAATCAACAAATAAAAAGTTGAGGTTTTAATCCCTCCACCCACAGAACCTGATGACGCCCCGACAAACATTAAGAAAGAGATTAGCACCAAGGCCGGGATTTTCAAGGCACTAAAGTCCACAGTGTTAAATCCTGCCGTTCTTGCAGTTGCAGATTGAAAAAAGCTGGTGATCAAAGCTTCCATAAAATTCATATCAGCCAAAGTGTTGTCTCTTTCTATAAAATAAAAGGCTATCATGCCTGTGATGAGCAATACTAAGGAAGTATATACTGCTATTTTGGTACTCAATTTCCATTCCTTCCAAGGGTTTCTAAATCTATCCCTAAGATTGGAAAGTGAAAACAAATCCTGAAGTGAAGAAAACCCTATCCCTCCTAAAATCAGAGTTATGGCAATAATAATATGTAAAATATAACTGGTGGCTACTCCTTGTTCAAATAGGCCATTGGTAAATAAACTAAAACCTGCATTACAAAATGCACTGATAGAATGAAAGGCTGAAAAGAAAACCTTCTGCCCCACGGTATTAAAATGAACATCCTGCCCCCAAGAGAAGAATATTAAAACAAAGGCAATAAACTCTACTAAAAAAGTGATAAAAAAGATTTTACTCAATAAGCCTTTGGCGGAGAATAAAGAATCACTTTCAAGGAAATCTTGAAGCATTAGTTGTTGCTTGATCCCTACTCCTGTCTTTAATAGTGAAGCTAAAAAAGAAGCAAATGTAATGATGCCCAAGCCACCAAACTGCATTAAAATCATAATGACAAATTGCCCTTTCAACGAAAAGTAAGTAGCCGTATCTACAACAATCAAACCTGTCACACAACTTGCACTTACCGCAGTAAACAATGCATCCATGAAAGGCATAGTTTCGTTTTCCACTGACATTTCAGGAAACATTAAAACACCAGTCCCAAAAAAGATCAAGATTATAAAACTAATGATAAAGGTTCTGGCAGGTTTCGTTTTGAGTTGAGATAAAATTACACTCGCTTTTACTCCTTCATATGAAATTAAAATAATAAAATAAAAAGCCAGCAAAGTTTGATAGGCGTCCGCATAACTATTGAATTCAAAAAAGTCCTGTAAAAAATATACTATTCTATTATCAAAAGCATAATAACTAATAGAATTTACGAGGATAATGATGACTAATATAAATTCTAGTTTATGAGATTGTAAAAATTCCAGTCTTCTAAAAGAGTAAAGCCATCGAATGAGGAAACTTAAAAAATAAAAAAACAGGATTATATCCAATGCCAGAAACACCTGTTCTAACTCCTCTTTATTTACATCAAATCCAAATTCATATAGTAATATGACCGAAGCAGCTATCCATAAAAACACTTTAACAGAGCGAACCGTGGTGAGGACGGGCTTTTTACTCTTATAAATTGCGTTATTCAGCAATTCAATTATTGTATTTTTAAATCTAGAGATTTTCATTTAATACTTTATACATCATAATATCAGCCCACCATCAAATGCGCTTTAGGATATTTATAATTTTGTGTAGTCTGCCTGCTACTTAATGCAAAAGCAAATGTAAGCGTCCCAACCCTTCCAACAAACATAGAAAGAATTATAACCGTCCTACCAGCAGTAGATAATTCAGAAGTAATACCAGTACTTAAACCTACTGTTCCAAATGCCGAAACTTGTTCAAAAATAATTTGAACGAATGAGAAATTACTATCTGTTAATGTTAAAATAAATACCCCGATCAAATTAATGGAGGCGGCAAAGAAAAAGATAGACAATGCCTTAAACAGTAATTCTTTTGGAATAAATCTTTTGTCAATTTCGATTTTTAACCGCCCCCTAATCGTGGCAAATACCGAAACCAGAATTAAATAAAAAGTAGAAGTTTTAATTCCGCCACCTACTGAGCCCGAGGACGCACCAATAAACATGAGAAATGCCAGCAATATTAGTGTTGGGGTTCTTAAAGCTCCTATATCCACTGTATTGAAACCCGCGGTTCTGGTTACGGATTGAAAAAAGCTAGTAATTATAGCTTCGATAAAGTTCTTGTCTGACAAGATATAATCTCTTTCCAATAGATAAAATACCAACATCCCAAAAACAATTAAGAAAGCAGTGGTGTAAACTGCTACTTTGGTGCTTAAATTCCAATCTTTCCAAGGGTTTTGATAACGGTCTCTTAATCTTTGAATATTAAAAATATCCTGAATAGTAGAAAAACCGATAGTTCCAAATATCATGGAAACAGCTACAACAATATGAAGGATATAACTAGTGGCAACTCCATGTTCGGCCAAGCCATTTGTAAAAAGGCTAAAGCCTGCATTACAGAAAGCACTGACTGCATGAAAAGCCGTAAAAAACAGTTTTTGAGCTTGTGAATTGAAGACCACCCCATCTCCCCAGGTAAAATAAATCAATACAAAGGTGATAAGCTCCAATGAAATGGTGATGAAAATGATTTTCCGCAATAAGCCCTTTGCAGAAAAAAGAGATTCACTGATCAGGTAATCCTGCAAAAACAATTGCTGTTTAATGCCTACTCCGCTTTTCATAATATTAGCAAAAAAGGCCGCAAAAGAGATTATCCCTAGAGCACCAATTTGCACTAACATCATAATTACGATTTGCCCCTTTAGAGTAAAGAAAGTAGCTGTATCTACCACTATCAATCCTGTAACACAACATGCACTCACAGAAGTAAATAAGGCATCCATAAACTTCATCGAACCCTCTTGAACTGTCATGGCGGGCAACATCAGCATTCCTGTTCCGAAAAGTATCAATATAATAAAGCTGACTATGAATGAATGAGAAGGGCTTGCTTTAAGGCGTGAAAATATATCAGATGCGTTGACCAGTTCATAAAGAATCAGGATAATGAAGAAGAAAGTGATTAAGGCCAAATAAGCATCTTCGTAGCTTTCAAACTCAAAATTCTCGATAAAAAAACCCATTATCTTATTATCGAGAAAAAGGTGACTGATGGTATTAACGATGATAATCAATACCAAAAAAGTCTCTAATTTATTATTTTTAATAAATTCGGTACGTCTAAACTCATAAAGTAAACGAATAAGAAAAGTGCTGAAATAAATGATAAGCACTACATCCAAACCCAAGAAAACTTGCTCTAATTCATCCTGTTCGGTTTCAAAACCAAAAACATATAAAAGAAGAATAGTTGCGGTAAGCCAAATAAATGCTTTTAAAGAAACCAGTGTATTCAAAACTTGCGTTCTGCTACTGTAAAGCAAGTTATTCAGCCATTCTGCAAAAGCATTTTTGAGTTTTGAAAATTTCATTCCGTAAGAAACACTTGGCTTTTAAGTTTAATGCCTCAATTTATAACTGTAAATTATGCTTTATTGCCTCTACTTCCAACTTTTTGGCATCAATTGGCACTACACCTAATTCTTCGCATACAATTCCTCCTCCTAAATTTGATAATGTGGCTACAAAACCTGCCTTTAAATTCAAGGCCATGCAAAGAGCTGCAATGCTAATTACTGTATCACCCGCTCCCGAAACATCCGAAATACTTCTTTTGTAAGCCGGAATCAAAAAATCCTCTTGTTCGGATTGTATATAAACTCCTTTTTCCGATAAAGTAGTCATCACCATTTTGCATGATAGGCGTTCTCGAAGTAATTGAGTTTGTGATTTTAACACTTCCTGATTTGAATGCTCAAAATTCACATTCATCCCCTCTTTCAATTCTTTCAGATTAGGTTTAAATAAATCCACTCCTTTGTAATAAAAGAAGTTATTTTTCTTAGGATCTACCACTACTGGTTTACCTAACTCCTGAGCTCTTTCAACAGTATCTTGAATAATTTGAGCATTGATGGTGCCTTTATCGTAATCCTCAAAAACCACTACATCCACTTCTGGTATCAGCTCCAAAATTTTTTGCGATAGTAAATTTTCTTCTGAAGAGTTTAGGGGCTCAAGGCTTTCCGAATCAACCCTTAAAAGATGTTGAGAACCTGACAAAACCCGCTCTTTAATGGTGGTTATTCTGTCTTTGCTTCGAATAATCCCTTTAGCTGTAATATTTCTTTTCTCTAGTAAATCTTCAAAAATATTGGCTTCCTCGTCATCTCCTAAAACCGCACATAAAATGGGTTCTGCACCTAATGATTGAAGATTTAGGGCAACATTGGCCGCCCCACCCATTCTTTTTTCACGGTTTTTCACATTTACGACTGGCACGGGTGCTTCAGGAGAAATCCTGGAAACAGTGCCCCAGATATAAGCATCAATCATTACATCACCGATGACTAATACTTTTAGCTTTTGAAATGCTTTAAAAAGATCAGGAATGCTTTCAATAGCCATATGCAAATATTAAGTGTGAAATTATTTCCCTTTCGCCTAATTTAATTTTAATAATAAAACCTGTCAGGTTTGTTCTATTCAATATTCTCATTACGTTCCAATATTGATACATGATACATGTCCAAATTTAAACCTGACAGGTTTTCCATAAAATAGGATTAATTATTTTAATTCTGCCAATACTTTTTTCAATCGAGCCATTGCTTCTTTCAATTCATCATCGGAAGCCGCATAAGAAATCCTTATACAATTAGGGGCGCCAAAGGCTGTTCCCGTCACCACTGAAACATTGGCTTTCTTCAGAATGTAAATTGCCAATTCATCAGCATTTTTCACTTTAGTTTCTCCATCAGATTTTCCAAAGAAATTGCTGATATCAGGGAAAATATAAAAAGCTCCTTTAGGCACATTGGTTACAACACCCGGAATATCTTTTAGCAAATCCAATACCATATCTCTTCTTTTGTGATAGGTTTTGGTCATTTCAAATGTCGGCTTCAAATCTTCAGTAATAGCAGCCAAGGCCGCTCTTTGTGCAATAGAAGAATTACCTGAAGTAATTTGCCCTTGGATTTTAGTGGCCGCTTTTGCTATTGGCAATGGAGCAGAAATATAGCCTACTCTCCAACCCGTCATGGCAAATCCTTTTGAAAATCCATTGATAGTGATGGTTCTTTCCGCCATACCCGGCAAAGAACCCATGCTTACATGACCTTCAGTTCCGAAGTTGATGTGTTCATAAATTTCATCAGACATTACAACTATATCATCATACTGTCTTAATACCATCGCCAGTTTCTCCAATTCCTCTTTAGAAAAAACACTTCCTGTAGGGTTACAAGGAGAGGAATATAGGACTGCTTTAGTATTGTTGGTGATGGCATCTTTTAATTGCTCAGCAGTAGGTTTGAAATCATTTTCTAGAGTTCCGGTTACATAAACGGGGGTTGCTCCTGCCAATTTTACCAACTCCGTATAGCTCACCCAAAATGGAGCAAATACGATCACCTCATCACCTGGGTTCAACATGGATAACATAAGATTAGCAATGGACTGCTTTGCACCATTTGAAACTACTATTTGCTCAGGAGAACTAGGAATACCATTTTCCTTTTCCAATTTTTCAGCTATCGCTTCACGTAAATCTTGATATCCAGAAACTGGTGGGTACGCAAAATATTTTTCACTATCAATTGCCTTCTTGGCCGCTTCTTGAATATGTTTTGGTGTTTTAAAGTCTGGTTCTCCCAAACTCAAACTGATAATATCAATCCCTTGAGATTTTAATTCTCTCGCTTTAGCTGCCATAGCTAAGGTTGCGGATTCAGACATATTCTTGATGCGATTGCTTATTGGATAGTTCATATTATTTTCGTTATTACTTTATACAGTTATTATCATAGCATATTGCCATTTCACTACCTATTTCATTCATTTTTCAATTCAGCGCTAAAATTAAGTAATTAGCTAATGATGTGCTAATTTTTCAATTGACAAAATATTTTTTCAATTGTTAGTTGACAATTAATGTTTGCTAGGTATGAGCTGGGCTTGGATAATATAAGGTCGTTCCTACGGAACTTAAGAAAGTGCTATAATTTGTTTTACTATATGGTCGTCCCTCTGGGACTTTAAACTGACACTCTCCTTTAAGGTCTTTTATCTTCAAGTTTCTGTGAGTTTTTATAGCCTGTCAATGCATAAGTTTAGATAAAACTATCTATACGAGAAGGCAGTCAATGCATTTTTATTACCAAGGTGGATACTATAAGATCGTTCCTACGGAACTTAAGAAAGTGTATTGATTAGAGTTACCATATGCTCGTCCCTATGGGACTCATAAATACCTCATTAAATTTTAGTTTATTATTATGAAATCAGATATTTAGTGAAATAATATTGATAGCCTCTTTTTTAGCCCCAGAGGGGCTATATTATGGTAATTATCACCTGAAAACTGCTTCTCCAAGCTCCGTAGGAGCGACCTTAATTCATCAGTTTTTTAATAAAAAATAGCCTGCAATTCATAAATCACAAGCTATTTCATCACTAATTAATCTTTACTTTCAAGAAGCATCACCTTCTTTTAAAGTAACAGTTCTTTCCACAGGATTAAATGGGCTAGGAATTAACTCTCCTTTTGCATCTAATAATTCTAATTTAATAGTCATTTCACCCATTTCAGCCCCTTCAATAAAATAAGGCTGCCATTTATCGAGCATAAATTCTTCTCCATTAATGGTTGCTCTAACTTTATTTCCTTCTTCGGAAAGTTCCGTATTCAACAAATAAAAATCTAACAATACTTTCTGAGCATCTTTCCCAGTATAAGTCCCTTTCGGACGGCTATAAAACATGTGGGGGTCTGATAAATCAGCAATTTCCTGACCGCTTGGTTCTTTGCCGACTGTAAACTGACGAACATTGGCTGCTCCATAACTCTTTACACTTTCGTGATAAGAACGAGATAAGAAAGATAGCGCTACATAATGACCTTCTTCTAAATCTTTGGTGAATTCCGATTCGTAATGTGCTGAATACGGTTGGTTATTCAATATCAAGTGAATATGTTGACCTTTCGGTGAATTGGCACAATTTTTCACATCGGCATCAATAGTTTGAGTCGCCAACTCATAATTTTTTACATTGTAAGAAAACTTAACAGCACCGGGCTCCAAATTTGTTTCGTTTTCCATAGGACTTAACATCTCCAACATGGAATCATCAAATTCTGGGGATTCTACCGGTGTCAAACTAATAGAAGAAACTGATTCTTCTGTTTTTTCTTCCATTGATTTATCTTCTGTTTCAGCTTTTTCTTCTTTATTTCCGGTGCTACAAGCAAAAATTGCTGCCATCGCAAATAAAATACTAAATCTTATCGTGGCTTTTTTCATGGTTTTATGTTTTTTGTTTTATTTTACTTTAATAAAGTGTACTAAGGTAGTGTGAATATGTTACACTATCAACTCAATAAACCTCGATACTGTTATGAGCAAAAAATTATATAATGAAATCCCTTCCTTAAATCTGGAAGATTTCACCAACGGAACTGCAGAGACAAAAGCCCAATTTGTAAAAGAATTAGGTGAAGCTTACAACAATATAGGGTTCGTTGCTATAAAAGGACATTATTTAAGTGATGATTTAAGCCAGAAACTTTATGCAGCTGTTGAGAAATTCTTCAATTTAAGCACAGAGCAGAAGAAAGCTTACGAAAAAGAAGAGTTAGCCGGACAAAGAGGCTATACAAGCAAGGGAAAAGAACAGGCAAAAGGACATAAAGTGCCCGATCTGAAAGAATTCTATCAAGTAGGACAATTTGTACCTGATGGTCATGAGCTGAAAAAAGAATATCCTGATAATCTGTGGCCTTCGGAGGTGCCTGAATTAGCAGAATTAGCTCAAGATGCCTATCAGAAACTTGAAAAAACAGGTTTTGAAATGCTAAGAGCTATTGCGCTATATTTAGGCTTGGACGAAAATTATTTCGATTCTGAAGTAACTTACGGCAATAGTATTTTGCGAGCAATACATTATCCTCCAATTGAAAAACCAGAAGATTTGCCCGCAGATGCTGTAAGAGCTGCCCAACACGGAGATATTAATTTGATTACGCTCTTGATGGGAGCAAGTGCTGATGGTTTACAAGTACTCAGAAGAGATGGTGAATGGATTCCAATTACGGCTTTACCTAATCAATTGGTTGTGAATGTAGGTGATATGTTGGCAAGATTGACCAATGACAAATTGAAATCTACAATACACAGGGTGGTGAATCCGGCTAAAGAGCAAATGAAGTCTTCTCGATACAGTATTCCATTTTTTATGCATCCTAAATCGAGTATGGACTTAACTTGTTTAGATAGTTGCGTAGATACAGATAACCCTAAAAAATATGAAGATATGTCAGCAGGAGAGTTTTTAGCGGAAAGATTAGCAGAAATTGGGTTGCTGAAAAAATAATTAGTGGTTCGAAATATCCGATACCTGATCTATTTAAAGGATATTTTTATCCTGTCTCTCACCACTTTTGGGGGTGCTACTGCTCATTTTGCGTTTTTTTTAGACCATTTGGTTTATAAAAGAGGTTATTTAACCGAAAAAGAATTGATAGAAATGAATGCCTTGTGTCAAATGTTGCCAGGGCCTTCTTCTACTCAAATCTTAACTGGTTTAGCGGTAAAAATTGGAGGAGCACCTTTTGCCTTTTTAACCTTGTTTGTTTGGTCTATTCCGGGAGTTGCATTAATGACTGGCTTCGGAATATTAATGTCCAACATTGATGAGAAAGAATTATCAACACACTTTCTGACCTTTGTGCAGCCCATTGCAGTCGGATTCGTAGCTACTGCAGCTTATAGGATTGTTAAAAAAGTAATTCACACTAAAACCAGTGTCATTTTATTAGTTATATCTGCTGCTATTTCAGTTTGGATTAATTCTCCATATTTATTTCCAGCTTTAATCCTTGCAGGTGGGTTCATTACTGCTTTCAAATACAAATCTCAACCTATTGAGGAAAAAGAAAAAATCAAAATCAGATGGACTGCTTTGATCATCTGGATTAGTGTTTTGATTTTAATTGCCCTCATTGGTCTATTCACACAATCTTTACCCATTCGTCTTTTAGAGAACTTCTACAGGAACGGAAGTTTGATATTTGGCGGAGGCCAGGTATTGATTCCATTTCTCTATACAGAATTTGTTGACTTTAAAGACTACTTATCATCTTCAGAATTTCTAAGTGGATTTGCTATTGCTCAGGCAATTCCTGGCCCTACTTTCTCATTTGCCAGTTATATAGGCGCACTTTCTATGCGGGAATATGGCGTTTGGGGTGAAATTTTAGGTGGGTTTTTAGCTGCGGTGGGAATATTTGTGCCCGGTACTTTAATGATGATTTTCTTAATTAGGTTTTGGGATCAACTGAAAAAATTTAGAATTATAAAGGCTTCTTTGGAAGGTATTACGGCTGTCAGTTCTGGGATGGTGGTAGCGGCCATTTTTCTGCTTTTTGAACCTGTGCAAACTACCATGCTGAATTTCAGTTTAATTATTGGTACGGTGGCTATCCTACTTTTTACTAAGATTCCAGCTCCTTATGTGGTTTTGATAGGCTTGTTAGCTGGGTTTTTGTTGGGGTAGGTGATTGAATCAATGTCGCTTTACAAAAAAAATATTGATTTATTTCATCAGTAAGGAAATACTCAGGATGACAAAATTATGTAAAGCATGAACCAAAAAAGAATACCTAAAACCTATCCTATAGTTAATATAACCATAAAAATACCCCTTGATAGAATAAGGCAAAAGTATAATTAAGTAGCCCAATATATTAGTTTGCTTCCCAGTTACATTAAGATGAAGTAATGCAAACAGAATACTGGAAATAATAATTAGTAGATAAATAGGAGGTAATTCAAAGCTTTCAGGCATTAACTTAAATAACAGATAAGCTAAAAGCAATCCAAAAGAAATAAAGAAGATAACAAATGATAAATCGAAATTAATGGGAACCAGTTTATTAAATTCGGTTAAGACTAATAAAATTAATATAAAGAAAAACCCTAAGCCCAAGAAGAATCGCTTTGTGTTCTTTACTAACCATAATCTAAAAGACAATTCCTCTACCAAAGGATAGATAATTACAGAAGTTAATAAAACGTATAAAATTCTTTCTAAAGATTCCGCATTTGCCAAACTATCTGTTACATGGTGATGATAACTTTCATATAAGCCAAAGTCAGCTGCAATTATTTTAAAAATGGAGAAAATAACTATAACCAATAAACCTAAGCCATATATTCTTAATGAGACCTTAAGCTTGCTATCGGTTGCTGCAAGGGGTTGAAGTTGAATTATTTTCTTAAGTAGTTTCAATACTTAATTAGCATCTAAATCTTTATGATCACTATTAATCAGTTCTAATTCCTCCGGACTGAGTGAGACATGAGAGGCATTTTTCCAGAACTCTGTTTGAAAGTCAGTTCCATTTTTAGCAATAGATTTTTTTCGATATCTATCACCCCAACTAATGCTCTCTTGATTTTCGGATGGTTTTAGGATACTTAGGTCATTGATAAAAGTATTGGTTTGATCTATTTTCTTATCATTATAAATTCTCATCGAAATATTCATTCTCACGTAATCTAGAATTATCTCATCCTCATAGTACCTATATTTTATTGAAACTTTGTTCTGTAAAACTTTTGCCTTCATAACTAACATATTAACTTCTTTGGAATTTTTAATTGAAAGAGGATGGTATTGAAACTGGATAAAAGAAATAGTAGAGTCTTTTTTCTCAACTAGAATTTTACCAACTTTACAAACATCTTGTTCAGGATTTTTAGGGCTAATCTTTATTGTAATTAAAGGACTTCCATCAGAAATTGAATAATTATAGTTTTTGTAATTATTTGGATTTAAAAAACTACTGACCTTACTTGGGTCTTTGTAAGCCAGTGCACTTTCAAAACCTATAGGTGCTACTAGAGATAAATCAATTTCTTCACTCGTCTCTAAATTTACAGCTCTACTTTCCAGTAAGCTGGCATCTATATTTATATCATCTCTTTTATCCTCTAAATAAAACTGCATAGAAGCATCTGCAAATGAGATGTACTTTTCATTCTCTAAAGTAAATTCTTTATAGTAACCGTCATACTTAACTGGAAACTTTAATTTCGCCTGAGTATTGGCTACAATATCTTCTAAAAATTGCTCCACAGTCTTTTCTGCATAAACAACCACCTCATCTAACATAAAATCTTGTTGCTTGATGTTTAAGGTATCTTTTAAGTCTTTGGAAAAGCTGAAAGTTGTAGTTTCATAATTCACATGATGGACGAAAAGAGAATCATCGCTTTGCCATGATGGTGGGAGTTCAAATAATCCGTTACTATTACTGATAGCACTTTCCTTTGCCTGGTTTTGATGTAAGATCAATGCGCTTTCAACAGGCTGGCTATTCTCTTCATCCCATAAAACAAGGGATTTATTTTGACTAGTTGCTTTTTGAGCTAAAACTGAAAGGAAAATTATTAATATTATTGAAATTGGTTTCATTTGGGTTGATAGTTGGTTTATAAAGTTCAGAGAATAAACTTATAAATGTTTAGATTATTATTATGGTAAGTTATTTTCTGCATTATCATTTAAATAATTCAAATAAGCATCATTTTCACTCACTTCATAACTTACATTTGCTCCATGAGCAATCGGCATATTCTCCTCCCTATGCCCAAAAGGAAAATTAAAGCCAATCGGAAAATTATGTTCTTCACAATGGCTCAAAATAATTTCCTCTACTGACTGACCATAAATAGATTTGTCTTCAGATATATTTGTGAATTGCCCTACTACCAATCCAGCTAAGTCTTTCAATTTACCTGCTCTTTTTAATTGCAATAGCATTCTATCGATATGGTATAGAGGTTCTGCTACTTCCTCTATAAAAAGAATTTTACCTGCATAATCTAATTCTGTTTGTGTGGCAATTTGATGAACCAATAAGGATAAGTTTCCTCCTATTAACTGACCACTAGCTTTTCCTGCTTTATTAAAAGTGCTAGTAGCTTTTAAGCTTTTAATATTTCCAGATAAAAATTCAATTAATTTTTTCTGATAATCTCCTGAAAGTTTTGGCAAACCTTGTAGAACACTGGCGTGCAATGAGCAATACCCATTTTGAAATGCTGCGTGCAGGAGAGCTGTGATATCACTAAAACCAATTATCCATTTAGGATGTTTCTTAAACCTTGTCCAATCCAAAGCATCAATTATGTGAGTAATACCGAAGCCACCTCTAGCACAATAAATAGCTTTTGCTTCTTTGTGGTCTAGGGCGAACTGTAAATCGGATAGTCTTTCATGATGTTTAGCACCGAATTTAAAATGAGCATTAAAGATATTGGGGGCAAACTCAATTTTGAAACCTGCTTCTTCTAATATTTTAGCTCCCTTTAAAACTGCATCTTTATCTATCACTCCTGAGGGGCTAATAACTATTATCAAATCATTTTTACCAAGAAAAGGCGGGTGTTTGCTCATATTTAGGAAATAAAAAAGCCCTGAATAAATTCAGGGCTAATTTCAATAAATTTCTGTTAAATAGAAATTTTATATGTTCAATAATGATTACTCATCAGTTGCAGAAGCATCTGGTGCTTCAACGCCTAATTTGTTCAATACTAATTCAGAAATATCACCAGCATCTTCATCGGATATATATAATAAAGCTTCTGCTCTTAGAACATGAGTATAACCATTTTCTGCTGCCACTTTATCGATTGCACCTTGGATTTTCTCGTATAGCGGCTGATACAATTCCTGTTGCTTACGGGCTATAGACTGCTCAGCATCTTGCTGAAACTTTTGCAATGATTGCTGTAAACCTTGCAATTCTTGCTCTTTCTCTGCTCTAACTTGCTCAGTCATTGTAGGAGCATTTTGCTGATATTCTGCAACTTGGGCTTGAAAATCCTGATACTTTTGCTGGATAGAATTTGAAAATTGCTTTTCATATGCTTCAACTTGAGATTGTACCTCTTTAGATTCTGGCATTAAGCTCAAAACATAATCAGCATTTGTAAATCCTATTTTCGTTTCTTGGGCACTAGCTGTATAAAATAAACCCAATGCTAAAATTAATAATAATCCCTTTTTCATCTGTATACTTTTAATTTTTAATGGTCAAATGGAACCTTCTGCAACAAAAATAATCAGTTTTGTTTTATCAAATGATTATTTAAGTCGTGTGGGTTTCATCGTAATTTTCACTTTATTAATTCTTATTTAAATCGTTTTCGTCAATTAATCCTAATTCTTCTAGAACCAAATCCGTATAATCATGGACAGGATCAGTATAAATCATGATAAGCTCACCCGCTTTATCAAATACTATTTGCAATCTTTCTTTTTTGGCTACAATTTCTACTGCCTCAAATACTTTATCCTGAACTGGTTTAATTAATTCCTTTTTCTTTAAAAAAAGTAAGCCATTAAACCCGAATACTTTATTTTGATACTCTTCAACTTCCTTCTCTTTCTCCTCAATATCAGCCAATCGTTCTTCTTTTAATTCCTTTGTAAGTAAAACTTCTTCAGCCTTTAACTCTGCGTATTTAGATTCTATTTCTTTACGCATTTGTTTGATTTCATTTTGCCAAGCCGAAGTTAAAGCATCAATTTCTTGTTTTGCTTCACTATACTCGGGCATCTTACTTAAAATGAATTTAGAATCAACGTATCCAAATTTCTGTGCACTCGCCATTTGCGAACTCAGACTTAAAATTACAATTGTTATTAGGACTTTAACAAATCTCATACCAATTTATCTTTGTTGATTACCAATTGTAAAGTGAATTTGGCCTCCACTTGGTCTATTTGTGCCTGGTGCATTGTCAAATCCATATCCCCAATCTATGCCGATAGTACCGAAAGCAGGCATAAAAATCCGCGCACCTACACCTGCTGAACGTTTTAAATCATAAGGATTGTATTGACTGAAATCGGTCCAAGTATTTCCTGCTTCACCAAAACCTAACACAAAGATTGTAGCAGAAGGATTAAGGGAAATAGGATATCTCAATTCCATTACAAATTTGTTGTAGATAGTTCCACCACTAATTTGTCGGTTATTAACTGTTCCGTTTTCAAAACTTCTGACAAATTCAGTAGGTCTTAGTGAATTATCCTCATAACCTCTTAGTGCTATAATATCACTACCTAAAATAAAGCCTTGACCTGCTAGTCCTGAGCCACCCAGAATAAACCTCTCAAATGGTCCCACACCAACTTTGTCTCCGTAACTGGAAATAATACCAAAATTAGCTCTTGTATTCACTACCAAATCTCCAACTATTTGATTGAAGAAAGAAGCATCAAACATCCATTTGTTAAATTCCAAGAAATTAATACTTTCTTCAAATGACAATTCATCATAGTTTTTATTATTCAATAAACTATAAGGAGGAGTTAATGAAACTGCCAAACTGACATTTGAACCACTTCTAGGATAAATTGGATTATCAACACTATTTCGGGCAATAGTAGTTTTAAAATTAATATTATTGGCTTCACAATCTGTACACCCTAATTGGAAACCTAACCTTTGAGAATTATTTAAGGTATATCTCGAATATTCTAAAGAATTCGCCAAAGTGAAATAGTTATCTGGCCATTTCAATCTTCTAGATAAGCTAACAAACCCTCTGAATATTCTGAATGAACCTGATATTCCTGATCGCGGATCTCTGAAATTAACAAAATCACCTTGATAAGAATAACTACCCCCTACTGTTAGGGCATTAGGTTTTTTACCACCCAGCCATGGCTCTGTGAAGGAGAAGTTGTAGCTCTGATACTGACGTCCGTTTGCTTGAAACTGCAATGACAACACTTGACCGTCACCCACTGGAAGCGGATCCCAGTTTCCAAAATCCAAGAAATTATTGAGAGAGAAATTATTAAAGGTAACTCCTAAACTTCCTACGAAACCTATAAAACCACCCCATCCACCGGATAACTGGATTTGGTCATTTGAAACTTCTTCAAGTTCCCAATTAATATCAACTGTTCCATCACTAGGATTGGGAACTGGTGTTGGATTAACTGTTTCCGGGTTAAAATATCCCAATTGAGAAAGCTCTCTTTGAGTCCGTATTAATTTTTTACGACTAAACTTCTCACCTGGAATAGTTCTAAGCTCTCTTAAAACTACATGGTCGTTTGTTCTAGTATTTCCATTTATGGTTACTTTATTGATAGTGGCCTGAGCACCTTCATACACCCTTAATTCCAAGTCAATTGAATCCTGTTCTACATTTACCTCTACAGGGGTAACATTAAAGAAAAGATAACCATTGTCCATGTAAATGGAGCTGATATCATTTCCTGTAGGATCGTAATTCAATTTTCTATTGATCTTCTCTAAGTTATAAACGTCTCCTTTACTAATATTTAGCACCGAGCTTAAAACTTCATCATTATACTTGAAATTTCCCGTCCAATTAATGTCTCGGAAATAATACTTTTGACCTTCATCAACACCAATTTCTACTGCAATGTCCTGACCTTCCTTAAAAATACTGTCATAGGTTATCTCAGCATCTCTATATCCTTTGCTATTATAAAAATCAATCAAGGATTTCTTATCTTCTTCATAATCTTCCTTCACAAGTTTAGAGGATTTAAAGAAATTGACATTTACATGCTCTCCAAAATAATCTAAAGCCCGATTTAGACCAACTGAGTCTTGTTTAGCTATGAATTGAAACCAATGTTTGGGTTTTGAATGTAAAGCTCTGCTAACAATGTCCTCAAACAAAGTAAAACGTAATCTTTCATTAGTATTTTTTAATCTACCTTTTAATCTTCTATCACCGAATGCTTCGTTACCTACTATATAGAGGTCTGCAACTTTTACTTTATTTTTCTTATCAATATTAAAAATTAATTGCACCCCATTACCAACCAAATTATCGGGCTTTTGAGTAGAATTTACTTCAACATTCAAATATCCTTTTCCTTTAAAGTATTTTACTATGTTGAGCTCGGCATTTTTTACAGAAGCATCAGTTAAAATCCTGCCTTTCACCAAGCTCAATTCATCAGATACTTCAGATACCTTAGATTTCTTAATTCCTTCAAAGGTATAACGCGTTAAACGAGGTAATTCCGTAAGCTCCAGAATTAATTTTATTTTCCCCTCCTCTACTATCTCGTACTTAACTATGATATCAGCAAAGAGTCCTTGCCGCCACATTTTTTTGATAGCATAAGCAATATCATCACCAGGAATATCTATTCTATCCCCTTTAGATATACCCGTAATGGCTATCACTGCTCCCTCATCTAGATATTCCAACCCATTGGCTACAACTTCCACAATTTCATATTTGCGGGGTTTACTGTAATCCATTGATGGATTGATTTGCGCTGACAAAGTGTAAACGCTAAATAAAATGCTAATTATAATTAATAAATGTCGTTTCATTCACTTAATACTTTTCCAAATCTTCTTTCTCGAGATTGGTAGTTTAATAATGCTTCATTTAAATGCTCTTTCCTAAAATCAGGCCATAGAACATCTGTGATATATATTTCTGTATAGGCTAATTGCCAAAGCATGAAATTGCTTATTCTAAATTCTCCACTGGTTCTAATTAAAAGCTCTGGGTCTGGAATTCCTGCTGTAGATAAATAATTTTCAAACTTCAGATCAGTTAAATCATCTGAATTCAATTCTGATTTATTATTATCATTTAAGGCTCTTTTACAAGCCTGAACAATATCCCATTTGCCACTATAATTTAAAGCCAGAATTAAATTCAATCCCTTATTATTTGCTGTTTGCTCTTTTGCAGATTGCAACTCTTTAAAACACTTATTCGGTAATTTTTCTATATCTCCAATAGAAGAGAGTCTGACATCATTTTCCATTAGAGTTTTCATCTCACTTTTAATTGTGGAAACCAATAATTGCATTAATGCATCCACTTCCATTTTGGGTCTAGCCCAATTTTCAGTTGAAAAGGCATAAAGACTCAAATGAGATATTCCTAATTCCGCACATCCTTCCACAGTATCTCGAACAGACTTAATTGCGTTTTTATGTCCAAAAACTCTGGCTGCACCCTGCTTTTTAGCCCATCTTCCATTACCGTCCATAATAACGGCTACATGTTTTGGTAAATTGTTTTTATCCAAAATTTTTTCCATGTTCAATCAACTGCTCCAAATAAGGCCGCAATGTACAAAAATCATTACTATTAATAAACTTGTGAAGAGTTTCTACTTTTTATTTTTTTAAAGGCACTGGACAATCCACTGCCCAAAAAGTATAACTTATTGAAAAACCGGTAAAATAATACCAGTCATTATCATTCCAATCTCCAAATTGGAAATCGGAATTTCTCTTATCAGTTACTTGCTGAATAGATATATTATCCAAATAATCATAAAATAATTTTCTGGCTGAAAACTCTAAATTTAAAGTCCATAATGGCCCTAAACTATACTTAACACCCCCACCAAAAGGAATCATTAATTGTATGTCACTATAATCGGCATTTTTATCAGCTCTATTAATTAGGAAAAAACCCGCTCCAGCTGATAGATAAGGAGTAAATTTAACTAATGCCCTGTCAGTTCTAAAATCTAAAAACTCATAAGTAGCTTGGCCTGATATTTCTGTAATAAAGTCTTGAAATGATGCATTCCTAATTTGGGCTTGTGGATCTATTGGATTTTGATCACTTCCTTTTATTCTTCCAGCAGCAAAATTCAATTTACCTCCCCATCCATCTTCAAAATTTCTGGCATAAAATAGATTGACCCCTAAAGTTTGATTCTCTACAGAATACGTACGTATGAGATCACCTGTATAATTAAAGCTAGCCAAACCTCCACCGAATTCTTTAGACTGAGCTAAGGTTTCTTTTAATGGAAGAAGGAAGATTATAAAGAAGAAGATGCACTTTAGACATCTATATTTTATGGAAGAAGATTTCAACATAAATTATCTAAACTTTGCTCCTCTAACGAGCCCACCGCCCAAAATGTATGTGATAGAGATATTTGTTGTAATATAAATATCATTATCATTTTGATTTCCTCTATTATTACGTCTTAAATCATCATTACCAACTCCCGAAGCTTTACCATATCCTGCGGCTCTACTCCATGTAAAATCAGGGTTTAGAGCAGTATTATAGGTATTAATTCTTTGAGTGTAGAGCGCTGGAAGAATGTTTTCACTAAAGGTATTTGCATCAAACTGATTTGATTTGTCTGACATTGCCATAGCTAAAGCAGCATTTGAGCCACTAAAACCTGATAAATCAACGTATTCACCACTTACATCATCCAAATAATCGGTAAAAGTATGTCGGTAGCCTATTTCCAATGCCAAATCTAAATTATTGGTCAGTTTATATCTAGCTCCTATCCCTACTGGAATAACAATTTGTAATCTACTATACGGCTGAGGCAATTCTTTCTCATATAAATCTTTATATTCTTGACGAGTTTCAGCATCAAAAAACTGCCCCTCCGTTCCTAAATCACGTAAACTAACCCACTCACCAGCTTGATCTAGCTCAATATACCTCGGAGAATTTCCACCTAGGAAATCTTGAGGATTATTGGCTAAGAATGGGTCTCTTGAGAAATATTCTGGGACCATTCCTTTAGGATTGTGATAAATTAAGCCTATTCCGAAAATAGCATAGATATTAAAAGGTGGACGAGAAGAAAATCTACCTCCATGCTTAATCAAGTCTAATTGACCTTGAAATGATAATTCAAATATGTCGTTTCTAAAATCTAAATTCCTTAAATACCTATTTGCGTTTTCAGTTGTGAAATTATCTGATCCAATTGTTTCTGTATCTGATGCCTGAAGCCTTCCCCACATAAAGTTCACTTTCCAGCTATACCTGTCACCAAATTTTTGCTTTAAAAACAAATTTATCCCAGGGCGAGTGAATGAAATATCTGTACTAAGGGAAGTAGGTCTAGGTGCAATTTCACCGAAATAATTTAATGCATTTATTCCTCCTCCAATTGCATAATATGATATTTCGGGATTTACAAGCTTTTTGGATCCTGCAAAAGAACCAATTTTCCGACTACTCTTTCTTCTTTTGTTTTTTCCTCCAAAAATTTGAGCGTCAGCAGTCTCCGGTAAAATCATCAAAGCTGACATTAAAATAGAAAATGCAAGTATTAGTTTCTTCATATCTATACTGGTTCTTTACTTAAAGAGCAAAAATAAGGGAAATATTTTAATTATGTGGCAATCAATTCCTTAAATCTAAGCCCCAATTCAGTTTTTGCCTAAGTGTATCAAAATAGTTCAATTGATCAAACGTAATCAAATTTGCTTTAAATTCTCCTTTTCTAACTGACATTTTGATGGAAGAATCGACAGAATGGGATTTTGAGTCGAGGGATACAAGAAATTTGTTGCTGCGTCCTTCAATTTTAAAAGAAATTACACTTTGATCTGAAACGATTAATGGCCTGACATTCAGGTTATGTGCACTCACTGGAGTAATTACAAAATTATTGGAATGTGGTAAAATTATGGGGCCACCACAACTCAAGGAGTAACCTGTAGATCCTGTTGGGGTAGCTACAATTAATCCATCTGCCCAGTAGGAATTTAGGTACTCCCCGTCCACATAAGTATGGACTGTAATCATAGAAGAAGAATCTGTCTTTAAGATTGCAAATTCATTTAAAGCGAAAGGTTTTTCACCAAACACTTTTGAATCTGTTTCTAAATAAATTAATGCTCTGCTATCAATTTTATAATTCTTTTTTAATAAATCCGAAAGTGCTTTATCTATTTTATCCTTTGGTGTAGTGGCTAAGAAACCTAATCGACCTGTATTTATTCCTAAAATTGGAGTTTCTAAATCACCTACATAATTAACTGCCTCAAGCAAAGTGCCATCCCCCCCTAAACTTATGAGATAATCTACATTATCCTCTGCTTGTAACTTTTTAAAAACTTCAAAATCAGCATATTCAGGAAAAGATTCGGTAAATTTTTTAGCAAATAATTGAGAAACTATTAACTCTACACTAGAGCCAGTTAAAAAATCTACTACTCGCTTGATATGGGGTTTGACTTCATCATTAAATACTTTGCCATGAAGTGCAATTTTAACTGAATTAGGCATCTAAATATCTCATTAGCATATCCAATCTTTCTTTTTCATTGGATATTGATTTTACTTCTTGATATTTGGCTACCACTTTATAACCAAAACGCTCTAAAGTGGCAATGATATGAGTTAAATCTATTTTATTGATTTTCAGGGTCAACCTGAATTTAGTAGGTTCATTTTTATCAATATTTAAGCTAGAACCCATTATTTGTGCTTCGTTGGATTCAATTAATCGGCTTATCTCAGTCAATGAATAATCCGCCTGATTTAAGGATAGCACAATAACTCCGCCCTCGCTTTGAATAGAAGCGGATTGAGAAAATATTGATAATGCATCAGATAATACAACTACTCCTAAGTATTCATTATCTTCATTGACCACCACCACACATTCGAAATCAAAATCGGTGGCTTTTTTAACCGCTTCATACGTATGCTGATAATCAAATACGAAGCATTCTTCTCCCTTAAGAATAAAGTCACCTGCTTTAGCATCCACGTTATTTTGATCAATAATCATCTCCTCAGTCAAGAAGCCTTGAAATTTTTTATCCTTTATAACAGGAAGTGCATGAAGCCTCAATTCTTCCATCCACACTAATGCTTTAGCGGCATCATCAGTCACCTTAAGAGGTGGGATCATATCGTTAATTAAATCTATTGTCATGCTGTTTCTACAAGTTCTGTACTTTTCAACCAATCATCCAAATAATTGTTAAAGATTTCCGGACGTTCCATCATAGGAGCGTGACAACATTTATCAATAAATTTTAAGGTAGTATTTGGGATTAATTTATCGAATTCATGTGCTACCATTGGTGGAGTAATGGTGTCATTTAAGCCCCAAACTAATAAGGTTGGTGCGGTAATTTTCTTAATTTCCTCTCGCATATTATGCCTTTGAGCCGATTTGGCTATAGCCACAATTCGCATACATTTTGGAATGCTTTTGGTAGTTTCAAAAACCTCATCTACCAACTCTTTTGTTGCTGTTTTCGGATCATAAAAAGTATAGGCCACTCTTTCCTGAATATAATCATAACTCCCTCTTTTAGGAAAAGAACCGCCCATAGTGTTTTCAAAAAGACCTGAACTACCTGTTAGCACTAATCGCTTAATTTGATCAGGATGTCTTAAAGTATAAATTAATGCAACATGACCTCCCAATGAATTTCCAATTAAGGTCATTTGATCCAAACCCTGTTGGGCTACAAATCCTTCCACAAAATCAGTTAATGCACCTAGTCCAGCTTGTTTGATTGGCATATCATAAATAGGTAGTAAGGGAATTAAAACGCGATATTCTTGGGAAAATTTACCAACAACCGCTTCCCAATTACTTAAAGCCCCAAACAAACCATGTAAAAGTACTAATGGCTCACCTGATCCTTCATCTATATAACTATATTCTCCTTGTTTATGTATTTCCATAATCTAATTTAATTCACTAATAATATACAATCTTCTTTAATGCGATGCAATATTGACTTTTAATTAAACGCTAGAAGATTTAATAGGGTTAAATATATCAATTTCCTTTAAACTACTACAATTTATTCACTATTGCTTCCTTTTTTCTATTTACTATAGCTTTCCAATTTGATAGAATTTTCAATCCATAGTCTGTGAGAGCTGCTTCTGGATGATATTGAATTCCATAAATTGGAAGAAATTTATGTTTGAAAATCATGTTTTCATTTTCAGAAGTATTTGCCAAATGCATTAGCATAGTTTTTTCTAGATTATCAACTACCAAAGAATGATATCTTACAACTTTAAATTCCTGTTTCATACCATGAAATAATTCATCATCAATCAACTGATGAATAGTTGATATTTTCCCGTGCATTGGCTTTATAGCTTTTACCACATTTGCCCCAAAATGTTTAGCTATTGCTTGATGACCTAAGCAAATCCCAATAATAGGTAACTTATTCTCATAATTTCTGATGTACTCCATTAAAAATCCAGCATCCTCAGGTTTGCCGGGTCCTGGCGATAAAACCAATGCTGAATATTTACCTAAATCTATTTTTTTGGGCGAAACATCATTTCGGACAACTTCGCATTTCTCTCCAAGCTGATTGAAATAATCAACCAAATTATAAGTAAAAGAATCAAAATTATCTACAATTAAAATCATGTTTGATCAAATAAAAATTGAGATTTTAACTGATCGAAAACATCCTGAATGAATGGCATATAGGTTGAAATTAAATCTACCATAAAAGGAGCAATAGAAGCCACAATAGGATAAATATAAGTTCCTTCAGCCATTTCAGCTGAAACACTGATTTCAATTGACTCTCCCATCCAAAGCACTAAGCTTACACCAAATGCCCATTTCAACAACCCTATTACGGCTCCAGCAAAATTATCAAGCCCTCCTAAAAGGGTCATATCTAAAATCTTTTTGACAATCTTTCCAATCAAATTTACGATCAGTAAAATAGCAATAAAGAGTAAAATAAAGGAAATTATAGGCAAAGCCTGCTCCCAATTATCAAAATAGGGCTGCAATACTTCCATACCAAAATCCAATAATTTAAAAGCACCAATAATTGCTAAAACTAAAGCCACTAAAGAAACTATCTCTAATAGCAATCCTTTTTTGAAGCCTAAATAAGCACCAAAAAACAAGGGTATCAGCAAAATGATATCAAGGGTTTTCATCTGAAAATATTATTTTTAAAGGGCAGATGGAATCTTTGAAGATTTCAAGAGGCCAATATTTGTTTTACTAATTGAGAAATCATTTTCCCATCAGCCTTGCCCGCTAATTCCTTAGTGGCAACTCCCATTACTTTTCCCATATCCTGAGTGACCAGAAGCACCTACTTTAGAAATAATATCCTCTAATTTTGAACGAAGCTCTTGTTCAGACATTTGTTTAGGTAAATATCTTTCGATTACATCTAATTCGAATAATTCTGCTTGAGCCAATTCGTCTCTGCCATTACTCTTATAAGTATCTGCAGATTCTCTTCTCTGCTTAGCTGCTTTCATTAACAATTTCATTTCAGCATCTTCAGTAAGGTTCTCTTCTGCACCTTTTTCTGATTCAGCTAATAAAATCATAGACTTTACAGAACGCAATGCTTGAAGCTCTTCTTTATTTTTAGCTTTCATTGCATTTTTAATATCCGTATCAATTTGTTGTTTTAAGCTCATAGTAAATTTTTAAAATCATTAACTTGCCGACAAAGTTATCATATAAAAATAAAATTATGACAAGCTTAAGCGTCAATATCAATAAGATTGCCACTTTGCGTAATGCAAGAGGCGGTGAAAACCCTAATGTAGTCAATGTTGCCAAGGATTGCGAACGTTTTGGCGCACAAGGAATTACTATCCATCCCCGCCCTGATGAACGACATATCACAACAAAAGATGTTTACGATTTAGCACCAATTGTGACTACTGAATTTAACATCGAAGGCTATCCTGATGAGCGATTTTTAGAATTAGTCGAAAAAAATAAACCTGCTCAGGCCACATTAGTACCTGATCCTCCAGGCGTTTTAACTTCCAATGCGGGTTGGGATACCATCAAACATCATGACTTTTTGAAAGATGTGATTTCCGAATTGAAAAGTATGGGAGTAAGAACTTCTATTTTTATTGGTACTGATCTTAAACTTATAGAGGCAGCTGCCAAAATTGGCACTGATAGAATTGAACTTTATACAGAACCTTATGCTGCCAATTACGCTAAGGATAGAGAAAAAGCAGTTGAACCATTTGTTTTGGCTGCTAAAAAGGCTCAAGAAGTAGGTCTTGGAATTAATGCTGGGCATGATTTGAGCCTAGAAAATTTGAAATATTTGAAAGAAAAAATTCCTTTCCTAGATGAAGTTAGCATTGGCCATGCTTTAATTTGCGATGCGCTTTATTTTGGGTTGGAGAATACGATTCAGCTTTATTTGAGAGAATTAAGGGAAGATTGAAGTTAGAAGTAGGGAGCTTGAAGTAGGAAGTTGAGTGATGGAATTTGTTGTTCTAGATACTTGGACTTTGGTTAAAATGGATAAATGAAACTTGTCTTGATTCTTAAATCTTGACTCTTAAATCTAATATAGAATGAAATGAAATTAAATTATAAAGAATTAGGTGATGGCGGACAGCCGCTAATTATTTTACACGGACTTTTTGGTTCTTCGGATAATTGGATGACAATTGGACGGAAACTGTCGGAAAAATTTAAAGTCTATTTGGTAGATCAACGAAACCATGGTGATTCACCGCATGATGATGTACACAATTATGAGGTAATGGCGGAAGATTTGGAAGAATTTATTGAATCCAACAAAATTGAAAACCCTCATATAATTGGTCATTCAATGGGCGGAAAAACAGCTATGTATTTTGCCGTTCAGCATCCTGATTTATATGATAAATTAGTAGTGGTGGATATTGCTCCAAAAGCATATCCTGTTCATCATGATTCAATATTAGAAGGACTTTGTAGTCTTAAATTAGACGAGCTTGAATCTAGAGGCGATGCAGATAAAAAATTGTCAGAATATGTGCCTGAAAAAGGAGTAAGACAGTTTTTGCTAAAAAACCTGACCAGAAATGATAAAAAAGAATTCGAATGGAAAATCAATTTATCCGTTTTAGAAAAGAATATTGAGGTGGTAGGGAAAGGCTTGGAAAAGAGATTGACTACTGAAAAAGATACATTATTCATAGGTGGTAAAAACTCCAATTATATCAAATCAGAAGACCACATAGCCATCAATAATTTCTTCCCAAATGCTAGAATTAAAATGGTGGAAGGCGCTGGTCATTGGATTCATGCTGAAAAACCAGAAGAATTTTTAAGTTTAATTGAAGACTTTTTGAAATGAAAATCACATTTTAAATATAAAAAACATGAAGAATCTACTTTTGCTTTGCCTTTTCTTAGTCTCCCCATTTTTGGGACTCTCTCAAAATTCAAATTATGATAAGAATTTAGCCGACTCATTAGGCGCTGATGATTATGGGATGAAGTCTTATACTTTAGTAATGCTGAAAACAGGTGGTGGAAATATAGAGGACAAAGCGAGAGTTGACAGTTTGTTCAGAGGACATATGGAAAATATTGGCAGACTAGCTGAAGCAGGTGAATTGATTGTGGCTGGTCCTTTGGGTAAAAATAGTAATGATTACCGAGGGATCTATATTTTTGATGAGCCTGACAAAGCAAAAGTAGCAGAGCTTTTACTTACTGATCCTGCCATAAAAGCAGATTTACTGGCTTATGACATTTACAATTGGTATGGATCAGCCGCTTTACCTGTTTACTTGGAAACACATTCCAAAATCGAAAAAATCCGACCATAGTTTAACAATAGTTGATTTATGCAAATTCAATATGCACTTGAGCTTTTAGGGACATTAGTTTTTGCCATTTCAGGTGCATTAGCTGTAAAAGATAAATCAGAAGATTGGTTTGGTGCTGGTTTTACTGGTTTTGTGACTGCTATTGGAGGCGGAACTTTAAGGGACATCATGTTGGGAAGCTATCCATTATCTTGGGTTGGCGACATGAATATTATCTACACTATTCTATTTGGGGTTTTGCTGACGAGTTTTTTCAATAAGTTTCTTCAAAATTTAAGAAGGACTCTAAGCCTTTTCGATTCAATGGGAATTGCTCTCTTTACCGTTGCTGGAGTTGAAAAAGCATTATCGATGGGTGTAAGATGGGAAATAGCTGCTATAATGGGCATGTTTTCAGCCGTTTTTGGAGGCGTAATTCGTGATACTTTGGTTAATGAAACTCCCGTTATTTTCAGAAAGGAAATTTATGCCAGCGTTTGTCTTTTGGGTGGTATGCTCTATACTTTATTAAATTACTTTGAACTTGAAAGGGATATTAATTTTATAGTAACTGCTTCATTTATAATGTCCGCTCGATTATTGGCAGTTAAATACCATATTAACTTTCCTAAAATTTAAGTGTAGAAATCTTCAGTAGTTATTAAATTATTGTTCATTCAATTACCATAAATAATTCTATTTCTTGACTCTGGCTTAAAACTGAAGTTACAAAGCAAAGTCAAACCCACTCATATAAAAACATCTGTACTAAATAAAAAAATAATTATATTGCTTTGTTTTTTCACTAATCTAATAAAGCAAAATGCAACTATCAATCCAAAACTTATCCAAGACCTACTCCAATGGAGTGCAGGCACTAAACAACGTTTCGCTAACTATTCCAAAGGGAATGTTTGGTTTGTTGGGTCCAAATGGAGCAGGCAAATCTACCTTAATGCGAACCATAGCAACATTACAAGATGCTGATTCCGGCAGTATTATGCTGGATGATATTAACGTGATGGAAAACCCTCAAGCTGAAAAACTGCATTTTTAAAATATTGCTATATGATCAGTGAAGTCGGTTTCATATTTATTGAAGGTTTCTTAGGGAAGAAACTGTAAGCAATCAGACCTTAAACAAGGTTAGTGAAGAAATTTTCAAATGATCGGTGTTTGGAATGTTCTATTTGGCATATATTCTTGAGCTCGTTGTTTACCATTTTTATGATCGATCTTTTTCAAATCACAATCTTGTCACGTTTCTCCATGAGTACATTATTCATATTGTTTCTAACATTGGTTATTAAATGGATGCCATCCACAAATAGGATATTGGCCAGATCCTTTTAAATATATCCATTATCGGTTTATAACTTCCTTTTTAGCTCGCTGATAAAGCTTTTGTTTTTCAATAGTTCCCTATCATCCATATTGCCTTGGGTAATGATGAAATTCAGTAGCTCACCACGGTCATTAATGACCAAATGTAGCTTAAAACCATAAAAATAGTCCATACTTGATTTTGCTATCTCGGTAATATCCTTAAAAACCTTATTACGTTTGATTCTTTTGTTTTTACAAACTCTAATAGTGGTCAAGTCTACAAAAGAAACTCCAGTCCCCTTACCCAGACTGCAGGTCCTTAGAAAAAGTACAATGGGCTTGGTGAAACTTTGCATCAATTCAACAAAAGGATACTAGGAAACAGTCTCAGGGAATAAGTGGGATAAATGCTTTTGGATATGGTGGAGATAAAAATGGTTCATGTTTCTAAAACTACTCGAATTGAAATAAACCGTGATAGTAACAACTTCACTATTACTCACAACTAACCTTCTCTTGGGTCTTTTACCAAAAGTATGATTTTTAATGGAATTTTTATATTCTGCTGTAAATTAATCGATAAGATAGAAAATCACCGAAATTTTATCGTCTGTGAGAGTCATGTTTAAGTATTTATGTTATAGTTTTTCAAAAACTTTATGTACAAAAAAGCATGACATTCTATGCAATTTATGAAAAATTTAGCAAATATTTATTTTAATTATTAAACTCAGGTTAAGAGGTATTATCAAAAGTAATACATAAATCAGGGGTACAATTATAATACCATTATTTTAGATAATCATAGGATTAGATATTGATAAATGGTTTCTTCTATTAAAATGTATTTTTTAAAGTAAATTTACATTAGTTATATTGCTCTGTAATCTTATTGTATAAAATTACTTAGGCTTTATGTCTTATGACTATATAATGTTTTAGCTCCATATCAGGTGCTTTAATGGATATAAGTAAATCTTATACTCATTATAAAGAATTTCTATAGAAAAAACTTATAAATATTTTGTTTTTTTAAGTATCTGCTACTAGTATTGTCATACAAAAAATATATTAATTTAATGCAAATATTACATCAATCAAAACCTACTTTTAGTAAAGTCTCGAGTAAGTCTTCGCAAAACTATTTCTATACTGCACTTGTCGATTTATTTAAGTCAGCTTACCCCAATATAGATGAGAATAAAATTTCTGAACTTCGTTATATAAGCTATTCTTATTTTAAATCAATTTTAAAATTAGATTCTTGTTTAGATAATATTGAGGTAGATAAAAAAGATATAATTGCTTGTATCCATGACCTTGAATCTATTTCTGTACGATTAAGTCAGTTATTTCCTTATCACCACAATTTTTGGATTGATTTTAAAAAGTATAAAAACGATTACTATAAGGCATTTGAAATTGAAAAAAAAATATCGATGGAGGATAGTTCGTTTAGTAAGTGTAAATATGAAAATCTTTCAGAGTTAAAATCTTCTTTGTGCTTCGCAATAGTTTCAGCATTAGGTTTTTTATCGAACTCAAATGAGAATAATAAGAAAGTTTATGAATGTCTTAGATTAATTCATATTGCATTCCAGTATAATGATGATGTTGCTGATTTTTATGATGATTTGAATAGTAAGCAAATAACATACCCTCATGTATTGACCTACAGGAGTTTATTGGATAATAAAATTGAAGTTAAAAAAATTAATAAAAATAGATTTTTTCAACAATATTTCTATTCATCTGGATTAGCTGCAGAAATGTTAAGAAATGCTCAAGATAAATTGAATAAAAGCTTAGAATTGTGCTTAGAATTAAATCTTTTGGAGCTAAAGCAATTTCTTAAAGAGGAGATATTTTCTATTCAATCTCAGATTAATGAAATAAATCTTCTGATTATGAAGACTAGATCTAAATTCAGAAATTCGGAAGAACTATTAAGAAAAAATTTTAAGAATTTTGGAACCACCCTTAATGAGTCAATTGATTATGGATTAGAGAAAATTGAAAATGATATTAGCAAAGATAATCAATTAAATGACTTTATAACTTCTGCAGGAGAAGGGAAGAACTGGATTTCAGCATATAGTTGCTTTATGTTGTCGGGATATAAAGAGTCAAGAAGAATCGTAAAAAAATTATTCAATTCAAAACTATTTATTGAAACAGTTAACGGTGAAAAAAGCGAATTTGGATTTAACGATTCTATAATTAATGATGGAGACTCTTTGGCTTTCCTATTAGGAGCTCTAACCAAAAATGATTTTAAACTCGATTCGGAACAAATAAATGAACTAGTAGCCTATCAAAGTAATAAAGGTGGTTGGTGCACATACAATAATGAGAATAAAATAAGAAAGAGATTAAACTTAGACAGTGATATTAGTATAGCGGGCTGGACTCAAAGTAAGTGTTGTATTTCGGCAAGTAATGCATACATTTTTTGCAATACCTCCGAATTAAATGAGTACAACGACAAGACTTATAAATTTCTTCTTGGGAATATTGAAAATGATAAATTGCCATCGTACTGGTGGACTAGTCATATCTATGCTACATCCTTTGCGATAATGGCATTTCAAAAGAAATCTGAATATATTACCCATGCATACAGATTGTCCGATAACTTAATCAAGGAGCAGAATATTGATGGATCTTGGAGTGATTCATTTTTAGGTGAAAAATCTAATTTCTATACTGCGCTTGCAATGAATGCCTTAGTTGAGTGTGATTTCCAAAAATATAGAACATCAATTATGAAAAGTGTTGATTATATCTTAAGAAATCAAATGAAAGATGGAAGTTGGAAATCAATTCGTATTTTAGCTATTCCAGCAACTTCAGTAATTAATCATTCAGAGGTTACAAAATGGAGGAAAAGTTCTTTTGGTGTGAATGTTTTAGTTGACGATCATAATAGGATATTTACCACAGTAACGGTTTTGAAATCATTGCTTTCACTTAAATCCAAAATCATTTAATTATGTTGAAAGATTTTGAGATAAAGAAATTTGATACTGTTAAATGGTTAGTTGTTACCCAAAATAATAACCATATTTTGGTTAATAGTGAAACTAAAGACTTATTGGAAATTATTAAATCTTCTAAAGAAAATTCTCAAATTCTTGAAAATTTTAATGTAAGATTTAACAAAGAAATCACATTTAAAGATTTACAAGAATTACTTAAAAAAAATTTTGCAGACAAAGATTTGTTAATAGAAGAAACAAATTTTAAAAAGAAAACTTTTCTTTCTCTTAAAGTTAAAGTGATACCTGAAAGGATTGCAAGTGTATTATCCAGCCCATTTACTAAATTATTTAACCCTACTTTTTTTTGGTATTCGTTTGTGCTTTTATTGATACTGAATGTAATATTTTTGATACAATATTTTAATTTGGATTTAAAAAACTTAGAAATAAAACATTTTGTAATTTATACAATATTACTTTATTCAACAATGTTGATACATGAACTAGGGCATATAGGGGCTTGCAAATATTTTAAAATTAAACATGGTGAAATTGGTTTTGGATTCTACTTGGTATTTCCTATACTATATGCAGATGTAAGTAACATCTGGACATTAGATAAAAACAAAAGAATTATAACTAATTTAGCGGGCATTTATCTAGAATTATTTTATTCAACTATTTTAATAGCTACTTCAATAATTATAAACCAAGCATTTTTACTTTTAGTATCTTTCACTATTCTAATTAAATCCTTAACAGAGTTAAATCCTTTTATAAGATATGATGGCTATTGGGTTTTATCAGATATCACCAATACTCCAAACTTGTTAAAAAGATCAAACAAAGTGGTATTGAATTTTATCAAAAATCCTATTTTCTTTTTTAAGGAAATCAAACTAAATAGAAAAAATATTTATTACTTAGTTTATGGTTCGCTTAACTTTTTACTAATATCATTTTATTTAGGTTGGCTGATTTTTAAATATCAATATAAAATTATTGAATTTCCGAGTCGGTTTATTGAATCAATTTCTGTGATATTTTATGAAGATGCAAAAATTTCGGAAAGCCTAACTCCATTATTTAATTTTGACAACCTTTTAATATTAGGTTTTTACATAATAATCTTGAAATTGATTATAAGTTATATTATGAGAAAAAGTAAACTTTATTTAACGGGGATGGGTAAAGTTTAAATTGTTATACATCCCTTTAAACTATTTAATATTTTAATTATGGAAAATTTTCAAAATGAAAATCTAAAGACTCAAGAAATTTTTGAGCTAGCAAAACAATTTGAAGTAGAGGAACTTGAGGAAAGAGTGGAGTTTGGTAAGTGGACAGCTTCTGCTGAAGCTGGTGCTAATCAAAAAGAGGGTGCGTATGTGAAAGCTGGAATATCTAAAACGTTCTAAGGGTATTTGGGATTAGTCAAAACATTGTATTTGATAAAATCCGACTTAATTGAATTATGATTAAAAATGTAGCATGTACGATACCTAATTATTATAAGTACATCTTAATATTGGGCTAAAAATTTTTAATTTATCCGAATTGGATTATTTTAAAATAGACAAAAGGTGTAAACATTTAGTTTTAAATATCGAGATAAGTTTTCAAGTTACATTTTAAAGAGAACTTTACTTATAAGGGATGGGTAAAGTGAATTAAATTAACATCCTTTTAAACTATAAATTTTATATTACGATGAAAAATTTGCGAAATGAAAATCAAAAATCGGAGGAAATCTTTGAATTAGCAAAGCAATTTGAAGTAGAGGAGCTTGAGGAACGGGTTGAGTTTGGTAAGTGGACTGCATCTGCAGAAGGTGGATACAGTCAAGAGAAAGGTGCTTATGTAGGTGGAAAATTATCGACTACATTTGGAGAATAGATACACATTTAATATCAGACTCTAATTAGAGTCTGATATATTTAAATTTATTAATTAATATGAAAATAATTTATTTATTAATATTTTTTTTATTTTCAATTGTTTGTTCAGGACAAAAGATAGAAGGAATAGTAAAAGATAGCTTATCAAATGAACCTATTTCGTTTATACATATCTACTCTGAAGAACTAGAAATCGGTACACTTTCAAATGAAGAAGGTGAATTTAGCTTTTCAATTCCAGATAGTTTTAATTCTGATAGTATTGAAGTAGTTTTTTCCCATGTAGGTTATGGTAAAATTATAAAAGTTATTCATCTAAATAAATATAATAAAATAAGCATCTTAGCTGAAAAGATTATGCTTGATGAAGTTATTGCAAGAAATGAAGGCAATAAAATTGCAAGTAAAATTTCTAGCTGGCTGAAAACAAATTCAGCCAGATATGGCTATGGTTTCTATAGGCAAGTTTCATACCAAGATACATTAGCAACTGAATATGTAGAAGCATTTTATAAAGTTTCCGTTAGTCGAAATGAGGTAAAGGGAATAAAACAGAATCAGGCAAGGTTTGCAAGAAAAAAAACTACCAAAGAATCACCCTATATGATTTTTCAAAATTTTCCCTTTGCAACAACTATGATTAAAATAATTAGTGGAGAAAATTCATCTATTATCACACCTTTTTCAGAAAAAGGCCTTCAGAATTATACTTTTGAGATAATTGATAGATATAAGGTTGATGAGGAGACTTTCGTAATAATGAATTGTAACCCTCCTCAATTAGATGAAAATAGTGATTCTAATTTATGGATTTCCTCTGAGGTTATTTTCTCAGTTAATCAGGGTAAATTAATACAATATGAGGCCATAATTAATAATGGATTAGGTGCAGAAAATATTACTGGTATGGATTCTGAAGTAAAAGTGAGAGTTGATAATTCACAATATAGATGGATTATTAGTTTTGATAATTCTAGTGGTGTAATTAATCAAATTAGAACCATTTATGATTATGACTATTGGGTAAATAATACCAAATATCCCTCAAGAGTAGAATCTAAATTTTTGATATATGAATTTACAGATAAAAAATTAAGGCGGCTTTCTGAACCAAAATTAGATGACCTTACTATCTCAGATATTGAAAAAGCTAAATATCGTCCTGCTTTTTGGAGCAAAAACCCAGTAATTAAAAGAATTGAAAAGGAAGAAAAAATAATCCGAACTTTTGAGGAAGAAAATGCTTTCGGTAGTTATTTTAATTGAAATTATAATTGTTTTCTAATTTAAAACAATTTGTAATATAATTTCAGAAAAGTTAAGACTTAAAATAAACTTCACTTAAATTTTATATTATTATGACAGATTTTAAAAATACATCAGAAAATTCCCGGGACATCTTTGAATTAGCTCGGAAATTTGAATTAGAAGAACTTGAAGAAAGAGTTGAGTTTGGAAAATGGTCCCAAGAGACAATTTTCGATCCTCCGGTTGACGTAGATCCTAATGCAATATAATGACAATGTGAAGGAATAATTAGCTCAGTAAAAAAAAGAAAAATAGCCTTAATGAAAGCTGAGGCTATTTTTCTTTTCACTATTATCTACCGATACGGATAATTGTACTCTATTTGTTTCAAAAAATTTTATGGGTGCTAAATATCGGAGCACAACAATTGAAGGTCGTATTCTTGATAAAAGAATTCAGATTCCATTCCTTCAGCCAAGATTTATGGGGTTGTATTGGATCAGGACCATTAGTAATGGAAATGTAGAGTTTTCAATTTCTATAGCTCAATCTCCTTTCGAGTTGGTAATATCTTATATTTCCTTTGGTAAGAGCTCAGAATAGATATAAAATGCTAACAGCAATTTAACAACGGAAGAAGAAATAATTTAAATCTTCTAAAAGAAAACGTTTTGAGGACTTATAATAATTGATTCATACATGTCTGGTTTGAAATGATGCACTCTTGACCATATAATTTTTAAATTGTAATTGAGCTTAACTATTTCTTTCTTTGATCATATCAGTTAAATTTAAAGATTATCAATTACAATATTCTATCATATTATTCATTACATATTGCATAAAACTATATTGTAAACTATTATTATATGCTTTTTTATGCATAAAAGAGATAATATGTATCTAAATACAAATGATTAATTATATTATGAAAAAGGCGATAAACCTCAATTTGATTTTAGCCTAATTTCTTCTGATCTCATGTGGGGAAACTGAGATCAAAATCATAAGCTCTACTAAATCATATTTATAAGGTTTCTTATTCTGAGGGCTTTGGCTGGATAGCTGATTTCAGTGATCCTGATGATTTTGATTATGCTTATTTTGTAACTGCCCATGAATTAGCACACCAATGGTGGGGGCATCAGGTGGTGCCTAACTCTACTCGTGGAGCCAATCTTATTTCAGAATCTTTGGCAGAGTATACTGCTTTAGTTTTATCAGAAAGAAAATATGGAAAGGCGAATATGAAAAGATTCCTTGAGGATGAATTAAATGGCTATTTAAGAGGTAGGGCATTCGAATCAAAGAAGGAAAATGTATTTATTGATTGCAATAGATCTTATCAATGGTATAGAAAAGGTAGTTTGATCCTTTATGGATTGCGAGATTTCATAGGCGATAGTTTGATGAACAAAGCTATCCGAGGCTTTAGAGATGAATTCGCTCATAAAGAAACTCCACCTTTTGCAGGTAGCCATGATTTATATCGATATTTTGAATCGGTTACCCCTGATAGTTTAAAGTATTATTTGGAAGATACTTGGAAGAAAATCACGCTTTATGAAAATAAGGCTGAAATGGCCACTGCTAAAAAACTAGAAGATGGCATCTATGAAGTGACCATAAAATTAACCTCACAGAAGCTTTATGCTGATAGCACTGGTCAAGAAACTCCTGCCAAATATGATGGTGATTATATGGATATTGGTGTTTTTGCTGCTGAAGATCGAGATGAGAGTGGCAGAAAGAGAACCAATCCACTGTATCTAGAAAAGCATAAAATAGCTCCTGGAGAGCATTCTATTACTTTAAAAGTGAGAGGTGAGCCAGTTAAAGCAGGAGTTGACCCTTTGAACAAATTGATAGATAGGAAAAAAGATGATAATATAATTGATGTTGAAATGGAGGAATAGGAAATAGTTATACTTCAATATGTTATAACTATCAATCAGTTTATAATTAAAAAGCTTCATTGAAATTGATTTCAATGAAGCTTTTTTTATGCTTATTAAATTACCTAAAGGATGTCATTCTTATAATTCTAAAGCTCAATATCTTCCAAGCCTAATTCTTTTGTTAAATATTCGATTACTTCATTTTCTTCTTGTGAAACACCGTCAGAAGCACTGGCAAAAAGATACATGGTTTCCACCACAAATTCTCTGGATGATTCATTTTCATGGAAATAATCTTTTAAAGCAGCTAGAAATTTATCCTCCCATTTATCTAAGTTTTTGATTAAATGTCTGAATTCAGCCCTGTAAATAAGCATCAAATTTTCTTCTTTTTCATCTCCTAAATCCTCTGAGGCAAATTCATCTCCTAGTATCTTAGCTAACCTTTTAACTGTTATCCATTCTTCTTGATCAACTATTCCGTCAGACATTACTACTCTAAGAGCAGGAAAAAGATTTACTATATAAACAAATTGCTCTTTGTTTAATTTAATAAAACGCTCTTGCGTATATTCTTTAAAAAGTTGATCTATTTTTGACATTTTTTATATAAAAATTATGCTCTAAATAACTGGTGCTTTTGAGTCATCCTCAATATCAGGTGAATTTAACAATAAAATATATTGCTCATGTCTTTCTAATATCTCTTTAACGTAATTTACTGGTTCTTCCCCTCTACAATATCCATATTTCACAACTGGATCAGTATAATATTTCTTTTGAGATTTTAATAATAAATATTTTTCAACATTTCCATCCCATTTTGATGGATCTCCACCATATTTCTTTGTTAAGCGTATAGCATCTTGCATATGGCCAATACCTACATTGTATGCTGCCAAGATATATTTTTGCCGCTCTACGCTGTCCTCAACATGTTTTGTAAAGGCCTTTTGAAGCCAGTTGATATAATTTCCACCTGCCGTTAAACTTTGATCTGGGTCATATAGATTTGTAGCTCCAAATTCATGTGCTGTTGGTTCCATCATTTGCATTAATCCTACAGCCCCTGCCCAAGATTCTACATTAGGGTCAAATTTACTTTCTTGATATATTAAGGCAGCTAATAATTTCCAATCCCATCCTATCTTTTCAGCTGTCTCTTTAATTTGATCATCATATGGAGATAATTTATCTCCACCTACAGAGGAAAATTCAGAATAAGATCTATTAGCAGAGCGTTTAAGATTTTTAAAATACTTATTATAAATCACATAATAATCTGTTTCTTTTTGTCTTTCTTCTAACCAATTATTGATTTTATTCTCTAAAGTGTCTGCATTAGATCGAAGTGCCCATGCGATTTGTTGAGAAAAACTAACGGGGGTTTTAACATCTATAATTGGATAATATGTAGCATTAAGCATTGCTACATCCTCATCAGCAACAGTGTAATCAATTTGTCCCTCTGCTACCATTTTAATCAAGGTTTCTACTTCCAAACTGCTACTATCCTCAGTTATCACGATGTCACCACCAATTTCATCTGAAAGGTTTGCCAATCGAGTAGAAAAAGCCGAGCTTTTTCTAACATGAACTTCTTTACCTGTTAATTGAATAGGGTCTCTGATCAATTCATTTTCTATTTCATGGATTTTCATCTGTCTCCAGTTTTCAGGCTTTCTTTGTACGAGAACTTGCCTTACAAAATAGAGTGGATTCGTAAAATCTACAAATTGTTTTCTGTCCTTTGTAACAGTTAGATTAAAAGCAGCAATATCAGCTTCTCCCCTATTAATTTTTTCTAGAGCAGAAGAAATACTGTTATCTTTGATTATTTTTAATTCAACTTCAAGATCATCCGCTAGCCAATTAAGCATTTCATACTCATAGCCCATGGGTTGGCCTTTGTAAATAAAGTAGCTCGTTGCACTGTTGTCTACTACAGCCGTTAAATATCCTCTTTCTTTTATTTTACCAAAGTCAAAATCAACAGGTTCAATATCATAGGATATATCTTGAGTTTGAGTGTCAGTTTTAGTGGAGCATGCCCAAGTAGAACTAATTACCACTGTTAAAAATATATAAAAAGACTTGTTGAATAGTTTCATCATATCTTCATTTTAAGGTTGACAATATAGCCAATTAATATTTCAGTGAGGAAATAGCCAAAGCTTTTTCGACTGAATACATATTTCGTTGGATAACCTATATCCCTTATAAAATACTGAAAAAATGAAAAATGGTTTATTTCAATATTTTATTGGAAAAACAAAAAGCCACTCAACATGGCATTGAATGGCTTTTAAATATGGTTTTTGATAGTTTTAAAATTCTTCTTCTTTATTTTTCTTTTTGTTGATCGCACCAATGATTAATGCTCCAATAGCGTATAAAATTAATAACCATAGAAATGCCTTAGCTTGTCCTATGACTGTAAAACTTTCCTCAAATTGTTCAGCCATTCCATCCATCATTTCAGAAGACCCTCCTCCAAAAGTTTCCATAGCTTTCATTGTATTAGTCATTTGAGCTTCAACCAAAATAGGTACAATGCCTGGATCGATAACATTGTATAGTAAAATATTAAATAAAACACCCAAAAAACCAGATATTATCAAAACAACGAAAGCATGTAAAAATGCTTCTTTGAACGACATATATCCACCAAGTTTTGATCTATAATCTCTTCCAGCATAAATTAAAATAGCAATTGAAATTACTAATGAAATTAGGCCTACACCAGATTTAGCTAATAAAGTTATGTCTATTAAATAAATAACTAGGGTAATAATAATGGAAATTAATCCTAATATGACTCCCCACTTTATAGAATGCTGACCAGTATTTGTTTCTTCTTGATTTTCCATTTTTAATATAGTTTAGGTTATAGTTTAAAGTTATTCAGAACAATTTTTTTTGAATCTTGAATCAATTATATAAATAATTTTCCATTTTTCATTTATTTTGATGAATTGAAATGAATTGATTCCGCAATGGCTTAATTTATCTCCTAAATAAAAGGTATAATCCATCCATGCAGTGGCGACTGCACCATCAGAAAGTATCCTTAAATTATCTACCTGCTCATTCCAAGGCTCACCTTTATTTTTGGCAACAGCATTAAGCCATCCTGAAGCACCATTTAATTGGCTAACATTATTGCCTTCCCCATCTACATTGAGGCTTTGCATTTTCACATTCTGATGCATATGTGGTGCCATTTTCATGGTGTCTGACTCACGCATCCCATCAAAAACATCTTTAATAATTCCAGCTATTTGAATGGAATCAGATGCGTAACTTTGAGTGAATGCAGAAAATGAAATGCAGAAAGCAAAAAAAGCAATCAGTAAAATTTTCATAAAAGAACTTTAGTGAAAATGGAATTAAAGAATTTTTTAATATGAATACAATGGTATTTACACCAATGGTAAAATGTTCTTTAATTCTATTCTTACACTACATCTTCAAAGAATGACCAAACGAATGCCTTTGGAATAGGGCTTACCACATTAAAAGGTTCCTTCTTAACTGGGTGCTCAAAGCTAATTGATCTAGCATGTAAGGCAATTGATCCATCTTTGGTGGGTTTTGGAAAGCCATATTTTACATCACCAATAATAGGGCACCCTATTCTGGCCAATTGCACCCTAATTTGATGTGGACGCCCAGTATGAGGTTTTACTTCAATTAAATTTCTATCTCCCAAGGCTCGAACTAGTCTGTATGATAAAGTTGATTTTAATCCACCTTTTTTATCACTCATATGAGCATGCGTTAGGTTTTTATTTGAGTCTTTCTTGAGCCAATGTGTGATGGTATCTTCAGTTTTAGGAGGTCTTTTTTCTGTAATAGCCCAGTAGGTTTTATCAACCTTACCATCATGAAATAATTTGGAAACTCTTTCCAGAGCTTTAGAGGTTCTTGCTAATACAAGAGTACCACTCACTGGACGGTCAATTCTGTGAGGTGTTCCACAAAATACTTTGCCTTGCTTATCATATTTTTTAGCTAAGTATTCTTTAGCATGCTCCGAGATTGGAGTGTCACCAGTTTGATCTCCCTGCACTAGCATCCCTGAAGGTTTATTCACCACCAAAAGGTGATTGTCTTCATACATTACGATTTGTAAAAACTCCTGATAGTTCATAAGGACAAAAGTCGGAAAAATTGGGTATATAACATATTTAAAGTGACGAAGTTTTGTAGTGAAAAGGTGTTGAAGTTGGCTGATGGAGTATAAAACCATTAATTTCCAATTGTGAAAATAGGTCAGAAGCAAATTATAATCATTCTATCTTTTGACCTTTATAGCACTCCATTTTGTCAGTACTGAAGATTAGACTTGCATATGAACCGAGCTCAGATATAATTGCTTTTCCAAAATTCTAAACTTTGGAAAAGCTCTGGCTTGATTCTAGTTTCTAGTCTCTTAATTCTAGCTTAAAATTCTGATTGGAAATGGAACTCTATTTCAGGAAAATTATCTTCCACCATTTGCATCCAAGATTTAGTCTCGGCCATAAACACCATTTTTCCATCTTTATCTCTTGCAATGTGGCGGTACTTAGATTTTACAAATTCGTCCAACTTTTTTTTGTCATTACTGCTAAACCAGCAGGCCTTGTACAAATTCATAGGAGCAAATTCACAAGAAGCTCCATATTCATTTTTCAAACGATGTTGAATTACTTCAAACTGAAGATTACCCACTACCCCTACTACTTTTCGGGCTCCCATCTCGAAAGTAAACAATTGCGCTACACCTTCATCCATCAACTGCGTTAAGCCTTTGTCCAATTGCTTGGTTTTCATGGCGTCTTTGTTGATTACTTCCTTGAAAATCTCAGGAGAGAAGGATGGAATTCCTTTATAAATACCTTTTTCGCCTTCTGATAGCGTATCTCCGATTTTAAGATTGCCCGTATCGAATAAACCTACGATATCGCCAGGATAAGCTTCATCTACGGTTTCTTTATCTTGTGCCATAAAGGCTGTAGCATTTGAGAAACGGAATCTTTTATCGTGTCTTACATTCAAATAACTACTTCCCCTTTGGAATTTACCAGAGCAAATACGAACAAAGGCAATTCTGTTCCTATGCTTAGGATCCATATTGGCATGAATCTTAAATACAAAACCAGTGAATTTTTCTTCATTAGGCTTAACTATTCTTTCCTCTGTTGATCTTTCTTTAGGCTGTGGAGAAATATTGATAAAAGTATCTAGCATTTCTTTTACTCCAAAACTATTGATAGCCGAGCCAAAAAACACAGGTGCCACCTTTCCAGATAAATATTCTTCTTTATCCAATTCTGGGTAAACACCTTCAATTAATTCTACATCTTCCCTAAGCTGATCAGCCAAAGTATCCCCAACATTTTTATTTAAGTTCTCATCGCTTAGATCTTTTATTTCAATTCCTTCAGCGGTAAGTTGTTGCTTGCTAGGTTTAAAAATCAATAAATTTTTACTGAATAAATTATAAACCCCTTTGAAGGTTTTACCCATTCCGATCGGCCATGTAAGCGGGCGAACCTGAATATCCAATTTCTCTTCAATTTCATCGAGCAAATCATAAGGGTCTCTTCCTTCTCTATCTAGTTTATTGATGAAGCAAATCACTGGAGTATTACGCATCCGGCAAACCTCCATCAACTTTTCAGTTTGTTGCTCTACCCCTTTAACGCAATCAATTACCATTACAACACTATCCACAGCGGTTAAAGTTCGGTAAGTATCCTCAGCAAAATCTTGGTGACCAGGCGTATCCAACAAGTTGATTTTTAAATCTTTATATTCAAATCCCATTACGGAAGTAGCCACAGAGATACCTCTCTGTTTTTCAATTTCCATCCAATCGGATTTGGTCGCGGTATCAATTTTATTGGACTTTACAGCTCCAGCTTTATTGATAGCTCCTCCGAAAAGTAAAAGCTTTTCCGTTAATGTGGTTTTACCGGCATCTGGGTGGGCAATAATGCCAAAAGTTCTTCGCTTGCTAATCTCTTGTTCTAACTTGTTCATATGGATTCCTCAATCAAGCTGCAAAATTACGAATAATGATTGGCAATAGGAATTGAAAGTGGAAATCAAAAGAAAAGATTCAAGAGACTACATTAAAAGTAATCTCCTGAAATCAAAATAATATCAAAAGTTCAAATTTAGTGACACAATAAAATTCCTGCCAGGAGCTGACATTCCCGAACTATAGGGTCTGTAACGCTGGTCAGTTATATTTTCTACTCCGAAATTCAATCCAAAATCCTTCCAAAGTTCATAACTCATTTTAAAATTTAGGGTGTACCAAGCAGGTGCATAAGTATTGCCATTTTCATCTAAAGCATAAATTTCGGTTTTTCTTCTTTCTTCAACCGCTAATTCCGAATGTTGTCTTTCTGCCTGGTAATTGGCGTAAAGCTGAACATTCCAATCCCCGGATTTAAAATTCAACCGAGTAGTCCCAAACAATGGAGGTGCATGTCTTGAAGGACTTACTGAGCCATCATCCAGCTCTTCTTCACCTATTTGATAATTTAAATCGGAAGATAAATTAATTCCTCCTGGAAATTTTATTTCCATTCCTGCCTGAAGCCCGTAAACATTAGCAATAGCTGCATTCTGAATGGATTGAACTTGACTTCTTTCACCATCGAAAATGATGCTATCCTGTCCATTCAATTGATAATTCCTTCGAACCATGGCGTTGTTAAGAATTGTGTAATAAGCCGTGAAATCCACTTTCAGAAAATCATTGAAAACTTTAGCTATTCCAATATCCCAATTATAAGCATATTCTGCAGTTAAATTCGGATTGGGAATTACTACAGCTCCAGGTTCCGAATCAAAGATTTTCCCTACATCATCAACATTTGGAGCACGAAAAGCAGTACCAAAATTAGCATTGAGAGACCATGAATCCCCAGGATGATAGACCATTCCCAAACTTCCAGTAAGGGCTCCATTATTTATCTTAGCTTCTGTAAAAGGAAAAGAATAGAAGGCTGTATCAAATTCTGCATTCAATAAAAACTGATTATAGCGAACTCCTCCTTGCACTGTAAGCCTGTCTGAAGGTTTATATTCATAATTGGTGTAAACTGCAATTGAACTCCAGCTTGATTCAGGATATCTGGAAGCCGAACTACTAACTGTTCCTGTTTCAATATTTTCAGCTTGTCCAGTGGAGTTTACATTGTTTAATACATATTCAGTTCCATAAAAGACAGTACTTTTCTTCCCAATCTTTTTAATAAAATCAAGATTCGCAGAATAAGCATCTACTTCTTCCGATCTATTTCTTCGGATATTATCCTGAAAATTTCTATCTATTCTACTTTCCTCAAATTGTTGTTGTGCTAATCGGATAGACAGTTGATCAAAAAACTTGGTTTCTTTTGAATGGGTGATATTCAAATTGTTCATCATCCACTTTTGTGGGCCATATCTCCATTCTGCGTATCTCGGCTCTCCCTTTCTTACCCTATTATGCCGATCATATCTTCCATATTCAGAAGTTTCAGAATAATGAAATCCATATTGGAAATCCCAGTTTTCATTTGGCTGAAATCTGATCTTTTGCATAAAATTCTTTTGAGTATAAGCAGTAGGATTTTGAATTAGGGGATCTTCCTGTTCCACTACTTGATCTTCTCCTTCTATTCTTTCTACATAATAGGATTTTAGATAATCATCTGGACCTTTGCTACCTTGCCTTAAATGATCGTAATCCCAGCGGCTAGCACTAGTTACAAACGCCCATTTTTTCCAGCCATATTTAATATCAGCATGAATAGTTTTCTCCTTATTAGCCGAAGAAAATCTGGAATTTACCTTTCCAGAAATTTTAGCAGAACCAGAATCTGAAAGTTCTGCTGATAAAGTCTGAAAACTCATCACACCACCGATGGCATCACTTCCGTAAATAACAGAACCAGGACCAAATACAACTTCTGTATTCTCAGTAGCAAAAGGATCCAAACTAATGACGTTTTGAATATTCCCCCCACGGAAAATCGCATTGTTCATCCTGACACCGTCAACCGTATAAAGCAAACGATTAGTAGCAAACCCTCTAATCATGGGACTCCCGCCACCTTGCTGACTTTTTTGAATATAGACTTTGCCAGAAACGCCTAATAAATCCGCTGCCGTTTGTGGGTTTTGCAATTCGACCTCCTCAGGTGAAATTGAACTTACTTTAGCTGGTATGTCTCCAGTATTCTGCCTCCACCTTGTAGCTGAAATGACCACTTCATTCAAATTGAAATTATTAGGTTGAAGCAATATTTCAAAATTAGATGACTTTAGCTCTTCATAGCTTACGACTTTTAATTGATAGCCTAATCGTTGTATTTGTATAGCCTGAGCTCCTACTAATGCTGAAATATCAGCTTTACCGTAATGGTCAGTGCTAATAAATTCCTGCAACTCCTCACTCACAATAGTGACCATTTCAATAGGCTCAGAAGTATTGGCGTCTTTGACGGTAATTGTTTGAGAAAAGGCAATAGTGGAACTGCCCAAAAACAAGCAGAGCAATAAAATATTCCTCATTATAAATTTTTAGTTTATAAATAGTTTAAAAAATAGAAGACTTTACTGATTAGTAGAGGATATAAAAATCCAAGTTAATCAGTATAGCAAAAAGAATAATTAAACTACTTTTTGAGGAGGCGGGGATGGAATAGAGTTGTTATAATCTTTTAGAATGAACTCGTACTCTGTAAATGAATACGGTAATCTTACAAATTGTAAAGCTTGCCATTGAAATACTTTCTCTGAAAATAGAGATTGATAAAATGAAATCAGTTTTTGTTCTTTTTCCTTTTTATCAGGATGGTTGCCTAATAAATTATTGACCACTTCAGCCAAATTTTTATTTAATGATGTCTCTTCATAATCCCACCAGCACCAGTATTTCACGCTATCTGCAGTTTCCTCAAATTCCACCACATCATACATTTCTCCTTCAAACTCAAACTCTCTGGAATGTTCCCAATCTAATTTTTCAGCTGCCTCGTTTTTGCTTAGATGAATTAAAACAAGTTCAGATTTATCTATTCCCTCAATGATTTTCCATTTTACCTCATGCTTAACTTGCTTCTTTTGGTGCTTTAGCCATAGATAGGTCACCATAGCAGGAGCTAAAAGACAAAAAAGAAACGATATGAGAATGAATTGTTTTTTCAAATGAATAAAATCAGGTTATGTAAATTTACAGCTTTTTGACTTATTTCAATATTGATAAAACATCTCTTCCATAAATGGTAATTGAAAATGACCAGCAATCTGTATTGATTTTTTAAATGTTCCCTTAAAATCTTTTCTAAAATTTCATTAACTTAATTAATGAATCAAATCGCTAAAATGAAATGAAAATCAAACCAACTAAAAAATCTTATGAATCCGATGAGTTAGTGGTGGAATGGCAACCTTCTCTTTGCATTCACAGTGAAAAATGCTGGAGAGAACTTCCAGAGGTATTTAGAACAGATGAAAGACCTTGGGTGAATACAGGAGGTGCAGAGGACAAAAGAATTATGGAACAGTTGGAAGCCTGTCCATCGGGTGCACTTTCAGGTTATTGGAAAAATCAAAAACAAGAAAATAAATCTGAAAATACTGCTATCCAAGTTGAAGTCAGCAAAAATGGTCCTTTGATGGTGAAAGGGATAATCGAAATCAAACATTCAAATGGGGAAATCGAAAATAAAGAAAAGATAACTGCATTTTGTAGATGTGGGGCATCGGGAAATAAGCCGTATTGTGATGGAACTCACAGCAAAATTGGGTTTGAAGGATAGAATGAAAGCTATTTAAGCTTCCATTCTATTTTTAATATTTATCTCAATTGAAAGTAAATAGGAATAGTCATTTTCACTCTCACCGCTTGACCTCTTTGCTTTCCTGCTTTCCATTTTGGGGCATTTTCAATCACTCTAGTGGCTTCCTTATCGATACCTTCAGAAACCTTCTTTAAGACCTTCACTTCTGATAAAGAACCATCTTTTTCAATCACAAAAGATAAAACTACCCTACCTCCAATATTCCGCTTTTGCTCGAATGAAGGGTATTCAATGGCATTAGCAATATATTCGTAAAAACCGTCCATTCCGCCATTAAATTGTGGCTTTACTTCTAATGCAAATGGATCATAGGGGGTGTTATCCTCCACTTTCTCCTCGGGCTCTGAAAAATCTTCCCAATCCTTCATTTCCTCTTCAATATCAATTACTTCTTTTTTCTCGTCAGGCTCAACTAATTCTTCTACTTCCACAATATTTACATCTCCTTTAGGTTCAGGCAATTTTTTGGGCATTGGCTTTGGTGGATGGGAAGTTTGAATCACATCATCATTTAAAAAAACTACAGGTTCCTCATCTGGTAATTCAACTTTATCCTCTTCCGCTATAAAAACCTTAAATTCAAAGGCAATAAAACAAAGACCAATGGCTATAACGAGTCCAATATTGAAAAACAACGGACGCTTAGCATACAATTTTCGAGTGGCATTTTTGAAATGTTCCATAGTGAATAATCATTTAGAGTTAAACATGATTATTCATACACCTGATATTATAACGCAAAGAAATTGCATTAAGTATAAATCACTTGAATATTTTAATAATTATTGACTCACCGTTTTTCTCTATTGTGGCGTTTTTACAGTAGCATATCTATATTACTAACATAAAAATCTTTGGTATTTTAAGTAAAAACACCTAAAAGTAGGATGACTAGTGCTTGTTTGCCAATTGCCCACAAGCGGCATCTATATCTTTACCTCGGCTTCTTCTGACATTCACAATTACACCTCTATCTTCAAGAAAAGCAGCAAATTTATCAAGCTTATCTTCATCCGTATTGGTAAAATCAGCTTGGTCAATTGGATTATATTCAATTAAATTGACTTTGGCAGGAACATATTTGGTGAATTGCCACAGTTCTTTTGCGTCCTCCAGACTATCATTGAAATTATTGAATACGCAATATTCAAACGTTACCCTATTTTTGGTTTTAGAGTGGTAATATTCTAAAGCCTCTCTCAAAACGGGAAGGTTATTACTGTCATTAATGGACATGATTTGGCTTCTTTTCTCATCATTGGCAGCATGCAGCGAAAGCGCCAAATTAAATTTTGCATCATCATCAGCCAACTTTTTAATCATTTTGGAGATACCTGCTGTAGAAACCGTTATTCTTTTAGGAGACATAAACAATCCCTTTTCGGAAGTGATGTGCTCGATGGACTCCATCATATTTTTATAGTTCAAGAGCGGCTCGCCCATTCCCATATATACAATATTGGAAAGTGGCATATCGTAATGTGTTTCCGCCAATTCCTTGATCATCACCACCTGATCGTAAATTTCAGCAGCCTCCAGATTTCGCATTCTTTTCAAGTAACCTGTGGCGCAAAATTTACAACTTAAAGAACAGCCTACTTGTGAGGAAACACATGCAGTCATTCTGTTTTCGGTAGGAATTAGCACGCCTTCTACTTCATTTCCATCATGCAGTCGAAATGCTACTTTTATAGTCCTATCTGAACTTAATTGCTTATCGGCAATGGTAATTCTATTGATGCAATAGTTTTGATCCAGCCATTCCCTTAGGTTTTTAGAAAGATTAGTCATTTCCTCAAATGAAGCCGCTGACTTCATCCAAAGCCATTCATAAATCTGTTTGGCTCTAAATGCTTTCTCACCTGATGCGGTTAAATCTGCTGCAATGGCATCAACAGACATTTTTCGGATATCCTTTTTGCTAAGATTTACCTCTATTACTTCTTTCTGAATATGGACTGCTTTCTCTTGCATAGCACAAAATTACAATAATCAGCAGACATAAGCCTAATGATGTGATATTAGTTCAGAGATTATTGGAAAATTAGGAGTTTAAGCAAAGAGATCAATTTCTTTTGCTAATGCCCTTTCATCTAAGACACTTATTTTTTTGCCGTTTAGGTCAATTAGTCCATCCTTCTTGAAATCGGATAACAATCGAATTAGAGTTTCAGTGGCAGTCCCTACAATTTTTGCTAAATCTTCCCTTGTTAATGCAATATCGATTTCAGTTTTTTGATCGCCATCTACCCCGTATGAGCTTTTTAACATTAACAATGTAGTAGCCAATCGCTGTCTAACCGTTTTATTTGCCATATCAGCCATTTTCTGCTCCATTACGCCCAAATCATGGCAGACGGCTTGCATCAATTTATTTTGAAATCCTTGGTCTTTAGATATAAGCTCAGTGAAACTACTTTTAGGAATAAAACAAACTTTTGCATTCTCAAGAATTGTAGCGGATGAATTATAATTTTCACCAGAGAGTAAAGCTCTATAACCTAAAAAATCCCCTTCTTGAGCTAAACGTACGATTTGCTCTCTTCCAGAATCATCTGTTTTATAGATTTTTACTTTGCCTTCGCTTATGCAAAATAACCCCATAGGTTGAGTACCTTCTAGAAAAAGTACTTGCCCCTTATTATGAGCTAAAGTACTTTTATGTTCACTCAATGCGCAAAGGGCATCATTCGGAAGTCCGTTAAACATAGATTTACGTCTGCTTAGACATAAATCACAAGGAATATTTTTTACTTTTTTAGACATATCTACTAGGCTTATCGTAAGCTCAAAAAATTAGTTGCGGTCTGCTTACATAAATATAGAATAATTTTGATTACAATAAAAAACACCAACTATATCAGTTTAAGAATTCTCTTAATTTTAATTAAATTGCATAAATCAAATTTTTTAAACTATGAAAAAAGGACTTTTAAGCGGGATTATTTTAATCGCTATTGGTGCATTTACTATTTATTGGGCAATAGACCATAGTCCAAACGCATCTATTGGTGAAAAAGTTAATGATTTACTGGAAGAAGATGCTTATCGTATGAGTGAAGCTTGGTATTACACTTCTTTGGTTGCAGGAAGTATAATTGCTTTGTTAGGATTAAGAAATCTATTAAAATCATAAAATAAAAATTGTCTCAAAAGTTAAACGTTAACAAACTTTTGAGACAATTACTTTACATATTTCCATAAGTTTTTATCACACCCTCTCTTAACTCAGGATGTTTTAAATAATGTGAAATTGTTTCTGCAATTTGCTGAGGTTTTACCCAATCATCGAAATTCATATCAGCCATCGCCTCTCTGTTGGGTGGGGTATCAATTATGCTTGGCACAATGACATGCGCACTAATTCCATGGTCAGAAAAATCAGCATTGATAATATCTGCCAGACTAAAAATCAATTGTTTAGCCAATCCATAAGAAACTACACCTTTCAATTCATTAGCTGATAAAACCGGTTTCGCACCAATTAGGAATAGTTGACTTCCTTTTGGCATTTTCCTCAATAATGGCTTCACTAAATTAAAAGCAGTGTCAAAATTCAATTTAATTTGATTATGAATGTCACCTATAGTTACATCCTTGATACCCCCACCTGCATATCCTCCTACTGTTAAAACTGCTCCGTTAATTTCTCCAAAAGCGTTGTTTGCTTTTTCAACTGCATCAGAGGAAGCCTTTGGATCAGTTAAATCAATTGACTCCTTTTTAAATTTTACTTCCGGGTTTTGGGCATTTTCTTTTTTTCCGAAAAGACCATAAATCCCATGCCCTTCTGATTTTAATTTATCCACTATCGCACTTCCTAAATTACCGTCTGCTCCACTTATTAATATATTCATCATGTAATCTGTTTAAATATTGATACGAATTATTATGCTTGGTAAAAAATTAACCACTGCTCTTATGACCTTATATAAAAAGACGGTCAATGACCATTCATTTTTCAAAAGTTATTGCGTCAGGACTTGCTCCTAACATTTCTAAATGTTTGCTTACATCTTTCACCATGGCATCAGGTCCACATACGTAAAATTTTTGGGTGAAATCTTCCAAATGCCTTTTTAGAAAATCCATATCTACGATTTTATTTTCATGACCTTCAATATTTTGGTGGGTAAGGGTAGAAATGAAATTTTCTCCTAAAATATCATTAAAATAAGATTCTAGGATTACATCATCTCCCCTTTTATTGGAAAAAATCAACTTATTTTCCCCAATCTCATTATTTTTCTCCATATTTCTGAAAATTGCAATAAAAGGAGTTATTCCAGCACCTCCACCAATGAAGGTTCCAGTTCCTTTAAATTCAATAGCTCCCCAAGCATCATCAATAATCAGTTCGTCTCCTTCTACTAGGCTATCGATTTCATGCGTTACCCCCTCATGATCGTGATAAGTTTTAATAACAAATTCTAAATGTTCATCTTCTGGAAGGGATGTGAAGGTGAAAGGTCGCTTTTTATCTTTCCAATCATTCTTGTTGATGGCTACTTCTGTTGCTTGTCCTGGTGTGAACTTATAATTATTTGGTTTCTCTGTTGTAATCTGTTTCACGTTATGTGTTAATGATAACACATTGGTGATTTTTACGGTATATGCCATTTCTATAAAATTTTAGTTCTTTTATAGAAACGAAATCAACAAAATATGTTTTCTTAGTTTAAAAGCTAGTCATCGAGTTTTTGGACAATAGCTTCTAAATCAATGCTTTCCCAATTTTCTAAAATATTGGGTTTTTGCATTACTTCATCCATAATGGCTTGTTGTTTCTTTCCAATTTCATAGGCCTCGGAATAACGCAAATCACTAAAAGTCACCATAGAGTAAAGTGGAATCCATTTATCAGGGAATAATTCATGCAGCTTTGCTTCTATCTTCTTTTGAACCAGAAATTTTTCATCTGCCACTAAATCCCGCATTTCAACAAAATTATGCAATGCTAAATCTGCAATGGCATCTCCATCTTTCTTCCTTAGTTCTTGATATTCTTCTAATGTCTTTTCCCAATCGTCTGAATGTTTTTCTAATAAAAAATTGAGTTCATAGCAATCTTCAAAACCCGCATTCATTCCTTGCCCATAAAATGGCACAATAGCATGTGCAGCATCGCCAATAAGTACACAATTATTTTTCACCCAAGGCTCACATTTTACGGTCACCAAAGAAGAGGTTGGGTTTTGAAAATACTCATCCTGAATATTCTTTAAATGGGGCAAGCTATCAGGAAATGTGTTTTTGAAAAAATTTAATACTTGCTGAGGACTTTGCAAACTTTCAAAGGAAGGCTGTCCTTCAAAAGGAAAGAATAATGTACAGGTAAAACTTTTATCCAGATTAGGCAACGCAATCAACATATATTGACCTCTTGGCCAAATATGTAATGCATTTGGAGCTATTGCAAAATCCCCATCCTCTGTTGGCGGGATTGACAGTTCTTTATAACCATGAGGAATATAATATTGCTCATAATTAAATCTATCCGTTTTCAACATTGCCTGACGCATCTGTGAGTAAGCTCCATCCGAACCAAAAATCAGGTCAAATTGAATGGTTTTTTCTGCATTTGAAGTTTTAAAAGTCACGCTAGTACCTTCTAAATCAACAGATTTACAAGTATGTTCGAATTTGATTTCAACTCCTGCTGCTTCTGCTTTTTCCAGTAAAATCTTATTCAAGTTTCCTCTAGAAACAGAATTAATAAACTGACCTTCTTTACCATAAGGTTGAAAAGTAAGATCCCCATCTTGGCTATGCATCATCCTGCCTTCCATTGGAAGCATAATCTTTTTTACTTCCTCAATTACGCCTATGTCTTCCAAAGCTTTAATTCCCCTTTTACTTAGAGCCAAATTAATTGAGCGACCTGAATCTGAAGAAGATCTTCGCATATCGTCTCTTTTCTCATAAAGGCTTACTTTATAGCCTCTATTTCTTAGATAAATACTTAATAGTGCACCCACTAAACCTGCACCTAAAACTCCGATATGTTTAATTTCTTTCTTCAAAATCAGTTTATTTTACGGCTTCTACAGCATCCCTTAGCTTTTCTATGAATTGGAATTGCTCTTCAAAAGTATTATACAATGGAACTGGAGCTAAACGGATGACATCTGGCTCTCTCCAATCTCCCAATACACCTCTTTTCATCAATTCATCAAATAAAGGTTTTCCATATTTTAATAAATATAAGGATAATTGACAACCTCTGTTTTCAGGTTCTTTTGGAGTAAGAATTTCAAAGATCTTTTCTTTCTTATTGAATTCATTAATTAAAAATTCAAGGTAACCCGTTAATAAAACACTCTTATTCCTTAGGGCTTTCATTCCTACTTCTTTAAAGATTTCTAAAGAAGCGTAATGAGCTGCATGACCTAACACATTAGTGTTGCTCAATTGCCAGCCATCAGCTCCCTCCATTGGGACAAAGCCCTTTTCCATTTTAAAGCGCTCTTTTTCATCATGTCCCCACCAGCCTGCAAACCGAGGAAGGTCTTTTTCATTGGCAAATCTTTCATGCACATAAATTCCAGACACATTACCTGAACCAGAATTTAAATATTTGTAAGTACACCAAGAAGCAAAATCCACATCCCAATCATGTAGTTTTAATTCGATATTTCCAGCAGCATGTGCCAAGTCAAACCCAGCATAGGCTCCTACCTTATGTGCTGCTTTTGTGATTTTTTCCAAATCGAAAAATTGTCCGGTATAATATTGTAAACCGCCCATCATCACCAAGCAAAGTTCATTTTGGTGTTCTTCAATGGTTGCAATAATATCTTCAGTTCTTAAAGTATCTTCTCCTTCTCTTGGAGCAATTTCTATTAAAGCCTCATCAGGATCAAATAACTTTTGACCTCCGTGATTTGCATGAAAATTCAATTGAGATTCAAAAACATACTGATCAGAAGGAAAAGCGCCCTTTTCCACTATTATTTTAAATTTTTCTGAGGTTGGCCTATAAAAAGAAACTAATAATAAATGAAGATTAACAGTCAAATTATTCATGGGCACCACCTCAATTGGTTTGGCACCTACAATATCAGCTATGGCTTCTTTTCCATATTCATGATACTTATACCAGATGTTTTCCTTTTTCTTATTGAAATGACCTTCTACTCCAAAAAGCTCCCAGTCTTTCATTTCTTTTTCAATAAAAGCGCGAGTTCTTTTAGGCTGTAATCCCAAAGAATTCCCGGTATAATAAATCACTTGCTGCCCATCTATAACAGGGATATGAAATTCATTTCTATATTTTTTTAAAGGATCCTCTTGATCCATTTTCTTTGCATACTCAAGTGTATTCTGATAATTTTCTGCCATTCTATAAAATAATGTCTAATAATAAATATAGGATGTAAGTTTGAATTTTGCACCTAATAAACATCCTCTAAAATAATCCCAACTGTCTGTTTGATTCCAATTCTATTAAGAACTTCTTGTTTGCCAATCCGCCAATATAACCTGTTAAATTCCCATGCATCCCCACTACTCTGTGGCATGGAATCACGATCGGAATTGGGTTTTTACCTACGGCATTGGCAACAGCTCTTATTTTCTTAACATCTCCTAATTGAGCTGCTAATTTACCATAGCTAATGGTTTTTCCGTAAGGGATTTCAAGTAATTTTTGCCAAACTTCTTTTTGAAAATCTGTTCCTATTAAAGAATATTCTAATTGAAATGTTTTTCTGTGACCATTGAAATATTCCAAAAGTTGATTTTCCAAATTAGTCACCACTTTGGGCTTTATTCCCTTAAGGCTATTATTCGGTTGATTAAATGAAATACGGGCAATTTTATTTTGAGAAATCCCTATTAAGAGTTTTCCTATTTTGGTATCGATGAAAAATTCCTTCTCAATGCCCTGCATATTCTTCCTGGTGTAAACCCAACCATTTTAAAGCATTTTGTCCTAGAAGTTTTGCTTTTAACTCATAGGAGAAATCACTTCCTTCTATAATTTTTCCTGGTTCTAATTCACCTAAGGGAAATGGATAATCAGTTCCCAAAGCAATGAAATCTTCTCCCATGGTTTTAATCAAATATTCTAAAGTGGAGGGATCATGGACTAATGAATCTACGTAAAATTTTTTCAAATATTTACTAGGGTGATGCGGATTATCTATGGCACATAAATCTGGGCGTACATCAAAACCATGTCCAATCCTACCGATAGTAGCAGGAAAAGAGCCACCTCCATGTGCAAAAGCTACCTTCAAATCAGGAAGTTTTTCGAATACCCCTCCAAAAATCATAGAACAAATTGCTCTTGAGGTTTCTGCAGGCATACCCACTAACCAAGGCAACCAATACTTTGGCATTTGATCTTTCCCCATCATATCCCAGGGATGTACAAAAATAGAGGCTCCTAAATCTTGGGCCGCTTCAAAAACTGCAAATATTTCCGGTGCTTCTAAATTCCAATCATTTATATGGCTACCAATCTGCACACCTGCCAAACCTAGCTCATTTACACAACGCTCTAATTCTTTAATTGCCAAGTCAGGGGCTTGCATAGGCAAAGTTCCCAATCCAATAAACCTATCAGGATATTTATCTACTATGCTAGCAATGTGATCATTCAGCATCATGGATAAATCTAGTGCATCTGCTGGCTTTGCCCAATAGCTAAACATCACGGGAACGGTAGAAAGAACCTGAACATCCACATTATGATGATCACACTCGTGCATCCTCGTCTTAGGGTCCCAGCAATTATCTTCTACTTCCCTGAAAAATTTATCGTCCATCATCATGCGGGCACAACAAGGCTTATGGTGCTCCAAACGAATGAATCCACCATAGCCATATCGCTCACGCAAATCAGGCCAGTTTTTTGGCAAAATATGCGTATGTATATCAACCTTTAATGGTCTTTTTGTTGCTATGTCTGCTACTTTTTCCATCTATGCAGAATCTAATAATGAAAAATATAAATATTTATTATTTGGTACTCAATATCAACTCCGATAGCTATCGGGATAAAATTAACTTAATTAATTGCCTAATAGGCTCTTTTTATACAAACCTAGGATCTGTTTCCATTACATGTCCGCAATTATCGCAAGTGCGCAATTCCTCTGAAGCGTAAAACTCTTTGAATCGAGGCTGAAAATCTTTCTCAATATCCACTAGAGGAAAATAGGTCTCATGCAATTTATGATTACATTTATCGCAAAACCACAATAAACCGTCTTTCATATCAGTTCCTTTTCGAATTCTTTCCACTACCAAGCCAATAGAACCTTCTTTTCGAATAGGACTGTGGGGCGTATTAGCAGGGCACAAAAACATATCACCAGGGCCTAAATCCATGGTAACTGCTTTGCCATCTTCCTGGACTTTAACGGAAATTTCTCCTTCCAATTGATAAAAAAGTTCCTCCGTTTCGTTGTAGTGGTAATCTTTACGGGCATTTGGCCCAGCAACAATCATTACTATATAATCTCCGGCTTCTTTATATAAATTTTTATTCCCTACGGGTGGTTTTAACAAATCTCTGTTTTCCTCCACCCACTTTGTTAAGTTAAAAGGTTTTTTTATTGCCATCGTTTCCCAATTTATAAAGCTTTAAACAGTCTTATCTGTAAATTGATTTTGTTAATCTTCTAAATTTAGTGAAATTAAGACGGAGTTTAAAATCAGAAATATAATATTAACAGCAGAAAATGTTCTTCTATAAAAATAATTAAAATGAATTTAAATTTATCAGGAAAAAGAATAATGGTTGGCGGAAGCACAGCTGGAATTGGCAAAGCGATTGCTCAAGCTTTTGCAAAAGAAGGCGCCAACGTGACCCTTATCGCAAGGGATAAATCCAAATTGGAAGCCACACAAAATGAATTAGCAAACAATAATCAAGAACATCATATTTTAGTGGCTGATTACTGCCATCCAGAATCTCTGAGAGAAATTGCATTAGAATATTGCGCTAAACATCAAGTGGATATTTTAATCAACAATACCGGAAGGCCGAGCCCTGGGCAAGCGCATGAAGCCTTGGGAAAAGATTATATGATTGCATTTCAACAACACCTGATTTGTAATCAATATTTGGCACAAGCCGTAATTCCTAAAATGAAATCTGAAGAATATGGAAGAATAATCAATATTATTTCTACTTCTGTTCGTCAGCCTATTCCTAATTTGGGGATCTCTAATACGGTTAGAGGAGCAGTCGCAAGTTGGTCTAAAACTATTTCCAATGAATTAGGGCCTTTTGGTATTACCGTAAATAACGTTTTACCAGGTGCAACAATGACCGGCAGACTGGAAGGATTGATTCAAAGCAAAAGCAAATCAAGTGGCAAAAGTTTAGATGAAGTTAGCAAAGATATGCAATCAAAAATCCCTGCTGGTAGATTTGCCGAGCCTCATGAAGTAGCTGATGCCGTATTGTTTTTAGCCTCAGAAAAAGCGGCCTATATAAATGGAGTGAATTTACCTGTGGATGGAGGGCGATTAGACTGTATTTGATATGGAAATGATAGCCAATTACATCAATGGAGAATTAAAACCTCCTCATTCAGCTGATTATTTAGATGATGTAAATCCTGCAACAGCAGAAACATTTGCCAAAATCCCACTTTCTGATGAGGAAGATTTAAAATCAGCAATAGCTTCAGCTGAAAAAGCATTTCCCGATTGGAGTGGATTATCAGCAAAAGAAAGAGCGAACTATTTGATGAAAATATCAAATCTTATTAAAGATAATTTGGAAGAATTGGCATTGGCAGAAAGCATAGATACAGGTAAACCTATTCAATTAGCAAAAACGGTTGATATTCCTAGAGCAGCTTCTAATATGGAATTCTTCGCTCATGCAATCACACAATTTAGTAGTGAATCACATGCAGGAAAAGATTCTATTAATTACACATTAAGAAAGCCTATTGGCGTGGTGGCATGTATTTCACCGTGGAATTTACCGCTTTATCTATTTACTTGGAAAATAGCTCCAGCATTAGCATCTGGAAACTGTGTAATAGCCAAGCCATCTGAAATCACTCCCTATACTGCTTATTTGTTCAGTAAAATCTGCATTGAAGCAGGTTTACCAAAAGGGGTTTTAAATATTCTTCATGGAACTGGCCCAGAAATTGGAAATGCTATCGTCCAAAACAAGAAAGTTAAAGCTATTTCTTTTACAGGCGGAACTGCAACAGGTAGAAAAATTGCAGAGATTTCAGCGCCTATGTTTCGAAAGGTATCTTTGGAATTAGGCGGAAAGAACCCTGCCTTGGTTTTTGCTGATTGCAACCTGGATAAAACTGTAGAAGGTTTAGTTCGAGCATCATTTACAAATCAAGGCGAAATCTGTCTGTGTGCTTCTCGTATTTATATTGAAGAATCTATATATGATGATTTCAAAACCAGATTTGTTGAGAAAGTTAAAGCTTTAACAGTCGGCAATCCTTCAAATCAAAATACTAATATGGGAGCTCTGGTTTCAGCTCAGCATTTAGAAAAAGTCAAAAGCTATATTGCTTTAGCTAAAGAAGAAGGAGGAAAATTATTATGTGGAGAGGAAGCTATTGAATTGGATGAACATACTACTAAGAATGGATATTTTTTAAGACCACATGTTTTTGAGAACCTATCAAATCATTGTAGAACCAACCAAGAAGAGATTTTTGGACCTGTAGTGAGTTTAAATATTTTTAAAAATGAAAATGAAGCCACAAGCCTAGCGAATGAAAGTGAATACGGCTTAGCTTCTACGATTTGGACTAATAATTTACCACGAGCACACCGAATAGGAAATCAGATAGAAACTGGAATTGTCTGGATAAATTGCTGGATGAATCGTGATTTAAGGACTCCTTTTGGTGGAATGAAAAATAGCGGATTAGGGAGAGAAGGAGGTTTGGAAGCTTTGAGATTTTTTACCGAACCTAAGAATATTTGTATACAATTCTAAAAAAGAAAAGCCAATCAAAATTTCTGATTGGCTTTTCTATAATTTAATAACTTATAATCTTAAGCAGAAGCTGAAGTACTATCACTAGTTGAAGTCTCAGGACTAGGCTCCTTCAGTTTTGCAATATGGAATGTTTTTCTTGCTTTGTGTCCACAATAAGAACATTTAAAGTATTTCATCAATTCTCCATCTTCAGTTAAAGTTGGCGACTTAATTATTTCTTCTTTCACTACTTTAAGCGTCTGATAATTACATTCAGAACATTGTAAAGCATGCAAGTGACCAGAATATTTCTCAATTTTGGTATAGCCAGTTTCTTCATCAACCCATACATCATAATCAACTGAGAATATATCTTCCTCTGCTTGCATACCTTCATCAAGGTACACATCTTCTTCTTCCTCACTTAATAATTTCATAGGTTTTCCTGTTTTAGGAGAGACCCTAGGGGTATAGCGTAATTTTTTTAATCTTTTCTCAATGTAAAAAGGAAAATAAAATCTCAATACATTTTGAACAATTACACCGATGATAAGAGCCAACATACCAGAAATAAATACTTTTACGGCTAGCCATAAAAATTCTGTTTCACCAAAGAGGGAATTAACCCATATAACAGCGCCTATCAATATAATTACAGCAGATCGCCATAAAACATCAATTTCGTTTTTGTTAATGTAATCATACTTTTGTTTAAATTCTCCTAAAGTTCCTAACCTTAAGTAATAAAGTAAAACAAGTAAGACGGCTACCCCAATGATGACCATACCAACGTAAGGTCCGTATTGGTTTATCATGTCAAAGATGCTTTGGTTATTCTCTGCCATAATTCAGTTTTTTAGTGATGGTAAATTTAGTTTTCTAATGCGAAATATTAATAATTCGTTGTAAAAGTACAATGAAACTTTAAGCAAGTTAAAATTAATTCCTTAAAATTCTATCAATAAAGTTATATAAATTAATTGAAATACCTAAAAAATATTTTTTTAATTACTTATAGTTAAGCTTTCACTCAAACTATCACCAACTAATATACTAACATTTAATTACTTACGTTTAACATTTCAACAAAATAAAAGTAATAAAAAATTAAGAGAATCAATAATATTTTTAATTAAACAAAAATTTTCCATTCTAAAGACAACCTTATGGCCTTAATATGGGTCTTAAAATTATCCGAGTAGATAAAACCGGATATAACTATATTATTTTATTTTTATATTATTAAAAGAGTTAAACTATGATGAAATTTTTGAAAAACGGATTATTGTTTGCAGTGGCCAGTTTGTTCATTTTTACTGCCTGTGACCCTGCCGAAGACGAAACACCTGTAGGAAGCGCACCAAATGTTACTGTATCTGTTGAGGATGAGCAAGATGAGTACCTTCCAGGAGATGTTATAAATTTAGTGGTTGATTTTTCAGCAGATGCTGCTGTAGTTGGTGGAGTTATTGACATAGAACTTGATGGTTTGACCATTACGCTAGAGGGTGATGGTTTATCGCCAAATGCTGATGAAACTAGTACAATAATTGATTTAAACGCATTTAATGTTGCTAGCGAAACGGAAGGTAGCTTTACCATTCCTGGATTTCAAATCCCTGAAGAAGCAGCTAACTTAACTTTAAATTTTACAGTTGCAATGGAAGATGGAGAAGAAAGAACTGGAGAAGGAACTTTAGCTGTTGAAGTAGGTGAAGCAGATGAACCAATTTCTACTTATAGCGCAATATTACTAGGGGCACAAGGAAATACTAACCCTGGATTTGTAAATGCATTATCAGGCGAAACATTTACATATGGTGAAGCCAGAGATGCTTCAGGTATTGATAATTCTACTATTGATTTTGCTTACTACTATGGCAACAGTAACAACAATACTATTGCTGCAATTGATGATGCAGGACTGAATGCTGTTTACGAAGCAACTAATCCAGACTTATCCATCGAGGACAACTTCGGAACTAGGAATTCAACCCGATTCTTAATAACTGACCTAAGCCCAGAAGATTTCGATAATATTGAAACTAATTCTGAACTAGTTTCTAATGCAGAATCTGAGGTTACTACTAACTCTTCTGCTACACAATTATCAGAAGGTAGCGTAATTGCATTTAAATTAGATGAAGATAGAGGAAGTTATTTAGGTTTAATTAAAGTCGTTTCTATTGATGATACTAATGGAAATGGAACGATTACAATTGAAGTAAAAGTACAGGAAAGTGAATAAAGTTGAAATTTAAATCAATATCCTTTCTATAATAAAATAGAGTTAAAAAAGCCCAGATCAGATTGATTTGGGCTTTTTTCATTTGGTACCAATCTTAAAATAAGTTGAAGATTCTCAAATAAATTGTTTAAGCCTGTTGAGTGTCCTTCACTGCCTTGAGAGCCTTTTCATAATCAGGTTCATTGCCAATCTCAGGAACCAATTGATTATAAATTACTTCACCTTCAGGATTTACTACCACTACTGCTCTTGCATTTAAACCTTTAAACCCACCATCTACTAGTTCAACTCCATAATCTTTTCCAAAACTATCATTTCTAAAATTGGAAACTGGAATAGCATTTTCAATTCCTTCTGCTCCGCAGAATCTTGCTTGTGCAAATGGCAAATCTTTTGAAATGCATAGAACAATCGTATTATCTAATGAAGCTGCTTTTTCATTGAATTCTCTTACAGACATTGCGCAAACCTCCGTGTCCACACTTGGAAAAATATTTAAAATAACATTCATTCCTTTATAATCTGAAAGTGAAACTTCTGACATATCTGTTTTAACCAATTTGAAATCAGGCGCTTTTTGTCCTTCAGAAGGTAAATCTGCTACTGTATTTGACGGGTTACCGCCTAATGTTACTTTTGCCATAATTTATTTTTTAATTTAGTTTACCTTTGCTAAACCTGATTTGGTTAGAATAGTTATTGATTTCTCATAAAGTTTTAAAAATGAATAATCTCAAATTATATGCGGTGGTATTGGGCGGAAGAGCCGAAATATCAAATACAGAATTGCACGATGTTGTCTTTGCAGTTGGCAAAACTATAGAAGATTGCTATTTCCAATTATTAGAAAAATGGTTTGGACTACCCGAAAAAATGCATGTTGATTCTTATATGGAATTGGATGTGGTAGACGGATATGAAATCAGCCTTCAAAAAGAAAAGAGTACAGAAAAAGACAAGAAATTATTTTTCATTAACCTCGGTGCTTACAAAGAAGGTGATTTTATGGAACATCATGCCAATACATTTTTAGTGGGTAAATTGGCTACTGAAATTAAGAAAAGAGCAAAAGATAAATTACTGAATGGATTTGATGAAGTTCATAAAGACGATTTATATGAAGTGGATGATATGATTGCCATTGAAGAATTGGATGGATACCATGTTCATCTCATCCCAACAGATAAGCCTGAAAACTTAAAGCCAACTAACGGCTATCACGTTTTACCTAAAAAAGTGGTGAAAGAATTTTTGCAGCAAAAAAATAAAAGGGGAACTGACTGATTCCCCTTTTTACATTTATAGATAATAGAGATTTCTATTTCTCTCCTTTTTACTCCTACTTTTCTCACTGAGACACTATAGTTATTCAAAGAATAAATAATTTTAGTTGAGTGGTTAAAAATTATCTAGAAACAAGGTGAATTTGATTTAAATAAGAGTAAAATACAACCGAATTTATCATCTGATGAATTTATTAATGGCTAACTCCCCCAATTTCGCCTAAACGAAAAAGCGGGCTGGAGAGTTCCCGAAAGCTTTCGGGAGGCGGGCAGGCGTTGGCATTTGTGGGAAGTAGCATCATTTTACCTAGTCCCGATGGCTATCGGGATTGCATACTTTTTCATCCGTGGAAAAAGTATGAATGATTAAGCTAGAATTAAAATGCAAAAATTGGCAATTCAATACTTAATTCTGCCCTCTGGGACACCATAAAACAATGAAAGAATGCCCTTAACCAATAATATGCACTAATTTAATTTTACCGAGGAAAACAGGAACAGAAAAAATAAAAAAGGGAACCGATTGATTCCCCCTTTTAATATTATATCAATTTATTAATCTTATTTTTCTTCCTTCTTTTTATCCATTGAAAGGGCTTTTATCACTAAACCGATAAACCCTCCCAAAGTGATTGTCAAACAAACTACCATTCCGATTATTGCTTCAGTACTCATCATTTTCTAACAAATTTTTTGTAAAACCATCCATTAAATACTATCGCGATGACTAATGCAATTCCCCACTGGGTAACGATACTCGCATTACTGTATACGTCCATCACATTCCAGTTTCCTTCTGCATCAAACCAAGGATAATCGCTGTAACCTTGACTCATCCACCAGTATACTAAGAATAATCCGAATAGGAATATAGCATAAACCATAAGTTTAAAATACCAATTCGCCACTGTAAAATCAGAACTCTCATCTATGAAATCCTTTTTATATTTAGTTGGTCCATATTTGATAACTAAGAAGGCTATAAAAATTCCACTTACCAAAAGTCCTAATCCCCAAACCCAATCTTGATTTTTGAAAACGTCCAGAGAGTAAGCTGACGGAAACCCTATTATAAAACAACATGCTCCGGCCACAAATGCGGCTTGTTTTCTTGTCAAGGTATAATCCGTTAAATTTTTAATGAGCAATTGCATCATAGGCAGCAAAGAACTAAATGCTGCCATTAAAAATGCCCCAAAAAATATAAAAGATAATATCGGCCCTCCGGGCATTTGCGCAAAAAGCTGAGGGATCACGGTAAATGTCAGTGCCTGACTACCGGAATGCAAGTAATCCATAGCTCCCTCAGGAGTAGCTGACATGGCAAATACAGCTGGCAATATGGCCATTGCCGCTAATAAGGCTGCAGTATTATTACCAAATGCCCCTAAAAATGTATTTAAAGTAACATCTTCTCTTTTATTAGAGAAAGAACCAATGGTAATCATCAATCCCCAACCTGCACCAGTACTCCATGCAGAGTCGGTAATAGCCTCAATCCAAATGGTCGGATTTGAGAATTTCTCTACGTCAATGGTAAATAAATATTCTAAGCCTTGATAACCTCCTTCCATATTTAAAGCAAAAGCTGAAACCACCATCAAAAGGATAAATAAGGTTGGGATTAAGAGTTTATTCACTTTCTCCAGTCCATTTTTAATGCCTTTGCTCAACACCCAAATAGCAGCCAGAATAGTTACCATATAACAAACAACTGCGACCCAACTGGAATTCGATAAGCCTGACCAGAAGGTATTCATGAAATCCGTTTCACCGATTTGTTGGTTCAGTTCTCCCGCACCAAAAAGATAACCGAAGAGAACTTCAGTGTTTAAAATGAAATACCGAAGTGACCACCCCGTAACCACAGAATAATAAAATGCAATTCCTAAAGTTACTATGGTGATAAAGGTTCCCATCCAATTGAATTTCTTTCCTGCCAAATTACCTAAAGAGCCTAGTGTCCCTTTTTGATAATGTTTACCTAAAGCTAATTCAGCCATTAATAAAGGAATAGACCAAACTAAAAGAAATAACATCCAGAGTATAATAAAAGTACCCCCGTATTCCCCTGCAATTCTTGGGAAACGCCAAAGGTTACCTGCACCAATTGCCATTCCTAGGGATGCCAGGATTATACTCCACCTACTACTAAATTCTTCAACTTTTTGCGCCATAAATGTCTTATTTGGTTTTAAAACAAGCCGAATTTAGTTAAACATATCACTTTGTCAAACTTATGAGCAGATTCATTTAGGGGCTATGAAGGAAATAGCCCTGATTTTTTCAGTCTTAGGTGATTAAATTAAGGGATTCCAATACGGGTAGAATGTGTGATAAAAAATTGAGACTATTTATTTAATAAAGTCCAATTATGCATTTCTTCTCAATTTGTCCCCTCAAGCCGGGTGGCTTAAAGCATTTTTATTTCTAATCCTCCTTTTGAAACAAAACTCTTTAAAATAAATAATGCCCTCTGAAAAGCAGATACTGTGCAATATGCGAGCTCAATCCTTTAACCAGCCTTTTGTTTTTTGGCTTTTTGATTGAGGTATTTTACTAACTTATCGTATTCGGTATTCTCTTTATTAGAAAGTTTTATCACTTTTTTCTTACCATAAAGGATTTTTGTTTCTTTAAATTCTCCTTGCTTAGTTTTCACTACATCCTCTCTCCAACCTCTGATTTCATCTAATGGCAAATCAATTCGACTGCGACTGATAGGAAAAAATATATTCAATCTATTATTTCCTGCTTTTACAATTTTAATAGCTGCTAATAATTTACCTAAAACTAATAAAGCAATAACTAAAGTGATGGGTGTTAAAATAAGTTTCAGAATGAAAAAGGATTCACTATTTAGGAGGCTGTCAAGTAATAAGAAAAACGAACCAAAAATCAGTACCAAAAAAATGGACAATGCAAAAACAGTATTATAACGTGGTTTTGATACAATCATAAAGCCTCAGGAAAAAATTCTAAATCAATTTTCGATAGTAATTCTAATTCACCTTTCTCAAACATAGATGGTAAATTTGCCAAATCAGTTCCCTTTTCTGCTTTGTAGTTGTTATAATCTTGAAAAAGAACATCCTCTACTTTTTCTTTATTGATGGATTCTCGAAAGCGAACACCTCCTCCTTCCGTTTCATAAGAATATGCAAAATAATCCATTTCATAAGTGTTAGCATTGAACCAGAACATAAATACATCCTCATAATCCTTTCCTCCACCTTCTTGCTTAAACCTAACTTCAATAGTTTTATAAGCCTTACCCTTAATAAGTACATCCTCTCTATTATGCGCTAAAACCGCATCATCTTTCAAATTATAAGGGAGCAATGCAAAATAATGAACTGAATTGACAGAATTAGCATAAGCGGCTGAGTCCTTAGCCGATAATTCCACCTTTTCTCCATCAACTAATCTAGTAAAACCACTGTTTTCCAGAATATCATTGACTCTTCTACCAGTGGAATCTTCAAAAATTCTTGAATACTGAAAATTCCCGCCCTCATGTCTGAGAACATATAGTTTATCCCTGAATTGAAATTGAATATCTAGCGCTTCATAAGCTTGCCCTCCATGATATTCAATAGCATTTTTAATATACTGGTTGGCAGCCTGCTCGGTCGGATTACAAGCAGATATGAGAAAGACAAAAATTATAACTCCAAAAATATTTTTCATAAAATAAAAGTACGCCTTATTCTTAAAATAGTTTGGAATGCATCACTATCCATCTTTCAGGCAACTCGCCCTTTAAGGCTTGCTGATAATCAGAATAGCTGCACGGAACAATTGAATTTCGATTGAATCGGTTATTGCCAGACGGATTTGGTACTTCCATCCACCATTTATCTATGAAATTACTTTTATAGAAAGTTAAGATTTCTGGCTCCATAGGCATAGAGACAACATATTTCATATAATCATTAGAACGGAAGTCCCTTGATTCTTTTCTGTGGTAAAAACCTTCAATAAAATACCAAATCATAGTAGCTAAAACTGCTGCTGACTTATTGGATTTATCATCTTTAGTGACATCAAAATCATAAAAGCCTACTGCACTTAATTTTTCATTAATACCAGCATACCAACATAATTGGCAGGCCTCCTCCCCTGTCAGTCCGAAAGGTTGAGCTTGAGCAGTAGCAGGAAAATCAGAGGATTTTATGGCAGACAAATCGAAAGTCATCATATCCGCCTGACGGATAACTGGCTCCATTTCTTTGATATCATGGCGTAATGCTCCTATTCGATGCGCTTCAAAATATAATTTCTCAAGCGTGCTAATTGCCTGGGGATTTACCAGATAAGTTTGATAGGCCAGATGGCTATAATTAAATAAATAATTAGGCTGATGCATTAACATTTTTTGAACATGCTGTTGATTGGCAGGAGCCTCTTTATCTTCCATATCTAAAAAAGCATCCACATTTAATACGCTGATGAGTTTTTCCATCTCTTCATAAGCCAAATACTGCGCAAAGCCCATATCCTGAGAACCGCCAATTAAAATAGGCAATACATTATTCTCAATACAAGCATGGCAAACTTCTTGTACTCTTCCAAAGGTCTGCTCTGTATCGATAGCTTCCGAAATATTCCCTAAATCCACAATATTATAAGCACCTGAGCCTTTTGATAATCTGTAGAGCTTCTTTCTTAAGGCATCAGCTCCGCCTACTGTACCAACATTCTCTTCATTATTTCCTTTATCGGAAATTCCAATCAAGGCTATATCAGCACTTTTATAATCAGGAAATTTCTCCTGATAGACTTGAATATTTTTATAAAAGCTTCCCTGTTTTTTGATATCGTAAAAAATCTCCTCGGGAACGGGGCTAAAGAAAAGTCTTAAATCCATGGCATGAATTTAATAACAATAATTTGATGAGCATTAACTTTGAGTAAAATGATTTATTTTAACCACATTTAGAAGACCAGCCTAAGGCTGTTTACTTTTTACCGCAAAGATTCTGTGTTGAAAACCAAATGATTTTTCATTAAATTTACAATTAGGAAAACAAATCAAGAGCGGACTTGATCCAGCTCGGTTAGGGCGGCCTCTCGGGGCTGCTCTAATAAAAATTTATCCTTGTAATATTCTGGATTATATCTTTCTTCTTTTTTCCATAGCGTATAAATTAGTATCAGCAATTTCCTTTGCACGGCCACATAACTTTTCATTTTAATTTTTTGTCTATCAAACAAGCGGTTATAAAAATTACTTAATGGCTCATCATGTTGGACTGCCGTTAATGCTGGGAAGTAGAGTGCTTTTCTAATATGTTTATTTCCTTTGTGGGAAATTCTAGCTTTGGTGTTAACCGATGTTCCAGATTGTTTGTTGTTGATGTCATAACCGGCATAACATACCAATTGACGGCTGTTTCTGATAAGGTTAAAGCCATTTGTTTCTGCTATTACAATGGTTGCTGTAATAAAGCCAACTCCTTTTAGGGAGCATATGTAATTAATTTTCTTTTTTAACCATGGGGTTTGATCGACTATGTCTTTCATTTGAGTTTCTATTTGGTCAATCAGCTTATCCAAGAACTTAATGTGTTGCTTGGCTCTTTTTAATGTAAACTTATCGACTTCTGCCATGTGTTCTTTGGCATGTTGTTGGTTCTTGGCCCTGGTTCTTTCATTGAGTAATTGCTCTCGTTCTCTGCTCAGACCTTTTAATTTCAATAAAGAGGCATCTGGTTTTGTCCAGTTGTCTATCTTTTTTAATAAACCAAATTCAGCGATGTGCCTTGCACTGATTTTATCGTCTATGCGCCTCACATCAGTGCTACGGCAATAATTAGCTACTTTGTTGGGCAGAACAACGGCAAGTTCAAAACCATTATCGTAAAGCGCGTAAGCCAATTGCTCATGATAAACACCTGTTGCTTCCATGACTACTTGAAGAGGAAGATCATTAAGTTGATGTCTTTTAACCCAATTCATCAATTTCTTAATATCCCTTTTGGTATTGGCAAACTGACCACTTGATACAATTTTTAATTCAAAATCCTCTTGGAGGGTAATCAAAACAACATCCAGAGCATCCATTGAAACATCGATTCCACAGCATTGTCTAAGTACTTTCATGGCTTTAAAGTTTAGTTCCACAATAGCAATAAGATACTCTTCTGGCTCCTGTCTCGTGTTAATACAAGATATTTCAATTGATGAAATTCTTTTGATTCTGGTTCGGAATTTAAAAAGAGTAAAAACAAAGTGAGGAATATCTTTGCGAGAACATAGCTCTTAGCTTGTTTGTTCACAAATACTGCTCTCACTTTGCCTAATTGCTTTATTAAAAATACTTATATTTTTAATAATTCTTGAACATACGAGGTTCTCTAAGAGTTTCACAAAGGACACACATTGGCAACTAATTGGGTGCTGATTGCCCTTATTTTATCAAATTAGACTATTTGAAATTATTCAACACATTAGTAATTATAATATGAGTAAAAATAACAGTAAATAATCTTGATTAATTTTGTTTTGTGATTAATCTCCATGTTCTTCCTTATGTTTCAGGTTGTGAAAACCTCAGTGACATTTTGTGATAATCATTGTGTTACTCTGTGGTAAAATCAAGCAGCCTTTGGCTGCCATTTGTTTTCTTTTGTTGTTAAGAAATAATGGCAAAGGCATTTATAAATTACTCTAATTCACTATTCCCCTCACCATTTCCTTCTTTCCTGGGGGGCCAGGCAAAGTTTCAACTTCAAAACCTACGGATTTCAAATCTCTCTTTAATTGACCTTTAGCGCTGTAAGTGGTGAAGACACCACCATCTTTCAGTAAATTAAAACATTTCTGCATTAAATCAGCTGTCCATAACTCTGCTTGTTTGCTAGGGGCAAATGCATCAAAAAAGAGCACATCAAAGCGTTCGCCAATTTTAAAATCTTCAAGCTTTGCTTTGATTTTATGAATGGAGAAATACGGATTAATTTCCACCTTTTCTCCCCATTCACATTTATGTAATTCTTCAAAAAAGGTTTTTAAATTATCTTCACCAATTGATGACACATAGTTTAACTGATTTATAATCTCCATATCCAATGGAAAAGGTTCAATAGTGGTGAAATTGATTTTGACTTCATTTTCCATGGCAAATTGAGCTGCCAAAAGGGTATTTAAGCCAGTTCCAAAGCCTACTTCAAAAACCTCTACCTGCTTAGGTAAGCCTGATTTAGTTCTCCAAAACCGTAATCCTTTTTCAATAAATACATGGATTGATTCCTGCAAAGCACCATGAAAAGAATGATAAGTCTCCTTCAATCCTTCATGATAAAGAGAATGAGACCCGTCTTCGGTAGTTATAATTTTGATGTTATCCATTATTATTGATCTAAATCACCTTGATGCTCTACTTTATAAATAAGTGCTACTGCATGTGCGTCCACTCCTTCTTCCCTACCGACAAATCCTAATTTTTCAGTAGTTGTGGCTTTTAGAGATAAGTCATCCTCACTTATCTTCATCACTTTGGATAAAACACTCACCATTTCAGGAATCAAAGGATTGATTTTAGGCTTTTGTAATCCAACTGTCACATCTAAATTTCCAATCTCATATCCCTTATCCCGAATTAAAGCAACTGTTCTTTCCAGTAAAATTTTGCTGTCTATTCCCTTGAATTGTGAATCTTGGTCAGAAAAATGAAAGCCAATGTCTCTCAAATTAGCTGCCCCTAACAATGCATCACAAATCACGTGAATTAATACATCAGCATCGGAATGACCTACTCCACCTTTATGATAATCTAATTTAATTCCTCCTAACCAGAACTCTTCGCCTTCTGCTAGGCGGTGTACATCATAGCCATATCCTATTCTGAAATTCATTTCTTTGCATTATAATAAATAGTGGAACAATTTTCATCTCTTAATATTTCATTTGATGCCTCATGAATATCTTTTGTGCTAACCGATTTGATTAAATCTATTTCTTCATTAACCAAATTAGGGTTTCCCATCGCAGCACCAAAAGCAATAGACATCGCACGATTCAAAATATCAACTTCACCATAAACGATAGTGGAAATAGCTTGATTCTTAACTTTTTCCAATTCTTTATTAGCTACTTCTTCCGCCTGCAATTCTTTAATGATTTGCTTAACAGCTTTATCGGCATTTTCCAAACTAATGCCAGATGAAACCTGACCACTTATCACCAATAACCCAGGATCAACTGAACCTGTTACATACGCAGCTAGGTTTGAAAAAACACCAGTTTCTTTTACTAATTTCTTATATAATCTACTTGACTTCCCTCTTCCAAGGACGTCACTCATTAAATCCGTAGCATAATATTTTTCGTCCGTTTTGGCTGGCATGTGATAGGCCTTATACAAAGCATCTACTGGAACATCCGCTTCAATTTCCAGAAACTTAGCCTTTTCTTGCTTGGGTTCTTGAGGTAATTTTCTTTCTCTTTTTTCCCCAGAAGGAATTTCACCAAACCATTTTTCAGCTAAATTCTTAATTTGATCAGTTTCTACATTTCCTGCCACCACCAAATAAGCATTATTGGGTCTGTAATGCGTAAAGAAAAAATCCTTCACATCATCCATGGTGGCATTCTCGATGTGAGAAATCTCTTTTCCTATAGTAGCCCATTGATAAGGGTGCTTTTCATAAGCCAATGGCCGCATTTTCAACCATAAATCCCCATAAGGCTGATTTAAATATCTTTGCTTAAATTCTTCTATCACCACGCTTTTTTCAACTTCTAACACTTTAGGGTCGAAAGATAGAGACATCATCCGGTCTGATTCTAACCAAAAAGCAGTTTCAATATTTTGCGCTGGAAGAGTTACATAATAGTTGGTGACATCCGGGCTAGTAAATGCATTGTTTTCTCCCCCGACTCTTTGAAGTGGCTCGTCATAATTGGGGATATTTTTTGAACCCCCGAACATCAAATGCTCAAAAAGATGGGCAAAACCTGTTTTGTCAGGCATCTCATCTCTTGAGCCCACATCATATAGTAGGTTAACAACGGCTAAAGGTTTATTTTTGTCTTCATGAACATACACATTCAGACCATTATCAAGCGTAAAAGAATTATATTTTATCATAAGCTAATGAGTGAATCAAAAATAAAAAATATAATGGCTTTTGCAGATTAGACCATTACTTTAAATTTGTCGGATAATTGTTTCCGATTTTTTTAGGAAACCCAAAGATAGAAACAGTAATTTAAAAACTAAACTTAAACCTCTAAAGCCTTTCTATAAGGTATTTTTTCATGCAATTCGATAGAAAAAAATTATCCAACAGTAAGCTGATTAACCTTTACAAGCAAATTTTGTTGCCACGGCTCATAGAAGAAAAAATGTTGATTTTACTTCGACAAAATAAAATCAGCAAGTGGTTTTCTGGAATCGGGCAAGAAGCCATTTCAGTAGGTTCAGCTGCAGCTTTGGAAAATGATGAATATATACTTCCAATGCATAGAAATTTAGGGGTTTTCACTACAAGAGAAATTCCATTAAGCAGATTATTCTCGCAATTTCAGGGAAAAATGCAAGGTTTTACCAAAGGAAGAGACCGGTCTTTCCATTTTGGAACCAATGAATTCCATATAGTGGGTATGATTTCTCACTTAGGACCACAATTAGGTGTAGCAGATGGAATTGCCTTAGCCAATAAATTAAGTGGTGAAAATAAAGCAACTTTGGTTTTTAGTGGAGATGGAGGAAGTTCTGAAGGAGATTTTCATGAAGCCTTAAATGTTGCAGCTGTTTGGGATTTGCCCGTTATTTTCATGATTGAAAATAATGGTTATGGCCTTTCTACACCAAGCAATGAACAATTCAAATTCAAAAATTTCATTGACAAAGGGCCTGGATATGGAATGGAAGCCATCAAAGTAGATGGTAATAATATATTGGATGTTTATCATGCAGTGGATACAGCCGCCAAAAAAATGCGCAAAAATCCGAAACCTATTTTAATAGAAGCTATGACTTTCAGAATGAGAGGTCATGAAGAAGCTTCAGGCACTAAATACGTTCCTCAGGAATTATTTGATAAATGGGCTAAAAAAGATCCTGTTGATAATTATGAGCAATTTTTATTGAAGGAAAAAATCATCTCTCAAGAAGAGATAAATGATTTAAGAGCAGAGATTAAAGCTAATATCAATAAAGGTTTAAAACTTGCGGGAGAAGATGTATATCCTGAATTAAATACTGATCAGCAAGTTGCTGATTTGTTTTTGCCTCACGAGTCAAAAGCTACAGCACCAAAATCAGATAAGAAAAGTCCTAAAAGATATGTGGATGCCATTTCGGATGGATTAAAGCAATCTTTCGAAAAATATCCTGAATTAGTAATAATGGGACAGGATGTCGCGGATTATGGTGGTGTATTTAAAATCACGGAAGGCTTTATCGATAAATTTGGTAAAGATAGAATCAGAAATACACCGCTTTGTGAATCTGCCATTATTGGAATTGGCTTGGGCATGAGCATCAAAAAGCAAAAGTCCGTGATTGAAATGCAATTTGCTGATTTTGTGACTTGTGGATTCAATCAGATCGTAAATAATCTGGCTAAATCACATTATCGTTGGGGGCAAAATGCTGATGTGGTAGTTAGAATGCCAACAGGAGCAGGAGTTGCGGCAGGCCCATTTCATTCTCAATCAAATGAGGCTTGGTTTTTCCACACTCCCGGATTGAAAATTGTTTTTCCTTCCAATCCTTATGAAGCAAAAGGTTTGTTAGCTGCAGCAATAGAAGACCCAAATCCAGTAATGTATTTTGAGCATAAAGCACTTTATCGCTCTTTGACTGATGAAATTCCTGATGATTATTATACGGTTGAAATCGGAAAAGCTAATATTATCAAAGAAGGAACAGACATTACTATCATTACTTACGGTATGTGCGTTCACTGGGCAAAAGAAGCAATGAATGATTTATCAGATTTATCTGTTGAGTTGATTGATTTAAGAACTTTGTTGCCTTGGGACACTGAAACAGTCGAAAAAAGTGTATTGAAAACAGGAAAAGTCTTGATCTGTAATGAAGATTGCTTGACAGGAAGCATTAGTGGAGAAATAGCTGCCTGGATAAGCGAAAATTGTTTTGAAGCTTTAGATGCACCTGTAATGCGAGAAGGAAGTTTGGATACTCCGGTCCCATTTAATGCAGATTTAGAGCAGAACTTTTTACCAAAAGAGAGAATAAAAACAAAGCTTAAAAAACTAGCTGAATATTAAATAAAGCCTCAGAACTTACAGAAAATTCATATTCTGGAAAATTGGCATTAAATTGTAGGATTAGAAAACATATTTTGATTAAAAACCCACTATATCAATTTTTATTAATAGGGCTTGCCATATTTTTGGTTAGCTGCTTTTGTTTACCATCAGTTACTTATGCCCAAGAGACTGGAGGAGATAAATTAGAAGTATCAGAAAAAAGCAGCCCTAAAAAAATGGATGATAAAAAAACCAGAACTTCCAAAAGAAGGAAAGCAAAAGGCAATCCAAACAAAGGAAGTAATAAAGTATTTGTTATTAATCCATTCAAATGGGATTGGGGTAAGGTGATGTGGTTTAAAGCTCGAAAAAGTGATTATAAAACAAAGAAATATAATCCAGACAAACGAACCAAAAGAAAAACTTATGATAATCAACCCAATTATAAATCTGCTGATAGGAAAGCAATTACTGATCCTTCGGAATTAAGAACTCCATATATTCCATATGACAGTCGAATTGCGGATGAAGGTCCAGTTACTCAAAAAAAGGAAAAACCAAAAAATGTTAATTTACAAAAAGGTGGTCCACAAGAAACTCCTAAATCAATTAATCTGAACGATCCATCTGAAACTTTATCGAAAGCTCCTAAAAAGGAGAGAAAAAGTAAGGTAGACGGAAAAAAACTTTACAGTAAGAGACAAGATAAAGAGAGAAAGCGCTTCGACAATAGCAAACTAGAAACTGCATCGGTATCAGATTTGGATCCTGAAATGGACGAAAAGAAAATCATGACCAAAAGTCAAAAAAATGATTATTCCAAATTGAATAATGATAAACTAATGATCTCTGAACGCCCAGATTATAAATCAAACAAACCTGATGGAGATAAATTATTAACCATCGATGCTTCTGATAAAAAACCTAAACCATTTGACAATGAGAAGTTGATGACCGAAAGAGTGAATGATGGTAAAAGAGATAAATTTGATGATAAAAAACTCATGATCTCTGAACCTGCTAATAGAGAGCGAAAACCTTATGACGACAGTAAACTGATGACTGCTGTACATGGCGATCGGGAAAGAAAGCCATTTGATGAAGACAAATTGATGATATCGAAACCAGCCAATCGAGAACGCAAGCCTTTTGACGACAGTAAACTGATGACCACTACAATTAGCAAACCTAAAAAACAAGAATTGCATGATGATCGCTTGCTGACGGTAGTTGAAAGAAGAAAGCCAACTGATGAAATGAAAGAGACTAGCAAAGACATTTCAAAACTTGATGGTGATACTAAGAGACACTTTTACCTAAGCACTGAATCACATCCAGGCACCAAAATATTAGCCGCAGAAAACACCAAAGTTCCATTCCTAGCTAGAACTTTCCAATCGGTATCTTCGTTTTTCACCAGTATCTGGAAAGATGATACACAGCCAGGTTATGTGAATCGCAAAAAACCGAAAGAAAAGCGTGATAAGAAGGAAGGTATGATCTGGGACAATTCTGTTCATCCTGACACTTGGAAAAAACAAGAAGCTGAATCTGGAGAGCAACAAGATTAAAAAAATACTTACAATATGAATTGGAATAGATTAGATAGCATAGAAACCTTAGATAAAATCATTGAAGAATCTAAGACAAATCCTGTAGTAATTTTCAAACACAGCACTAGTTGTTCAATAAGTGCAATGGCATTGAACAGATTAGAAAGAAGCTGGAAAGAAAATGAAATGAATGAAGTGAAAGCTTATTATTTAGATTTAATCTCCTATCGAGACATTTCAAATGCGGTAGCTGAAAAATTCAGAGTAATGCACCAATCACCACAAGTTTTATTGATAAAAAATGGAGAATGCGTTTATGATGAATCCCATATGGGAATTAGTTACCAAAATTTGAAATCAGGAGTAGCTGCCTGATTTAAAGCATTTTAAAGTTTACATTCTGTTCAATATCAGGATGTAAGCTTTTAGCTACAGGACAATTCAATCCAATTTTCTTTAAATTCTGGATTTCATTCTCAGGTAAGTTGGTTTTCCAATTTATATCAATTGTAATGGCTTTAATCCTTCGCGGATTTGCTGCCATTTCCTTTGTTAAATCACATTCGATCTCCCCTAATTCAAGATTATTTTGATCTGCGTATATGCCCATTACCGTGAACATACAACTGGCTAGAGAGGTTGCTGCCAAATCTGTAGGTGAAAAAAATTCCCCTAATCCATGATTATCTATAGGGGCATCAGTATTTAAAGAATTTCCTGAACGATTATGGATTGCATTTGTTCTAAGTGGGTGAATGTATTTAATTGAGGAAGTTGCCATAAACTATGTTTAATTTTAATCGTTATTTCCAAATGCAAGTTAACATTATTCAACATTTTTATAATGTATAAGCAGTTTATATGTAGTTTTAGATGAAAGCTTTAAAAAATATTTAGTTTCCCATTCTAAAACCATAAATTTGTATTCTTATTTCAGTAAAATGAAAAAAATATTCATACTCTCAATATTGCCACTTTTTCTCTGCCTTGAGGCTAAAAGCCAGAATGAAGATCCTTTTGATTATGGACAGGAGTTTCTTTTTGGAATAACTAAGGCTACAAATGGTGGACTATTCTCAGGTGGGTTTTTCCGTTATAGTGCCAAAAAAACTGACCGTATTTTTCAGACTTATGGTATAGAAATAGCAAATATTAGACATCCTCAGGAAAGAAGAGTTCCAAGCCCTACGTTTTTCAGTTCTTCTTCTTTTTATGAAGGGAAGGAGAAATACTTGATAAGCACTAGGTTAATGTATGGGTATGATCTTTTATTATTCAAAAAAGCTGAACAAAAAGGGGTTCAAATAAATGGAGTATTTACAGGTGGTCCCAACATTAGGTTTTGTATCTCCATATTTCCTAAGAGCTGAAGGTGGTAGTTTAGTTACTTACTCTCAATATTTAAATGGCTCTTCCATTATTGGCCCGGCAGGATATTTTTCAGGAATCGACCAGATGGAAGTAGTAATGGGAGCTCACTTAAGAGCATCTTTATTATTTGAATTTGGAACATTCAAAAGCAAAGTAACAGGATTTGAAGTAGGGTTTTTAGGAGAAATTTTCAGTAGAGAAATCCAATTAGTGCCTTTAGGTACAAAAAATTATAACTTTTACCCAGCAGCATTTGTCAGCATATTGTTTGGGTCAAGAAAATAGATTAAGAATCGATTAATAGATTGATATGATAGATTTACCGGTAGTAAGCCAAGAAGAAAAAAAGAAAAATAAAAAACCAGATTGGTTGAGGGTAAAATTACCTGTTGGTAAAGAGTATGCTAACGTTCGTAAAATTGTGGATGAAAATAAACTGCATACCATCTGCGAAAGCGGTAATTGCCCAAATATGGGGGAATGCTGGGGAGCAGGAACTGCCACTTTCATGATTTTAGGGAATGTATGTACCAGAAGCTGTTCATTCTGTGCAGTAGCTACTGGTCGCCCACCTGAATATGATGAGCAAGAGCCACAAAGAGTAGCAGAAGCCATCAAAAAAATGGGGGTAAAACATGCTGTTTTAACTTCAGTAAATAGAGACGAGTTGAAAGATAGAGGAGCGGAAATTTGGTATCAGACAGTTGTAAAAACAAAAGAACTTTCTCCTGAAACTACTATAGAAACTTTAATTCCTGATGTAAAAGGAAAATGGGATGCACTTTATAGAATGATAGAAGCTGGCCAAGAAGTGGTTTCGCATAATGTGGAAACGGTTCCTAGTCTATACAGAAGAGTGAGACCTCAGGCTAAATATCAAAGAAGTTTAGACCAAATTAAGCTTACCAAAGAATACGGAAAAAGAACAAAAACTGGCATCATGGTTGGATTGGGCGAAACACAAGATGAGATGTTTGCAGCTATGGATGATCTAGTAGCACATGGTTGCGATATTTTAACTGTTGGTCAATATCTACAACCAACCAAAAGGCATCATGATGTAATCGAATATGTACATCCTGAAGTTTTTGATATGTACAGAGAAGAAGGATTGAAAAGAGGACTGAAATATGTTGAATCAGGGCCTCTAGTACGCTCTTCATACCATGCGGAGAGACACGTAAACGTTCCGATTTAACGGTCAAAGACTGACTTATTATTGAGGAGACAAATCACTATGATTAAATATTCTGCCAAATAATAAATATTTGTGGTTAAAATTTAATCATTTCAAACCACAGCATTTAGTGAATCTCACTTATATTGCTGTGGTTTTTACTTTTTGAGCTTTCTAAAAAAATGTTGAAAAGCTTTTATCATTTTTATAAAGGCTGATTTAAAAAGCCAACTTTGAATACCTATGCAAGATAATTTTATTGTTACCCTGGAGAATCTGAAGTTAAAGGATTACCGCAGCTTATTAAAATCAATGAAAAAAGCTTATGCGGGATGGGATGACCTATGGGAAGTAGAACATATCAAAACGCTTATTGATAAATTTCCAGAAGGGCAATTATGCGTTTTAGTTAATGGACAGGTTGCGGGCTGTGCTTTATCCATAATTGTGGATTATTCTGAATTTGGCGATAATCACACTTATCCGCAGATTACTGGTAATGAATCTTTTGACACACACAATCCTGATGGAGATGTACTTTATGGAATAGATGTATTTGTGCATCCTGATTTTAGAGGAATGAGGGTTGGAAGAAGGATGTATGATGCCCGAAAAGATTTAGTAGAGCAATTAAATCTTCACTCCATTGTGGCAGGTGGCAGACTTCCAGGCTATTCAAAATTTGCAGAGAAGATGACACCAAAGCAATACATCCAAAAAGTAATTGCTAAGGAAATCTATGATAAAACCTTATCATTTCAATTGTCAAATGACTTTCACGTAAAAAAAGTATTAAAAGGATATTTACCGGGCGATAAGCAATCAGTAGAATTTGCAGCTTTAATTGAGTGGAATAATATTTATTATGAACCTTCTGAAGAATATGTTCACATTCCTAAAACAGTCATTCGTTTGGGATTAGTGCAATGGCAAATGCGTCCAACACCTTCTTTAAAAGCCATGCAAGAACAAATTGAGTTCTTTATTGATGTAGTAAGTGGCTATCAATGTGACTTCATATTATTTCCCGAGCTTTTTAATGCTCCACTTATGGCGGAATTCAATCATTTGGATGAAGCCTCAGCTATCAGGGAATTGGCAAAATATACCGAGCCTTTAAAAGAAATTTTTCAGGAATATGCGATTAATTACAATGTAAATATCCTCACTGGAAGCATGCCTGTAATCAGCAGAGGAAAACTTTACAATAAAGGATTTTTATGCCGAAGAGATGGTACTAGCGAAACTTATGAAAAAATTCACATGACGCCTGCGGAAGTAAGCGCATGGGGCATGACAGGGGGAAAGAAAATACAAGCATTTGATACAGACTGTGGTAAAATTGGTGTCAATATCTGTTATGACGTAGAATTCCCTGAAATGGGAAGGCTTTTAGCCGATGAAGGAGTTAAAATTCTGTTCGTTCCATTCCTGACGGATACACAAAATGGATATATGAGAGTTCGATTATGTTCTCAAGCAAGAGCTATCGAAAACGAATGTTACGTTGCCATAGCAGGTAGCGTGGGTAATTTGCCTAAAGTAAATAATATGGATATTCAGTTTGCTCAATCTGGAGTGTTTACGCCTTCTGATTTTGCATTCCCTACTAATGGAGTAAAAACGGAAGCCACTCCTAATACTGAGATGACAGTAATTGCAGATGTAGATGTTAATTTGTTAAAAGAATTGCATACTTACGGAAGCGTGCGTAATTTAAAGGATCGAAGAAAAGATTTATACACCATTAAAAAGAAATAAGTCAGTGAAGGTAGAAGAGTTTGTAAATTTAAGTTTATTCAAAAAGATAAAGACTTTATATGTTGAAGGAGAATTTGTGACCTCCATCCGCTATTATCGCTATAAGGTCAATTTATTTTTATTGAATGATTTTTATGTAGAAGCTTTTTACCATCCCAAAACTGACCGTATCGAAAAAATCGTTCCTTTTGACAGTAATCACACAAGAAAGAAATTTTATACTGACCAAGTGAAACTGCCCCATTGGTTTGAAAAAGTATCTTAAAATGATAGATTTAAGAAGTGACACAATAACCCAACCAACTCCTGAAATGAAGGAAGCCATGATGGCTGCACCAGTTGGGGATGATGTTTTTGGAGAAGACCCCACCATAAATGCTTTAGAACAAAAAGCAGCTGATTATTTCGGAATGGAATCTGCTATTTTCTGTCCCAGCGGAACCATGACTAATCAAATTGCCATTAGAGTGCATACTGCACCACATACTGAAGTCATTTGCGATGAAAAATCCCATATCTATTTATACGAAGGCGGTGGAATAGCCTATAATTCCTTTGCTTCAGTGAGATTATTGCATGGAGATAGAGGCAGAATTACTGCCGAAATGATTCAAGATAATATCAATAATCCTAATGATGTGCATGCACCGATTTCTACTTTGGTTTCTTTAGAGAATACTATGAATAAAGGTGGTGGCTGTGTTTATGACTTCAAAGAAATTGAAAAAATTAGCTCGCTCTGCAAGGATAAAAACCTAAAACTCCATTTGGATGGCGCAAGATTATTCAATGCTTTGGTTGCCACAGATGATGATCCAAAAAAATATGGAAAGCATTTTGATACTATTTCAATTTGTCTTTCAAAAGGATTAGGTTGCCCTGTAGGTTCTTTATTATTGGGAACTCAGGAGGAAATCAAAAAAGCCAGAAGAGTAAGAAAAGTATTAGGGGGTGGAATGCGCCAAGCAGGATTTCTTGCAGCTGCTGGAATTTATGCATTGGACCATCATATAAATCGACTTAAAGAGGACAATGATAGAGCTAGAAAAATTGCCAATGTATTAGAAGGATTAAGTTTTGTAGATTCTGTTCTTCCTGTGGAAACCAATATCGTGATTTTCAAACTTGCAAATAATGCTTTATCGGTTGATTTTGTTGAAAAATTAAAGCAAAATGGAATTTTAGCGGTTCCTTTTGGTAAGCATGATGTCAGATTTGTGACACATCTCGATTTTGATGATGAGATGCTTGAAGATTTGATCAAGAAATTAAAAGCTATTTAAAACAATCTTTATCCTACACCATGACATTAGCAGAAAAAATTAATGACCAAATTCGAGATATAGTAGATTTCCCAAAACCCGGTATCATATTTAAAGATATAACACCAGTTCTTTCTCATCCAAAACTAGTAACTGAAATTGTCAATTGGTTTGTAGAGAAAGCCAAAAATGATAATATTGATGTGATAGTGGGAGTAGAATCCAGAGGTTTTCTTTTCGGAATGATGATAGCAGAAAAATTAGGAGTGCCTTTTGTACCCGTTAGGAAAGAAGGGAAATTGCCTTACGAGACCATCAAATATTCATATGACTTAGAATATGGAAGTGCGACTATGGAAATCCATAAAGATGCAATCAAAAAAGGACAGAATGTAATGATTCATGATGATTTATTGGCAACAGGTGGTACAGCCTTGGCCGCAGCGGAATTAGTAAAACAATTAGGTGGAAAAGTAGGCAACTTTAGTTTTTTGATTGAGTTAGGATTTTTGGAGGGCAAAAAAAAGCTGACCAAAGAAAATGAAGCGGTTTATAGTATCGTTACTTACTAACTGGCAAATTGATATACAACTCCAAAATCTCCTTCTCCATTTGGAGAAGGATTAAGGATGAGGTTTTAAGGAGTTTATATTTTTAAGATTTATATAATATATTTGAAATTCAAATAGAGCCTATTAGGCATTAAATGAGATACATTTTATCCCGATAGCTATCGAGATTGATATTTAGTGCCAAATGAAAAAATTTTGTGTAGTTAATTATTAATATTTATATAGTAGAAAGAGATTTATAAAGCAATCATGGAAGAAGCACAGATAGAGAATAAAAGCGCATTGCAACAAAAAGTTAAGGACGTAATGTCTGAAGTGGCTAAAGTAGTTGTTGGACAAGAATATATGGTCAATCGTTTATTGATCGGTTTATTCACTAATGGACACGTTTTATTAGAGGGTGTTCCTGGACTTGCCAAAACTTTAACAGTTAACACTTTAGCGAATGTTTTGCATTTAGATTTTCAACGTATTCAATTTACGCCTGATTTAATGCCTTCTGATTTGATCGGAACCATGATTTACAATCAGAAGCAAGGAAACTTTGAGGTTAAAAAAGGCCCAATCTTCTCAAATTTGGTTTTAGCGGATGAGGTCAATCGTTCTCCTGCAAAAGTGCAATCTGCCTTGTTAGAAGCCATGCAGGAAAAACAAGTGACAATCGGTGAAACTACATTCCCGTTAGACAGACCTTTCTTGGTTTTAGCAACACAAAACCCAGTAGATCAAGAAGGAACTTATCCTTTACCTGAAGCACAGGTTGATAGATTCATGCTAAAGGTAACCGTAAGCTATCCTACCAAATCTCAGGAGCTGGAAGTAATGAGAAGAATGTCGAATATGACATTTAATAAAGAGGTTAATACCATCTTAACAAAAGAAGAAATCTTCAGCATCAGAGATCAGGTCAATCAAGTAGAGATTTCGGAATCTTTGGAGCGTTATATTATCGAATTGGTTTATGCCACTCGCTCTCCATTGGACTATGGTTTGAAACAAGAAGCAGAATATATACAATATGGAGTTTCGCCTCGAGCCAGTATTAATTTAAACCTAAGTGCTAAAGCTGTAGCTTATATGGAAGGCAGAGATTACGTTTTACCAGAAGATATAAAAGAAGTGGCTTATGATGTTATGAACCATAGAATTTTGCTCAACTATGAAGCTGAAGCAGATGGCGTTACTACCAAAGACATCATCGAGAAAATATTAAAACAAGTGCCAATTGGCTGATTTTATCAAGTAGAATAGTAATTAATAAGGGGCGATTAAATTTAACCGCCCCTATTCATTTAAATCAAACAAGTTCACTTCAATTATTTCAATCCAAACTAATCATTGACACTTTATTTTAATTTAATAGTCAACTTATTTAATTCCCCTTCATCAATTACCCCATTTAGGTTTCGGTCGATTAAGACTGCAATATAAAATTCGTCTAAGTCAGTATCTTTCATTTTAATTTGATTGCCATCATAAAATAATTGATTAATCTCAAATTCTAATTTCAAGATTTCATCGGATTCACTAATTAAATTAAGCCTTTTACTATCCGAATTCTCATATATCGTGTAATGATGACCATTATTCTTAAATATTAAGCTTTCATATTTCCCGCTTTTACTTGGAGCCATACCAGAGCCTGGTTCAAAGAATGGCAAATCTGCTTTTTGCATCCCTAATTTAATTTTGTCTAGTTCCTCTTTATTTAAGAAAGCAGCAATTTGAGTTGAATAAAATTCGTTTGATTCTGGCTTGTAGGGTTTATTATAAAATCTCAAAGAGAACTCCTGCCTATCTAGTTCAACTGTTTCGTCCAGTTTATTGACTTTTGATTCCTTATCATTTTGAGCAACAAAAAGCAAATTAGATAATTTTTCCTCTTTGCTTAAGGAGTAATTTGTTGACTTACACGATTGAGCAAAAATTACAAAAAGAATAAAAGCTAAGGTTAATTGTGATATTTTCATAAGGTTAATATTTGAAACACAAATATATCAAGACACATATAAAAGCATTCCCGTTGTGCTACTTTTTTATTTTAACACAAAATTAATAGAGGATGAAATTGGTAACAATTTGCTAAAGAGACTGACAAATTCAGTTAACAATTAAAAACCACCTTTGTCACAAAGAAATTTAAACTCAATTAAAAATTATTCACGATGAAGAAAATTAATTTAATAGCGATGCTAGCTTTGGTATCGGGATTCTTATTCACTGCATGTGATGATGATCCAGAGCCAAACAACCTAGTAACAATTGAAGGAATCCCAGCTACTGCTGAGATTGAAAATTTAGGAACCTTAGAACCAGTAAATGCAACTATTACTGCAGAAGATGGATTAGCGAGTGTAACAGTGACTAAAGATGGTGACACCTATTTAGAGCCAGAATTTGAAGCTAATGCTACATCTTTATCATTAGAATTTTCTTATACCGCAGAAGAAGCTGATGCAGATCAAAACATTGTATTTGAATTCACAGCTATTGATGCAGATGGTGATTCAGAAACAGTTACGCATGTGCTTTCAGTTGGAGAAGCTCCAGCTCAGTTTCCTAATGAAGTTCTTTCAGGTCTAATTGAAGAAGATCTTACGCTGACTAGTGATAGAATATGGGAACTAGCAGGACGAGTAATTGTAACTGCAGGCAACACATTAACAATTGAACCTGGAACTATTATAAAGGGACGCCCAGGTGATGCTGCAGCAGCTTCTGTACTGATTATAGCTAGAGGTGGTGATATTCAGGCAAACGGAACAGCTGAAGCCCCAATAGTTTTTACTTCAACCGCTGATGAAATTGGAGTGGGTGAATTTGAAAGTTCTCTTGATTTAACTACTCAAAGAGGTTTATGGGGTGGAGTTTTAATATTAGGTAACGCCCCTATTTCTGCTGAAGCTTCTGAAGCGCAGATCGAAGGAATTCCTGTTACAGTAACTGAAGGATTATACGGTGGTGATGCTGCTGACGATAACTCAGGTGTATTTGAATATGTATCAATTAGATTTACTGGTGCTGAATTAGGCCCTGGAAATGAATTACAAGGATTAACCTTAGGTGGTGTAGGTTCAGGCACTACAATCAACCATGTTGAGTCAATTAATAGCTCAGATGATGGTGTTGAAATATTTGGCGGAACTGTTAATATTTCAAACTTTATAGTTTGGGCTCAAGATGATGATGGATACGATACTGATCAAGGATGGAGTGGAACTATTGACAACTTTGTATATATCGGAGCTGATGAAGCAAATGGTTACGCATGGGATGGAGACCATGGTATGGAGTTAGATGGTTCAGAAGGAGATGACGGATCAACTAATTTGGTTGGTAAATTTATCAACGGTTCTTTAAGAGGCCTATCTTCTAGTGATTATGCTGATCTAAGAGACGGTGCTAAATATGATATCCAAAATACGTATTTCTTCGATTTTGCGGAAGGTTCAGATATTGAGATTGATGCTGATGATAATGATGATGATCCAAGAGGTTCAGATAATTACGCTAATGATATTACCAAATTTATCGGACTTGAATTTAATACAACAAATGCGATAGGTGATATTTTTGTTGATCAATTAGATGCAGCTGCAGCTGCAGCAGCTAATGATAGAACTGAAACTGAATTTGCTGCTCAAATCACAGCAAACAACGCTAAGTTCATTAGCAATAATGCAGTTGTATCAGAGCCAACCGTAGGTGCAGATGTAAGTGTATTAGCTTGGTCTTATGCGGCAGCACAAGGGCAGTTAGACTCTTTCTAAGCAAGAAAATCAAATTAATAAAGGAAATAGCTCTCAGAATTGAGGGCTATTTTTTTTGTATCTATATTAACAGAATATTTCGGTTAACAAATTATTAACATACAGACAATTATCTGGTAAACTACTCTAGTTTAATTCTAGCTACTTTTGCATTATAAATTTAATAAGAGTAAATCATGAATATCAAACTAGGAGTTTTAACTATCGCACTTGTATTTATCTCAAGCTTGCTGATGGCTCAAAAAGGAACGATCAGAGGTAAAGTTATTGATAACAAAACAGGTGAAGAAATGATTGGCGTTTCCGTGGTTATTGATGGAACAGCCAATGGTGCAGCTACAGATCTTGAGGGAGCTTTCTCCTTTAATGCAGATCCAGGAACCTACGATCTTAAAATTTCTTTTATTTCATTTGAGACAAAAATAATCAGCGGTATCGAAGTAATACCTGATGAAGTTACTGCAATAGGAACGATTAGATTAGGTGAATCTGTCGAACAAATGCAAGAAGTTGTAGTAAAGGCTAAAGCTATTAGGGAAACTGAAGCAGCGCTACTTACAGTCAAAAAGAAGTCCGCTAACATTATGGACGGCATATCTTCTGAAACATTCAAATTAATCGGTGACTCCCACGCTGCCACAGCTGTAAAACGTGTTTCTGGAGTATCTATCCAAGATGGACAATATGTTTTTGTTAGAGGTTTAGGAGACAGATATACTAAGACCACTTTAAACAGAATGAATATACCAGGACTTGATCCTGATAAAAATGCTGTTCAAATGGATATATTTCCTACTAGCTTAATTAACAATATTATTGTCTATAAGTCATTTACTCCAGAATTAAACGCTGATTTCGTTGGAGGAACAGTTGATATAGAATTAAAAGATTTCCCATCAGAAAAGACTTCTAGTTTTTCATTTAGTACCACCTATAATCCTTCAATGCATTTTCAATCAGACTTTAGAAGTTATCAAGGTGGCGGTTTAGATTTTTTAGGAATTGATGACGGAACAAGGGATCTACCTTATAATGCTAAATTAGATGGTGGAAAATTGCAAAGTACAATTCCGACTGATGAACAAAGTATCCGCTTTCTAAGTGACGTAACCAGAAGATTCGATTCAAACATGGCTGCAGATGTTTATGGTAATAATCTACCGGATATGAGTGCTTCATACTCAAGAGGGAATCAATTTGACATCAACACCTATAAATTAGGCTATAATGTAGCTATAAATTACAATAAAAGTACAAGTCACTATCAAAATGCAATTGACGGATACTACTTAAGACCTCAAGATGCTGATGAGTTTGAATTGATTTCGGATAATATTTACGAAGGGTCTTTGAGCTCAAGAGATACAAGATTAAGTGGTTTGGCAGGTTTATCATTAAAAACTGATGCCTCAAAATACTCTCTTAAAGTATTAAGAATACAAAACGGTATTTCAAGAGCGGGGCAAAGGACCAGGACAGCTTCTTTAACAAATTCATATACTGCCTTTTTAAACAACTTAGAGTATACAGAGAGGATCATGAATAATGCGACCTTAAACGGTACTCATAGCTTTAACAGAGGAAATTTCGAAATCGATTGGATTTTAGCTTCTACTTTTTCAACTGTTGAAGACAAAGACGTAAGAATCACTCCTTTCACAGTAGCTGATGATGAAGGAAACCTAGCTATCCAATCACAAGAAGGTGGAGAATCACAAAGAATCTGGCGTTTACTTGATGAGCAAAACTACAGTGGAAGAGTTGATTTCAAAAAAGGTTTCGATATCAATGGTAATGAATCTAAATTCAATTTTGGTTTTAGTGAAGACTTTAAACAAAGAGATTACGAAATTCAAGATTTTGGCGTTGATTTCTTTGGTAGCCAAAACCTACTGGAACTTGATGGAGATGCAGACAGAATATTTTTACCTGAGAATATAATTGGTGAAGAAGAAGGAATAGATGACTCTCGATTTGGCACCTATGTTGGAACGAGATTTACACCGAGTAATGCATTCAACGGAAGTATTAATATTATTGGTGCATATGTGAGCAGCGAACTAGTTTTTACTGATGAGATTAAAGCAATAGTCGGAGTTAGATCAGAGAAATACGATCAGTTCTTTACTGGTCAAAACCAAAATGGCTCAAGAGTTTTTGAAGACGAGAACGTTTTATCATCATTGAAGCTTTTTCCATCTTTAAACTTGACTTACTCACCATTCGAAAATACAAATTTAAGAGCGTCATATTCCAAAACAGTAGCAAGACCATCATTTAAAGAAAAATCTACTTTAGAAATTCCTGATGTATTAACAGGTTTAACTTTCATAGGTAATATAGACCTTATCGAAACAGATATTGATAATTTAGACTTGAGATACGAAATGTTTATGAGTAGAGGGCAAACCGTTTCAGTAGGGGTATTCTATAAGAGATTTGTGAATCCTATTGAACTGGTTAGAGACGATATTCAATCTGACAACGTCAGACCTCAAAATGTAGGTGATGGTCAAATAATGGGTGCAGAATTTGAACTAAGAAAGAACTTAGCTTTTATTACACCAGCTTTACAAAATTTCTTATTCAAAGGTAATTTTACTTATGCAAATTCATTTATCGAAAGGAACGAAACGGAGGCAGAAGGCACCAAAAATGGTTTAAGAACTGGAGAAGAGTATTCTGATAGAAGAGATTTCTTGGGACAACCTCCTTATATTGCCAATGTAGGAATAGATTATGTAGATTTTGAGTCTGGTTTTGAATCAAGTTTAGCATATAATGTGCAGGGACCTACTCTAGCAATCGTTGGCGTTAACAGAACGCCAAGTACCTATACAGTTCCATTCCATAGCTTGAACTTCAATGTAAGTAAAGCCTTTGGTATCGATGGTAAGAACAAAATTGGAGTTAGGGTAGATAATATTTTAGGAGACGTTCAGGAAAGAGTTTTTAGTTCCTTCAATGCTGAAGATCAAATTGAATTCAGCAGAAACCCTGGCAGATCTTTCCGGATTAAGTATTCAAGAAGATTTTAAGTTTAGGTTGACTTATTTAATTATAAAAAAGCTTCTGAGGCAACTCGGAAGCTTTTTTTCATTAAGATAAAACAAAAACCCGCAAGGCCAATCTGAACCTTGCGGGTTTTTATTGAAATACACTATCTCTTTATTATTTCTCCAACTGATAAGCTACCACCTTATTCTTAAAAAAGGTAGGCACGTAAACGATCATCTTCTCAGCATTTAAACCGATATCGGCAGTTTGAGATTCTTCTGCTTTAGTGTCTAATAACAAAGTAGCTTTATTACCAGCCACATGATAAATTTCTCCCTGCCATCTGCTGGCAATATAAGTTTCATCATTTAGCATGGTTAAACCGTCTCCACCTGTTACGGAATCATTCACCATAGAGAATTTATTTTTGCTTAAATCATAAGCCCTCAATCCCTTTTTGTCCAACGTCATTAAATGATCTCCTTTGCTTAATAAGCCATTTACACCTTCAACTCCTTCAGCTACGGTTGATAATTCTCCATTTTCAATTTTGTGAATCAAGCCTAAGCCCATATCCGAGATGTAAACTGCACTTGAAGAAGTGGTGATATCATTTAAGAATTCAGCTTTTTCTGGAGTGAATTCTTTAGCTACTTCACCAGTTTCCAAGTCAATGGCTACCACTCTATCGATATCGGTCACATAAAGATGGCCATCAAAAATGCCCATTCCTTTTGGTGCATTTAATCCAGTAGCCCATTTTAATTCCTCAACGCTCCCATCAAGGTTTAAAATAGAGATAAATCCTTCACCGTTTTTATCCAATGGCTGACCATTAATGTTTGACACAAACAATCTGCTTCCTTCTCCATCAAATAAAACAGATTCACAAGTAGTCATCACAGTGTCTGTTTCCCATAATTTCACCAATTTAGGATCTGCTGATTGTTCTACAACCTCTTTTTCTTGTGTTTCTTCTTCTTGATTTTCTTTTTTAGCGGGTTGGCATGCAAAAATTAGCAATGCAAAACCCAGTACGAATACTGTATTTTTCATAGTTTTTTGTGTTGGTTTGTTATAAAGATACAAAACTGATTGCAATCGCAAGTGTTTCAGTATTTTGATAAGATGTTTTTGAATAAGGTCGCCCCTTATGGGGCTTTGGTAATGTGAAGTCGGTAGAATTACCATAAGGTCGTCCATACTGGACTTAAAGGCAGATTCAATAAGCTATCTTTCCAGTTTTGGTATCTTGTCTAAAATTATGAGTTGAAATGCCTGATGCATTCCATAGGTTTTAGGTAAAAACACCTAAAATTGGGGATTGGGGGCTATAATAGCATTTATTTTTGCTTAGCGTCTCCTATATATTTTAAAACATGCCTCAAAGCTGCTTTTCTTATATCTTTTTCACGGACTTCTGAATGTCTGTGTAAGACAAATTGAAATTTAAGAGAAGTGAAATTTTCATTGATTTTGATAATTCTTAATACATAACTATCATCTTTAATATATTTATGGTATTCACTCAGTGCATCAATTATATGTTTTTCAACAGCTGCCACATCTGTAGCAAGCTCATTTTTTAAATCAAAGTCAAAACTTACTTTCCGAATTGATCTTTTGGTATAGTTAAAGATTTGAGAAGTGAAGACCATTGAATTTGGAATATAAATTAAATCCTCATCATCATTCACAATATGCATGTTCACCAAAGTGATATCGGTCACTTTACCTTTTACCTCCCCTATTTTAATCTCATCACCAATCATCACCTCCTCCGAAAACATGATCAACATACCATTAATCATGTTAGCAATATAGTCTTTAGATAAAATGGCAATTGCTGCTGCTACAATACTTAAGGAAGTAATTAGATTGATTGGATCGATATTAAAGAGGAGTAGAATAGCCCCAATTAGCACAAAAGTGTGCAAGATATTGGCAATATGATCTATCCCTAAAATAAAATTGCTTTTAACCCCTTTGGATAATTTGTGCTTTTGTTGATAATAAAAAACGACTGCTAGCCTAATAAAAGAAATCCATAAGTCTGCATAAAGGTAAAGCCTTAATGCTTTGAGATAGTGTTCCGGAATACCAAATGCCAGAATCTGATTTCTGAAATTATCTATGGCGAAAAGAGCAGCAATAAAGACTATCGCTTTAACCAAAAACCAAATTCTTTTCTTTCGCTCTAGATTAATGGTAGGGGTAATAGATTTTTTGTTCATATGACAAAGTTATAACAATCTAATAAGACTATAAGTAGGTGCTCTCAGCTTCATCCCTTATTTTTGTAAAAATATTTTACAAATTAAAGATGATAGATAAGAAAAGAAACCCTTGGCACGATATCCATTACGGAGATGAGGTGCCTGAGTATGTGAATGCCGTAATTGAAATTTCTAAAGGCAGCAAGGGTAAATTTGAGTTGGACAAAGAAACAGGATACTTAATGTTGGACAGAGTGCTATTTAGTTCTGTTCACTATCCGGCAAATTATGGTTTTATTCCTCAGACCTATTGCGATGATAAAGATCCATTGGACATAATGGTGATTACTTCTATTGAATTACCACCGCTATGCATGGTAAAAGCAAAGGTTTTGGGTGTAATGAAAATGATTGATCAAGGAGAAGCCGATGATAAAATCATTGCAGTTGCGGCTAATGATATGTCCGTAAATCATATGAATGATATTAATGACTTACCTCCACACACCTCCAAAGAAATGCAAAGATTCTTTGAGGATTATAAACAACTTGAAAACAAAAAAGTGGTAGTAGAGGATTTCTTTGATAAAAAGGAAGCTCACAAAGTAATTCAAGAAAGTATTGAACTTTATGATAAAACTTTTAGAAAATAAAGGCTTTTTGTATTACTCTAAAAACATTAAAGGCTGTCTAAATCTCAATTAGTCAGCCTTTTCTTTTAGCATTCATTTAATTACATTACAGAATCAAAAAAATCAACTACGTATTTAGCAACTTTATTATGTATTTCTTTTCTATCGATGGATTTATCATCCTTAAAAATCATAGGAGCATTTCTTTTTAATCCATTTTTTGCTTGATTCATAAAAATATAATGTCCGACTTCTCCCTCTAGTTCAACATATTCTGAGCCCTCTATCAAATTGGCATAATGCTTTGCATTCGTAACTACTGGTGTCCTATTGTCATTATTTGCCCCAATTAATAGTACAGGGTTTTGAATATTAGAAAATTGCTCTTTTTTCTTGAACCCTTGTCCAATTGCAGGTGCCATAGCGACAAATGCTTTTATTCTATCGTCTTTAAGATTTTTGTAATCGGTATTTCCTATTTCAATTAATTCTGGGGTTATTAATTTTGAAACATCTCCCAATTCTGGTAAATCGAACTCGTCTTTTCCTTCTTCGGTATTCGAGAATTCCTTGAGTAGATTGTAATCTATTTCTCCACCTGCTAGAGCAATTGATGTATAACCACCAAATGAAAAACCTGCCATTCCGATTTTTGTTGTGTCGATGATAGAATTGAAATTCGGATTACTCAAAATGGCATCAAGTGTAAAACTTATATCTAATGGCCTGTCCCAGCCTTTAACAAAGTTTTCTGGGATTTTATTGTCCAGTGTATTCCCATAGTGATCAACTGCCACTACAACATAGCCATTTCCTACTAATTCACAGGCCAGCCACATTTGACTTATCCTATTCCCACCTGTACCGTGTGAAAGTAAAACCAAAGGAAATTTTTCAGAAATTAAATCTGCATCTCTTGATGTTGGGGGAAGTTTAAAAGGATATTGAGTTGTTATGTTAGCTTTAGTTGTGTCTTTTGTTGGATACCAAATCTCCACTTTAATTGGCCGCTTTCTTTCATTGTCCTTCAGGTTTAAAGTCGTTTGTCCAATGTTGAAATCATGGATTTCCAGGAAATCTTGATGGCTTAATTGTTTAAAGTCGTCATTTGGTCCACAAGAAATAAGGGTAATTATAAATACTCCTAGTATTAAAAATATTTTATAGTTCATGCTTCTTTATTCGAATTTTAGATAATAAATCCCGAAAATCGTCAAAAAACTTTATTAATTGTTGGAAATTAGGGTTATAATCACGCCATGACTAATATTTGCAGAATTAGCGATTAACTTTAAATAAAAAAGCCATAGCATGATTAAGGATTCAAAGGAATCTAGAATTTTGATGGTTACATTTTGGATACTTTCCCTCCAGAACCTGTATTCGCATCCACTATTGCTGGCTTGCCACCGTACGTAATTTTTCCTGATGAAGAAGCTTTGGCGATTAATTTCTCTTGAACATTAAGCTCTATTCTTCCAGATGAACTTGCTGCTAAATCAGCATTTTCACAGCTGAATTCGGAAGCATCAATTCTTCCTGAACTACTTACTTGTGCCTCAAAATTATCTGCATTGCCATCTAAATTAAATCGGCAAGAACTGCTTACTTGGGTTTCTATATTAACAGCTTGTGCTGATAAAGCAATACGTGCAGAACTAGAGCCTGACACTTCAATATTGTTGGCTTTTACATTCAAGTCCATTCTTGCGGAGCTTGACCCTTTAATCTCCAAATTATTGGCTTCAATTAAATCATCAGACATCATTCTGGATGAACTACTGGCTTTTAAGCTTTCTAGCTCCTGAAAATATACAATTACCTCCACTTCAATATTTCTAAAAATTTTGTTGGATTCCATCTCGATCTTCAAATTGCCATTTTTCACATCAGTAACTACATCTTCCAATTCACCAGTTGTGCTTACTTCTACTTTTGGTTCACTGCCTTGTTTCAATGTGACTCTAATACTTTGAGAAGATGAAACAGATGTAAAATCTGATAAAGCGCGGGTTTCCGTTTCTTGTGATTGTACTTGACAAGCAAAAAGAGCAAGGATAAAGACTAATACTAAATTTTTCATGTTTTTATGGGTTAGTTTCTCAGTAAAGATGCGAGAAAAGTGAAGAGGTTGCATTAGGATAAAAAAATATTTTAGATACCTCTCTTTAAAACAAGAGCATAAAAAAAGCACAGCAAATTACTTTTACTGTGCTTTGTAATTTTTATATAACTCGATATTTAGAATTTATTCAATACTTTGTTAACTTCAGAATCTGGATTTGCGCACTTTTCTCCAGGTTGTTTACCACAAAAACTGCAAGCTTCGCCCTCTTTATTCAAAAATGGACTCTGAGATGCACAAGTTCCTTTGAATTCTCCATTTTTTATAAATATCAATCTAACTGACATTAAAATAAAAAACGCTCCAATTAATCCGATTGCTAATAAAAAAGTAGTCATATTTTTAATTTTAAGGGCAATTTAGCTGCCCTGATAATCCATTCACAAATTTAACATTCTATTTTCATAACGCCTACTAAGAAAGCAAAGTTTCTTAACTTGTGCTTTTCTCAATTCCATTACATTAACAATATGAAAGAAGTCCAAAAATACCCAGACGCAAGAAGAGAAGAGAAACTGCAAGCTTTTGACAGACTGCTCACTATCATGGATCAGCTTCGAAATTTATGTCCATGGGATAAAAAGCAAACCATTGAAAGCATACGTCACTTGACTATAGAAGAAACCTTTGAATTATCGGATGCTATTCTGGAAAATGATTTGGAAGAAATCAGAAAAGAGTTGGGCGATATTATGCTCCATATGGTTTTTTATGCTCGTATGGCAGATGAGCAAAAAGCTTTTGACATGGCCGATGTACTCAATGGGATTTCGGATAAATTGATCAACCGCCATCCTCATATCTATTCAGATGTGGAAGCCAATGATGAACAAGCAGTAAAAGAAAACTGGGAGAAAATTAAACTAAAGGAAAAAGGCAATAAATCCGTATTGGGTGGTGTTCCGAAATCTTTACCAGCATTGATTAAATCTATTCGAATACAAGAAAAAGCCAGGGGCGTGGGTTTTGATTGGGATAAAAAAGAGCAGGTTTGGGGAAAAGTAGAGGAAGAAATTCAAGAATTTAAAACAGAGGAAGAAGCAGGCAATCAGGAAAAAGCTACTGAGGAATTTGGTGATTTGATGTTTAGCTTGATTAATTATGCGCGCTTTGCTGGAATTAATCCTGAAGAGGCACTAGAAAAAACCAATAAGAAATTCATAAAGCGATTTAATTACTTAGAAGCGGAAAGCAAAAAAGAAGGCAAACAAATTTCAGAAATGAGTCTAGAGGAAATGGATGTTTATTGGGAAAAGGCTAAGAAACTATAAAAAAATTGGCACGAGCTGGGAAGCTCGCACCCAATGCCGTTAAGTTAAGTCAATACTCCAACATGCTAACTAATGAAAAGTATTAAGGATTAGGTATTTAAAAATATCTCAGCTCTTAGTCTGACGGTTGGAATCGTCTGACCGATAATTGAAGATATCACTTTTTAAAAATTCATTAATATTGGTCAGACGCTGGGAATCTCGTATTAAATTTTCAGTGAATGGGATAATTCAGCATTTCAAATCTATTTTACAAAAGCGTCAGAGCGAATTCCCGTCACCATTTCAATGAAAGTCTAAGGATGAGGCTTAATAAAATCTTAACTTAAAGACATTGTGCTTGCGCCAGCGAGATGGGAAATTTACACTAGCGAGGTATTAAACTATTCTGAGTCCAGTCATAATACCAAAGCTTACCTGTTTACGGCCCATCGGGGCCTAATTATGGTAACTGAAACTGTGTGGCCAATCTCAAGCTCCGTAGGAGCGACCTTATCGCCTACATGCTTTCAATATAACCTAAATACATTTACTCTCCTAATATAAGGTCGTTCCTACAGAACTATTGTAATTTATCTTGATTACAGTTACCGTAAGTTCGTTCCGATGGAACTTTGGGAAAACTTTTGAGTATTTATGGTAAGAGTATTGTGGAGAATAATCCCAGCTCATATCAGCGGAGGTCTAAAAGTGAACCAAACTTAAGCCACTTTTCAAGATATTCAATTTTTTAAGCCATAATTAAACCCTTCTAATAGAATAATTCCCATTTAAATCCTAAATCCGTTAAAATTCCACCCCAAAACATTTTCATATTTGTATTTTTTCATAAATTTGGATTTAAATCAAACCTAATTTTATGGAATTATCATTTTTACCATCTATTCAGGGTCTATTTTTACCCTTATTAGCAGCTAATCTTGGAAGCACCGCTACGGAAGCTTCAGAAATCAACCTAGAGATTTTAACTGTAAATAATTTATGGATGATGCTCTGCATTGCTCTGGTATTCATCATGCATTTAGGCTTTGCCTGTGTAGAGGCTGGATTTACCCAATCAAAAAATACGGTGAATATTCTTTTCAAGAATACTTTAACTCCTGCCATTGGATTAGTTTCCTATACTATAATTGGCTTTAATCTAATGTATCCTGAATTTGCAGACGGCCCAGGTTGGTTTGATTTCAACGGTTTTTTCCTAGATGATTTCGCGGGTTTAGATTATAATCAAAATTATACCTATTGGACAGATTTCTTATTTCAAGCTATGTTTGCTGCTACAGCAGCAACTATAGTTTCTGGTGCAGTAGCAGAAAGGATTAAAATTTCAGCTTATTTCATTTTCACCATCATATTTGTTGGCTTTGTTTATCCAGCCATAGGAAGTTGGCAATGGGGCGGTGGTGCTTTAGATGCCATGGGCTTTTACGATTTTGCAGGTTCGACTTTGGTTCATTCCGTTGGCGGATGGGGTGCTTTGGCCGGCATTATAGTTTTAGGCCCAAGAATAGGGAAATATGTAAACGGGAAAGTAGTTGATAAAGAAGGCTCTAGCGTGCCACTTGCAACTATTGGTGTATTTTTGCTATGGTTTGGCTGGTTTGGGTTTAATGGTGGCTCTGTGCTTTCTGCAGAACCTCAGGCCACTTCTTTAGTCATAATGAATACATCTCTAGCGGCAGCAGCTGGTGCCTTAGGAGGCTTTGTAATGGGCTATCTCACCTTCAAAAGATTAGACTTGGGGATGGTCACTTAATGGAACCTTAGCTGGATTGGTCGGAATTACGGCCGGAGCGGATTTAATGACTCCAGGTTTATCGCTATTAATTGGATTTATAGCCGGAAACTTGGTGGTACTTTCAGCTATTGGACTAGATAAATTGAAATTAGATGATGCAGTTGGTGCGGTTTCTGTTCACCTGACCTGTGGAATTTTTGGAACTTTAGCAGTAGGTGTATTTGGAGCAAAAGCCGGTTGGGACCAATTCTTAAATCAATTAATTGGAGTGGCTGTTTGTGGTGCTGCTGCATTCGGATGTGCCATCATCTTGTTTTATTTGTTGAAGAGAATTATCGGATTGAGAGTTTCCAAAGAACATGAAGAACAAGGATTAGATAGTCATGAACATGGGATTAGGGGTTATACCATTACTTATGAATAGCCAAATAAAAATAGCAAAGCCTAAACTTTGACAGTAAAAGTTTAGGCTTTGCTAAATAAATTTCTGTAAATAGCCTTCCATTTCCAATTGAATAGCTTTTGCTGCTGCCCCAGCTGACTGTGCAAAATCTTTATCTGTTGAGGAGTAAATAATTCCTCTTGAAGAATTTACTAGCAACCCACCATTTTCATTCAAACCATATTTTGAAAGCTCTTCCAAATCACCACCTTGAGCACCTACACCTGGCACCAACAAAAAGTGGTTAGGAACTGATTTTCGGATTTCTTGGAATTCTTTTGAGCGGGTAGCTCCCACTACATACATCAGGTTTTCTTTCGTTCCCCAGTTTTGAGAAACTTCCAATACTTTTTGATAAAGTGTCTCCCCGGATTTCAATTCTTCAAACTGAAAATCTTTCCCGCCTTCATTGGAAGTTAATGCAAGCAAGATTACCCATTTATCTTCAAATTCTAGAAAAGGCTCAACGGAGTCACTGCCCATATATGGAGCTACAGTGATGGAATCGAAATTCATCTGTTCAAAAAATGCTTTTGCGTACATTTTGGAGGTATTGCCAATATCGCCTCTTTTGGCATCTGCTATCGTAAAAACATCTTTCGGTAGGTATTCTATAGTCTTTTGTAAGCTTTCCCAACCTTTTATGCCCAGAGCCTCATAAAATGCAATATTGGGCTTGTAAGCCACAGCATAATCAATCGTAGCATCAATAATCTGCTTATTGAATTCGAAAATAGGGTCTTTCTCTTTTAAAAGATGTTGTGGGATTTTGTTGATATCCGTATCCAAGCCAACACAAAGATAGCTTGACTTAGTTTTAATTTGGCGGGAGAGTTTCTGGTAGTTCATAAATGATAAAAACCCACAAGGTATTGAAAACCTTGTGGATTTAAATTAAAAATTATCTAAAATCTAAAACTTCAATATCTGGATAATCAGATGGATCAAAAGTAAAGTCCTCGTCCGTTAGAGAACTATCTTCTTTAAAATTGGTCACTTCATAATTGAAAATATTTCCTGCTCTATCGAATATCGTCCATTTGTCCAATAAATTGGTTTTCTTGTCTATTTTCAATCTGATTTTGTAAAATGACTCATCCTTATCTTCTGGAACCAAATCAATTACATGATATTGAGCTGTACCCTCTCCAGCCATGTACAAATATTTATAGCCTTCTTGATAAGCCTTATAAATTTTACTAGGATTCATCTCACCAGCTTCTTCATCATAATCATTGATGGTCACTTCGTTGGCATCCCTAAGATAAGTCCAGACTGTTTCGTTATTATTAACGATTAATTGCCCTGCAACATCTGCCTTAAATTTATCACCACTCACTACGATTTCTCCTTTGAAAGTATCGGTGATATCTTCCATTTTATTCTCTAGCGTTTGGGTAAAAGTAGCAGTAAAGCCTGTTATATTACTGTATTTAGTACTCATTTTATCCAAGATTTCTTTCGCTTTTGGATCATTTTGTGCGAGTGCGGTAATGCTATAAATACATAGCATCATAATTATTGTGATTTTTCTCATGTCTTTATCTATTCTATTCTAATGATTGTTATCGATATTGTTCAATAATTGTTCCAAACTATATTCGTCAGGAATTAATACTTCCCGAGCCTTGCTTCCTTCAAATGAGCCCACTATTCCAGCAGCTTCAAGTTGGTCAATTAATCTGCCTGCTCTATTATAGCCTAATTTTAATTTTCTTTGAATCAAAGAGGTACTTCCTTGTTGATGCAATACAATTAATTTAGCAGCTTCATCAAATAAAGCATCTCTTTCGGATAAATCCACCTCTCCTACTTTACTATCGTCATCATCACCTGAGAATTCAGGTAACTGATAGGCTCGTTCATAACCTCTTTGATTGCCTATATATTCTACAACCTCATCAATTTCAGGGGTATCAATAAAAGGACATTGCAAACGGATCAAATCGGATCCTTGAGAAAGCAACATATCTCCCATTCCGACCAACTGTTCGGATCCACCTGTATCCAAGATTGTTCTGGAATCGATTTTGGATGTCACCCTAAAAGATAAACGAGCGGGGAAATTCGCTTTGATGATACCAGTAATAACATTAACTGAAGGTCGCTGCGTAGCAATAATTAAATGAATACCAATCGCACGAGCTAATTGAGCCAATCTAGCTATTGGAGTTTCTACCTCTTTTCCTGCAGTCATCATTAAATCCGCCAACTCATCAATTACCAACACAATGTAAGGCAAAAATTTATGTCCTTTTTCAGGATTTAATTTCCTGTTGACAAATTTTGTGTTGTATTCTTTCAAATTTCTACATCCGGCATCTTTCAATAAATCATAGCGGTTATCCATCTCGATACAGAGTGAATTCAATGTATTCACCACCTTTTTGGTATCTGTAATAATTGGCTCTTCCGTGCCAGGTAACATCGCTAAAAAGTGTCTTTCCAATTTATTGAAAAGGGTTAATTCCACCTTTTTAGGATCAACCAAGACAAACTTAAGCTGAGATGGATGTTTTTTGTAAATCAAGGAAGCCAGCATTACGTTCAAACCTACTGATTTACCCTGACCTGTGGCTCCTGCCATGAGCAAGTGAGGCATTTTAGCCAAATCAGCAATAAACACATCATTACTAATGGTTTTACCCATAATGATGGGTAATTCCTTATCGCTTTTTAGGAATTTATCAGTAGCCAATACCGATTTCATGCTCACCATCTCGCGATTCTTATTTGGAACCTCAATACCGATTGTTCCTTTCCCTGGGATTGGTGCAATAATCCTGATTCCAAGAGCAGCCAAGCTTAAGGCAATATCATCTTCCAGATTTTTGATTTTGGAAATCTTAACTCCTGCTTCTGGCACAATCTCGTAAAGTGTTACCGTAGGCCCGATAGTGGCTTTAATACTTTGGATTTTGATTTTAAAGTTGGTCAAAGTCTCCAAAATTTTATCTTTATTAGCTTCTAATTCTTCTTGGGTGACTTTCACTTTCCCTGAATCATGATCTGCTAAAAGATCTAATGTTGGATATTTATAAGAGGACAAATCCAATGTAGGGTCATAATTCTCTACCTTTTTACCTAATTTCTCATCAAAATCAGATTCCTCTACTTCCATTTCCGGCTTCTCTTCCTTTTGAGGAGGCTCTTCCTGAACAACTTTATTTTCTAAGGTGTTTTCCACCTCCATGGTCAGTTCTTCTTGCGGTGGTGTTTTTTTAGGTTTTTGTTCCGCTACAGTCCAAGTGCTTGCATCATCCAAAGACTCTTCCTCTTGTTCAAATTCATCTTTTAGTTCATCGGTAGCCTTTTCCGTTTCAGTTTGATGTACATGCTTCTTTTCTTCAGAAAAACTTACTTTTTCATCCCCATCAGCTATTTGATCTTCATTAGCTGATTTAGAATTAAAGAATAGTAAAGTGGTTACATTAAAATAGAAAACAATAAATATTAATAAAGAAAGGATTAGAACTAAATAAGTTCCCCATCCAAAAAGGCTATTGAAAAGCACTGCTAATTCATATCCTATTCCACCACATAAAAAGGAGAAAGCAGTTATTTTTCCCGATTCAAACACCATAAAGCCCAACAGCAAACTGAACCAAAAAAGGAAAAATACCATAAAAGTGAATGCACTTTTGATGGAGAAAATCGCCTTATTGAAAGTTATACGATAACCAGCTAAAAATAGAAAAGGTGGAATGAGAAAGGCAGCCAGTCCAAACCATTTGAAGATAAAATAATAAGCTGACTGCGCCCCTAAAAGCCCCAACCAGTTATCCATTTCTGATCCAGAAGCTTTAACACCCGTTTCAGAAACAGACTGCAATACACTCATGTCAGCTTTTCCTGTAAATAAATAGGAGACAAAAGCAGTAAATAAAAAAATGGAGGAGGTTAACAAAAAGAACCCAAAAGCCAGATGCAATCTTCTGTCCTTCAGAAAATTCCATTGGAAATTTAATTTGGTGGATTTCTTCTCCTTATCTCCTTTTTTAAAAGTATTAGATTTATAAGTATTCTTTGCCATAGAGTTTGCTGACTAAGCGACAGTAAAATTGCATAAATTCAATTTAACCGCAAAATACGAATCTTCAATTAGAATTTTTGCTATTGAGAGGGAATAATCAAAGCCCCCTTTTTTATTTCCCCCAAATGGGGGGAAAATGCACGGATTATCCTTTGCATTTTAATTTGATTTATCGAATGCAAATGAGATTTTTGATTTAAGTATTAATGGAAATGGTGGTAACACCTATTTTTTTCTAGTGATATAAATCTCTCTTTGGTTTAAACGACTCGCTTGGACTTTCCATATAAGATCGAGATTAAATTTTGTCAACTGATTCGATTTCAATCGAATTTGTCAATTGTCTATTTAAAAGAAAGAATTGAGAAAATGAGATTTGAGAAAAAAAATAGCCCAAACCATTTAAGACTTGAGCTATTGTATAATGGGTGGAAGATGGGGCTCGAACCCACGACCCTCGGTACCACAAACCGATACTCTAACCAACTGAGCTACATCCACCATTTTGGCTCACAAAGGTAAGAAGGAAATTTCATTTCAAAAAAGTATATAAGGAAATATTTTTGGGTTCTCGCTAAAGAAAGACTTTGACAGCCAAAGCCTGTATGATTATTCACGCAAAGACGCTATCCTGGCTGTCGGCAGGCAGGGGCGCAAAGAATCCGCAAAGGATTTTAATTAGTATATGAATATAATGAAGTTAGAAATGTTATGGGAGGATAATTAATAAAGATCTAACTTAATAACTATTTCGTTGCGTAAACTTGGCGGCTCTGCGCCTTTGCGAGAATTATTTAAACAGCCTTTGGCTGTACTTTTGTTTTCTTTTGTTTTTGTGGTTAAATTAACAGCCTTCGGCTGTCCTCAGCGTTCTTAGTGTAAAACTCAGTGCAACTCCGTGGTTACCCCTTTCAGCCTTTGGCTGTTAACATTTCACTTTTCCAATCTAACTTTCACTTTTCGAATACATTCAAGATAAAAAGCACATTCACTTCCTAAGTAATCAAAAATGACTAATTTTGCACTTCATTTGGATTATAGTATGAAAAAAATAGCAGTAATTGGTTTGGGCTATGTGGGGCTACCCTTAGCCGCAGAATTCGGAAAGAAAAGACCCACAATTGGCTTTGACATTAATCAAAAGCGTATTGACGAGCTTTCTAAAGGATTCGACCGAACTTTAGAAGTAGATTCAAATGAATTAAAAGAGGCCAGTCAATTATCTTATACTTCTGATATAAATGATTTAACAGAAGCTCAGATTTACATAGTAACAGTCCCTACCCCTATCAATGAATATAAACAACCAGATTTAACTCCTTTAAAGATGGCTTCAGCCACTGTTGGCAAGACTTTGAAAAAGGGCGATATCGTAATTTATGAATCTACAGTTTATCCGGGCTGTACAGAAGATGATTGTGTCCCTATTTTGGAAAAAGAAAGTGGTTTGAAATTCAATCAAGATTTCTTTTGTGGTTATTCACCCGAAAGAATTAATCCAGGAGATAAAGAGCATAGATTACCTACAATTAAAAAAGTAACTTCGGGAAGCACTCCTGAAATTGCAGAAGAGGTAGATCAATTATATAAAGAAATTATTACGGCAGGAACTCATAAAGCAGCAACTATAAAAGTAGCTGAGGCAGCAAAAGTAATTGAGAACTCACAGCGAGATTTGAATATTGCTTTCGTGAATGAGCTAGCTTTGATATTTGATAAAATGGGCATTGATACTGCCGATGTACTGGAAGCAGCAGGTACTAAATGGAATTTCTTACCGTTTAAACCAGGACTGGTAGGCGGGCATTGTATAGGAGTTGATCCATATTATCTTACTCACAAAGCGGAAGCATTAGGCTATCATCCGCAGGTTATCTTAGCGGGTAGAAGGATAAATGATAATATGGGTGCTCACGTTGCCAGTTCTGTTGTAAAGCTAATGGCTCAAAAAGGATCCGTAATTAAGGGCTCAAGAGCATTAGTTATGGGGATTACTTTTAAAGAGAATTGTCCTGACATCAGAAACAGTAAAGTAATAGATGTGATCAAGGAACTGCAATCTTACGGTATTGAAGTAGAAACCTACGACCCACAAGCGGATAAAGAAGAGGTTAAACTTGAGTACGGAGTTAATTTAATTGATAACCCAAACTCCGATTATAATGCTATTGTTTTAGCAGTTTCACACAAAGAATTTAAAGATTTCAATTTATCCAACCATTTGAATGAAAATGGAGTCACTTATGACATTAAAGGATTTTTTGAGAGAAGATTGGTTAATAAAAGATTATAATATTTACAATAATAATTAATGAAAATAGCAGTAATAGGCACAGGTTATGTAGGATTAGTAACGGGGACATGTTTTGCGGAGACCGGCAATCAGGTTACTTGTGTGGATATAGATGAAGCAAAAGTTAAAAAATTACAGTCAGGAAAAGTAACCATATACGAGCCTGGCCTTGAAGTAATCTTTGAAAGAAATGTAAAACAAAACAGACTGGATTTCACCACTGATCTTGCAGAGGGAATTAAAGGAGCTGAGGTCATTTTCTTGGCATTACCAACACCTCCGGGAGGAGACGGGGCCGCTGATTTGCAATATGTGTTGAAAGTGGCCGATGATTTGGGTCATATTCTGGAGAATTATGCAGTCGTGGTGGATAAAAGTACAGTGCCGGTAGGGACGGCAGACAAAGTGCATGCTGCTATTGCAAACAATGCAAAAGTGGATTTCGATGTGGTTTCCAATCCCGAATTCTTGAGAGAAGGAGTGGCCGTAGATGATTTCATGAAACCTGAGAGGGTTGTGATCGGGACCCAATCTGAACGGGCTACCAAGATCATGGAAAGATTGTATGCACCGTTGGTAAGGCAAGGCAATCCTGTCATCTTTATGGATGAAAAGTCAGCTGAGTTGACCAAATATGCAGCCAACTCATTTTTGGCCACCAAGATTACCTTCATGAACGAGATTGCCAATATTTGCGAACTATTGGGCGCCAACGTTGATATGGTTCGGAAAGGGATCGGAACCGATACCAGGATCGGTAAGAGGTTTTTATTTGCTGGAATTGGCTATGGAGGGAGTTGCTTTCCAAAAGATGTCCAGGCATTGGCAAAATCGGCTAAGGATGCCAATTATGATTTTAAGATACTAAATGCGGTAATGGAAGTGAACACCACCCAAAAAACCCGCTTGATGGATAATTTGAACGGTTATTTCAAAAATGACTTAAAAGGCAAGACCATTGCCATGTGGGGATTAGCGTTTAAACCTAATACGGATGATATCAGGGAAGCACCGGCATTGTATAATATTGAAGCTTTATTAGCAGCAGGGGCAAAGGTTCAGGCCTACGATCCAGAGGCGATGGAGAATGTAAAAGGACAATTGGGTGATAAGATTGTTTATTCCAAAAACCCAAGTGAAGCATTAAAAGGAGCGGATGCCTTGATGATTATGACGGAATGGCCAGTTTTCAGAACACCTGATTTCAATGAAATCAAAAAAGAACTGAAAGAGCCGTTGATTTTGGACGGTAGGAATTTATATGAAGTAGAGCATATGAAAGAATTAGGCTTTACTTATTTTAGTATAGGAAGATAATGGCTATGGCTAAAGAACGAATATTAATTACAGGGGCAGCAGGATTTTTGGGTTCACATTTGTGTGACCGATTTATAAAAGAGGGCTATGATGTAATTGGGATGGATAACCTGATTACAGGGTCAATGGACAACATAGCCCATTTGATGGGGAATGAAAATTTCGAATTCTATCATCATGATGTCTCCAAGTATGTGCACGTTTCCGGTGATTTAAAATATATTTTACATTTTGCATCTCCTGCCAGCCCTATTGATTATTTGAAAATACCGATTCAAACCTTGAAGGTAGGGGCGCATGGTACGCACAATTTATTGGGACTTGCAAAAGATAAAAAGGCTAGGATTTTAGTGGCCTCAACGTCTGAAGTGTATGGTGATCCATTGGTTCACCCACAAACAGAAGATTACTATGGAAATGTTAATCCGATTGGTCCTCGTGGAGTATATGATGAAGCCAAGCGATTTATGGAATCCATTACGATGGCATACCATACTTATCATCAATTGGAAACACGAATAGTAAGAATTTTCAATACCTATGGCCCAAGAATGAGGCTGAATGACGGTAGGGTGTTGCCTGCATTTATTGGGCAAGCTTTAAGAGGAGAAGATTTGACCATTTTTGGAGACGGCTCTCAAACCCGCTCGTTTTGCTATGTAGATGATTTGGTAGAAGGGATTTATAGACTATTGTTGAGTGATCACACTCATCCAGTAAATGTAGGGAACCCTGATGAGATCACGATCTCGGAATTTGCTGAGGAAATCATTAAATTGACGGGGACTACGCAAAAAGTGGTATATAAAGATCTTCCAAAAGATGATCCTAAGAAAAGGCAGCCAGATATTACCAAAGCAAAAGAACTATTGGGCTGGGAGCCAAAGGTCAGCAGGCAAGAAGGTTTAAAAATTACTTACGAATACTTTAAATCTCTTGACAAAGAAAAATTGTTCCAAAAAGAGCATAAAGATTTTGAAAAATATATAATAAAATGAGCATACTTAAAAACAAAGCAGTTTTAATAACGGGAGGAACGGGTTCATTAGGGAAAGCATTAACCAAGCACATCTTCGAAAACCACTCAAGTGTTAAGAGGGTTGTCATTTTTTCAAGAGATGAGCAAAAACAATTTCAAATGGCTCAGGAATACCCACATAAAGATTACCCTCAAATAAGGTTTTTTATTGGGGATGTAAGAGATGGAGAAAGATTAAGAAGGGCTATGCAAGGCATCGATTATGTCATACATGCAGCTGCTATGAAGCATGTTCCTATTGCTGAATATAACCCTGATGAGTGCATTAAAACAAATGTGAATGGAGCACAAAATGTGATTGATGCTTGTTTTGCCACAAAAGTGGAACGAGTGGTAGCTCTATCAACAGATAAAGCATGCGCACCTATCAATCTTTACGGTGCTACTAAATTAACTTCTGATAAGTTATTTATAGCCGCTAACAATATCAAAGGTGATAATCCAATAAAATTCTCTGTAGTTAGATATGGCAATGTAATGGGCTCCAATGGTTCTGTCATCCCATTTTTCTTAAATAAAAGGAAAGAGGGCGTTTTACCTATAACAGACCCAGATATGACTCGTTTTAATATTTCACTTCAAGGGGGTGTAGATATGGTTATGCATGCATTGGAACATGCCTGGGGAGGAGAATTATTTGTTCCTAAAATACCATCATATAAAATTACTGACGTAGCCGAGGCTATTGGTCCTGAATGCGAAAAACCTGAAGTGGGAATCAGACCAGGAGAGAAAGTTCATGAAGAAATGATCACTTCATCTGATTCATATTATACTTATGACTTGGGGAAATATTATACCATTTTACCAGCAACTCATAAATGGAAGTTAGAGGATTATATTAAACAGTTTAATGCCAAAAAGGTAAAAAAAGGTTTTCAATATAACTCTGGTGAAAATGAGGAGTGGGAAACTATTGAAAGTTTACGTACTCTTATTAAAGAACATGTAGACCCTACTTTTGAAGTATGAGCCAACAAGTAATTCCATACGGAAAGCAATACATTACAGAGACTGATATTCAGGCAGTAGTGGAAACCTTGCAATCAGACTATCTTACTCAAGGTCCTAAAATTAAGGAATTTGAAGATGCTTTCGCTCAATATGTAGGATCTAAATATGCAGTTGCCGTTGCTAATGGCACAGCAGCTTTGCATTTAAATTGCCTTGCCCTAAATATAAAAGAGGGTGATAAAGTAATTACTACCCCAATTACTTTTGCTGCCTCTGCCAATTGTATAAGGTATTGTGGTGGTGAAGTAGTTTTTGCTGATATTGATCCTGAAACATATTTATTAGATATTAATAAAGTAAGGGAACTTCTTGAGGCTTCGTCTAAAGGTACTTATAAAGGCATTATCCCAGTAGATTTTGCCGGTAGAGCGGTAGATCTGGAAGCTTTTAGAAAGTTGGCGGATGAATTTGACTTATGGATAATTGAGGATTCCTGTCACTCTCCAGGAGGATACTTTACAGATAGTAAAGGACAGAAACAAAACTGCGGAAATGGTGAATTTGCTGATTTGGCGATTTTCTCATTTCACCCTGTCAAGCATATTGCTGCTGGGGAAGGGGGAATGATCACCACTAATGATGTTGACTTATATAAAAAGCTTTTAAAGCTTAGGACCCACGGCATCACAAAGGATGAAAGTTCTTATGAAAATTCCATTGAATTTGCAGGTGGTGAAAGTGATTATCCTGCCTGGTACATGGAAATGCAGGAGTTAGGGTATAATTACCGTTTAACAGACTTTCAAGCAGCTTTAGGCTTAAGCCAATTAAAAAGAGCTGATGAAGGATTAGAAAGAAGAAGGGATATAGCTAAGAAATATTTCAATGCATTCGAAGGGAAAGACTTTATCAAAGATCAATCAGGTGTAGTAGAAGGTCATGCCTATCATTTATATGTTATTGAAGTCGAGGACAGACTGGGTCTCTACAATCATTTAAGAACGAATAAAATATTTGCTCAAATTCATTATATCCCTACTCACTTAATGCCTTACTACAGACAGTTTGGATGGAAAGTAGGAGATAGGCCAATAGCAGAGACTTATTATAGGCATTGTATTAGTTTGCCTATGTTTCCGACTTTGACTGATGAAGAACAACAATTTGTAATCGATAAAATTACTGAATATTATAAATGAGTAACTTGTGCATTATACCAGCAAGGGGAGGAAGTAAAAGAATCCCTAGAAAAAACATCAAAGATTTTCTGGGAAAACCTATCATAGCTCATTCTATCGAAACTGCTTTAAAGTCTGATTTATTCGATGAAGTAATGGTTTCTACTGATGATCCTGAGATTGCTGAAATTGCTCAAAAATTTGGGGCTAAAGTACCTTTTATGCGTTCAACCGAAAATGCTGATGATTTTGCTACAACCTCAGTCGTTTTGATAGAGGTTTTAGAAGAATATAAGGTTAAAGGAAAAGAGTATGATTACGCTTGCTGCATCTATCCTACAGCTCCTTTGATTAAAGCAGATAAGCTAAAAGTGGGATTTGAGAAATTGATTGATGGGAATTTCAGTACAGTTTTTTCATCAGTGGAATTTTCTTACCCTATTTGGAGAGGGCTTAAAAAAACTAATAACGATGAGTTCAAAATGGTTTGGCCTGAAAACCTCGATAAACGATCCCAAGATTTGGAAGCCGTTTATCATGATGCAGGGCAATGGTACTGGTTTAATGTTGAAAGCTTTAAAAAAGATAAGACGTTATTTGGAGATCGAACATCCTGTATTGTTTTGGGAGCAACTGAAGTGCAGGATATTGACACCCTGGTAGATTGGAAATTGGCAGAATTGAAGTATGAACTCTTATAAAGTTTTATCACAACAAAAATTTGAATCTGATGGCTATGCAATCGCACCCATCAGAATGGAAGACCGATACGCCATCATGCAGTGGCGTAATGAGCAAATCTATCATCTGCGTCAAGATAGGCCACTTACCAAAGAAGGGCAGGACAACTATTTTAATGAGGTAATAGCCAAATTATTTGACCAAGAACAACCAGGACAGATACTTTTTTCTTACCTGAAAGATGGCCAATGCATAGGTTATGGCGGATTGGTGCATATCAATTGGACTGATAAAAATGCGGAAATTTCTTTTGTGATGGAAACCTCATTGGAAAAAGAGCATTTTGAATTTCACTGGAGTACCTATTTAGCTTTAATAGAAGAAGTGGCATTTAAAGAATTAGGCTTGCACAAAATTTATACTTATGCATTTGATTTAAGGCCACGACTTTATACTGCATTATCAGAGAGAGACTTTAAAAAAGAAGCGGTTTTAAAGGGTCATGCACGATTTAATAATGAATTTATTGATGTGTTAATTCATTCAAAATTTCAAAAGAACATGGAGTTGAGTTATTCATTAGCAACAAATAAAGAAGTTGAACTTTTGTTTGAATGGGTAAATGATAAAGAAGTAAGACAAAATTCCTTTAATAGTGACGATATATCCTGGGAAGGACATAAAAAATGGTTTGAAAAAAAACTAAAAGATAAAAACTGCAAGATATTTATATTTTATGAACAAGACACTCCAGTAGGCCAGATGCGATTAGATAAAATTAATTCTGAATGGTTTATCGATTATTCAATATCCAAGGAATATAGAGGACGGGGTTATGGTACCAAAATGGTGAATGCTATTAAGGATTCTGTTAATGAATCACCCTTAGTCGCTGAAGTGAAAAGTGATAATAAAGCTTCTGCAAAGACTTTTGAAAAATGTGGGTTCAAACTCATTGATACTTATAAACAGAATAATGAATTAGTATTTCAATATAAGTATGAAAAATTATGAGTAGATATATAATCTTGAGTAGTAAAAAATGGAATGTTAAGCTGTTAGATAATCTTAAACAAAAGCATAGCAATATTGAATGGTTATTAATACATGATCAAAATCAGTTTCAATATGAAAATATTCGGTCATTAAATCCTGATAAAATATTTATCCCTCATTGGTCTTATATAATTCCTGATACTATTTTTGATAATTTTGAATGTATTTTATTCCATATGACGGATTTACCTTTTGGAAGAGGAGGGAGTCCTTTACAAAACCTAATAGTCAGAGGTTATAAAAACACCATGATTTCAGCCATAAAAGTAGAAGAAGGCTTAGATACTGGAGACATATATATAAAAAAAGATTTATCTCTATTAGGTACAGCAGAAGAAATATTTCTTAGAGCTACTGATACAATCGGTGAAATGATATCAGAAATTATTACTAAGAATATAAAGCCTGTGCCTCAAATAGGAGAAAGTGAGGTTTTTAAAAGAAGAAAACCTAGCGATGGTGATATTAGTCAGTTGAAATCAGTTGAAGAAGTTTTTGACTATATAAGAATGCTGGATGCTGAAGGTTATCCAAACGCCTATTTGGAAACAGAGTTCTTTAAATTTGAATTTTCAAGAGCTAGTCTTAAATCAGGAGAAAAATTAATCGCAGATGTTAGAATCACTAAAAAATAAGCGGATATTGATAGTTGTTGCTCATCCTGATGATGAGCTTTTAGGCTTGGGAGCCTCAATGAATCGAATCATAGATGATTTTAATGTTAAAACGCATGTTGTAATATTGGGAGAAGGGATAACTTCAAGATCTGATCAAAGAGATGTTGAAAAATGGGCTGAAGCACTTGAAACCCATCGAAAAAATATCAAAGCGGCACAATCAGCTATTGGATACGATTCAGTAAGTATCTATGATTTCCCAGATAACAGATTCGATACGGTGGCTTTATTGGATATTATTAAAGTGATTGAGAAAGAAAAAGCATCATTTGAGCCGGATGTTATATTTACACATCATGGTGGAGATGTTAATGTTGACCATCAAAGAACTTTTGAGGCAGTTTTAACAGCATGCAGACCTATGGAAACAGAAAATGTAAAAAGTATAATCACTTTTGAAACCCCATCGGGTACTGAATGGAGAGCATCTTCTGACCCGAGGCATTTTATACCTAATTTTTTTATAGGTGTAAAGGAATCAAATTTAGATGCTAAAATAAAGGGGATGGAGAGTTATGAATTTGAGAAAAGAAAATATCCACATCCCAGATCACCTGAAGCACTCAAAATACAGGCACAAAGGTGGGGAGTAGCAATTGGAAAACCATATGCTGAAGCATTTCAAATAATTAGAATGATAGAATAATGAAAATAGATAATTTCAATATAACTAAAGAGTCTCCCGTATTTATAATAGCTGAATTATCAGCTAACCATAATGGGAGTCTAGAAACTGCAATTGAAACAATAAAAGCTGCTAAAAGGACGGGAGCTGATGCAATTAAGCTACAGACTTATACTGCCGACACAATGACTATAGATTGCGAAAAGGATGATTTTAAAATCAAAGGCACTGTTTGGGATGGTAAAAATCTTTATAAATTGTATCAGGAAGCTTACACTCCCTGGGAATGGCATGAAGCATTATTTAAAGCTGCGGCTGAGGAAGGGCTGGTTTGCTTTTCATCTCCTTTTGACAAAACCGCAGTTGATTTTCTGGAAAATCTTAATGCCCCTGCCTATAAAATTGCTTCATTTGAAATAACAGATATTCCATTGATAGAATATGTTGCTTCAAAAGGTAAGCCCGTCATCCTTTCAACTGGTATAGCGGAAAAGGAAGATATTGAACTAGCTTTGGACGCTTGCAAAAGAATGGGGAATAATGACATTGCCTTGCTTAAATGTACCTCTAGTTATCCTGCTCCAATAGAGGAGGCAAACATGGTAATGGTAAAAGATTTGGCAGAACGATATAATGTTATTTCAGGACTTTCAGATCATACGATGGGGAGTACAGTCCCAATTGTAGCGACCTGCTTTGGAGCAAAGATTATAGAAAAGCATTTTATCTTAAATCATTCAGTTGGAGAGGCCGATGCTTCTTTTTCTCTGGATGAAAAGGAATTTACAGAGATGGTGACAGCAGTTAGAGAAGCTGAAAAAGCCATTGGAAAAGTAAATTATTCACTAACTGAAAAACAAAAAAAGGGAAAGGTATTCTCTCGCTCTTTGTATGTGGTAAAAGATATTAAAAAGGGTGAGAAGTTTACGCATGAAAATGTAAAAAGTATTCGTCCAGGTTTTGGATTGCATCCTAAGCATTACAATGAGATTATAGGAAATACTGCTAAAAAAAGCTTTAATAAAGGAGATAGAATGGATCCTTTAAATTAAAAATGATACACTATTAAGCGTAATAGATTAAATGAATAAACTTCTATTAACTATTAAAGCCCCCCTTAAATGAGGTGGGAAACTTGTAAAAATAAATTTAGAACATGAAAGAAAATAATCTAAAAGGAACTAATATACTTGTAACGGGCGGTGCTGGTTTCATTGGAAGCCATCTTGTTGATAAATTAATTCAAATCGAATGTAATAAAATTATAATTGTCGATAATCTAGCTACTGGTTTTGAGCAAAACCTACCTGAATTTGATAATCAGAATGTTATCTTCATAAAGGATGATATTAGCAATGATTCATTTTGGGAAAACTTACCTTATGATATCGATTACATTTTTAATCTAGCTGCAGTCGTAAGCGTACCCCAGTCAATGAAATACCCTTTGGAAACCTATAACATAAATACTTTGGGATTCGCAAAAGTACTTGATTTCGCTAAAAACAAAAAAGTACGGAAAGTAATTTATGCATCTTCCTCAGCAGTTTACGGTAATGTAGATAAAGTTCCAATAGGTGAAATTGTAGATCAGGTGCCCACATCTCCATATGGACATAGCAAATTATTAAATGAAGATTTTGCTCAGCATTATTATAGGTTTTATAACGTAGGATCAGTAGGATTAAGGTTTTTCAATGTTTTCGGACCAAGGCAACGTAGTGATTCACCTTATTCTGGAGTGATTTCTATATTTATGGATAAGATGATTCACAATCTTCCAATTCAAATATATGGAGACGGTGAGCAAATAAGGGATTTTATCTATGTTTCAGATGTAGTAGAGGGTTTGATCCAAGCTGCTGAGAGTGATCTCAAATGCCAAGTATTTAATTTGGGAACTGGGATTCCATCTTCAATTAACCATCTTTTTAAGAAGTTGGCAGATATTTTGGCTTATGAGGGTAAACCTATATCCGTGCAAGAAAGAGAGGGCGACATCAAAAGAAGTTTGGCAGACATCAATAATGTCAAAAAACTACTAAATTTTAATCCTAAATATTCATTGGATTCAGGGCTTCAAGCATTAGTGAAGCCTATAGATTATTAAATATAGGAATTTGATAGTTTGAGTCTGGAGATGCCTAAATATGTGTGAGGTAAAATATTAAAGTTTGTATTATATTTACATTCCAAAAGAAATTGAACCAATTAATAGTAATCAAATCGATATTATAAATTTAGCTTAAAGTTTTACACTAATAGAAGATCAATTTTTAAACAGAAATTCCATGTGGGGAACTATAAATAAAACAATACACATACAACTTAGACTCACAATGATTTTATTTCTAATTTCATTAAGTGGCTGTGAAACTGACCTAGCTGATTTAATATTAAATGCAGAAGAAAAGCCCCCTATTAAGTTTATTGTAGCAGATAAATCAGCAGAACCACTTTTAATTGCCTCAAATCCTTGGGAAAATGGATTAATTGGATACTGCACTGTTCTTAAAACCCAAGCTACTAAATGGGAAATGTGGTATGAAAGTTTTCCTACTAACTCAAATGATGATTATAATTCTTATTTATGCTATGCAACATCAGAGAATGGAATTGACTGGGTTAAACCAAATTTAGGATTGGTTGATTACAATGGAAATAAAGATAATAATATAATTTTTTCGGGTACAGATATGAATGGAATTCATGGCCCATTTGTTTTTAAAGAAAACGGACGATATCATTTAATTGTAAATCAAAGACGAAGGAAAAATGAAGATCCGGAGTATTCTATTGCAATGGCAACTTCAGAAGATGGCGTCAATTGGAGCGATTTTATAAAGATATTTAATGGCTATTCAGATACTCAAAATGTTCTACTGGATTTTAAAAAGAAAAAAAAATTATTTGTAAGAGAATGGATTGGGGAAGTATCTATTGGCGAAAGAGCAGTAGGGATTTCTCGATCAAAAAGCACTTTACCCTTACTTTTCGATAAATCAGAACTAGCATATCGAAATAATTTTGAAGAAGATATTTATACGAGTGGGGCTATTAACCTAAATGACAATCTAACTTTATGCCTGAATTCAATTTTTAATAAACCGAAAGAAGAAATATATTTGGGATTGACTTACAGCAGAGATGGTGATGCGTTTTATAAATACAATGAAGATGTCGATTGGCAAACAACAGATAACTCCTGGGATAATAAAACAATATATGCCTCTCCATCTTTAATTAATGCAGGGAATGATTCAACATATTATCTCTACTATTCAGGAAGTCAGAAAAATCATGATACACCAATCTCAAGTAATGAAGATTACATAACAGGTATAGGAAGATTTAAAGTACTAATTACTGATAATAATGAGGAATGAACAAAAAACATTCCTAGTTAACTATAGCTTCAAATTAATATCTAACCTATTTACAGTTGTTGTAGGCTTTATTACTACTGCTATAGTACCCAAGACTTTAGGAGCAGCGAATTATGGGATATTCAGCTACATAACAGATATACTAACTAAAATATTTGTACTGTTCGACTTAAGATCATCTACCTACTTTTACATAAAATACTCTCAAAATACCAAAAACTTAGTTCTTTTAAGCTTCTACTTATTATATGCTTTTACTATTAGCTTAAGTTTTATTTTGATTGTCATTATTCTAAAAATCACTTCTTTAGGTCATTTCATTTTTCATGATATTTCTTTGAAGATAATACTCGTAGGTCTTCTTTATGTATTATCTTTTTGGTTCCAAGACATTTTAACGAAACTACTTGACGCTACTGGAGAAACTAAAAAAGTTGAAATTTTCAAGGTGATAGGACGAATATCTGGTTTGGTATTTTTATTAATCCTCTACTTTTCTGATAAATTAACCCTATATACATACTTCTTTTATTCAATTTTGGTTGTTTTGGTTTCAATGATTGCAGCATATATCAGCTTAAAACCTAATTTTCGAAGTATTCTAAAATTTTCAAAATTCAAGTTCACTTACTTTTTAAGAAAACAACTCAATTACATAAGTCCCCTATTTGTCTATTTATTTTTCGGAACAATAATTGCAATTTTTGATCGATGGTTTTTGCAAAAAGAAGGAGGAAGTATTCAGCAAGGATATTATGGTTTCGCTTTCTTATTATCGAATATAATTCTAATTTTTCTAACTTCACTCATCCCCTTGTACACGAAAGAGCTCTCAATCAAAAGTGATAGTAAGGTTGAAATGAAAAATGTATTTTTAACTTATACTCCACCAATATTTAGTTTTGTTGCATTCATTTGTTGTTTCTGTTCGATCTTTAGTCGCGATTTAATTTTGATATTTGCTGACACAGAATATTTAAATGCCGAATTAACTGTTAAAATTATGTTTATTTATCCTTTGGTTTCAACTTTTTCTAACATGAGTGGTGCCATAATATATACAACTAGCAGAACAAAAATATTTAGAAATCTATTACTAATGTTAGGGCCAATTCATATTATAACCTTAATATTACTTGTAAATCAAAATTTCGGTCTAGGCCTTGGTGCAACAGGATTAGCAATAAAACAAGTGTTTTTAGAGGCGCTTGGGGTAATAATAATTTTGTTTCTTAATGCACGATACCTTAATTTTGGACTATTAAAGTTTATACTAAAAATCGCAATAATAATTATTGCATTTTTCGGAATTTCAATTTTAATTAAATCTATTGACTACACTGCTTTTAATTCGATTTATATAGACTTCTTTTTGAAAGGCTTTGTTTATTCTACTTCTTGTGCAATTTTCGTATTCTTTTTTCCAAAGCTATTTGGCCTTAACAAAGCTATTATTAACGCTTTAAAAAATCGACTCAAAATATTTTAAAAATAGAAATGAAAGTATTATTATTTTCAATAAATCCTGAAACACCTCATTTTGAAACTGAATTAGAATTAATTCAAACTTATTCAGACAAAGGTGATGATCTTTATGTAGCATTTTGTGAAGAAAGCTTAACTACTTGCCTTTTTAATCCAAGTCATAAGAAACTTTTATGTAAAATCTGCATTTCAAAAAGAGTTGCAGGTTTAAAATTAATAGGTGGAAAACAACCAAATATAATTTCAATTAATCCTATGGATGATAAGGAGTATTCAAGCTTTCATTTTAATTCTATACAAGAACTGAAAGATCTTACCATAGGAAATATAAATATTGGGAAAGGAGTTGCTTCAACTATTATATCAAGATATCGAGAACCCAAAATAGACTTAGATAAGAGAAAAGAAGAATTAAACAGAGAACTGAATAATTCAAAACACATATTACAAGAAAGTCAAAAAATTATATCAAATATCAACCCAGATTTAGTTATCCTATTCAATGGCCGCTTTACTTCATATCACCCAATATTAGAATATTGCAAGAGTAAACATATTGATTTTCTAATTCATGAAAGAGGAGGTAATTTTAATACTTATATGGCTAGAAAGAATGAAACCCCACATTCTAGAGATCAAGCAGAAAAAGAAATTAAAGAATTATGGCAACAAGACCCTTCTGAAGCTAAACTAAAAGGTGAGCTTTTTTTCCAAGAAAGACGTGATAAAGTGATGCAATCATGGTTTGTTCATTCTCAGAACCAAACAAAAGGAGCTTTACCAGAAGATTATGACCCAAATAAAAAGTTGATTTGTATATTCAATTCTTCAAGAGACGAATTTGAATCTGTGGATGGTTGGCTTGAAACACTTTATGAATCTGAATATGATGCTATTGATAAAATTGCAACCTCATTAAAAGGCAAAGATAAATATCAATTATTTTTAAGAGTTCATCCCAACCTTTCAAATTTGGTAAATTCTCAAACTGAAAATATAAATAGATTAAAGCTCAAACACCCTCATTTATATATAATCCCTGCTGAGGATAATATTGATAGTTATTCTTTAATAGATATATGCTCCAAAGTTATCGTTTTCAACTCAACTATTGGTTTGGAAGCAACTTTTTGGAATAAGCCAACCATAGTTATTGGTAGAGCTATTTACGAAAATCTAGAGTGCAGTTATATTCCAAATACTCATAATGAAGTCATTGAGTTAATTGAAAAAGATTTAACACCAAAACCCAGAATTAATGCAATAAAAGTAGGTAACTGGATAAGAGAATTCGGAACAAAATTTTTACACACACATCAAACTGGAATAAATAAAGCTACCTTTAAAGGAAAAAAAGTGAACCCTAAAATGGTTTGGAGAGTTTTATCAAAAATCTATTTTTCGATAAAAAAATTTAAAAAGTAATATGGAGGCTTCTAGTCCAATATTATCAATTGTTATGCCGGCCTTTAACGCTGGGACGTATATAAAAGATTCAATAGAAAGTGTTTTAAATCAGACTTTTGATAATTTTGAACTAATTATAATTAATGATGGATCTACAGATGAAACAGAATCAATTATAAGGCTATTCGAAGACAAAAGAATTCGATATTATTCTAATGAAAAAAACAGAGGGTTATTTTTTACGAGAAATAAAGGACTTTCCTTATCCGTTGGTAAATATATTGCAATGTTAGACTCTGATGATATTGCAATTCAAGACAGATTTGAATATCAAATAAATTTTCTAGAAAATAACCCAGATACAGTATTAGTAGGGAGCAGTTCTATTATTATTGATGAAAATGGTTTTGAAACTGGGGAATTATACATTCAAAATGCTCCTTCAGAAGCATATTCATCTATTATGTTATTTAATAACTACATTATTCAATCATCGATAATGTGTGACAGACGAATAATGCAAGAATTTGGATATCGTAAGGAATTTCCTCCAGCTGAAGATTACGATTTGTGGGTACGGCTCGCTAAGGAGTACAAAATTTTTTCACTGAAAAAACCTTTAGTAAAATATAGAATTCATTCTAGCAGCATATCCCATACAAGTAGAGATGTTCAAATTAATGGCATAAAAAATAATTACAAAGAACAGTTAAAATGGTTAGGAATTGAAGCAACTGAAAGGGAAATTGAACTTCATTATGAAATAGCAAATAGTACATTTCCTATTTCACGCAAAACTTTCATAGAAGGAAGAATATGGCTAAGAAAATTGCATGAGCAAAATATAAAAAAGAAAATATTTTTAGAGGAAATATTTAATTACATCTTAATTAGAATGTGGATCAAGATTTTTATTAAATCTTTTCAAGCAAAACCATTTATTTCAATAAAGGAATTTTTTCATTTGCCATTTTTAAAGCCATTTCAAATTATAAAATATTAAATCATCATTTTTTTTTTTAAAATAAGGTCAATGGATTTAAGAAAATATGATAAAATAATTTTTTTTCCATCCGTCTATTGGTCACACAATTGGGAACGGCAACATGAACTAATATACAGATTAAGCTCATCTGTGAAAAATAATGTTCTAATCATGCAGCCTTTAGGATTAATAAATCATGGTATAAGGAGTATATTAAATAAAATATCTGTAAAACTTAAAGAACGATCCACTATAAATGATAGTAAAAACCCTAAACTATCTAATATGATTTTCACTCAATTAAATTATATCCCATTCCATTTTATAAAACCTATTAATTTCATTAATTTTTTAATCATAAAGCAAAAATTAGGGGTTCAACAAAAGGATAAGATAATCTATTGGTTTACGTACGTTAATGGATTTACTGTAAAACTGATATCCGAAAACTCTTTCACTATTATAGATTTAGCAGCTCGTAGACAAGTAATGAACTCCATCAGTGGGAAAGCTAAAGAAACTGAAAGATTTGCTGTAAAAAGAGCAAACATTGTTTTTGTAGATAACTATAATACTTTTTTAGATTATAAGGATTTAAATAATCAAATCTATTATGTACCTCAAGGAGTAGGAATTGAGATGTTTAAAAAACCTCAACATATTGCTCATTTAAATAATTTAAAGAAAGACGGTAAAAAAGTAGTTGGCTACTGTGGTGCTCTACATGATTCTATAAACTATAAAGTTTTAAGTAACGTGATTGAAGCTTTGCCGGATTTTATTTTTATGTTTGTTGGAAATGTAGTTGACAAAAAGGCAAATGAACTAAAGCATTATAAAAACGTTCTGTTTGTAGGAAGAAAGGACAAAAGAGAGCTTGTAAATTATTATCACTTGTTTGATGTAGGTCTTATTCCCTATGAACTGACCCCATTTACCTCGGGCGTTTTCCCTACAAAATTATTTGAGTATGCTGCTTGTGGAGTGCCAATCATTAGCTCGGCTTTGCCAGATATATTACAATATGAAAAGCCGTTTTTAAAAATTTATTATTCAGCTGAGGAAATGGTTACACAAATAAGGGAACTATCTCAGTATAAATTAACTTTTGAAAAGAATTTGAATTCTTTTGCAAAAGAAAATACATGGGAAAAAAGATTTAATTTTGTAATGGATAAAATTGAGAAATTAGAATGAGAGTAGCAATCATTGTGCCTTCACTGGCAAATAAAGGTCCTGTGGTAGTTGCAAGAGATTTAGTTATTCATTTAAAAGATAAAGTAGAATACTTAAAAGTGTTTTATTTTGACGACATACATGAAATTAAATTCTCTTGCGATTCAGAAAAAATCTCTTTTTTGAAAAAGAGGGATTGGTCTGACTTTGATATAATACATACTCATTCCTTGAGACCTGATGCTTACGTCTTTCTTCATAAAAGGGGAATCAAATGTAAATGCGTAACGACTTTGCATAACTATATGAAGGAAGACCTCTCGTTCACTTACAATAAATTAATATCATTTTTTTTTTCAAGGCTATGGTTATTAGTATTGTCAAAGCATGACAGGATAGTCGGTCTTTCAGAGCATATGGTAAATTATTATTCTAAATGGCTACCTGGAGAGAAACTAACCTTTGCATATAATGGACGAGTTAAAAAAAAAGCAAGATTAGAAGAGCTCAGTAATACTGATTTCGAAAAAATTAGAGATCTCAAAAAGGATAGGATTGTTATAGGTGTCTTCGCAGGGTTAACTAAAAGAAAGGGTGTACATCAGTTACTTGATGCGGCTGCCTTAGATAAAAATTTAGGAGTTTTAATAATTGGACAAGGACCTGAATTAGAAGCCTTGAAAAAACAAACAGAAAGATTGTTTATACAAAGACAAATATTATTCTTAGGCTATAGAGAGAATGTTGAAGATTTCTTTCAATTTTTGGATGCTTATGGTATGGTTTCATACTCCGAGGGCTTGCCTCTTGTAATGTTGGAGGCTATTCAGCATAATAAAGTGATTGTTTGCTCAGATACCCCACTGTTCAAAGAATTATTTAATAATAGGGAAGTGAGTTTTTTTGAGTTAGACAATGTAGAGTCGCTTTTAAAGGCCATTAAAAAAGCTCCAGAAATTGACAAAAATTTGGCTTACAACAAAGCTCACGTAAAGTTCAGCGCTGAAGCTATGTCTAAGAGGTACTTTAACATTTATCAGGAGATATTATGACTGGTAATGCTTACAAATTTGTTGGCTGCTTACTTATAGTATTTAGTGGTTTTTATATTACAAAGTTACCCTTTAGTCCTATATATATCTTTTTTTTGCTAGGGGCATTACTTCTATTTATTACTACAATAATAAAATTTCATTCTGTCAAAATAGATCATATTACAATCATTCCACTAATTCTTTTGGTGTATTTATCTACAAGTCAATCATTTTTGAATCCAAATTTAAGTTCTTTTGTAGGCTATACGTTATCTATTTGCTACATTATATTTGGGGTGATGGTTTTAAATAGACTTAAATTTTATGATGTTATTAAATTAGCCAATTACTTCATCATAGCTAGTTTAATCATATTAACGATTGATTTGATTTATAGGTTAATATTTCCCGTACCGGTTATTCACCCCACCCGCGGGGATATTACCCACGAAGGTATTAATTGGATTTATTCCTACAAGTTAAATAGTATTATGTTTTTAGATACTAATTTTCTAGGTTTACTTATTTTGTCGGTATTATTTCTAAACCTATACCTATCAAAGGTAACAGGTGTGAAGAGAAAGTGGTTAAATTTACTTTGTATAATATTACTTGTAAGTACTTTTTCTAGAGCGGCATGGTTAGCTGCAATTATTAGCTTCATATTTATTAAATATGTAAAAAAAATTACTGTAACAAATGTTTTAATTTTCGGCATTCTTTTTACTATTGCTTCTAGTTTGTTTATTGCATTTTATGCTAATGACTCTAGTTTTCTCTCAAAATTTGAGATATTCTTTAGAGCTTATGATTATGCAAAGGTAATGCCACTTTCGACTTGGATTTTTGGACATGGATTAGGTAATTCAGAGGAGTATCTTAATATTGGTGCACATAACTATCTATTAACAATGTTTTTGGAAACTGGTTTAATTGGATTTATATTATCCGCTTTAATATGGATTACTTTTGTCCATAAAACTGGAATAAAATCATTTTATATAGCAATGCCTTTTTTCATTGCAACTCTTTCAGCTTTTACACATGCTGTACCATACGTATTTGTTTCATTATGCATTGTTTATGAACTTGAAAAACAGACAAAGCTGGCGAAGTAACTTAATTAATGTTATTTTAATTATAATCTATTTTTTGCCATGCACAATTTATTTACCATTTATTGTAAGTAATATACTTACAATATTACTTTCTACCCTATGGATTATTGCAATAGCTTCAAATACTTTGTCTTTATCCAATTTTAAAGTGATTGGTATTTTATCAATTCCATTTTTGATCCACCTTTTGAGCTTAAGTTATTCAGAAGATATGGGAACTGCACTTTATTCGATAGAGAAAAAGCTTAGTCTCTTGGTATTCCCTTTAATAATTGGCAGTGCTTCTCCATTTTTTGAAAAAAAGCATTTTAGAATAATTGCTAAAGCATATTTTATTACTTCAGGATTTACATTGCTTTTTATGTTAATATGTGCAAGCTTACGCTCTATTCGCGAGGAGAGTTTTTACACGTTATTTAGTATTTATGAATATAAGCAATGGCACTTCCTTTATACAGAATTAGCTTCTTATGCAAATTTTCATCCCACCTATCTAAGCTTGTTGTTTTTAATAGCAATCATTTTTCGCTATAATACTATTTCTAGAAATACTCTTTGGGATTACACTGTTTATATTTTCTTATTTTTGGGCATTGTTTTGCTAATGTCCAGAATTATTGTTCTTTCAGCAATTTTGGTGAGCCTCTATTTACTATTTGCTTCAAGCAAAAAGTATCAAATTAAGTTTTTAATATTATCTTTTATAGCCGTACTCTTTTTTATTATGTTTGCAAACATCGATGAAATTGGAAATAGATTTCGTAATTTAGAAGCTAGTTTTGATATAAAAGCAGAAAATCATCGACAATGGAATGGTCTATCTGTTAGAATAGCTGAATGGCAGTCAGCAATTGATGTTATTTCAGAAAAGCCTTTAATTGGTTTCGGGATTGGAGATGCTCATAGTGTACTGATGGAAAAGTATTTGGAAAATGGTTTCATATACGGTTATAGGCAGGGTTACAATACACATAATCAATACTTAGAATATTTAATTGGTTTTGGATTTATTGGGTTGTCTTTATTTCTAGGAAGTATTGTGTATCCTCTAATAAGATTAAAAAATAATAAAATGTTATATTTATCTTTTTTAATAATTTTTTGCGTAGCATTTCTGACTGAAGTGATTTTAGGAGTAAATAAGGGGATTGTTGCATTTAGCCTTTTTCAATCCCTCTTCGTTTTCTTTGATGATAATTTTTTAGTTGATAAATATGAATAGTAACAACCACCCAATTAAATTTTCTGTTCTCATATCACTCTATAGAGGAGAAACACCTTCTTTTCTAGATGAGGCATTAGAAAGTGTTTTTAATCAAAGTACTCCTGCTGATCAGGTTGTTGTAGTCAAAGATGGTAAACTGACAGCTGATTTAGAAGATATATTATCCAAATGGAAAAGGAAAAAGAGTAATATTCTTGATATTTTACCTCTTGAAAAAAACGTTGGTTTAGCAACAGCCCTAAATGCAGGTTTAACGATATGTAAATATGATTGGATTGCAAGAATGGATACTGATGATGTTGCATTAAAAGATAGATTTGAAAAGCAATTGAAATTCATTAATGATAATCCCTCTGTTGATGTTTTGGGGAGTTGGATAATGGAGTTCGATGAAAAAATGGAAAAAGAAATAGGTTTTCGAAAAGTCCCATTGAACCATCACCAGATTTATAAATTCGCAAAACTGCGATGCCCTATTAATCATATGACTGCTGTATTTCGGAAAAGTAAAGTTTTAGTGCATGGCGGTTATCCATCAATAGATCCAAAAACAAATATTGAAGATTATGTACTGTGGGCTACCCTATTGCACAAAGGCCTTATATTTGCCAATATACCTGAAGTCCTTGTAAAAGCTAGAACGGGTAAATCTTTGCTAAGTAGAAGAGGAGTGACCATCTTATCAAAAAATAGAAAAATACTATCTGAAATATTTAAAAAATATGGGGTTTTTGTCAGCTTATGAGTATAACCGAAATCTACTATTACGTTCTATTGTAAGGTTAGCTCCTCAAAATGTAAGAGGTTATATTTATAAAGTAATTCACTAAGTTGTTTAAAATAATCTTCCACTTGATTGCGGTTATCAATTATAAAAAACTTCTATTTGAAGGACCTTAATTAATTTTATGTATTTTTGCTTAGACAATCTTTGTGATGCCTCAAACCCTAGCTAGTTTAATTACTTCATTTATTCTAACCTTTTTGGTTACACCATTGGTTATTGGCTTTTTTAAAAAGCGGAATATTATGGATAAGCCGGGGGGAGGAAGATACACACAGGTGATACCCCCTCTATGGGAGGCATAGCTATTTTTATGGGTATGATCATAGCTCTTTTAATATGGATGCCACTTCCAGGTTTACAACGTTTTAAGTTCTTATATGGGGCAATGGGGATTATGTTTGTAGTGGGTCTAAGGGATGATCTTGTGCCTGTTAGGCCAACAGTTAAATTAGCAGCTCAATTATTATCGTCTTGTATGGTGATATTTTTAATGGATATAAAATTAAATTCACTATACGGGATATTTACGATTGAAGAGCTTCCATATCTAATAAGCTTCTTTTCATCCTTATTTACTTTAATAGTGGTAACCAATTCTTATAACTTGATAGATGGTTTGGATGGCCTTGCTAGCAGTATTGGGATTATTGCTTTTTTCTTTTTTGGAATATACTTCTTTTTAGTTGGGCAAACTTATTATTCTATGGTTTGCTTTGCCTTTATTGGCGCTTTAATTGCTTTCTTGAATTTCAACTGGGAGCCATCCCGTATTTTTATGGGAGATACTGGAGCATTATTAATTGGCTTTGCTTTGGCTGTGGTCACCATTAAGTTTATTGATTACAACCACTATTTGCCTGTAGAAACCCCATTTAAGCTTAATTCTTCAGTGGCTGTAGGAATTTCAGTTATCATAATACCTCTTTTCGATACATTAAGGGTGTTTATTTCTAGGGCTATGAAAAAGAAATCCCCTTTTTCACCTGATAAAACACACTTGCATCATATTCTAATGCGATTAGGCTTTAGCCATTCAGGAACAACATTAATAATGATTGCCACTAATATTGCCATCATATGTATTGCATTAGCATTAGATTTCTTAGGAGATAATATTTTGGTGCCTACAATTATTGGATTTTGTATTTTATTGAGTTTGATGTTGGATCAAATATTAAAATCTACCATAAAACGAAAGAAAAAAGAGGTGGTTAAGAATTTTAGGAGAGACTAATATATCAGTACAGATTTTTAAGGATCATTTATGATTTCACCCTTTTTACAATTACAATACAACAAAGAAAAGTTCTATTGTTTTTATAAATACTCTTCAATTGAAAAATGCTTAAGAAATTGAATTTACTGGATAATTAGGGTCCTCTTGGTTAGATTAAGAATTTACATCATAATTTAACACTGAATTTCTATATAAAACTTAGTTATATACGGGTAAAAAATTAATATAGCGTTTATTAAAGCAAAAATAGCAGCAAAACCGACAGCCCCTGCCGCAATATCTTTTATCAAACCAATTTTTTTATGATGAGCAGGATGGATAAAGTTACAAGTTAGTTCGATAGCTGTGTTTAAACTTTCTACAGTCAAAACCAATCCTATTGAAAAAAATAGGAACATCCACTCAATTCTCGTAATGTTAAAATATAGCCCTAATATGAGAAAGCTTGTTCCAATAATACACTGAGAAATAATTGCATGTTCTGAAGATAAAAGCTTAAACATACCTTTAAAAACATACTTAACACTTTTTAATCTACCTTTAACAAACCTTTTCATTATTAAAAAAATTAAATTAAGGCAAAATTATAAAAATCAACTTGTTTTTTTAGCATTAAGTTTAATTAGCGCACCCTGTGTAGAATAAATAGTTTTTCAATATTGGAATTGTAGATGAAAGAAGTACAACACCTATAAATGTTATTTTATTAGAATCAATTATATATTTCATTTAATGAATAAGTAATTCTCTATATCCCTTTAAATCTGTTAACGACTAACGGCTAAAATGAGTAGTATAAAGCTAAAATTATAGATTTATAAAATTTTGCCTTATAAACAAAAAAATAGAGCCCTATCAGAGCTCTATTTCCTAGGGCTCAACAATAAAGTTTGAACACTTGTTTAAAAAAGTTTGAACATAATTTTTAGACTTTGTTTAAAAAAGTTTGAACAAAAAATCTTAACTAAAGGAAATGAATCAAAGGTATTAGTTACTAATTTAGACTTATAATAAGATTTTTTCAAACATTAACATTTCAAAGCTAATAAATACTTGCGAAATATTTATCCCTAAATAAAATCACGATTTAAAATCCTTTCCAATTACTATTTAAACCCAATTTTTTTGAGGTGCTTTTGAAGCATTAAATTCTAAGAAATGCTAAAGCTACCTTAAAAAGGTAAGTTAGACATTATAATGCCGAAAAACAGAAACAAAAGCTAGAGGCGGGGCGTATTTTCTTACTTTCACTCATCCTGCAGTTCTGGGAGTATACCCGAAAAGTGCTTTATCTAGATTTAGTGTTTTCAGAGCCGGAAGAACGATAAATCCTCAAACTGGTCTGGGAGAAGACTTACGGCAGGATTCAAAGGAATGGCACAGAAAAAGAGTGGCTCAGTTACCAAGGAACAGCATTTAGCAGAATCAACACAGTGGCTCGTTGGCTGACGAGAAGCCCCTATCACCGGATACCCAAACCCCACCCCTAGTTTCATCCCATCAATGATCGCAATGGTTTCAAAAAAATCCGGCAGTAGTAAATGAAGCAGGTAACGCTCAAAATAGGAATCCGTAATCAGCTGCTCCTACAACAATCCTTTTTCATTCCTCGAACCATAATTAATCACTGCTTTCACCAAAGTATTTTTGTCCGGAGTACTGGCGGTGACCTGCTATAACTATGCCGAGCTATTTGTTGGAAAAGTGGCAGAAAATCTGCGATCAGCTAGAAGAAAACCCGTTTACAAACCTAAAAGCCACACTGTAAACGGGCAAGATAGACATTTCAAATGTTTGCAATGTGGCAGAGGCTTACGCTCTCAAAAGGCATTGAACTGGCATACGAAGTTGCATTAAAGTTATTTTTTTGAAATTCACTTTATTTAAGCACTTACTTAAACTTTATTTTCTTACCTTCGTTATTTAAGCAATTGATTAAATAGTAAAAAATATGAGTAAATCGTGTATCCGTGTTTTTGCTGATGTTGAGCAGATCCAACAGTGCAAAGAAGAAATTAACAAAGTAGCACCATCTATAGCTACAATAGCAATGGCATTGAGCCTGTCGGGCAATGAAGCCCGCTTAAAAATGCTCTATCTGCTTAGCAAGGAAACCAAACTTTGTCCCTGTGACCTGAGTGACATCTTGGAAATGACCGTGCCTGCCATTTCCCAACATCTGAAGAAATTGAGAGAAGGAGGCCTTGTAACCAGCGAGAAAGTAGGCCAAACGGTTTTCTACTCACTGGTAGAAGATAATATACAGGTGATCAGACCTGTATTAGAAAGTTTATTTAATGATAGTAAAAAAGAACCAGTATCATGAGCAATTCAAATCAAACAAATACATCCTCCAAAAGTGTTGGAGCCGGTTTGTTGGTAGCCTTTACTGCTTCGCTTTGTTGTATTACCCCCGTTTTTGCCACGCTGGCAGGGATTGGAGGCATTGCTTCGTCCTTTTCATGGATGGATCCTTTCAGACCCTATTTAATAGGCCTTACCATTTTGGTATTAGGGTTTGCCTGGTATCAGAAATTACGACCCAGGACCCAGGAAGAAATCGACTGTGCCTGTGACGAGGATGAGCGTCCCTCCTTTTGGCAGTCTAAGAAGTTTTTGGGAATTGTTACCGTCTTTGCGGTATTGATGCTTGCTTTCCCATCCTATTCCGGCATTTTTTTCCCTGACAACAGCAAAGGGGATAAAGTTATCGTGGTGAAAGAAAGTGACATTCTAAATGCAGAGCTAAGTATCAAAGGCATGACCTGCACAGGATGCGAGCATAGTGTGAATGCTGCGCTTAATAGCAGTGAAGGTGTGCTCGAAGCTTCTTCATCCTACGAAAGTGGCATAGCTACAGTCAAATTTGACCAATCAAAAGTATCCGTTGATCAACTAGCATCTAAAGTTGAGAAAGCAACGGGCTATAAAGTGACAGATAAAAAAATCATTGATTCAAATAAATAAGAACATGAAAACCATCATTCTAAGTCTAACATTCGTCTTCCTGCTCGCAGGACATGGAATGGCGCAAACTGCCGAATCTCAAAAAACAGCAGAGACTACTCAAAAAAGTGAGACTGTTAAGCTGAAAGTCACCGGTCTCACTTGTGCGGGCTGTGCAAGTCATCTGTATAAAGTCTTGAAAGAAACAAAAGGGGTTGTCGACAATTCGGTGGAATATCCCGGGGATATAGCTGTAGTGGATTATGACCCCGAACAAACTCAACCCGAGAAGCTTATAGCAGCTATTGAAGAAAAGACCAGCTATAAAGCTGTAGTACTAAAACCTAACAACAACGAATAATGGAAAAAGAAATCGTTTTACAATCCACTATTACCTGTCCTAATTGTGGACATCAAAAAGAAGAAACAATGCCAACAGATGCATGTCAGTACTTCTATGAGTGTGAAAGCTGCAAACAAGTCTTAAAGCCAAAAGACGGGGATTGCTGTGTGTATTGCAGTTATGGAACTGTCGCATGTCCTCCTATTCAGGAAGGTGGAAAAAGTAGCTGTTGTTCATGAAATATGATGTAATTGTCATCGGATCGGGAATGTCAGGGATGACCATAGCCAATAAGTGTGCTAAGAAAGGATTGAAGACTGCTGTTACAGACTCCAGACCTTACGGTGGTACATGCGCATTACGAGGTTGTGATCCCAAGAAAATATTGGTTGGAGCTGCAGAAATCATTGACCGGGCCAATAAAATGAAGGGGATCGGTATTCAAGGAGATAGCTCTATTAACTGGCAAGACTTGATGGCTTACAAAAACGACTTTGTTGCCAAAATGCCGAAAGGTGTAGAGAAAGGTTATGAAAAAGCGGGTGTAGACATGTATCACGGAGCAGCCAGCTTTGAATCGGAAGACACTGTCCGCATTGGAGACAACCTATTGGAAGCAGATAAAATTGTAATTGCTACAGGTGCACGACCTGTAATCCTGAATATACCTGGAGGTGGCTTACCCATAGACAGCACAGATTTTCTAAACCTGGAAGAGCTTCCTAAGGAAATTACTTTTATAGGAGGTGGATATATAGCGATGGAGTTTGCTCATCTGGCTGCCAGAGCAGGAAGTAAAGTAACCATAATTCACAGAGGCAAAACGCCCTTGGAAAACTTTGAAACCGATATAGTGAAGCATTTGGTAAATGCCACTGAAGAATTGGGGATTGAACTTCACCTTGAGTCGGATGTGGTTGCAGTTGAAAAAACTGATAACGGGCTTACCGTAAAGGCAGCATCAAAAAATGGTGAAAAAACTATTCAAACGGACTTAGTAGTTAATGCTGCCGGCAGAGTGCCTGAATTGGATGGCATGAACCTTGAAAAGGCCAATGTTTCTTACAGCAAAAAAGGAATACAGGTAAACGAATACTTGCAAAGCAAAACCAATCCATCAGTATACGCTGCGGGAGATGCAGCGGACAGCCATGGTCTAAACCTCACACCCGTTGCTGTTATGGAAGGGCATGCTGTGGCTGCCAATATTATTCGCGGTAATTCCAAAACACCAGACTACATCGAAATGCCCAGCGCAGTGTTCACCTTACCAACTTTGGCATCTGTAGGGATGACGGAAAAGCAGGCAAAAGAAGCAGGTAAAGAATATCGGGTAAAAGATGGCTCAGCATCAAACTGGTACAATGCCAAACGAATCAATGAATCAACTTACGCTTATAAAGTAATTTCCGACAATGAGGGGCACATTTTAGGAGCGCACATTATTGGTCCTCACGCAGAGGAAATGATCAACCTTTTTGCAATGGCTATTCGAGGTAAACTAACAGTTGCAGACATCAGGAACATGGTTTATGCCTATCCATCGATGGGATCGGATATTGGGTCAATGGTTTAATTTAAATTAGAAAATCACAAAATATGTTGTTGACCACCCTAGTCGGAAAAGTACTTTTAACAAAACGAGAAGTATTATGCTACCCAAAGACCTAACAAAGGATATAAAAACACGATTGCAAAGCATCAAGGGCCAAATGGACGGTTTGATAAAAATGCTGGATGAAGGGAAAGATCCGGAAAAAATTCTCCTACAATTCAAAGCAGCAAGGAATGGCCTAGATAAAGCACACTACCTTTTACTGGACGAAACATTTCGAAAATCCCTGGCCATTAATATTTCCGAAACTTCAAGTGCTTGTCCTGGCAATTGTGGTAATGAAGAGCAAATAGAGATGCTACGACAACAATTTCCCGCCATTGAAGTGGAGGATCTTACTGAAAAAATGAAAGAAATTGCTCGACTAAAAAAGCACCTGGATCGCTTTAATAAATTGGATCAAAAATAATTCCTAAACCTCATAATTCCATTGTTCGTCAATAGCATAATACATTTTTTCAATTTCTTGGTGCATAATAGATAATACAAACTCCCAACAATGCAATTAATGCTCCGATTATGTCATATTTGTCTGGGGAGTAATTATCAAATTTCATTGACCACAACAATGACATAACAATGAATATTCCACCATACGTTGCGTAAACTCTGGCAAAATTTTGTGTTTGAAATGTTGCTACAACACCATAAAGAGCGAGTATGAATCCACCCAGGATTCCATACCATGCGGGTTTTTCTTCTCGTAACCATAACCAGATGAGGTAGCCACCACCTATTTCACAAAGGCCTGCAAGTAGAAATAATGGAATCGATTTTAATACTGACATAAATAAACAGATTTCATTCCCTTAATTTCGTTAAATTTTCTGGCTTAACCAGTATATATTTAATGCCTTAACACACTGCCGCCCCTTACTTTTTGCTTCACTACAAAATAAATCTATACTTTCTGATTTTTCTTCTTGGTTACCACCCCCTACCTGAACTTACCTTTGAATTGTTCTTATCCGGAGAGAACCTCAAACATATAAAACAGAACATTTTAAAAGGAGGAAAAGATGAAAAGACAAGTAGAAATATTTACAGCAAACTGCCCTGTTTGCGACCCGGTAGTTCAAATGGTGAAAGATTTGGCTTGTGAGCAATGCGAGATCACCATTTATGATTTGGTGAAGCAGTGTGAGGACAAGACCTGTCTGAGCAAGCTGGAAGAATATGGGATCAATAAAGTACCTGCTATTGCTGTGAATGGCTCACTTTTATCCTGCTGTGAAAATCAGGGGATTTCTAAAGAAGAGCTGATCAAAGCGGGCATAGGACAAGGATAAAAGTAGGTAAGGCACGGCTTACCTGATTTATTTTCCCTTGCTGCCGTTGCTGGTGAGGGAATTTATTTAAATCACGCAAATCATGAAACCTTTAAATAATGACTTACAGCAATGTATTGACAATTGTAACGCATGTATCACCGCAGCACGCATCTGTCTGGATCAGCACTTAGGCGAGTCGGACATGAAAAAGTGCCACCAGCTTTGCCTGGACTGTATCGCGCTGTGTACGGCATGTACACAGATGCTGGCTTCCCAGTCCGATTACGCGAGCAGGGTTTGTGCCATTTGCGCTGACCTATGCAAAGCCTGTGCAGAAGAATGCGGCAAATTTGACAGTGAGGTGTGCAAGCAGTGTGCTGAAAAATGTGAAGCCTGCGCAGAAAGTTGCGCTAAAATGGCGGCCTAATTTTATGAGGGTATTAAAATCACTAAAACAGGATTTCGTCAGCATAGCTTCCTTGTTTACATCAGTATCTACCTTGCTGTGCTGTGCCCTTCCGTCATTACTCGTAGCGGTGGGTATGGGAGCGGTAGTGGCCGGAATGGTTTCGGACTTTCCGGCATTGATCTGGTTGAGCAAGTATAAGGAATGGACTTTTCTGGCAGCAGGTATTTTGATCGGATTCAACTTTTGGCTTTTTTATGGCCGCAAAAGAGACCAGGTCTGTGAAATAGACGAATATGGCAATGAGACACCATGTGATACAGCCGCCCGGTGGAGTAAAATTATCCTATGGATATCCTTTGGTTTATACCTTCTCGGACTATTCTCAGCTTACCTGCTACTACCAATTCAACAATTTTTAGGACTTTAAAATAATACGATGAAAAGAACAGCCTTTTTAATATTACTAACTGTTACAGCCATTTCTAAGGTCAGCGCTCAGGGACACGGGCCCTTTATGGTTTACAAACCCCCACCTTGGCAAAAGGAGGATTTGACTTTAATGCAGCAGCTATGAGCCTGGCTACCGAAGATGATCAATCCTTTATGCTTAGGTACATCTGGTCGTATGGCGTGACGGAAGATCTGCAAATTAATATTACTACACCCACCATGATCAACAGATTGTCTGAAGCACCCAGAACAAGAGGTAACAACAACATGCCAGCAAATGGCGACATAGAAGCATCGGTCTGGTACCGTTTCTTTTCCAATGCATTTGGGGTTGGCAAACGCTTTGAATCCACGGCTATTTTAAGTGTTTCGACACCTACAGAAGAAACTAGGAGTGGTATCAATGTAAGCAACTCCATTCATGGAGCAATCTCTACCGGATATGCTTCACGTACCTGGTATGCCTGGGTTGGCGGTGGTTATCAATATTATTTCGAGGAGGGTAATGAGCAGCTGGGAGATCTGCCTTATGCCAGCCTTGTGATAGGCTACCGCCCAAACATCTTTATGGGGGATTACCCAAAACCCGACTGGCGTGTTTTTGTAGAGTCATTAGCAGAGTTTCCAGGCACTAGTACCAGTGAAGGTCAGCTTATCCCCATTGATCAAAGAGGAAAAAAAGTAATGATTGGCCCTTCATTCCTGGGGCTTTATGGAGCTTGGGGTATATCCTTTGGAGCATTATTTCCGCTCTATCAGGATATAACACAGGGTCCAAAGAGGAATACAGGCTTTCAATGAACATTAGTTATTGGTTATAAATTTTAAAAAACAGAAGAAAATGAAAAGATTAGGAATAATAGCATTGTTGACAATTTTTAGTTTGAGCGGTGTAATGGCTCAGTTGATCAAAGTAGATCAAGAGGTCTTTGGAATGGATTGTGCACCTTGTGCCTATGGCCTGGAGCGTGGACTCAAGAAAATGGATGGGCTGGAAAGTGTAACAGTAAGCCTCAATGATGGTAAAGCTTATCTTAAGCTTGCTTCCGACAATGAACTGACCTTACAAAAAATCCAGAAAGAAGTGAAGAACAATGGGTTTTCTGCCAAAAATGCAGAAGTTACATTACAAGGAGAATTGCTTAAAGAGGGTAATGAATGGAAGGTTAAGGTCAATGAAGAAACATTCATTGTCAGCGATGATACTCCCAGTGACATACTATCTAAGCTTAATCCCGGCAATATCCAGTTAAAAGGATTGGTAAAAGACGAAGAAGATGATGAGTTAAATGGTATTTGGACTATTAAGATTCTTGAAGTCTTAACATCTTAGTGTATTCTTTATGAAGAAAAATAGCTTGTTAAGGCTAAGCCTGGTTTCTGCCATTGCTCCATTCTTTTGTTGCTGGGGACCTGCCATGCTCACTACCATGGCAGGTGTATCTGGCGCATTCTCGTGGTTTTCATGGCTACACCCTCTAAGGCCTTATTTGTATGCGGTCGCTTTTTTGTCACTGGGTTTTACATTCTATAAAACCTACCCTCCGAAAAGGAAAACTCAAAGCTGTGAGAATTGTAAAAATGGAACAAATAAAAATATGCCGAGCATGGTTTTTTTGTGGATTACTACGCTGCTTGTACTTTCTATGTTTGTTTTGAACTATCTTGAATTATGATTAATGGCATCCAAAATTTTATAACTTTTTCAGAAAATTCTATAACAATAGTATAATTAATTGATTGTATATTTGCTCCATTAACGTAAAAGAGTTATTTTCAAACTATTTAAAAGAGAATTGCGTTAAGCAGTATCAAATGAAAAAAGTCATTTCTATATTTCTCCTATTCATAATGCTAGCCAGTAGCAGTGGAGTAACTATGGCTACACATCTTTGCGGTGAGCATGTAGCCAAAATGGCAATTACTTTCGGTCAAACTGACTTGAATTGTGGCATGGACCAAATGGAAATGGACTGCACTAAGGAAAACAGCCATACCGGACATCAATTTCAAGGCAAAGGCTGTTGCGAAAATCAGTATGCCTCAATGGAATTTGATGAAGCTACTACAACGAAAATTGTACTAAAATCCATCCAATTAGATTTTCTTGTGGCATTTGCTTATACCTATTTGGGTATAAATCCTTTTGCTGTTGATGCAGATACACAATATTTAAATTATTCCCCACCCAAGCTGAGTCAGGACATTCATGTGCTGTACCAGTCATTCCTTATTTAGATTGCATAATATAATGTTTAATACGCATAGAGGCATATCCTTTATTGCGCAAACCTCTGTTTCAGGGGTTTTATAACTGTTTTGATGGTTCATTTTCACAAAATCATATTATGCTTAATAAAATTATTAAATACTTCCTTGAGAATAAGTTAGTTACCGTTCTCATCTTAATTGGCTTCATTGCCTGGGGCATTGTAACGGCACCATTTGGCTGGCAGGTGGGTGCATTGCCCTCCGATCCTGTACCGGTTGATGCCATTCCTGATATTGGCGAAAACCAGCAGATTGTCTTTACCCAGTGGCAAGGCCGGTCGCCACAAGACATAGAAGACCAAATTTCGTATCCGTTGACTACCTATTTACTAGGTATCCCGGGCGTAAAATCCATCCGAAGCACTTCGATTTTTGGCTTCTCCAGCATCTTTATCATTTTTAGTGAAGATGTAGAGTTTTACTGGTCTCGCTCACGAATTATCGAGAAGCTCAATGCCCTACCCAGGGATTTGTTACCCGAAGGGGTGCAGCCCGCCCTTGGCCCTGATGCAACAGCCCTTGGTCAGGTGTACTGGTACACCATTGAAGGCCGGGACAAACAAGGCAACCCTACAGGTGGTTGGGATTTGCACGAAATACGCACCGTCCAGGATTTCTACGTGAAATATGGATTGAACGCCACAGAAGGTGTATCGGAGGTAGCATCCATTGGTGGGTTTATACAGGAGTATCAGATTGACGTCAATCCCGATGCTCTGAAGGCTTACAATATCCCGCTACATAAAGTGATGCAGGCCGTACTTAAATCCAACCGGGATGTAGGTGCCAAAACCATCGAAATCAACCAGGCAGAGTACCTAGTCCGGGGATTGGGCTATATCAAAAAAGTAGAAGACATTGAAAAGGCGGTAGTGGCCGTTCAGGAAAATGTTCCCATCCGTATTAAAGACATAGGTGTAGTTACCTTGGGCCATCCACCCGTAGAGGCCTGCTGGATAAAGATGGTGCTGAAGTGGTAGGTGGCGTAGTGGTGGCCCGCTATGGTGCCAATCCCTTGCAGGTCATTAACAACGTCAAGGATAAGATCAAAGAAATAGCCCCGGGACTGCCTAAAAAAACGTTGGCAGATGGAAGGGAAAGCCAGTTGACTATCGTTCCGTTTTATGACCGCTCCGAGCTTATTTATGAAACATTGGGAACCCTGGAAGAAGCCATTTCGCTTCAAGTGCTCATTACCATTTTGGTAGTGATCGTGATGGTGTATAATCTCAGGGCTTCATTTCTCATTTCAAGTATCCTGCCGATTGCGGTATTGATGGTATTTATAGCCATGCGCTATTTTGGTGTTGATGCCAACATAGTTGCACTTTCAGGTATTGCCATTGCCATTGGTACGATGGTGGATTTGGGAGTTATACTTTCTGAAAACATTATTAAACATATAGATGAAGCTCCTCCCGGTCAAAAACTGATAGATACCATTTATAATGGAGCTTCAGAAGTGGGTACCGCTATTCTCACCGCTGTTTCTACCACAATTGTCAGCTTCATTCCGGTCTTTACCATGCAAGCTGCCGAAGGAAAGTTATTTGGGCCTTTGGCATTCACAAAGACCTTCGCTTTGGTAGCTGCGCTGTTGGTGAGTCTATTGATCATGCCTACCTTGGCACATTGGTTCTTTGGGTTCAAAATCAATAATAGGTTTCTTAAGAAATATGGTGGTTATGCATTAGTATTATTTGGAATTATAGGACTCTTTACCGCTCAGATATGGGGTGGTGTACTGCTGGTACTGTTTGGTGCAATCGCAATTGTAAAGAATATCTTTGACGCTAAAAAGGAACGCTTTTCCAGGCCTGTATTATTTCTCTTCAATTATGCCGAGCTGATCATTGTACTAATTGGCGTAACCTGGCTTTTAGCTAAATACTGGCTACCGCTAGGAGCCTCAAAGTCTCTGTTACTCAACTTTGTTTTTGTGACCTTATTGGTAGGATTTATCCTGGGGTCGTTCACGCTTTTAGAATATTACTACAAATCTATATTAAAATGGTGCCTGGATAATAAAATAACTTTTTTATTGATACCTACTTTCTTGATTTTGCTTGGCGCTAATGTTTGGTTGGGTTTTAATACCATTTTCGGGTTTATTCCTAAAGCATTGGACAATCTCGGCTGGGATGTCCGGACAACTACAGTTTGGTCAGGCTTGACCCATACTTTCCCGGGTGTAGGAAAAGAATTTATGCCTTCTCTGGACGAAGGAAGTTTCTTGCTCATGCCCACCTCCATGCCACATTCCGGTATTGAGTTCAACCGTAAAGTAGTTGGTCAGTTGGATATGCTCCTGACCAACATCCCGGAAGTAGAATTAACGGTAGGCAAATTAGGACGGGTAGAATCTGCCCTTGATCCGGCACCTATTTCCATGTACGAAAATGTCATCAACTATAAACCGGAGTACATGCTCAGTGAAAAAGGGCACCGAATAAGGTTCAAAGTTGATAAGGAAGATCGCTTCATACTCAATAGCGGTGATAGCCTTTCTAATGAAGAAGCCATTAACCGAGGTGTTGTTTTGGAGGAACTCATCCCTGATGATAACGGGAATTATTTCCGCAACTGGCGGCCGCAAATTGAATCTCCAGATGATATCTGGAATGAAATTGTTAAGGTCACCAAAATACCGGGAGTAACTTCAGCACCTAAGCTGCAGCCTATTGAAACCCGCTTGGTGATGCTACAAACAGGTATGCGAGCCCCCATGGGTATCAAAGTATATGGTCCGGATCTGAAAACGATAGAAGACTTTGGGCTGCAACTGGAGGAAGTGCTTAAAAATGTTCCTTCCGTAAAAGCGGAAGCCGTGTTTGCCGACAGAATTGTAGGTAAGCCCTATCTTCATCTTAACATCAACAGGGATGAGATTTCACGCTATGGGCTTAATGTGGAAGATGTACAGCAGACCATTGAAACAGCCATTGGAGGAATGAAAATTACTTCAACTGTGGAAGGAAGGGAGCGTTTTCCAGTGAGGGTACGTTATCCACGCGAACTCAGGGACGATCCTGAAGCATTGGGTAAGATCCTTTTGCCTACACCTACAGGAGCACAAATACCGATCAGCCAGGTGGTGGACTTTGAGTATGTGAGGGGACCACAGGCGATCAAAAGTGAGGAAACCTTTTTGGTGGGTTATGTACTATTTGACAAAAGGGACGGATACTCGGAAGTTGGAGTGGTGAATGATGCCCAGGCAGCTATTCAGGAAAGAATAGATACAGGTGATTTAGTCGTTCCTGCCGGGGTCAGCTACAAGTTCTCAGGAAGCTATGAAAATCAGGTAAGGGCTGAAAAGAGGCTTTCAATCATTGTTCCGTTGGTATTGGGTATCGTCTTCCTCATCCTTTACTTCCAATTCAAGTCTGTAGCGACTTCATTAATGGTGTTTACTGGTATTGCCATGGCATTTAGTGGAGGCTTTATCATGCTATGGTTGTATGGCCAGACCTGGTTTGCGGACTTCTCCCTTTTCGGTACGAATTTCCGAGACTTGTTCCAAATACATACTATCAATTTGAGCGTGGCTGTTTGGGTCGGGTTTATTGCCTTGTTTGGTATAGCCACTGATGATGGGGTATTAATGGCTACTTATTTAGATCAAAGTTTTAATCGTAATAAAACAGACAGTCTGAAAGGAATAAGAGCGGCAACAGTGGAAGCTGGTCAACGAAGAATAAAACCTGCCGTGATGACCTCCGCCACCACCATCATTGCCTTGCTGCCTATACTTACCTCAACGGGTCGCGGAGCAGACATCATGATCCCAATGGCTATTCCAGCATTCGGAGGTATGTTCTTCGCAGCCGTCACCTTCTTCATCGTGCCGGTTTTATACGCTATGAGGGAAGAAAGAAAATTTAAAAAGACACAACCATGAAGATTATTGTAAATATTGTAATACTTGTTTTTCTCGGAACCAGCGTAAGTCAGGCGCAGGTCCTGGATGACTATTTTAAAATAGCAGCGGAAAACAATCCGGGATTACAGGCGAAATATCGGGAATTTGAAGCGGCCATACAGAAGGTGGAGCAGGTAAATACTTTACCGGACCCTAATTTCTCTTTTGGTTATTTCATTTCACCGGTGGAAACGAGGGTACGACCACAAAAGGCAAGGTTTTCCCTAACGCAGATGTTCCCCTGGTTTGGGACGCTACGGGCACAGGGAAATGCCGCAGCTTTAATGGCGGAAGCAAAATATCAAGCCTTCTTAGACGCTCGGAATAGGTTGTATTACCAAGTGGCAGCGGCCTATTATCCGCTTTATGAACTTAATCAATGGAAAGAGATTGAGCGGGAGAATATTGAAATACTGGAGTCTTATAAAACCATTACCAACAAAAAGTTTGAAAATGGAGTGGGTACGATGGTTGACTTCTTGCGTGTGGATATTATGTTGAAAGACGCCACTACAAACCTTTCCATTCTGAACGATAAGGAAGCTCCTCTGCTGACCCGGTTTAATAAACTACTCAACAGAGAGGAGGACGCATTGGTAACCGTAGAGGATTCACTCGTTGCTCAAGCCTTGCCTGATAATTTCAGAAAGGACTCTTTGCTTACGAACAACCCTGTACTGGAAGAACTGGACTTAAAAATAGCCTCCAGTGAGGCAAGTGAGGAGGTCGCTTACAAACAAGGGCTTCCAAAATTTGGTGTAGGATTGGATTATGCTATTGTGGGAAACAGACCTGAAGTGGAACTTCCCGACAATGGTCAGGACATTCTAATGCCTATGGTTTCTGTCAGCATTCCCATTTTCAGGAGTAAATATAAAGCCGCTGTTAAAGAAGCACAGCTCATGCAGGAAAGCTATTCACTCCAAAAAAAGGACTTTGCCAATACCCTAACGTCAAACTACGAAATGGCCTGGTTTGAAATTCAACAACAGCAAGAATTGATTGAGCTATACGATCAACAAATTCAGGAATCCAATCAGGCTTTAAATCTATTATTTACGGCTTACAGTAATTCAGGAAATGAATTTGAAGAGGTACTGCGTATGCAACAGCAGCTCTTAAAATATGAAAAGATGAAGGCAACGGCCGCAACGCAGTACCAAATTGCCCTGGCCAAACTCAATTACTTAACTGCAAAAACATATTAAGATGAACACAAATAAAAAAATAATAATCATAGCACTGTCAACGCTGGCAATAGGTTTATTGCTGGGTTGGTTGATTTTTGGTGGTTCATCATCCGAAAGTAAAATGGATGATGAGCACCAGCACACTACAGAAATAGCCGGAGAGACCGTGTGAACCTGCTCCATGCATCCTCAGATCCGTCAGGGTGAACCCGGAGACTGCCCTATCTGTGGCATGGACCTTATTCCTTTGGAGGATGATCAGAATGAAGTACTTGACCCTATGGCAGTAAGTATGTCGCCTACCGCCATGCAACTGGCTGATATCAGAACGGCTGCTGTAGGAACCATGGATCCGGTTAAGTCGGTTAGGCTGAACGGAAAGGTACAGGAAGATGAGCGACTGGTTTTTTCTCAGTCTTCCCATATACCGGGCAGGATAGAAAAGCTGATGGTCAATTTCACAGGTGAGTTCGTAAGGAAAGGGCAGGCCATTGCTTATATATACTCTCCAGATTTGGTTACTGCACAGGAGGAATTATTTGAAGCACAAAAAATTAAAGATACACAGCCGCAATTGTTTAATTCCGCCAAAGAAAAGCTCAAAAATTGGAAACTTTCCGACAGTCAGGTAGAGCAAATTCTCAAAGTGGGGACACCGAAAGAGGAATTTGCTGTTCAAGCTGATGTTTCGGGCTATGTAACTGAGAAAATGGTAAATCTGGGTGATTACATCCGAAAGGGAGAGGCTATTTATGAGATTGCAGACCTTTCAAAGGTATGGGTATTGTTTGATGTTTATGAATCGGATATGCCCTGGATCAAAAAAGGTGATAAGGTAAACTTTACAGTGGCCTCTCTACCGGGAGAGACATTTGAAGGTAAGATAACCTTCCTGGATCCTGTTATTGATCCTAAGACAAGAGTAGCAAAAGCAAGGGTAGAAGTGCCCAACAAAGACAATCAGCTAAAACCTGAAATGTTTGCATCCGGTACGGTAGAAGCTACATTGCCGAAAAAGTCAAATAACATAGTGGTTCCCAAAACTGCTGTTATGTGGACAGGCAAGCGTTCGGTAGTTTATGTAAAAAATACCACTAGTAGTGGAGTAAGTTTCATGATGCGTGATGTGACGCTTGGGCCGGGTTTAGGTGACAGCTTTATTGTGGAGAGTGGCCTTGAAGAAGGTGAAGAGATAGCAGTCAATGGCACCTTCAGCATTGATGCGGCAGCACAGTTGGCTGGTAAGCCAAGCATGATGAATCCGGAAGGAGGCCCGGCAATGACAGGGCATAACCACGGGGGTATGGATACGCCAGCTTCGTCAGGCCAGGTCAAGAAAAAAGAGACTAAGCCAGTGTCAATTAGTCAGAAGGCGAAAGAAGCATTGCGGCCCTTTTATACTGAATACCTCAAATTTAAGGATGCCTTAACGGCTGATGAATTTGATCAGGCTCAAAAAGCCGCTTCTGATCTCAAAACAACACTGGATAAGGTGAATATGGCTGCTTTTACCGGTGAGTCACACAATGCCTGGATGAGCTATAGCAGCGACCTGAAAAATGCACTGCAACATGTTCAGCACCTTAAAACGATAGCCGAACTACGCACTACATTTCAGAAGGTATCTGAAGGAATGATTGCCATGACCAAAGCCTTTAAACCCATGGACCAGACACTGTACGTTCAGTTTTGCCCTATGGCAGATGATAATAAGGGAGCAAATTGGTTGAGTACCGAAGAGGAAATCCGCAATCCCTACTTCGGAGAATCTATGCTCACTTGCGGAGAGGTTGAAAACATATTAAAATAATCTATAACCCCATATTCAAATGAAACAATTCATATTAATAACACTTGTTACAATTTTCTGGAGCTGTGGTACATCAGACCATAATTCTAATGAAAATAATCATTCCGATCATACTGAAGATGTATCGCAAGACAATAAAAATAAACCTAAAAGCCCTAAGCAAACGGCTATGGTAAATATAGGCGATAACCACATTCACATTGAATATAGTGCTCCGAGCGTAAGAAACCGTCAGATATTTGGAGGGCTGGTGGCTTATGATGAAGTATGGGTAGCGGGTGCACACAAGGCAACTAACATTACTTTTCAGGAAGATGTAATTATTAATGAAAAGCTTATTCCGGCAGGCAAATATGGGTTTTATACTATACCGGGACAAGAGAAATGGACGATCATATTAAATGAAGTCTGGGACATGCATTTGGCTGATGATTATAACCAGCAAAAAGACATTTTACGATTTGCCACTATTTCCCAACAGCTGGAAGAACCCGTTGAGACTTTAACCTATAACCTGGAAGTATTAGAAGAAAACACAGCCAGAATATCCTTAAGTTGGGCTGACAGGCAAATCTCTTTTGAAGTTAATAACGCTCAATGAGAAAGAACAATCAATATTATGTAAGAAAAACGCACCGGTGGTTAGGCGTAATCATTGGAGTGCAATTTCTTTTTTGGACTATTAGCGGCCTTTACTTTAGTTGGACCGATATAGATGAGATCCACGGTGATCATTTTATTGAAGAACATCGAAATCATACCGCAGCTATCGGCATACTACCCATACTGGATAGCACCGTTCAGATCAATGATATCTCCTTGAGGTTCATAGGTGAGCAGTCATACTTCTTTATAAATGACTCACTGCTTATTCACAGTCAAACTGGCTTGAAGAAGAATGGTGTCACAAAGAAGGAGGCAGAGTCGATAGCAAGAAAGCACGTTATTAAACAATATGAGATCAAATCGAGTGAGATGCTTACCGAAGTGGGGTCACACCACGAGTATAGGGGCAGGCCTTTGCCTGTATGGGAGATAGAGTTTGACAGCCCTGAAAACCTGACTGCCTATGTGTCTCAAAGAGACGGAAGTTTTCAAAGAGTAAGGCATCGCGCCTGGAGATGGTTTGATTTTTTATGGATGAGCCATACCATGGACTACGAAGGCAGAGATGACTTCAATAATTGGCTGTTGAGAATATTTTCTGTTTTTGGTTTGCTAACCGTACTCTCTGGCTTTACTCTATTCTTTATGACCAATAAAAAGAGAATTAAGAAAAAGGCTTTATAGGTATCATCGTATGAAAGAATGTTGCAAAACAGGGGATGAAAAAGCCCCTTCAAAATTAAAAAAAATGGGCTGGACGTATCATCTGGGGTGTAGTAATTCTCCTGGTGACTGGGATAGCCCTTATTCAAATGTTTAACTTTAAATAACAATAAAATGAGAACAAAAACAATTTTAGCAATGGCCCTGGCTTTAGTAAGCTTTGGAGCATTTGCTCAGCACGATCACGGTAGTCAAGGCGACAAAAAGGAAATGGGTCAGAAAATGGAGCCTACGTTCAAAGACAAAAATCTTGGCACAGCCTACGGTCATTACATCCATCTGAAAGAAGCCCTGGTAGCATCACAGACTGATGAGGCCAAAAAGGCTGCAATTAAACTGGAAGCGTCTTTAGGCGAAGTAGACAAGGGTCAGGCAGCTAAAGCAGAGGTAACAAAGGTGGTTTCGGCTACTGCTTTGGATGACCAGCGAAAAGCCTTCGCTTCGTTGAGTAATGAAATGACCACTTTAGTGAAAGATGGTGAACTCTCAATGGGAGAAGTATACCTTGAGTATTGCCCCATGGCAAATAACAATTCAGGAGCCTACTGGCTTTCAAATCAGAAGGAAATCAAAAACCCATACTTCGGGGACAAAATGCTGAAGTGTGGAAGTGTAAAAGAAACAATCAAGTAACTATTAAATAATAATAAATAAGATCTTAAGACGTGACGTAAATTTTTGAAAAAATAAAAGTTTGCGTTTTGTCCATGGACACTAAACAGTCAAAAAAAATGAAAACGACACTATTAACAATCGGATTAGCATTGACAATTATCTCATGCAACAACTCAAAAACAGAACAAAAAGCAGCTGACAACACAGCGGAAACGGCTGCAAAAGCAGAGAATACAGCTACCAATGATCAAGAAGGTGGAAAAGCTATAACACCTGTCCTTGATGCTTATCTGGCAGTGAAGAATGCCCTTGTGAATGACAATCAAGAGGAAGCTGCCAAAGCGGGAGGTACACTGGCTACTGCTTTGGAAGGTCTTGATATATCTCAATTTGATGCTGATAAGCAAACTGAGCTGCAGGAGATTGTGGAAGTAGCCAAAAATCACGGTGAGCATATCGCAGAGAGCGAAATTGGGCATCAAAGAGAGCATTTTGAGGCCTTGAGCCAGGATATAAAAGATATGACTGCTATTGTCGGTACAGACACGGCACATACTACCAGTATTGCCCTATGTACAACGATAACAAAGGTGGTATGTGGTTAAGTGCCAGTGAGGAAATTAAAAATCCACTATTTGGTGCTAAGATGATGAAGTGTGGCAAAGTACAGGAAGTCATCAGCTTGTAAGAGCGGTCATGAAAAAGGCAGCTATAATTATTTTGATTTTGAGCATAGGGATACAATTTATTCCTATGCCCAAAAATCAGAGCAATGAAGTACCAAAAACGGACTTTTTACAAACGATTGAGGCACCTGTTAACATTCAGCAGATGATAAAAGCCTCTTGCTATGACTGCCATAGCAACAATACAAACTATCCCTGGTACGGCAGGGTTCGTCCGTTTGCGTGGTTACTGCAGCAGCACATTGATGAGGGCAAGGACGAACTTAACTTCTCCACCTTTCAGGAATATTCCGGGCGAATGCAACGTGAAAAAATTCGCTCCATGATTTCACAAATCAGTGATGGTAAGATGCCCCTGAAAGAATACCTCTGGATGCATCCGGAGGCAGAACTGACCAATGATGAAAAGGAACAATTAATTAAATATTTGGAAAAACTAAATCCCTAATAACTAAAAGAAGTAACACCATGAAGAATTTTTTATATCTGCTCACAGCGTTAATACTGGCTTCCTCTTGTAATTCGCCCACCTCGGATGAAAATCAGAAAACTGAGATGAAACAGGAAGAAGTAATTGATTTAGCCACAGAAGTGCAGGCAGTTAAAAAAGTAATGAAGACTTACAAAGAAACCCTGGAAAGTTTGGATGTGACAGATTCCTACGCATTGTTCACCGAGGATTCGGAGGTACTGGAACAAGGAAAAATAGAAGGAACCTACCGAGACTATATCGCCAATCACATTGCACCAACTTGGTCATTTTGAATCATTCACTTTTAGTGAATATGAAATATCGGTAGTGTTGGATATGCCCTATGCATTCACGACTGAGTCCTATATCTATAACATTGTTTTGACGGAAGATGGCCGCAAGGTCGAGCGTAAAGCAACGGCCACATCAATTTTGAAAAAAATGGATGATGAATGGAAAATTATCAAAACCCATAGCTCATCAAGAGCAGTGAAATAATTAGTGATAAAATCAAATATTATGAAAAATTCAAAAATTTCACTTTTAATATGCATCCTGTTGACAAGTGTGTTTTCAGTACAGGCTCAAAACCTTACAGAAAAGTCAGGTGAAGGAAATGTGGATAACCTTCCGGTTAGGGAATACACGATCACGCTTAAACAGGAAATGGTCAACAAAGCCGGCAAAGATGTTAAAGGAATGACTGTTAATGGCAGCATTCCCGGGCCTACCCTCCGGTTCACTGAAGGAGAGTATGCCGTGATCTACGTAAAAAACGAAATGGACGTGGAAACCTCAGTTCATTGGCATGGACTGCTTTTACCTAATTTTTATGATGGGGTACCCTACTTGACCACTCCACCCATCGAGCCGGGCCATACCCAAAAATATGAATTCCCTTTAAAGCAATCCGGTACATACTGGTACCATTCGCATACCATGCTTCAGGAACAAAGTGGGGTTTACGGCTCTATTGTCATTCAACCAAAGGAAGAGCCCCTTGAATATGATAAAGAGTTGGTGATGGTGCTTTCAGACTGGACAAATGAAAATCCAATGAGCGTTCTTCGTTTTCTAAAAAGAGGAACGGAGTGGTATAACTGGCGAAAAGGAACGGCCACGCCACTGAACCAGGTAATCGCTCGTGGAGCACTGGGTGCACAGCTTAATTTTTGGAGGCAGAGAATGGAAAGTGCCGACATAGCAGATATTTATTACCCGGCTTTTTTGGTGAATGGCGAGCAAAAGCAAGAATACCCTGACTTCAAACCAGGTGAAAAAGTAAGGTTACGGATTATCAATGGCGCAGCTTCAACGCAGTTTTGGATGACCTTTGGTGGTGGAAATCCCACTATTGTTTCTGCCGATGGTCTTAATGTGGAGCCTGTTGCCCACAACAAGACCTTCATCGCCATAGCCGAAACGTATGATTTCATTGTGACTATTCCAGAAGAAGGCAAAATGGAATTTAAAATCACTGCGCAAGATGGATCCGGTACCGCATCCGCATTTCTGGGGCAAGGTGAAATGCTACCAGCACCTGCGGTGCCCCGGCCAGATAAAATTGCAATGATGAAGCAAATGTCCAAAATGGATATGCGTATGGGAGCCCCAGCCCTGAAATTCCGTCCAAAAAAAGTTGACCCTGAAAAAATGATGCGAAACTGGGGAATGCAGATGAAGGATGGAATGAGCGGCATGAACATGGACAACACGAAAAGTGACATATCAATGCATCAGGGGATGGATATGAAAAAGGACGATCCTGAAGAAACTAAAATGAGCGGAATGGGTGATGATAAAATGATGCAAACCTCACCACCATCAACCAATATGGAATCTGCAGAAATGGGCGGAATGAATATGTTTTCAGAATATAACTATGATTACCTCAAGTCTACAGAAAATACAACCTACTCGGAGGATGTTCCCGTAAAAGAAATTCTCTTAAATCTGACAGGTAATATGAGCCGCTATATCTGGAGTATGAATGGCATACCACTTTCTGAAACCGATAAGATTAAGATCAATGAAGGAGAAGTAACAAGGATTACTTTCAATAACCTTACCATGATGCACCACCCAATGCACTTACATGGTCATTTTTTCAGGGTAATCAATGAGAATGGAGATTATTCACCATTAAAGCATACCGTGAATGTGCCACCGATGCAAAAGGTAACGATTGAGTTTTATGGAAATGAATACGGTGACTGGTTCTTCCACTGTCATATCCTTTATCATATGATGGGTGGTATGGCACGTGTAGTAAGCTATGATACGCCAAGAGATCCACGAATGGAGCCATATCCCGTGTCCAAACTTGTGCATGAAACCAATCAGTTTTATACCTGGGGAATGGCTGATATTGCCTCCCACACTGGCGCACTAAATGTGGTTTCATCCAACATCCGAAACCAGTTCAATTTTTCGCTGGAATATGGCTGGAATGAAAATGTAGAAACTGAATTTTCTTATGAATATTATCTTTACGATTATGTGCGTGTCTTTGGGGGTGTAAATGTTGAAAATACCACACGAAATAGTCTGAATGATATAAAAACCACGGCAGTGGCCGGTATTCGATTGTTCACCCCTTATATGTTTAATGTGGACTTGCGAATTGATAACGAATTGAGACCAAGAGTAGGTATAGGTCGATCTGTAATGCTTTTCCCAAGATTTATTGTTTTTGGCTATTATGAATATCAGCTAGATGCCGGTTGGGTAAATGATCTTGAGAGCAATGTGGGCTATACTCAGGAAATTGTGTGGAACGCAGGTGCGGAGTTTCTCCTATCTAAAAACTTTTCTCTAATGGGTAGTTTTGACAATCGCTTCGGTGCTGGTGGAGGACTCTCGATAAGATTTTGATTAAAAAATTAAGGTTATAACAATTAAACTATAAAACCAAAAAGATGGAAAACAAACAAAAAAACGATAGCAATTACCTTAAATTTTTCGCAATGATAGCCACATCAATGGTGGCCATGTTCTTTCTAATGTACACCCATTCTTATCAAATCATTGATCATTTCTGGTTTAGCGAAACCAGGTTTTTTATGACACTGATCATGGCCGGTTCCATGATCATCATAATGCTTCTGTATATGCTGAATATGTATAAAAAGCGAGGAGCAAACATAGCAATCATCGGCTTGGGTATCGTATTGATTGCCGGTGGTATAGGATTGGTGAGAAGTCAGGTAACCGTCACGGGTGTTGACTACATGGAAGGAATGATTCCACATCATTCAATTGCTATTTTGACAAGTGAGCGTGCTCAAATAAAGGATGTACGGGTAAGGAAACTCGCTGACGAAATTATTAAAGCCCAACGCAGGGAAATTATGGAAATGCAATGGTTGATCAACGACATCAGAGAAAATGGTGTGGTGGAGACAGAAGAGGAAAAGAAAAACAGACCCTTACCTGAGTTTGAAGGTAAGTTAGATGAAGAAACGCGAGACCCAAATAAATAATAGGGAGGCTAAGGAAATCACAGAAACTCACAAAAGGGAGATCGATCAATTGAAAAAATCAGAAAACCCTCCATCAAATATTAGATCACATAGAAAAATCAAATGTCAAATTATGAAAAAGTTAAACAAAATAGTCATCAATTTTTTTACTCTTTTAATAATGGTAGTTCTTACCAGTTCCTGTAGCAATCAAAGTCAAAAAGCGGATCAGGATCATGGTGAAATGATGGATAGTGACCAGACCGAAATGATGGAAGGTGATAATGATCACATGCATGAAGAAGGGCAGTCTGACGAGCACATGTTGAATGATACCACGTCCATGGAAATGAATGGAGAAAATGAGAGCATGATGAATGATTAGTACTCGATTCCTCCGAATTTATAGATGCCGAATAAATTAATAAGCCAAATACTGGTCATTTTAAGCTAGGAAAGTCCTGACGGGAGCGCTTTAACTTATAGTATAGTGATCGCTCCTTGGTCAGGCACCATAAATTAAAAAGAAATAATGTCTGAATACAAAGAAAATAGTCTTAGTCTCACTGGAGCGGTCGCACTAGGTACAGGCGTGATGATCGGTGCTGGAATTTTTGCCTTATTAGGTCAGGTAGCTGAGTTATCAGGGGCACTTTTTCCGGTCGCTTTTCTCATAGGTGCAGTTATATCGGGATTTAGTGCCTACTCGTATATTAAAGTATCTAATGAATACCCCTCTGCAGGCGGTATAGCAATGATCCTTAAGAAGGCTTACGGCAGGAGCACCATGACTGCTGCTGCCTCCCTGCTAATGGCCTTCTCCATGATCATCAATGAGAGTTTAGTGGCTAGGACTTTCGGTACCTACACCCTACAGCTTTTTGATGTGGGGGATGATTCTTTTCTGGTACCTATCCTCGGAGTTGTACTTTTAGTGATTGCCTTTTTAGTCAACATCTCAGGAAATAACATCATTGGTAAATCGTCACTTGTTATGGCGATTATAAAAATTGGGGGGATTGCCATTTTTGCTATTGGTGGTCTATGGGCAGCTGGGTTTTATTTAGAACAAGCTTTGCCACAGCCGCAGGCACAAGAAAAATATTCGATTGCCAGCTATTTAGGAGCACTAGCCCTATCTATATTAGCCTATAAAGGGTTTACCACTATTACGAATAGTGGTGGAGAAGTTAAAAATCCTCATAAAAACGTTGGTAGAGCTATTATCATCTCACTACTCATCTGTTTAGTGATCTATTTGCTCGTTTCGTTAGCGGTCTCTGTTAATTTATCAATTCCTAAGATAATAGAAGCTAAGGATTATGCTTTAGCCGAGGCTTCACGCCCGGCCTTTGGTAAGTATGGTTTATGGTTTACAGTAGGTATTGCTATTGTAGCCACTGTTTCAGGAATTATTGCCAGCATTTTTGCTGTGTCGCGAATGACTGCCATGCTTACGGATATGGAGTTAATTCCGCATAGCCATTTAGGGATGCCCGGAAGAATTCAAAAGCATATGCTGGTTTACGTTGTAGTCGTAGCCATCATTCTTACCGTATTTTTTGATCTCAGTAGGATTGCTTCTTTAGGTGCTATCTTCTATCTTATTATGGACATTGCCATACACTGGGGAGTTCTCAAGCATCTCCGTAAAGAAGTAAAAGCTAAAGCTGCAATAGTCATTACAGCGATTATTCTGGATACGGTGGTTCTTGGAGCTTTTTTATGGGTGAAGGGTACCAGTGATATTTTGGTCGTTATTGTTGCGGCTGTCTCCATGGTATTGATTTTTGCAGGTGAAAAGTGGTTTTTAAGTGTTAAGGAAAACGCTGAATCTGACACCTAGTATTGTTACAAGCTTAATTCACAACAAAAATTACTGAGAAATGAAGCGTGGGGAGAGATTGGCTATGGTATTATGTGGCTTTTTGTAGTTGCACTGATAGAGGGCATCTCCTACACCAAAAGCTTTAACGGGATATTCTATCATGTCGTAGCTGTACCAGCTGGGATAGCGGCTATTTATAAATTTGTGATAGGCTTTAGGAAAAGCATGAGGGTTAAAGAGAGTAAATAATGAGAACACAATAAAGCCGCTTCAGAGTTAGTTTGACGTTTTGGAAAAATAGGTTATATGAATTTTGTTATTCTATTGTTGACAATCTTGCTATTAGTGATAGTAATTTGGCCAATGTATTTGCTATTTCCAGGATGACAACGATGCTTACCGAAATGAAGCTGACACCTCATAAGCATTTTGGAATGCCGGGTAACCTGCAACAGCATATGTTGACTTATACCATAGTCATCGCCATCACCTTGACCATATTTTTTGATCTCAGCAGAATTGCATCTTTAGGAGCAATTTTATCTGATAATGGATATCATTATACAATGGGGTGTTTTTAAACATTTGCGGAAAGAAATCAAGGCAAACGGAGCTATACTTTTGACCACTATTGTGCTTGATGTAGTTGTTTTGGCGGCCTTCATTTGGATGAAAGCACAGAATGACATGCTACTCATTATTGTATCAGCAGTTTTTCTAACGCTGATTATCGTTGGGGAAAAGTGGTTTTTGAAAATGAGGAAAGATAAAGCGGAATTAAGTAAAAACTAAGGCAGAAAATTATGATGGATCACGGAACAAATTTTGGTATGCACGGTGGTGTCTGGATGTGGCTCTTTTGGGGGCTGTTGCTGGTAGTATTAGTACTTTTAATTGTCTGGTTGGTAAAGCAGATACGGAAATAATTTAAACCTAAAGAGATATGAAAGAACCTTTCAGAATAAACAGAAGAAAATTTTTGGCAAAGGCTGGAGCAAGTGCTGCGGTAACCATGATATGGCCTTTCTTTTCTTCCTGCGACAGTCAATCTTCCACTACAGCAAAGCCTGAACTCGGCAAGGATTTTCAGCCCGATATTGATTTGGAACTGAAAGCGGTACAGCGTGACTTATCCATTTTATCCGGTTCAAAAACAAAGGTGTGGGCGTATGAGGGGAAATTAATTAAGGGCAACAAGGAGGCGCTTCAAACCCTAGAAGGGACTTATCTGGGGCCGGTCATCAAAGTAAGTAAAGGACAGAAAGTCCGTATTCGCTTCCAAAATGACTTGCCGGAAGAGAGTATTGTCCACTGGCATGGCATGCATGTGCCGGAACGGTACGATGGCCACCCGCAAGATGTAATTGATAGTGGAGAAACATACATCTACGAATATGAAGTAATGAACCGGGCAGGCACCTATTGGTTTCATCCCCATCCACATGGACGCACCGGTCCACAGGTGTATAATGGTCTGGCAGGCCTTCTACTGGTCACCGATGAGGAAGAACAGCAACTCAACTTACCGCAAGGGGAGTTTGATCTTCCGGTCGTGATCCAAGACCGAACTTTTGATGATAATAATCAACTGGTCTATCTTGAAAATGGCCAGATGGGCCGCATGACTGGGTTTTTAGGAAACCGGATACTGATTAATGGCAGACCTGAACAAAGGTTAAACCTGAAAGCAGGTTGCAAATACAGGTTGAGGTTACTGAACGGGTCAAACTCAAGGATCTACAAACTGGCCTGGGAAGATGGAAGTCCAGTGACTGTTTTTGGCATGGACGGAAGCTTGTTAAATGCACCCAAAGAATTATCCTATCTCATGCTCGGCCCGGCAAAAAGGGCGGACGTTTGGCTGGACTTGACCAACAAACCCGAAGGCACTGAATTGACCATGAAAAACACATCTTTCCCTCTTGAGTTAATGTCTGGTGGAATGATGGGCAATGGAGGAATGATGGAAGGTGCTAAAAGTGTCCTGCCACAAGGTAGCGAATATCCTGTGTTTACCGTGCTTGCCAATGCTTCGGGGAGTAATGATTATACCTTACCGCGGCAATTAGCTCAGCCGGATTACATTGACCCCTCAACAGCTAGAAATCTAAACGCCCCGCGACAATTTACCTTCGCTATGGGACACATGGAGTGGACGATCAACGGACGTACCTGGGAAACCACCGAAGTAGCTGATGAAGAGACCGTAAAGCTCGGAAGCACCGAAGTTTGGGAACTGATCAATGGCGGAGGTATGATGGACAATGATGACGATGGTGGCGGCATGATGGATGGTCACGGAATGATGGGCGATGGCGGCATGATGGGCGGTGAAAATGATATGATGAACAACCAGGGAATGATGGGCAATATGATGCAGATGCCCCACCCGATCCATATTCACCAGGTGCAGTTCAATATTTTAGAAAGAAATGTCACTGATGTAGATCCCCAATTATGGGATGCCGTAAAAGATGGTTTTGTTGATGAAGGCTGGCACGATACCGTTTTGTTGATGCCGGGGATGAGTGCCAAAGTTATCATGCAGTTCAAAGATTTTAAAGGCTTGTTTGTATACCACTGCCACAATCTGGAGCATGAGGACATGGGAATGATGCGAAATTTTAAAATAGTGTAAGTAATGGATAATCTAAGCTTTGGTATTTTTGTTGTGCCGATTATTACGTTAACGTTGATTATAATGTTATATATCCATTTTTTCAGGAAGGCAGCAGATAAGCGTAATTATCAGTATTTCGTAGCTAGAACATCTGTTGTAGCTTTTGTGCTAAATTTTGGCTGGGAGGTAGCTCACGGATTTTTGTATGAAAATTTTCAATACGATCTTGAACACGTTTCTTTTTGTGCATTGGCCTCAATAGCGGATGTGCTCATGGTTCTGGTTTTACTCTTCTTATTCGGACTTATATACAACAACGTTTATTGGATCAGACGTTTAAAATTTACCAGAACTTTACTATTAGTACTTGTAGGGTTTCTAGGGGCTATTTTAGGTGAGTTTTGGCATACATGGCGAGGAGATTGGTCATATGCTGATACGATGCCAATGCTTCCTCTCATAGAAGTTGGCCTTTCACCAGTCCTACAATTTTCTATTTTACCGTTGATCATATTTCTCATAAGCAGAAGAAAAATATGAAAGGGGTAGTATACTACTATTTTAGACTTTTAATTATGAAGCACGAAAAACAAGCAAAATTAAATAAAGTAAAAGGACAAATTGGCTATGCCATGATGTGGTTTTTTTTAGCTGGATTAATTGAAACACTTATGTATTTAGGTAAAATTGAAATGTTTATCTACCATATCGTTGCTTTAGCTCTATCTGCTGTCGGGTGTTTTAAAGTTTTCAAAGGATTTGAGAATTATAAGCATTACAAAAATGAAGGTAAATAAGAAAATTTTTACCTGTAAGCTAATTTCGAATAATCATCCGTTTAACCATTTAATGTTATGAAAAATACGAGATCATAGCTCGAAAAAAAGGCCAAAAGGAAGGGATTGAAGTGCTTCGTTTGATTCAAAAAGTTTACCTGAATAATGAAATTATTGTGGCCTAAAGCTATTTTATAAAATTTCAATAAAGACAATCAAATCATGGGAATTATGAATGATATATTAGATCTGTAGGGAGAATCCTCAAAAACTGCAATTGGGTTTTTCTGGAAATCAGGCTGGGCTTTTGTGTTAGGATATATAATAAGCTCAATGATTCAGGCCTTTGTTCCAAAGAAGAAATTGACTCAGCAAATGGGTAAAGGAAATGTTAAAAGCATTTCACTCTCTACTTTGTTTGGTTCCATTTCTTCTTCCTGCTCATTTGCTGCCTTAGCAGCAGCGAGGTCTCTTTTTCAAAAAGGAGCACATTTCATAAGTACGGTCGCATTTATGTTTGCTTCCACCAATCTAGTCATTGAGCTTGGTATCCTTATATTCATTTTCTTAGGGTGGCAGTTTATAGTAGCTGAAGTAATAGGAGGACTAATTTTGATAACTATTAGTGGACTTATCATCAAGCTTACGTCCCCTAAAAAATGGATTAAAGCTGCCAGAGAGAAAGTTGAGGATGAATCTGCCGAAGAGGAGGATTTTGATTGGAAGGAAAGGATTAAGTCGAAAGAGGGCTGGTTTTTAGTGGGAAAGAAATTTGTGATGGAATGGAAAATGGCCTGGGAGGATATTCTTATTGGCTTTACCATCGCGGGGTTCGTTTCTGTATTAGTCCCTCAGTCTTTTTGGGAAGCAATTTTTTTAAATGGTATGCAGGGGGAATTACCTGATTTTGTGATCCGGATGGAAAACGCGCTGGTAGCCCCATTTGTAGCGGCAGCTACATTCATTGGATCCATGGGAAACATACCGCTGGCGACTGTGCTCAACGAGAACGGCATTCTGTTTGCCGGATTGATGGGCTTTATTTACTCTGACTTAATGGTGCCACCGCTGGTCAATATGAATAGAAAATATTATGGTACCCGCATAGCCCTTTACATTGCAGGGGTGATGTACGTCAGCATCGTCATTACGGCATTGATCCTCAATTATAGCTTTGATCTATTAGGCGTATTACCCGAAGGCAGCCGGAAAGTAAAAGAAGTGACACAATTCAAGATTGATTACACTTTCTATTTTAACATCGTGTTTGCTGCATTTACTGCACTCATGCTATACTTCAATTTCAGGACAAAAAAGATGGAAACCGATGGAGGCCATGATCATGAACACGGAGGTGGCGGTATTTCTTTCAAAAGAGTCGTTGTATATACTTTCGTACTGATTGTGGGCATTGGCTTGGTAATATTCCTTTTATAATCCGTTGAATGGCATGGTAACTGGGATGAATTTCAAAAAGAAAAAAATGAAAACCTACGAAACACTATCTGAAGCATTAAAAGACCTGAAAGAAAGAGGATATTCCAACGATTTTAATCTCAAACCGCATTGTATTGAATGCCCGGCCGATAAGCTCGAGCTACATCCTGAGCAGTTTGAAGTAAAAGAAGTATATCGGTTTGAAGGCATGAGCAACCCGGATGATAACTCCATTCTTTACGCCATTAAATCTACCGATGGACTTAAAGGCGTATTAGTAGATGCCTATGGTGTTTATTCCGAAGCGTTGAGTGAAGCAATGATCAATAAATTGGTTGTTAATCGCTAGTCGGCTGAAGAATATTATACATCTAAGTTGAGATTTTGTACTGAAGTTTCCAGGCAAAGGGCATAGCTTTAAATTTTCTTAATTATTGAAGGGCTATGAAAAAATTAGGACTACTATTATACTTCATGTTGTCATGCATTGTGCTCTCTGCTCATGAAGGGGAGAAACATGAAAAAAGCACAAAAGAAGATTCCACACATTTGGAGCAGCCCCAAGTGGATTATTCTCATATACAAGCACAACAGGAGCATGAACACGATGAGCATGAGACTAAGAAAGTCACAGCTGATCTGGACGACTTCCCCAATCTGCATCCGCTTATGGTTCACTTCCCAATCGTATTGTTATTGATTGGAGCCGTTTTGGCCATTGCAAATGTTATTTTTCTGAAAAAGGAAATAGATTGGGTCATCACGGGAATGGTTTTCGTAGGTGCGCTAGGTGCTTATCTTTCAGGGAGAACGTTCCACCCACACACCCATGATTTAACAGCGCATGCCAAACAGGTGCTTGCGCAGCATGATTTATGGGCCGACTGAACCATATACTTGAGCATTGCCGGTTTTGTGGCTCAGCTAGCCAGTCAGTTTATCTTCAAACAAAAACGTTGGGCTGTAGCAGTGGTTGCCTTGTTACTCATTGCTTCCGGCTATGCGGTGTCGCGCACCGGTCATTACGGGGCACAACTGGTACATATAGAAGCGGTAGGACCGCAAGGCAAATTCCTTGAATCTGAAGAAGGACATGCTCATTGAAATTTTTTGTCAATATAGTGACTTATATCATGTTTTTACTTAACATTTATCATTTGATTTATACCTAATTTTTACCGACATTTATGCAGTAGTTATCACTTCTATTGGTATGATGATAAAATTGCACAATATAAAACAATACATAGTAACCTTGCTCCTCACAGGTTTTATTAGTGTATTTGTTTGTGATGCTTTTTGTAATTTTGGAGTGATTTCTTGGGGCAATTACCCAACTAGTACTAATGAGATGGTTCATCATTCAATAAAAGTATATGACCTTGATGATCATCACAATGCCCCTAAAGATCATCATCACGATGATAAGCATAGCCATGATGCTGACGAGGAGGAGTGCTGTGACGAAGTAGTGAATAACCTGTATGCCTCATTAATCAAATATGAGTTGAAGCAAACACCAGTTGAGGCTCCAGCCTTTCAAATGCTTTATCGTATTTATAATTTAGATGTTGAAGCAGATATCTTTAATAAACAATTACTCCCGTTTTTATATACCAATTTGCCACCACCCGTTAGTGGTAACCATATTCGTATTTTTATTCAATCCTTCCTCAATTAGCATTCATCTGTTAGGCTAATCATGAAGTTTGCCATTTTCTAGCTTCCATGCTTTTTCAGCCTTATTCTATTCTTTTCAAAAATTCTTAATCACTTTTTCTGCGCAGAGCAATCTATTGCCGGCCAAAAATTATTGTTGAAGTAATTCATTTCGCAATAAGCAAAGATTTTAACCGGCCCATACTCCTTCACTGGATTTAATCCAGGATCAGAAGAAGTTTAACCCCTATAACAGATGAAAACATTAAATCTGAACATTAAAAATATGGTATGTCCGAGATGCATTCTGGTTGTAAAAAATGAATTAGAGGAACTCGGAGCATTTATTTCAACAATTCAGCTTGGCCATGCTACAATACAAGTGCCTGAGACCCTGACCAAAGATAAAATTGCGTCCAGATTAGATACTTATGGCTTTGAACTTCTTGAAGACAAAGAAGAAATCCTGATGGAACAGATTAAGCTTGGAATTCAACACTATATAGAAATCCTTGAAAAATCTACCAAAGAGGTGATGTTGTCTGATTTTCTGGCACACGAAATAGGTAAAAACTACAATTTTCTTAGCAAGCTTTTTTCAAAAATTGAGGGGCTTACGATAGAGACCTACTACATAAACAAAAGAGTGGACAGGGTGAAAGAACTGATAAAGTATGATGAACTGAACTTAAGTGAGATTGCTGTTAAGCTCGGATACAGTTCCGTCCATTACCTATCCAGTCAATTTAAGCGTGTTACCGGTCTTTCTGTATCTGATTATAAAGAAGTAATGAAAAACGAGAACCGGTACTACAAGAACTTATCTGAAGCACTGGGCGACTTAAGAGAAAAAGGCTACACCTATAATTTCAACAGGAAGGAAGATTGCCTGGAATGTAAGGATCTGTGTGCCAGCTTTCAAATTGAGGAATTGAATATTTCAGAGTTCTACCGGTTTGATGAAAATGAAGATGCAGCAGGTAAGTCTGTTATTTATGGGATCGAAACAAAAGATGGTTTGAAAGGACTACTCATTGACAATAGTAACCTTCAAAACAAGGCACTATTCAGGAGACTTTCTGACAAGATAAAAGAAAAGGAAAATACAAAAAAAAGGTGACCACTCTATGAACGAAATATCATACAACAAAGACAAGATTTCAAAAGTAGAGAGCTGTATTTTCTCGTAATTTTGAATAACAACCAACAATAAAAGGTTGATAAATTATTTGAAATTATAAAATAAGAAATTATGCATTGGTTTGAAGGACACTATTGAGGAATGCACATCATCTGGTGGGTGATCTGGGTGGTATTTATAATCTGGATTTTCGCCACACCTTGGGATATACCCGGACAAAGAACGAAAAAGGAAACACCGTTAGACCTTTTGAAAAAAAGGTATGCCAAAGGAGAAATCAGCAAAGAAGAGTATGAAGACATAAAAAAGACGTTGCAAAAATGAAAGAAATAAAGGCTTTCGTCAGGCCGGATCGATTACCTGATATTGTAAATCATCTGCGTGAAGAAGGAGTTTGTTGCTTAACGGTCTTTGAAGGAGAGGGAACTGGGCACTACACGGATGAACGGAAGGATTTTCCGTCTTTGAGGCATCCATTTTCACATGCTAAAATAGCAAAACTGGAAGTTGTTTTACCCGACAAGAAAGTGAAGAAATCACTAGAGATTATACATCAAAATGGAAAAACAGCCCACTCAGGGGACGGCATTATTTATATCACAGAGGTTAGTGATATGGTCAAAGTAAAAACTTTAAAACCCGACTTACATAACAAGGATTGATCCTACAGTGATATTTAAAGAAATTTTTTGGGTTTCTTTTAAGGGATCACCTTAAGCAAAGTAGTCGATAAAATTTGAATATATCTATGAAAAATATTTTAGTACCTACCGACTTTTCCTCAACTGCTAACCGGGCGGCTGATATAGCCATAGCTATAGCAGAAAAATCAGGTGCGGAAATTCATTTTTTGCATTTAAAGATAACGCCCGTGCCTTGGGTCAAACTAGATAAAGAGAAGGAAGTACGGTTTCCCGAAACCCTAAAAGAGATAGGGCATGCCAAAAACGAGCTTAATAAATTAGTAAAAAAAGCAGAAACAAAGGGCCTGAAGGCACAACAGTTTCTGGTATTTGATGTTGGAAGAGAAGAAATACTGAAGCATATTCCACATCATAACCATGATTTTGTAGTAATGGGTTCACATGGTGCATCGGGTGCAAAAGAAATGTTTATCGGATCCAATGCGCAAAAGGCCCTCAGAGATGCTACTGTACCCGTGTTGATCATCAAAGAAAAGTCTAAGTGGCCCGTTAAAAATGTGGTTTTTGCATCCAATTTTGAAGAAGATGTCAAAGAACCCTTCAAAACGGTGGTGAAGTTCGCTGATCTCAACGAATCCAATATGCATCTTCTTTATGTCAATGTCCCATTTTCATTTGAGGAGACGGACAGGAGCCTTGAGAAAATGCATGCTTTTCACGAAACCTGTCCTCGAGGAGGAACCTGCACCACCAACATCTACAATTCGCTAAATGAAGAACGCGGCATTCTGAAGTTTTCCGAATCTGTAAATGCTGACCTTATTGGATTAACTACACATGGGAGATCCGGCTTCTTTAACCTGATAGGAAAGAGCATTACCGAAAACCTGGCAAACCATGCCGATATACCTATACTAAGTATTAACCTTAAAAGATAACGATATGAAAAATACTTTGAAAACAGTGGTAACACTCACTTTATTGATTGCAGCATTATCTGCCTGCCAGCAACAGAAGGATGTAAGCACAATGTTAGAAAATGACGATACCCGAAATGAGATATTTAATACCATCATTTCAGATCATGAATTAGCTGAACAATTGATGACCAAAATGATGGAAGATGATCATACCCAAATGATGATGAAAGGCAATGAGCAGATGATGGGTATGATGATGTCAGACAATGACCAAATGATGGCTTTGATGAAAGATAAGCCTGATATGATGAACAAAATGATGAACATCGCTGAGGCGGATTCGTCCATGTGCACCCACATGATGACCATGATGAAAGATAAACCCAACATGATGGGACAGATGATGGAAATGATGCATAAAGAAGGCATGATGGATAAAGAAACAATGATGAAGAACAAAGAAAAGATTGGGGCAGAAAAACACACTGGCCATCACTAAAACACCAAAACTATGAAAAATCACATGCTATGGATGTTAATAGGATGTCTGGGGATATTCCTTTTACTATTCCTGCTACCCGTTTTTGGGTTCAACGGATCCAATTCACTTTTTATATTCATCATCATATTTTTCGTAGCTCACCTCTTTATGATGGGTAGGCATGGAGGACATGGAGGACATACTGGGCACAACAATAGAGAAGAAAAACAATCAAAAAACGAAAAGGATCATGCAACACATCAACATTAAGAAATTCGCATTATCATGGGGAGTAGCAGGTGTGGTATTCTACTTGGGCTGCATTATACTCATGTCCACCGTAGGCCGTGAAGGCACCATTCTGTTTTTTAACAGTTTGCTACACGGGCTAGACACAACTTCGCTGATCAGAATGGACGTCCCTTGGACAGAAGCATTGATCGGACTGGTGGAAATGTTTATACTCGGGTGGCTGTTTGGGGCTTTGATAGCTTCTGTTTACAACGCTTCCTTCAATAAAGGTTATCGAAATAAATAAATATAAAAGTGATAGATAGAGGTGGAAATTAAAAATGTGAGGAATGACTTCAGTATAATTTTAATTCATGCGCTCATAGGAGCAGCTTTGTTCTATTTTCTGGTTCACCCACTTACGATGGTACTTTATGGATTCGAATTTAGTCATCAACCCTTCTCATTTTCTTTAATTGGAGATGTACTAAAAGATCAACTCTGGCAATCATTTTCATTTCGCATGATGGGTATGAATACGACCCTTACTGTTTTCGGAACAATACTCGGTGGAGGATATGGTATGCTCTGGCGAAAAATTAGAGAAAAGAGGCTTTTGATTGATAAGCAGGAGCGACTTCTTCAGCGCGACATCAATAAAATCATAGAAATGGGAGAAAACGAGCGGGTGGAATTTAAGTCTTCCATTCGCTATGATTATAATAAGAAAACACCCAGCCGCGACTTGGAGCTTGTCATTGCAAAAACTATAGTAGGCTTCATGAATTCAAGGGGAGGAAAGCTTATCATAGGTGTGGATGACACAGGTGAAATATTAGGGTTAGAAAGTGATTTTAAAACCTTGCGACATAAAAATACAGATGGCTATGAGAGAAAGATTTTTGAGATCATAGCCAATAATATTGGTCAGCAATATTCATTTAAAAACCATGTGTCTTTTCATCAAATACAAGGAGAGAAAGTATGTGTTGTAGATATAGAAAACTCTCCTGAACCAGCTTATTTGTCGAAAGGAGAAAACACGGTGTTTTTTACCCGTAACGGAAATGCTACATGCCCCCTTACAGTAAAAGAAACAGTTGAATATCTGGAAATGAGAAAATAAAAAAATCAAGCAAAATGAAAAACAAAACCGAAGTAGTAATTGTGACAGGAAGCAGTGGAATGATAGGGTCGACCTTGATTCATAAGCTGGCTGAAAAATACCACGTAGTTGGATTTGACCAAGATGGCTATCCTTTTCCGCCTATAGAAGCTGAATGTGTATGTGTGGATCTTACGAGCGATGATCGAATGGATTTTGCTTTCAAAAGAGTTCGCTATGCCTATGGCAACAAAATAGCTGCGGTAGTGCACCTTGCCGCCTATTATGATTTTTTAGGGGAACCCTCCGATCTGTACGATAAAGTGACCGTCAAAGGCACAGAACGACTGTTAAAATTCCTACAGGATTTTGAAGTGGAGCAATTCATTTTCTCAAGTAGCATGCTGGTTTACAAACCTTCGTCTCCGGGGGTGCTCATTACAGAAGATTCACCATTGGAACCTAAATGGGATTATCCAAAATCGAAAGTAACGACCGAAAAAGTAATGCATGAAAAACGAGGCGAAATTCCTGTAGTGATGATGCGCATAGCAGGCGTATACAGCGAAGATGGTAGTTCAATACCTATCACCAATCAAGTTCAGCGTATTTACGAAAAACAAATTGCAGCACGACTCTATCCGGCCAATACAGCCCATGGCAGCACCTATGTACACAGAGATGATGTCATCGATGCAATAGCTTTGGCCGTAGACCAAAGGAAAGAACTCCCGTCAGAAACAATTATCAATATTGGAGATGAAGAAACTTTATCGTACAAGGAGTTGCAAGACATCATCAGTACAGAAATCCATGGTGAAAAAATGCCCATCATCGCTATTCCAAAGTGGTTTGCCAAAATGGGGGCATTTATGCAGAACTTATTTGGCAAAGCTTTTATTAAACCTTGGATGATCGATCTTGCTAATGATCATTTTGAAATGGACAGTTCCAGAGCTAAAATGATTCTGGGTTGGAAGCCTAAACACGGTTTACGAGAGACATTGCCCAAGATGATTGAAAACTTAAAGGCTAATCCCAAGAAATTTTATCAAGAGAATAACCTGAAAAAGTAGCTATAAATAGATTCCCAAACACTTAATTATGTCATAGTATGAAAAGCCACGACCACTCCTCAATGTCCCATCAGGATGATGGGGATAAATCTTCTAAAAAGATACAATACACTTGTTCTATGCACCCTGAGGTCGTTACTGATCAACCAGGCAAGTGCCCGAAATGCGGAATGACCTTAGTGAAAAAGGACGAAGCAAAAACCGAAATGTCAGGCCACAAAATGGAAGGTATGGGCTCAAGAGGCATCACACGTCCTATGATGCATACGGAAGAGCATGGCGGTCATGGACACATGGACATGGGCGGTATGAAAATGTCTACTGATGACCGCCTTACGATGCTCCAAGACCACCATAAGCAAACGCTCTGGGTTTACTGGACGATCGTATTGCTTGGTTTTTGGATGATTACTTCCCCTCTCACTTTTGATTATGGAAAGAATGTGGTCGAGCCTAGTGGCGGAAGAGATGTGTGGCTTTCCCTTAGTGATCGTATTGCCGCAATGCGCTGGAGCGATATTATCAGCGGAATATTGCTGGTGATTTTTGGATGGCGTTCCCTCAAGCCAAACCGCCCCTATAGCGTTTGGATCCTTTGTTTTATCGGGATATGGATCAGTATGGCTCCCTTTATTTTCTGGGCACCAACAGCCGTAGCTTATTATAACAGCACTATGGTTGGGGCCTTAATTATTGCCTTGTCGATTCTTATTCCTGGTATGCCCAACATGATCATGTTTATGAAAATGGGCGGTGACGTACCTACGGGTTGGAGCTATAACCCTTCAAGCTGGCCACAGCGCTCTATTATGATTGGCCTGGCATTTATCGGGTGGCTGGCATCCCGGTATTTGGGAGCTTTTCAGTTAGGGTATATAGACTATGCCTGGGATCCTTTTTTTGGTGACGGCACTATGACCGTTTTAGATTCCGATATGTCCCACTCCTTTCCAATATCGGATGCTGCATTAGGAACACTTGCATACACTTTGGAATTTCTGATGGGATATATGGGTGGAACCTCCCGTTGGCGTACCATGCCGTGGATGGTTACGCTTTTTGGGATTTTGGTAATCCCGCTTGGGTTTGTGAGCATTTTTTTAATCGTTTCACAGCCGCTTTCAGTAGGGGCTTGGTGTTCGGTATGCCTGTTTTCAGCTATTGTAATGCTTCCAATGATCCCATTACAAATTGATGAAGTGATTGCCATGTGGCAGCATATGGTGCAACGAAAACAAAAAGGGGATTCGTTATGGAAAGTATTTTGGAAAGGCGGTGATGCACTTTCTACTGAAAAGGATCAACGCTCCCCTGAAATGGCAGAATTTAATGACAGTCCTTGGAAGGTATTTAAATCTTCAATCTGGGGAATGAGCTTCCCCTGGATGTTGACGATATCAACAGTTTTAGGGATTTGGTTGATGGTCTCTCCCACGGTTTTCGGGGTTGGGATAGAAACTCCATTTGCCGATTTAAATCATTTGGGTGGGGCACTTGCAATTGTATTTGCGGTTGTGGCGATGGCCGAGGTGCTCAGAAGTTTTCGTTATTTTAACACATTGTTAGGTCTAGTACTGGCAGTGCTGCCTTGGTTCATGGGTAATAGTAATCTAGCAATGGTGATTAGCACCAGTGTGGCTGGACTTATTATAACAATGCTTTCTATTCCCAAAGGAAAAATCAAAGAAAAATACGGACTTTGGGATAAATATGTGGTTTGAAAAGGATTGGCTTAAATTCAATTTTGGCATAATTCGATTAGGACTATTTGAATACCTATTCTGGATGAAAGTCACAAAAATTATGCTTACTAAGTATAATTTTAATTGTTAGGTCAATGAATGGAGACTGCTATGATAGCAAAAATTAATGACACGCTAAATAACCTTTTCAATAATCAATCTGCTTCTGGCATTGCAGTGTTTTTGGCAGTCTTGATAGCTATGATATGGGCTAATTCACCCTTTCAAGATGTATATCAGAATTTTATTCATACTGAAATATCAATCGGGATTGATCAATTCTCTATTTCTGAGTCTTTATTGTTATGGGTAAATGATGGCTTAATGGCGATTTTCTTTCTACAGGTAGGCCTGGAGTTGAAAAGAGAAATCATCGGAGGTAAATTATCTTCGTTTAGGAAAGCTATTTTACCTATTGGGGCAGCTGTTGGGGGCATGCTCGTTCCAGCACTCATTTATCTCATTTTTAATTTAAATTCTCCAACAGAACATGGTTGGGGTATCCCAATGGCAACTGACATTGCATTTGCAATTGGAGTACTTTCTTTGTTGGGGAATCGTGTGCCGGCTGGGCTCAAAGTGTTTTTGGTAGCACTAGCCATAGTTGATGATCTTGGTGCCGTAATCGTCATAGCTGTTTTCTATACTGCTGGGATTTCTTATATGGATTTGCTTCACGGTATCTTGTTTGTAATGGTATTGATAATCGCTAATTCTGTTGGAGTTCGTAAAGCTTGGTTTTATGCTCTTGTTGGGATTGGAGGCGTATGGTTGGCATTTTTCTTCTCAGGAGTCCATCCTACCATTGCAGGTATTCTCACCGCTTTTACTATTCCTGGAAAGGTCAAAATCAAAGAAGTGGATTATCTGAAAAACCTCCAAAAACTTCATTTAAAATTTTTGGAATCCAAAGCTATCAAGGGCAATTTTATCTCAGAAGAACAACTTGGAATTTTGGAAGAGATTAAACAAAAATCAGATGATGCGGAAACTCCTTTGCAAAAGATAGAGCATCATCTGGCACCCGTAGTAGGATTTTTCATTCTTCCAATATTTGCCCTGGTCAATACCGGAATTCATATCCATGGGGATATAGTTGAAATTTTGAGCCACCCGGTAAGTCTGGGGATAACTTTTGGACTATTAGTAGGGAAATTCACTGGCATTTTAGGAGCCAGTTGGCTTTTAGTTAAGCTTAAGCTGGCAGAGCTGCAGCAGGGAATTTCCTGGACACATATTTCAGGAGTAGCTATGATAGCGGGGATAGGTTTTACCATGTCGTTGTTTGTCACGGAGTTGGCCTTCCAGAATGAGGAGTATACCTTCATTGCCAAGCTAACCATTTTATTTGCTTCGGTGCTTGCCGGAGTGATAGGTGTAAGTATTCTTCGACAATCCCGGAAAGTAGCTATTATCAAAAAACAAAAGGTAATTAACTGACGATACATGATGACTTATAAAATAACCAGAAGTAATTTTTTAAAACAACTTATTAAACAGATGCGCTCCGCACTCGTTTTGGTCGCAACTGTAGCACTTGTGTATGTCTATCTTATGCAGTTTGTAGATCATGCCCTAAGCTGGGTGCCTTATCTTGTTATTTTTCTGGCCTTTATCAAGACTGGGTACTTTACCTTTTTTACCTTCAGGCAGGTCAATAAGTCCATTAAACATTGTCATTCTTTTGGGCAACTTCTCTGGATTTTCGGACTGCTCGTCATGCTCATTATTTTCTCCTATGCGGCAGATTTCACTTGTTTGGTCGCTGCCAATCGATCTTCTTTTCTGGGGTTTAAACTATTTGAAAGCTTCAATTACTTCGAGTATTTATTCGAGACATTTTATTTCAGTGTGGTAACATTTGCTGCCATCGGTTATGGAGATGTTGTGCCAATAACTACCCCTGCCAAAATTTTAGTGATGATGGAGATCGGTCAAAGCTTTGTGCTGATCGTATTCGGACTGTCCAACATAAATAACATTCATACTACAATTAGAAATCAATAACATGATGAAAAAGAAAATAGCACTTATAGGATATGGCGTAATTGGCAAAAGAGTAGCCGATGCAATCGCGCGACAAGACGATATGGAATTAGCCGGGGTATGTGATGTGATCAGCGACTGGCGGATACAAACTGCAGTAAAGAAAGGGTACTCTGTATATGCAGCTACTGAAGATGCCCAAGATAGTATGCAAAAGGCCGGTATTTCCCTGGCTGGTAATATGGCAGACCTATTAGGGGTTGCTCACCTGGTGGTAGATTGTACACCAAAGAAGATAGCTGCACAAAATGTAGAAATTTATAAAGAGCGCGGAATAAAATTTATCCTGCAAGGTGGAGAAAAACATGAAACCACCGGCCATTCTTTTAGCGCAGAAAACAACTATGCATCTGCCCTGAACCGGGACAGTACCCGAGTAGTCTCTTGCAACACTACCTCCATTTTGCGTACACTTACCGCTCTTAAAAAAGCAGGGCTGCTGCAGAGTGCTCGTGGTACTCTGCTACGCAGGGCTACAGATCCCTGGGAAAGCCATTTAGGTGGCATCATGAATACGCTCGTTCCGGAGAAAGATATTCCCAGCCACCAAGGGCCGGACGCTCAGAGCGTGGACTCTGAACTGGATATAGTAACCATGGCTGTGAAAGTACCTCAAACCCTTAGCCACCTGCATTATTGGAATGTCCGCCTTACTCGGAAAGCTGATAAAAAAGAGGTGATAGAAGCATTTCAGACATCTACGCGAATCACCTTGATCAACTACAGCGATGGTCTGGTTTCCAATAATACGATCAAAGAAAAGTACCTGGATATGGGACGACCCTGGGGCGATATGTATGAAGTAGCCCTTTGGCAAGATATGCTTAAAGTCGAGGGAGATGAACTCTATTACGCATATGTGGTCGATAACCAGGCTATTGTTATACCTGAAACCATTGATGCTATAAGGGCATTGACGGGAATGGAAGAAAGTGCTGAGAAATCCATAAAAAAAACGAACAAAAGTCTGGGTATTAATAATGGAGGGCAATTATGAAAGGTAGAATGATAATAACGTTATTTCTCTTTGTAGTAATAACCTTGGTCACCAAAGCTCAAAAAAGTGAAATCACTTTGTCAGGAATAATTTCATGTGACAACAGTCTGAATGAGCCGCTGAGTGCCGTACATGTATTTAATAAAAATACCAAAAAAGGAACGTTGACAGACAAGAACGGTGAGTTCAGTATAAGCATGAAAAAGCAGGATACCATTATTTTTTCAACAGTTCAGCATGTTGAGAAAATATATACCATCGAAAAAGGAAAATCATTTGATAACAAGCACATTGAAATCACTTTAGAGGAGGATACTGTATGGTTAGAAGCCGTTACGGTAATGGGATTCAAAAGACTTGAAGATTTCAAGCAGCAAATACTTCAAATGAAATTGCCTGATGATGATGTTTCTCTGGCTCTCCCAACTGTGGATAAATATGCCAAACAAAATTATACTGGAGATGGACAATATGAAATTAGAGGGCCTTTAACCTATTTACTTAATAAAATTCACACATACGGTAAAAGAACAAATGTGGCCGAAAGGCCTGATTAGAAAATGTTTGATACAGAAATAAAATCTCTTAAATCACTAAATACCTATCTTCAAAAACTGGTAGCAGATAAGCTCTGGTTAAAGGTACTCATTGCACTTTTTCTAGGAGTAGGTTTTGGTCTACTTTTAAGTCCACAAAATGGATGGGTTAGTAAAGCTACTGCAGATGTTTTAGGCAATTGGTTGGCCCTGCCCGGCATGCTATTTCTTAAGCTGGTGCAGATGATCATGATTCCATTGATTGTGGCATCTATCATTACGGGCATTGCCAGCAATGACAAAGACAACCTCAAAAAACTTGGAGGAGGAGTACTCTTATATTTTGTGGCAACAACCATTATTTCTGTTAGCATTGGAACTGTCTTGGCCACACTTTTCAAACCGGGTCGCTATTTGCACCAGCAGGCAGCAGCTGAACATGAAGAGGCCTTGGCAAAAGGAGCTCAAAGTGCAGAATTGTCATTTGGGATAAACGATGTGCCAACTATCATCACCGATCTGCTCCCCAAAACCCCCTGGCTTCCATGGTCAGCGGAGAAATGTTGAGTATTGTCATTTTCACCATTATCATTGGGGTGGCAGTGCTGTCACTACCCTCAGACTTGTTAAGACCTGTGAGGTTGTTGCTGAGTGCAATACAGGAAATTTGTATGACAGTAGTCAAGTGGGCCATGCTTTTAGTGCCTGTGGCTGTTTTTGGGCTTATGGCTCAACTCACTTCCAGTGTAGGCTTAAGTTCTCTTGCCGGACTGAGTTATTATGTGGCCGTTGTACTAGCCGGATTACTTATTCTTGTGGGTATCTATTTGTTAATAGTGAGCTTGCTCGGCAAAAGGAATCCACTAAAATTTCTAGGAAAAATCAGGGATGCACAATTGTTGGCTTTTTCTACGACCAGTTCAGCAGCCGTTATGCCACTCTCATTGCAAACAGCAGAAGAAAAACTGAAAGTTGATCCCGCAATCAGCAACTTTATTATCCCTATAGGCGCAACGGTCAACATGGATGGTACAGCACTTTACCAAACCATAACCACCTTATTTATCGCCCAGGCGTATGGGCTGGAGATGAGTTTGTTGAACATTATTGTGGTAATAGTAACCATTGTTGCAGCTTCAATAGGCACGCCAGCCATTCCTGGAGGTGGGGTTGTAATCCTGGCTTCTGTACTGGGCAGTGCGGGTATTCCTGCAGAGGGAATCATCATCATTATTGGGGTGGAGCGCTTGTTGGGCATGTTCCGAACGGCAGTAAATGTAACGGGAGACCTGACAGCTTGTGTGGTTTTTAATCAATGGTATGGTAGCATTACCAAAAACAAGATGACTCCTAAAACCTCAATAGCTGATAATGAAGATGGATAAGATGATAGAGAAACATATCAACCATATTAAAGATATTCGTGGCTACTTTCTTACTGATAAAAAACTCATCAATTTCATCAGGTTCCGACCGGGCAATCAGGATATTGATGTGATCAAAGAAAAGGTGATGGCAGTGGCCAACCATGATAGAGCTGATTATTTCATAAGGTGTGGTTTCCAAAATAATATCAAAAAATTGCAAATTGATAGTTCGTTAGGTCAAGGTGAGCTATTAATTGCAGTTAGCGTGGCTCAAAACGGGAACAACTCTATCGATTATGAAAACATAGAATTTGCCTCAAGATATTGTGCAGTTCATTGCCCTGCTTACTTTCCACTATGGAACAGTCATTCTTTAAAAATTGCTGAAGCTTTTTCTCAAAGTTGTTTTTCTCCCGATGATTATTTAGAGTATGGTGCCGTAGTTAAAGAAATGAAATCAAAGCACAACCTGGCTCCTTTGAACTACTTTGATATAAGTAAATTTTTCTGGATTTATCAGGAAGATCTTATTAGATACTATACGTGGAACTAATAAATCAAGACTTATTTGAGGCTTGATTTTAGGTGTTCAACTAGTGATCAGAGACTGACTTTGAATAGCGTAATTTCGTACATCGAAAGTGAGATATCATAAATACATCCGAGTGTAAAATTCTAACTTTAACATTAAATTGTTAAAGTAGACTGAATGCCAGAAAAGACCGTTTTAATAACCAAGGCTTCCGGAGAAAAAGCACCATTTTCACCAACAAAACTTAGGCACTCCCTTGAAATGGCGGCCGGTTCTGCCGTTATTGATCGGATTGTGAGTGAGATTGAAGCGCAGCTTGTTGAGGGCATGTCCACAAAGAAAATCTACAGCCAAGCATTCTCCATGCTACGGAAGCACTCAAAACCTGTAGCAGGCAGGTATAAGATCAAGCAGGCGATTCTGGAGCTGCAGTTCAGGATATCCCTTTGAAAAGTTTGTAGGTGAAATTTTAAAACATCAGGGGTACCGTACTAAAGTCGGGGTAATCATTCAGGGGCATTGCGTCTCTCATGAAATAGATGTGGAGGCTGAGAAAGATAATCAGCACTTCATGGTGGAGTGCAAATTTCATAACCGCCAAGGTTATAAGTGTGATGTGAAAATTCCACTTTATATCAAATCCCGGTTTGAGGATGTGAAAAAGCAATGGGAAAAGCGCAAAGGACACGCGACAAAATTTCATGAAGGCTGGGTGGTGACCAATACCCGGTTTACCGAAGATGCCATCCAATATGGCAAATGTTCAGGTCTAATACTGATAGGTTGGGATTATCCACAGCAAGGAAGCATTAGCGACCGGATAAATATGTCTGGTCTGCACCCTGTTACATGTCTTACCAGCCTTACAAAGGCTGAGAAGCAAAAGCTGATTGATAAGATGATCGTGCTTTGTAAGGAGCTATGCGATAAACCCGAAGTACTTGAAGAAATGGGCATTTCTCATACACGAGTCAAAAGAATCATCAAAGAGGGAGAGGAAATTTGCTCAGGTAGTACGTAACACAACAAATGAATGATAAAATGACCATAAACTTTTTAGGAGCCGCTGGTACGGTTACAGGCTCCAAATATTTACTTGAATCCGGAAATAAAAAACTGATGGTGGATTGCGGTGTGTTTCAGGGATTAAAAGAATTACGTTTACTCAATTGGGAACAGCCTGAGTATGATCCTAAATCTATCCATGCTGTCCTGCTTACTCACGGACATCTTGATCATACCGGTTACCTGGCTCGTTTGGTTAAGCTTGGGTTTAATGGAAAAATATATGGCAGTGCTCCAACACTTAAGATCGCAGAAATTATCTTAAAGGATAGCGCTAAAATACAGGAAGAAGAGGCAGCCAGGGCAAATAAAGAGGGTTATAGTAAGCACAGTCCGGCAGAGGCTTTCTATGACTTAAAAGACGTTGAAAATACCCTTCCGCTTTTCAACCCTGTTTCAGAAGGTAAATGGCATGTAATTGATGATGCCTTTAAAGTAAGGTGGCAATACAATGGCCATATCATCGGATCAACTTTTATTGAAGTAGAGACCAATGATAGCCGCTTGGTGTTTTCAGGTGATATAGGCAGAAAAAAAGATTTGCTTTTGTATACGCCAAAAAAACCTGAAAAAGCGGATGTCCTGCTTATTGAATCCACCTATGGAGGAAGGATTCATCCTGAAGAAGAAAGTATTGTCCCGGAACTGGAACGTATAGTCAACGAAACGGTAGAGCGTGGAGGAAGCCTGTTCATTCCCAGTTTTGCCGTAGAGCGCACTCAGCTCATGATGCTAATGCTTTGGAGGCTTTTGAAGGAGAAAAGGATTCCAAAAATACCCATGATCATGGATAGCCCTATGGGTGCTAATGTACTCCATCTATTTCATGCTTCCAGGGACTGGCACAAGCTTAAGCCGGAAGAATGTGATGAAATGTGTTCTCATTTTCAGGTAGTGAGCAACTATCGGGAAACCCTGGCACTGCGGGAAGATAATAAATCCAAGATCGTCATAGCAGGTAGCGGTATGATGACGGGCGGACGAATACTCAACTACATGGAAACAAGATCAGGCAATAGTAACGACACCTTACTTTTTGTAGGCTATCAGGCAGAAGGAACAAGAGGAAGAAAGCTACTTGAAGGTGCAAAAGAAATTAAAGTGTATGGCAAATGGCTGCCATTCAACATGCACATGGAACACATTGAAGGACTGAGTGCGCATGGTGATCAAAACGATTTGATTGATTGGCTCTCTGAAATTAAAAAACAACCCGAAAAGGTGTTTATTATTCATGGGGAAGCAGAGCAGGCAGAAGCTTTGTCAAAAGCCCTGGAAGATAATAAAGGATGGCAAACAGATATCCCTCAACTTAATCAAAAGGTAGAATTGTGATGGAAGCAAAGGATACCCGGCATAACGTATTAAAACTAGTAAGATTAGGCATAGATGCCCGAAACGAATATATGGTATTTATGCGTAAGGACTGCCCGGTTTGTATATCGGAAGGGTTTGAGGCTTTAAATCGTATAAAAGTTTCAAAAGAAGAAAAAACCATTGTAGCGTCTCTTATCGTTTGGGATGATGAGTCACAATTAAGTCATGACCAATTGGGTCTTTCTGATGCCGCTATTGAAGCCTTGGAAACTAAAGAAGGTGACTTACTTAGGCTGAGCCATTTAGATGCGCTTGATTCCATGAGTGATGTCCGTAAGAAAATTTATGGACACCGACTGAACCAGGCCGAGTTTGACAGGATCATTGGCGATATCGTCAATCGTAACTTATCTAATATTCAATTGTCGGCTTTTCTGGCTTCCAGCACAGGGAACTCATTAAATCAGGACGAAGTGATTGCCCTGACCCATTCCATGATTAACGTGGGTTTTAAACTGGACTGGGGCAAGGATAAAGTTTATGATAAACACTGCATCGGTGGCTTGCCTGGTAACAGAACTACTCCATTGGTAGTGTCTATTGTTGCCGCAGCTGGGTTGACCATCCCTAAAACTTCTTCCCGTGCCATTACTTCTCCTGCCGGTACTGCTGACACCATGGAGGTAGTCACCAACGTAAATCTCACCACCGGGCAAATGAAAAATGTCGTGGAACAGGAAGGCGGTTGCCTTGCCTGGGGCGGATCAGTACAGCTAAGTCCGGCAGATGATATACTCATCCGTGTAGAAAAAGCTTTGGATATTGATAGCGAAGGGCAGATGATCGCTTCCGTGCTTTCTAAAAAGGCGGCAGCAGGTTCTACCGATGTGGTGATTGATATTCCTGTTGGAGCTACGGCTAAGGTGCGGTCGCAGGAGGCTGCTGTGCATCTGTCAGAAAAGATGGTTGCGGTAGGCAAAGCCATCGGGCTGAATATTGATATTGTATTAACCGATGGGTCACAACCTGTGGGGAGGGGTATAGGGCCTGCCTTGGAAGCTAAGGATGTTTTATCCGTCTTGAGAAATGAAAACAATGCACCTGATGACCTGCGAGAAAGAGCAATAATATTGGCAGGCAGGTTACTTGAAATGGGAGGAAAAGCAGCCGAAGGGTCAGGTACTCTTGAAGCTTTGAGAGTTTTGAAAAGTGGAGCCGCCTACAAAAAATTCACTGCTATCTGCGAGGCACAAGGTTTTTTCAGGGAACCTGAGGTAGCGCCCCATAAGCATAGGATTAGATCCGCAGCAAGTGGAGTAGTTTCAGAAATTGATAATCGCAGACTGGCCAAAGTGGCTAAGCTGGCCGGTGCTCCAGGTGCGATGACAGCAGGCATTTTGCTGCTTACACCATTGGGTACTCATGTGGAAGAGAACGATACTCTGTTTGAAATCCATGCTGAGTCACAAGGAGAGCTTGAATACGCCCTTTCTTACCTGGATGCACAAAAACAAATTATTAAAATCAAAGCGACTTAAAATATGGAAATGATAGTTTTTGCCTTACCGGGCAACGAAGAACTTACAAAAAAAATAGCAGGACACCTTAAGGCTGAAAAGGGAGAGGCAACCATCCGGCAGTTTCCCGATGGGGAAAGCTATGTGCAGATTCACTCTGAGGTTAAAGATAAATGCGTGGTAATGGTATGCACATTACACGAGCCGGATGCCAAATTGCTGCCCCTGTACTTTTTAAGTAAGACGGCCAAAGAACTTGGTGCTGCCTGTACGTGCCTGGTAGCGCCTTATCTGGCCTACATGCGTCAGGATAAGCAGTTTAATCCGGGAGAAGGTATTACCTCTACGTATTTTGCTGAATTAATATCAGGCTTTGCAGAAACGTTGACCACCGTTGACCCACACCTTCACCGTAGAAGTTCGTTAAGTGAGATTTACACCGTACCTAATAAACTGATCCATGCGGCATCACACATTTCAAAATGGGTGAGCGATAATATTGAAAAGCCGGTATTCATCGGCCCGGATAGTGAAAGTGAGCAATGGGTTTCTCAGGTAGCAGAAGAAGCCGGAGCACCTTTTACGGTGTTAGAGAAGGTGAGGCACGGTGACAGGGATGTGGAAGTGTCCGTCCCCGATGTAGCAAAATACAAAGACCACACCCCGGTACTGGTGGATGATATAATTTCCACCGCCAGAACGATGATAGAGACAGTCGGCCATTTAAAAAAAGCCGGAATGCACCCACCGGTTTGTGTTGGGGTACATGCCGTATTTGCTGGCTCAGCCTATGCGGATCTAAAAAATGCAGGGGTACAACAGGTCGTAACGTGCAACACCATCCCGCATGAAAGTAATCAGATTGACCTTTCAGATGTTCTGGCAAAAGAGATTAGCCAACTGATGAAGCATCATGCGTAGTGCGCTACTCACCATCATAGCATGTCTGCAAATTGTTCCTGCAATTTTGTATGGTCAGGAGAAAGAAATGTTCATTGAGCAAATAGCGCAAAAAAGAATAGTACGTGAAAACTTTGATCAAAATGGAGATCTGCAGAGCAAGCAGATATTTTTAACGGGAGAGTTAGAGCAGGAGGGCAAAACTTATCGGATAAAGGTAATAATAGAGCTTTATGACGAAAGCGGCCGACTTACGGAAAAGTACACGACCACATATCAGTGCAATCCCAATGAGTTTGATGTGCTGTTGAATGTATTTCCGTTTGCCGATCCTCGTGATGCAAAGATAACAGTGGATGTCACTTCGAAAGATTTTAAACAGTTGTATGATTTGCAACGTAGTCCTGAATTGAGGGATATCCATTTGAAGATGAGCATAGAGTCAGGAATATTAAGTTTTTTCGGTTCTAAGAGCCTAATTACAATAAAAGATAGAGATAAGAGGACAGAAAATGGTAATTTGGTTATCAGGAGTAAAGCAGTGATAGAAGCGTACATGATGGGATTGAAAATTAAAACCATCAACTATTCAGTTGAAGAATATCTGACTGAAAATTTTGTATTGCAACGTCAGAAATTCATACAGGACGATGGAACTTATTTTACGATGGAATATGACGATAGCTATTAGTGTCTAAATAGTTGAACGAAAAGTATGGAAAATTACAAAAAGAATAGCTTAAGTCTAACTGGAGCTGTGGCTCTAGGTACTGGAGTGATGATAGGTGCAGGTATTTTTGCCTTACTTGGTCAGGTGGCGGATCTTTCAGGAGATTTGTTTCCCCTGGCTTTTTTGGTAGGTGCCATTATCTCTGGCTTTAGTGCTTATACCTACATAAAATTATCCAATACTTATCCATCAGCCGGGGGCATTGCCATGTACCTGAAAAAAGCGTATGGGCCAGGTACTATCACTGCCGCAGGATCTCTTTTAATGGCTTTTTCAATGGTGATTGGTGAAAGCTTAGTGGCACGCACATTTGGATCCTATACCTTACAGCTTTTTGATGTACAAGAAAATAGTATTTGGATACCTATTTTGGGGGTTTTATTATTAGTAGTTGCTTTTTTAGTAAATATTTCTGGCAATAAGGTGATTGGACGGTCTTCCCTGATGATGGCAGTTATCAAAATAGGAGGCTTAGCCATCTTCGCTATTGGAGGCCTGTGGGCAGCAGGTTTTTCATTTAGTGAAGCCCTACCTTCCTCCATTTCTGGTGATTATACGTTAACAAGTTACATAGGAGCTTTGGCGTTCACCATTCTGGCTTTTAAGGGCTTTACTACTATCACAAACAGTGGTGGTGAAATCGTGAACCCTAATAAAAACGTGGGGCGTGCCATTATGATTTCACTCTTTATTTGCACTCTGGTGTATTTACTTGTGGCTTTGGCAGTTTCAGCTAATTTGTCAATCCCAGAGATTATTGCTGCAAAAGATTTTTCACTAGCAGAAGCTTCTAAACCTGCATTTGGAAAGTATGGTTTGTGGTTTACCGTAGGTATCGCCATAGTAGCTACTATTTCAGGGGTGATTGCCAGTATATTTGCCGTTTCAAGGATGACCGCTATGCTTACGGAAATAAATCTAATCCCACATAAACATTTTGGAATGCCCGGTGGGTTGCAAAAGCACCTGTTAGTTTATACTGTAATAATTGCCATTTTGCTCACGGCATTTTTCGACCTGTCTCGTATTGCTTCCCTTGGAGCTATTTTTTACTTAACCATGGATATAATACTCCAGTGGGGCGTTTTAAAAAATCTTAGAAAAGAAGTAAATGTCAACGTAGCAATTGTCATGATCGCCATTCTACTTGATCTGATTGTTTTGAGTGCATTTCTCTGGATAAAGGCCTCCAGTGATCCTTTGGTAATAGTGGTTTCCATCGTACTAATGTTTTTAGTATTTGTTGGAGAAAGGTGGTTTTTACAATGGGAAACAAATGAGAAGGACTAAAAATTTAAAAATCATGACCAAAGCAAATAGCAATACATCTTACGACACACTGAGCGAAGCTACTAACGCCTTGAGAAAAGAAGGTTATACAGAAGACTTCAATCTAAAGCCTGAATGTTTGGAATGCCTCACTTCCAAACTACAATTACATCCGGAAGATTTTGAAGTGGATGCTTTTTATCGGTTCGAAGGCATGAGTAACCCTGATGACAATAGCATTGTGTTTGCCATAAGCGGTAAGAATGGTATGAAGGGTGTATTGGTTGATGCTTATGGGTTATACAGTAGTAGCCTAAATGAAGCAATGGTTCAAAGACTTAAAATGACCGATAGATGATTGAGCTAGATCACATATCCACCCTTCCACCTGAGCATGCTGATAAAGCGGAAACTAAAAAAACACTGAAAAAACTTCAAAAAGAGCTTTTTCAGTTGCAGAATAAATTCTACGCTGATGGCAGGTACAGCATGCTTATCGTCTTACAAGGTCTTGATACTTCAGGTAAAGACGGTACAATCCGTCATGCCTTTAGCGGTATGAACCCGCAAGGAGTGCAGGTTAAATCTTTTAAGAAACCTACCGCAGATGAAGTCAAGCATGATTTCTTATGGCGTGTATATCCCCACTTTCCAGAAAAAGGAATGATCAAGGTCTTTAATCGCTCATACTATGAAGACATTTTGGTGCCTACCGTCAATAAAAGCCTGTCAGTTGAAGTATTGGAGCACCGTATCAATTTGATCAACGAACTGGAACATCACCTGCTGGCCAATAATACATTGATATTAAAATTTTACCTGCATATATCTGCTGATGAGCAGATAGAGCGTATTGAAGAACGTAAAACGAAACCACACAAACGCTGGAAGTACGCGAAGGAAGATGAACTGATACCCAAACAATGGGATGATTTTAGGAAAGTATACCATACAGTACTTAATGCCTGTGATCACTTGCCCTGGCATATCATCCCTGCAGACAAGCGCTGGTTTCGTAATTATACAGCTGCCAAAATTTTAGCCGAACAGCTTGAAAAACTTAATTTAGAGTACCCCGACAAATAAAATATAGACGTTATGGAAAATCATAAAGAGCATAATCACAAACACCATAAGCACGAAGAAAGTAAAAAGCATGAAAATCATTCCGGACATGAAGGTCATGACCATGTTGGTCATTCTGACCACAATCCCGGACATGGTGATATGGGACACGATCATCACAAAATGATGATAGAAGATTTCAAAAAGCGGTTTTGGATATCCCTGGTACTTACCATTCCAATACTTACTTTTTCTCCGATGATCCAGAGATTTTTAGGTTACGATTGGCTGTTGCCGGGCAATTCTTATATTCTGTTCGGACTCTCTACCATAGTTTATTTTTACGGAGGCTGGCCTTTTCTAAAAGGATTGAAGGATGAGTTGAAAGAAGGTGCCCCGGGCATGATGACTTTAATATCCATGGCCATTAGTGTTGCGTATTTTTATAGTTCTGCAACAGTTTTCGGCCTTGAAGGGGAGGATTTTTTCTGGGAGCTCGCCACTTTAATTGATATCATGCTTGTCGGCCACTGGCTGGAGATGAAATCCGTGCTTGGCGCTTCAAAAGCCTTGCAACTACTCGTGAGTATGATGCCTTCAGAAGCACATAGAGTGAAAGGTGATAGTATTGAAGAGGTAAAATTAGAAGACCTGCAAAAAGATGATATAATCCTGATCAAACCGGGAGAAAAAGTGCCTGCCGATGGAATTATTGTAGAAGGCGAAAGCTACCTGAACGAGTCCATGCTGACGGGCGAATCCAAACCTGTTAAAAAAGGATTGGAAAACAAAGTGATTGGTGGCTCACTCAATGGAAACGGTTCACTGAAAGTAAAAGTAGAACATACAGGCAAAGACAGCTACCTCAATAAAGTGATCACACTGGTTCAGGAAGCACAAAAGTCCAAGTCCAAAATGCAGAACCTTTCAGATCGTGCTGCTAAGTGGCTTACCTATATTGCCTTGGCAATAGGATTCGGAACATTGGCCACTTGGTTGTTCTTAGGATTTCCTTTTGTATATGCCTTGGAGAGGATGGTTACCGTAATGGTTATTGCCTGTCCTCATGCGCTCGGTTTGGCCATCCCATTGGTGGTTGCCATATCCACAGCAGTTTCTGCACAAAATGGTTTGCTGATCAGGAACAGAACAGCTTTTGAAGAATCCCGAAAGATTTCCACTTTACTCTTTGATAAAACAGGGACATTGACCAAAGGTGATTTTGGAGTCACACGAGTTGAATCAGTTGATAAGCAATACTCTTCGGATGAAGTCTTACGACTGGCGAGTGCGTTAGAACAAAGTTCCGAACATCCTATTGCGGTCGGTATTGTGAAAAAGGTAAAAGAAGGTAAAACGGCCATTCCTCAACCAGAAAATTTCAATGCCATCACTGGCAAAGGTGTGGAAGCAAAAGTGGAAGGAAAAAACATAAAAGTGGTTAGTCCAGGATACTTACGAGATGAAAAAATAACTATTCCTGAAGATGCTTACAGTGATGCCGCAGAAACGGTAGTATTCGTTTTAATCGATGGATCATTGGCAGGCTATATTGCACTGGCAGACGAAATAAGGGCAGAATCTGCTGAAGCCATCGAAGTATTTAAGAAGAACAACATTAAAGTGTTAATGGCAACAGGCGATAATGAAAAGACAGCCAAAGCAGTAAGTGATAAATTAGGATTGGATGGCTACTATTCTGAAGTGCTTCCTCATCAGAAAGTGGAAATCGTAAAAGAACTCCAAGGCAAAGGTGAGTTTGTGGCCATGACTGGTGACGGGGTTAATGATGCCCCAGCCTTGGCACAAGCCAACGTAGGTATTGCAGTAGGGTCAGGGACAGATGTAGCAGCCGAAACGGCAGATATTATTCTGGTCAATAGCAACCCACAGGATATTGCCAATCTGATTTTATTTGGCAAAGCCACTTACAGTAAGATGATACAAAACCTGATATGGGCTACTGGCTACAATGTAATTGCGATTCCACTCGCGGCAGGGGTCCTTTATTCCTCTGGTTTTGTATTAGGACCTGCGGTTGGGGCAGTATTTATGAGTTTGAGTACCATTATAGTGGCTATCAATGCGCAGCTGTTGAAGAAGAAAATAGGTAATAGATAATGGGTAATCGTGAAATGCTTGGCGGGATAATTATAGTCCTATTAAGTATTTTTGTAGTAATGAGTGGGTATGGCGTACTGCTGCCCGTTTTGCCCTACTATACGGAACGACTTGCTCTAAAGTCCGGAGTGGTATCTGACGAAAATATCAACTATCACATAGGCATCCTTACCAGTATTTACCCATTTTTTCAACTGCTATTTGCTGTAGTTTGGGGTAAGCTATCCGACCGTTTCGGTCGGAAAGTGCTCATCGTTATGGGTCTGGCTGGCTTTGCCTTGATGCAGATTATGACGGGGCTGGCAAATTCTTTGACCATCCTATATGTAGCAAGAATCCTTGGAGGAATATTCTCATCTGCTGTTATACCCGCGAGTAATGCTTACCTAAGTGACCTTACAAATAGTAAACAACGAAGAAAAATACTAGCCTGGTCAGGAGTGGCTGTCAGCGCGGGTGTCATTGCCGGGCCAATGATTGGTGGGTACCTGGCACAAACCAACCTTCATTTCAATACAGCAATAGGCCACTTCCTCTTGAACAGGTTCAGTGTACCTTTTTTGGCCATCGCTTTGTTAGGAATAGTCGCTTTGGTAGTCGTTATGCTGTGGCTCAAAAAACCAAAGAAACAGCACACAAATAAGCAGCAAGGGAAACTCAAAACAACAGGGATGTTGGCTAATACTGTCTTCTTAAAGCTCTTGTTACTATCATTAGTAATACAATTAGCTGTTACGCTATTTGAAACTGTTTTTTCCGTGTACGCCAAAGATATACTCATCTTTGATGCCACACAGGTAGGTCTTGGGTTTATGCTTTGTGGCTTGATAATGGCCATTTTGCAACCTTTATTTGCCAGTTTTGATGAAAATATACTACCCATGAAATTGCAACTGATTATCGGTTTTTTATTGGCTGCCTTATCGATGGGGTTGTTCACATTGATTAAAGCTGACTACTATGTATTCTCAATGATCATAATTTTTGCAACAGGCGGTGCAATGGTAACACCAAACCTCATAGCCTCGATCTCGTTCATTGATGAAAATAATACAGGGACTTATTTATCCACCCAAACCTCTACCAATAGCATCGGTCAGGTGCTGGGGCCATTGTTGGGTATGTGGATTTATTCTTTTGGTAACTCATGGCCATTTTTGATTATCGGGATAACCCTGCTGTTGGTGACTATTTTGATTATGCCGGGACTAAAACTCAATAAATCTTAGCTTACCATTAAATACAACAGAGATGAAAGAAATAACGGAATACTTAGGAGATCAGGCAGAATATCTGCTGCAACATACTTGTAAAACCATTGACAAAACAAGGCTTACCATACCCGGACCGGATTATCTGGATCAGGTTTTTCTGAATACAAACAGAAATCCGCAGGTGCTTAATTCACTATCAAGATTGTATAATAGTGGTAACCTGGCAGGCACGGGCTACTTGTCAATTCTTCCGGTAGATCAGGGCATTGAACATTCCGCTGGGAGTGCTTTTGGCCCCAATCCGGACTACTTTGATCCTGAGAATATTGTACAGCTTGGTTTGGAAGCAGGTTGTAACGGGGTAGCCTCTACCTTTGGTGTATTAGGGCTTACCGCCCGAAAGTATGCGCATAAAATTCCTTATATCGTAAAAATCAACCATAATGAGCTGCTAACCTATCCCAACAAGCATGACCAGATCTTATTTGGAACAGTAAAGGATGCCTGGAACATGGGAGCTTGCGCCATTGGGGCTACCGTATACTTTGGGTCGGCAGAGTCAAACCGGCAGATCCGTGAAATTTCAGAAGCCTTTGCTTATGCCCATGAATTAGGGATGGCCACTATCTTGTGGTGTTATACCCGAAATGAAGCCTTCAAAACCAAGGACAAGGATTACCATACAGCCGCTGACCTCACAGGCCAGGCCAACCATCTGGGAGTGACCATTCAGGCAGATATTATCAAACAAAAGCTGCCTGAAACAAATGGTGGTTTCAAGGCTTTGGATTTTGGTAAGACTTCTAAAGAAATGTATGAGAAGTATACTTCTGATCATCCAATTGATCTGTGCCGCTACCAGGTAGCCAACTGCTACATGGGCAAGATAGGCCTGATCAACTCGGGAGGGGCATCATCCGGTGATTCGGACTATGCTGAAGCCGTAAAAACAGCTGTAATTAATAAACGAGCCGGGGGAATGGGCCTTATCTCGGGTAGAAAAGCATTCCAAAGACCCAGAAAGGAAGGTATTGAACTGCTTAATTTGATCCAGCAGGTTTACCTTGATAAAGAAATTACTATTGCTTAACTATTTATAACTAAACCAGTAACTATGATGAAAAAATTATTTACCACCACTATTTTGGCTTTATCAGGATTAATGTTTTCCTGCAATGATTCAGTCAAACCCCAAAATACAGCCAACGAAGTGCTGGACTTATTTGTCAGTTCAGTAAATGATAAAAATTTAGAGCCGTTGAATGCAGTTTTCTCTCCAAAAGCAAAAATATACGAACAGGGATCGGTTGATGATTCCTGGGAGCACTATAGAGACGGTCATTTGGGAAAAGAAATTGAAGAAATGGCAAACATGACCTTCGATATCGAAATAGCTGAATCCTTGGTTAACAAAGAAATGGCGCTATTGCGAGGCAATTATTTGATTAAGGGCGAAATGCAAGGCCAACAGATCAATTCTGCCGGATTGGTGACCCTTTCCATGCAAGTAGAAGGTGATATGTGGAAGATCGTTCACTTACAGTTTTCCAGAGGCTGTAAGAAGGTCGCAACTGATCATGCTGCACATGGTGCTGTAAATGATGATAAGCCTAAACCCAAGAGTCCAAAGACGGCAGCTATGGGAAATGCAGGAAATACACATATACATATTGATTATTCTTCCCCAAGTGTGCGAGGGAGAACAATCTGGGGAGGTCTGGTAGAATACGATAAAGTGTGGGCCACGGGCGCGCACAGAGCAACAGCCATCAACTTTTCTGAAGATGTAGAGATCAATAGTACCAAAGTTCCTGCCGGTAAATATGGTTTTTTCACTATTCCGGGTGAAAAGGAATGGACGTTGATCATCAATAAAAACTGGGATCAGCACATGAGTGATGATTACGATCAGAAACAAGATGTGGTAAGAATAAAGGTAGAACCAGAAGTTTTGGCTGACACTCAGGAAGCCCTAACATATTCAGTTACTAAAATCAACGATACTAAGGCTAGTGTGGCTATTGCCTGGGAAAAACTAAAGGTTTCTTTTGAAGTGAAAGCATTGTAAAATTTAAATATCAGGATCAGCCTTATGTGCAGGTTGATCCTGAATTTTTTTATGAATGAACCCCATAGTCCTACACGCAAAAGCCTGATATTTTGGATATCCCTGATAGCCTTTGTGCTAAATTTTATCTGGGAAAACCTTCATGCAGGCCTATATGAAGAATATAACTACTTTATGAAAAGCATCTATTTTCTAGGATGCACCATCGGGGATGTGGTACTTACATTTATCATATATGGCCTTGTGGCTGTGGTATTAAAACATAGGTATTGGATTCGGAGTTTCAATTTCAGATCATTTGTTATAGTACTTCTAATGGCTGGTTTGTTTGCTTTCGTAGCGGAATGGGTAGCTATTGAACTTAATTTCTGGAGTTACAATGAAAAGATGCTTATTGTACCAGTTTTGGAGGTAGGGCTTTCTCCTTTTTTGGCGATTGTGGTAAATCCAATACTGAGTTTTATTATCACACACAAAATTATTTCTACCAGAGATACCCGATAAACAAAATTGAGATTGGCTGCATTTAAATGTAGTCTCATAATTTCATACATCAAACACCGGATTTTATAAATCATATCGCTTAAAATAGTGTTTATTTAATCAAGTGCCATTACAATATTGAGATGATAGAGAGCAGAAAATTACACGTGAAAAATATGGTTTGCCCGCGCTGTATAACAGCGGTTAAGCAACTCATGGACGAATTGGAGATACCCTTTCAAAATGTGGAATTGGGTGAGATTGAACTCAAAGAAGGATTAGATGATGAAGAAAAAAGCAGGTTAAATGAAGCGCTGGAGACAGTAGGTTTTTCGCTTATAGATAATCGCAAAAGCAGACTGATAGAGCAGATGAAAAATTTGATTATTCAAAAGATCCATCATTCTCAGGATGTTTTAGATATAAAGTGGGCGGAATACATGGCTGATCAACTCAACTATGACTATAAATATCTCGGCATGCTTTTTTCATCCGTAGAAAGCATTACCCTTGAGCAATATATCATCCGCCAGAAAATTGAGCGCATCAAAGAATTGCTGATCTATGATGAACTTACACTGAGCCAAATAGCCTTTCAGTTAGGATACAGCAGTTCGGCACATTTAAGTAGTCAATTTAAAAAAGTCACTGGTATGACACCTTCTCAGTTTAAAAGTACTATTGATAGAAAAAGAAACACATTGGATAACATATAAACATATAATTATTCAATATTGAAATCCCGTGTGCTCGGCATACTGACAATTTTGTAAAACCTTCAGCAAATCCTATAGTACTTATTCCTTCTGCACTTCCGAATTTTGTATTGTTCATCTCAGAACATATAGATTAAAAATGATATATGGAAGCCATAGATATTATTGAACCAAAAAGAAGACCATCTCAAAAGATGGACAAGACACTAAAAAAATCCTTTCCTGTAACGGGGATGACTTGCGCCTCATGTGCCTCCAGCGTGGAGTCCATCCTTACCCATACTGAAGGTGTGGCCAAGGCAAGTGTCAATTTCGCTAATAGTTCGGTATTAGTAGAATATAACGATTCACTCACCTCAGAGGATTTGCGTAAGGCGCTACAGTCAGTTGGTTATGATTTGATTGTTGACGCTGAAAACCCATCAGAAGCGCAGCAGGAGCTTCAGGAAAAGCATTATCAGGAAGTAAAAAGACGAACCATTTGGTCTGCTATCTTAACGCTACCGGTATTCATTCTGGGCATGTTCTACATGGACTGGGTGCCGGGCAGATGGATTTCTCTGGCATTTACCATTCCGGTTTTATTCTGGTTTGGCAGAAGTTTTTTCATTAATGCCTATAAACAAGCCAGGCACGGGAAGGCCAACATGGATACGTTGGTGGCCCTGAGTACGGGGATTGCATTCATTTTCAGCTTGTTCAATACCTTATTTCCTGAGTTTTGGCACAATAGGGGCATACATCCACATGTGTATTATGAAGCGGCTACCGTAATCATCACTTTCATCTCACTGGGAAAAGTATTGGAGGAAAAAGCGAAATCCAATACCTCTTCTGCCATCAAAAAACTAATGGGTTTACAGCCGAAAACATTGAGAGTGATTGTGGATGGAGAGGAAGTGGAAATGCCCATTGCCTCGGTTGAGGTGGGTTATACCATTTTGGTTCGTCCGGGGGAGAAGATACCTGTAGATGGTGAAGTGGCCGAGGGAAATTCTTTTGTGGATGAAAGCATGATTACAGGAGAACCCATACCGGTGGAGAAAAGCAAAGGTGAAAAAGTGTTTGCAGGGACGGTCAACCAGAAAGGTAGCTTTCGCTTTACGGCTGAGAAAGTAGCCGGGGAGACCTTACTTGCCCAAATAATCAAAATGGTGCAAGAAGCCCAGGGGAGTAAAGCCCCGGTTCAAAAGCTGGTGGATAAGATAGCCGGAATATTCGTGCCGATAGTAATGGTTATTTCCATCGTGACTTTTATTACCTGGATGTTGGTAGGTGGAGATGATGCCTTCACGCATGCATTGCTTACCTCGGTAGCTGTATTGGTGATCGCCTGCCCCTGTGCTTTGGGGCTAGCTACCCCAACGGCTATTATGGTTGGTGTCGGAAAGGGCGCTGAAAACAATATTCTGATCAAAGACGCTGAAAGCCTGGAATTAGGATATCAGGTAAATGCTGTTGTTTTAGACAAAACGGGCACCATCACCGAAGGGAAGCCGGTCGTTACGGATATCTTTTGGGAAGATGAGGGGCAATCCGAAAAGCTCAAGCCCATGGTACTGGCCATGGAGTCGCAATCGGAACATCCTTTGGCAGAAGCGGTGGTTCAAAAGCTAAAAGAGGAAGGCATTAAATCTGCAACCATTTCACAGTTTAACAGCATTACGGGGCGGGGGGTTGAAGCAAAGTATAAAAATGGCACGAGCTTCTATATCGGTAACCAAAGATTGCTTGCCGAACATAATATCAGTGTGAGTAATCAACTTGACAAAAAAGCCAAAACACTTCGGGAGGAAGCTAAAACAGTCATCTTTTTTGCCAATCAAGATCAGGCTTTAGCTGTGCTGGCAATTGCCGATAAGATTAAGGAAACATCTAAAAAAGCTATTGAAACCCTTCAGGAAAGAAACATTAACGTGTACATGCTCACCGGTGATAATCAGCAAACAGCCCATGCAGTTGCCGAACAGGTAGGCCTTAAGGAGTTTAAAGCAGAAGTATTGCCTTCCGACAAAGCAGATTTTGTAAAAGGGCTACAAGTCAAAGGAAAAATTGTGGCGATGGTTGGAGATGGCATCAACGACTCACACGCTCTGGCACAAGCCGATGTGAGTATTGCGATGGGCAAAGGTTCTGACATAGCAATGGATGTGGCGAAGATGACGTTGATAACTTCAGACCTTCAGTCCATACCCAAAGCACTTAAGCTATCTAAGAAAACCGTATTGGGTATTCGTCAGAACCTCTTTTGGGCATTCATTTACAACATTATCGGTATCCCGATAGCAGCCGGGCTTTTATACCCGGTAAACGGCTTTTTACTTGATCCGATGATTGCGGGCATGGCGATGGCCTTCAGTTCGGTATCGGTAGTAGCCAATAGTCTGCGGTTGAAAGCAGCAAAAATTTAAGAATCAAATTATAAACTTTAAATAGACTAAATAATGAACACTTTAAAATTCAAAACCAATATCAATTGTGGCGGATGCCTTTCAAAAGTGACTCCCTTCTTGAACGAGGAAAAGAACATAAAAAAATGGGATGTCAACCTTGAAAGTGATGACCGCATACTTACTGTAGAAACTTCTGATCTGACTGAAGAAGAAGTAAAGAAAACGGTACAGAAAGCGGGTTTTAAGGCTGAGGCTACCAATTAATTACAGGCAGATGCAAAAGCCTTGTTAGCATTTTTTGGATTGCTTTAAGTCCAATGCTGGCAGCAGCAGCCATGAGCCTGAGCTCGGTAAGCGTGATTGGCAACAGTTTGCGGTAGAGATAACCAAGATCACTATATAGCGCTCACATAGAGGTTTTGGGCTACTGTTTCACTGAAATACACCTCCTTGTTTTCGTCAATTAGGAGTTTGACGGAGCCGTCAAACTCCTCTTTTTCAGTTACTTTCCATTTTTGGCCAAGTTGAAGCCCTTTCTTATTTAAATGGTTTAAAAAATCGCTTTTATCTGTTGCAACACTCCGAAATATATAAAGTTGATCAACCTCGGCTTCAGTAAGGGGTATCGCATTCAAATCAGGTAAGTTGCCTTTTTTGTCAGGTATTGGATCACCATGCGGATCAAATTTTGGGTATTCAAGAAAGACTTCCAGTCTTTCTGTGAGTAGTGGCGAATGTACATGCTCCAACTGCTCAGCAATATCATGTACTTCATCCCATTTAAAATTGAGTACTCTCACAAGAAAAGTTTCCCAGAGTCGGTGTTTTCTTATCAGTTGACAAGCCAGCAGATTGCCCTCCTTACTCAAAATCAGCTTGCTCTTATTCTCTAATAACCCTTTTTCATGTAGTCGCCTAATCATGTCTGATACTGATGAAGGGTTGTTTTGCACTCTTTCGGCTACAGCACTCACAGTCGTTTTGCCATTCTTGTCACATAAAGAATAGATGGCCTTGATATAATTCTCAACTGTAGATGATTCATTTTTCATAATTTAGATTAATCTAAAATTTTACTTTGACAAAACAAATTAATAAGTTTGCCTAATCAATATTTAAAAATATGATTAATATAAAAATTAAGGTTTTGCCGGTTATTTGTTTCATGGCCGCCATCGCTTACGGCTGTGATGAGGTTTTTCCGGAAGCACCGGCCGAAAATGAGCTACTTGACGGACCCATGGAAGGACTCTCTTTTTCAGAGCAAAACCGGTTTTTGGCAGGAGATGTGGCATTCAATGATGAAATATTCACGCCCGAAAGCGGATTAGACCCTATGTTCGTAGCTACTTCTTGTGGAAGTTGTCATCCAGGTGATGGTAAAGGCCATCCTTTTACAACTCTTACAAGGTTTGGCCAGACTTCTCCCGGCCAAAGCACGGATTTTACTGCGGGTGCTCCCCAGCTTCAAAACCGGGCTATACCAGGTTTTGAGCCAGAAAAACTACCTTTGGGGACACCTTTTATGAAATTCACCCCTCCTGCAGTTACCGGGCTTGGTTTATTAGCAGCACTTACTGATGAACAAATCCTGAAGAATGCCGACCCGGATGATGTGGATGGAGATGGAATATCAGGGATTCCCAATTATATTGATCCACCCGATTACTTCCAACCAAAATGGTTTCACCAGGCAGTCAACGGGCAATTCATCGGTCGTTTTGGAAAGAAAGCCGCAGCTATTGATTTGTTGCAGCAGACCGCTACCGCTTATAATCAGGATATGGGTGTCACTTCTACCTTTGAGTCCTTAGATGTGGCCACAGACCTATCGGTCGATCCTGAAGTTAGTGATCAGACCATTCGGGATGTGGTATTTTACTTGAGAACGCTCAAAGCACCTATCCAAAGGGATCCGGAGATTTCTGATGTCATCCAGGGGCAACAAATCTTTACTGATATCAACTGTGGCTTATGTCATATTCCCTCCTGGACAACACCTGAATCTGACATTCCGGCTCTCAGTAATAAGACTTTTCATCCTTATACGGATTTATTGCTCCATGACATGGGGCCAGAACTGGACGATGGGGCCACTGAAGGGTCAGCAGAAACGTATGAATGGCGAACTCCTCCGCTCTGGGGCTTGGGCCTGTCACCTGATTCGCAAGGAGGCGAGTTTTTTCTCATGCATGATGGCCGAGCCAAAAGCATTGAAGAAGCCATTTTAATGCATGGTGGAGAGGCAAATGATAGCCGGGGTAGCTTTGAGCAGTTGAGTGATATTGACAAACAAAAGCTTTTGACATTCCTAAAGTCACTTTAAGATGGACAGGAAAACATTTTTGAAACTGGCAGGGAGTTCGTGTTTAGCGATTGCCGGAGTCCCGATGTTACTTTCTGGGTGCACCTCAGTGCATCGGGTAAATACAATAGCCAGAGATTCTGTGTTGAAAACCAAATCATTTTTCATTAAATTTACTATTAAGAAAACAAATCAAGAGCGGACTTGATCCAGCTCGGTTAGGGTGGCCTCTCGGGGCTGCTCTAATAAAAATTTATCCTTGAAATATTCTGGATTATATCTTTCTTCTTTTTTCCATAGTGTATAGATCAGTATCAGCAATTTTCTTTGCACGGCCACATAGCTTTTCATTTTAATCTTTTGTCTGTCGAACAGACGGTTATAAAAATTACTTAATGGCTCATCATGTTGGACTGCCGTTAATGCTGGGAAGTAGAGTGCTTTTCTAATATGTTTATTTCCTTTGTGGGAAATTCTAGCTTTGGTGTTAACCGATGTTCCAGATTGTTTGTTGTTGATGTCATAACCGGCATAACATACCAATTGACGGCTGTTTCGGATAAGGTTAAAGCCGTTTGTTTCTGCTATTACAATGGCTGCTGTAATAAAGCCAACCCCTTTTAGGGAGCTTATGTATTCGATTTTCTTTTTTAACCATGGAGTTTGATCGACAATTTCTTTCATCTGAGTTTCTACTTGGCCAATCAGCTTATCCAAGAACTTAATGTGTTGCTTTGCTCTTTTTAAAGTAAATTTATCGACTTCTGCCATGTGTTCTTTGGCGTGTTGTTGGTTTTTGGCCCTGGTTCTTTCATTGAGTAATTGCTCTCGTTCTCTGCTTAGTCCTTTTAGTTTTAATAAAGAGGCATGCGGTTTTGTCCAGTTGTCAATCTTTTTTAATAAACCAAATTCAGCGATGTGCCTGGCGCTAATTTTATCATCTATGCGCCTCACATCAGTGCTACGGCAATAATTAGCTACTTTATTAGGCAGAACAACAGCAAGTTCAAAACCATTATCGTAAAGTGCGTAAGCCAATTGCTCATGATAAACACCTGTTGCTTCCATGACTACTTGAAGAGGAAGATCATTAAGTTGATGTCTTTTAACCCAATTCATCAATTTCTTAATATCCTTTTTGGTATTGGCAAAATGACCACTTGATACAATTTTTAATTCAAAATCCTCTTGGAGGGTCATCAAAACAACATCCAGAGCATCCATTGAAACATCGATTCCACAGCATTGTCTAAGTACTTTCATGGCTTTAAAGTTTAGTTCCACAATAGCAATAAGATACTCTTCTGGCTCCTGTCTCGTGTTAATACAAGATATTTCAATTGATGAAATTCTTTTGATTCTGGTTCGGAATTTAAAAAGAGTAAAAACAAAGTGAGGAATATCTTTGCGAGAACATAGCTCTTAGCTTGTTTGTTCACAAATACTGCTCTCACTTCGCCTAATTGCTTTATTAAAAATACTTATTATTATTAAGGATTGTAAACATACGAGACAACAGGCTCACAGTGTCAAAACAGGAATTTATTGATGGGGTGGAAAAGCAAGAGAAGTCGTGCTGGTGCGAGAGTTGTCACTGGCTTTTCCTATTGCATTATACAGGCTCTCAGCAGATGATTACATGGCACTCTGGATGGAATGCACCCACCAGGGCTGTGAAGTAAATGCACAACCACACTATCTGGTATGCCCATGCCATGGGAGCGAATTTGATGCCAACGGGAATGTAGTACAAGGCCCGGCAGAAACGAATCTTAAAACCTTTAAAGTAAACACAGATTATGAAAACATCTTCATCTATTTATAAAATTAGTGGCTATCTGCTGGTATTGATTTGTTTAAATCATGCAACATTTGCCCAACAGACAGACAGCTCTCAGTTGCAACTGAATATGGATGCAGTTTATAACCGGCCTTTTCTGCAGGCAGGAAGTTTTCCGGTAGCAATTGGGGGCTATATTGAAGCACAGGGAGAATACTTTGTGTCAGATGGCATTACTGAGGGTGTCTCTTTTAAAATTCCGAGAATGACCCTGTTTATATCTTCCACCATCACTGAGCGGATTAAATTTCTCTCAGAAATAGAATTTGAAGAAGGTACCAAAGAGATCAACATTGAGTTTGCTGCGCTGGATTTTGAATTTCATCCATTACTCAATTTCAGGGGAGGAATTATCATGAACCCGATTGGGGCATTTAATCAAAACCACGATGGCCCGAGGTGGGAGTTTGTAGACAGGCCAATCTCTGCCACTACTATTATCCCGGCTACTTTCAGTAATGTAGGCTTTGGATTGCACGGAAAGACCTATCAAAAGCAATGGGTATGGGCCTACGAAGCTTATGTGACCAATGGTTTTAATGATCAGATAGTGGCGAATAGTGAAGGCCGAACCTGGCTGCCGGCTGCCAAAGAAAATGTAGATCGTTTTGAGGAAAACTTCAATGCCGTTCCACTTATCACGCTAAAGACGGCTATTCGCCACCGGAAAATCGGTGAAATAGGGTTGTCCTGGATGGGCGATGTGTATAACAAATACGAAGAAGACGGACTTGTGCTGGATCAAAAAAGGAGGCTGGATGTATTGGCAATTGATTTTAACACTTCCACAATAAAAAACCTGGCTATTACAGGGGAATGGGTATGGGCATTTGTGGACGTTCCTACTACTTACTCTCAGCAGTTTGGAAGCCAACAACAAGGCGGGTTTATAGATTTTGTTTATACCGTTTTAAAGCGTGAAATGTTCGGTTGGGAAAATGCCAGAATTAATCTGGCCCTAAGGCTTGAACATGTGGATTATAACGTAGGATCATTTGAAGAGACAGGAGGAAACATTCATGATGACGTACAGGCAATTGTACCAGCCATTAGCTTCAGGTCTTCATCTCAAACCGTGATCCGCGTCAACTACCGGTATATATGGGAGACAGATTTGTTGGGCAACCCGGCAGCCAAAACAGCAGGATTCCAAATAGGCATATCCAGCTATTTTTAGTTGGTCTGCTAACGTATTAACTATTTAAGTACTAACAATCCTAAGAAAACATGCGTTAATATGAAGATACAACTTTGCAATAACCTTGCATTGAATTAATCCGTATATTTGTGTCAGTGAAAATTACATGCTACATATTGAGCTTCTACTTCATGGCCCTGGCGGGGGTAGCCTGTGCGGATACTGTACCGCAGCGGGATACTTCAGAAAACATCTCGGTAGTTAATACTGCTGATAATAATCATGACCATGACCAAAATCAGGGGTGGGACGGTTGTTCTCCTCTATGCGTATGCCATTGTTGCCATGTACATTTTTTAACTCCAGCAGGGCTTGATTTCACGCAGCTCGTGAAACTACCTGTGGTTTACACTTCTTATATTCAGGATTTCAGCAGCATTGAAATCTCTGGTTTTCTCAAGCCTCCAATGTCATGATTTTCCGGGTTTAGCAGGATCAGTATGTCTGACCGATAAAGTCTTTTTTAAGATGAAAGGTCTTTAATCATCCTGATAATTTGCTAAACGCCTCTTCACCTGCCTTTTGAAAAAAGGCACCCCTTTATTCATGTTCAATTCTATTTGTACAGCTTGAAAAAATTGAATAAAAACAAATCAAAAAAAAGGAAAAAGAGAAGAAAGAAAATCACTGCTAAAAAGATTCTAAAGTCGTTTTTTATTGTGTTGACTTGCTTGATCCTCCTAGCGGGGCTCGCAGCTCGTTTGCACCACTACTTCTCTGTCCATGTCAAATAATTTAAAGTCGTATGATCAATAAAATCATTTCTTTTTCAATAAAGAATAAATTCATTGTGGGCCTGCTTACATTGGCGCTCATCGGGGTGGGGATCTACTCCATGTCCACAATCAATCTGGGTTCAGTACCTGATATAACAAATAACCAGGTACAGGTAATGACTGTGTCTCAAAACCTTGCCACAGAAGATATAGAACAGTTCGTCACCTACCCTGTGGAATTAGCCATGGGGAATCTGCCGGGCGTTACAGAAATTCGTTCCGTATCCCGTTTTGGGTTATCTGTAGTTACCATCGTATTTGAAGACGAAATGGGGATATACAAACCCCGGCAATTGGTACAGGAAAAGCTTAATGAGGTTAGGGATAAAATCCCCGAGAAATTTGGTAGTCCATCTATGGGGCCTATAACCACCGGACTGGGTGAAATATACCAATATACTATCAAGCCTAAGCCTGGTTATGAAGACAAATACTCTCCTACTGAGCTTAGAACAATCCAGGATTGGATTGTAAAACGCCAGATGACACTGGTAGATGGTGTGGTGGATGTCAATGCCTTCGGGGGTAAAATAAAGCAATATGAAATCGCTATCAATCCTGAAAAACTTAACGCACTGAATGTATCCATCTCAGAAGTTTTTGAAGCCCTTCAGCGCAATAATGTAAATACAGGAGGTGCATATATAGAGAAGAACAACATGGCCAATTTCATCCGTGGAGAAGGTCTTGTGCGTTCGCTTGACGACATCCGGGAAATAGTAGTACGGAATGAAAACAACATTCCTGTCACGATTGGTGATGTAGCAGAGAAAGTACATTTCGGAAGTCAGGTTCGTTATGGAGCATTCACCCAGGATGGGCAGGAAGCTGTTGGTGGTATGGTGCTGATGCTCAAAGGATCAAACCCTAATTCTGTGATCCAGAATGTGCAGGAGCGCATGAAAAAAGTGCAGAAGTCTTTACCGGAAGGCTTGGAAATAAAACCATTTCTTGATCGTAGTTCCCTGATTGAAAGAACTACCAGCACCGTAAAAACAAATCTTTTGGAAGGAGCCCTCATTGTGATATTCGCCCTGGTAATATTGTTGGGAAGTGTTCGTGGGGGTATTATTACTGCTACCACTATTCCACTTTCCCTATTATTTGCCTTCATACTCATGAAGCAATTCAATGTATGGGCCAACCTGATGAGCCTTGGTGCTATAGACTTTGGAATTATTATAGATGGTGCGGTGATCATCATAGAAGGAACGGTCTATGAAATACAGAAACGGATCCGATCAGGGAAAATTAAGTTCAATCAGGGTGTGATGGATGAGGTGGCTTATGATGCCGGCAGTACAATGATGGGCTCTGCATTTTTCGGACAGATTATAATTCTTATTGTATTTGCCCCAATTCTTTTCCTCACTGGGGTTGAAGGCAAGATGTTCCAGCCCATGGCCTACACCTTTGGCTTTGCCATGATTGGTGCCATTTTCTTATGTCTGACTTATGTTCCGATGATGTCGGCATTATTCATGAAACCTATCCAAAACAAGAAAAACTGGTTTGGGAAGTTTGAACGCTGGCTGGAAAAGGTAAGTGACAAAATTATAGATGGCATTCAATGGGCTTATGTACCATTACTTAAAGGTGCTTTAAGGTTCAAAACCATTGTCATCATTGTGGCGATCGTATTACTCGGACTGTCAGGGTTCATTTTTTCACGTATGGGAGGAGAATTTGTCCCGCAGTTGGATGAAGGGGATTTAGCTATGCAGGCATTGATTCGGCCGGGAAGCGGATTGAGTGAAGCAATTGATGTATCTACCAAGATTGAAAATATTTTACTTGACAATTTCCCTGAGATCAAAACAGCTGTGGCCCGAATAGGTGTAGCTGATATTCCTACCGACCCTATGCCGATGGACATAGCCGATATGTTCATTATTCTTGAAAAGGATATGGATAAATGGACAACAGTAGAAACTAAAGAAGAGCTCATTGCAGAGATAAAGGAAATACTGGATGAAAAACTGACTGGTGTCAACCTTGTTTTCAGCCAACCGGTAGAGTTACGGTTCAATGAGCTGTTGACCGGTGTAAGAGAAGATGTGGCCGTGAAACTCTATGGTGAAGACCTGGATTTGCTTGCACAAAAAGCAGAACAAATGGCAGAGATCATCCAAACCATTCCTGGTGTGGGAGATGTCAATCCGGAGCGTACTTCGGGGTTGCCACAGATGACTGTGCGCTACAATAGAAAGAAAATTGCACAATATGGGTTGGATATTGAAAAGCTGAATGAATATGTGAGTGCAGCTTTTGCCGGAGGTGTTGCAGGTGTCATTTTTGAAGGGGAAAAACGGTTCGATATGGTGATCCGGTTTGATGAAAATCACCGGAGAAGCATAGAAGATTTGCGCACCTTGTACATTGACCTGCCGGACGGTACACAAGTGCCCATCAAAGAAGTAGCGGATATCAACTATGTACCAGGACCCATGCAGATTTCCCGCGACAATACTTTCCGCAGGACCTACGTGGGTGTCAACACCAGGGGCCGTGATGTAGAGTCTGTTGTAACGGATATACAGGAAAAACTGGATGCGGAATTGGATTTACCACCAGGATACTATATTACTTATGGTGGAGAATTTGAAAACCTGCAAAGGGCTAAGGGACGATTAATGATTGTAGTGCCAATAGCCCTCTTTCTAATTTTTGTGTTGCTTTATTTTGCCCTGCAGTCATTCTCTCAGTCTATTATGATCTACATGGCGATTCCCCTGGCAGCTATTGGGGGCGTAATTGCGCTTTGGATGCGAGACATGCCCTTTAGCATATCAGCTGGTGTGGGCTTTATTGTGCTTTTCGGGGTGGCTGTATTGAACGGGCTGGTCTTGATCAATCGCTTTAATTCATTGAAAGAAGAAGGCGTAACCAGCATTCGCGAAAGAATTCTAACAGGAACTAAAGAACGAATCAGACCTATTATGTTGACTGCAACTACAGACATTTTCGGATTTCTTCCTATGGCCTTTTCGGCATCTGCCGGAGCGGAAGTGCAGCGACCATTGGCTACCGTAGTGATTGGTGGTATGCTTACCGCAACATTGCTTACCCTGGTAGTGCTGCCGGTGCTTTACACTTTTGTAGAAGGAAGAAGTGACAGAAGAAAAAGCCTGAAAGCACCGAATGCCAATGTGATCATTGCCCTGATCGTTTGTGGTGGACTGTTTGGTGTACCGGCTGTGGGGAATGCACAGCAGCAGGGCCAGGAGAAAGACAGCCTTTCAACGATTACATTAGAACAAGCAAGAAAGCGCGCAGTAGAAAATTATCCTAAAATTCAATCGGCACGTTTGGAAATTGAAAGCCAACAGGCCTTAAAGAAAACAGCTTGGGACTTAGGGAATACCCAGGTATTTACTGGAAAAGAAGAGTTAGGAAATGGATCGGATGGAGTTTACACCCAGTTTGGTATTCAGCAGCAAAATATTGATGTTTTTGGTATAGCATCCCGTTTGAAATTGCAAAAAGAACGAGTGGCACTGGCCGAATCTGCCCTTGACCTTTCCGTGATAGAACTGGAAAGGGAAGTGAGCCAGGCCTGGGCGATGGTGTATGCCACCAAAAACAACTACCAGGTGTATGAGCAGTTGGATTCGATTTTTACCGATATTGAAAGAGCCGCACGAATTCGTTTGGAAACTGAAGCTACTTCTAAACTGGAATACCTGGCTACCTCCAATCAGGCCAATCAGGTACAGATACAAAAAGAGCAGGCTTATCGGGATTACCTCAGTGCCATGCAGCGGCTCAACCTTTGGTTTGCCAATGATACCCTCTTTACCGTACCGGATGTTCCAACTTCTCAGTTGGATGAACCGCTCAATTATGTGGCCGATTCCCTGATGAATCATCCTATGTTAAATGTTTCAAAACAACGGGTAGATGTAGCGGATGCGACCATAAAAGAAAGGCGTTCGCAGTTTTTTCCACAGTTGCAAGGCCAATACGGACGACAACAAGTTGATGGGCAATCAGGATTTTATCAGTACCAAATCGGTATTCGGATCCCTTTGTTTTTCGGACCTGAACTTGGCAGGACACAATCGGCCAAAATACAGCGGGATATTGCAGGACAAAACCTGCGACAAAACCAGTTGGAATTGAATGCGGCCTATCAGGGAATGAAAGAACAGTACCTGAAATGGCTTTATTCATGGAACTACTACAGGGATGAAGCACTACCCCTGGCGCAGGAACAACGAGCCGGAGCTATTTTGGCCTATCGGGAAGGGGCCATTGACTATGTGACCTTCCTGCAAAACATCAGGGATGCCATTCGCATAGAAGTGGACTCCTGGAATGCCTTTGGCAATTACCTGGATAGCCGTTTCCAACTGGAATACTACTTAAAAACATCAAATTAAGCATTTAATAAAACTGAATAGATTATCAGATAAAGATATAAACACAATGAAAAAACAAATCATATATATACTAGCACTGGTACTGATGGTATCGATAATTACGGGCTGCGGCAGTAAGTCGGCTGATAACTCAGATGAAGTTTCTCACGAAGAACACAGTGAGGGCGAGGCTGGGCACGAAGGTAAAGAAGAAGGTCATAGTGAAGAAGGAATGGCCGAGCTCCATCTTTCTGATATGAAATTTGCAAGTTTGGGTATTAAGGTAGATACTCTGCCCACCCGGGCACTCTCCGGAGTGGTTGAGGCCAACGGTCAGTTAGAAGTGCCACCTCAGCATGAAGCAACAGTAACAGCCATACTGGGGGCCAATGTTACTTCCATCAAAGTGATTGAAGGTGATCAGGTTAGCAAAGGGCAGGTATTGACCTATATTTCTCATCCCAACCTGACCCGGTTACAGACTGACTATATACGGGCTTACAGCCAACTACAGTTTTTGGAAAAAGAAAACCAACGGCAGAAAAGGTTATACGAAGAGGAAGTAGGTTCAGGGAAGGCTTATCAGGAAATATTGGCTAACTACCAGGCCATGAAAGGTGAGGTGAAAGGCTATGAAGCCCAATTGAAGCAGCTCAGTCTGAATGTGAAAAAAGTACAGGATGGTGATATTTACCAGTACGTACCTGTGGTAAGCCCTGTAGATGGATACATTGAAAAAGTAGAGGTTCAGGTTGGCCAATATGTAGATCCTCAGACCGAGATGTTTATGATCGTCAATACCGACCACATCCATGCCGATCTGATGGTATTTGAAAAGGATGTTCACAGAGTGAAGAAAGGACAAAAGTTGTCTTTTACTGTGGAATCTGTTCCGGGAAATACGCTAACAGCCAAAATTTATTCGGTAGGCAAACAGTTTGAGCAAAATCCGAAAGCGGTACATGTGCACGCAGAGATAGATCAAAAGGAAGATTTTCTGATCCCGGGCATGTATATCAATGGTAAAATACGTACCGGAAATAATCAGGTAAAAGCCTTACCTGAAAGTGCCATTATAGAAGAAGAAGGCAAGCCTTATATTTTTATGGCGGAAGCTCATGAAGAAGATGGCAAAACCGAATGGGCATTTAAAGCAGTGGAAGTGCGAACAGGCATGACAGAAGATGGATGGGTAGAGATTAAATTATTAGAACCACTACCTAACGGCACTCAGGTAGCCTGGAACAATGCCTATTACCTGATTTCTGAAATGAAGAAAAGCCAAACATCGCATAGTCATTAAGTAAATTGGTTCATGGCAGTTGATGTTTTAATTTATCACTGCCATGAGCTTTAATAATGTTTAAAGCATGACTTATTAAACCATTTTAAATGTATATGAAATTGAAATTTATATTTCTACTTATAGCGTTAAATCTTATTACGCTAACTGGATGGACACAAAACTCTACTGTTCAAAGTATAGTGGAAAAGGTCGAATTAGATTCTTTGACTTTTTTCGTTAAACAGTTGTCAGGAGAGGAAAAAGTTTTTATAAATGGTGTGCAAGATACTATATATTCTCGACATATCGATCAAGATGGCAATGAAAAAGCATTTCAATTTATCAAACAAAAATTGTTTTCTTATGGTCATGAAATAGACTCACAGCAGTTCAGTACAAATGGTAAAAATTTATTTGGAATTAAAACGGGAACAGTTTTTTCGGATAGAAAACTAATAATTGGTGCTCATTATGATAATCGTCCAGCCATAAATATTGCACCTGGTGCTGATGATAATGCAAGTGGAACTGCGGCTGTAATAGAAGCGGCTAGAATATTTTCAAGATTCGATTTTCCCTTCACTATCGTCTTCGCTTTTTGGGATGAAGAAGAACAGGGGTTAATCGGTAGTAAGGCTTACACATCTTTGGCTGCTGCTAATGGTGATTCAATTATTGGCTACATAAATTTAGATATGCTGGGGTGGGATGGAAATGGGGATTTTGTGGCCGACCTCCATACAAGACCGATTGCAGGTTCTATTCAACTAGCTGAAAAAGCATCAGAAGTAAATTCACTCTATTCTGTCGGCTTGAATCTGCACTTTGTAAATCCTGGAACAGGAGCAACCGATCATGCGCCTTTTTGGAGTAATGGATTTACCGCTATCGGAATTAATGAAGAGTATAGTAGTGACTTTAACCCCTTTTATCACTCTCCCGCAGATTCGCTGGGGCAGTTTAATCTTCAATTTTATGAAAAATGCACTAAGCTAGCAATAGCTACTTTGGCTGAGTGTGCATTAGATCGTAATCTAGTATTAAGTGCAAAAGAACAAACCCTTGCCAAAGAAATGTTTAAAGTCTATCCTAATCCGGTTGGCCATTATTTAACAATCGAGAAAGTAACTCAAGGTTTAAATGAGTATGAGGTAAAGGTATATAATGAAATGGGACAATTCATTCAAATGAGTTCGTCCAATGAAAATATTAATATTAATGTTTCTAGTTATCCTACAGGAACTTACATTTTGCGTATCAGTTCCATAAAAGGACATCCATTAGAAACTAAGACTTGGATTAAATTATAAATAAAAAATTATGAAAGAAATAAAAGCTTATATAAAACCAAAAAGAGTACAGGTAGTAGTAGAGTCTCTGCGAGATGCAGGATTTGAAAGTGTAACGCTATCCAAGGGAGAAGGTACGGGAGCTCATAAAGATCCTGAAGCTTCTCCTTCCCTGGATTTTCATTTTACCGATAGCCCGATAGTAAAGCTGGAGCTTGTGTGCCAAAATGAAGAAATGGAAAAAGCCGTGCAATTGATATGCGGAAAAGCCAAAACGCCTGATCCGGGCGATGGCATTATTTACGTATCGGAAATAGATGATGCCTACAGAATAAAGACCGGAAAGTCTATCAAAAGATTTGATATGAAGTGAAAAATTATGGAGTCACCAATTGAAAAAATGCAGCAATTAGCCAGGGAACGGAGCGGGCTTTGCCTTTCGGATTTATATATCAACAGCAAGTCCAGGTTGTGGTGGCAATGTGCAAAAGGCCACCGGTGGCAGGCCACCCCATTTAGTGTGAAAATACGGAAAAGCTGGTGCCCTTTATGTGCTAACAACGTTCCCCACGGGATTGAGAAAATGCAGTCCATGGCTCATGCAAAGGGAGGTAAGTGTCTTTCTAAGGAATACATAAACTCCAAAACACCCCTAAGGTGGCAATGTAAAAACGGTCATCGTTTCCAGGCTACCGCTGATAGTGTGATGCAGGGGAGCTGGTGTCCAAAATGTAGAGATAATTTGAAAAATTAAAATGATATTATTATGAAAGCTATAAAAGTCTTAGTTCCCTTGATCATCGCATTTATGCTGTTTCAGGGATGTGCTATTGTAAGACCCGGAGAGGTGGGTGTAGATGTGCATTTTGGCAAGGTGAAACCAACGGTAATGAAGCCGGGTCCTCATCATTTTATGGGATTTATCGGTAGGAAAATAGAACGTTTTGATACGCGGATTGTCAACTACTCCCGGGAACTCAATTTCCATACAAAAGAAGGGATTGAGGTAAGCTCTGAAGTAACCATATTATACCATATTGTTCCCGATTCGGTCATTCGCATTTATCAGGATTTTGGTGCCGGTTATCAGGAAACGGTCATTGAGGATAATTTGATCACAATCCTTCGGCAAACGGGACTTGATTATAAAGCCACTCAGTTGATTACCGAACGAAATACGATTGAAAATACCATTAAAGAAAAAATGAATAAGGTAATCGGTGAATATGGTTTTGCCATGGATCTGGTAATGCTTAAAGAAGTCGATTTGCCACAGGCAGTGGTGGAAACCATCGAAGCTCAGCTCAATGCAGACGAGACAGCCAAGAAGACAAAAATCGAGAATGAAATAAAAAGGAACCAGTTGGATTTTGAGCTGGAGAAACAAAAGAAAGAAAAGGAGATGGCCATCATTACAGAGCGTATGCAAATCAATTTCAACATTGAGAAGCAGAAGAAAGAGGCTGAAAGGTTATTGATAGAGGCCGATGCAATAAAAAAGCAGCAGGCCATCATCAACGCCACCTTGAATGATCGGCTCATCAAATACAAGAGCTTGGAAATCACCAGAGATCTGGTCGGCTCTAAGAACACCAAAGTAATTGTAACCGATGGTAAATCACCGGTAATTGTAAATGACAATTAAATAAATGTTTAACCCTAAAACCTACAGTTATGATACACGATTGGTATTTCGGAGGAATGCACTGGATCTGGTGGATCCTTTGGCTTATCCTCCTATTCTGGATTTTCTTAATCCCTTACCCTACTCCAGGACAAAACAGGCGGAAGGATAAGGCCATGGAAGCCCTGAGAGAGCGATACGCCCGGGGTGAGATTTCCGATGAGGAGTTTGAGCAAAAGAAGAAAGTCCTTCAGGATAGGAAGAAGTAGTTATAGAGCCACAGGTGTATCCCAAGCGAGGTGACACCTGTGGTTTATAAAAGGATATTATAAAATGAAAAAACGGAAAGTATTTGCTTATATACTTATTGGATTAGCCTTTGGACTATTTGTGATACAGCCCCTGGCTATTTCACTCCACATGTATGACATGCAGGGAGATAATGGCAACTGGTGGAAATACCTGCTTGCTTCATATCAGCAGGAAGTTAGTTCATGGGATTTAGATCAGGCCATCATCAAATTGCTATTCGGCTTACTGGGCATTGCCCTGGCACTGATGTTTATGGTCAGGCAAAAAATATTTCAGCTTACCACAAGAAGGGATAGGTTGGAGGAGATCAAGGAGTTGATTGCGGCAGGAGAAAACCAACAGGTAGAGTTTAAATCTACCTTAAGATGGGACTTGAGGCAGTTTAAGCCGAATAAAGCTTTGGAAGAGGTAGTAGCCAAAACAATTGCCGGATTTATGAATACCCAAGGTGGACACCTATTCATAGGTATTGATGATGATGGTGAACCACTGGGTCTGATCGAGGACTACCGTTGTTTAAAAAAACCGGGAAGAGATGGTTTTGAGCAGTATATAATGCAACTGGTCTCCACCAAATTAGGGACAAATTATTGCGCTCTGGTCCATGTGTCTTTTTACCAAATAGAAAGGCTTGATGTTTGTCATCTTGAAATTAAAGTTGCAGGTACTCCAGTATATATGCATAAAGATGACCGGTCTCATTTTTACATTCGCACAGGAAATGGCACTCGTGAGCTTGATATACCCGAAGCGCTAAATTATATCGAAGAAAACTTAAATAGCCGTTAACCATGAAAATTATATTTATTACACTGCTATTTTTTGCGCAAACATGGGTGGCTGTTGGGCAATCCCTTTACCGGACTACCGAGGGGCATATCGTGATGGTGGCCGAAATAATAGATGAACAAGTAATTGCAGAAAGCCATAAGCTGTTTCTTTTTTTGGATTACAATACCAAAGAGATTTCAGGAAAGCTAGATCTAAAAACCATAGATACCGGTATTGATTATTTAAATGAGGAAATTAGCAAAGCAGAAGATGAGGAAATGACGGTCTCTTTTTCAGGTTTTATCCCTGTAGATGATTTTATAAGTAAGCCACATGCTCCGATTTCGTTTAACTGGCCTTTAAAAGTAACGGCAGGTGAAAGAACATTTCAGATTATTCTTTCTGGCAACTTGAAACACTTTAACGGAGGTGAAGCCATAGCCTGTATGCTAAGCGCTACCGGAGATGTTGACACAAACGAAGTCGGCCTGAAATCAATTTTGCCGGAAATAGGTAAAACACTAAAGATTCATTTTACACAAGTAATACTTAGAAAAAATAAGTTATGAGCGTTATAAAAGAACTAGAAGAAAACCTATTGCAACACAAAATAAAACCTACAGCCATGCGGCTGCTTGTGCTAGAGTACTTGTTGGGCCACGAGATAGCAGTAAGTCTTACTGATCTATACAGGGACTTTGTGAAATCGGATCGAACTACCATCTACAGAACGCTAAAAGCATTTGAAGATAATGGACTGGTACACAGTATTGATGATGGAACAGGCGTGCCTAAATATGCACTTTGTTCAGATGCCTGTGATGTAGGTAAGCATGATGATGCCCATATTCATTTTCATTGTGACAAATGTGGAAAGACCTACTGTCTTCCAAAGTTCAGGATACCCGGCTTTGAGCTACCTGAAAAATTTAACAAGAGGGAAGTAAACCTAATGGTAAAAGGAAATTGTGCTGATTGTGCGAATTGAAAAATGCAATTCCTATGCATTAGTAATTGACATAACTTCACGAGAGCATTATGTAAAATAGAATTAAAAAAAATAGAATAGTGAAAAAACTACAAATAAAAATTCCTCTTCTCCTGCCTGAAGTACCGGACGAGAAGGACCAATGTGTGGCAAAACTCATCGAGCGTTTTAAAGGCAAAGAGGGTTTGGAAAAAGTGCATGTGTCTGATGAAAAGGATAACGGAGTACCCCAGCTCTGCTTTCATTACGACCCGGAGTTGATCTCCATAGATCGTATCCAGTCGTTAGCGGAGCAAGCCGGGGCGGAAATCACTGAAAAATTTGGACATAAACTCATAGAAGTAGATGGTATTCGTCATACACGCCATGCTCGTAACATTGAGCGTAGTCTCCGAGGTATAGCGGGTATTATGGAAGCCTCCGTATCGGCATCAGGCATGGTGCGGGTAGAGTATGATACCGCCAAAACAGATGAGGCCGAAATCCTGAAAGCCCTGAGAAAAGACGGGCTTGATATGCCCGATACGCAGGTGAGTGCCGAACGTTTCCTTGAGCAAGTAAAAGAAAATGAAAAAGGCGAAGATCAAGAAGATCAAAAGGAAGGTAATAAGGAAGATGACCATGAGGAAGGTGAAGATGATGAACATTCGCATGGCGGCATTTTCGGTAAAAATACGGAGCTGATTTTTTCCATTATCTGTGGAGCATTGCTCGGAATTGGCTTTGGATTGTCTTATGTAGAGGCTGTGCCTTCCTGGGTGAGCCTCGCATTATACATCGGAGCATATTTCTTTGGCGGATATTTTACGGCCAAAGAAGCCATTCAAACAGTGGCCAAAGGAGGTTTTGAAATTGACTTTCTCATGCTGGTGGCAGCCATTGGAGCTGCTATTTTGGGAGAATGGGCAGAAGGTGCTTTGTTATTGTTCCTGTTCAGCATGGGGCATGCACTGGAACATTATGCCATGAACAAAGCCCGTAAATCCATTGCTGCTTTGGCAGAGCTCGCTCCTAAAACCGCATTGCTTAAGAGAAATGGTAAGACCGAAGAAGTCGGTATTGAGGAACTAAGCGTAGGTGACATCATCGTGGTGAAGCCCAATAGTAAAATCTCAGCAGATGGCGTGATTGTCAGTGGTACCAGTAGTGTTAATCAGGCCCCTATCACTGGGGAAAGTGTGCCGGTAGATAAAGAACCGGTGGATAATCCTGATAAAAACTGGTCGGAGGAAAAAGACATCAAAGACGAGAACCGTGCCTTTTCAGGTACTATCAATGGCAATAATACCTTGGAAATCAAAGTGATCAAAGAAGCCAAAGACTCTACGCTTTCGCGACTGGTCAAGTTGGTGAATGAAGCCCAGACCCAGAAATCACCTACACAGCGGCTCACCGACAAATTTGAGAAGTATTTTGTGCCTTCTGTATTGGTCTTGGTGGTCATACTCAATTTCGCTTTTTTGGTACTGGACGAAACGTTTAGCGAAAGTTTCTACCGTGCAATGGCCGTATTGGTGGCAGCCAGCCCTTGCGCTTTGGCCATTGCCACACCAAGTGCAGTGCTAAGCGGAGTAGCCAGGGCAGCCAAAAGCGGGGTGCTTATCAAAGGTGGCCGTCCGCTGGAAGATCTGGGTGTACTCACCGCCCTGGCTTTTGACAAAACCGGAACACTAACAGAAGGTAAGCCCAAGCTCACCGAAGTAATTCCTTTAGGTGATGTAAACGAGCAAGAACTATTGAAAATAGCCATAGCCGTAGAGAGCCTGAGCGACCATCCGCTGGCCAAAGCTGTGGTGCGGGATGGGAAAGAGCGACTGAAGGGTGCTGATGTGCCTGATGCGAAAGACCTTGAAGCGGTGCTTGGCAAAGGAATCAAAGCTACCCTTGGTAATGACAAAGTGTACATCGGTAACCTGGACCTGTTTGAATCTTTGGATGACAAAAAGCCCTCTAAGGAAACAGAAGAAAAAGTTAAATCACTGGAGTCAGATGGCAATACCACCATGCTGATCCGTCAAAATGACAAATACATTGGCATCATTGCCTTGATGGATACGCCCAGAAAAGAAGCTAAAAACACCCTGGAGCAACTGAAAAAGCTTGGTATCAAGCGTATGATCATGCTCACGGGTGATAACCAGAAAGTAGCCGATGCAGTGGCCAAAGAGATTGGCCTCACGGATGCCTGGGGCAGCTTGCTGCCGGAAGAAAAGGTAGAAGCCATCAAAGAACTTAAGGAAAAAGAATCCAAAGTAGCGATGGTAGGTGATGGCGTGAATGATGCCCCGGCCATGGCCAACAGCACGGTAGGTATTGCCATGGGAGCTGCAGGCAGTGATGTAGCCCTGGAAACAGCTGATATTGCCCTGATGGCCGACAAGCTGGAAACCTTGCCCTTTGCAATCGGTTTAAGTAGAAAGGCCAAAGGCATTATCAGGCAAAACTTGTGGATGAGTTTGGGCATAGTAGCCTTGTTAATACCTGCCACGGTTTTCGGCTTTGCTAATATCGGTATTGCAGTGCTCATCCATGAAGGTTCAACTTTGGTAGTAGTGTTTAATGCTTTGCGATTATTGGCTTATAAGAAGTAAGAAACTTGAATAATGTAAAGTGTTAAAAGCTAAAAGAAGTTTACAAAAAGTCATAGGGAAAGCAACACGTTGGACCTGCCTGAAAACTGAACCTTAACGGCTCAATAATCAACTTTAACTTTAAAAAATGTGAATATGCAAAAATATGATGTAACTATAATAGGCTCTGGCCCTGGCGGGTATGTAAGTGCCATCCGATGTGCTCAATTAGGGTTAAAAACGGCTATTATTGAAAGATACAGCACGTTGGGTGGCACATGCCTAAATGTGGGCTGTATCCCGTCAAAAGCCTGGCTGGAAGCCTCGGAGCATTACTACAAACTCAAACATCAATTTGAAAATTTTGGGATTGATGTAAAAGAAGCTAATGTCGATATCAAAAAAATGAACCAAAGGGTTCAGGATGTGGTAAAGGAAATCATCAATGGCGTTGACTATCTGATGAAAAAGAACAAGGTTTCCGTTTATGAAGGCCACGGCACCATCATGGACAAAAACACGATTGAGATTAAGGCCGAAGATAAAACAGAAACCATAGAAACCGATAAAATTATCATTGCCACAGGGTCCAAACCCGCTTCACTGCCCAATATTGAAATCGATAAAAAGCGGATCATCTCTTCTACCGAAGCCCTTGCTCTAAGCGAAATCCCCGACCATTTAATGGTTGTTGGTGGGGGCGTTGTCGGGGTTGAGATAGGTTCCGTATTCGCCCGCCTGGGTTCAAAGGTTTCCATAGTAGAATATTTTGATAGCCTCATTGCCACTATGGATGGCGCATTGGGACAACAATTGCACCGTTCCCTAAAAAAACAGGGGATTGAATTTTATTTGGAATATAAGGTGACAGATGCAACAGCCATGGATAATAAGGTAAAATTGAAAGCGGAAAACCTTTCGGATAAAGAAGAAATGAATTTAGAAGCTGATTATTGCCTTATGGCCATTGGGCGAAAGCCGTACACCGCCAATTTAGGCCTTGAAAATATAGGAGTGGAAACCAACGAAAAAGGACAGATAAAGGTAGATGAAAACCTCGAAACCAATGTCAAGGGGGTGTATGCCATAGGGGATGTAATCCGCGGAGCAATGCTTGCCCATAAAGCCAGTGAAGAAGGCGTATTTGTAGCCGAACGGATTGTTGGCCAAAAACCACATATCAATTATTCACTCATCCCCAATATCGTGTACACCCAACCCGAGGTTGCAGGAGTAGGATTGACGGAAGAAGAATTGAAAGAAGCAGGAAGAAGTATCAAAACAGGCTCCTTTCCATTCAAGGCCAATGCAAGAGCAAAAATAAGTATGGATACCGATGGCTTTATCAAGGTTATTGCCGATAAACAGACCGATGAGATATTGGGGGTGCATATGATTGGCCCACGGATTGCAGACAGTTATACCGAAGCAGTGGTAGCGATGGAATTCAGGGCATCTGCCGAAGATATTGCAAGAATGTCACACGGGCATCCCACTTTTTCCGAGACCTTTAAGGAGGCCTGTCTGGCAGCTACCGAAGACAGGGCGTTACATATTTAACGGCCTTAAGTGCATTGTCAATTAAATTATATGGTATTTAGTGATGATTTTGCGTTAGCCTGCAATTATATATCGGAGGGAGAGCGAAATGAACTTGTTGTTAAATCAGAAGAGGTAGGCCGAATGCTAAACCATATGATTGAAATTCCCGAAAAATATAAACCAAGAAATAAATGACGGTACCTTTTGCCAACTGCCAACTGCCAACTGCTTTTGCCAACTGCATTAACAGGTAAACAAAAAAATACATGAAGAAAAGCGCATTCATAATTACAAAAATGGACTGCCCCTCAGAGGAACAGATGATCCGCATGAAACTTGAGCCTTATAGTGAGGTAAAGCAACTTTCATTTGATATCCCCAATCGCAGACTGGAAGTATATCACACAAACGAAGTGGACAAGATCCATCAGGCAATCAGCGAACTCAAGCTCAATGACCGGTTGGAAAATACCGAAGATGAAGCTGAGTTGCCGTTGGCTCCTGACGATTCAAAACAGCGAAAAATACTGTGGTGGGTGCTGGGCATCAATTTTGGATTTTTTGTAGTAGAAATGACCACAGGCTGGATATCCAACTCTATGGGCCTGATAGCTGATTCACTGGATATGCTGGCAGATTCCATCGTGTATGCACTAAGCCTGTTTGCAGTTGGTGGTGCAGTTTCCAGAAAGAAGAAAGTAGCCAAATTCAGTGGCTATTTTCAAATGGGATTGGCGCTCTTAGGCTTTTCAGAAGTATTGCGCAGGTTTTTCAGCGAAAGCGGAACACCGCTGTTTCAATGGATGATCGTCATAGCAGTACTGGCCCTCATCGGCAACCTGGTTTCGCTCTGGCTGATTAATAAAGCCAAAAGTGAGGAGGCCCACATGCAAGCCAGCGCTATTTTCACTTCCAATGACATTATAGTGAATGGCGGAGTGATCCTGGCCGGTGTTTTGGTTTATTTTCTAAACAGCAAATGGCCTGATTTGGCCATTGGGGCAATTGTTTTCACCTTCGTAATGCGGGGGGCGGTAAGGATATTGAAAATAGCTAAATAAATAATTAACCGATAAAAACAGAAGAATGAGTACATGGTTATGGGTAGGAGTTTTAGTAGCAGCCGCATGGGCTGCACATTGGGGAGCTGACCAATTGCTCACACCGCTCAAAATGTTGCGTAAACAATGGGGGCTCACTGCTTCGGCAGGAGCTGCTTTTCTTGCGATTGTAACAGCAAGCCCCGAAGTAGCTATCAATATCACCAGTGCTGCTCGGGGTGTATCAAATATAGGCTTAGGAAACTTACTAGGTTCTAATATCATCTCCATTCCCCTCATGGTTACGATAGCCTATTTTGCGTCACGCAAACAATTCAAAAACAACCCCAAACATCAGGAACATCTGGATGCTAATCTATTGGCTTTAAATAAGCGTTCCGTATCCGTTTTGTCACTGCCCTATTTGGGTATAATCGCACTGGTAGCAGTACTAACCTTACCGGAAGCCTGGCGAGGCTTGCAACCGATTGACGGATGGATTATGCTTGGGGCTTATGGTGCCTTTTTAACTCACGCTATTGTTAAAGGAAGAAAAGAAGGAGAAAAAGTAGAATGGACACAAAAGAAAATATGGCTTTCCATTGCCGGGGCATTTGCCATAGCGGCCGGGGCATTTTTCATTGTGAAAGCCACTGAGAACATCGTTTCGGCTTTGGGTATATCGGAGATTGTCGGAGGACTATTCATCACCGGCATTATGACCACTGCTCCTGAAGTATTTAAGACCTGGAGTGTGGTAAAGGGTGGAGAGGTTACTGCAGGAACCACCAGCGTGATAGCTGACAATGCGGTAACCATGACCGTGGCATTTTTTCCTTTGGCCCTGGTGACCACACCCGTGGAGGATTTTCAATTGTACTGGGTCAACCTGGCTTTTGTTGGATTGATGCCGTTGCTTTATTCGGTTTTTGTCCATCAAAGCAAGCAGCTTCATGGATTTAGCAAATGGCAAATATTTGTATTTGATGCAGCTTATGTTGCCTATTTATTGATTATGGCGTTTTTCGTCTTAAAACTTTTTTAATCTTATGGAAGAGTATTTATTCAAAGACTATAAGCACCGTCTCAACGCACTGGATGAGGATATCAGGAAGCTGGTTTTAAAATATGCCGAAGAATTCTACGTCCAGGATAAATGCACAAAGCCAGAAGCCATAGATCGGGCCATAGCCAAAGCAGAAATGGAAAGAAGAAAATTGTAATTAAAATTAGAACGTTATGCTACAAATATTAGAATTTACCAAAAACAACATAATAGCCACCAGGGCTGAGGACAACCTGACTGAAAAGGATATTCAGAAAATACATCCTTTGATTCATAACATTGTGAACCGTGGGCAAAAAGTACGGTGGTACTTTGAAATGGAGAATTTCTCAGGCTGGAAATTCAATGCCTTTTGGAAGGATTTAAAAATGGATATGTCTCATGCCGATGATTATGAAAAAATAGCGATGGTAGGCGACAAAAAATGGCAGAATTGGATCACCCAATTCATGAAACCGTTTACCAACGCGGAAATAAAGTATTTTGATTTAAAAGAAAAAGAAGAAGCAAAAGAATGGATCAGTCAGTAAAAAATAATCAGTCAACAATAGCGTATATCCGTCAAACGGCCAGAAAATTCCTGGACAGGGAAACAACCGGAGGACTGCTTCTGATTGCAGCAACCATTATAGCACTTGTGCTGGGCAATTCTCAATGGGCGGATGCTTACCATCACTATCTTAAAGATGAATTTCTCTTTGGGCTATCTGAGCATTTTACTTTTGGTTTGACCATTGAAGAATGGATCAATGACGGCCTGATGGCTATATTCTTTCTGGTGGCCGGAATGGAGTTAAAACGAGAAATTTTGGTAGGTGAATTATCATCCTTTAAGAAAGCTTCTATGCCGCTTTTGGGAGCACTGGGTGGAATGGTTGTACCAGCACTGATTTTTGTAAGTTTTAATTCCGGTACTGAAAATATAAACGGCTGGGGAATTCCAATGGCCACTGACATTGCTTATTCTTTGGGCATCATTGGCCTGTTGGGTAAACGAGTGCCTGCTCAGCTTAAAATCTTTTTGGTGGCTCTGGCAATTGCTGATGATTTAGGAGCCATTCTTGTGATTGCGTTGTTTTATAGCAACGAGCTGAGTGGGTTGTACTTAGGTTCAGCAGCCAGCATTTTTATTCTTTTGATGTTATGTAACCGTTTTGGAGTGAAAAACCTCTTGTGGTACATATTGGGAGGAGTAGCTTTATGGTATTGCTTTCTAAATTCTGGGGTTCACCCTACCATAGCTGGGGTACTTTTTGCCATTACCATTCCTGTAAAACCTAAACTCGATAGTAAATTATTGAAAGAACGCACCGTCAGGAATGTGGCTGAATTGGAGAAAACAGATATTGATACACGAGACCCCATGCAGGATATTCGTCAAAGAAAAATACTAAAGGCCATCAAAAAGGATACTGAAAACTCAAGACCGCCTTTGCTTAAACTGGAGAATGCACTGATTGATTTTAATGCCTTTTTCATTATTCCTATTTTCGCCATTGCCAATGCAGGCGTGAGACTGGATGTTAGCTTTTTGGAGGTCGTATCAGGTTCTCTGGGCCTAGGTGTATTATTGGGTCTAGCGGTAGGGAAAGTATTGGGAATCAGCCTCTTTTCCTTTATCGGAGAAAAGCTGGGGATAGCAGAATTGCATTTCTCATTAAGATGGCGGCACATCATTGGCATGGGCATGATAGCCGGTATCGGATTTACCATGTCGCTGTTCATCACAAATCTGGCATTTAGTGATCCTGAATTGGTCAAGGTATCTAAAATCAGTATCTTAATAGCATCTTTAATAGCTGCTTTAGTAGGTATTACAACATTATTATTTACAAAACCTAAAACCAAAATCGAATGATACATTTAAGAATATTTCTGCCGGTGTTTTTCCTCCTTTACTTTTTACTTACATTTTTAATGTACGCTTCCAAAAAGAAAGAAAAGCCACCTAAGCTTAAAACTGTTACCTTATTGAATAACCTGATATGGTTATTGGTAATAGTGCTAGTGACAGTTTTCTCGTTATACCCGGAATTTTATCATCAATACATTGTGCCATTTGAGGCATTGAAAAGTCATTGGTTGAGCTGGGCAGCCGTTGGTCTCATGTCACTAGCCTTCCTGATCGTTTTCTCAGCTAAAAATCAACAAAGATTGAATAGAAGAAGTGAAACAAAAGGCTGGTTACTACTCTCAACCGGCATTTATGCTAAATCCAGAAATCCACTCCATCTAGGGCAACTAACCACACTGATTGGCTTTTTTCTTTGCATTCCCAGTATCTATTCAGGTGTACTGCTATTACTCGGTTCCTTGATTGTATTTGTCCGTGTTGGGCTGGAAGAAAAGGTACTGGAGCGTATTTTTGGAGAAGATTATTTTGCTTATGAGAAACAGGTAGGCAGATGGTTTTAATAGTTAAAAAAAATTATGAGGCTACTTAACAGTAGTCTCCATTTGTTTCTATAGGGCTATTGTTGGTATTTATAATCGTTGCACACATACAACTCTCAAAAAATAAAGAGAGGAATAAAATTTAATCATTTAATATTTGCAATAATATAACTAGAAATCCTTTAGGCTATAGTAAGCCATGTAGAAGCTAATCTTCCTAGCCAATCACAACAAAAAAACCTCACTTGCGTTGCTCATTTAAATGATGCGTAAAATTATTGCCATAATATTAGCAATCACCTATTCATTTGGTTTCGCACCAAATGTTGTTGCAGATTCTATAAGCGATGAGATTAATTTTGTGGTCAAAAAAAAATGTGCTAAAGCAAAACAGGTTCATTTCACATCCCCCACAGAAATTTCTACCAGAAAGGCCGAGTTGGGTTTGACTCAAATGCTCAACGCCATCTGTGTTACAAGTATGACTTCAACTTTTGGAGTTAACCCTGTCCCTCTCTTGCATGCGCTATCTATCGAAAGAAATATCGCATTGGCTCAATTATATAATTCACCCACTTTAGGGAGAGATCCCTGCCCTCCAAAAGGTTAATATTAACCTCAATTTACTCTCTAGTTTTCGACTTACGCACTATTTCTTATGGTGTACAGAGAGTCATCTAATCTTTAATTGAATCTTAACCCATCAGGGTTTAAAATTTTCTAAAATGAACAACTATTTAATCAATAGTCGCTCGCTTGTTGTATTGCGAGTGGCCATTAGTGGCATATTTCTTATTGCCGGACTCAATCATATTCTTTTTGTCGATAAAGTTGCTGCCAGATTAAAGGCAGCACAAATGGCAGAATTTATATTAGCTCTAGGTTCTCCAGAACCATTAATTATAGTTAGTGGTGCATTTATGCTCATAGGGGGAATGGCACTGCTTCTCGGTTTTAAAACCCGAATAGCAGCTATCGGCCTGATCCTAATCCTATTGCCCATAACCTTTACTATTCAGGTTGGGCAATGGGCTACTGCAGGACCACTTTTTAAAAACATAGCCATTTTAGGGGGCTTAATATTCTTTGCCCTCAATGGTTCGCTGTGCTATTGTGTTGATAGCATGCTAAAATCTAAATCAAAAAATATTACATCATGAAAATTCTAATTAATATATCAAAAGGCTTATTGTTCACAATCATATTAGTGGGGCTTAGTTATTCTTCAGAGGCACAAAATGTGCCTTGTAAAGCAAACGAAAAGGGATTAAATAAATATGCATTGCTTGTGCGTACAACTCAGCATATGGGAGCAGCACTCAAGACTGCTATGCAGTTGAACGAAGCTGGTAAAGACTACGAAGAATTTGAAGTAGTCGTTTGTGGTAAAGTGGTAAAGGAACTGGCTGATAAAAGCAATGAGGCCGTTTCTAAAATGCTCACTGAAGCCGAAAGACTTAATGTGAGATTCTCAGTATGTGGTATGTCGATGGAGAAATTTGAAGTACATCAACAAGCGCTACCTGAGCAGCTTGAAGTCGTTGACAATGGGCTTATTCGCATTTTTGAACTTCAGGAGAATTGTTATTACACCATTGAACTCTAAAATATGTTTAAATACAGCTGAGTCTTTTATTCAAAGACTCAGCTGTTAAACAACCCATTATTTTTTCAATGAAACCAACTGATATACACAAGGTATTACAACCAAATTCAAAATTGTAGCTGATAGTAATCCACCTAAGATCACCACAGCCATTGGACTTTGAATTTCACTACCTGGCTCACCGCCCTTTAAGGCTAATGGGATCAAAGCCAGACCTGTTGTAAAGGCGGTCATCAAAATAGGGTTGAGCCGGTCCAAAGCACCTTCTTTGATCAACACAAGACCTTGTTTGCCTTCCTTTCGCAGGTCTTCATACCTGGAAACAAGCAAAATTCCGTTTCTCGTAGCGATACCAAACAAGCTGATAAAACCGATGGTAGCAGCAATGCTAATGATGCCTGAAGTAAAATAGACAATAAGAATACCTCCAATCAACGCCAATGGCAGATTGATCAGCACCACAAAAGCCAGTTTCATATCTTTGAACTCAAAGTAGAGCAGCAGAAATATGATTAGAATGGCTATGATAGCGGTAAGCAATAATAATTGGGAGGCCTTAGCTTCACTTTCAAATTGACCACCATACTCTACCCGATAACCTTCTGGTATATCAATGCTACTGCTTATAGTTTGCTGTATCTCATTGACCGCACTCCGCAAATCACGCCCTTGCACATTGGCTGCCACTACGATCTTTCTCTGTACATCTTCACGGCTGATGGTATTCGGACTGCTTACTGATGATACAGTCGCCAGCTGATCTATGCTCGTTTGACCACCATTAGGCAGGCTTACGAGGGCAGTTTTGATGCGCTCTATCTTATCCCTGAAATCATCCTGATAGCGCACTACAAGATCAAAGTATTTTTGTCCTTCATAGATTTCACCAGCTTCCTCTCCTGCAAAGGCGATGTCTACCTGCTCCATAAAATCCCCAACCGTCATACCAAAGGCAGAAAGCATCTGACGTTTCGGTTTGATACGAATTTGAGGCACTTCAATCTGTTGAGCAACGGCCACATCAGCCAAGCCTGGTATGGGTTTGATAGCTTGCTCCACACTTTTGCCCACTTCATACAAACGTTGGAGATCAGAGCCAAATATTTTGATAGCAATGTTAGCCCGTGTTCCCGAAAGCATATGATCAATTCGGTGAGCTATTGGCTGGCCTAGGGTGATATTTACACCGGGCACAATGCTAAGTTTTGTTCTCACGTCTTCAAAAAACTCCTCCTTGGATTTATCTTCCAGAGTAAACGGAACATCAATTTCAGCAGCATTTACACCTTGAGCATGTTCGTCCAGCTCTGCACGTCCCGTCCTGCGGGTCACCACATCAACTTCAGGCATTTCTAGCAGCTGTTGTTCAACCAGTTTACCCACCTTATTGCTTTCTTCCAGGGACATACCGGGAGGTCCTACTACACTTATTACAAGTGAGCCTTCATTAAACTCAGGTAAAAAGCTTCTACCTAATTGAGTAAACAATCCAATGCTCAGTATAAAAGCAATAACTGTAACCCCAATGATCGTTTTAGGAAAACGCATGGCACCACCAAGCACACTTGCATATCGCTTTTGCAGCCATCGCTCCACCTTGGTACCTTCAGCACTTTTTAACAATAGCCGTTCGTTTTTCAAAAGATACGAGCACAATACCGGTGTTACAGTAACGGCTACCACTAATGATGTGAGTACAGAAGTAACAAAAGCAATACCCAGAGGTTGCAACAGTCGACCCTCCATTCCACTCAAAAAGAATAAGGGCACAAACGAAACAATAATAATCAGGGTGGCTATTATTATAGAACTCCTGATTTCTATGGAAGCATCCTTCACTACCGTAAGAACAGGCTGTCGTTCTCCTTTTGGTTTCCTTACATTCTCACGTAATCGCTTGTATACATTCTCTACATCTATAATGGCATCATCTACCAACGCCCCAATGGCAATGGCCATACCGCCCAAGCTCATGGTATTGATAGTGTAGCCCAGCAGCTTGAGAACAATGATTGAAACCAATAACGAAATAGGAATGGCCAGCAGTGAGATCAATGTGGTTCTCCAATTCATTAGGAAAATAAACAGCACGATCACTACAAAAAAAGCACCTTCCAACAATGTTTGATTCAAATTGCTAATGGAAGCATCAATAAAATCTGATTGACGGAAAATCCGGCTTTTGATTTCAACACTTTCTGGCAGTGTTTGTCCGAGTTCTGCAATTGCCTCATCCAGTCTTTGAGTCAGATCCAATGTGTTCACATTCGGTTGTTTGGATATGGTCAGTATCACCGCAGGAGAAGCATTCAAGGAGCCGTCTCCTATTTTGTCTGCTGCCCCAATTTGCACAGTGGCCACATCCTTTATTTTTATAGTTTGTCCACTTACATGCTTCACCACAGCCTCTTGCAATTCTTCAACAGCGTAAGCACGACCACTACCTTTTATAATGTATTGGTTACCATGTTGATTAAAAAAACCTCCCGGAGCATTCACATTGGCTTCTTTTACTTTTTCCACCAACTCACTTAGACTTACATCATAATATTTAAGCTTTTCGGGATGGCCAAACACCTGGTATTGCTTATAATCCCCGCCAATCACAATGACGTTGGCAATGCCTCCAATCGCTTTTAATCTCGGCCTGATGGTCCAATCAGAAAGCGTACGCAGTTCCATGGGCGACAAGCTATCTGAAGTTACACCCAGTAACATTATCTCTCCCATAATGGATGAAATAGGTGCCATAGTCGGTGCGCCTATACCACTGGGTAAATTTTCACGGACCATTGGTATGCGTTCGCTTACAATTTGCCGGGCACGATAAATATCGGTACCCCAATCAAATTCTACCCAAACTATAGAAATACCTGCGGCTGACGATGAACGGATCCTTCTCACATTAGGTGAGCCATTCATGGCGGTTTCTAACTGGTAAGTCACCAGCTTTTCCACTTCCTCTGACTCCAAACCATGTGCCTCTGTCAAGATGGTGACTGTAGGTGCAGTAAGGTCAGGGAATACATCCACGTTCATTGTTCGTGCCATATATAGACCTGCCACACTTAACACCACCGCTCCCAATAGTACTAGCAGTCTGTTTTGGAGTGATATTGATAATATTTTATTTAACATATCATTTCCTTTTTAATGTTCATGGCCATGAGCTGGCGTAGATCCTGACACAGAGGCCATCTTTACCTGATAAGCACCTCTGGCTACTACCACTTCACCAGTTTCAAGCCCTTCAGTAATCTCAGTAAATTCTCCATTGCTCCGACCGATCATAACTGGTCTCCGTTCAAAACTTTCTCCGGAAAGCTGAACTATTACAGAGTAACTACCATAATCTTCCAATAGAGCTGCTTCGGGAATAAGTACAGCTTGCTTGGGTTCACCATAAGCAATCTCAACTTCAGTAAAGCTGCCTTCCGGCATGTTAATTTCCTCTGTAACCTGTGCATAAATCGAAAGCATCGGTTTTAAGCTTTCAACCTCTTTTCCAATCGAAAGAATTGATCCTCCAGAAGCACTTATATTTGACCATTGGTCATTTTCCTTCTGATAGAACACATTTTGTATATGCTGCAAGGCAGAAGCATAGGATGTGCTGACTTGAGTCTCAAGTAACTTAGTGCGATGTGAGCCTATGGTCACAAGTTGTACTCCCTGATTAACAAAACCACCATTGCTTATGGAAATTGATTTTATATACCCATCAAAAGGAGCCTTGATCTGTTTTCCTCCGGCCGAATAACCCGCTTTCAAGGTTTCATAATTTGATTTAGCCACCTTGTATTTGCTTTCAACTTGTTCCAACTCAGCTTTGGGTACAATTTTAGACTCATAGAGCTGCTTTTTACGCTCATATTCGGCTTTAGCTTGTTCAAAATTTGCCCTGGATTGCTCAATCTCTGTTTGCAAGTTGTTAGAGGTAAGCCCTTTACTGCTTATAGTCATCAACACCTGACCTCTTTTTATTTCTGTACCTTCAGTAAGGTTGTCAATGACAAAATTTACCACCCCGGAAGCATTGGCTGAAAGAGATCTCATGGCTCCCGGTGCAGGCTGCCATACGCCTGATGTATTAATCACATCGTAGATTTCTCTAGAAATTGCAGGTACCGTCTGAAAATCAATTTTCCAGGCTTGCTCTTTCAGAAAACTGATGGCACCTCCATCTTCTTCGTTGCCCCCAACTGCATTGGCGGCTTCTTCAGAATCTGCAAACACCTGGATATCGTTAATTACAATTCTATCCTGGTACTGAGGTGTTTTAATATCAAACATCAATTGATAACTCCCGGCAGTATTTGGCTGTAAGGAGGGAGAGAAAATTCCCGGAGAAGAAGGTGCTTCTACAGCATGTCTGATTCCTTTTCCATCCTTAACCAAACTGACCGTTACACTACCTTCCCTTACGGGTTTGTGATTTTTCAAAACGGTAAAGTGAGCCGCAAATCGACTGGTTTGCCCAACCACCAATACCGGAAATTCAACGAATAGCTCCGTCTTATCAGTCCATCGGGTATAATCTACCCTTGGTATCTCGTTTGCCTCATCTATGTGGCCTCCCTCCGCATCATGGGCGTGACCGTGCTCTTCTGCCGATTGACAAGAAATTGCCAATAGCATAATTAAAATTAGTATGTATCGCATATCTCTTAGTTTTTAGTGGTCATGGTGTTCAGTGCCATCATCATGTGTGTGGGTAGAGTCCACATCTATTGTAAACTCTTCCTGTTCGTGATGATCTTCACTCTCATGCTGATGGTCTGACTCTTCATCATGGGCGTGACCCTGTGCCTCTTCGGTTTCGTGTTCATGCCCGTGTTCTTCTTTTGAAGACTTTGAGGTGCATGAAATGGTAAAAAGGATTAGTAATGCGAATACTATATTTCTCGTTTTCATATTTCTAGTATTTAATTTTTTGAACTTAAATTCATAATTCATAATTCATAACTCATGATTTCAGCCTTTAGCTGATGTAACTCTTTTTCTATTTCAAGCATTCTATCATAAGCCTGCCGGTAAAACTGTAGTTCCACGTAATAGTCCATAAAGGAAACTTGTCCTAGCTGGTAAGCTTCCAACAACAGGTTTTCACTATTTAAACCTTCCAATGTAGTTGTATACTCCCGGTATTTCCGAAGCATCAAATCATACTGATTGTATTGCTCCATGAAATTTGAATGACGTTCAGTAGTAACCGCTTCGGTATTGGACTGCCGATATTGGTATTGTGCTTTTGCCGCCTTTACTTTATTCCTGCTATTCCAAAGGGGGATGGATATTCCACCATACACACCGGAATAATTATTTCCCATTACCCCCTGATGATTGAAGCCGGCAGTAAGGTTAGGCAGCATTTGGTTTTTCTGCACCTGTACTTGTCGCATGGCAACTGCTTCACCTCCTTTTAATGCTTTAATGACAGGATCACTGGATTTTATTTGTTCCCAGATACTGTCAGAAGGTGCAATAGTCAAGGCATCCAAAAATTCAGACTGCTCAAAACGGATGGGTTCGCTTCCATTCAGCTTTTGAAGAGAAATCAGTACATTTTGGATTTCATTCTCAATTTGTTCTACCTGAAATTGATCCTGCATCCAGGCAATTTTGGCTTTATTAAGCTCCAGAATGCCAACCTGTTCTTTTTCAAATAGCTCTTGCACCTGGTCAAAGACCTGTCGGGCCTGTTCTATGCGTAGTAGTTCCACCTCCTTACGCTTGGTTAGTGAAATCAGCTCCAAGCAAAATTTTTTAGCAGGCAGTAAAATATCCTGTCTTCGCTGGTTATATTCCAATTGTAGCTGATCCCTTTGCTTGTCAATCCATTTAGAACGTGCGGCATATACCGTAGGAAATTCAAATGACTGCGAAACCTGAAATTCCGAATAGTTTCCGGTGTTATGTTCACCAAACGGAAGGTAAAATGCAGCAACCTGCGGATCGGGTAAATTATTCCCGGATTTCAAGTCAAGCTTTCTACTTTCCATGAGCGATTGGAAAGCTTTTAGTTCTTTATTGTTTTGCTCTATTTCCCGAAGTACCTGATCAATTTGAGTGGATTGAGCAAAACCACTCAAAGCAAACAGGCATCCGCCAAGAGCCAATACGATTTGTTTTAACATGTATAATTATTTTAGGTTAAACCTGAATGAAAATTGGTAAGCCAACTGCATATATAGCAGTATGATTTACACAAAAAGATTAACCTAATGTGGGAGGGCCTCTAACTGAGGGAGTAGATAAATAGGGATGATGATAGCCTGTCGTGAAACGGGGAACAGGCTCTACAATGCTGATATGATGAACAAATGAAAAAAGTTGCAGTTCCGGTAAAACGAATGTGGATGAAACCTGAATTTGTGGTTTAATCTCATTTCTTATCTGAAAATCATTGGAATGGTAGGTGTGTGAGTGACTGCCCAATAGAAAACCCAATAATCCGGAAAGATCATCGGGATCTTTATTTTCTTCTTTGTCGTGCTCATGGCCATGAGCATGAGAATGTTGATGTCCGGAAATTTCTATTGCATCATTTAACTCATGCTGATGATGATTATGAGGCAATGCCTGATGCAACAAAAGCATACTGAATATGCTCAGAAAGAAAGATGCTGATATATGTTTAAATTGCTGCATTCAGATGCGAAGTACGGTATTTATTGTCAGACCACAAAATTGAAAAAAGCGAAGGTAAATCAACCTTGTGAGTAGGGATATAAACTTTGTGTTATATAAAGCTTACCAATAATAAAATTAGTAATTATGGAATAAATAATTAAGTCACAACTTTTACAAAGAGCCTTTATTTAAATCAAGCATCCTCTAATAGAGCAAAAAAATCAGAATACTTTATCTTTAAATTATCGAGTATCAATAGTAAAGTTTTAACGGAAGGGTTCCTTTGTCCTCTTTCTATTTTACCAATATAGTCTTCATGTAATTCCAAAATAGAAGCTAAGTGCTCTTGGGTATAGCCTTTTTGTTTTCTTAACTGCGCTAGTTGTTCTCCTATTTTTATATTGATATCCACTTTGTAAAAGTAGATTGAAAAGAAAATCCAGAACACAGACTATTTGTGCGGATTTAAAGATTTATGCTTATATTTAAACCGAAATAGAGCTATTTGTAAAATGAGTCACTTAAGAAGAGTACTGATAAAATATGGCCCCCGATTTAACGACAAAGGATATTTTCATCGATATGTTTATATGTCAAATAGAGATGAGACTGTTACCAAAGCTTTAATCGAATTAGATTCTGGCGATCTCGAATTAATTGAATTAAGAAGTGTAAAGTTTTTAGATAGACCTGAGCGATAGTATCTAATCTAGATTTGGGGAACAATCCTTGATCCTATATCATTTTGGCTTAGTGGGTAATACCAAAAAGTATTCATAAATTAACTTTACTATGGATAAGTACAACGAAAAACGGCTAAGAATCATGGAAATCCTTAATCAAAGACAGGGTTATTTATCGAAGATTGAGAATGGTTTAGAAGATCTGAGCAAGGATGTCAAATTACTAAAAAAGGATTTTAAAGACGGATTGGCCTCTTTAGCTAAAAGTATTTCTGACTCAGAAATACTCAAATCTACAAATGATAAAAAATTCGATAAGAAATGAACTTTGAAGAATCAAATAAGAAAATCAAGAAGTTTCGTTCAGCATCAGAATTAAAACTGCAACAAATTAAACAACATTCTAAATTGATTGACGGAGCTTTTATAGAACTAAATGGTATTAATGAGAATAATCCAGATATAGTAAGCGGAAGAATTAATAAGATCAGTAGTCATTATATTGAACACGGATTTTAATTTTAAACCTAGAGAATCAATCAATTTTATTTATTGAACCAATGAAAATCCAATTTGCCTCCGATCTCCATTTAGAATTCATAATGAACAAAGCCTTTATTGAGAAATATCCCTTGCAAGCTGTAGGTGATATTTTGATATTAGCAGGTGACATTATTCCTTTCAACATAATGCATGTTGCAGATAACTTTTTTGATTATGTTTCGGATAATTTTGAAATGACCTATTGGATTCCTGGCAATCATGAATATTACCAATCCGATATAAATGATAGAAGCGGTTCATTTCAGGAGAAAATACGAGATAATGTTATTTTGCTAAATAATAAATCCATTCAAATAGGAAATTACAGATTCATATTTAGTACACTTTGGACTTATATCGGAACTCAATATGCAAATGAAATAAAGCATGGTATGAATGATTTTAGGGTGATTAAAGACGATGGATTAAGTCTTAGACCAAAAAAATATAATCAATTACATAAGGATTGCCTTTCATTTATTCAGAAAGAACTAAAAGATTGTAATGAAGATGAAAAATCAATCGTAATAACTCATCACGTTCCTACTAAAATAAATTACCCATTCAAATACAGCGGCAGCATATTGAACGAAGCTTTTGCAGTTGAATTGGAAGATCTTATAATGGAATTTAAACCTGATTATTGGATTTACGGACACCATCATGCTAAAATAAGAGATTTTCCAATTGGAGAGACTCAACTTATGACCAATCAATTAGGATATATTGATCTGCAAGAACATGAAGGTTTTAACAGGGAGCGGTTGATTTTTTAATATTTACTTACGTATAATTTATATAATTCCAATTTAATCAAAATTTTCCGCTAGCCAATATTTGAACAGTGGATCTGTAAATTTGATAGTTTTATCTGAAATCGTATAAATGGTGCCTTCCTTAAGTAGTGAATTTTTGACTTTATCAAGTTTGGCTGAATATTCCAGCCCACTTTTCCGAATAAAGTCTAAGGAATATATTTTTTTACCGTTCGATTTTGAGAGCGCAATTAAAAAGAGCCTTTGATTTACATTATATTGGCTCAATTTCGATTTGTAGCTAGCAATATATCTCCTAAGTAGTATTTCAATACAATTTTCTACCCATTCATGGGAAATAATCTTGTTATTAGATTTTAAGACTTCTGAAAATAGGAATTCAGTGTAGCGCGGATTACGTTCAGTTACATTCAGAATTTTACTAATCAAATCTCTTTCAATAACCTTATCGACCTTTTTAAAACTTTTAGAAATGTAATCCGAAAATTGCTCTTTTGCAATTGGCTCTAAATATGTAATATGACCAAATTTGTATAAAAGGCTGTTCTTATTTCCAAATAGCTTGTTCATTTGGTAGATATGAGATCCGGAGATGCAGTATCTAACATGATTCTGTCTTTTAGCAATCTCATGGAATAAGTCTAAAAATGACGGTTTGATCTTGTTCCATGACAGTACACTTTGAAATTCAGATAAGCATATCAGTAAATCAATTTTTTTCTCCTTTGCTATCTTTTCTGGCAAATTTAAAATTTCTTCCTTTTGTAAGGTACTAAATGGTGCAGTGCAGGCTGATACTGAAATTTTATAACTAGCATTTTCTGTGGCTTCAATGTTATAGAATATTTCCAAAGATGACATTGTCCGCAAATAAGACTCTAAAGAATCTTTAGAAATTGCTTTTAGGCTATTTAGGATTTCAGAAGCATATTTGCATAGAAATTCATCTTCGGAGACTGAAAAAAGCACATTTAAAGAAATGGACACGATTTCCGTTTCAACTGATGCTTTTTGAATTGAGTAGTTGATTAAAGATTCTTTCCCGAAATTGTAAGGCGCAATTATTACTACGTTTTTAGATAAGTTTATTCTTTCTATTAATTCAGTCTTTTCGTTAATTAAAGATACAAGGTCGTTTTTCATCATTGAAAAAAAATTAATAACTGAAGGTTTAATAGTACTTACAATCAAAAGAGAATTAAAGTGAGCTACCGCACAATTCAACTTATTTAGTAGTAGTCTGATAAATTACTAACCGATAAGTTATTAACTAAAATCTTTGCATCCAAAATCCTATCCTTTGCTTCAATCGGAAAATCGATTCAATTTGCTTTCCAATATTGATTAGACAATTATTGTTGGAGAAAACTAATTTATCTTTTCTTCCCAAATAATTTATTCATTTCTTTAATCCCCTCTAAAGGAAGTTCTTCCCCCACAATCGCATCAACCACACCATCCAGTATATCTAAATATCTTGAAACCTCAATTAAAACCACTAAGGAAACTTTACCACTTGATTCTAAGCGAACTATTGTTCCTCTATCATAGCCCGTTTGAAAAGAGAGTTCTTCCTGTGTAATGCCCTTGAATTTTCTTCTGTCTTTAAGTGCTTGCCCGATTTTTTGAAGAATTTCTGTATTTGAATAGAGTTTGTATGCCTTTGACACAGTTATATTTGTTGTATATATCCAACAAATTAACGAAAATCAAGCGAAATGTGTTATAAATACAACATTTTTTAAATCATGTTACCACCACAAAGTGGTAAATACTTTCGGAAACAATGCTAGACCCTGAGTTACTATATCTTTTTCTTTTTCGTTCCAAAGATGGCTGCCTTCATCTTTTACAATCAATTTCATTGCTTCTAATAGCATATCAACTTCTCTGATAAGTTGTTTATCTCTGGCTAATCTTTCATTAGCTAATTCTTGATATCGCTCCAATCTGGGAATAATGAAACTAGCTACAGTGTAATCGAGACTCCATGTTTCACTATCATCGAATCCTCTTTCCATCCTTTGCTTTCTGAACTGCTCTTCCCTTTCATCATCTTTTTCTGTAAGGGAAAAACAGATGTTGGGGATTTTTAGGTACTTTATGTCAATTGATTCTGATTTCATAAGAAATTATTTTAGTGAGCTGATTTCCTATATTGGTATCTATTTCAGTAAAGTTATTTGCCGCTAACTTACAGTTTTATAGAAAGAATATAAATAAGTACATTTATAAATAGCTTAGCAATTTAGTAAAAATGAATACTACGAATACAGAACTAGTTATTTTTCTAAAGCAATTAGAAACCTCTTATCCTAAAAGACTAGATTCATATGATTATGAGACTTTTCTATCGGATCATTTTACTATTGTAAATGCATTAGAGTATGGAGTAAACACTAAATTATTTAAGGAGATAAAAGACTTTTGTGTTCTTAATGATCTCCAGTGGGCAACTCTTTTAGACATTAGCCTTGCAACCTTAAAAAGATATATGAAGAGAGAGTCGCATATTTTTAAAATAAATCAAGCTCAAAAAATATTTCAGGCAATGAATATTAATATTGTTGGGCAAAATGTATTCTGTGACGATCAGAACTTCAGTATATGGTTAGAAGAGAGTAATTTAATCTTTGACGGAAAAAGCCCAGTGGATTTACTGGATTCTACATTTGGTCAGCAATTGGTATTAAAGGAGTTGAATAATATTGAACATGGGATTTTTCTGTAAATACTGAAATGGTTTTGAGAAGTCGGGTGGAGCAGTTTAAAAATTGATCATTTATCCGTCACCACCACAACTGTAAAAGCACTTTTGGAAAAAGTGCAAGACCTTTCATTACCGTTTCTTCTTCTTTTTTATTCCAGTCATGGATTCCCCCGTCTTTTTCAATCAATTTCATTGCTTCTAAAAGAGTATCAACATCTTGAACTTGCTCTTTATCTCGGTCTAATCTTTCATTAGCTAGTTCTTGATATCTTTCCAATCGAGGGATGATAAAACTGGCAATGGTGTGATCTAAGCCCCATGTTTCACTGTCATCAAATCCTCTCTCCATTCTTTGCTTTATGAACTTCTCTTCCCTCTCATTATTTTTTTCTGTAAGTGAAAAACAGATGTTGGGGATGTTGAGGTATTTTATGTCTACTGGCTTATTTTTCATATTGGATGGCTTAAGGTTTGTAAATTAACAAGTTACCCAAATTCAGTAGAATTCTTACTATCCAAATGTATTATACAATTCTGATATTTTTAGAAAGAAGTTTGCACAACTACCATTTTTTTAGCTCGAATACACATTTTTAATATATGAGATATATTCTATTTTATCTTGAAAAAAATCACTAACTTTTAAAAATGAAACGGTACACATACATTTTCTATCCTTTTTTTATTTTGATATTATTTAGCTGCACCAGTAGAACTGAAAAGGAGATAAAGCAGGACTTTAAAAAGTACTTGTATTTGGAGGATTTCAAAAGAGCAGAAAAGATATTAATTGAGGATCTAGCAAGAGAGGACAGTGCTGAACTTTATTATTTATATGGCTTATTAAATTCAAAAAGAAATGAAGATATAAAAGCTTTACAGTATTTTGATAGCACCATATTTATAGATTCATTACATTATAAAGCTTATATAGAAAAAGCTAGCCTGTATGCAAAAAACAAACGTTATTCAGTTGCTTTGAAATTGTTAGATTCTGCAGAGTTAATTTATCCGGAGTTTGATGGGATCTACGTTAATAGAGGTAAAGTTTATGCTGAAATGAATCAACCTTATCTGATGTTGAAACAATTTGAGAAAGCTATAAAAATCGACAGCACCAATAGCGTCACATTATCAAATTTTGGAACTTATTATTTAGAGAAACATCATTTCGATACAGCAGCTCAATACTTTAGAAAAGCATTAATTTACGCAGAACAAGAAGAAAATATCGGGCTCAGAAACTACATTACATCTGAGATTTTCTCCAATTTGGGCATGGTCAAATTTATTAAAGATGAAAATGATAGTGCAAAGCATTATTTTAAAAAAGCACGTCAACGGAATCATAAAAATTTTAATAGCCATTATTTCTTAGGACAAATAGAAATATATGATGAAAAATATGCTCAAGCCTTGGAACATTTTGATAAAGCACGAACCATAGATCCAGATCATGCTCCAGTCTTATATTTTTCGAGTTTAGCAAAATATTATTTAAGGCGATTTGAAGATGCCCTGACTGATATTAATAAAGCAATAGAATTAAGGAAAGGATATGCCGATGCTTATGGCATCAGAGGCAATATTCATTTGATGATGGGTAATAAAAATAAAGGATGCGAAGATTATCAAAAATCATTTGATTTAGGAAATAAACAATATAAAGAAGCTATTAAAGAAACTTGTAATTGAAATGAGAAATCTTTTTAAACTATCAGGCATTATAGTATTAATTTTATGTTTGTTTAGCTGTGACGCTTATATTGAATTCGAAAAAATGAGATTAAAATTCATAATGTGGGTTTTCATTATAACACTAGTGGTCGGACTGATAGGGATGATTTTTTCTAATAGCAATAATGATAAATAAGCTCGAAAAGTGATGCGAGTTTCAAGGTTTTCTAAAATAGTGGATTCTTAAACAAAAGTATTTTATTCTTCTCTTGTTCAGATTTTCTACTGTAATGGAGGTAGAATCTCTTTCCTAGTTCATTTTCAAATGAAAGAATAATTTTGATTTTTTTAACTTTTTCTGGTTTGAAGAATTCATATGGGTCTGATATTTTTCGTCCGGGATGAATAATGCACTTACCATTTTCTTCGGTGACAGCCACTAAGTCAGTAAAAGGTCTAATTACTTTCGCACTGAGTTCTAATTCAATATTAGAATTGGCTTCAAGCCTGCGATGATTAGGCAAAACATAATTAAGTGGGGCGCCATCTATTAACTCATAGCCGTTAGGGAAATCAATTTGCATTGAATATGCGTTGAAATTTGAGTTATTATTTAATATTAATTGAGGTTTCCATTCAAAATGAAAATCAGACATTGAACCTCTGTCCCTTTTTTGACTAACCAAAACATTAGAAATATGGATTTTAATTCGTGGCTTATTCTTCCAGTACTTATTCCATAAATAGGTTACAATGTAAACGATTAATGTCAGAAACAAGGTTGCAATAATATTGTTTCCTAACCATTCGGTAGCTTTATTAAATATCTCCTCCATCACCTATCCAATTCCTTTTGTATCACTCTAAAACTCTCCAATCCAGCCTCAATATTCTCAATGATTTCGCTAGCTAAAACATCTGGATCAGGAAGGTTATCTAGGTCTGCCAGGCTTTTATCTTTTAGCCAGAAAATATCGAGGTTGGTTTTATCACGGGCAATAATTTCTTCATAGGAATATTTTCTCCATCTGCCATCAGGGTTTTCTTCTGACCAGGTTTCCTTTCTGTCATTCCGATTGGAGGGATTATAACACTTGATGAAGTCTTGCAAGTCCTCCAACTTCATGGTATTCTTCTTTAAGGTATGATGCACATTGGTTCTATAATCATAAATCCAAACATCTTGTGTCCAGGCTTCTTTGGATGCTGGTTTATTATCAAAGAACAAAACATTGGCTTTTACTCCGTGCGCATAGAAAATACCAGTAGGTAGCCTTAAAATGGTATGGAGCTCCGTGGTTTTCATCAACTCTTTCCTAACCGTTTCTCCTGATCCTCCTTCAAATAGGACGTTATCAGGTAAAACCACAGCTGCTTCTCCATTTATCTTTAAAAGTGAGCGAATGTGCTGCAGAAAGTTTAACTGCTTATTGCTTGAGGTAGCCCAGAAATCTTGTCTATTGTAGCTTAACTCTTGCTTTTCCTGCTCACCTTCTTCATTGGTGATGGTCATGCTGCTCTTTTTACCAAAAGGCGGGTTGGCTAAGACGTAATCTACACGATTTCCTTCATCGGCTATTAAAGCATCATTAGGGGAGATGAAGGTTTCTCCATCAATTTCACCAATATTATGCAGAAACATATTCATCAGGCATAGTCTGCGAGTACCGGCTACTATTTCATTACCGGAAAAGGTATTGTTCTTCAGGAAAGCTTTTTGCTCCTTATTCAGCTCATGGTTTTTAATAATGTAATCATAAGCAGCTAAGAAAAAACCACCTGTACCACAGCTGGGGTCATGTATGCTTTTCATCGGCTCTGGTGCTACACAAGCCACCATGGCTTGAATTAAAGATCGAGGCGTAAAATACTGACCGGCTCCACTTTTGGTATCCGAAGCATTTTTCTCTAATAAGCCTTCGTAAATATCGCCTTTTACATCTGCCCCTACCATAGTCCATTGCTCTTTTCCTATCATATCGATTACCCTGAGCAATTTGGATGGGTCTTGAATTTTATTTTGGGATTTAGTGAATATCTGCCCTAAAATTCCTTTTTCAGTGCCTAATGAACGTAACATTTGGCTGTAATAAGCTTCCAATTCAGCCCCACGTTTTTTGCTTAGTGTTTCCCAATTGCAAAAATCACCATCTTCAATTTCATTACCCTCGGTATCCTTTATTCGAGGGAAATCCATCTTTTTATTATAGGGCGGACGAGTGAGCTCATCTGCCATTTTAAGAAAAAGCAGATAAGTTATTTGCTCCAAATAATCACCATAGCCTACGCCATCATCACGCAATACATTGGCAAAATTCCATACTTTTGATATTAAGGATGATTCTGTCATGATTAAACGATTTCCATTTTAAAGGTAAATTTTTTATCTAGTCGCAGAAGTACGGTTCTTTTATTTAAAGCTTGTGAAAAATTAGTGTTATTAGTTAATATTCTCGCTAAATCTCTAGCTAAAGCACTTCCATCAATATTGTTTTTAACAGTATTATTTTCAATTTCCAGTCGAAAACTATAATTTTTCCTTTTCCCAACAGCCTTAAAATCTGCGTTATTCATATTTAATTCTAGAGATTTTCCTTCTCTGACAGATTCGATGATATTTGGTATTAAGGGCTTCCAGATATCTTCATATTTATGAATATTTAATTTATTCATTTGTAATATTAATTTTATTTAACCTTCAATTCTCCAGATTTCAAGAGCAGTTTTTGCCAGTTCCTTTCCTCTTTCTTCAACATCTTTGAATTTGAAGCCTGTATAATTTTCTCCTATCTCTTTTGTCAATTTAATGTTTGATTTATTATATGCCTTTCTTTTACTCACAAAAGGATTGTTGGAAACAGAGATATTAAGATCACCCGCTATCAAAGTCATATTTCCAATTCGGTTTACATATCTAGGATGTTTAGTGAGTGATTTTTCACCTAAATAACTTTCCCAATCTCCAAATTCCTCTTTTGATTTTTGGGACTTTATCTTTTGTGGAATTATATGTTCAAGATGTACATCATTTCCCGCATTTATAGTAATTTCTCCTGTACCACCAGTTAGCGTATATTCAATTTCCCTTAATATATATTTTGCTCTATTATGCAGACTAGACTTCAATTCGTGATTTGGGAATCTGTCCTCGAATTCTTCATCATTAGGATAATCAAGTATTAATTCTTCCTTAAAATTATCAATAAAGTTTTCATCATCCTCAATACGTAGAACTCTTGAAAATATAATATCATTTTCGCTGGTTCTTCTTGCGCAAACATGCCTTCTTAACATTAAGGCACTAATCATATCCAATACTTCTAGCTTTTCATTAAGCGTTTTACCTCTTTGTAAAAAGTGCATTAGGAAGATATAAGTTGGAAATGATTTAATATCACTTAAGTCTCTAAGTTTTTTATTTAATTTCTCTTCATCAAAAGTCTTGTTCCAGATATTTGAATATACCTCTGCACAACTCAAAATTTGCTGTATGTAGTTTGTTATATCGATTCTAGAATGGCTATTTTTGACTTTTTTGCTTTTTGGCTGATCTTCAGGGGCTTCTTCCACTTCATCTTCCGGATCATTTGACTCCTCGGCACCATTATAATAATCTGAATAATATGCATATTCTCCAATCAAATCCACATTATCTACTTTATTCAAGTAGTCCTCTTTAAAGTATTCAATCAGTTTTGATTTTGTTACTCTCCTAGTATAAATACTACTTATATATTGTCGGAAAAAATCATCAGTAGGAATACCGTCTAAAGTAGTAATTAAAGTACTCCATTGTTCTTTCACCTCTTCAAGTTTTTGTTCACCTATTTTAGCTGCATGACCTAGTATAAAATTCTTGAGTATATCAGTTGCTGACAACCTCAATCCTCTGTTATTAATGGTTTCAAATAATTTATAAGCATCTTGTGCCTGTTGGACATCTAAGCGGATTATTTTAGCTGTATGGGTTAATTTATTATAAAATTTATCTAGCCAATCTTCCCCTTCCTCACTTATCCTTTCTGATATTAACTCATTGAAATAGTTTAATGCATTAATAAGATTCTGATTTTTTATACCTTCTTGCTCACCTTTTAATATTTTTTTAAAATCTTTATTATCGAGTTCTCCAAGAATAATTTTCGGAGTACTAGAATCATTCCCACAAAACAGCATGGTTTGTATTTGATGGTTAATATGTTCCTTACCTACTTCATGAAATTTGGTCTTTAAAGCATGTAATAATAAAGTTATGGTGGTTAGTCTTTGTTGACCATCAACTACATCTATTTCATTTATTCCGCCTTGATGGTATCCAGTATGTAAGATTAGCATTCCAAAGAGATGTCCATCATTTGGCTGTAGCATGTCAATATCCTCAAACAATGCAAATGTTTGATTGTAACCCCATGCATATCTTCTTTGGTATGCAGGAATAATTAATTGCTCCATAGGATTATTAAGCAATCCATGTATTGTTTGGTCTTTGGGTATTATATTCATTTACTTTGATTTTTTGATTCTTTCTAACAACTTCTCAGCAGGCTCCCAATCTACTTCCTGCTTGCAAGCTTCCAATTCTTTTTCGGTTAATAATTCACCTGAAAAAGCCTTTTTCAATATACTTTGCCGCAATGCTTCTGATTTTTCTAAACTTTCATTGATGTTTTCTGCTAATTTATCGCATACTGAAAGCTGTGTTTCTATTTCTTGGACGATCTGATATTGTTCTTCAATAGAAGGTAATGGTACATATAGATTATTTATAATTTTCTTATTTAAATTCATCATTGTTGTTCCAGCTGCACTTCCTGATAATTGCTCTTTCACAACAGGACTAATTATATAATAAAATAGAAATGGGGAATAAATTAGATCTGGTAATGGTCTTAAATAAAGGCTTCCTGTTCCGCAAAACCAACCTTCTTCCTTTTTTGTTACCATAGCTCCTCTCCCCATTTCACCTCTCCTCCCCATTATTATATCATTAAATTTAAGAATGTAATTTGGAAGCTTATTTCGTTTTTCAACTGAAATTGAATATTCATCGCTGGGACAAATTTTCCCATTCTTAATATGAATTGGGTTTATCAAAGGTATTCCCCCTGTAATATATTCTGCTTTATGAAGTTGAGATCCAAAAGGCCCAATTTGCACTTTCTTTGTAATCTCAGAAATAAGATGTTTCTTAAATTTCCCCTCAAAGGCCTTTTTAAGTACCGCTTGCCTGTAAATTTCTAGTTTTTCTTTGGCAGATCTTAAATTAGCAATGCCATTTTCTAATTCGCTAAAAAGTTGCTCTATTTTGGATATTATTGCACTTTGTTCAGGTAAACTAGGAAAAGGTATTGTTTTTTTTGAATAAACTGAAATCCAATATCTTTTATGCGTGTCACTTCTAACAGAAAGTATCTGCATAGCATAGTATACATATGATAAGTTTATATCTGAAGTCTTCGGTTCTAAAATTTTCATTGCCGAAGATTTCACCTTAAAAGGAAAATTTACATATCTTGAAGCAGTAGTAAAGTCATCAAAAATTATAGTTGGCAAATTATCGTAAATCCCATCTGTTTCTTTGGTATAGCCTTTAATAAAGGATTTACCCGGTGTTAATACGGGAGTATTATAATTATCACTATAGGAGGTGTCCTTTACGATATAGTTTGTCGGTTGTACATAATTTAATATTTCACCCAGTTCAATTTCTATCCAATCCTCTCTCATCATTTAAACAATTTTTCGAAAAACATTGTGGATCCAGGCATAGTAGGAGATGACTCTTCTCTTAACAAACCAGAATCGGATCTACTAAAAATCGATTGGATAATTAGATTTCTTTCCTCTTTATCTAAATCCTTTTCGTTTGAAAGCGCTAAAAATACATACACCAAATGTTTTCGTTCTTCAGCATCTCGAACCAAATGAAAAGAACTGTAAGCTAATTTGGCAAATGTTCTAATACCAAATGCAATGAATGAAACGAATGTTATTAATACTATTGACCATTTAATAGCTGTCCCAACCTTGCTAAAAATATTCTCTATGTCTCCAGTGGTTATTAATATCAAGAGTAAAAAAAACAAGATCGCTCCACCGACTGTAAAACCAATTAACCAGTTCAGCCATTTCCAACCATCTTTCCTCAGTGCTTTAGCTCTTTGATCCCAATAATCGGCTGGCTTTTCTAATTTAAGTTTTTCCTCGTAAGTGTTTTCAAGTTGTTTTATTTTTTCATAATATTCAGTTACAGAATTTTCTTTTTCTTCTTTTGTTTTATTAAACCATTCATCAAAACCAATATTCTTTGATTCTTGCAAATTTTCTTGTTTTTGAATAGAATCATTTACCGTTTCGTCTATGTGCTCAATATGTTCCCGAAGACTAAGTTCACTCTGTGTGAATTGATTTTCAAGTTCATTACGTAGCTGAGTAAAAGTAGCTTTTTCTTTATTTCTCCTTTTTGTGATAATTGAATCCTTATTTCGGAATTCATAACCAAGAATAGTCCCTTCATAATAGTCTCGCTGAATAAATGAATTATTATTCAATCTCCTTTGTACCAAGAAATCGTAGGCTCCAGTCCAACATAATGTATCTGCATCTTTATGTAAATCTATTAAAAAAGAAGTCTCAGGGATGTCATAAGGAATAATTAAGTTACGCTGGAAATTATTAGTTTGATTTACGATTTCGCTCCACAACCTGTTAAGTTGATTAATTTCAGAAGTTGAACTATTAAGTATTTGATCAAGTTTATTTGTTATTAAGTTAAATATAGATTTAGACTTACTTAATTCATTGGGAAGAACCTCATATTTACCCCATCCATTATATTGACGCCTAAAGTAGGCATATATCGATAAGAAACCATCTTTAGAGATTTCCCCATTGCTAATATACTTGTAATCAATTTTCAGTTCAAGATTATTAAACCAGTCCTTATTTCCTGATTTATTAATAATCTCAACCACCTTTTTATTAGTCTCCATTAAATTTTAAGATTCATTGAATAGGCATTTCATCCCAGGTTCTTCCTTCCAACTCTCTACCTGTTTTCTTTTTATTTGTACCGCCCCACTGTTTGAAAAAGAAAGCCACATTAGCTTTTTTGCATTGGTCTTTAATATCCGTTACCCAATCAGTATCCATTGGGCGAGGCTTTCTTCCACTTTCTCCACCCACAATTACCCAGTCAATTTTCTCTAAATTCATATTGGGTAAAGGGCCAATTAAAGGTTCACATGATAGAAATTTAACTCGGGCATTAGTGTCTCTTAATAAATCAATTCTATCCATTACCCTTTCATCTTCGACTGAAATACCCATCCATATATTATGGCTCCAATCCAACCAGCCTTCACTGTCATAATATTTCAAAATTTCAGGTCGCTTTGTAAGCAATTGAAAGACATGTTGCGGATTTTCTTTCATTACTTTAAATACTTTCTGTATAAAATCCACTGGAACATCCGGATGAAATAAATCACTCATTGAATTCACAAAAACCACTCTTGGCTTTTTCCATGAATAAGGCTTTTTTAGTTCCTCTTCATGAATTTTAATATCAAAACCATTTTGATATTTTTCAATACCCATGGCTTTAAGTCTTTTGCTCATTACTTCTGCATAGCAAAATTTACAACCTGCAGAGACCTTATCACAACCCGTAGTTGGATTCCAAGTCATTTCTGTCCATTCTATACTTGATTGTGCCATTTTACTTTATTTTAATTTCAACAAGACGTTTTTCATTTGAAATATAATAGCTTGAAGCCTTTTGTCCATCTAAGGAAATAAGTTCTATATCTCTTTTTTCTTTAATTCTATCCAATGCTTTTTTTGTGTGCTTGGGTAAAAAATTATTTTGAAGTCCAAAATAAAGTAAATCTTGATTTGTAACCCCACTATTATTTGTCAAAAAATCTTCAAGTTTATCAATGTATCCTGTTTGAGTTATGTCATCAAATAATGCACTTTGAGCCTGGTCTGCAATTCTAAATCCCTCACCATTCTTTTTATCCAAACTCCATTTACTTTCTAACATTTTAGCAAAACCCTTTTTATTAGAGGTAAAAAAGAAAAGAGTAAACCATAGATTTTTTTCTCTTTCAATCTTAAAAGTATCGACAAATTCTACACTTAGGTAATTTTTAAATTGAAGTCTTAATTTTTCAATAAAATCAATTTGACTTTTGAATTTTGGTATATTATCAACTGAACCAAATAATTCTATCAAAAAATCTCTTAATGGTTTTCCACCATGAAAGGCAGAATCTTTTGATTTTTCTGCAAATCTCGACATAAAATAAATAGGTAAGAAAAGTAACACTTCTGTTTTACCATCCCTGAGCAATTCTTTTAAATCTTCAGGTTTAATTTCCTTGTAACCCCATGGGTCAATAAATATTAAAGCTCTTTCATTATTATTCAACTTTGAAACTCTATTCAATAATTTCTTAATGAGATCTTTATAGTCAATATTAGTAAAACCAACATTTACATTTGATGGTCTATATATCTCATTAATAAATCTTTCAACTCTTTCAGTCTTAAGCACACCTTTTTCAATTTGAGAATAGCCAGTGTCATTAAAAGTTATGTAGAGATTTGGACAGCTCTTGTTATTGGAGAAATAATGTCTTTTTATGCATTCCATTGCAACAACTGGACTACCTTTCCCCGAATCCTTATAAATGCCTTCTCCACAAAATAGGTCAAATAAATAGATGTTTTCAATAAATGTTCGTGAAATAACATTTAAATAGATAGAGAAGTATTTTTCATACAATGAGACTTTTGCATCTGAATGCTCGAAAAGGTTCTTCTGAGATTCTTTCATAATTATGCTGTTAGGTTTTGATTGAGTTCTAAAATTACATTATCCATTTCCTCACCAAATAGAGCCCACATTTTTCCTCTTCCTCCTTTTGCATCAAAAGGCGTATAGTCCAAATCATCTGCTTCGACATGAAAACTATTGGCAATATGGTCTTTCATCATGCGTAACCATTCCATTTGATCAGTGGTGAATTTATTGTGCTGCCCAGCATTTTGTTTAAATACCCAATCCTGAAAATTTTTATCTACCGTTTTATGATAGGGGATGAGTTCTTTATCAATCCCACTCACTTTCCTAATTAAAGAAACTAAGGCAACCAATTCATTTTTAGGGCTATTCTCCTTTACATTTTCCAATTGGTTGTAAGCTTCCCATACATAATGAGGTGCAAGTAATGGCTTTTCTCTTTTGAGCTTTTCCATCAGCTCTTTTATCATCTGATAACTAAGGGCTCTTCGGTTATAAGCTTGATCGTAAAAAATACTTAAAGCAGTAATTTCGTCTTTATGTTCTGCAATGTAAGTGGAGAATTCCTTCACCACATCTTTAGCTTTATCCGTAGTAAAACTATCCCATTCCGCACTGATGACTTTATCTTGATTGATGGTGTCAATTACTTGATCGTGTACTTTGCGTACATTTTCAATATATTCATTTAACTCCCCCGTAAATACTTTAGTGGCTTCATTGCGCTTTTGCTCCAAAGCCTTATTTATTGCTTTCCCAATATCATCAGGAGAAGAACCAGCATATCCCTTTTGAGTATCTTCTTCAATTTGAGATGTTGTATCAGGGTCATAAGCCTCTAATAGTTCTTTGCTGATTGTATTTAGGGCCTTCCCATTAGTCAGCTTTAAGAGTTCTGATTTTTCGCTTTCGGTAAGTTGTTTGTCTAATCGTATCAAACGATTGGCAAGGGAAGTAAACAAATCCTCATCCTGAGCACCCATTGCCACTGCTCCCAATAAATCTTTAAGCGGAGTTCCAGGCTTTCGTTCTAGCGGTCGGCTATCGGTTTTCTTAGATTTGGTAGCACCCACGGCATCCACTATTACAAAGTGAGTTTTAGTATGTTTAGCGGTACGCGTTACTTTTTGCAAATCATCAAAATTGATGGTGCGCGTACCCCTTCCTTTCATTTGCTCAAAATAATTGATGCTTTTCACATCTCGCATAAAGAGTAGTACTTCCAATGGCTTTACATCAGTACCAGTGGCAATCATATCCACGGTAACCGCAATTCGTGGTGCCCATGAATTACGAAAGCGATTTAATACCGATTTTGGATCTTCCTCAATTTTATAGGTGAGTTTTTTACAAAAATCATTTCCTTCTCCAAATTCTTCTCTTACGATATTGATAATATCATCCGCATGGCTATCAGTTTTGGCAAAAATTAATGTTTTTGGCACTTCAAATTCTCCATTCTCATCAAATCGGTCTGGAAAAATTGTAGGGAGTACTTTTTTAAAAGCCTGAATAATAGTCCTGATCTGATTGGGGTTTACAACATCTTTATCCAGCTTGTTGGAAGTGTATTCATAATCTTCATCCAATCTTTCCCAGCGTTGCTTTCTGCTTTGTTTATCTCGTTTTTCAACAAACTGCTCGGTTTTGGCTTCAATTTTACTGCCCTTTTTGCTGATTTCTGTTTCTATAGTAAATACATCATAAGGAACATTTACTCCATCTGAAACGGAATCCTCATAGGTGTATTCACTCACTACATTTTGATTGAAAAAACCAAAAGTCCTTTTATCAGGGGTGGCTGTTAAGCCAATTAAAAAGGCATCGAAATAATCAAGGACTTGTTTCCATAAATTGTAGATGGAGCGATGAGCTTCATCTATGATGATAAAATCAAATTGCTCAATGGGGTTTTTACTGGTGTATTCTACTGGAAGAGGTTCTTTCTTCTGCCAATTCCAGCCTTTTTCATTAGGATTTTCTTTTTCAACATCCTCGTCCAATTCTTGTCCTTTCAATATGGAGTAGAGTCTTTGAATGGTAGAAATACATACCTGACTATCTGTTGCGATATAACTTGAGCTTAGCCTCTGCACATTATAAAGCTCAGTAAATTTCCGGTTATCATCAACCGGCTGATATTTCAAAAACTCTTGTTCAGCTTGCTCTCCCAGGTTTTTGGTGTCCACCAGGAACAGAATTCTCCTGGCATCTACATGCTTTAATAATCTGTAAGCAAAAGTGCAGGCCGTAAAGGTTTTTCCAGCACCAGTAGCCATTTGTATCAGTGCTTTTGGGCGATTCTCCTTAAATGAATTTTCTAGATTATTAATAGCTTTGATCTGCGCAGGGCGTAAACCAGTTTCAGGTAAAGCGGGCATTTTTCTCAGTCTAGCTCTAAGTGTTTCACTTTTATCAAACCATTCGAGTAAAGTTTGTGGCTGATGGAAATAAAAAACAGGTCTTGATCTTGGTTTGGGATCACGATAATCAGTAAACCGGGTGATTACTCCCGTACTTTCATAAACAAATGGAAGTGGTTCTTTATTGAGGTTATACTTTAAAGATGCATTTGCATATTGTGTAGATTGGTCTTCTACCACCGTCAGCTTTTCGCCAGATTCTTCTCTTTTAGCTTCAATTACTCCAGCAGGTTTCCGATTGACAAATAGCACATAATCAGCTGGCCCAATGTCTGTTTGGTATTCTCGAACCGCTATTCCTAATCCTGCTGATAAGTTTACTTTGGATTTATCCTGCACCAACCACCCAGCATCCATCAGCATTTGATCAATGCGGTCTCTGGCAATTTGCTCAGGGTTTTGGTTGGCTGTTACAGTCATTTGTGGATTAAATTGATATAATAATGACTTAAATTAAGGCAAAAATTCTTAGAATCACATAAGATGACCGTATTATTCGATGAATCTGATGATGATTTTGACATTAGTCAAATTTGATACCTTAAGATCATCAGTCATATTATTCCTTAAGTAGAAAGCTATGCAGCAAAAAATTCTATTAAATTATCAACTAATTTATTCTGTACTTTCTCGTACATTTCCTGATCCTCCGGTTTTGTTGATTTAAGACCTCTTGGATGTCTTATTCTCCAATGCCTACTGTACTCTACCAAGTATTGAACTGGCCAAACGCCTCCATTTGCACTCATTTTTAAAATGATTTGTTCTAAAAACTCTTCCTTCTCAATGTATTCAACATCTTCAAAAACCAAAGTTGAGATATATTTACCATCTGAGGAATCGACTTCTAACAAGAAAAATGGATCAGGATCCGTTACTTCAATAATTAAAATTTTTCGTTTCTGTCCATTCATGTTAGAAAATACAAGGTGTTCAGGAACATCTCTTATGACATACTCGAAAGATAGACCAAAGCCATTTGCAGTAATTTCAAAAGCCTTACAAAAGGTGAATAATCCATTAGGGATTTTAGAGTAATCAAACTCTTTAAACTTCAAGTTTGATTCAAGCTTGGCTTTAATATTGTTAACATCAAATGATTTTCCTCCAAAACTAAATCTCAATTCTTTATTAGGAATGTCTTTATTGTATGTATTTGATTTCCTTATCTTCCTATTATTACTTGTGCTTCTTTTATAAACAATTTCTGGTCGTTTTTTCACAAAGTTATTACCAATACTTATAGGTATTTTAGAACTTCTTTTTTGCTGATTATGACCTTTTTGACTTATATCTGGGACGATAGGGAATTCCTTTTCCAATGGGTTTTTCTTTTTATCAGAAGCATCTTTGGTAGATTGAGTCTCGGTCAATTCGGGGATAATTACTTTTATTACTTCAAATGGTAATGTCTCATTTATGTCAATATCATTTATTTGAAGCACTAAATTGAAATTTGTGTATTTTTTAACGCACACATTCATCTTTACTTCTTTTAGATTTAATTGGCTGAACGAAAAGTCTCTTTTTGATATATTTGGATTGAATTTAATATCATCCCAATATTTTTTTATTGGTTTACAAAATAGAAGGTAAGCAACATTGAAAATAAAGGTTTGATTTTTCAATAAATTTTTAGGAAGAAATTCATTGAACTGCAATATTAATTTTTTTTTAGAATCCTCTTTTATTATTTCGCGGTGATCCAAGGCAATGTCTAAAAATTCATTTTTAAAAATGAACGAACCTATTTCACTGGTGATAAATAGTAATACCCTAAATAGATCGTAACAGAAGAAAACATAATATTCCCCATTATGCTCTATTCGATATATCATTGATTCATCATATAATATTCTAGGGTTATAAAAATCAAAATCTCCAGTCTTTAAATCCTTGAAATTAATGCAGTCACCTTTTCCAAATTCTTGAAAATGTAAATCTGCTTTTGGAAAGGCATTAGGGTTTAATTGTTCAAAATTTTCAATTTCCCCTCCAATTAAAATGTTAGGCGTCCTATCAACTGGAAAGTATTCTTTTTGATAATAAGGCTTTATACCTATTTTTTTAACTTCGGTTTCCAACTGCCATTGATGATCTGAAAAGACTGCATTTGGTACTGAGATAACTTCAAATGCCATAATTATGCAGTTTTAATTAATGCTTGTCTTGATAATTCAAAAGTCCCATTTACAATCCCTTTAGTAATTTGAATTAATTCATAGTTAAGGTACTCTTTTCTTATGCCTGCTTTTCTTAAGAGTGTCCAGTAGGTAATTTCTGCTTTTTCGTCTTTCATTTCTAAAGCAGATAGAACAAGTCTTTTTTTTCTATGAAAATACTTCGACTCATGAGTTTTAGATAAGTATTCTTCACAATTTTTAAGCTTCTCTTGATTGTTATAAAACATTTTTTCTTTTTTCACCATTATGAGAAGTAAGCTTTTTGTTATTCTTTTTTTAGGATTTTCTGTCAATGCATTTGACCTTGCTATCCTTAATTCTTGAAGAATTTCCAGATCCCTTGCTTTCCAATTAATCCTTAATTTCGAATTTGGCTTAGATTTATGGTATTGCTGTTTTTGTAACCATTCTTTACAATTCCGATATAAAAAAGCAAAAAGGGCAGGCTTCTTTTTTCTTAGTTCAGTAATACCAAATTTTGGGTTTTTCCTAATATGTTGTTGCCAAATTTCCTGCTTCTCCTTCAATTCAGTTTTAGGTGTGGAATCGCCTACTACTTTAATTGATTTAAATTTATTGATCGTCTTGGAGTCACATCCTAACATTCGGGCAATAGCTCTTATACTCATTTTTTTCTCTACCAAAAGTTGATTTAGTTTAGAATGCCATACGGAGCCATATTCTTTTATTCTAACAAAATAGGTTTGCTTACTAGCTATATAACTATGAGTATACTTATGACCGCAATTACATTCAACCACCGTAATTTGCCTTTTGGATTTATGGTCAATGTGTCTTGAAAATGTAGTTTGGATAGATTGATTGAAATGCTCGCATACTTTATTTAAGCAAGGGTAATTTATATTTTCGATTTCATTGATTTCCAGGCTTCCATTTTTTGTTTCTAAATATTTGAAAAAATTATGAATTAAAATATGTCGAGAGGGGTCGAAGCCCTTTCTGTGTTTTCTAAATATTCCTTTTAACCAACAAGAAGGATTAACCAAATTTACCGATGACTTAAATTTAGCCAGTAAAGCGTTGTCATATAATTCATTAAAACTTTCATATAACCCCTGAATATCTAATTGATTTGTGTTTTTAACTAAGCCAAGTTTAAATAATTCCTTACGATAGAAGAAAGGATCATCGACATCAAAAGTATTTTGCTTTCCTTTCAACAATTTTTCAATATCCTTACAAATGTTAAGGTATTCAGTAGATTCATTTTGCTCAATTAAGGTAAATTGATCTAAGTGATCCTCAAGAAATAAATACTCATGTTTGTTAAAATGAACTCTACTCTTATCTAATTCTAGTAAATATATATTGTGTTGAGTGCAAATTTGTATTGATGGGATTTGATGGGTTCTTCTCAAGTAGGGTGATATATTTTCAGATTTATCTTCTTTAACGCACAAGGGGCAATATTTCGGTGATTTGCCAGCGGGGAAAATCCCAGCGTTAATTCCGATCAGCGTATGAATATCTCCTGATTTATTTAACATGGAGTGTCTAACTTTCCCAGCTTTTGTTGGAGTTAAAAATGGCTGATAATACGGGAAGAGGGTGTTATCGGCCAAAATCATTTCAACATCCTTATCAAACATTTCTAGGTTATGTATTAAATCTTTTAATCCGCTAGGTAGATCAAGCGTTGCACTAATAGTTTTTCTGTCAAAAAGATTATTTAATAAATGCTTGGGGCCTCGGCTTCCGGAAATTTTTAAATATCTGGCAATCACACTGTATAGAATTTCATCAGGATATGCATGAGGCCAATAATAAAGCATGTTTTTACAATCTAAATTTTTCGAAATCGAAAATATCCCCAAATTCCTTTACCTTTTGATAGGTCTCGTCTTTATCTTCACAAAATAGATTAGCAAAGGTATTTGCAGCCAGTACTTCCTCTTCCTCATTAATAGCCTTCTCTTTACTTACAGTTTTAGTTTTTTCAGGTTTTGATGTGAGATCTAAGATTATTTTATCTGCTATTTCTTGTGCACTTAATTCCTTATTTCTTTCTAGCGTTTTTGTTACCTTGCCTTTGAAAATATTTGATGAAATCTTTTTTTCGACTAATTTATTTTTTACTTCTATTGATCTGTAATCAGTGTAGTCAATTTCTTCTAATGGGAAATTATAATTACGTTCCTTTATTTTATCTTTCCGCTTTATTTCAAATAGAGGCTCATCGATATAAAGCCTTTCCCTAATTACTTGATTGATTAAGGAGACGGTAAATTTCTCTTTATTATAATCAAAGGCCAAATGATGCGCAATTTTAAAGATTTGGAATGCGCGAGAGTAGATACCTTGAGAATAATGATAAAACAATCGTGGCCAGTCGATATTCTCATCAGCTTTCTCATCTGTATACTGATAAATAAAGAGGCGTTGAATAAATCTTTTCCACTCCCCATCTTCTGGCTTAGGGTTCCATTCCAAGAAACCAGATGCAGTAAATCTCCTAATTAGTTTGTCATCATCTTTAAATATTGCGATACCGTCTCTAGTCCCAACAAGCATGATAGGGATACCTAATGTATTATCTAAATTTAAAAAGAAGCGAAGCATTCTTTTTTCACCACCACTTTTTTGTGCATCCAAATGTTGTATTTCATCTACTATTATAATTCCTATATGATGTTTGAGAACTAATTTAGATAAAGCGTTAACTCGATCACTTTCAGAATCTTTTTTTTTGCAGTAATCTTCTTCATATGTCGAATCACCCAAAATTTTATCAAGCTCTATAAAAAAAAATCGACATAGGTCTTTTATACTACCATCCTTTGGACATTCTACCTTCACAATCGGAATCTGAATAAAATTTTCACAATCTAAATTCTTATGCAATATTGCTTTAGGAAAAGTGCTAATGGCCAGATTTACAGCGGTTGTTTTTCCTATTCCACTTATTCCGAACAAAGAACAACTGTTGCTTACTGCAACTTTTGTTGTCAGATCCTTTATTTGTAATAAATCTCTATAATCCTTGATTACTTTTTCTGTGGTGTTTTCCTTAATAGGGTTTCGAGAAGAGTAGCTTGTGAAAAGTGCATTGACAATCATCTGGTATACGTCCCAAATTCCATAATTGGGCAATACAAAATCTCTTTGTAACTGGTTTAAATAATCCCTTCGTATATGATAAGGCTTTTCAATTGCTTCCTCTCTGGTGTGTATGGAGTTTGTTGCACAATATCGGAAGTAATCTTTAATGTTATTCAACCTAGGTAAGGCTTCAATCACAGGATTACCCTCATGATCAGGGTTATCTGACTTTACATAAACTGCTTCATGTAATTTATTCATTGTCCATATTTTTATAGATATCATCTAAGATATCACCTATATCACCTTCTATTCTTTTGTTCTCTTTTGATGTATTGATATCAATGATTTTTGTATCTGAATTAGGCTCTTCTGTGGATTTAAATTCTTTTTGTTGTCTTTCGTATTCTTTTTCTCTTTCCCTGTTGTAGCTCACCTTGGCCTTATTAGTACTTTTTTGTCCTTTAGATTTTCTTTTCTTATCATTTTCTTTTTTAAATGAATCGGCCATATCTAAAATATCCATAGTTCCAGAATCTCTATCATGCTCTTTTTCTTTTTTTACATTCTTTCGAACTTTGTTAAAGGCCCTTATTTCTTTTAAACTTTTATTAATTAGTCCCGGGTTTTTCTGTTCATTAATGCTACATTTTATAATTTCATTATTGAAGAAAAGATTAATGGTATTCATATTATTCGGATTATATGAAATATCATATTTTAATTTGACTTCTCCTGTTTGTTGCTGTATATTTCGCAAATCTTTATGAAGAGGCGTTTCATACTTGATTTTTTCAAACTCAAGATCATGCTTATTTAGTTTCCCTACAGCTCTTGGTAGCATTAACTCTTTGAGATTTGAAATCTCACTTGACCTAAGTAATCCTGTTCTATTTTTCATTCCCCAATTCCAAACTTCAATTGGCGATGGATCTACTAGCCCATCCTTTATCATTTCAGGAGCTAACGGATATTTTTTCAATGAACACTTATGATTGTAATTAGCCATTGCTACTGCAATCATTGCAGTATATTGCTTTAAAGTGTAAGTGGCATTTTTTCTTGCCTTTTTAATACCTCTTCTACCCTCGGCCATATTTTTATGTCCTATTTCTTTTGGGAAACATTTTAGATCTTTGTGATAGATTTTAAAAAAATTTTCAACTAAACCTTTTAAATCGGCTCGGTAAGCTTCTTTGTTCTCAATATCAATACCCAAATCAGTTATAATATTATTAGAATTACGGCTAACTAATTCTTTTCCATTATCTGTAACAATTTGATGTGGAAGAAAAGTACTAGGATAAAACGCACTAGTTGCATCAACATTAAACTTGTTTAAAGTACCGAGTAGCATATCATTAGCAAACATTGAAAATCCTTTAAAACTATAATACAAAGCAGTGCTAGCCTCGTGGTAAGATGGATTTTCTAAAGTGACATAAATTCCAGTACATAATCCACTAAATATATCTGCAACGAAATATACTGTAGGGCATCCAATTGGTTCACTTAAGTCAATTTCGGATATAATTTCCACGTCAGAGGGGGTGGAGTCTATCTGAAAAATACCAGGTCCGAAAACGCTGTTATAAGAAGATCCAGGTACCAATCTATGGTCTTTATCCCTTGATAAAACCCCTTTTTTTATTGCCAATTTATCACTGCTTGATAAATTTTTGGTACCCCAATAATAGAACTGAGTTAAACTTGGGTATGTTTTAGTCTCCTTATTATCAAACTCTTTTTTATATTTTAATCTAATGTAGTTTATATAAGCTCCTCTCAAGGTACCATCTTTACCTTCTGGTCGATTTGCTTTATAGGCAGCTTGAATTTCCTCCTTTATCTTATCTGTTATTGTAAATGCATTATTTTGTTCTAATTGTCTCTCTTTTCCTTTTCCACCAGAAAGGTAGTACTTCGGTAAAATTGCATACTTCGTCTTGCCATTTCTCCAATAATTGAAAATGTTTCTCTTAACAGTATGTCTAGAGACATTATACTGTTCTGAAACCGCTTTGCACTTTTTATTTAAATAGGAAGTTTCAAAAATATTAGGTTCATCTGTGACAAGATCTTTTATTTGCTCCCAAGATTTTTCCCACCTTTCCAAGGTTTTCTCTTTTAATTCTAAAATTACTTCATTTAGGATGGTTGTATTAAAATTTGAAGGAGGGTTAGTTGGATTTGTATAATTGTGTTTTGTAAGCGAATCTATATCCAGATGTTCCAGTTGATTTTGTTCTTCACTTAAATTGATTAATACGCAAATATCTAATTTGACATTGAAGTATAGAACTCTAAAGAAATTGGAATTATGCTGCAATATCTGATTTACTAAGAGCTCCATTTTTTAAGATTTTGATTTGACTGATTTTAACATTTTCTGAAAAGAAATTTTGATTTAAGTCTAATTGAAAAATTCCTTTCGCAATCAATACTTTAAAAACCGTAACTGATGTACCTGTATCAATTGATAAATCTTCATCAATTATTTGCGCCACTTCTAATAAGGAATGATTTCTTAAGTCATTTGAGCATTCGTTTACAAATGAATAAATGGCATTAACGATATAGAATGAAATGGATTTATCTTTAAAGGTTTTCAAGTTATTATGTAGTTCATTAATATTTTTTAAATACGTTTTTGATTGAGGTAATTCCTTTTCAGTGCACAATTTCCATTCAACACCATTTCTTTGCCAGTATTCTTTTTCTACTTGAAATAATTGCATTTGCCTTTTACTAAGGAATTCAGTAGGCTTAAAAGTCACTGCAAGTTCCGACTTGTCCTTTAACCTAATTAAAAAATCAGTGGTTAATACATGTGGCTCGTCTGACTGTATTTGCTTTATATTAAAATACTTAAAAATATCACTCACTTCGTCTAATTTCAATAAAGGAAATTGCTCCCTTATGTCAATAATATTAGGGTTTAAATCAAAAACTGTAAATAGGAAGATTTCATAACTGGAAAGTAGATGGTGAATTCGAGGTATAGTTATCCCCTTTTTTCTAGTATTGTTTCCTAGTTTCTTATTTCGCTCTCCTGGAGAAGTGTAGATGCCAGTTTTTGGAACATATTCTGTGGCTTCATACCACGGCTTATAATCAATACCTTCACCAACACCTTGTCCGTCTTTAATTTTAGTTTTATATTTTTTAGGAGCTCCCATTTTGATAATTTTTTTTTAAAGTTAACATTTTGTACTGATGTTCAAACTATATTAAACAAAATATCAAACTATTTTAAACAAAAAGTATCTTGAAAAGATGCTGATTTCAAACTTTTGATTCAAAAAACTCATCCATTTAAAGAGGACATAAAAAAAGGCCATTTAAGGCCTCTTTTATCTAAAATCATTGTTCAAATTTTAACAAACATGTTCAAAGTTTATTAAACTTGTTCAAACTTTAATATCGAACCCCATGTGCGAAATGCATATGTAATTACCTTACTCTACAGTCACAGATTTGGCCAAATTTCTAGGCTGATCAACATTACATCCTCTCATAACTGCAATGTGGTATGAAAGTAATTGCAGTGGAATAGTAGAAACCATTGGCATTAGAACTTCATGGGTTCCTGGTACTTCAATCGTATGATCAACCATACCTGGAATTAAGGAATCACCTTCGGAAACCACTGCAATCACTTTTCCTTTTCTGGCTTTTACCTCTTGAATGTTTGAAACAATCTTATCATAAGAGCTATCCCTTGTTGCAATCACCACTACAGGCATTTCCTCGTCAATTAAGGCAATTGGCCCATGCTTCATTTCTGCAGCTGGATAACCTTCTGCATGAATATAAGAAATCTCTTTTAGTTTTAAAGCTCCTTCTAAAGCAACAGGGAAATTGTAACCTCTTCCTAAATACAAGAAATTTCTTGCGTCCTTATAGATTGAAGCAATTTTTTCAACCTGTTTATCTGTTTTTAAGGCCTTCTCAACCTTGGCAGGAATGTTTTCTAAATCAACTAAAATCTCTCTATAGCGTTGCTCTGCAATAGTTCCTTTTCTCAATGCTGTTTTTAAAGCAATCATCGTTAAAACGGTCAGCTGAGCAGTGAACGCTTTTGTACTAGCTACTCCTATTTCAGGGCCTGCGTGCGTATAAACACCCTCATGAGATACCCTTGAAATGGACGAACCAACAACATTACAAACTCCTAAAACTATTGCGCCTTTAGATTTAGCTAATTCCATAGCGGCTAAAGTATCAGCTGTTTCTCCAGATTGAGAAATAGCAAAAACAATATCTCCTTCTCTGATTACTGGATTTCTGTATCTAAATTCAGAAGCATATTCTACTTCAACGGGTATTCTACAAAATTCTTCAAATATATATTCTGCAACTAAACCTGCATGCCATGAAGTACCACAGGCCACAATAACTATTCTTTCTGCATTAATCAGAGCAGTGGAATAATCTCTAATCCCTCCTAGTACTAATTTAGCTTCATTAGCTATTAACCTACCTCTAAAACAATCTTTAATAGATTTTGGCTGTTCAAAAATTTCTTTCAACATAAAATGTTCGAAGCCACCCTTTTCAATGGCTTCTAACTCCATGTCTACCTTTTGGATATATGGAGTCATCTTTACATCTTTTGTATCTCTAATGCTGATCTTATTATCCTTGATTACGGCAATTTCATAATCATTAACATAGATTACTTCATTGGTGTATTCAACTATAGGCGTTGCATCAGAAGCTAAAAAGAATTCATCTTTTCCAACACCAATTACTAATGGGCTGCCTTTTCGTGCTGCAATTAGTTGGTCAGGATGATTGGTAGACATTATAACAATAGCATATGCACCAATTACTTTAGTTAGTGCTAATCGTACTGCCTCTTCTAAAGTACCCTCATTATTTTTATAAATATCCTCAATGAAATTGATGAATACCTCTGAGTCTGTTTCACTCTTGAAAGTATATCCTTTGTTTTCTAATTCCTGCTTAAGGGAAGAGTAGTTTTCAATAATACCATTATGTATAATGGCTAAATCTCCACTTTCAGAAAAATGAGGATGAGCATTTTCATCACTTGGCGCACCATGAGTCGCCCATCTAGTATGCCCTATTCCAATAGTACTCTTAGTATTTTTATCTTTTAAAAAATTTTCTAATTCAGATACTTTACCTTGCTTTTTATATACATTAAGAACATCATCGTTCATAAGTGCTATTCCAGCACTGTCATAACCTCTATATTCTAATCTTTTTAATCCCTTTATGATAATCTCAGAAGCATTCTGATGACCTACATATGCTACAATTCCACACATATTGCAAATTATTTAAAAGTGGTATAATATATTTTTAATTTAATATCTTCCTTATCAACTAAGAAATTATCAAAATTCCCGATATTGATTTTTGGAGTTTCATTAAAAGGAGTTTCATTTCTCCTGATAATTTGCCCTGTAAACATAAAATCATATCCCTCGTCCCATAGGTCAGGATTATTGTAAATCTCTTGCAAGAAAAAACTGATATCGCCCTTTATTTCTTTCTTATTATTATCATATGATAAATTAACTGGCGATGAAGCTTGATTAGGATTTGCTGGTGCACCATTAGAATTAAAATTAGCTTGAAATGCCCAAAAATCTTCCCCTTGCTTAGCTATATTTCCGTCTTCCTCTAAAATATAGGGAACGATATTATCTGCTGGCCTAATTTGACTATTTCCATTTTCAGTTACAGTAAAATCATTAATTCCTATCGATAATTCAGCTTTATTTATTTGCAGAAAATCTACAGTATCAAGAAAGTTTAAATAATTACCTAGATCAATTCTGGGTGAAATTCCCATCATATTATTAAAATATGCTTTTGAAGGATCTGTTAAATCAAAAGATTTTTTACTAGAGTAATCAGAAGGTACTAAAGATCCTGGTCGATAATCAACATTAGTAAAACTTGAACCTGAAATATCAAAAATCACACTTTTAAGAGTGTCTTGCTGCGGAGAATCATACATTACTTCAATGAAAGATTCACCACTTGCTAAACTAATAGCTTGTAGACTATTATTTCCTTGCTCTGTTTCAATTTTAAATCCTCTTATTGAGTTGTAAATTTCAACTGGATTCAAATCCTCATCTCTTACTAGACTTAATAAGTTTCTACCCAAACTATTACCTAGTTGAACATAATCTGCAATAGTATCCGTTGGATCAATAATGATTTCCTCATCTAATGATACTTTATCCCCAGAAGGGATTTCATCATAAATTGTATATAACCCTCCGTTTATATCTAAAGTATCGCTTAATTGGGTTACTATAAAGTTTTGAGGTTTAGCAAACTCATTACCATAATAATAATTCAGGCCTAATTTTAATCTTGTTTCTATTACTGTAGCATTCGCTGGTAAGCTATCCCTTACAAAATCACTATTTAATATAGCACCAAAATATGCTTTGGCTGTAAAATCTCCGATTTCAGGATCGTTTTGATGCCCTACAAAAATTTGACCCCTAGCCCCTGTTACTGCATTAGTACTAATCAACCGAGAATCAAAGGCAGTATGATTCATTTCAAGAGGAATTTCCAAATACCGAATTTCAGTATTATTCCCTCCTGGAACTAAATCACTCTCCACTTCTATTGGCTCTTCACATGAGGCGAAAAAAAAGGCCAGCAGGATAGCTGGCCCTGTAATAATTGAGGTGGCGGTATTAGCCTGCCAATTCTGTATATAAGTTGAAATAGGATTCTTCAAAATCTTCTCCTTTTTCAATGGTGTCAACTTTCTTTTCTTTGTCGAATGTTGAAAATAATTCATCAAGGTTTCCTTTAAACTCATCACCTGCTTTAATAACTGCGTCTGCATATTCTGCACCGATTTTTATGAACCCTTCATAATCGGCTGATTCTAGATTGGACAACATGCTATCTTCTATATCAAGCATTTTTACCTTGTCCACCAAATCTGTCCCAAATTTATGAGAGAATTCTGTATTATACACAGTAAATACAGATTTTGCATCCTTAAATATTGGGTCATTTTTATAAGTGGTCTTTAAGTACATTGGAATCAAGCTGGTCATCCAGTCATTACAATGTACTACATCAGGCGCCCAGCCTAGTTTCTTAACTGTTTCCAACGCTCCCTTGCAGAAAAATATTGCTCTTTCGTCATTGTCAGGATAAAAATTATTTTCCTTATCATGAAATACAAATTTACGCTGGAAGTAATCTTCATTGTCAATAAAATACACCTGAAGTTTAGCATTAGGAATTGATGCCACCTTTATGATTAAAGGTTTCTCTTCCTCTCCTACTGAGATATTGATGCCTGAAAGGCGCACTACCTCGTGTAATCTGTTCTTCCGCTCGTTAATAAGACCGAAGCGGGGTACTAGAATACGAATCTCCATTCCTCTTTCCTGCATGGCTTGAGGGAGTTTTCGTACAAATTCTGCTACTTCTGATGTTTTTAAAAATGGATTGATTTCATTGGCTACGTAAAGAATTCGAAGCTTTGACATATGCTTATTGGATTTGATTAATTCATAAACGAAGCACAAAAATACAAAAAAATACTCACTTTCCATTATTTTTTTGATTAATAAGCTAGATTTGTTCCAAAACTTTCTAATTTAGCGCATTTTTTATGATATCAACTGGCTCAATTGCTGAAATTCAAGCTCTTATCACTCAATTTAAATCAGAAGGTAAAAAAATTGGCTTCGTTCCTACTATGGGTGCTTTACATCAAGGGCATTTGAGCTTGGTTGCAACTGCTAAAGAAAAAGTAGATATAGTAGTCTGTAGCATTTATGTCAATCCAACCCAATTCAACAATCAGGATGACTTAAAGCAATACCCTCGAAATATTGATACCGATAAAGATTTACTGGATGAAAATGGTTGCGATATCTTATTTCTACCTTCGGATGAAGTGATGTATGCTGGGAGAAATACTATTAAATTTGAATTTGGAGATTTAGATCAGGTAATGGAAGGAAAATTCCGACCAGGGCATTTCAGCGGTGTTGCTTTGATAGTCTCTAAGTTTTTTAATATTGTACTCCCAAATTATGCTTTTTTCGGTCAAAAAGATTTACAACAACTGACCATTATCAAAAAGCTGGTTGAAGAATTATTTTTCAACTTGGAAATTATTACCGTACCTATTAAAAGGGAAGCTCATGGTTTGGCGATGTCTTCAAGAAATGAACGCTTAAGTAAAGAAGAAAGGGAAGAAGCAAGAATATTTTATCAGGCATTAACTGAGGCAAAGTCAATATTAAAAGAAAACCAATCAGGAGAAGAAGCAAAAAAAGAAGTAAAGCACCTCTTTGACAATCATAAAGCAGAATTAGAATATTTTGAAATTGTAAGCGATAAAGATTTACTTCCCAAAACAGAGAACTACTTGGCGCCAGATACCGTTCTGTGCATTGCAGGGTTTATGGGAAATGTGAGATTAATAGATAACATGTATTTAAGTGATGTCTAATAATTAATGGGATTATAATTTCCTTATTTGATACTGGATATCAAACAGATATAAATTTATATCATATGTTTGCCTTATAGGCTCTATTTAATTTCATAACTTTGCATCCCAATTTGAAGAGTATAGTATGTTAATTGAAGTTTGTAAATCAAAAATTCACAGAGTAAAGGTTACTCAAGCAGAATTACACTATGTTGGAAGCATCACCATCGATGAAGATTTGATGGAAGCCTCTAACCTTATAGAAAATGAAAAAGTCCAGATTGTGAACATCAACAATGGTGAGCGATTGGAGACTTATGTTATTAAAGGAGAGCGAGGCTCAGGCATGGTATGCTTAAATGGACCTGCCGCAAGAAAAGTGCAGGTTGGTGATATCATCATCATCATTGGTTATGCACATATGGATTTTGAAGAGGCAAAATCATTTAAGCCTTCTTTAATATTTCCTGATGCTAACAATAAACTACCCTAAACTTTGAGAAAAGGAATCCAATCATTTATAAAATATACGCTGTCATTATCTGTAGCTGCTCTACTTTTTTGGTATCTTTATAAAGATGTCGATTTAAATGAGATTATGACAAGTTTCAAAAAAGCCAATTTAAACTGGCTTTATCTATCCATCGCATTGGCCATGTTCAGCCATCTATTACGGGCCTGGCGTTGGAATATGTTATTAGAACCTTTGGGTTATCATTTAAAAACCTCAAGAACTTTTTTGGCTGTGATGGTGGGCTATTTAGCCAATTTTGTAGTTCCCAGGATGGGCGAAGTTTCAAGATGCGGAGTACTAAAGAAAACAGATGATGTATCAGTAAGTAGAGGTTTCGGAAGTGTGGTAACGGAGCGAATTTTCGATATGATTTGTTTAATTGCCATAGTTGCATTTACACTTGCATTAGAATTTCGCAGATTAAATAATTTCTTTTTGGAATTGTTTTTAGATAAGGCCACTACCTTAGAAGAAAACTTCTTGACATTAATTGCAATAGGAATCACCTTTCTATTAGGGGCCATTGTGATTTTCTTTCTATTAAAAAGAAATCAGGCATTTTTAAGTAAAAATAAATATTATAATAAGTTAACCGCTTTTCTTCGTCAATTAGTTGAAGGAATCACTTCAGTAAGAAAATTGAAAAATCCAGCGCTATTTTGGGTTGCTACAATAGGTATATGGGTTTGCTATTATTTCATGACCTATGTAGTATTTTTTAGCATGGAGTCAACTGCTGATCTTGGATATTCTGCAGGGTTTATTCTATTAGTTTTAGGAGGGATTGGAATGGCAGCACCAGTTCAAGGTGGAATAGGTGCCTTCCATTATTTAGTAGGAGCAGGTTTATTACTATATGGAGTGGCAGAAAAAGAAGGAATAATTTTTGCTTTTGTTTTGCATACTACCAATTCAATAGCAATTATTGGAGTCGGATCAATATCTTTATTTTTAAGTATGATTATTCCTAAAAGAAATGCTAATAAAGCCTATGTCAACAGCTGATAAAATATATTCATTAGAAGTTTTAAATGATAAAAGGGAAGAGTGGAAAGATCAAAAAGTAGTGTTCACTAATGGTTGTTTTGATATTTTGCATTTAGGACATGTGGATTATTTGGAAAAGGCAGCAGCTAAAGGCGATAAATTAATTGTAGCCTTAAATACTGATGCTTCAGTAAGCAAATTAAAAGGCCCTACTAGACCTGTAAATAATGAAAACGCTAGGGCCAGAATCATTGCAGCCTTAGCTTTCGTGGATGCCGTTGTATTTTTTACGGAAGACACACCATTATCCTTAATAAAACTACTTAAACCCGATGTTTTAGTAAAAGGAAGCGACTATAAAATCAGCAACATTGTGGGAGCAGATGTCGTAATGGAAAACGGTGGAACAGTTGAGACAATCGAGTTAGTCGAAGGATATTCCACCACCAATATTATTAATAAAATAAACAAATAATAAAATGTTTTTAATTGTAATTATTATCGGATTTGCCATCATTAGTTATGCTGTGCAATCCCGTTTGAAGAGTAAGTTTAAGAAATACTCTAAGATAACTTTAAGCTCCGGTATTTCAGGCAGAGAAGCTGCTGAAAAAATGTTAAAGGATAATGGTATTTATGATGTAAAGGTAATGTCTGTTGAAGGACAGCTTACAGATCATTATAATCCAGCCAATAAAACAGTAAATCTAAGTTCTGAAGTTTATAATAACCGATCTGCAGCTGCAGTGGCTGTTGCTGCTCACGAGGTAGGACATGCCGTTCAACATGCCAAGGCTTATGCATTTTTAGAATTGCGGTCTGCCCTTGTGCCACTTCAGAATGTAAGTGCGAAAATTATTAATTTCGTTTTTATGGCTATGCTTTTTGGTGCATTTTTTCTACAGGGTCTAATTAGTTTTGATCTAGCTATGATGGTCATCATCGGATGCTATACTGTTTTTACACTTTTTGCTTTTATCACTTTACCGGTAGAATATGATGCTAGTAAAAGAGGCTTAGCATGGATGACCACTTCAGGAGTAACCACTCCACAAGAGCATGATATGGCCAAAGATTCTTTAAAATGGGCAGCTAGGACTTATTTAGTTGCAGCAATAGCTTCATTAGTTACATTGTTGTATTATGTGATGATGTTCTTAGGCAGTCGAGATTAAATGGATTTTTCCTATATTTGCAAAACTTTTGCAGGAACATTCTGTTTTTGCACAGAAACGACTAAAAAATAATTAATAGATGGATTTTCAACTCACAGAAGAGCAGCTAGCCGTTCAAGCTGCAGCTAGAGATTTTGCACAAAATGATTTATTACCTGGAGTAATCGAAAGAGATACTTACGAAAAATTCCCTGCCGAACAGATTAAAAAAATGGGAGAACTAGGATTCATGGGAATGATGGTGGATCCTAAATATAATGGTGGCGGAATGGACACTGTTTCTTATGTATTGGCAATGGAAGAAATATCTAAGATAGATAGTTCTGCATCTGTTGCCATGTCAGTGAACAATTCTTTGGTTTGCTGGGGATTGGAAAAATATGGGACTGAAGAACAAAAAGAAAAATATCTTAAAAGATTAGCTACTGGTGAAATAATCGGTGCTTTCTGTCTTTCTGAGCCTGAAGCAGGCTCTGATGCTACTTCACAAAGAACAACTGCAGAAGACAAAGGAGATTATTATTTAGTAAACGGAACAAAAAACTGGATTACCAATGGTAACAGTGCTTCTGTTTATTTAGTAATTGCGCAAACCGATAAAGAAAAAGGTCATAAAGGAATTAACGCCTTGATCGTTGAGAGAGAAACCGAAGGTTTTGTAGTAGGTAAAAAAGAAGAGAAATTAGGAATCAGAGGTTCTGATACTCATTCTTTGATGTTTCAAGACATGAAAGTGCCTAAAGAAAACAGAATTGGTGAAGATGGATTTGGATTTAATTTTGCAATGTCCACTTTGAATGGAGGTAGAATCGGTATTGCTGCTCAAGCTTTAGGAATTGCATCTGGGGCTTACGAATTAGCTTTGAAATATTCTAAAGAAAGAAAGGCTTTCGGTAAGGAAATCAACCAACATCAAGCAATCGCATTTAAATTAGCAGACATGGCTACTCAAATTGAGACAGCAAGATTGCTTTGTTTAAAAGCAGCATGGTTGAAAGACCAAAAGCAAGATTTCTCTCAAGCTAGTGCCATGGCGAAATTATACGCTTCTCAAGTAGCAATGGACACCACAGTAGAAGCTGTACAGGTACATGGAGGCTATGGTTTCGTAAAAGAATACCATGTGGAACGTCTAATGAGAGATGCGAAAATCACTCAGATATATGAAGGTACTTCTGAAATTCAGAAAATTGTAATCTCAAGAAATATACTGAAATAAGAAAAGATTTTGGTCAAAGATCAAATATTCTTATAAAGTCAAATTCTTAAAATAATTCAATAAAAACTTCGTTATCACGCACAACCTTACATATACATAGAGGTTGTGCGTTTTTTATTTTTTTTGATATAAAGCTATTATTCATTAGATTTATACAATTATTCAAAACAATACTTTTACTTTTTATAGTTAATCCATTCATAAAACAAGAAAATGGAAGATTACAACAAAATCATTGAGTCTTTAGGCGTTAAGTTCGTCAAAGCAAAAAATATCAAAATTCAAAAGCCTGTAACCGTAAATAATCTCTATGAAGTAGAGAATAAAGTGATTTGGGTAAACAAAGGAGAAGTACTTCTCGGAGAGGAAAAACTTTTAGCAAAAGAGGGTGATTTTGCTTTTATTCCTGGAGGAAAAGTACATCAAATCACTTATGGAAGAGGTAGCCAAATTGAGACCATTACCAATGACAAATTCATAACAGGTAAATCAGAATATTTCAATTCAATTACCCACGATGAGTTATTAACAGAAGGTGGTGATAGCTTTAGTTATATTTCCTTTGAAGCAAAGGTTTTCGATTCAGTAAACTTTTTTGCTTCTCTCGACATCCCTCCTTTTATTTTTAGTAATGATGTCATAAAATCTTTGAATGATAAGATTTTTGAAGAACTAGATACCGATGAGCCTGGTGCTGATAGAATGGTAAAGGTTTTAACGGAATATTTATTAGTAGAATTATTTAGACATATTGTTAGAAACAAATTATTTGTTGAGCAATTAGCTACCAATAGCACTTACTTCAAAGATCCGCGCTTAATTGACATATTCAATTACATCAATGAGCATTTAGGTGGTGATTTATCAAACAAGAAACTTGCAGAGGTTGCCAATGTATCGGAAGATTACGTTGGGCAGTACTTCAAAATGCTTACTGGAATTAACCCTCAGGATTACATCGAGTATCAGCGAATGGAAGAAGCCGTTACCTTATTGAGAACTTCTAAGAAAAGCATCAGAGATATTGGGCATGAAGTAGGTTATAAAGATACTGCTTATTTCTGCAGAAGATTTAAAATGATGTTCGGAATTCCTGCAGGGAAAATGAGAAGAAGAGAATCTTTAATGAACGTTTAAATAGGCTCCCCTTGGATAGATATAAATAATTGTTTTTCAATGAATTAATACTTGGGAAAGTTAATTTAAAACCCCGAATTTCGCCATATATGGCAATTTTCGGGGTTTTGTGTTATATTGTAGTTGAGAAAAAAACAAATAACAACTGCAATATATGGCACAGCTGAATTTATTCCCACTCAAATCAATAGTTTCTCCAAAATGGTATATTTTCAAGACACTCGAAATCGGAAAAGTACATGAAAGGCTTCCTTTAAAAGAACTGGGAGAATGTCTCCCCCCACAGGATGAAAACAGTAAAGGTGCTCCCAGATGGTTGAGCAATGAGGGCATGTTTGCCCTGATGTTTTTAAAGCATTACCTGAACCTGAGCGACCACCAGTTGATAGAGCGTTTTAATACCGATTGGTCTTTGCAAATATTTTGCAACAGGCCACTCTCCGATGGGGAGTTGATCAAGGATTCGAATTTGCCTTCAAGGGTCAGGAGTTATATTGCCAAGCATGCGGATTTAAACCAGTTGCAAACAGTTTTGCTCAATCATTGGAAGGATGACATAGAGAACACCCATGTGCTGTCCATGGATGCCACCTGCTATGAGAGCTGCATCCGTTTTCCCACAGATGTAAAGTTATTATGGGAGTCCAATCAATGGGTATATGAAAAACTGCTTTTCAAACTTTGCAAGGTTACCGGTGAAAGAAGACCGAGGAACAAGTTTATTGATCAAAAGCGCAAACAGCTCACCTATGATAGGCTGCGCAAGAAGAGCATAAAAAAAGGGAAGGCCCGTAAGAAGAGCTTGATCTACCTGTTGGGCAAAGGGCTGGGGCAATTGCAGGATTTTCTCAACCTTCATCCGGAAGTAATACTTACTTCCCACCAGTACGGCTACATCCGCACCATTAAAAAAGTACTGCAACAACAAGAATACCTGTTCAATAATCCTGGCGAAAAGGTAAAAGACCGCATTGTTTCACTCTATAAGCCCTATGTTCGCCCAATAGTAAGGGGAAAGGAGAACAAGCCCGTGGAATTTGGGATGAAAGTCCACATGCTACAAACAGGAGGTATTCAGTATTTTGACCTGATGGACTTTAATGCCTATAACGAATGTAAAAGACTTAAGATAAGCTGTTTAAAGCATAGGATGCTTTTTGGGCAACTGCACCAACTGTCTGCCGACAAGATATACCCTACAAATGAAAACAGGCGCTACATTACCTCTAAACATATCTTCACCAACTTTGCCAAAAAAGGCCCGTCAAATTAAGCAAGCCCGAAAAAGCCTTACAGGCAGAACTTAACAAGGACAGGTCAACGGTGTTGGAAGGTAGTTTTGGGAACCATAAAAACCACTATGGGTTAAGGAAAATAAAAGCAAGGGGCGCTCAAAACGAAAGGGTATGGGTGTTCTTTGGTGTCATGGCATCGAACGCCAAGAAACTGGCCTTGAACAAAATTTCTCCCCCAGTCCGAATGGCAGCCTGACGAGAAAAAAATGAACATCACATTATTTTACAGGACAGGTACGTCCAATCGCTAAAAAACGAAAAAAATCAAACTGTTTAAAAGTGGAAATTGTACTAATCGAAGAGTCTGAAATCATATTTAAGATGGAAAAATACTTGAGGTAAAGAAATTAAATTATCATACCCCCTAAACGTTCGCTGTTTCAAGCATTTTTCAAGAGGAGCCTAAATAAAGACAATTAGGTAATTAAACGAGTAGGGTTATTCCTTCTTGACGTTGTGGAATCAAATTAAAAGCTCTGTGCAATTAATTACTAGATTCTATGTAATTGCTGATTGAGCGTTATTTTTGCTTCGGTCATTTCTATCAATAATTGTGGGTTTTGCTCTATGGCATTACCCACAACTACCACATCAGCGCCTGACTTCCAGGCGTTTTTTGCTTTAGCCACAGAATTTATACCACCTCCAATAATTAAAGGGATATCAACAGCTCTTTTCACGGAAGCAATCATCTTTTCACTGATCATTTTGTCTGCTCCACTGCCTGCATCCATATAAATAAGCTGAAGCCCTAATAGTTCACCTGCAATAGCAGTACTTACGGCTATATCACTTTTATCATGAGGAATGGGGTTGGTATTACTCATATAGGAAACAGAAGTTTTATTACCACCATCTATAAGCATATAGCCAGTCGGCCAAACTTCCATTTTACTTCTTTTTAAAATGGGCGCAGAAAGAACATGCTGCCCAATCAATAAATCAGGATTTCGACCTGATATCAAGGATAAATACAAAATTGCATCAGATTGCAAATCTATATATTGGTTATTACCTGGAAATAAGATGATAGGAATATCAGTTGCTGATTTTATGTCCGAAATGCAACTGCTTAGAAAATCAGAAACGATCAAACTTCCCCCAACAAAGAAGAAATCTACCTCATTTTCGATAGCCATATTGACTAAACGTTGTAAAGAAGCTCGATCATGAACCTTGTCGGGATCGATTAGCAAGGCAAAAAATTTCTGCCCGTTTGCTTTGCCACCTATCAGTTGGTTAAGCTCCTTCTTCTCTATCATCAGATTTTCGATTTTCTAATTGACTCAAAAATTCTAGTATCTTATCTCTAGCAATAGCTACCAAAATCCCTCCTACTTCAGCTTTAAGGGCATCCATAATTCCACCACCGCTACTTTCCTCTCTTCTTATAATAATTCGAGGTGAGTCATCGTAATCACTTTCATCCTCATTTACTTCCTTATAAACCTGAGATTTTCTGCTTTTTTTGCCACCCCCTGTTATAAGTTTTACGGCTTGATAAGCTAAAAAAACTCCTCCAGCAATCATCAAAGCATTTTTCCCGAACTTCTCGGCTTTCCCTGAATATTCGCTTAATTGCTCTGATAAATCTTGCTCATATTTCTTACTTCTTTCTAATAGCTTTTCCTGATTACTCATGCTTTTCGAATTTAAAAATTAAAATTAATCTTCTTTAGTTGATTTGTTGATGGAATCACTAAATACTTTCTTCATAAATTTGCTATCCTTTAAAAGAATAAAAACAATTGTTAGCAACAAATACCCTAACGAGACTATTCCAAAACCATAAACATAGCTTTCCATTATTTCAGTTAGATAAAAGGCTAACGTAAGACTACCAAATAGAATCAGTAAAGTTAAAGATGCTACTACCAACAGCAATGGTAAAATCTTAGCTAATTTCTCCGCTACTTTTTCTTCTATCTCCGTTCTTATCATTGCTATGCGTACTTCTAGCAATTTTTGTAATGATTCTATAATTTTATCTAGTCCCAAAAGCCCTAACAGTTTACTTTTTTTCACAACTTTACCTATTAATTGATTCCTAAGTTATATAAATTTCAGTTGATGTTAAATTTACACGTTAAAATAATTATAAAGATTAATGCAGCTTATAGCAGATAGCGGTTCGAGTAAGACAGATTGGCGCTTTTTAAAAGACGATAATACCATTGAACAATTGAAAACAAGCGGAATAAATCCCTACTTAATTTCTGAAAAAGAGCTTTTTGAAAGCCTGAAAGCTGATTTTAAGAACATACTCATTCAAAATGTTAAAGAAATTAATTTTTATGGCGCAGGTTGTAACCAACTAAAAAATAAAGAAAAAATAAAATCTGTTTTTTCTTTATTTTTTAATTGTGAGCAAATTTATGTGGAAGATGACATGCTTTCTGCAACAAGAGCAAGCTGCGGTAATGAAGAGGGAATAGTTTGTATTTTAGGAACGGGAGCAAATGCCTGCCATTATGATGGAGGGGTTATTTCAGAACGAATGGTATCTCTAGGCTATGCTTTAGGAGATGAGGGCAGTGGTAATTATATCGGCAAACTAACTTTAAAAGCATTTTTGGAAAACGAAATGCCTAATAAGCTAGCTGAAAAGTTTAGCAATCAGTTTCCAGAAATCAATTTGGAAACTGCACTAGAACAGATATACCAAAAGCCGTATCCTAATCGTTTTTTTGCTCAATTTTTTCAGTTTGCACTACTTAATCAAAAAGAAAAATTCTTTTTTGAGCTTATTTCTGATTCATTTCAGTTATTTCTGGAAAAATCCGTTCTAAAATTTAAGGAACATCAGAATTTACCTATCCATTTTGTAGGGGGAGTGGCTTTCAATGCCAATTCCATCATGCGGATGGTTTTAACAAAAAATAATTTAACAGCAGGTAATTTTATGGAGAGCCCAATAGCAGGCTTGACACTTTATCATAAAAATCAACATTGATGAGCATTACAGAGTCAGAATCAAATTTTAATAATCTAGAAAATCTTTCCATAGGTGAATTACTTCAAGGGATCAATCAAGAAGATCATTCCGTTGGATTGTCAGTACAAAAGGCTATTCCGCAAATCGAAAATGCACTGGAGCAAATTGTATTAAAAATGAAAGCTGGTGGGCGACTATTTTACATCGGAGCTGGCACTAGTGGAAGATTGGGAATATTGGATGCATCAGAATGCCCTCCTACTTTTGGTGTAGGTCATGATAAGGTAATAGGATTGATTGCGGGTGGTGACAATGCGATCCGAAAAGCAGTTGAATTTGCTGAAGATGACCAAGCTCAAGCATGGGAAGATTTACAAGAATACAATATCTCTGAAAAAGATTTTTTAATAGGTATTGCAGCCTCAGGAAGGACACCTTATGTGATTGGCGGCTTAAAAATGGCACAAGAAAAAGGAATTAAGACAGCTTGCATTACTTGCAATCCAAATTCTGAAGTAATACAGGTTTCAGATTACCCTATTGAAGTAGCTGTTGGGCCTGAATTTGTGACGGGCAGTACCAGAATGAAGGCAGGTACTGCACAGAAAATGGTGTTAAATATGATTTCTACTACAGCTATGATCCAATTGGGGCATGTAAAAGGCAATAGAATGGTGGATATGCAATTAAGCAATGATAAGTTAGTGGATCGCGGTACAAAAATGATTATGCATGAATTGGAAATCGGATATGAAGCAGCTAAAAAATTGTTGTTAGAACATGGCTCTGTAAGGAAGGCGGTTGAAGCTGGGAAAAGATGATTTATAAATAATAAAATGAATTATCTCAATTTTTTAAAAGTCTGATATGAGCACAGTTTTTGCCTCGGACTGACGCTTACAGGAAAGAGTTTTGATATTATTTAATACCTAAATAGGCTGTTTAAACGATAGCTCTAAACCATCTGACCGATATCCTAGTACGATGCCAATTAGCGATTAGACGGTGAAAAAAACCGTCAAACCGCATCCCCGTTTTGGTGTTTTTACCAAAACTTTACTGACATTAGAACAAATCACGATTTTCTAAAACTTTTTTACCTCAATACGCATTTAGACTAACTTAAGACTTAAAACCTATAACGTATTACTGCAAAATGCATCACATCGAGCCCTACTACAACTGGCTAAAATATTATGACTCCTCGACTGACGAGCTTTCCCCTTTCCATGGAAAAGAATATAACTATGAACTATACACAGATACCATTTATGGCTATTATATAGATCCTGCCTGGGATGCTATCGGTTCAGAAACGCTTTATATAAAAATCCTTTATGCCAATTATGAAGATGGAATTGCAGTAATTGAAATGATAGGTGAATGGAATGACACCTTGCACAATGACATCATGCATTTAAAGAGAAATATTATTGAGCATATGTTATTACAAGGCATTAACAAATACATTTTAATAGGTGAAAATATTTTGAATTTTCATGGTTCGGATGATGAGTATTATGAAGAATGGTTTGATGAGGTAGAAGATGGATGGATAGTGGGTGTTAATTTCCGTGATTTTGTTTTAGAGGAATGGGCGCAATTTAATGTAGATACTTATATCAATTGTGGTGGACAATTTGAACACTTAAATTGGAGAACTTTAAAACCACAGGTTTTTTGTGAAAGAGTGGAAGAGCATGTGATGAAAAGATTGGATTTCTAATTTTATTTTTAACCACAAAGTACCTCTAAGAATTTCTCAGAGACCACAAAGTAACAGCCTAAGGCTGTCATTATAAATTATTTTCTTTGTGAAACTTAGTGAAAAGCTTTGTTTGTGGTTAAAGTAAAGCTAGACTTATCTGCACTGAATCCTACTCAGGAATAATCATAGCCATTTTATGGACTAAATAATATTTTCCTGAATTTACCTCTTTACACCTCACTCTTGTTCTTCGAGTTTCCTGCTTTTCGAAAAGTCTGTTTTCAAGCATGAATTTTTGTCCTTGGCTTAATTCAAGCAAACTTATTTCATCAGGATTAACAGGATCGAAAGCTTTTAGCGCTTTTGCCAATCGAATATCGGATAAAGATGCTGCTTTGGGGTTTACCATATAAAAATTTAATGCTTTCAGAATCCCCTCAGGAAAAATATCGGGTGTTTGAAATGGTAGCATCAATTCTTTAAAAGCATTTTTCCATTCTTTACCGTGTGGGAAAACCCTGCCTCTATGCTTTTCAAATACCCAATGATGAGCTACTTCATGCACATAAGTGATTAAAAATGAATAAGGATTTAAATTTTCATTAACCGTGATTACCGCCCAATCTTCATTTGACTTTTTTCTAAAATCTCCCAATTTACTGTTTCTAGCTTTAGCTATAACAAAGCGAAAAGGTTTCTCCTTCCATAAATTAAAAGCTAAATCAACAGAATTTTCAGGAACAAAGCGGCTAATTCTATGATGTATTTGTTTTTCGTAATGCGTCATAAAGTATTCAAAACTAAGGAGAAAATCTTATAAAATTAGCTTTTAATCAGCTTAATGCATGATTTCAAATTCATACAACTGAATTTTTCTCTTCTTATTTCTTTTGTAAATTCCATTTTAAGCTGTAATTTCAAAGCCCTTTAAAGCTTAACTAAATAGTAACAGGGCTGAGGCTTGTAAAATCGCCTATATTTTTTAATATCATACTCTTAAAACCATTTTAACTATGATTCAAATTATTCCATCCATCGCCATCAGAGACGGTAAAATTATTAGAGTTGAAGGCGCAGATATTGCGAGTGCTAAAGTGTATGATGATTCGCCTATTGATGTGGCCAGAAAACTGGAAGATAGTGGAATAAAGGTTGTCCATATCGTGGATTTAGATGGCGCACACAGAGGATCACCTGTGAATTATCACATTTTGGAGGCTATTCATGGTTACACTGACTTAGAGCTTGATTTTACAGGCGGAATCAATACAGACGGTGATATAAGTAAGGCATATGAGTATGGCGCAGATTACATTACTGCTGCCAGTATAGCCGTTGAGAGAAAAGAGCTATTTGCTTCTTGGATTGTCTCTTACGGAAGGGAAAAAATCACTTTAGGTGCTGATGCGCTAAATGGAAAGATTGCTTACAAAGGTTGGATACAAAATACGGATATCGATATCATAGAACACATCCGATATTTCTATGATAGAGGCTTAAAATATGTGAAAACTACCGACATCAGCAAAGAGGGTTCATTATCAGGCCCTGCATTTGATTTATATCAAAGTATTTTGGATGAATTTCCCGATATATGCGTTTTGGCAAGTGGCGGTGTACGCAATGTAGATGACATCCGAAAATTGAATGACATGGGCGTTTTTGCCGTAATCTTTGGTAAAGCCTACTATGAAGGAAACATCAAAATTAATGATTTGAAAGAGTTTTTGGTTTGATATTTTCCTAGCAAAAAATAGTTGCCATAGCTATATTTAGGTGTAGATTTCTATTTTTAATAAAGGTCAAATTATACTGTTAATAACCTTTTACTTTGATTTTAATTCAATTACAATCAAAAAAAATCGTGACTGCAAAAGAAATAGTAATGAAAAACGAAGATGTATTTAAGATTTGTAGTACTATTGATGAAAATGAAATGATTTTTCAACATTTCGAATTTTTCAATACTGAAGAATAACAATTATCAAAATGAGTTGGGTTTGAATAGGGATAAATCAGACTAGTATTTTCATCATAATTTGTAGATTTGTTTGTTGTTTCGGCTGTGAGAATAAGGAAATAATAGTTTTTTTATCCCTATCCATCATTTACTAAATGCTGATGTTTATATGCATTTCATTAAAATAGTAGTACTTATTACATGTCTAATAAGTTTAAATTTCATTGGATTTGGTCAAGAACTTGAACCAAGTATTGATAAAGATGATCTTAGACATATCGTGCAAATTTTGAGTGCAGATTCACTTGAAGGTAGAGGGACTGCAACTGAAGGTCAAAAGAAAGCAGAGAGATTTATTGCTAATAGCTTTTCGGAATTAGGGTTAGAGCCACATTATCAAAATAGCTTTCTTGAGAAATTTAAATTAAAAAAGACCTATTGGGGTGAAGTATATATTGAAACATCCCGTGGCAGACTTAACAATTTCGAAAAAATAGTATTACAAGGAAGTAATTTCCAAAATGTTGAAGTGGAGAAAGAAATTGTATTTGGTGGAACGGGAACGGATGAGGAATTAGATCAAATTGACGTGACTGATCGATTAGTTCTGGTTTTTGTCAATAATCTCCGTGCATATTACGATATCAATAAAAAACTGGAAAAGCGAAATGCTTTTGGTCTAATGCTAGCCAATCCAAAAAATGGCTCACAATTCGAATCTGTTAAAAGAACCCTTAAAAATTTCACACTAGCAAAAAGAGTCACTTTACTAAATAAAGTGACTATAGATAGCATCAGACCCGCAGGATGGGATACTATCAGATTTGTCAATTCCTTTCTAATACCAAATTCTCAAGTGAAAAATATTAGTGGTTTACACATAAGGAAATTGAAGAAATTAATGAGGTTAAATAGAATAGCCGAAGCTCCCATTACTACAGTCGAAACCAAATTCGAAAGAATAAATAATGTTCTTGAAACGGCCAATGTTATCGGAATTGTTAAAGGCAAAACAAAAAAGACTATAGTTATTTCTGCACATTATGATCATCTTGGTAAAATTGATAATCAATTTTTCCCAGGAGCCGATGACAATGCCTCTGGTGTTGCTGGATTATTAGAACTTGCAGAGCAATTCTCTAAGTCGAAAAATTTAAAATATAATATAATGTTTCTTGCAACTTCTGCAGAAGAGGCAGGGCTGTTGGGTTCATATTATCATGTCAATAGTTCATCCTTCAATCCAGAAAATATTATACTCAATTTGAATCTTGACATGATTGCTAGAATTGATGAGAAGCATTCCAAGGGAAACTATCTTTATTGTATAGGTTCTGGGCAGTCAAAAGCTTTAGATGACCTTATTGAAGAAGCAGATCAGGCCTATAATAAATGTACTTTTGATTATTCCTTAAGCGATTTAAAAGATCCTATGGGCATATTTACAAGATCAGATAATTACAATTTTTATAAAAAAGGAATTCCATCTTACTTTTTCTTTTCAGGTTTACACTCAGATTATCATAAAATAACAGATACATCAAATAAAATTGACTATCAGAATCTAGAATATAGAGTCAAACAAATTGCTAAGGTGATTGAATTGCTTCAAAATGAAAATCTAAAAAATTAATGAACATCACACAATTTGAATTTGCAATTTGGAAATACTAACGACACGGGCAACTATCGAATAGACGGCCATGAACTATAAGGCCACAACCTGTACCAAATCATAAATCTATCCAACTTATTCCGTAAATAATGTGTCTATTGCATTAGAAAAGAGTGGCGAAAATGATAAATTAGGCTTTACAGACTTTTTTCCATTATCATATTTAAAGTATATTTTTAAAAATTTAATAGTCGCTTTCCTTTAACTAAGGCATATTATTGAGTTAACACATGCAAGATTTGATTCAAAAGATCCTTTACGAATATTCCTATTTTAGGCTATTTTGGCTATCGTTCGGATATTTTATGCTCTTGTATTTTGGCATCGCCCCCTTATTTCTTTACTGTTGCAAAAGGCTGGAACGCAAAAAAATATTACATAAAATAGAACCGAAAAAAGTGACTCTTCCTCAAATTCGTTTTGAAATAAAGCACTCCCTTCTATCAATTGTGATTTTTGGATTATCCGTAATTCCCATCATTTATTTAATCCGGGCAGATAATATCTCTTTACTTCCCAATACGGCATTTAATATCATTTTAGGTATTATCATTCTTACATTATGGAATGAAATTCACTTTTATCTTGTGCACCGCATGATGCATTCCAAATTTTTTATGAAACGGGTGCACTATATCCACCATCGGTCTATAACACCCACTGTTTACTCAGTATACAGTTTTCACTGGTTGGAGGCAGTTCTATTAAGTACCGTTCCTTTAACTATAGCTCCATTTATTCCTTTTTCAATTATGGCCATTTTCATCTATCCATTGGCCAGTATTTTGCTGAACTATGCAGGGCATTGTAACTACCGATTCGGGCATGGAAAAGGAGAAAGCTGGATGCTTTTCGGCACATGGCACAACCAACATCATAGCAAAGCGCGCAAAAATTATGGCTTTGCCCTCAATTTCATGGACAAACTATTCCAAAAGCTTAAATCCTAAATTATGACTGAAGTTTTCATTACAAGTTCAGGAGTTTTTCTACCCAACAAAGCCATTCAAAATGAGGAAATGGAAGATTATTTGGGGAGGATAAATGGAAAAAACAGTGTGGCAAAGGAGCGCATTTTAAAGCAAAATGGTATCAAAACCAGATATTATGCCATCAATAAATATCAGGAAAGCACCCACTCAAATGCCCAAATGGCTGTAAATGCCATTAAAAATGCTTTGAAGAAAAGTACACTTGATAGCAAGCAAGTTGCCTTACTTTGCACAGGCACAACGCAGGCTGATCTGCCGATACCCGGCTTTGCAAGTATGGTGCATGCCGACTTGCCTTTTGACCGCTGTGAAGTAGCCAGTTTTCAGAGTGTTTGTGCCAGTGGAATGATGGCATTGAAAAATGCTTTCTCCCAAATAAAAAGCAATGAAAAGCAGAATGCCATTTGTGTGGGCAGTGAATTTGCCAGCAGGCTGTTTAAAGCATCCCGTTTTGAAAAACAACAAATTCAATCCCTGCCTTTTAATGCCGAATTTTTAAGATGGATGCTTTCGGACGGAGCAGGTGCCTTTGTACTACAAAACAAGAAGAATGAAAAGGGTATCTCCCTTAAGATTGATTGGATTGACCTCAAATCACACGCTAATGAATTCCCAGTCTGTATGTTTACTGGCAAAACAGACAATAAAAACGAAGCTGAAAAAACCTGGCTGGACTACCCCAGCTATGAAGAGGCTTCACAGGCAGGTGCCATCAATTTAAAACAGGACACCCGTCTATTAGATCAGGTAATAAAGACTGGAGTAGCTCACTATTTCGATTTAATAGACAAAGGGAAAATCAATACAAGAGAGGTAGATTGGCTTTGCTGTCATTATTCTTCAGAGATATTTAAGGAACCCATCAAAGAACTTATGCATAAAGGCGGAGCTAAGATTGCGGATGAAAAATGGTTCAGTAATCTCAGTACAAAAGGAAATACAGGCGCAGCTTCCATCTTTATTATGCTGGAGGAGCTGATGTATTCAGGCAAATTGAAGACTGGAGACAAGATACTTTGCATGGTGCCTGAAAGCGGGCGTTTTGTCACCTCATTTATGCAACTGACAGTTGAAGGCAATCAAGGACAGGAAAACAAGAGCTATCCTCTTAGGGAAATTGAAGCACCTGAACTGGTGGTAGAGAAATCAGAAACTTCGGAATGGTTGATCAGGCAGTTGGCTCAAATTTGGATTGATTTTGAAACCGAACTGCTGAAAGTGCCCATCATTACTAAAATACACGAAGGTAAAATCAGTCTAGAAGATTATAAACTGCTACTGCTTGACTTACGACAACAGGTAATTGATGGCTCTCAGTGGATTTCTCGTGCGGCCTCCAATATAGACATAGATTTATTTGAATTACGATCGGCATTTATCAAACATACCGCCACTGAGCATAAGGATTATCAAATGCTGGAAAGAAACTATGTGGCATTGGGAGAGGAACTTTCCACCATTCAAGCAGGAGAGAAAAATATTGGCTCTGTGGCTTTAACTTCATTTATGTTTCAGCAGGCCAGCAAAGCCAACCCTATTGATTTATTAGGTGCCATGTTTATTATTGAAGGTATCGGAAAGCGCTTGGCAGCCTATTGGGGCGAAATGATAAAAGACCAATTGAATTTGAAAGAGTCGCAAGTATCGTTTTTCACTTATCATGGTGTGGCGGATGAAAACCATTTTCACAATTTGGAAGAGGCACTCAACCACCCTGCCATGAATATTGAGATAGCAAAGAAGATTGCTAAAACTGCAAAAACTACTGCCAGATTGTATAAAATGCAACTGGAAGAATTAGGAAATTATTAAAATAGCTAAAATGAAAGAAATGGATATATCCGCACATGATGAAAGGGATCCAAACCCCTGGTTGGCTTTGTACTTGGATGATAGCATCCCGATTAATAAAAAAACGAAGAGTGCCTTGATGCGGGACAATGCTTCCAAATCCGCTCGTTACCTCCTCCCCTTTATTCAGATTTGGTCGAAAGTAACGATGTTTTTCATCCATATCTTTAAGTTCTTCTTTCCGAAAATTTTTAATTCCTCCAAATTACTGCACCGGATTTTAGCTTGGGGCTTACGCAGATTTGTGAGCCCAGATGCCAATCTACTTATCTTCCGGCATTTTCATGTCGGCACGGAAATTCTGCAATTTATAGCAGGTAATATCGAGGGCGTAAACATTGTTGGCAGTCCGCTTAAGCCTAAGGATTTTGAAGCTGTAAAGGATGACCTTTTTCTGAAGCATGACCTCAACCTTTATAATTTTGTAATTAACTTGAACCGACAGCTCAGGGAGAAGGAAATAACCATTGCCCCACCCAAAAAACAATTGAAGCTGGAAATGATTACCGAAGATCAATTTGACCATATTGAGTTTCCCAACAAGTGGACTAATATTTTAGATCTCCGTTCGGCTATCGAACTCTTTACTCCTTTTTACCAGTTATTCCTGACTTCCAATGATTTTGTAAGGGCTTCCAATTCCTTACAATTGGATGAGACTATAGCCATTTACTCTGCGCAAATTTTAGGGACACCTGGCCACCTAGGGCTAGTGAACAACAAGCATCCAATGGTGCCAGAAACTACTTATAGCGCAGCCTATCGATTGGTTCTGCATGGTTTAGCGGCTGAAACCTTGCATGAAATATTGGTAAACATTAAACTAAATAAAAACCTGGACAGCGTAATCAGTCCGAAGTCTTAGGATTTAAAGAAGGAGACAGATTAAAGTTAATCTGCGGTAAAAGTTAATAATTGACAGGTTTTTAATTGTGTTAAGAAATAAACCTGCATTTCTCAAACTACTACTAACAATACAAAGGCATACTTAAAAGCAATATATTATAAACAATTGAAGTTTATACTGTATTGAAATTAGAACACCACCAGTTATATTCATTAAAAAAACTAAAAACCTATGAAAACTTATACCATTTTAGCCTTAGGGCTTCTCTTCATTATCCAATCATGTGATGAACCAGACCAAGAACCTTATATTGTCTTTAAAGATAGTGATGCTAAAGAGATTACGATAGATACGATCGAAGTGGAATCTGAATCTGTGCAGGAGCTACTGATTGAAACTGGGTTTCATGGTTCTTCTCCTAGATATTTAAGGCAAATTAATAATGGTGAAATAATTAATATCACTACCTCAGATGATGTATATGTGCTTTCACATGGGTTTTCAAATATAGACTTTGAAAAAGTTGAATTAACGACTAATATTTCTGAGATGAATTTGGCAAGTGGGTCAATTATAAGAACCACGGCTCGAATAGAGACAGATTTATCAAAATCAATATATTATAAGATTAAATAAGCCCGATTTGTCAATTAATGATCAAAAAAATTGGGGTTTATGGGTTTTTATTTATTCTTGTAGTAATGTTTGTTGACCTTGATGGTGAAAACCTCCCAAAAAGGCACTCCATTCTTAGTCACAAAATCTTATTGTCAAGCAAAATATAAATCCATGAAGCAAAAATTCCACTCTCTACTTTTCAGTCTTGTACTATGTTTAAGCTTTGCTTGTAACACTACAGACTCAACACCTTCAACAGCTGAAAAACTAGCCAAAGAAGTCACTATCTACAGAGATATCTATGGAATTCCACACGTAAAGGGAGAGACAGATGAAAGTACCATTTTCGGTTTTGCATATGCAAGAGCAGAAGATCATTTCGAGAAAATTGAAAGCACACTCATTGAGTCTATTGGAAGATTAGCCGAGGTGAAAGGGGAAGCGGGCAAAGCCAATGATGTGCGGGTGAAAGCATTCGAAATCGAACGCCTTTCAAAGGAAGAATACAAATCTTTAGATCCAAAAGTCAAGAAATTGTGTGATGCTTATGCCATGGGTCTAAATTACTATTTGAAAAACAATCCCGAAGTAAGCCCGCAATTACTTACTCAATTTGAACCTTGGTATATTTTAGCTGAATATAAACGTAATTCATTTCCCGCGTTGGCAGAGGCACGCCTAAATGATGATATGATTGTAGAATATTTGATGGATGATATAAAAAGTATTGGTTCAAATGCTTTTGCTTTAAGCGGAAAAAAAACAAAATCAAATAATGCTATGCTTGTTATCAATCCTCATTACAGTTATGATGGCCCCTATGAAGTACAATTGACTAGTGACGAAGGCTTAAATTTTTATGGTATGGTGGGCAGTGGCGGAGGAATTATTCCTGTAATGGGACATAATGAACATTTAGGTTGGTCTTGGACAGTAAATGGTCCTGATGTGGCGGACACTTATGAAATCCAGTTTGACCACCCTGAGGATTCTTCTTTATATCGATTTGGAGAAGAATATTTAGAGGTGGAGACTTATCAGGATAGCATAAAAATAAAGACGGATTCAGGTTTTATGCATCAAAAAGTCACTTTCCGAAAAACCATTCATGGTCCTATTTTAACCGAATCAAAAAGTGGAAAACCCATTAGCTTAAAAATAGCTGGGCTAGAGAAAGGGGGCATGCTTAAGCAGCTTTATCACATGGCCTTATCCGCTGATCTCTCATCATTTAAGGAGGCTTTGCGAATTAATTCATTGATTGTACATAATATCACTTATGCAGATGATCAAGGAAATATACTCTATTTGTACAATGGCATTATTCCCAAAAGAGATACTTCATTGAACTGGCAAGCACCCGTGGATGGTAGCTTGAAGCAGAGTCAATGGCAAGGATATCATAGTTTAGAAGAATTGCCACAGCTCTTGAACCCGGAATGTGGTTATGTCCAGAACTGCAACAACAAGCCATTTACTACCACCACTCACGAGAATCCTAATCCTGAGGATTATCCTGATTATATGACTTATTATCAGGGCAATACTAACAGAGGCAGGCGAGCCAAGATCATGTTGGATAGTATGCAAAACGTGACAATGGCATCACTAGAGGCTGCTAAATTTGACACCTACGTTCATAATGCTAATGAAAATTTGCAAGCCTTAATGAAAGAAGTGATAGAAGTGAATCGAACAGATCCTGAAAGGATTGCTAAAATTGAAGAGCCCTTGAAATTACTTCAATCCTGGGATAAATATAGTAGCAGCGAGTCTGTGGAAACTACAATATTTTATATCTGGACTTTCAAAAGTTTTTATCAACAAAGAATTGGAACCAAGCTTCCGAACTTGGTGGCATTTGAACAAACTATTGAAAAACTTGAAAATGAAAAAGGATCTTGGAAAGTAAAATGGGGAGATATTTACAGGCATCAACGTGTGCTTGATCCTGATCAGTATAGTTTTGATTCGCTTGAAACAAGCTATCCTATAGACGGAGGTATTTCAATTACAGGAATCATGTTTGCCTCTTCTGGTAAATTTGAAAGCTATTTACCAGATGTAGGCCTAAAAGGCTTGGATATTCGAGCACAAGGAGGTGATGCTTATGTTTCCATAGTAGAATTTGGAGAGCAGGTAAAAGCCAGATCTATTATTCCTTATGGAGAAAGCGACCACCCTGAATCAGAACATTATGATGATCAGGCGGAGCTTTATGCTCAAGGTAAACTTAAGCCTGTATTCTTTACTATGGATGAGATAGAAGATAATTTAAAAGTGAAATATAGACCAGGGGAAGTCAAATGGAAATAGTTAGCGTCTATCATTTATATTCAAGATATCTGTGATGAAAGCTCAACAAATCTCTAGTTTTCCTGATTTAAAAGATTTAACTGTAAGAAAACAAAAGACTAGCAAAAGCCATTAATAAGTTAATACATCATATTACTCAATATATTCCTGTTTCAAAGGAACTGAAAGCCCGACTTGAAACAATTAGTGAAAAGGTGATTTTCCCTAAAAATCATTTTCTTCACAAACCGAATAAAACTTGCCAGCATACATACTTCATAAATAAAGGACTTGTTAGAATTTACTATTTAAAGGGAGATAGGGAAATCACAGATAATTTTTCTGCAGAAAATGAGTGGGTGACATCAATCTATAGTTTTCTTCAAAATATCCCTGACCACTTTCACATTCAAACATTGGAAGAAACGGAATTATTGAAAATTTCATTAGACCATCTTGAAGAGTGCTTCAAAGATTTTCCTAAAATGGAAAGATTTGGCCGAATGCTGATTTCCCAATATTTTTTGGACCAATCAGAACGTATCATCTCCCTTCAATTTAATTCTGCACAAGAGCGTTACCAATTCTTTGAAAGAACATCTAAAAATAAATTGCAACGAGTGCCTCTTGGAATGTTGGCTTCACATCTGGGTATTGCCCTAACAGAAATATTATCAATATTTTTCTATCTTGAATTGAACGCTTTCCTAATCTGGTAAGTGAACTTATTAATAAATCTAGATTTACGTGTTATGATTTCTGCCTCTGCGGTCAACCCCTCTTTATAAGCAATCTCTCTGGAAAAATTTGTCTTTAATTCATTAGGTAATTTAACTTTGATTAGATATTTGTCGTCTTTAGTTATATTAGATATTTGGTCAACAATGCCCTCTACTACTCCGTACTCCTCTGCTGGATAACTTGAAAATTTGATATTTACATTTTGCCCAATCTTTATTTTCCCTAAGTTATTTTGCGAAATATTTATCAAGCCTATATGTTTGATATTCTCTGGAATAATATAAAACAATTCTTCTCCAATATTAAGATGCTGATTTTCCTCTATTAAATTCGTGTAGCTAATATATCCTGTTTCAGGTGCTATAATTAAAAATTGATTTTTCCATCTCATTATTTCACTTTGAAATGTATTAATTGCTTGTCTAAATAATCCTTTTTGCTCTGCTATTGTATTGTCTAATTCGATCAATTGATTGTTTAAATCAACAAGTGAAGACTCATTATTTAAGATACTTGCATTCAACCTTTCTACTACTAACTTATTATTAAGGAACTTACTTCTTTCTTGATTAAATCTAATTTTGTCAATAATATCTTCATTATATAATTTTCCTTGTATAACAAAAACTTCTTCTGCTAATAGTAAATCTTCAGCTAAAATTTTCTGCTGCTGCTTAAGACTTAGTTTCAATTGCTTTAGATTATTTATTTTACTAATTAGAGACTTTCGCCTTTCTAAAAAATATCCAGAAGTCCAGTAGTTGTTGAAATTCAGCACAGCCTGATAAAATTGTTGATAGCTAATTTGAAGTGCTCCTAACTGCTGAATTTCATTATTTCCAATATCTATCTTGTCTAAATCATTAGAATCTAGTGCATTTACAAAATCTACCAATTTCTTGCTCACTTGGAATACCTTTTTTGGATTTGATGTGCTTTCTATAATACCCAGAATTTCTCCTTTTTCCACATATTGTCCATCTTCTGCATGTAGTTCATTTAATTGACCTTCAGCCTTAGCTACAACAATTTTAGGTGAATTAATTGAAGAAAGCTTAAACTCAGATCTTATTACATCGGGATAAGAAATAAAATAACTTAATCCTAGGAGCAATATTAGAACAAGGAAGAAAATAGAAAGGCCCCATCGTATTATCCAGCTTGGTGGCCTTCCAATTATTTCCTGCACTTCATCACTTCTTAAGTCGAAATTATCTCTATTCTTAGAGGTATTATCAGAATTAATGTTTTCTGTGGAGATAGTATCTGACATTGAACTTATACTTCTAATTCAAATTGATTTTTTACCAACTCAAAGTATGAACCCTTCATATTTGTAAGTTCATCGTGGTTACCTTTTTCAATAATTTCGCCTTTATCTAAAACAATTAACTGATGAGCATTTTTAACGGTACTAAGCCTATGTGCAGCAACTATAACTGTTTTACCAACGAAAAAATCATTTAAATTACTCATTATTTCTGCTTCATTATTAGCATCAAGAGAATTTGTTGCTTCATCAAAAAAAATATATTGAGGATTTTTATAAACAGCCCTTGCAATTAGAATTCTTTGCCTTTGTCCTTGGCTTAATCCATTACCCTCTTCTCCTATTATTGTATTTAACCCTTGGGGCAAGGCCTCAATAAAATCCCTACAGTTTGCCACAGAAATAGCATTGTTTATCTGTTCAATGTTTGGTTCTTCGTCACCGATCGCTATATTATTAGCAATGCTGTCAGAAAAAATGTAACTATCTTGCATGACTACTCCACAGTTTTTTCTCCAAGTTTTATTACTTACATCATCGAGTCTATTATTAGCGATCTTGATCTCGCCATTGGTAGGGCTGTAATATTTAAGTAATAATTTAAGTAGCGTAGTTTTCCCACTCCCACTAGCTCCTACAATTGCCGTCATTTTGCCAGCTGGAATAATTAAATTAATATTATTTAAAATATTCTCATTTCCTGCCCCCTCATAACTAAAACTTACACTTCTCATAAGTAGGGTCTTATTTTCTGGTAAATAACTTATCTTATTTAATTTTCCTAATGCTCCTGTATTAGGCTCTTCATCGTCCAAATTATGAATCTCATTTAACCTTTCTAAACTAATCATAGCATCTTGAGCACTCTGAATAAATAAGATAAATTGTTCAATAGGTGCATTTAATTGCCCAATTATATACTGTATAGCTAGCATAGCTCCTAAAGTTAAATCCCCCTCAATTACAGCCATAGCGGAAAAGAAAGTAATAAAAATATTTTTACTCTGATTTATTATAAAACCTCCTCCTTGCTGATACTGCGCCAAAGCAAGTTGCTTAATACTTACCTTAAATAACCTCGCCTGAATTCTTTCCCACTCCCATCTTTTACTAACTTCACAGTTATTCATTTTTATTTCCTGCATCCCATTAATCAATTGAATTATTTTTCCTTGATTTTGAGATGATGCATCAAACTGTTTATAATCTAATTTCTTCCGATATCTCATGAAAGCCAATACCCAAATTATATATGCTACACTGCCAGTAAGAAAGACTAAAAATATTTTAAAATTATATATTATTATTACGATCATAAAAACAAAAAAATTGACCGCTGAAAATAAAGTATTTAATGTCGACTTAGTAAGGAAATTTTGTATTCTTTGATGATCACCCATTCTTTGAATAATATCTCCGACTAGTTTTGTATCAAAAAAACTAATTGGTAATCTCATCAACTTTATTAAGAAATCGGATAAAATTGAAATATTTATACGAGTGTTTATATGCAATAAAACCCAACTTTGAACAAAATTAACTGAAGTTTGTCCTATAAAGAGCATCATTTGAGCTATTAAGATTAGATAAATAAAATCAACATCTCTAGTATTAATCCCTACATCTACAATAGATTGAGTTAAGAATGGTATTATTAATTGAAGCAGACTTCCTACAACCAACCCAATGATCAATTGCACTAATAATTTTTTATACTTAAAAAGATATTTGAATAAAATTGAAAAACTTATTTTTTGTTTTCCTTCATCTTCTATTTCGTAGAATTTTGACGTGGGTTCCAGAAATAATGCAATACCTTCTGGTTCTTGGCCGTTTTCGACATTCTTGCTCCAACCAGCTAAGAATTCTGCCTTACTATAAATTAACTTGGTCTTAGCTGGGTCAGCAACATATACTTTATCTCCCTTAATTTGATAAACAACAATAAAATGGCTGTCATTCCAAAATGCAATAAAGGGGAAAACTCCTTCTTTCTTCAATTTATCATAATTGGCTCTTAAAGCTAAACTTCTGAAACCAAGCTCTTCAGCAGCTTCACTTATTCCTAATAGAGACACTCCTTCTTTATTGATGCCGCTTTTATGTCTCAAGGACTGTAAAGAATAAAATTTACCATAAAAACGGGTAATCATTCTTAGGCATGTAGGCCCACAATCCATAGTATCATGTTGACTATAATGATGAAATTTCATTATTAATAAATTAGGTAATCATAAAGATATTTTTACTTGCTAGCTAAATTCACTAGTGTATTTATTAGCTCTTTTGAATTAGGCCCTGGCGCATTCAATTGATAAGTTTTTCCTGATTTGTCAAGAATTAAATATCTCGGAATTGACTCAAGTTTAATTTCATCAAGAAAATTAGAATTACTTCTGTTCTTGATTAGAAAATTATTGCGCCCCATTTTATGTTTAGCAGTAGCTTTTTGCCATGCTGTTAAATTCTCATCTATAGATAAATAAATAAATTCAATGTCATAGTTTTCTAATGAATCTGCTACCGTTTTAGAATCTGGCATTACCTCAATACATGGCTTACACCAACTAGCCCAAAAATCAAGATACAATACCTTGCCTTTATATTTTTCCAATAAATTGGACAAACTAGTTTTATTTGATTTTACATCAATAAGTTCAATATCATCAACATTAATTTGATTTAATTGATGTTCATCTTCCAAAACTGATAAAAATCTACTTTCATTAAATTCGCGCTTGAAGTAATTATAATATTCTTTAGCTTCAGTATTTGGGAAATTCTTGATTATTGCTGTTAAAGTTTCATATAGAACAATCTCCTTTGTTTTACTAGATAAAAAATTATTGTTTGAAATTGAATCATACAAAATTCTATAATCTTCATAATTACTATTCTTAGATTTGATATTTGGTATTTCATTTGCATATTTTTCTGAAATATACTTGTCAATGAAATTTAAGTATGACGAATAATTTAAAAGTGAATCAAATGTCCTATTACTTAATATCAGGCTATCAAATCCAATGATATTGTTAGGGAATTTTTTTATTGATTCATAACTCTCTTTTATTTCATTTTCGATTTTAAATGACAACAAATCAAAATAATTACTAACTATTCTATTTTTATGATAAGTCGTATTAATTAAATTATTATCATTTAATGAATCTAATAATTGAGTTTCTTCTATTAAGGCTGCTTTTGATTTTATTTTATTTTCATTTATTACATTTTGATATTCAATCCTAATATCATTAGATCGATTCATAAATGCCATTGGAAAGTTTAATTTAATCTTTGCTGGTATACTATCGTTATAAATCAATCTATTAACCATAATATCATAATTAATATCAAATTTCTTTGACTTGCTATTGACTAACGATCCAAAAGGGTAATCATCTGCATAATCAAGAATAAGTGTATCGCCTGGTCTTAAATAATACTTAAATTCCCAAATTGTATTATAGCGATGATAAACTTCGATAAAACTTTTTTCTAATTTTAATGATATTGTATCATTTCTACTATCTTTAAAATTATACTTAGTACTTAATTCAGGATAATTATTAAATTCTAGTAACGTTTTTGCAGGAATTGTTATTCCATTTTCAAAATTTAATTTACTCTTAGAGTCATAATTATCAATAATAACAACTATAGAATTAGCTTCTACTTTTTGATTATCAAATTTTTCAGTATTATTTGTACAGGAAAGAACAGGTATTAAAAAAAGAATACTTATAACTAAATTTCTACACATTATTTTTACAATTAGAATAAATGTTAATTTGAATTAAAATATAATCCGAGGCCGATTTTATCGGCCTCGGATATATTTTTTAACAATATGATGCTCCTCCACCATTACTTGCGCAACTATCACAGCACCAATATCCGCCAGCTTCAGCAAAGAATTGTGCTTCATTCTTTGATAAATTACAGTAACCATAACCATCAGCATCTCTATAGCCGCAAGTTCCAGAACCTGCAGTTATATTTTTCATTTCATCTCGACTTAATGTACCTGATAAACTTTCGATTTTACTTAATGTAGTATTCATTTTGAATTAAATTAAAATTATAAAAACTCCTCCTGCACCTTGCAGAAGTAATACTCCATTGCTCCTAAAATTTACATTCACCTCAACTGGAGCAGAAAAGGTGAATGTCTACTCGTCAGTAGCTTCCATTGTTCCGTATTAAAAAGAATCGTTCACGGAAAAAAACGCTCTTAATAATCAATGAAATATTTTCATTTACATATAAACTAAATCTTTTATTTTATATTGATTTGGCAATTGATATCCGTTTACAAAAAATGTAGGAGTAAAGGATATTTCTGTTTCATCACACCATTGAGCCATCAACTTCAGCTTAGGAAATTGTGCTCTTATCAAATCAATTGCTATTGGGTACTTTCTAGTAAAATCTAAATAATTTTTCTTTTCTAGATTGTACCAGTAATCAAGAGCTTCAGAAAATTTTGATTTGCCTTCATTCTCGTAAATAGCTAAAAAATGGGCTGCAGGCATTGTGCCCCTATCTTCAATATTACCAGATGCAGAAAAAATTATACGTACCTGCCAATTATCAGAATTATCTAAAAGCTCTTCTACATCTGGATAGGATTTAGCACATGGATTACAGTAAGGATTACAGACCTTAATAAGTACATTACTTGCATCCTTATTACCTATTGAAATCCCTATATCATTCGAATATTGTTGAATCTTCTTCTGATTGTTTAAAACCATAGAAAACATATCTCTATTGTTTTTAAATCTGGTTAGTTCGTATTTTCTATTAATATCTTCCTTTTTGGAAAGAATAATTGGTTTGAAATTAAACCAAACCAATATTGGCAGTAAGAATGAAGTAAATAATACTAAAATCTGATCAATAATTGTAACCTCATTAAAAAAATGAGAAAAACTAAAGGCCTCTATATTTGTAAAATAACTATTTAAAATACTAGCTATTAATATTAGCTGCACACTCAAACATAATACACACCATTTCTTAAGGACAATGCCTTGATAGTATAGTGAATAGATAATAAAAGGTAGTGCTATGTAATTTAAAGAAATCAAGATATTATACTTGCTTATTGGAGAAAAAATATTAAAAAGTAAAATCCCTAAAAAATATATAAAACCAATTTCACTCCAGGAGACTAGATTAAAAATTCTAGAACCTTGGCTAGATAAAACAGAATCGCATCCTGTTGCTTTCGATTCAGATATTCCGCTAAGATTTAATGAGCAAACTTTATTGAGGATTGGATTATGACCATCTATTTCATGCCAAATCAATAATGAACTAATAACCAACCCAGAATAATTTAAGAAGTACTGTATAGGATAATAACTGATCCAAAAATCAGTATTATAAATAAGACTGGTCTTTAATGATAGTAGTAAAAAAAGTATTGAAAATAATAAAGGAAATTTAAATCTATCCCACCTTTCTTTAGAGATTTTTTTGGCAAAATCATTTTCACCACTTTTACTATTTTTTTCAGAGAGTAAAACTATTCCATCCCAAATTTTATTAAAACTTTCTTTCCTGAAGTGTTGATTTTTATTACTATCAGATATTTTGATCTCATCTTCAGAAACATCCTCAACAATTACAAATCTTCCACCCTGCAATTTTAAATAAGCAATTAATGGTGTTGGGAAATTTAAAAGGCTTTTATAATCAGTTTTTGTAGCAATTGCATCGATTTTAAACTTTTTCAGTACATCAACAATAGTTAATAAACTAGGATAATTAGGATGCTTAAGCAGTGCATCATTTAAGGAGGCAAATGTCAAAGGTACATTCAACTTATTAATTAAAGCAAATGTAGTGTTAATACTATTTTCAGCACTATTTTTGGGTCTAATCATTTGGTTGAAATATTATTTAGTATCAAAACTAGCTAAAAAAAATATTTATCCAAACGTTTACATAATTATTTTTACATGATTTATAATAAAAAATGTAATATATAATAAATCACATTGATTATGAAAATTAATTTTAGTGTAATATATTGTGTAATTTTGCATCATAATTATTATTACAATTATTCTCTTTGATTTCTTAATGTGTCATCCAATTAAAATAATTGAAAATACCATAGTTATTGAAAAAGTACAAAGGCGATATTTCTCAATCTCCCCCTTTGCTTTGTAATTTTAAAAAATTCTCACAATAACAATTCCTTATTAAAAGCTTATGAATATTTGAATCAAATAAACTTTTATTTGATAGTCTATAAAAGTGATTCCTTATTGGTAAATGGAATTATAGCTGAACCCAAAAAAGAAGGCAAGTTTCCTGTTATAATTTTCAATCGAGGCGGAAATAAAGAGATTGGTAAAGTAGCGAAAGCCAAAACACTTTTTACTTTGGTATTGGCCACCTCTAAATTAGTAGAAGAAGGGTATGTTGCGATTGCTAGTTGTTATCGAGAAAATGATGAATTTGGAGGAGATGATATACATGATGTACTCAACTTAATAGAGACATCTGAGGAGATAGAAAAAGCAGATCCTAATCGTATTGGAATGTTCGGTTGGTCTAGAGGTGGAATGATGACCTACTTATCTCTAAAGCATACTGATAAAATCAAAACAGCGGTGGTTGGCAATGGGCCGTCAGATATGGAAGCCCTAATTAAGGACAGACCCGAAATGGAAAAATGGGTATATGCCAAATTAATACCTAATTATGAAAAAAATAAAAAAGAAGAATTAGCAAAACGGTCCGTCTTATATTGGATTGACGAATTAGATAAAGATGCAAGCTTACTTATTCTCTATGGCACAGAAGACAAAAGTATAAATCCAAATCAATCTGAAAAACTAGCCCAAAAATTGACAGCAATTAATTACGACTTCACCCTCGAAAAATTTAAAACTGACCATAAATTTTCCAACATGCAAAAAGAAAGAGATGCAATACTGATTGATTGGTTTAATAAAAAGTTAAAATAATGAATTTAACATCCCACTGAATAATGAAGACCCCAAATATGTCTTCATTTAGCTTTAAAAGTTCTTTTTAGATACCTTTATACCTTAATTAGAAATTACGGAATTGAAATTATTTGGAATTTTTAAGTCTTAGAAAAATTATCCCAATCTGTCAAATTACCTAGAAAGGTCAATAAGATGTTAACTTTAAGAGAGCAAAAGCCATTAATAATTTAATACATCATATTACTCAATATATTCCCGTTTCAAACGAACTGAAATCCCGACTTGAAACTATTGGTGAAACTGTGATTTTCCCTAAAGATCATTTTCTTCACAAACCGAATAAAGCTTGCCAGCATACATACTTCATAAATAAAGGACTTGTTAGAATTTACTATTTAAATGGCGATAAAGAAATCACAGATAATTTTTCTGCAGAAAATGAGTGGGTGACATCAATCTATAGTTTTCTTCAAAATATCCCTGACCACTTTTACATTCAAACTTTAGAAGAAACGGAACTTGTGAAAATTTCATTAGACCATCTTGAAGAGTGCTTCAAAGATTTTCCTAAAATGGAAAGATTTGGCCGAATGCTGATTTCCCAATATTTTTTGGAGCAATCAGAACGTATCATCTCCCTTCAGTTTAATTCTGCACAAGAGCGTTACCAATTTTTTGAACTAACATCAAAAAATAAATTACTACGAGTTCCGCTAGGAATGTTAGCTTCATATCTGGGTATGACTCAAGAAACATTAAGTAGAGTACGATCTTCAAAAAGTGCTTTTTGATTTATATCAATTTTAAAGATTGCGTAAATGGCTACTTTTGTTTCGAAACATTTAATTACAATGAAATGAATAATAGGCATTTTGCAATTGCAGGTTTTTTGGCAACTATTCTTCTTTGGGCTACTTATTTTATTATGTCAAACCAAAGACCCGAATACAGTTTTTTATATAAAGCGATTAGTGAACTTGGGTCGGTTGATGCTCCAAATAAGAGGATGTGGAACCTCTTTGGTTATATTATTCCTGGACTTTTGATTTCAGTTTATTCCATTGGCTTATATAAATCAGTTGCAACTGAAAAATCAAGCAAACTACCTTTAATTGGCATTTTTCTAAGTGGCTTTTTTATGACAATCTCAGGTATTTTTCCTGCTGATCTAGATAATCGCTCCTCTACTACAAGCCTTTTACATATGGTAGGAAGTTTGGGAAGCTATCTATTTTTTCTGATTGGAGCCTTTTCATATCCTAAATTGATGAGAGCAAAAGATTACTGGAAAAACAGTAATTTACCATTGCTCATTTTTGTCTGGTTAAGCATTATTTTTGGTTCTTGGAATTGGATTTTCCCTAACATCCCTTCAGTAGGACAAAGGATTGTTTTTTTCTTTTACTTTTCTTGGATTGTATACACTTCAATTAAATTATACAAAGCGCCAGAGAAAGACCTCCTAACTAACTAGAGCATACAAGATGGGGATTTACCTTAAAAAGGCCTGCACTTGCTGAAAAATTATTACTAAATGATCAATTTATAAATATCAATAGTGGGTTGTAAAGAAATAATTTTATTTAGTAACTTCATAAGCAATATAAAATGGTTGATTAAATAGAATAAAATGTCAATAACCAAAGAATCCGAACTAATTGGAATGAAAATAATTAGTGAAGTGGTCGGGATCACACTTAAACTAATGAGAGAGCATGCTAAAGTTGGTATGTCAACTAAAGAATTGGATGAATATGGGGGTGTAATCTTAAAAAGTTATGGAGCTAAATCAGCGCCTTACGAAACTTATGGATTTCCTGGTTATTCTTGCATTAGTGTAAACGAAGAAGCAGCACATGGAATCCCTTCTGAGAAAAAGATATTAAAGGAGGGTGATTTAATTAATATTGATGTTTCAGCGGAACTTGACAGATTTTGGTCTGACAATGGAGGCTCCTTTGTACTTGGAGAGGACATATATAAGCATCAACCTCTTGTAGATGCATCAAAACATATTCTACAAAAAGCCATTCAAAGTATTAAAGGAGGAATTAAAATATCCGATATTGGATTTTTAATAGAATCGGAAGCTAAAAAATCAGGATTTAAAGTACTAAAAAATTTAGCTGGCCATGGAGTTGGTAGAAGTTTACACGAAAAGCCTGAAAACATTCTGAACTACAAGGTAAAAACAAACCGAGAAAGATTTAAGAAAAACACTACGGTTGCTATTGAAACTTTCATATCTACCCATTCAACTTTGGCCGTGGGGTTAAATGATGGTTGGACTTTGGTTGGAAATAAGGGTGGATATATTACACAACATGAACAGACAATTCTTGTTACTGATAGTGCTCCAATTATTTTAACATCAGCAAATCAAATCTGGAGTTAATAAATGCAGCAAGAATTACATAAATATTTAACTAAACTTAAGATTTTAAATCAAGAGGAAATTGATTATTCCATTTCTTTATTTGAAAACACTAGACTTAAAAAAGGAGATTATTTTGTGTCTGAGAGAAGTATATGCAACCAAATAGGCTTTATCTTTAAAGGTGGTGTAAGAAATTTTTCTGTACAATCCGATGGGGAGGAAAATACCACTTGCTTCAAATTTGAGTATCAATTTATAACTTCTTATGAAAGCTTTACTCTAAAACAGCCTTCAAAAATAAGCATACAATCTATTGAGGATTGTGATTTATTAGTGATCAGTTACAATCAATTTCATCAATTATTAGAAAAAATCCCGTCTTGGAAATCCATATTAACAATGGTTATGGAACAAGAATACATTGAAAAAGAACATCATCTCAGAAACTTGAATAATAAATCAGCGAAAGAAAAATATGTTCATACCCTTACGCACTCACCTGAAATCATCAAAAGAGTACAAATTGGCTATATTGCTTCTTATTTAGGTGTCACGCATCGAACGTTAAGCAGAGTCAGGAAAGATACTATCTATACAACATCATAGGACAAATGTCCTTTTTGTATCCTAAATGCTGCGGTAGATTTGCATAAAAAGAGAAAAAAATGCAGAAAATCGCAAAGGATGTTTTTCACATTCCATTAATGCCAAGAAACAGTATAAATTGTTACATAATTGAGGGCGTTTTAGTTGACTCAGGTATCCGAACTTCATATAATAAAATTCAAAAAAGCATAAAAGAAGTCTCCATTCATAGTCATGCCTTAACGCATGCCCACCCAGATCATCAAGGGTGTAGTGATCTGATTTGCAAAAAGCATTGGGTGCCATTATTGTGTCATGAAAAGGAAGTTATCAGAACAGAAACCGGTTTAGTTACCAGTGAATATCCATCGAATAAAAGTATTATTGCTCGATTTCAACAAAGATATTGGGCAGGATCCGGTCATATAGTAACTAAAACATTGAAAAATGGAGACTTCCTAGGAACTTTCAGAGTTATCGAAACCCCTGGTCATTCTTCTGGGCATATTTCTTTTTTCAGAGAAAAAGATGGGGTATTGATAATAGGTGATGTAGCTACCAATATGAATTTATTAACTACTATTACAGGATTGCATTTACCCCCAAACTTATTCACTACTGACAAGAATGAAAATATTAATTCCTTAATAAAACTGTCAGAGTTAAATCCAAGGATTATATGTTTTGGGCACGGACCTGTATTGAATAATAAAGATAAAAGTTTTGAAAAATTTGTGGATAAAATCAGGTTGGAGGGATAAACAATAGTAAGCAATCAATCGAACTTAATTTTGAAAGAGGAAATAAAAACCGCTCTAAATTTTTTAAGTTAGTGAAAGAGAAGGGAAGTTAGAAAGTTTAATTATATTCTCAGGATAAAATAAAAACTCATCCCATGAAAACCACTAGCAAACATGATGAGCGTATGACAAAAATGACATTCGCTTCCGTATATCCACATTATGTCACTAAAGTGGAAAAGAAAGGCAGAACGAAAGAAGAATTGCATCAGGTCATAGAATGGCTAACAGCTTTTGATGAAAATATGCAACAAAAACTCATTGACGAGAAAGTTACTTTTGAGGAATTCTTTCAGAAGGCTAAATTAAATCCGAATGCCAAGCTGATTAAAGGAGTAATCTGTGGTTATAGAGTAGAAGAGATTGAGAATCCTTTAACCCAGAAAGTAAGGTATTTGGATAAATTGGTGGATGAATTAGCAAAAGGCAAGAAAATAGAAAAAATTTTGCGTGATTAATAAAATCAATTCTACAGTTACTAATTTACTATAGTAAAGAAAGTGGTTTACCAAGCTAATATTCCTGCTTATATTTGCCCAACCACTTAATCATTTTGCTATGAAATTTCCTGCAGCGCAAAGCATTCTATTAATTATTGCAGCTTTAGTAACTATTTTAACCTGGCTAATTCCTGCTGGTAGCTATAATTCTTTAAGTTATGAGGCAACCTCAGATCAGTTTAGCATTCAAAGCCAAGATTCTAGCTATAATTTACCCGCAACTCAGGCTAGTTTAGAGCAATTAAACATCAAGATACCGCTGGAAAAATTTACGAGCGGGGCAATCTATAAACCTATCAGTATTCCCAATACCTACCAGCAACTTCCCTCCCAGCCTCAAGGAGTGATCGATTTTCTATCTGCTCCTATAAAAGGAATTATAGAAGCAGCTGATATTATTTTCTTGGTTTTGATCATTGGGGGAATGATTGGGATCATGAATGTAACAGGAGCTTTTAATGCCGGGATGAGCTGGCTATCAAAAGCATTAAAAGGACGTGAATTTTTATTGATCATTTTTACTACTTTACTGATTTCTTTAGGAGGAAGTACATTTGGATTAGCAGAAGAAACCTTAGCCTTTTATCCCATATTAATTCCTATTTTCATAGCAGCAGGTTATGATTCCATGGTTGGGCTTGCCAGTATTTTTCTCGGTTCTGCCATAGGCGTAATGTGCAGTACAGTGAATCCATTTGCCACCATCATTGCATCTGATGCCGCAGGTATTAGCTGGACAAGCGGCCTGGAAGGAAGAGTGATTATTTATGTAGTTTGTATGGCCGTGACCATTGCTTATATCCTAATTTATGCAAGGAATGTAAAAAGAAACCCTAAGAAATCATTAGTAGATGCCAGTACTACAAAATCTTTATCATACATAAATGAAGCAAGTAAAGATAATGACATTCCGTTAACTTTAAGATTACGTGCAATTCTGCTCGTTTTCACTGCTTGTTTTGTCATCATGATAATGGGAGTATCCCAATGGGATTGGTGGTTTGTAGAAATGACCACAGTGTTTTTTGCAGGCTCAATTGTGATCGGATTTATAGCCAAAATGAAAGAAAGTGCGTTTATTAATTCTTTCATCCAAGGGGCTGGCGACTTACTTGGAGTGGCTTTCATTATCGGTTTGGCAAGAGGAATTACAATCCTGATGACGGATGGTTTGATAAGTGATAGTATTCTTTTCTATGCAAGCGAATTTACTACAGGCATGAATAAAGGAGTTTTTGTCAATGTGCTTTTCTTTATTTATCAAGGCTTGACTTTCTTCATCCCCTCCAGTTCAGGAATGGCGGTACTGACTATGCCAATCCTTTCCCCACTAGCAGACAATGTAAATATTGGCCGTGAAGTAATTGTAAATGCTTATCAACTTGGAAATGGCTTGTTTAATAGTGTTAGCCCAACTGGATTGGTTTTGGCATCTTTAGGATTGGTGAAAATTGGCTATGAAAAATATCTTAAATTTATGTTGCCACTTTATGCAATTTTAGCCTTAATCGGAATGGTGTTTTTAACGATTTTGAGTTACTAGAATAATTCCATCAAGATCTAAATGAAGACATTTTAAATTACTATGGATAAACCAAATGTAGATGTCTGAACTAAAAAAAAGCATAATTGAAACTTTTGGGATTACAGAAAAAGAATTCGAAAGTATCAAAGGATTTTTTAAGCAGAAAAAAATTAAAAAAGGAGATTATTTTTTTCAAACTGGACAATATGTGCCTCATTTGGGTTTTGTCGAAAATGGCATTCTGAGAGAATTTCTCTATGAGAATGATAAAGAAATCACAAAGTGGTTTTCTACTAGTGGCTTTTTTGCAGTTGATTTAACTGCTTTTATATATGGACAAAAATCAAAGGTCAATTTCCAGGCTCTAACGGATGTCAATCTACTGACACTGTCCAAAGAAAACTATGATGCAATCGGTGAAAAAATTCCAAGATGGGACAAATTGGAAAAGATGTTTTTAACCAGTTGCTTTTCTGTTGTGGAAGATAGAATCATTTCCCACCTTTCAATGAACGCTGAAGAACGCTATATTCAATTATTTGAACGTCAACCACAACTCTTCAATCAAGTCCCTTTAAACCATCTGGCTTCTATGCTTGGTATGACACCTGAAACATTAAGCAGAATCAGAAATAAACTGAGCAAGCCCATTTCTTGATATTTATCAATTCAAAGAAGAAATAAGATTTAGAAATTTGTGAGAAATAACGTGCTCTAAAAAGTGAAAATACTTGACAAGCACAGGTAAAGTAAACAATTTTCAAAATCTATTCAATTCCATAATGTAGCCCGATTAACAAGGGTGACCATTCTTTAACAATAATACGCATATGAAAGCAGCCATAATAAATAGTTTTGGTAATTCAGAGGTTCTATCTGTAGAAAATGACATCCCAAAACCTGAAATAAAGAAAAACCAAGTTCTGGTTAAAGTAATAGCCGCAAGTATTAATCCCTTGGATTATAAAATCAGAAAAGGGGAATTAAAACAAGTTCTTGGTAATAAATTCCCCATGATTCTTGGAAATGATGTAGCTGGAATAGTAGAAAAATGTGGAGAAGATGTTCATGATTTCAAAGTAGGAGATCATGTTTATGGTATGATTGATACAAATGAAAAACCATCCTATTTCGGATTTGCTAAGCCAGGAGCATATGCGGAATATGTTGCAACTCGAGCAGATACTTTGTCATTGAAACCTCAGAATCTTTCTTTTGAAGAAGCTGCTTCAGTGCCTTTGTGTGCTTTAACTGCTTATCAATCCTTAGTCAAAAAAGTCAAAATCAAGAAGGATGACCGAATTCTGATAAATGGCTCGTCTGGTGGAGTTGGGGTTTTTGCTGTGCAGATTGCAAAATCAATTGGAGCTGAGGTAACTGCTGTTGCAAGTAAGCAAAATAAGCAATTAATGCTAGATTTGGGAGTAGATCATTTTTTTAATTATAAACAGAAGTCAATTTACGACATTGAGGAGAAATTTGATGTTATATATGATATTGCTTCCAATTTAACATACAGTAAATCAAAACCCTTATTAAATAAAAAAGGGGTATTTATCTCCAATACTCCCAGTCCAATTGCAGCATTAATTCCTTGCTTAAGAAAAAGGAAAAAGGTTAAGAATAAGACATTCGCATGGGTGTCTCCCCATGGAAAGGATCTTTCAGTAATTTCCAAAATGATCAGTACAAATCAAATAAGACCTTTAATTGATACTATTTACTTTTTAGACCAAATACGAAATGCACATGAGCACATTGAAAAGGGAGGAGTTTCAGGTAAATTGGTGGTTAAAATTTGATTTATATAGTTTCAACATTGTCATGGTTGGCATGTATACCCCTGAGGAAAATAAAACTTTGAAGTAATCTTTTTAGAAGGATTAAAAGTAAAAAAGCCGAATCAGATAATTCCGATTCGGCCTTTTACTATCAATTAAATATAAATTAAGCTTCTACGGCCTTCTTTTTTCTCTTTGCTAAATCCAATACAACTGGAGTTGCAATAAAGATAGAAGAGTAAGTACCAACTAAGATACCAACCAATAAAGCAAAAGAGAATCCTCTTAATACTTCTCCACCGAAAATAAATAGAATTAAGATAACCAGTAAAGTCGTTAAAGAAGTCATTACAGTTCTGCTTATTGTATTATTGATAGCCGTATTGAAGGTTTCTTCATTAGTAGCTTTCGATTTAATACCCAAAGTTTCCCTGATCCTATCAAACACAACCACAGTATCGTTAATGGAATAACCGATTACCGTTAAGATTGCCGCAATAAATACCTGATCAATTTCGAATGAGAAGCCCAGTAGTTTGGCAATGGCAAATGCTGATAACACGAATAATGTATCGTGGAATAAAGCCACAACCGCACCCAATCCAAACTGCCATCTTCTAAATCGGATTAAGATGTAGATAAAGATTGCTATTAGCGCAAATATTACTGATTCCTGAGAAGAGTTTCTGATATCATCGGCAATAGTTGCTCCTACTTTAGAAGAACCACTTATAGTGAAATCATTATCTCCCATTGCAGATTCAGTTTCCACATAGCTCATTCCGGTTGCTTCCGCTATTCCGTCAACGATTTTAGTTTTAACTGTATTATCTGCTTCAGTTGATTCCTCATTTACCAAATATGAAGTAGTTACTTTAAGGATATTGTTGGCACCATAAGTTTTTACTTCCGTTCCGGCATCCTCCAATTTTCCATCTAAAGCAACTTTAAGGCTTGTAGTTTCAACTTGTTCAGCAAATCTCACTATATAAGAACGACCACCGGTGAAATCAACGCCTAATGTCAGGCCTTTGGTCACCATTAAAACAATACCAATTGTGATAACAATTCCAGAACCTATATAAGCCATTTTTCTTTTGCTCATAAAGTTAAAATTAATATCATTCAATAAGTTCTTAGAGAATGGAGTAGCAAAAGAAATTTTACTTTGATCACCTTTTTTGCTCATCCAGCTTACGATTACTCTTGTGATAAATACCGCTGAGAAGAATGAACATGCAATACCAATCATTAAAGTAATAGCAAATCCTTTAACCGGTCCTTGACCTAACCAATATAAAATAGCACCAGTCAAGAAAGTGGTTACGTTAGCATCCACAATAGAGCTGTAAGCTTTAGCATAACCAGAAGAAATTGCTTTCAACAATGGAGAACCAGCCCGCATTTCCTCTCGAATACGCTCAAAGATTAGTACGTTGGCATCAATGGACATACCAATAGTTAATACAATACCTGCTATACCTGGTAGAGTCAGTGCCGCATTCAATTGCGCTAAAATTCCTAAGATAAAGAAGATATTGAATACCAAAGCAATGTTGGCAATCAAACCACCTTTTGAATAATAGGCAACCATGAAAATCAACACCATACCTAAACCAGCCACGATAGAAATAATTCCTTGTGCTCTGGCTTCTTTACCTAAAGTTGGACCAATGATCGCTTCCTCCACAATTCTGGTAGGAGCTGGCAATGAACCTGCTTTCAGAATGTTTGCCAAATCTTTAGCCTCTTCCATAGTGAAATCACCTTCTATGATCGATTTACCATTCGGTATTTCACTGTTTACTCTAGGTGCAGAATACACATAATTATCTAAAACAATAGCAATTCTGTTATTGATATTTTCTCTGGTAATTTTCGCCCATTTTCTGGCTCCGGTCGGATCCATGCTCATATCAACAGCCGGTTGACCTCCCTGATCAAATGTTTGTCTTGCATCGTTGACTACTTCACCTGTCAATAATGCTTGATTTCCCCTTTGCGTTCTTACTACATAAAGTTCCAATAGCTCGGTTCCATCTTCTAATTCTCTTGGCTTCACATCCCATAAAAGTCTTGTGTTTCTTGGGAATAGCGCTTGAATATCCTCTCTTTGAATGATATCATTGATTTTGGCCGTATCAGTGATTTCGTATATTAAACCACGACCTCTCATTAAACTAAATAAAGGAGAAACATTTTGTGCGTTCTCTAATGAATCAAGATTAGCATCAGCAGTATCAGCTTCTTGACCTTCAGTAGCTGTAGTGTCCGAATCTTCATCCTGCAAAAGATCTGCAAGATTTCCACTTTCTTCTGATGTTTCAGTAGAATCGTCAGAACTTAATTCATCTTTTTGATTTGCTTTTTGCTCTGCTACTAAAATTTCATTCGCTTCACCAAGAGCATCTGAAACCTCATTTAGTTCAACAACTTGTAAGAACTCTAATTTCGCAACACCTTGTAATAATTTCTTTACCCGTTCAGGATTATCAACACCAGGTAATTCAATTTGAATTCTTCCAGTATTTTCTAATTTCTGAATATTAGGTTGAGAGGTACCAAAACGGTCAATTCTAGTTCTTAAGATTTCAAAAGAACGATCAATGGCATCATCCACTTCTGAACGAATTATTCTTAATACTTCGCTGTCTTCTGTTTGGAAGCTTATTCTATCTCTGTTAGCAGAAGTAGCAAAGAATTCACTTAGCTTTTTGTCAGGGTTTTCCTCCTGAAAAGCTTGGTAAAATAAATCAACAAAACTGCTTTGACTAGTTTTTTGTCTTTCCTTTGCAGTTTCTAAAGCATTGATTAATGCTTCATCCTCATTATTACCACTTAATCCTTTAATGATATCTACAGGTGAAACTTCTAAAGTCACGTGCATACCACCTTGTAAATCAAGGCCTAAGTTTAATTCCATATCCTGAACCTCCTTATAGGTAAACTCTACACCTAAAAGGTTATAAACAGGAACATTGTAAACTGAATCTAGGTAATTCTGTCTTTTTGAGTAATCAATATTCCCAGCTTCATCAGTAGCTTGAGCAGTGGCATCATCTTTTATGCCGTTCGAAACAAATGTAAATGACAAATAGTAGATACATAATAATGTAACTATAGCTGTCATAAACACGATAAATCCTCTGTTCTTCATCTGTATTTATTATTTATTTAAGTGATTATCTAAATCGCTCCATCTACTGAAGCAATTTATATTTTGATTATTTATTAAATTATTTTTGAATCTTAGATTTTAAAAATCTAGAACTTGATTGGACTACTTTAATAATTAGGGCGCATTTGGTGATATAATGAGCCTAAATAGTGTATGAAAGTAATTATGATAAGCTTTTTCTACACATTCAAGTATTGTGAAATCCTTTTTGTCTGGATTAGGGATTTCTAATAATAAATCAAATGAATGGAATAAATTGAATTGCATTACTGGCAAAAGCACATCATAAGCCAGCATTCTATATTCTGCTTGAGGCTTTTCTTTTTCGTTTTGCTCAGTTTTCTCAACCTTATCAGAAATATCAGTTACATAAGGTTGCTGAAAAAATAACAACACAGCCATTGCCATTCCAAATATTAGACTGCCTGACCTCTTAATAGATTGTATGTTATTTCTTTTTTTCATTCTTTGGGTTGCAAATGTAATTAAATTTCAGGAAAGTCAATATAAATATTTCAATTGAAGACTTGTTTTATGATTAGGAGTTGAAGCTTTTATATTTAGAAAAGTTTTTAACCACTTTCAAATCATAAATGCCAGACAGCTATGTAGTTTATGCTAGCTAGATTAATGAAAAAAACTACCTTCTTAAAATGATTCTAAAAGTAGTGCCTTTATTCAAAACTGACTCTTTCACGGTTATTTTTCCATTATGGTAATTTTCTATTATCCTTTTAGCCAAGGTTAAGCCTAACCCCCAGCCTCTTTTCTTTGTAGAAAACCCTGGTTGAAAGATTTCTTTTATTTTGCTAGATGGAATTCCTTTTCCAGTATCTTTCACATCTATCAATGCATCACCATATTTTCCTTCTTTTAAAGTGATGGTAATTTCTCCCTCCCCACTCATGGCATCAATTGCATTTTTGCATAGGTTTTCTATCACCCAGTCGAAAAGTGGTTTATTGATATCAGCAGTCACTAAGTCATCTTTAGATACAAAATTGATCAACACCTTTTTGGAAGTTCGCTTTTGCAAATAACTGACAGTGGACTGGATAATTTTGGATATATTTTCATCCTTTAAAACAGGTACAGACCCAATGCTAGAAAAGCGTGAGGTGATCAACTCCAGCTTGCTTATATCCTTTTCGAGTTCTTTAGTCACCTCTTTATCTTTTATATCATCATCAATTTTCATGATTTCTAACCAAGCCATTAAGGATGAAAGCGGTGTGCCTAACTGGTGAGCTGTTTCCTTTGCTAAACCAACCCACACCTGGTTTTGCTCTGCTTTTCTGGAATAGGAAAAAGAAACATAACCAAAAAACACAAAAGCAGCTATAACAGACAATTGAACATATGGATAATATCTCAACCTGTAAATCAAATCTGAATTTCTGTAATAAATATATTGATAATCCTCAGGATCATTAGAGTCAGTCCACGAAATGACAATTGGCTCATATTCCTGTTCCATTATTTCGAGTTCCTTCTTTAATATTTTTTTTCTATCCTCTGCATCATGTTTGCTACTGTCAATATCAATATTTCTATAAATACTGGGATTACCATCGGCATCTACTACAATAACTGGGATGGAATTATTAGGGGTAACAATTTCCTGAAAAATGAAAATCAAGTTTTCGCTATTATCGGGATCACTAGTGTATTCCTGTGTTTTGGCAAAAAGCTCAATATAGCGCTCCTCCCTTTCTTTTAATTCTTCAACTATACTATTAGTATATAAAACCGAAGCGAAACCAATTATAAGTGAAAATGCTAATGCTATCCATTTCAAAGCCGCTTTGCTTTGATAAATGGAGGAGGCATTGCCCATAAAAGGATTTTCAGACTGGTTTACCATTTATATTTTTGAAGCAAATTATAAAGTTTAGCGGATAACGTAAAGCTTCCGCTTTATTACTTTCTATAAAATAAAAACATTGGCTAAAAGTTATATAGGTAACTTGAGTAACCCTTTTTTAACTTTTTCGATAGATAGTATATGGATAATATTGTTCAAATTGAATTATTTGGTGTTCGCATAGATGAGCCAATGGTAACTCTTACCGATTTATTAGTTAGCTTTTTATGTTTTTTATATTTTTATAAAATGACGGTATCCCCTCGAAAAGGGCAAGTTTTCACCTACTTCAAATATTATTTCCTAGTGATGGGACTGGCAACTACCTTTGGCGGTATTATAGGTCATGCTTTTTATTATGAATTCACTAAAACATGGAAATTAGTGGGTTGGATAATCAGTATGTTTGCCATTATGCTAATTGAAAGAGGTGCAATAGAGCATACGCGGATAGTCCTAAATAAAAAATATGTAAAGATTTTAGGGGTAGTAAATATAGTTGAGTTTCTGATCTTTTTAGGATTGGTATTATTTACATTAGATTTCTTTTATGTACAACTCCATTCTGGCTACGGCTTAATGTTTGTCGTTTTCACTATTGAAGTCTTGCTCTTCCTTAAAACTAAAAATAAAGCTACTCAATATATAATGGCAGGAATTGGATTTGCTGCACTTTCAGCTCTAGTGTTTGCAACAGAATTTAGTATTCATAGGTGGTTTAATTACTTATCTTTAAGCCATGTGATGATGGCTGTTGCCACAGTATTTATTTATGGTGGAGTGAAAAGAATAAAGGTTAAAGAAACTCAGCCTAAAGAAATGGCATAATTCTTTTGATTCCATCTTTTTCAAAGTTTAAAACTTTGGAAAAGTTTCTATCCTAAAAAGAGCATAAAAAAAGCCCGCCATTCTCCAATGGCGAGCCCTACTATGGAAACGACTAATTGAATACAAATTTAGAGGGCGATACTATGTTTAAAGTTCCTATCGCCACTTTGAACTATGAATTGATAATTTCCTTTTTCTAAAGAAGAAATATCATATCGCTTTTCAATATCTGAATTGCTACCTAAATCTTCTTTGTAAATCACATTACCTTTATCATTGGTAATCAATACTGAAGTTGATGCAGCATTTAAATTCAAATAATTGAAATCTACCGTGCCATTTTCTTTTAAATTGATAAATGGTTTGTGTATGGTAGTAAATTGGTCATTTGCAACCCTTACAGAATCCCAAGTAATTGTAATAGGCAATACTTCGATATTCAATGCATTTTCAAGTTCTATTTTGTATTGACCCGATTCTAAATGTCTTAAATCAAAGTTTTTCAAAATACCATTTACATTTTCTACAGTCTCACTGTAAACAACCTGACCAAATTGATTTTTTAATCTTATATTAGTCATATCAGACTGTGCTGAACCTACCCTTAAGGTAATCATCTTGTTTTCCTTGCTTGTTAATTTCACAAATGGGAATCCATCTGCAAAGCTCATTAAAGGTAGTGCTATCAATACGAATGCAAATACCGTTTTTTGAATGTTTAAATTTTTCATAAGCTTTTTCTTTTAAGTACATTACAAATGTAGGGCACTTTTTTGCAAGCAACTATGTTAAGATTTTCCAATATCAATACTATATTAACCATGCTGTGTTATCTAATTGTTATTAAGAGGTAAAATTCAATAACAAAATTTAGATTCAAGCGTTTAAACTCTCATTATGCAGTTTTATAAGCCAACACTCGAACAAATTGAACCTACCTTCGGAAGTTCAGTATTAATCAAGAAATTTGAGCAATCGAAACCAAATAAAGAACCATTTTGGCATTTTCACCCTGAAATTGAATTAGTATTCGTTAAAGGTGGAAATGGAAAAAGACATATAGGAAATCATATATCCTATTATCAGGATGGTGATTTAATGTTGATTGGCTCTAACTTACCCCACTACGGTTTTACAGATAGGCTCACAGGAAACGAATCCGAAACCATTATTCAAATGAAAGAGGATTTTCCTGGTTCAGTATTTTTGAATCTTCCAGAAATTCAACCGATAAAACAACTCATAGAAAATGCTAAGCTTGGAATAGTTTTCACTGGGGATACTAAAAAAAGGATTGGAAATAAAATAGAGGAATTGGTAGATAAGCCTCCTTTTGATCGATTAGTAGGTTTAATTCAGATACTAAAAGAACTATCTGAGATTAAAGATTACTATTTGCTCAATTCTGAAGCAGTTTCGATTGAAGCTAAAGCAGTAGATCAGCAAAGGGTTAATTTAATATATGATTATGTGAGGGATAATTTTAAGAGAAATATATCCTTAGAGGAAATTTCAGCAGAAGCGGCCATGACTGTTCCTGCTTTCTGCAGATATTTTAAAAGAATCTCTAATAAGACTTTTACGCATTTTGTTAACGAACATAGGATAGTACATGCTTCAAAATTACTTTCTGAAGGAAATTTAAATATAACAGATATCTGTTACGCATGTGGTTTTAACAATATTTCACACTTCAACAGACAGTTTAAAGAGGTTACTGGCAAAAGTCCTTCAGATTATAGAAAAGAAATCAGGAGAGTGGTGAGATAGGTTAGCAGGTTTTCAAGTTATTATAAATAATCACTAATCTGCTTTCGATCAATGGTTTTATATATGAACAGATTAATTTTCTTTTAGAAATATGTAAAACACTTTTCTTTATGCAGATTGATCCTATAGATTAGCATTAGCTCATGGGTGTCATTGGTATAATTACTAAGATTTGAAATGGTATAATCATATGCATAGCCAAATGTAAAATTCTCATTAACTGTAAGCGAACACATTAATGATATAGCATCATTACTTCTATAAGACATCCCTACATTTAATACATCTTGAAGAATTGCATTTGCATTAATATCGAATCCCATAGGGGCATTTTCTTGTACCCTTATCATGGCAGAAGGATAAAAAATGAAATCTTTATTTATAGGAAATAAATAACCTCCATTTAAAAAGTAATATCTAGATTCTTTAGCCTCAGCCAGCCCATTTCCAGTTCTTAAAACTCGATTCTCTACTACATAAGGAGAAGATAAACCTACAAAGCCTTTTTTGTTACTGTAAAAAAGCCCTAGTCCGAAATTAGGGTTTAAAGTATTTTGAAAGGTGGAAAAGACCACATCTGTTTGGCTTTGAAGATTTAACTCATCAAAATTAGAATTCAATTGATTCACACCTCCCTGAATACCTGCAGCCAATACGCCAGTTTCAAATTGTATCTTAAAAGAATAAACACCATATAAAGCAAAGCTTTCGTGCACACCAATGGATTCATCAATAAAGGTGATTCCAAATCCAGAATGTTTATCCTTAATTCCAGTATGGATAGAAGCAATATTAGTTACTGGCGCCCCTTCTAAATTCACCCATTGGTTTCTGTGTAGCAAGTTTAGCGTCAGATCATTTTTATGACCAGCATAGGCAGGATTAATTACAAGCTGATTGTAACGATATTGAGACAATACTCCCGTTTGCTGACCAAAGCTGGTCAAAGCACATAAAAAAAGCGGTATGATAAAAAATAATATTCTCATCTAAACAATTCTAAATATCCTTTTACTACTTCTGAACCATCCCCCTTATCAATAATATAGAAGTAAGTTCCATCTGGAAGTTTCTTTTCTCCAGCATATACTCCTCTGTTCCCAAGCCCTTCGAAGGCATTTGAGTTATTACCATAATTTTGAGCAGCGAAAACTAAAGCCCCTGCTCTATTATAGATTTCAACTTTATTTTGTTGAAAGTTTTCAATACACCCAATTTCCCATGTATCATTTTCCCCATCATTATTAGGTGAAACCCCATTATAAACATTTATTTCAGAGGTGATGGTAAATTCTTCTGTATAGGCACATCCATTACTCCCTATGACGGTAACACTATAATCGCCTGCTGTAAATTCATCAAAAGATTCTCCAAAGGCCGTTCCATAAGGTGTTTCCCATTCAATTGCGCGATATTCATAGTCAGAATTGATAGAAATGCTTGCAACACCATTATAATCACCGCAATTCTCAGGCTCTAAAGTAAGATTGATTATGGGTGCTTTTCTATTATCAGTAATTTCAACCTCTCTTGGTTCTGATATACAACCTGAAACGGTATCCGTAGCAGTAACTAAATAATTCCCTATTTCTAACTCAGCCACTTCAGTAGTTTCAAAATCAGCTATATCACTTATTTCATTTAAATACCATTTATAAATGTAATTAGGATTGAGATCTGAAGCAGAAATTTCTGCTGCCCCATTTGGCTCTTCACAACTATCAAACATTTCTGTGATTTCCACTTCTGGAGGAGGAATTACGGTCAGGTCCTCTGTGATAACAATATTTTCTTCCCATAAACAATTAGTTGTTACGTTTCTGTAAGTAACAGTATACTCAGCAGCTGAAAGTTCTGAATTTTTTCTGCCGTTAAATTCTGCAGTAGAATCTGGTAAAGAAGCTGTTCTATACCAAAGCACTTCAAAATTGGATGTGACAAATACAGAGTCAGTTGGGTCATCTTCATCTACATAATAAAGGATAGCTTCAGCTACTCCATTTACTTTTTCAGGATCACAATAAGTATTAGGACTAATCTGATTCAATTTTAACTGAGGTTCTTCTATCCGTTCTGTTATAGTGAAGCTAACTGGATCTGATACACAATCTGGTGCATCTAAATCAATTGCTTCCACTATATATTCACCAACTGGCAAATCTCTTTGCCATGGCCCAGTAAAATCAGGTTGATTTTTTATGGATGTCCCTATATACCAGTTAAACTCAAAATTTCCATCAAGATTATAGATTTGTGCATAGGCACTTCCATTCGGGCTACCGCAATTTGTAACGGGAGATGTTGACAAGGAGATTTTAGGCAATTCAGGTAAAAATTCTACATAGAATTGTGCAGTATCTGAACAATTTGTAACAGCACTATATACAATGACAGAATAATAACCACTATCCAACTCATTTAACCTATTTGCATTGCCAATTAAGTTTGCATCTGACGCAATTGGTAAACCACCTTCATACCAAGTGAAAGTATAGTCTGAAGTTTGACCACCATCAGCGGCTACTTCTAAAAATCCATCAGGGGTAACAGGATTACAATCCGTATTAGGTTTAGCATCTGTCAGTTCAATAGCAGGACTACTTGCAGTAAAAGGAATCTCAACTTCAATCGGGTTATCAGTTACACAACTAGTTGCTGAATTTGTGATGATAACATAATAGCTACCAGCAGGTCTTCCCGTAAGAGAGGCAGTCGTTTCTCCGCTAATCAAACCATTGCCATCATAACTTTCATAATACCATTCATAAGTAAAATCAGAAGGTGCCCCAGGATTTAATGAAGCTACGGTAATACTACCTGAATCAAAACAATCAGATTGAAAAGTGATATCAAATGTTACATTTTTAGCCACACTTATTGTTAAATCTTCACTTAAGTAAAAAGATTTGATACTTGAACAAGCTTCACCCGGTGCAGTATTATCCGTAACTCTTACAGTATAATTACCAGCAGCCAATCCGCTTACTGTTTCTCCGGCAGCGCCAGAAATTAAAGAAGCATCAACTGCATTAGTTGTATTATTTAAACCTGTAAACCACTCAAAAGTGTAATCCGTTAGAGTTTCGCCATTTACTGAAGCACTCATGCTTCCATTAGGATTCGTAGGGTCACAACTTGAGTTCGGATCATTTTCTACTATTACAATGTCAGGACGAACAGCTACATCCAAAATTTCTACTCTTACTGCATTTGAAATACAGCTTGAGCCTGGATTAACCCCTACATTTCTTGTAGCCAACACATAATATACTCCTGGATGAATAGTAGCATAATTTGTATTATCTAATATTGAACCTGAAACCCCTGAAATCGGATTATTATTAGTATAGTCTGTTTCACCATCATACCAGGTGAAAATATAGTCATTTACACCAGCAGGAGTATTTGGCGCAATATTATTAACTTCTATACTCCCACTTGGAGAACAGTTAGTAGAATTTACAACTGTAAAATCGGATCTTCTTAATACTATCGGTTCGGGATTATCCTCTACTGTGATTGATCGGGTAGTGATACATTCAGACTCTCTGTTGAATAATTCTATTGTATAACTTCCTGGTAGAATCAAGTCTCCCGGAGCAGAGGTGAAAGTATAGGGACTGGCCACATCCGTTACATCTGCTACCGTTGCCCCTGCCGGTTTGCTCGTAAATGTAATGTCATAATTAGAGGACGATATTGGTAAATAGCCCGAAGGTGTGGACATGTTCACCGTTATGGTTGCATCTGAATTAGGATCCGCATCACAGGCCGTATTTACTGTCTGGCTTAAAGCTAATGTCGGCTCTACCTGAGCATCTGGGATTTCAACCCTGACCCCTACTGAACTACAGCCTGAACCTGGATCCGTGGCTGCATCTCTTGTAGCCACTACATAATAAACTCCCGCTCCTATATGGGCATATGTCATGCTATCTAATAGTGGGCCGTTTACCCCGCCTATTGGCGTATTACTATCATAGTTCGCTTTTCCCTCATACCAGGTAAATGTGTAATCTGATACGGCTGCTGGCCCTATGTTATTTACTTCTATTCTTCCGCTTGGCACACAATATTCTGCTCCTCTTACATTTAAATCTGATCGGCTAAAGATTATTGGCTCTGGATTGTCCTCTACCGTGATGCTGCGGGTGGTGATACATTCAGACTCTCTGTTGAATACTTCTATTGTATAACTTCCTGGTAATATTAAATCTCCTGGTGCAGAAGTGAAAGTATAGGGACTGGCCACATCCGTTACATCTGCTACCGTTGCCCCTGCCGGTTTGCTCGTAAATGTAATGTCATAATTAGAGGAGGATATTGGTAAATAGCCCGAAGGTGTGGACATGTTCACCGTTATGGTTGCATCTGAATTAGGATCCGCATCGCAGGCCGTATTTACTGTCTGGCTTAAAGCTAATGTCGGCTCTACCTGAGCATCTGGGATTTCAACCCTGACCCCTACTGAACTACAGCCTGAACCTGGATCCGTGGCTGCATCTCTTGTAGCCACTACATAATAAACTCCCGCTCCTATATGGGCATATGTCATGCTATCTAATAGTGGGCCGTTTACCCCGCCTATTGGCGTATTACTATCATAGTTCGCTTTTCCCTCATACCAGGTAAATGTGTAATCTGATACGGCTGTCGGCCCTATGTTATTTACTTCTATTCTTCCGCTTGGCACACAATATTCTGCTCCTCTTACATTTAAATCTGAGCGGCTAAAAACTATTGGCTCTGGATTGTCCTCTACCGTAATTGATCGGGTAGTGATACATTCGGACTCTCTGTTGAATAGTTCTACTGTATAACTTCCTGGTAATATTAAATCTCCTGGTGCAGAAGTGAAAGTATAGGGACTGGCCACATCCGTTACATCTGCTACCGTTGCCCCTGCCGGTTTGCTCGTAAATGTAATGTCATAATTAGAGGACGATATTGGTAAATAGCCCGAAGGTGTGGACATGTTCACCGTTATGGTTGCATCTGAATTAGGATCCGCATCGCAGGCCGTATTTACTGTCTGGCTTAATGCTAATGTCGGCTCTACCTGAGCATCTGGAATCTCAACCCTGACCCCTACTGAACTACAGCCTGAACCTGGATCCGTGGCTGCATCTCTTGTAGCCACTACATAATAAACTCCCGCTCCTATATTGGCATATGTCATGCTATCTAATAGTGGGCCGTTTACCCCGCCTATTGGAGTATTGCTATCATAGTTCGCTTTTCCCTCATACCAAGTAAATGTGTAATCTGATACGGCTGCCGGCCCTATGTTATTTACTTCTATTCTTCCGCTAGGCACACAATATTCTGCTCCTCTTACATTTAAATCTGATCGGCTAAAGATTATTGGCTCTGGATTATCCTCTACCGTTATACTTCTTGTGGTTACACATCCTGAAACAGTATTTTCAATTGTGAAAGTATAAGAACCTGGTAACACATTTTCACCGTTGCCTGGAGCATCCGCACCAAATACAAATGGACTAGTTATCCCAGTTTGATTTGACAAGGTTGCTCCTGGCTGATTATCGACTGTAATATTATAATTTGCACCAGAAATACTACCATCTGATGAAGGCGTGGACATTGTTAATTCAATAGAAGCATCTGAATTTGTAGTTGGATCACATGCAGTATTCGCTTCTTGACTTAAATTTAGTACTACTGGATCTAACTCATCAGCCACCACTTCTTGAATAAATGCACTAGTACAGCCTTCTGCATCTGCTCCGGCAACATTTCTAGTTGCGGACACATAATAAGTCCCGGCCCCTAAATCCGTAAATTCAACTCCGCCTGCTACTGCATTTTGAGTAGGAGTTATAATATTACCCGCATTAGTTCCATTTAGATATACAGTAAAATCGTATTCACTGATAATTCCTGGGGTGATGTCAGTATCAAGTATCCTTAGCGTACCATTTGCATTGCAATAAAATTGTGGTGTGGCTATAATGTTGGATATTTCAGGGGTTACTCTTTCATCTCGAATAGTATAAGTTTTGGTCACAAAGCAATCTGTATCATCATCAGTAACGGTTACAGTGTAATCTCCCGGCAATTTATCGCTTATAGTAGCGGTGGTTTCACCTGAACTCCATGAGTATGAATAGGTGGTTACTTGTGTAGTATCTCCTGCTCCTTTTGAAGGGGTAATTGTAATTTCTCCATTTCCAACACAGCTTGTGTTAGGTGTAATAGCTGCATCTAGCTCTGGCTGTCGAGCTGCAGAATCTAAAAACACTGTGTGAGGAGTAAGCCTACATTTAGAACCAAAGGTCTCAATAGGCACAACTGTATAATAACCAGGTGTTAAACCTGGGGTACCATTGATTTGATCTAAAACAGCAGTTTCGATATCATTTCCTCCTCCATCAGTAATGATATTTGCTACAGCCTCATTTGTACCATCATACCAATTATAAATATAATCATCAAAATCTTGCCCACTTGCAATATTATTAAGATCTAAAACTTCTAGTCTACCATTTGGTGTTGAACAATTTGTAGAATTATCAACATCCATTTTAGCTACTGTAACTTCAGCACCATCAACATATGGTAAATCTACAACTAAAAATTCTTTACAGCCAGTACTTTTATCAGTTACAACCACAGTGTATCTATTAGTAATTCTACTGTATATTGTTGCACCTGCATTTGGATTGGCAGCTTCCTCTGCAAATACTGGGGGAGGACTTGTTTCACTTGGTGGCGGGACCCCTCCAGAATTAACGTTATTAGGATCTACTTCTAAAGCGCTTGCTAAGAATGTAGCTTCAGGATTAGTATAAAAGTTAGAATTAGCATCTATTGGACTGCCCTGATACCATTCGAAAGTCCAATCACTATAATCCGCCTCACCTGCATCAACAACTCCATTGTTATTAGAATCTACAAAAGCTGTAATAATACCATCATTGTCAGTACATTGTGCTGGCTTTAAATAAATTTGAGCAGCTACATTAAATTGTGGAATTGGCCTATCAACAAAAATAGTAAATGGATCAGAAACACAGCCAGTATATCGATCTGTTGCCACCACTGTATAATAGCCAGAATAGATCGCAACCCCAGTGTTAGGTTCACTTAAAACAGGACTGGCACCATCATCTGTAGTAGTAACTAAACTTGCACCTGATGCAAATTGACCTTCATACCAAGTAAAATCATGTCCATTTGGTGCCGCATTAGCTGAAGTAATGTTGGGTGTTATCTCTACATCGGTATTACAATCGACAAAAGGAGTGGTTACAGTTGCCTCTACAACTGGATCGATTATATTTTCATCCAAATAAATATTTTGAACAGTTTGACAGCCGCTTGCTAAATCTGTAACTCTTACTGCATAATCACCAGCATCAATATTTTGTATTGTTTCTCCGTCTCCACCAATAACATCTCCATCAACGCCATTATTAAATGGAGTGCTAGTATCAGTACCTACAAACCATTCATAAGTATAACCTGCGGCTGAAGCTGCTCCGCCTGTTAAAGCTGAGGTGGTAAGCTGCCCATTAGGACTACCGCAAGAAGTTTGTAATGCATCCTTATTGATAGAAGCTGTTGGAGTAGTAATATCATTGGGTACTGTTACGGTAATAGCTTCCGAACTACAAAACTGACCAGGTCCAGTTGCTTCTTTAGTCACTATAAGTGTATAATCTCCTGGAGCTAAATCTGTGTAGTTGTCAGCTCCCAATCCACTAAAGGCCACTGGTAAGCTGGTATCTGTTCCAGTATACCAATCAAATCGATAATCTGATAAAGTAATGGCTGCTCCGTCATAGGTCACCGCTGATTGTATCGCTCCGCTATAAGTGATAGTAGGATTGGTTAAAGAAGGGTCACATACCGTATTCGCTGTAATGTCATTAGTGGGGTCAATGTCAATTACCGGCTTTTTAATCTCTTCTGGCAATGCATAACTTACTTCATCTTGACAACCACTGCTTAAATCGGTAACTAATAGGGTATAGGTCTGGGCACTTAATTCACTAATCTCTTCCCCATCCGTTCCGGATATGGTCCCGTCTGTTGCAGGATCAAATGGCGTGCTCGTATCTCCTCCCACAAACCATTCATAGGTATAACCTGCGGCTGAAGCTGAACCGCCCGTTAAGGCTGAAGCCGTTAATTGACCATTTGGTTGTGCAGGATCACAAGAGCTCTGTGCAAAGTCTAAAGATATTGTTCCAACCGGTGATTCTCTTTCATTTGGGACTACTACCGTTACCGGATCTGATGAACAATCGAAACCTGGCCCTGCTGTTATTCTGGTTACTACCAAGGTATAGGTACCATCTGCTATATTTGTATAGGAATCTTCTCCTGTTCCTGTAAATACAGGTGCCACGCTCGTGTCCGTTCCAGTATACCAATCAAATCGATAATCTGATAAGGTGATGGCTGCTCCATCATAGGTTACTGCTGATTGTATCGCTCCGCTATAAGTGATAGTAGGATTGGTTAAAAAAGGGTCACATACCGTATTCGCTGTAATGTCATTAGTGGGGTCAATGTCAATTACCGGCTTTTTAATCTCTTCTGGTAATGCATAACTTACTTCATCTTGACAACCACTGCTTAAATCGGTAACTAATAGGGTATAGGTCTGGGCACTTAATTCACTAATCTCTTCCCCATCCGTTCCGGATATGGTGCCGTCTGTTGCAGGATCAAATGGTGCGCTCGTATCTCCCCCTACAAACCATTCATAAGTATAACCTTCTGCTGATGCTGAACCGCCCGTTAAGGCTGAAGCCGTTAATTGACCATTTGGTTGTGCAGGATCACAAGAGCTCTGTGCAAAGTCTAAAGATATTGTTCCAACCGGTGATTCTCTTTCATTTGGGACTACTACCGTTACCGGATCTGATGAACAATCGAAACCTAGCCCTGCTGTTATTCTGGTTACTACCAAGGTATAGGTACCATCTGCTATATTTGTATAGGAATCTTCTCCTGTTCCTGTAAATACAGGTGCCACGCTCGTGTCCGTTCCAGTATACCAGTCAAATCGATAATCTGATAAAGTAATGGCTGTTCCATCATAAGTCACCGCTGATTGTATCGCTCCGCTATAAGTGATAGCAGGATTGGTTAAAGATGGGTCACAAACCGTATTCGCTATTATGTCAGTAGTGGGGTCAATGTCAATTAATGGCTTTTTAATCTCTTCTGGTAAGTCATAACTCACTTCATCAGTACATCCGCTAGCATCAGTAATTAAAACCGTATAGGTTTGCGCTGATAATCCAGAAACTGAGATGCCACTTGCAAAGCTACTTCCTGTTGCATCACTGCCAACGAACCATTCATAAGTATAGGAAGTGCCTCCATTAGCTGTTACACTTAGTTCACCATTTGGTGCGGTAGTATCACATGATGTCTGTGATGCTACTAAAGAAATTGCCCCTGAAATTGTAGGAGTTAAATCCTCTACTGTTAAAACTTGAGTAGAAGATAAGCATTTCGAAGCATCATCCTCCACAACTAAAGTATAATTTCCAGCTACTAAGCCACTGATTGTGGCACCAGTTCTGTCTGGACTAGATATATCTGGTGCGGCAATATTTCCATCAAACCAATAAAAATTATAACCCGCTGTGGTTCCACCAACAGATGCTTGAATCTCACCATTTAAAGGATCACATTGTGTTTGATCTGTAATAGTAGTAGTGGGCACTGGTGTAACACGGTTATCTAAAACTGTATGCTCATAAGTTTCTGAACAACCAGTAGTTTGATCTGTTGCTAAAACAGTATAAGTACCAGCATTTAATCCACTAATACTTGCACCTGGTGATGGAGTGATTTCATCAGATGCAGCCGTACTAGAACCATTAAACCATTGAAAATCAAAACCACTAGTTCCTCCCTCTGCTGTTACAGAAATTGCTCCATTAGGACTATTACAAGAAGTTAATTCTGAAGAGGAAGCAAGGGCAATAACAGGGGTTGAGGTCTGATCTGCTACAGTAAATACCTCTGGGTCAGAAGTACACAAAGTAGTATTATTCTGCACTACCAATGTATAATCACCTGCTAATAAACTATTGTAGCTTGTTCCTGTAAAATCAGGGTTATTAATATCAGGGCTTGCTATATTTCCATCAAACCAATAAAAATTATAACCTGAAGTTGCCCCATCTACATTAGCAGAAATGGAACCGTTTGGATTAATACAAAATGTTTGATCCGTTATGTTTCCATTTATGTTAGTTGGGAAAGTTAATGTTTCAGTCACTTCAATTTCAGCAGTTGAAGAACAATTCTGAGAATTAGGATCTGAGATATTGGTTGCTCGAACTGTGTAAAAACCAGTCGCTAAGTTAGTCAAGGAAGCAGTAGTACCAATTAAATTCGCATCTAGTGTATTTTGCCCTTCAAACCATTCAAAATCATAACCAGAGGTAGTTCCATCAGCTGTAGCTGAAACTGCCCCATTTGGGTTAGCTGGATCACAAGAGGTTTGCTCTTGATCTAAATTGACTAAAACATCGGGTATGGAAGTTAAATCTTCTACAGTTAAGGTTAAGGGATTCCCAGAACAACCTGAACTTTTTTCTTTAGCAACAACAGTATAACTTCCGGCAGTAAGCCCCGTAATTGTTGCCATATTATTAAAATCAGGTGCGTCTTTTACAAAGCCACCTATAAACCAATCAAATTCAAATTTATTATTATTCTCCCCTTGTACAAATGCTGTTAGAGCCCCTGCTGTAGGATCTTCACAATCCGTTATATTAGCTACCACATTTCCATCTACAACCGGTACTTCCGCATCCAACCCTACTGATAAACTTACAACTGTCTGACATCCAGTTGACTCATTGGTAACTACTACAGCATAAGTGCCTGGTTTAAGATTATTGGCATCAGCACCAACAGCTACTACATCTCCAATAAATGGATTATTACCCTCATACCAAACAAAATTCCAACAGATACCATGTTTACAGTCTTTAAGATCATCATGGCTATGATCGGGGCCTTCAGAAGGAAAATCAGCCCTTACCCTAACTCTAGCTCTACCATCGTTTTCTTTGCAATTTTTTGCATTTCTAATTTCCTTAACATATGCATCTGGGCCAACTTCTGTATTGTTTATAGTAATGGTTACTTCGTCAGTGAAAGTGGATTTATCATGAATAGCCTGGACGGTGTAAGTCCCATCAGCCATTTGATCATAAGAGGCACCTACAGATATTGGAGTACCAGATGTAGTAGTTCCTTGATACCAATTAATTGTATAATCTTTTAAGTTTGAATCTTCATTCCCGTTATCTTCTATAATTACTGCATAAGCGGATCCAGTTGGACTGAGATCATCATCACACAGATTATTATCTGATAGAACAACAACCTCTAAACGATCTGGATTTACAGCAAAAAGTCCGGCTATCGAAAAAAGTAAAAGAATAAACGTTAAAAGTGATCTCATTAATTAATGGCTACAGTTAATCGTTTTAGAATTATAAAACTCTAAAACATATGTTACAACAAATTTAACTGATCACTTAGTCCCTTAAACTGTAAACTAATATGAAATATTACAAACTACAGACTTTACTAGTTATTAGATACTTAAAGCAAATAGGCAGTATTCGATAAATTGATTCTATAATAGGATGTAGAAAGAAAAAAGATCGATTTTATCTTTTATGAAGAGGTGAATCTAACATTGTACAATGACAATTATTACAAAATTCATCTTTTGATGTATGAATTGAATGAAAACTCAAAATTAAATATCAAGTAATAATTACAGAGATTAACCATTGCATTTATTAAAAAGGAAATTATATCCCTAACTTTTTCTCATAGAGAAAACATTCAATAAACTTCAATTATAGAGGTTAAGGAGTTTTATTAATTTATTCTCGTATTCAGAAATTATATTTTATCATACTTATTAAATGAAATTAAGCATACTTATTCATGTATTATCTCCTTGATAATTTTAACTTAAGATATTAAAGTAAATGATATCTTTGAGTCAACTTTCGACTATCGAAAAAATTTAGCGATGAGGTTTAAAATTTTATTCTTTTTCATCTTAATTTATTCCTCTGTTGCAATTGCACAGTACAATGCTGGCGGTACTCAATTTTATATTGGTCCTCGCGCTAGCATTAATGTTGCCAACTATACAGCAGGTAAAAACTTACAAGGTGTACCACAATCAAATGGAAGTCCAATAGGTTTCGGTGGTGGCTTTATGTATAAGTTTAAGGTAACCGATTTCATCAGCCTCCATGGAGAATTGAATTACGTAAAGAAAACACGATCCGTAATGGATTCAACTATTGAAACGAAATTCAATAATTATCATCTTGATGCTCCTATATTATTCGAAATAAGCTTCCCAGCAAAAAATAAAATGATTGGAAAGTTCGAATACTTCTTTAATGTTGGTGGTCAGATAAGCTATTGGCTTAATGGTCGAGGTGAAACAAGCATCACAAATGATACTGAAAATCTCTCCGCTTCTTATAAAATTGATTTCAATCGAGATACAAATCAATCGAATGATCCCAATGAACTGAACAGATTTCAATATGGCTTTATATTCGGTACTGGGCTCACGCTTCCATCCGTAGGAGATAATTATTTTGTGATAGAAGCAAGATATTATTTCTGTCAAACCTTTTTAGGCGGGAAGTACTCTACAGAAGTGGGTGACCTTACGTATGAAGATGACCTAAGAGGAAATTATCAAATCGTTTCCCTGTCTTTAGCCTATACTTTTGGTTTGAATTTTATGCCAAACAGTCAAAAAAAATCTGGGACGAAGGTCAAAACAGTAGTGAAATAGAATCTTCATATAATATTTGAGTGGCTTCTACTAACCATTTTTCAGGTGCTTTAATAGCTTCTTCTTGACTTTTAGCTAAATCTGTCAAACTGTAAACCCCTTTAATTTCTTTTGGAAATTCATTTTTGAAACTATTATAACCAACCACTAAAAATAAGGGCTTATGGTTTTTATGACAAGAATTTAAAACTCCAGAAACTACTTTGCCTTGAAAAGATTGTGTATCCAATTTGCCTTCTCCAGAAATCACAAGGTCTGCATTCTTCACCTTATTATCTAAATTGAGTGCATCTGCAATAAATTCAATGCCAGAATACAAATCTGCATTTAGAAAAAAAGTGGCGCCTCCTCCCATTCCTCCAGAAGCACCCGCCCCAGGATATTGATCAATATTGAAATTAAATTGCTGGAAAATTAAATCCTTTAGATGCATCATTCCTTGATCCAAAAATTCTAAATCTTTTTTTAAAGCTCCTTTTTGAATTGCATATTGATAACTAGCTCCATTTTTTCCTGTTAGTGGATTGTTCACATCCGTTAAAACAGAAACTTTACTACCCTTCAATAAGTTATCTTCTGGTAATTTAATTGATTTGATTTGGTGTAGATTTTCGGCAGTTGGAAGGAATTGTTCTCCTTCATTATTTAAAAATTGAAAACCTAAAGCGGATGCCATGCCTACACCCCCATCGTTTGTAGCACTACCCCCTATACATAAAATGATCTTGTCACATCCTTTATTTAGGGCATCTTTGATTAATTCTCCTGTTCCAAAAGAAGTGGTTTTTAATACATTTTGCTCATCAGACTTTAATAATTGTAAACCAGAAGCAGAAGCCATTTCAATAAATGCGGTATTACCTTTAATGAAATATTGAGCTTCTATATTTCGCATAAGTGGGTCGTACACTTTAGCAGTAACTGGTTTTGCATTAGCTTGTAATGCTAAAATTTCAGATGTTCCTTCTCCTCCATCTGCCATAGGTAGACTTTCAATTTTCAAATTAGTAGATTCTTTTTTTAAGGTAGTCTCAATTATTTTGCAAACGTCTTGGGCAGACATACTATGCTTAAACTTATCAGGAGCTATTAAAATCTTCATAGGAATTGAAATTTATTCTTTATATTCATCAAAATGAAATCTAAAATTAAATTATACAAAGTGTTATTATTTGATTCTTACATTCAAGTAGATACAAATGAGCCTCACATAATTGCCTAATAGGCACTATTCAATTTAAGAAACATGGGAGACTTTTATGTCATTATTTTCTGGATTGTGCTATCCATCATCTTGATTATCCTTGGAACAGCACGTTTTAAACTCCACCCTGCCATTGTGCTTTTTTCTGTTGCGCTTTTAACAGCAATTGGATTGGGTTTTCCCGTAATTCAATCTGTTGAAGTCATTAGTTTTGGCTTTGGTAATATGCTGGCCAATATCGGAATACTGATTTTATTGGGATGTGTATTGGCAGTGATATTAGAAGAACTACAATCGATAAAATATCTTTCCAATTTATTTATTCGTGTATTTGGATTAAAAAAGCCTTTTTTGCTTTTAAGCTCCCTGGGCGGTTTAATTGGAATCCCTGTTTTTTGTGATGTCGCTTATATTATCCTTTCTGATTTTAGTAAAACACTAGCGGGGCAAGCTAAAGTAAGCAGAATTTCCACATCAGTCACCATTGCATCCTCATTATATATAGCACACAACTTAATTCCTCCAACTCCTGGTCCGTTGGCGGTAATAGGGAATTTCGGGGTAGCAGACCAACTTGGACTAGTTTTTTTATTGGGAATTGTAATTAGCTTATTTTTGGTTCTAATACTGAGTATATATGCTCGTTTTATATCTAGGAAAACACTAAATGAAGATATTGAAATGGAAGATGAGAAAGATGAAAGCAGTACTTCAAAGCTATCTTCCAACATTATTTTACCTTTAATTTTACCCATTATTCTCATTGCAAACGGTAGTATTTTAGGTATAATCGATTCAGAAAATTCGGTTTTAATTGCACTAGAAACTATAGGTAATCCCATTATTTCATTGGCCATTGGAGTATTGATTGGCTTATATTTATTAAAGAAGAAGTCAACAGAACTCAAAACAGACTTAATCAAAAAAGCCATTTTACAAGCAGGTCCTATTTTGGTTATTACTGGCTTAGGAGGATCTTATGGGCAAGTCATTAAAGAAAGCGCCTTTTCCGATTTACTGATTGACAGTATTAATATCCAAACGCAAGAACCCTTTATGATATTAATTATAGCCTACTTGATGGCATTTTTCATTAAGACAGCTCAGGGTTCTAGTACTTCAGCCATGATTATTGTCAGTGCTATTATTGCACCACTCATAATTGGTTCTACCTTAGATACCGTAACGGGAACCTCTCTTTTGGTTTTAGCCATTGGTTCAGGGGCCATGATGGTGAGTCATAGTAATGATTCATACTTTTGGGTAGTAAAAGAATTTAGCGGCATGAGTGTTAAGCAAGCATTGAAAAGCTATAGTATTGGAACTATTTTATTGTCCGTAAGTTCCATGTTAATGGTTATGCTTCTGTTTTGGATTTTGGGTTGAAAATATTACTTTTTAATAAAGACTTTATTTAAAGATGACAGATTATATTTGGTACATGAGCTATGGTTCCAATATCTCTTATGATAGATTTATGTGCTACATTCAAGGAGGTAAGCCAGAGGGTGCCACTAGAACTTATCATGGATGTGAAGACCAAACTCCTCCCTTAGACCAAAAACCTATAGAAATACCACATGAATTATACTTCGCTAAAAATGCAAAAGTATGGAATGGTGGCGGTGTTTGTTTTATCAATCCTGATAAAAACCACAAGGCTGAAACGCTTGGCAATATGTATCTGATCAATCGTCAGCAGTTTATAGAAGTGGTTCAACAAGAAAACAATGCTCATAAACCTACTGATATAAATTTTGAAAGAGCTAAAAATCAAGAATCCTCAGTCATAAAAGAAAATAGCTGGTATGGTAATTTGTTATGTTTAGGCGAAAAAGATGATGCACCAATTTTTACTTTTACTAATGAGAATTACTTGTCTGACGAGATTAACCAACCTAATCAGCATTATTTAAAAACCATAATTAAAGGCTTATTAGCTACCCATCAACTTAGTCAATCTGAATTAGAAGCATATTTTCTTTCTAAAAAAGGCATAGACAAAACAATTATTGCTGAAGTAATCAATCAACTATAAAAGTTTCAGGATAAAAAACCATTCTTAAATTGTTACGTATTTAATAAATATTACTATAATTGTAACATAATTATAAATTAGTAACATTTTAAGCACATGACGAAAAGTCAAAAAGCGATATTAGCTAGCGCCAAGAATCTGTTTTGGAAATACGGTTTAAAGAAAGTAACCGTAGAGGAAATTTGCGAGTACGCAGGTGTGAGTAAAATGACCTTTTATAGACGCTTTGTAAATAAGGAACATGCCGCAGAAGAAATCCTGGAAGCCATCTTAGAAGATAATTTAAGGAGATATTCGGCTATAATGGATGAGAAAAAACCATTTCCCGAAAGAGTCAACGAGATTTTGCACCTCAAGCACCAAGAATCAAAAAACTTAAGCAAAGAATTTATTAATGAGATCTTAACAGAAGATGCCTCTGCACTAAGTGAACTTATTCACAAGCATACGCTCAAATCATACAAAGCAATAATAGCCGATTTTGAGAAAGCCAAGAAAGAGGGTTGGGTAAGAGCCGATTTGAAACCTGAATTTATCATTGAGATGCTTGGAGTAATAAAATCCAAAATGCAGGATGAAAATTTCCTAAAAATGTTCAATAGCATGGATGAAGCCATTATGGAATTAAGTAATTTCTTTTTCTATGGGGTTTTTGTCAAAAGATAGCCAATGAAACGGACAATTATCATATTGCTGACTCTCTTTCCTTTTCTGCTGAAAAGTCAGATTTCATGGGATGGGCAAGTGTCTGCATTTGGTAATTACAGTCCCGATAATCAATATTACTTATTTGCAGGTGGACGATACATACCTGAAATCAATTACACTCATGTATTAGATTCAGGGAAGAGTTTTGATATACTGGCATCAGCAGATATCAGTGGCTCTGTGCTCTCCGATCCTTTTCACGATGTGCAAACCGATGGGAATTTAGCCCCATACCGACTATGGGCTCGCTACTCAGGAAAAAATTACCAATTGAGAGCGGGATTGCAAAAGCTTGATTTTGGAGTGGCGACTTTGCTTCGTCCTTTGCAATGGTTCAATCAAATTGATCCACGCGATCCTTTGGCTCTTACCAATGGAGTTTATGGAATTATGGGTAATTACTATTTTCAAAAAAATGCTAATGTTTGGGTGTGGGGCTTATATGGAAATAGCAAAAGAAGAGGCTTTGATGCCATTGAAACTAATGATAAAGTCCCTGAATTTGGAGGGCGAGTTCAACTTCCATTACTCACAGGAGAGATTGGTTTTACTTACCACCACAGAAAAGCAGATGCTAGTGAGTTCTTCAATGATAATGCACTCAATAATATTGCTGAAAACAGGTGGGCAATAGATATAAAGTTAGATTGGGTAGTCGGGCTTTGGTTGGAATCTACTTATATTCATAAAGCTGAAAATATTGGTGCTTTGACTAATCAAAATCTAATAAATCTCGGAGCTGATTATACTTTCGGCTTAGGTAATGGGCTTACTGTCATTACAGAACATCTTTTATTTGGAAATAGTGATGATTACTTTTCTGATAACTATGCCAATATCACGGCAACTAGTTTAAGTTACCCGTTAGGCTTTTTTGATAGCTTAAGTGGTTTGGCTTATTACAGCTGGGAAACCGAAAGCACTACCTTTTTTCTAAATTATCAACATCAGTTCAAGAAAATTGTAGGCTATTTAATGGGGTATTATAATCCATCGGAATTTCAAGGAATTCAACAGAACGAATTAGTCAATAATTTCTCAGTGACCAGGAGTACGCATTATGCTGGTCTTAAATCATTAAACAAAATGCTTATGGAACCTATCATCAAACTTGAAAACGTAACCAAAAAATTTCCTGAAGGAGAAGGGGAATTTGTTGCCTTGAAAAATATCAATCTCAATTTTGAGAAGAGTGAATTTTCAGGAATAGTTGGACCCAGCGGTTCTGGTAAAACTACTTTGCTCAATATCATTGGTTCTTTAGATCAGCCAAGTAGCGGAAATGCTTGGGTGATGGATAAAAATGTGGCAGAATTGAGTCATAAAGAATCTGCTCAGCTAAGGAATCTACATTTGGGCTTTATATTTCAGGTATATAATTTATTGCCTGTTTATACGGTTTTTGAAAATGTTGAATTTGCATTGCTCCTACAAAACAAAAGCAAGGAAGAAAGAAGAAAGGCAGTCATGCAAGCTTTGGAATGGGTGGGTTTGGAAAATATACCCGATAAAAAACCTTCAAAGCTCTCAGGTGGAGAAGGTCAAAGAGTAGCAATTGCCAGGGCAATGGTGAAAGAACCTAAGATCGTGTTGGCAGATGAACCAACAGCCAATTTGGATGCAACCAATGCACATGCCATTATCCAAACCATGAAAAAGCTTAATGAAGAGCTCGGTACTACTTTTTTATTTTCCACTCATGATGAAAAGGTAATGCAATATCTGAACCGCATCATCCATCTAAAAGGTGGGGAAGTGGAAAAAGATGAAATTATAACAGCTCAAAACCAACAGTCATGAAGCTTGCATTTCAACTGGCATATCGAAATTTAGTAGGTGCAGGATTGCGCACCTGGCTGAACGTTGGGATTTTAGCTTTCACTTTCATTGTCATTATATTTTTTAATGGTTATTTGGATGGCTGGAATCTGCAAGCACAAAGGGAAAGTATTAAATGGGAATATGGAAATGGTCAGCTACGTCATCAAGATTATGACCCTTTAGATCCGTTTACTTTAACAGATGCTCATGGAAAATTGGCATTATCAAAAAGCGAAGACCTATCTCCTATTTTAATTCGCCAAGCCTCTTTGTATCCAGAAGGCAGAATGATTTCTATTCTGATGAAAGGAATAGATTCCCACCAGAAAACATTGAGTCTTCCGACCGAAGCATTTCAAGGAACAGAAGCCGAAATTCCTGCTTTAATCGGTCAGCGAATGGCTAATTCAAATAATCTTAAAATTGGAGACCAGATTTTACTGCGTTGGCGAGATAAGAATGGAACTTTTGATGCATCAGAAATCACCATTAAAAAGATTTTTGAAACGGATGTAGCAGGTGTTGATTTAGGTCAAATATGGATTCCAATTGAAAAGCTTTGGGAAATGACGGAATTGAATGGACACGCTACTTATTTTATTGCGAATGAAAACTATCAACATGAAGATATAGAAAGCTGGAAATTCATTTCAAAAGAAGAGCTTTTGAACCAGCTTAAGGAAATAATTGAAATGAAAAGCGCCAGTAGTTCCATTTTGTATTTGCTGTTATTGGGCATCGCACTTTTGGCGATTTTTGATACTCAAGTGTTGTCCATTTTCAGGCGACAAAAAGAAATTGGGACTTATATAGCTTTGGGCATGACTCGTTGGCAAGTAGTAAAATTATTCACGATCGAAGGTAGTATGTACAGCTTAATGGCTAGTGTTGTAGGAATCATAATTGGCACACCAGTTTTCTGGTATTTTGCCACTAATGGAATCGGAATGCCCGAATATGTAACGCCAGAAGATATGGGGATAACAATTGCTCAGCGAATTTACCCTGCTTTTAGTATTGGTCTTTTGGTGGGTACACTAGCTTTGGTGGTAATTTCAGCCACTATCGTGAGCTTTTTACCTTCCAGAAAGATAGCAAAAATGGATCCTGTTGATGCTTTAAAAGGAAAAGTCCAATGATACAATTTATTTTGAAAGGAATATTAAGAGATAAAAACCGCAGCCTTCTGCCTATCATCATTGTGGCTTTAGGGGTTACTTTAACAGTGTTTTTGAGCGGTTATTTGGCAGGCGTTTTTCAAGATATCATACGTCAAAATGCAAGATTTGAAACCGGTCATGTGAAAATCATGAGTCGATCTTATGCGGATAATAAAGAGCAATTACCAATTGACTTGGCTTTGTTGGATGTGGATCAACTTCAAGAAAGTTTAGAAAAATCTTACTCTAGTGTGGAATGGGTAAAGCGCATAAAGTTTGGAGGTCTTTTGGATATAGCCGATGAAAAAGGAAATACAAAAGGTCAGGGACCAGCCAGCGTTATGGCTATTTCACTTTTTTCAAAGGAAAGTCAAGAAGCAGAAAGATTGAATATTAAACAGGCTTTGGTAGGCGGAAAAATTCCCAGTAAAATTGGAGAAGTCTTAATTGCTCACGATTTTTCTGAAAAATTAGATATTGAGATAGGTGATGAAATTACCTATGTGGGCTCCACTATGTACGGAAGCATGGCATTTCAGAATTTCATCGTTTCAGGCACAGTGCATTTTGGAACGGCAGGTTTTGATCGAGGAGCCGTGGTCATGGATATTTCTGATGCGCAGGTCTTGTTGGATATGGACAATGGCGCTACAGAAATTCTAGGATATTTTGAAAGTGGGCAATATGAAAGCGAAAAAGCTTTTGAAATTACCAATGAATTTAATCAAAAGCATGCTTCTTCAGAGGATGAATTTGCTCCTGAAATGTTCAGCTTAGAACAGCAAAATAATCTGGGTGATATGTTGGCGTACAGTAATTATATGTCACAAATCATAGTGATCATATTAATATTCGCCATGTCTGTAGTGCTATGGAATACTGGTTTATTGGGCGGATTAAGACGCTATAAAGAATACGGGATCAGGCTCGCTTTAGGAGAATCAAAAGGCAGTATTTACAGAAAATCAATTATTGAAGCAATTTTAATCGGAGGTATGGGATCAATTATAGGAACAATACTGGGACTATTAGCTACCTATTATATGCAAGAAGTAGGAGTTGATATCAGTGATTTAATGCCTCAATCAAGCATGATGATCCCTTCTACTTTGAGAGCGAAAATGATTCCAAGTCAATTTTACATAGGATTTATTCCTGGTGTATTTGCTATGGTTCTAGGGAATATGCTCTCAGGATTGGGTATTTACAAAAGACAAACTGCACATTTATTTAAAGAATTAGAAGTATGAGAAATTACATGAAAATATTGGCTTTGATGTTATTAGTATCATTTAATTTGATAGGGCAAAGCCAATTCACGGCTGAGGAAATTCTTCAGAAAGTAGATGAAAACATGAGTTCCAATTCCACTATAACGGAATCCAAAATGGTGATTCATGGGAGGAGGAACACCAGAGAAGTGGTATCTAAAGGCTATGCCGAGGGAAATGAAAAAGCTTTCACAGAATACCTAGCCCCAGATCGTGAAAAAGGCACCAAAATGCTAAAGTTGGAAGATAAGCTATGGATTTATAATCCTTCCACTGACAGAACCATTCAGCTTTCAGGTCACATGCTAAGACAATCAGTTATGGGCTCTGATCTTTCCTATGAAGATTTAATGGAAGACCGAAAGCTTACTGAAATTTATGATGCTCAAATTACGGGAGAGGAAGTTATGGATAATAGAAAATGCTGGGTTTTAGAGCTTAACGCTACTGTGGAAGATGCCAGTTATCAAAAGCGCAAAACCTGGGTTGATCAAGAAAGATTTGTTCCTTTAAAAGAAGAGCTTTATGCCAAAAGCGGACAGCTTCTGAAGCAAATCACAATGAAGAATATCGAAAAAATAGATGGGAGATGGTATCCTAAAAATGTGAATTATAAGGATGTATTAAAGGAAGGTGAAGGAACTGATTTTATAGTGTTAGATATTCAATTCAACCCCGAAATTCCAGAATATATTTTTAATAAGGCTTCTTTGAAGAGGTGATCATGAAAGAGCCTAATTTTTTTGAAAATTAGGCTCTTTTCCATTTAACAACCAATCTTATCAACTCTTCTTTCATGTCTGCCACCTTCAAACTCAGTCGCTAAGAAAGTTTTTATAATAGATAATGTTTTATCATAATCAATAAAACGAGCAGGGATACATAAGACATTGGCATTATTGTGCTGACGAGTTAGAGCCGCTAATTCATCTTCCCAAGCAATACCTGCTCTGATTCCCTGATGCTTGTTGGCCGTCATAGCTACTCCGTTTGCACTTCCGCAAATTAATATTCCTAATTCGAACTCTCCCTTTTCAACAGCTTCTGCCAAAGGGTGCACATGATCAGGATAATCCACAGATGCCTCCGAATCTGAACCAAAATCTTTTACCTCATGTCCTACTTTTTCAAGAAATTCAACTAATTGTTTTTTGTATTCAAATCCAGCATGATCGCCACCTATTGCTACTTTCATTTTGTATGATTTATTTTATAAATATTTTAAAGAGACCTGTCAGGTTTCTGAAACCTGACAGGTCTCAACTATTGTCACTTTTAGTCTTTCTCCCAAATTCTATCAGGCTTACTTTCCTCATAGTGCTCAGTCAGAATTTTTTGTTCTACTTCATCCAAAATCTTGTCTCTTCTTTCCATCACTCTTTCGGCTACTTCAAATGCTTTTTTCAAATTGAATGTGCTGAAGCCTGCAGCACCTCCCCAAGCATAGGAAGGAATAAAGTTTCTTGGGAATCCACTTCCAAAAACATTAGAGCAAACTCCTACAACCGTTCCTGTGTTGAACATGGTGTTAATTCCGCATTTGGAATGATCACCCATCATTAATCCGCAGAATTGCAAACCCGTATCTTTAAAACCGCCTTTGGCATAATCCCAAAGTTTTACGTTGGCATAATTATTTTTAAGATTAGAAGTATTGGTATCTGCGCCTAAATTGCACCATTCGCCTACTACAGAGTTCCCGATAAAGCCATCATGTCCTTTGCTGGAATATGCAAAGAAAACAGAATTGCTTACTTCGCCACCTACTTTGCAATAAGGCCCAATGGTAGAATCGCCCTTTATCTTAGCTCCCATATTTACATGGGAATTATCTAGCATAGCAAAAGGACCTTTTATTATAGCACCTTCATGAATTTGAGCATTTTTTCCTATATAGATTGGACCATTTTCAGCATTTAAAATAGCGGCTTTAATAGATGTACCTTCTTCTATAAAAATATTTTTCTCTCCGTAAACCGTAGTGTGTGGATCATTCACATGCTGTGAATTTCTTCCAGAAGTTATCAATTCAAAATCACTTCTGATTTCACTTGCATTTTTTTGGAAAATATGCCAGTTCTGAGTGATCAAGGTGATTTCACCATCATATTCAGCAGCTTCTTCCAGTTTTTGCTTAGGATCAAAAAAACCTATTTCTTCTTCGGTCGCAGTGGCAGAAATTAAAATCCCATCTTTTTTCAAACTAGCACCCAACTGAATCGCTCTTACTAATTCAGAATTAGGGCAAACAGAGCTGTTTATTAAGATATTTTGAGCTTCAGTTTTTTTAGGGTATTTCTCACTTAAAGCGGGTGTTGAAATGTAAGATAATGAAGCATCTAAATGCTTTTCCCATTTCTCCCTAATGGTTAAAATCCCTACTCGAATTTCTGCAATTGGTCGAGTAAAAGTGAATGGTTTAAGTTGATTTCTAAAGTCGGCTTGTTCTATGAGCAAATAGTTCATAATGCAAAATTACAAGCTTCATTGAAATATCAGTCAATTAAAATGGGAAATTCGATCTTTTAGAAAATAAAGCCATTGACTTTTATTAAAAAGCTGAGCTTACCTAGGTACTCTCCCCCATTTGGGTGTTTTCACCCCAACTTTCGCAATGAATGTCCTTTGAAATCTCATATAAACTTGAAGGTTAAAACACTTTCAATAGGAGTGATGAATAAGAGATGCTGATAAAATAAATTTTATATTAATCTTACTCATTCACAAAATCCTGCAATAGCGCTCTTACTTCCTCATTATTTTCAACAGCATATTTAGCATAAGAAAATCCACTGCCTACTTTCACGGTTAAGGAATCTTTTGGAAGAGCCTCAAAAGTATCTTCATCAGTTCTATCATCTCCGAAAGCCATTACAAAATCAGTTTTTTCTCCTTTCAATCTTTCAACTGCAGCTTTTCCTTTATTGATTACGGATGGTTTAACTTCCACTACATGATCCCCTTCGATTACATCCAATCCTTTATTGGTCATAAAATGCTTCAAATGACTCGATAACTCACTTGATCTCAAATCGCCTAAGCCTTTCTCCACTTTTCTGTAATGCCAAACTAGCGTATGCTCTTTTTCTTCTAAGAATGATCCTGGAGTTCTTTGGATGTAAAACTCTAAAATATCTCTGGCTTCATTTTTCCAACTATCCTCTTGTAAATCTCCATTCACTTCCCATTTAGCGCCAGCTCTTTTGGTTTTTATACCATGTTCAGCTATTAAATCAATATTAAATTCATCTAACCATTCTTCAAGTGTAGCGGCTTTTCTACCGCTAATGACCACTAATTTTGCTTTAACAGCTAATTGATGTAGAATTTGGGATAGCTCTGCATCCGGTGCACAGTCGTCTGGATTTTCATTAAAAGGCATTAAAGTGCCATCATAATCCAAGAAAATAATCGGATTCTTTGCTTTCTTAAAGTCTTTAGTAATGGAATTCTTTAATTCATTATCTAGCCTTTTGGTGGCCATAGATTGCTGTCTTTCTTTCAGGTCTTTGAGGTTATTCATGAATAAATCAACCCATTGGAAGATGGTATATTTTTTAACAGTGCCTTGCATGATTTTCATTCTGCGTTTCTGCTCGGCCAAAGGCATTTCCAATGCTCTTTTAATGGCTTCCACCATCTCATTTTCATCATTTGGGTTAACCAAAATAGCATCTGAAAGCTCTTTTGAAGCACCCGCCATTTCACTAAGGATTAAAACGCCATCTTCATTTTCACGGCTGGCAATAAATTCCTTACAAACTAAATTCATTCCGTCTCGCTTAGGTGTAATCATGGCAATTTTACACATACGATAGAAAGCGGACAAATCATCCAATGGAAAACTCCTATAATAAAAATGGACAGGAACATAGTTAATAGTACCATATTTTCCATTAACATGACCCACTAAGAATTCTACTTTTTCTTTAAGTGCTTTATAACTGGCTACTTGATCGCGAGAAGGTACCACGATCAAAAATAATGAAACCCGCCCTTGATATTCCGGATATCTATCCAAAAACTTATCAAAAGCTTGCAACCTACCTGGTATTCCTTTTGAATAATCCAGTCTGTCCATTGAAAGAATTAGCTCTTGTTTGCCTAGAGAATCACGATAGGATATTTCCTTTGCCTTAGCCAATTGACTGGTGGCTGATGCTAAATATTTATCATAATCTATTCCCATTGGAAGTGAATCAGCTTCCACTAATCTATTTTTAACTAAAATTTGATTTCGTTCATAGCTATAACCCGCCAAACGGTGACAACTACTTAAGAAATGGCGCATGTCGTCATAGGTATGAAATCCGATATAATCAGCGCCCAAGACTCCATTTAATAACTTTTTTCTCCAAGGTATCATTCTGAACACCTCATAGGAAGGAAATGGTATATGTTGAAAGAATCCTATGGTTACATTTGGGAATTGTTTTCTTAACATATTTGGCACCAACATCAATTGATAATCATGCACCCAAATGATATCATCCGGCTCTAACCATTTTGAAATAGCATCAGCAAATTTTCGGTTGGCATTATAATAGGCTTCCCATTCTTCATCTTTGAACCGCATATGATGAATAAAATAATGAAAAGCAGGCCATAAAGTTTGGTTGCTAAAGCCTAAATAAAACTCCTCCACATCATGTTCGGTAAGGAAAACCGGTCTCGTATTGTGGTTTATCAATTCTTTTTCTACTTCTTCTTCCTCCTCATGTTCCAACGAAATACCGGGCCAACCAATCCAAATATTATTACCTTCTTTATAAATGGAACCTAAGCCAGTGGCTAGCCCACCTTCACTTGTTTTATATACTTTTTTCCCATCTTCTTTTTCAATTCTGATGGGCAGACGATTCGATACTATAATTGTTTTTGCCATTGCGTAATAATTTGACAGTCAATTTAATCGATACGCCTTTTAATTCATAAGAGAATTAGGATTGATTTATTAGAAATTCAAAAATTTAGTGAAATCTCTGATTACATTTAGAAATCATTTCATCAGAAATTTTATCATTTTCATACTATTTTCGTCAAAAGGAGGGTATTTTTTCCTTAAATCGAACCAGGTTCCTGATTTTAGAATGGATTTTTCGTGAGAAAAAGCCATAAATCCGGATTTTCCGTGATAATTCCCAGATCCACTATTTCCCACTCCACCAAATGGTAATTCGGGATTTGCCAGGTGAACTATGGTATTATTTATAGCTCCACCACCAAACCGAACTCTATCTAGGAAGAATTTTTCAGTTTTAGCTTGGGAGGTGAAAAGATAAAAAGCCAATGGATCAGGATTTTTTCTAATAATTTCTAGAGCTTCCTCATTTTTAGAATAAGTAAAAATTGGTAGAATAGGTCCGAATATTTCTTCTTGAAATAATTTATCATTTTCCGTAATGTCTTCTACAAGAGTTGGCTCTATTTTCCTTTTATCATCATCAAAAGCTCCGCCAAAAACAATCTTTCCTTCTTTCAGATAAGATTTTAAAGTTTCATACCTTTTTTGATTCACTATTTGTGTTAAATCCTTACTTTCTGTTGGTGAGATACCATAAAACTCCATGATAGTGGCTCTGAGTTCATCTACGAACTCGTCTTTTATCTTTTCATGAACAAGCAAATAATCAGGGGCAACGCATGTTTGTCCTGAATTAATCAGTTTACCAAATGAAATTCTTCTTGCCGCAACAGTCAGGTTAGTTTTTTCATCGATTATTGCAGGAGATTTACCACCTAATTCCAGAGTCACAGGTACTAATTGTGGAGCTGCTAATTGCGCTATTATTTTTCCGACAGGCACACTTCCTGTGAAAAATACATGATCAAAACGATTATTCTCCATTAACTCTGGCACCACAACTCTACCTTCACCCATCACTACAGCCAAAAATCCCTCGTCAAAATTTTTGCTAATTAAATCATTGACCAATTGAGAAATATGTGGGGTTTCCTCTGGTGGTTTTATCATACAAGTATTTCCAGCGGAAATAGCTGCTATTACAGGAGCTAATAAGAGCTGAAAGGGGTAGTTCCACGGCCCAATAATTAAGGTAACGCCTTTTGGTTCATAAATAATTCTACTTTTGGATGGAAAATGTACTAGGGAAGTACTCACCTTCTTTGGCTTCATCCATTTTTTAAGATTTTTGAGTGTGAAATTTATCTCATCATACAAAAACCCTATTTCAGTTACATAACTTTCAAATGGCGGCTTACCAAAATCATTGGCCAAAGCATCCATAATTTGCTGTTCATTTTCTTTTATAATTGATTTCAGCTTGAGCAATTGCGATTTCCTGAAATCATAATCCTTGGTTTTTTGACTATCGAAAAAATCTCTTTGTGATTTATAAATAGCTTTCTGTTTATCTATGGGAGTATTTTCTATAGTTATTTTAGTATCCATAATATGAAATTATCTGTAAGAGATTAAGGTATTTAATGATTCATTTATTTTATACGAATCTTAAATTAGTGTGAACATTGATTTGCTTATAAAATTTGAAAAAGTGCCTTTATAAACAGATTACAATTTAAAAAGATAATATTATGTGAGAGATTATTTTATGTTAAATTTTCATCTTTAGACCACAGACCAAACTATAAATGACTAACAAATTCAAAACTTTTTTAATTTCTGAAAGCTTGCTTAACTTAAGCCATTAACTTTGTACTATGAGTATTTCGAAAATTTCCGGGCTATTTATCATTGCAACCATTTTATTTATGGCTTGTGAATCAGACTATTATCCTAAGCCCAAAGGATATAATAGAATAGATTTACCCAACCATCAATATCAGGCTTTACCTGATTCATTTCCATTTAGTTTTGAGCATTCCGTTCATGCCAAAATCTTGCCTGATTCATCCTACATCAGAGAGCGCTATTGGTTTGCCTTATTTTATCCTGAATTTATAGCTGAGGTACATATCACATATAAACCTTTAAATAATAATCGAGATTCATTAAGAGCAAATATTGATGATGCTTATAAATTAACCACCAAACATCAAATCAAAGCGAGCTCTATTCAAGAAACTATTATGATGACTCCAAATGGCAAAAAAGTATCTTTGGCTGAATTAAAAGGAGATGTCCCTAGTCAGTTTCAGTTTTACACTACGGATTCCACCACTCATTTCTTGAGAGGAGCATTATATTTTAGGACTGCTACGGAAAATGATTCTTTGGCACCTGTTATAGAATATGTAAAAAAAGATATTATCCACAGTTTAAATACTTTAGAGTGGAATTAGGATGGCTTCATTCTTTAAAACGCCTATAGAATTTTTAAAAGGAGTTGGCCCACAAAAGGCGAGCATACTCAATAAAGAATTAAATATATTCACTTATGCTGATTTATTACAGCATTATCCATTTCGTTACGAAGACCGAACCAAATTTTACAAAATCAGAGATCTGCATCAGCAGATGTCAAATGTCCAGATAAAAGGACAAATACGCTCAAAGCAATTAGCAGGAGTTGGAAGAAAACAAAGACTGGTAGTTCAATTTGCTGATGAAACAGGAACTGTAGAACTGGTATGGTTCAAGGGAATTAATTGGATTAGCCCTAAATTAAAAAGTGGGATTGATTATGTGGTTTTTGGTCAGCCTACCCGCTTTGGTAGTAAAATCAATATTGCACATCCTGAAATAGAGATTTTAACACCTTCGGCAGCTCAGAAAGAGTTTTTGCAACCTGTTTATTCCACAACGGAGACCTTGAGGAGAAAATTTTTGGATAGTAAAGCCATTTTTAAAATTCAAAAAATTCTGTTACGAGAGGCCTACAACAGAATTCCAGAAACACTTCCCCAACATATTATCCAGCAATATTCATTTTTAGCAAAAAAGGATGCTGTTGCTCAAATTCACGTGCCGAAAAACCAACAACTTCTCCAAAAAGCACGCTTTAGAATGAAGTTTGATGAGTTCTTTTTTATGCAGCTACGGTTGCTTATGCAGAAAAAAGTTCGGCTTGAGAAGTTTAAAGGGCAAGTTTTGCAGAAAACAGATTTGTTAACCGAATTTTATCAATCACATCTTCCATTTGACTTGACTGGAGCTCAAAAAAAAGTGATAAAAGAAATTTTTGCCGATTTTAAAAGTGGGAAACAAATGAATCGCTTGTTACAAGGCGATGTAGGGAGTGGCAAAACCATAGTGGCTTTTATTGCTTCGCTTATTGCGATTGATAGTGGAACACAAGTTGCTTTAATGGCACCTACTCAGATTCTGGCCAATCAACACTATGAAGGTTTAAAAGAATTTGCTGATAAAATTGGCGTGAGCATCGCATTGTTGACTGGATCTACCAAAACCAAAGCGAGAAGAATCATTCATGAAGAATTAAAATCAGGAGAACTGAAAATACTCGTTGGCACTCATGCTCTTTTAGAAGAAGTAGTACAGTTTCAAAATCTTGGGCTAGCAATAGTGGATGAACAGCATCGCTATGGTGTTGCTCAAAGAGCACGGCTATGGAAAAAGAATGAAAACTTCGTCCCCCATGTTTTGATAATGACGGCCACTCCTATCCCCAGGACTTTATCCATGTCGGTTTATGGTGATTTGGATATCTCTATTATAGATGAATTACCTGCAGGCAGGAAAGAAATTAAAACCATTCATCAATATGATGCTAATCGATTAAAGCTAAATGGATTTATAAAAAAAGAAATAGAAAAAGGGAGGCAGATATATGTGGTTTATCCCTTAATTGAAGAATCTGAAAAGCTGGATTTGAAAGATTTAATGGATGGATATGAAAGTATTGCAAGAGCATTTCCTGAATTTCCAATCAGCATAGTGCATGGAAAAATGAAGCCAGCCGATAAGGATTTTGAAATGGCCAGATTTGTAAAAGGAGAAACCAAAATTATGGTGGCTACAACTGTGATTGAGGTGGGAGTGAATGTTCCAAATGCCTCGGTTATGGTGATAGAAAATGCTGAGAGATTTGGCTTAGCACAATTACACCAGCTAAGAGGAAGAGTGGGTAGAGGGGCTGAACAATCCTATTGCGTATTGGTGACCAGCTATAAATTAAGTAAAGAAGCCAGAACCAGAGTGGAAACTATGGTACGAACTACTGATGGATTTGAAATAGCACAGGTAGATATGGAATTAAGAGGGCCAGGTGATATGATGGGCACTCAGCAGAGCGGTCAGCTTGATTTAATGATAGGTGATTTGAGGGATGATGAACCGATTTTATCTATAGCAAGGCAAAGTGCGCAAAGTGTTATAGCTAAGGATCCGGAACTAGAAATGGAAGAAAATAGACTTATTAAAATCCAGGTTGAGCAGCAGAAAAAGAAAAATGTGAATTGGAGCAGGATATCTTAATTGGAGCATGTTAATAAAGTTTGGACAAATTTATTAAAGTTTGGACAAGGTATAACGTTTAGTATAAGAGGCTGTCCAAAAAGGACAGTTTTTTTTATGCCGCTATTTTCAGATACCCACATCCATTTTCACTTATTTTTTGCTGTCCATGGATTTTCGACTTAATTTCTGTGGACATTTTATGATAAGGGGCATTTTTACCAACTCTTGGTAATTCGGCATCTGATTTTGATGTTAAAATCACATTATTGGCTATCATTTTCCTGAAGTTGTGACCTATTGCCATCAACAAAAACTCTAATTCTACTTTTTCTAATCCTGAAAATGTAAAACGGTTAAATTTATTGTTGCTTTTTAATTGACCAAACACAGCCTCTGGCTCTATTGGTCTTTTACTTCTGTGCTCAAGTCCTTTTTTGCTTGTTAAGTTTTCTCTGGCCTGCCGTTTTAGAAGGTTTAATCTGTGGTTTACCTCTATTCTTCTGTTACCTATAGCCTTATGGCAAGATGTTCTCAATGGACATTGCTCGCATCTTTTTGCTTGGTAGTAAGCGACTTTAGACTCATAACCGTTAGTTGAAGTGCGTTTCCCCTCTCCAATTTTTTCCATTCTTTGCCCCATGGGGCATACGTGAAAATCTTGCTCGGCATTATAGAAGAGGTTTTGTGGAAGAAACGGGTTGTTCTTCATCTTTTTCTTTTGCTCTTTATGGAAGTAATTATACTTCACGTAGGCTTCAACACCTTTTTCTTCAAGCATTTCATAATTTTCCTCGCTGCCGTATCCTGCATCGGCCACTATTTCTTTACTCTGTTTATGGTAGAGTTCTTCAAAACCGGTCAAATGTGATTTTAAAGTAGTGGTGTCACCAGGTGTTTGATGGATGGAAACATGGGTGATAAACTGATTTTCTGTTGATATTTGGGAGTTATAAGCAGGCTTTAATTGGCCGTTTTTCATGTGGTCGTCTTTCATTCTCATGAATGTGGCACCCTTATCGGTTTTGCTGTAGGATTTTCGCTTGTCCAATATTTCCAAGTCCTTTTCATACTTCTCTAACTTTGGAAGATGCTCCTCTTGAAGCTTTTGCAGTTCTTTGGCAACTTTCTTTGATGGCTCCTTTAGTTTTTTGTTGAGTAGCGAAAGTCTTTCCTTTAACTCCTTCGAATCAATTTTTTGGGGCAATTCCTCCTTATTGACTTCTTGATTGTCTGATAAAATACTCCTTTCAATATCCGATAGAACGCTATTGATTTTTGTTTCCAGCTTGTCTTTGTACTTTTCAACCGAGCCCCGCCAAACAAAGGTGTATTTATTCGATTTAGCCTCTATTTTTGTTCCGTCAATGTACTGGACATCAAGGCTGACATACCCCATTTCCACCAGCATTTTCACTACCTCTGCAAATAAGGTCTTGATCGAGTCTTTTAAAATTTTACCACGAAAATCATTGATCGTCCTGAAATCAGGAGTTGAATTTCCCGATATAAACATAAAATGAATATTCTCATGGAGTGCCTTGGCTATTTTTCTACAGGAATACACATTGGAGAGATAACTGTAAAATAAAACCTTGATCATCATCCTGGGATGATAGGCCGATGTCCCACCTCCTTTGTACTTCTTAAGAATGTCGCTGATATCCAATGAATTGACCACCGAGTCAATTAAACGGACAGGATGATTTTCAGGGATTTTATCAAAAATGTTTACTGGAAATAATTCTGGGCAATTGCCTGTTTGATTTTTAAAAACTATCTTAGCCATCGTTGTATTTTGTACGACTCTAAAATAATATTTTTAGAGAAAATCAACAAACAAAAAAGGGTGTCTCGACTTTTCGGACACCCTCTTTTTTATCTGCACATTTGAAGATTAAAATGTCTACTACCAGAATTAATAATTTGTTAAAACAAAATAAGATGGTGGCTTTTAGAGAAAAGATAATCTGATGTGGTTATTTATATAAGATTGCGGAATTCTTTCTTGTTCTAACCGTAAATTGTTCTCTTTAAGGTGGTGGAAAGTGTTCAATTCATTTTCGTTAAGAAATTGGAGTTTTTCAATTTTAGTAATAGTGCCTACTGTGATATATTGACTAAACTCCTCAAGAATTGACTATCCATCAAAAAAGATTTTACCTGACCATAATATTTTCTGATTTGAGACACCATCTGAAAGTCTTGGGCACCCAGATCACCCCAATAATAAAGATCCATTTCATCTAGCCAGTTTATATTTTTAAGAGAACCTATTGCAAACCCTCTTCCCCACACCGCAATAGAGTTTGGAATATCAGGAAAGGTCAGATAGTTCATATTATTTTCGATGATAAAAATTCGATTACATTTTAATTTGTGAGATCTGAATTGTTCGATTGGAACACTAATATCATTGTAACCACCACTTTTCCAACAAGATATATCTAATGATCGAAAGCGAATGATATCCTGATCATATTTAAGTTAAAATCTTTGTGCAAAGCCAATTTCCAATTGAATTACATTTTCTGGTACCAATTGCTCTTAATGTCTTAGCATTATTTTCGATGAATTTTGTGTGGACAGAAATTGGAAGTTCCCTAATGTAGTATTTTTTTGCTTCGAAATGATGTATAAACCATTGACAAACCTTGACTAAATCTAACCAAATAGTTGAGTTGGAAATTATCTCTTTTGGATTTTCAATCAACCACTGGTTTAATTGGGGCAATTCATTTTTTATATAATGATAATTGTCTTTTAGTGAACTGAACTCCTTTTCTTTATTCAAAAACTTGAGAAAATCATCCAAACTCTCAAAAGTAATCTCAGTGGGGGTATCATGGATTCCATGTTGCCGATGTCTTATGGTTTCTGAAATAAACAGAATAGCCGTATCCTTTCCGGTCTTTTGAAGCACTAAAAACTTCAGCAAGTTCTTGATTCATTATCACAAAGTCTTTGGAAAGAGACTTATTTGATCTGATTTTAACCGGAAAGCAGTTCTCGCCTTTTAGTGCAAATTGTAGAACTTCATAATATTTTCTTGGCAGTTATCATAAGCTAGACTGCTGATTGTAAATATTCTTTACGTTTCTCCTGTAATTCTTTTACAAACATATCATAAACAACAGAATGCCTTAATGCTTTGACTGACGGAGCAGGAAATAAGAATTGTTAAACTGCATGTGATTATTATTGTTTTGAAAATTGTTTTAATTATTGAAATTTTCGTCCTTTTAAAATTATGTGAGTGATGTGTACTAGTGAATTCACAAACATTCGATAAGATGAGATAAAAAAGTTACAACTATTTTGAACTAGCGGGTCAGTTCTTTATTTGAGCTACAATTTAACTACTAATTTGATTTTTAGATGAGAAGATTTATAGAATGTTATCCATTTATGATACTATTGTGTTCAAGAATGCAATGTGAGTTGTTGAAGTGAATTATAATTCTCAAGTTTAGTACTTTATTAGCTTGCAATTTACGCCTGCTGAGATAACTAGAAGGCGTGCACTTGTGAGCAGGATGAGATGGTTTTGAGTAAGAACCAATGCCACTATACGCTCTCAAAGATTTAATATCAAAACTATAATAGAGGAAGAATTAATTATAAAATAAACGAAAGAATCGATGTTCTCAAAAGAAACCTATGCTGCAAGGCGCAAAGTGTTAAAGAAAGAAATGAATTCCGGCCTCCTTATTTTCCCTGGCAATATGGAGGCCGGTATGAATTATAAAGATAATTGGTACCCATTCAGGCAGGATAGCACCTTTTTATATTATTTTGGGATAAACCATCCTGATCTTTATATGATAATAGATTTGGATGAAGATAAAGAAATTCTATTTGGAGATGATTTGACTCCGGAAGATATGGTCTGGGTTGGGGCTGCAGAACCTTTGGCTAATTTAGCTGAGAAATGTGGCGTTGAAACTGTTCAACCAATGTCTAAATTGCAGGATACCCTGCAAAAAGCAAAACAAAGCGGAAGAGCTTTACACTACCTGCCACCGTACAGGAGTAATGCAACCATAGAAATTACTGATCTCACTGGTATTCCGATTGCGGATGTGCATCAGAATTATTCGGTAGAGTTTGTTAAGGCAGTAGCAGCACAACGCTCTATTAAGTCTACTGAGGAAATACAAGAACTACATAAAGCCGTTAATATAACGGCATCTATGCACCGTTATGCAATTAAAAACACAAAACATGGTGTTACAGAGCAGCAGATTGCTGGCGAGCTACAGGCAATTGCTATTGCTGAAGGAGGGAATCTGTCTTTTCCGATTATACTAACCAAAAATGGGCAGTATTTACACAATCACCCCACTCAGGATGTAGTGAAGAACGGTGATATTATTTTATGTGATTGTGGAGCAGAAACTTCCATGAATTACGCTGGAGATATGACCAGGACTTTTCCTGTAGCCGAAAGGTTTAGCGATATACAGCGCAATATTTATTCTATTGTGTTGGATGCTCATGAGACTGCTATTGCTGCCTTAAAGCCAGGATATAAGTTTATAGATGCACATATGCTAGCCAGTAGTAAAATTGTTGAAGGCTTAAAAGCTTTGGGGCTAATGAAAGGAGATACCAATGATGCAGTAAATGCTGGGGCTCATACTCTATTTTTTCAATGCGGACTAGGTCATTTTATGGGAATGGATGTACACGACATGGAAAATTTTGGCGAGCAATTAGTGGGATATACCCAACATATGCAGAAGAGCACTGAATTTGGTTTGAAATCACTTCGGTTAGGGAAAGAGTTGGAAGCAGGGAATGTACTTACAGTGGAGCCAGGTATCTACTTCAACCCGTACTTGATTGATTCTTGGAAAGCACAAGGTAAATACACTGATTTTGTTAACTATAGCGAGGTGGAAAAATTTAAAGATTTTGGGGGTGTACGCGTTGAGGAAGATTTTCTAATAGACCAAGGCGGTGTAAAACTACTAGGTGATCCACTAGCTAAAACCATAGAAGAAATAGAAGAGCTTAAAAATGCCTAAGAGTCCAATCAGTTTTAAGAAATTATGGATATAAGAATGTATAGGAATATAATGTTTCAGCTTGTAGTGCTTTATGCTGTTTCATTTTCTGCCATTGCACAAGAAAATGATTCCCTATTAAGTTTAGAGAGAATCTTTGCTTCTGGAGAATTTAGAAGAGAGTATCAGCGTCCCATTTCCTGGATTAAGGATGGCGATGCTTTTGTGAGTATTGAGAAAAACGAAGAAGGATATGACGAGCTAGTTAGATACGAGAGTAAAACCTATAAATGGAGTAAATACCTTTCTGCTGAAAACCTGAAAGTAAATGCTGAAAATCTGGCTATTGAGGATTTCTCGCTGTCGCCTGATGGTAGTAAAGTGATGATTTTTACTAACTCCAGTCGTGTTTGGAGATCGAACACCAAAGGTGATTTCTGGGTGTATGATTTTGATACAGATAAGCTGAAACAATTAGGGGGAGATTTCCCCCCTTCTTCTTTAATGTTTGCTAAATTTTCCGAAAGTAATCAGTTTGTGGCCTATGTTCACGAATTTAATATTTATAAAGAACATTTTCAGAGCGGAAAAATCACACAGTTAACTAAAGATGGGAACGGTGATATCATCAATGGTACTTTTGACTGGGTATATGAGGAGGAATTTGGTATGCGTGATGGCTTTGCATGGAGTCCCGGTGCTTCAAAAATTGCTTTCTGGCAATTAGATGCGTCAGAGATTGGTACTTTTTACATGATGAATAATACTGATTCAGTATATTCAAAACCTATTCCAGTGCAATATCCAAAGGTAGGCTTCGACCCTTCTTCTGCAAAAGTAGGTTTGATCAGCCTAAAGACTTCTGAGGTGAGCTGGATACCCATCCCCGGAGATCCGGTACAACATTACTTACCTGCAATGCAGTGGGTTAATGAAGATTTATTGCTTATACAGCAAATGAATAGAAAACAGAATGAACTAACAGTTTATACCTATCAACCTTCTTCTTCGGATCTGAAGAAAATCTATTCCGAAACGGAGAATACCTGGGTCGATCTTCGGTATCCTGACATTTCTTCAAACCAATGGGGCAAGAATAATCAATTACTAGTAGATGATGGAGAGAGCTTTTTGAGAATGACGGAAAATGACGGGTGGCGTCATATTTATAAGATTAATTTGGAAACAGGAAAGAAAACACTGTTGACTCCTGGTGATTATGATGTGGCAGCCTATTATGAAACAGATGATAAATATCTATATTTGGTAGCCTCCCCTGAAAATGCTACCCAACGTTATTTGTTCAGGGTTCCGCTAAGTGGAACTGGTAATCTAGAGAGGATTACTCCTGCTGAATTTGAAGGAGTAAACACCTACAATGTCTCTCCAAACGGGAAATTTGCTATTCATAAGTATACCAATACAGATATACCAAATACTGTGCATCTGGTTAATCTTCCAAAGCATGAAGTGATCGAAGCACTGGTAGATAATAAACCTTTTAAAGACCAATTGAAGAGTTTGTCATTACCAGAGACAACCTTTTTTAAGGTGACTACGGAAGAAGGGGTTGAAATGGATGGAAGAATGACTAAACCTTTAAATTTTCAGGACACAAGTAAATACCCAGTTTTATTTCATGTGTATGGAGAGCCATGGGGAGTGGTTGCAACTGATCAATGGATTGGTTTATATGAGATATATATGGCTCAAAAGGGTTTTGTGGTAATCAATATTGATAATCGTGGTACACCGTCCCTAAAAGGTAGTGAATGGAGAAAAAGTATTTATCAAAATGTGGGAGTTCTGAACACCAACGACCAAGCTATGGCCGCACAAAAGGTACTGGAAACCTATCCTTATCTGGACAAGACCAGAGTAAATGTTTGGGGCTGGAGCGGTGGTGGTTCCATGACTCAAAATTTATTGTTCCGTTATCCGCAGATTTATAAAACTGGAGTAGCAATAGCAGGGGTAGCTAATCAGTTATTATACGATAATATATATCAGGAACGCTATATGGGGTTACCAAGTGAAGATATGGATATATTTATAGAAGGATCTCCAGTAACATATGCTAAAAATCTTGAAGGAAATTTGCTGTTGATTCATGGGACTGGTGACGACAATGTTCATTATCAAAATATGGAATATTTAATAAACGAATTGATTAGAAATAACAAACAATTCGATATGATGGCTTATCCAAACCGTTCTCACGGAATTTATGAAGGAAAAAACACATCACTACACTTGTATTCGCTAATTACTTATTATTTTTTAGAACATAATGGTTTAGATTAACTGTTGTTTTAATTCGATTGGTGACGATATTGAGTTGGAGTTAATCCTTTTAATTCCTTGAATTTTCGGTTGAAGTTAGCGATATTCTGAAAGCCACATAATTCTGAAATTACTGAAATTGATAGCTCATGATCCTGATACAAAAGTTTACAGGCGTGATCTATTCTGATTTCAATCAAGAACTGAAAAAACGTCTTGTTGGTTCTCTTTTTAAAATAGCGACAAAAAGCATTTTTACTCATGATAGCAATGTCTGCAATTTCATCGAGTGATATACTTTCTTGAAAATTATCCATAGCATACTGAAAAACATCATTCATGCGCTTGCCTTCATCTTCTGTATATTTCTTTCTGTATACAAAGGAAGAGAGGGCTTGTTTTTTTGATCGAATCAGATCATTAAGTAGAAATAGAAGGGATCCTATTCTCTCTATTTTATTTTGATGTTTTAATCGGTTATAAAGAGTGTAATTATTTTCGTTAGCTTTTATTTTCATTCCATATTCAGACTCATCAAAAAACTTTTGAAGCCCTGTTAAATCTGTTAGGTTGAAGAATTCTTTTCCAAACGATTTTTTTGTAAAGAACAGTGTATACATAAGTGATTTGGGATAGGCTAGGGAATCACTTCGGAATACATGAGGAATGTTTTCCCCAATGACCAAAATATCATGAGGTTGATAGTCATTTATACTATCACCAACAATTAGAGAACCACTTCCTTCCATTATATAGCTAATCTGAATCTCTTCATGCTGATGAAGTTTATCATAGAACACTTTTTCATGGTCTTCTTGATAAACCAAAGCTTCTTTTTCAGGCTTGGGAATTTTAAAGGGTAAGACTTTCACTTTGCTTTTTTTATGTAAATATTGTTAAAAAAAAATAAATATGTAAAGATATACGGTAATATAGTATTAGTCTTAGCTAATATCTACAAATGTTATGATAAATAATCAATTTAATTTTGTCAAAAATATATAAGATTATGGCAGTTAAATGGGAAGGGGTAATGCCCGCAGTAACAACTAAGTTTGACAGTAATGATGAATTAGATTTCATCACATTTGAAAAGAACATCAAGGCTCAGCTGGATGCTGGTGTAAACGGTATTATTTTAGGTGGAACCTTGGGTGAAGCCAGTACTCTCACAGCAAGTGAGAAGAAGTCTCTTGTCAGAAAAACACTGGAAGTTACCAATGGTAGAGTTCCGGTAATTATAAACATAGCAGAGCAATCTACTAAAGATGCTATTCAAGTTGCGAAAGATGCCGAAGAGTGGGGCGCGCAAGGGCTAATGCTTTTACCTCCAATGCGTTATAAGGCAACAGATCATGAGACGGTAGTTTATTTGAAAGAAATAGCAAAAAGTACTTCTCTACCGATTATGATCTATAATAATCCTGTGGATTATAAGATTGAGATAACTCATGATATGTTTGAAGAACTACTGGGTGAATGTAGTAATATCGAGGCAGTGAAGGAGTCCACACGAGATATTAGCAATGTAGTGCGACTTAAAAATAGATTTGGAGATCGCCTTAAAGTTTTATGTGGTGTGGATACATTAGCTCTTGAGAGTATGGTTACAGGTGCTGATGGTTGGGTTGCGGGTTTGGTAGCAGCTTATCCTAGGGAGACGGTAGCTATTTATAAGCTAGTGAAGGCAGGTGATCTGGAGGAAGCCTTAAGAATTTACCGGTGGTTTTTGCCGCTGTTGGAACTTGATATTACACCACAACTAGTACAAAACATTAAGTTAGCTGAGGTAGCCACAGGTTTGGGTACAGAATATGTCAGACCACCTAGATTACCACTTCAAGGTGCAGAACGGGAAAGAGTTCTGGCAATTATTGATAATGCAATGGCACAAAGACCGACTTTAGTAGATTATACATCTTTATAATTTAAAAAAACAAGAAAGCATGATTACTGGAAAAAACTATTTAGGAAAAGAGCTTTCCAATGATGGAGAGGTTCAATTTAGAACTTTTAATCCAATAGATAATAAAGAAACGGAACCAACCTTTTTTGAAGCCACCAGAGAAGAAGTCAATATGGCAGTGGGAAAGGCGGCTAAGGCATTTGAGGTTTATAAGAAGAAGTCTGACCTTGAAATTGCTGAGTTTCTTGAAGCGATAGCTACAGAATTGGAAGCTGATGCTGAGGCGCTAAAAGAAATATATAGGACAGAGTCTGGGTTACCAGAAGCCAGATCAAATGGGGAGTTTACCAGGACTGTTAATCAGCTAAGAGCATTTTCTGAAATGCTTAAAGATGGAAGTTGGGTCGATGCAATTATTAGCAATCCGGAAGGGAAACCAGATATCCGAAGAATGCAAATACCTTTTGGCCCCGTAGCTGTTTTTGGTGCCAGTAATTTCCCTTTTGCATTTTCTACCGCAGGAGGAGATACAGCAAGTGCGCTTGCATCCGGATCCCCGGTGATCGTGAAATCACATCCTTTGCATGCAGGAACTGGCGAATTGGTTTCCAGAGCCATCGTAAATGCTGCTATTAAAACTGGGATGCCAGATGGTGTTTTCTCTAATCTTAACAGTAAAGGAATTGAAGTAGGAGAGTGGTTAGTGAAACATCCAAAGATTAAGGCGGTTGGTTTTACTGGTAGTTATAAAGCGGGTGTTGCAATTGAAAAATTAGCAGCGAATAGACCAGAGCCTATTCCAGTATATGCTGAGATGGGAAGTGTGAATCCGGTAGTGGCCTTGCCTTCTTCACTGGAACAAAAAAGTGATGATTGGTCAGAGCAATATGCGGGTTCTATCACCGCTGGTTGCGGGCAGTTTTGTACAAACCCCGGGTTAATTCTTGCTATTGAAAGCCCTGCTTTAGATAGTTTTATTGAAAAACTGGGTACGAAGCTATCAAAAGTTGCTCCCAGTGTTATGTTGAGCCCTGAAATTCAGAGACAGTTTGAAGCAGCAAAATCCGAAGTGTTATCACAGGACGGCTATAACCAGATAAACAAGTTTGACGGGGATCTTCAGCCTAATTATGGAAGACAGGAAGTGATTTCAGTATCTGGGGAATCTTTTCTTCAGAATAGTGCTTTTCATAAAGAGGTGTTTGGCCCTTTTTCCGTTGTAGTGAAATGTAAGGATAAAGATCAACTGAATGAGGTGCTTCGTAACATGGAAGGACAGCTTACAGGAACGATTTTAAGCGCTGATCAACAAGAACTGCAGGAATATAATGATATTATTGAATCGCTAAGGGAAACCGTGGGACGAATTGTTTATAACAATGTTCCAACAGGTGTGGAGGTGTGTGCTGCTATGACTCACGGTGGGCCATTCCCCGCCACATCTAATGCTAAGTTTACTTCGGTTGGCCTGACAGCAGTTCAGCGCTGGGTTCGCCCAATTTCTTATCAGGATTGGCCGGATGAATTATTACCGGAGGCTCTGAAAAGCAGTAATCCCCTGGGAATCTTGAGAAACGTTAACGGCAGGTTCACAACCGATAGTTTATAGAATTGCATGGCAAGGAAAACATTTTTTTGTGTTGATGCTCATACAGGTGGAAACCCTGTAAGAGTAGTAGCAGGAGGTGAACCTTTTATAGAAGGACGCACCATGAGTGAAAAGAGACAGCGCTTCATGAGCGAATACGACTGGATTAGGCGAGGTCTAATGTTTGAACCCAGAGGACATGATATGATGAGTGGAAGCATTTTGTTTGCACCTTCAGATCCTGAAAATGATTGTGGGATTCTTTTTATTGAAACCAGTGGCTGTCTTCCCATGTGTGGTCATGCAACAATCGGAACTGTAACTGTTGCAATCGAAGAAGGTTTGGTGACCCCAAAAGTGCCCGGTAGATTACGTTTAGAAACTCCTGCTGGCTTAGTAAAAGTTACCTATAAGCAAGACGGAAATAAAGTGGTATCAGTTAAAATAGTAAACATTAAGTCTTACTTGGCAAAAGAAAATATTAAGGTGAGTTGTACTGATCTTGGTGATTTAACGGTTGATGTTTCTTATGGAGGAAATTTTTACGCTATTGTTGAAATCCAGCATAACTATAAAGGTCTTGAGCACTATCAAGCGAGTGAGCTGATTACTTGGAGTCGTGAACTTCGAAATAAATTAAATGCAGCTCATAGTTTCGTGCATCCTGAAGATGCTACTATCAATGGCTTAAGCCATATTCAGTGGACTGGTGCAGTTATTGATGAAAATTCTACTGCTAGAAACGCTGTCTTCTATGGGGATAAAGCAATTGACCGTTCCCCTTGTGGCACGGGAACATCAGCTAGGATGGCTCAATGGTATGCAAAAGGTAGATTAGACAAAGGAGATGAATTTATTCATGAAAGTATTATCGGTAGTAAATTTATTGGGCGAATAGAAGAAGAAACAGAATTGGCAGGAATTAAATCAATAGTTCCCAGCATAGAGGGTTGGGCGATGGTAACCGGCTACAATACTATTGTGATAGATGATGCTGATCCTTATTCTCTCGGCTTCCAGGTTTTGTAAAATTTAGATTATGAAAAAAGTTGCGATTGTAGGCGGTGGTATTACCGGTTTGTGTTCCGCATATTATCTGGTAAAAGAAGGATTTCAGGTAACAATTGTTGATAAAGGAAATATAATTGATGGTGCTTCTTTTATTAATGCTGGTATTGTGACTCCAAGTCATTTTGTACCCATTGCAGAACCGGGGATGATTAATCAGGGGATTAAGTGGATGTTCAATTCTTCCAGTCCTCTTTATATAAAGCCACGTTGGGATACAGAATTCTTTAAGTGGGCCTGGTACTTTAAAAAAGCCTCTACAAAGAAGAAAGTGGATAAAGCCATCCCGGTACTAGTAGATCTAAATCTTCGAAGTCGTGATTTGTATTTAGAAATCCTTGATTCGCTTGATTTTGAATTCCATATGGAAAAGAAGGGCTTGTTAATGGTTTATAAGACAGAAAAGAACCAGGATCATGAGTCGAAATTAGCTGAGAAAGGAAAGGAATTAGGGTTAGAGGTTTCAGTACTGGATAATAAAGGGATTAAAGAAATCGAACCTGGATTCAAAGACAATATTTTGGGAGGGGTTCATTATCAGTGTGATAGTCATGGTACTCCCAATGTATTTATGAGTAATCTGAAAAGGTGGCTTGAAGCTCACGGAGTGCAGTTTATTCTTGAAGAGAAAGTAGATGGATTTGAGGTGGCCGGAAATACTATTTTGTCACTAAAAACAAGTTCGGAACGTGTTGAAGCAGATGAATTCCTTCTAGCTTCGGGTGGCTGGACTACGGCCATAAGCAAACAATTAGGATTGAATATTCCCATCCAAGGTGGTAAGGGGTATAGTATGGATATTTCTAGAAATATTAATATTAAACTACCCGCTATATTAACCGAAGCAAAAGTTGCTGTGACCCCTATGCAAAATTTCACGAGATTTGCAGGTACCATGGAACTATCAGGGAATAACACAAAGATAAAGCGAAATAGGGTGGAAACCATAGCTGCTGCTGCAAGTGATTTTTACCGTGATTTAACATTAACGGAAGAAGAAAAAGAGTCTGCAGTAAGTGGTCTTAGACCAATTTCTCCTGATGGCTTACCTTTTATTGGCAAGTCTTCACAATACAAGAACTTGAATGTTGCTGCTGGTCATGCTATGATGGGGTGGAGTTTGGGACCCATAACCGGAAAATTGCTTACTGAAATTATTGCAAAGCATACTCCTTCAGTGAGTCTTGATCCTTTTATACTGGAGCGTTTTAAATAGTATGAAGTGCCTTCGGTTTTTTAGTTGAAAGTTAAGCATTGGACTAGATCGAAAGTTGAGTTATATAAATGGTGAATTTTTATCTTTATGCTGAGGCTAACCGCTTATGAAATCTAAGAATATCATGCGGAGTAAGGGTGGGTGATAGCGGTTGTGGTTCAATTCTTGAATTAAAAATGAGCAAGTCTTTATTTGTAGATTCAATTCTATAAAGCAAAACATCAAGGTTGTATGTCGGTAATTAATTAGTTGTCAACCTATTTTCATTGATTAAACAGCTTTACAGTAATTTAATTGAATAATAATGAGGTTGGATTATAGAGATTATCAAAATCAATCCAATATATTAAAGTTGATAACCAATTGGATATCCTGTGATATTCCTTAAAATATTTTGTTTATAATTTGAAGCTTGAATCAGCTAACTTAAAACTCTTTTCAAATCATAGGTGGAAGAATGATTCTTTTTGAAATGTATTGATTGAGCCAAAATTAGTACCTTTTACATCTAATAAACTTTGTTCTTGAAGAGTTAAAGTGTTTTGTTTGAGTCGTAGATTTGCAATTACCAAAACATTCTATTCTTTCTTCTTTCTGTAGATCATTCGTCAGCACAAAAATAATTTATTCAGATAAATTTTTGAGTCGGTTTGTTTGAGGACTTATTCCTTAGGAAGAATTCTTTATTTTGTCCAAACTTTATTAACAAATGGGAAGGTACTTTGTCCAGACTTTATTAACAAACTTGTCCAAACTATATTAACTTGCACCATAATTAGTAATTAATAATTTGATAATTAATAATTAGAATTTTCAGATATTAAGATTTGAATACCACTTCCAAGCTGGATGAAAAGAAAAAGCCTCTCGAAATTGCTTTCGAAAGGCTTTGAACTAAACAATTATAAAAATCAACCTTATTATCCTCTTGGGTCTAGAATTTGATCAATTCTGCTTACTAAATCTTGTAAGTGGTAACGAGACATTTGATCACTTTGTCTTGACAACCCTCTATTGATTTCAGCTCTTAAAGTAACCAGATTTCCTCTTGAAAGAGAAGGAATGTCTGTAGTACGGATATCCTCATCTTCAATATTCACTAAATCACCTAATTGCTCAACAAAAGCTTTTTGCAAATTTCTTCTGTAAGTATCTATGCTTCTACCAGTTCTTAGTTCAGAGAAAATACCAGTGCGCAAATCATTCATCATTTGAGTCGCCTTATAAGCATCATTTCCATTTAATGCCTCATTTTCCAGCACTCTCTTTACTCTTGAACCACTGAATAAACTACTTAAAGTTCTTGTCTGTAATGCTTTAATTCTATCGATAATACCATCAGACTGTATTCTACCTAAAATCTCATTATCGATTAACCATGCAGGAGTTTCAAATAATTGCTCATTTAAAAATTCAATCGCTCTCTTCTGTTTATCTAAAGATGCGTGAGTATAAATAACACCTTCTTGATCAGATGTTTTATAATATTCGCTAATACCCCCCACATTTCCAGTTACGTGTCCCATATAACGATTATACTGACTTAATACATTCCCGTATAATTCAGCAAGTTCATCATAATTTTCACCTTCTTCCGAGCTCCATTCAATAAGCTTTTCAGCAATTCTTTTAAGATTTCTTATACCTAATTCAGAAGCAATCATAGAATCATCTCCAATATCTTCTGTTTGAGCTGTGTGGTCAACAACACCTCTTTGCTGACGTCCATATCTATAAACAGGATCATCTGCTTTTTCCAAAATCCATCCGTTTAAAATAGATTCTTCCTCTTCGGCAGTATCAATGTTAGGAATAGCTCTATAACCATATTCTATAGCCCATTTGTCATACTCACCTACCATAGGGAAGAAATTTTCAACTCCATCCTCTGGCTGTGCTACATAATTAAATCGAGCGTAGTCCATAATAGAGGGTGCAACGCCATGTGTCTTCATAAATTCAGGAGAACGTAATGAATCAACAGGATAGGCTACACTTGATCCCATGTTGTGGGGTAATCCTAATGTATGACCAACCTCGTGAGCAGCTACGAATCTGATCAATTCCCCCATCAATTCTTCTTCGAATTTCACTTTTTGCGCTTCAGGATTAACTGCAGCAGTTTGAATGAAGTACCAGTTTCTCAAAAGGTTCATTACATTATGATACCATAGAATATCACTTTCTAAAATTTCACCAGTTCTTGGATCGTGTACATGAGGCCCTTGTGCATTTTGAATATCAGTAGCGATATAACGAATCACTGAATATCTAACATCTTCAGGACTCCAATCTGGATCTTCTTCTTTAGTTGGTGCATCTTTGGCCACGATTGCATTTTTAAAACCAGCAGCTTCAAAAGCTGGTTGCCAATCTTCAATTCCTTTTTTGATAAATTCTCTCCACTCTAATGGAGTAGCAGGATCAATATAATACTCAATTGGTTTTACAGGCTCTACTAATTCACCTTTGTTATATGCTTCCCAATCAGATGGCTCTAATCTCCATCTAGTAATGAAACGATTGTCATCTGCTTTATGAGAATCTTTAGAATAATCTAATTGACGAATAGAGAAATATCCTACTCTATCATCAAAGTTTCTCGGCACGATAGGGTCATCAGGTAGCAAAATCATCGATTGATTCATTTCAATCGACAATGCTCCAGTTAATTGGTTATCAGGAATCTCACTTCCTTTATATGTTAAAATGTGTCTGATTTCTACATTTTCAGGGAAAGCTTTTCCGTGAACGATAACTGACCTGCTTTTATCAACCGTTTGAATTTTGAAAGCTTTTCTTTGATAATCATAAAGAGCACCAATCATTGGAACATCAGTGGTAAAGAAATCTTCTACATCAACTACATAAGAAGACGAATCCTTACCCAAAGCTTCAATTTTGAATGTGTGAACAATTGGCTCAAAATTATTATTCTTTACTGATTCGTAAATTGGGTCTTCTTCATCTGCTACGGAGTTATAAGAAACAGAGCGAAGCAATAATTGATTATCCTTCTTTTGGAATCGAATTACTTGCTGTGGACGAGATTTCATTCCAGCACCACCAAAATTCAAGCCCTTCACATGACCTGAAATTCTGGATACTATCAAGATTTCTCTTTCCAATAAATCTTCTGGGATTTCAAAGTAGTATTTATCATCTACTTTATGGAAAGTAAATAATCCTTCATCAGACTCAGCTTCTGATGTGATCACCTTTGAATAAGGCTTGTATTTTGATTTCGAACTACTCTCTTCTTTAGTATCTTCTTTTTTCTTTTTGCCAAATAGCTGGGCATTGACTTCCTGCGTAGAAAGACCAATAAAAGCCATTAAAGCAATACTTAATATTATTTTTTTCATTGTATGTACATTTAATTTCCTGCTAATCTAACAATACAGGATTATTATGTTTAAAATTTTGAGTTCTTTTCCATGAATGGAAAAATGAGCACTATTAAAGGAGAAAGGTTGATGATTTTATTATTTCACTCTAAGAGTTAAAAAAACCAAATAGAATACTTAAAATCTTCTTAATCTTAAAAGAGAATTATGTTAATTTTAAAATTCAAATTTGAAATTTAGTAAATATGAAAAAAGTTCTATTAGTAATAGTTCTGTTAATAATTATCTCTCTCATCAGTTATGCCTTTTTAGGCGGGTTTAAGTCTATTGAGAAGACGGTTGAGGACAATCCTGTAATTCGCATAGCAGGAACTGAATATGCTGGAAAAGTAGGTTCAGACAGTTTGCAAATGCTATTCATGGAATCTAAAGATTTAGTAGAATCAGAAGAAACTGCTACTTCCATAGCTATAGTATATTATGGAGAAGCCGATTCTAAAAGTGGAGCAGTTCAGAATTTTATTGGTGTAGTAATTGGGGATGAACCTATTTATCAAATACCTGACAATTGGGAAATTAAGACTTTTAAGAAAAATAAATCTGTAAAAGGCTGTATTGAAGCTAATGTTTTGGCTATGCCTACACCCGAAGATATGTTGGAAGAATTGAAATTATATGCCGAAGAGCAATCTTTAGCTACTGATTCCATTTTTATAGAATATTATCCAGGGCCAAATCAATTATGTGTAGAGTTATTGGGAAAGGAATAAATGATTCATTCTTTGGAATGAAACTGATCATTCAATACAAGGGTTAAACAAATTAAAATGGTAAAATTTGACTTAACTTCTTACGATCATCTTTCATATAAAAATAAATAGCCGTTATGAAAAAAAATGAAAATGAAAGTAGAAAAAGCGGACGAATTAATTTCTTTTGCAATTCTGTTACCATTATATAATGATCATTCCAACTATTGATTTGATCATAATTTAATACACTATTAAATACAGATACGACACTAGCTATGAGTATTGCTAGTCCAAAAGAGATGCTTATTAAATAGAAAAACCTTAATAATAATTTCAAAAACTTCATTTCATACAAGTTTATTGGTTACTAAAGTAAAAGAAATTATAGAATAAACATAAAAATCTTTCTAAATAATTTAAAAGGAATAATCACTTCACAGATTTCACTAAATCCTTAACATGATTTAATATAAAACTTGCGCTTAAGATATTCATTCCCATTGATACTATATAAATGGTATTCATATCCATATTGGGATTATTGAAACCAAACTTAAGGTTAAAATAAATGAGGTTTACTACCAGTATAAGTAAACTTAGTTTCTTGATATAGCCAAACTTTTTATGCAAGTATTCTTTGCCTTTCATGATGATTACTTTTTATTCCAGATCTCCCAAGATTTTTCAGCCTGTCCTATCAACATTTCCAATCCATTGATGGTCTTGGCTCCTTGAGCTGCTCCGGCTTTCATAAAGGCAGTTTCCGAAGGATTGTAGACTAAATCGTAAAAATAATGATTTTTAGTAATTACATGATATGGTAAATCGGGCTTTTCTTCTACTTCCGGATATGTGCCTAAAGGAGTGGTATTGATAATTAAATGGTAGTCATCAAGAATTTCAGGTTTGTCATTTAAATCATTATAAGTAAAATCATACCCTTCTTTACGGGAAACAATGTTAAAGGGAATAGATAAATCAATCAGCACCTGTTTGATGGCTTTGGAGGCTCCGCCAGTTCCCAAAATAATTGCTTTTGACTTAAACTCCTTCGGCAAGAAATTTATAAGAGAATCTTTAAAGCCATAATAATCCGAATTATAGCCTTTAGCTTTCCCATTTCTAAATTGGATTACATTGACTGCCCCAATGGCTTCAGCATGCTCATCTAATTCATCTAAATACGTAATTACTTTTTCTTTATAAGGAATGGTGACATTCAGACCAGCAATATTCTTGTTTTTTAGTTCTTCAAACTCTTGAATATTTTCAAGTGGGAATAATCGGTACTCACAATTTTGGATATTTTCCTTCTCAAATTTCTCGGTAAAATATTTACCAGAAAAAGAATGTTCAAGCGGATAACCGATTAAACCATAGGTTTTCATTTACTTACATTCTTTACATTGAAAATGGAAGCAATTTTCTCGATAGCTACAACCAATAAAATACCTAAACTTGCCATCAGAATAGCTTGCATTAATTGAGGATCTTGTCCTGTTTCAATCAAAAATTCTTTTGGCAAAACATTATGGTCAAATAGCGGTACTTGTTCCCCATCACTATTGATTCTGAAGCTATCTACAACTTTCCATGGCCAAACTTTATTTAAGGAGCCTATCATAAATCCTGCAAGTACCGCAACTGTTATAGATTGATAATTTCTTAAAAACCAAGAAATCAATCTTGCAAAGCTCAAAAGTCCGATTATACAACCCACTATAAATACAGCCATTGTGGTTATATCAAATGCATCAATAGCTTCAAACATGTACTTGTATTTCCCTAAGATCAAGAGAATGAAAGCACCCGAAATACCGGGTAAAATCATGGCGCAAATAGCAATGGCTCCAGCAATAAGAACAAACCACCAAGTCTCAGGAGTTTGAGCAGGTGAAGCTGAAGTAATAAAATAAGCAATAAGAATTCCGACTATACCCGCTATAATCGATTTCCAGTCTTTCTTTTCAATATCTCTCGCTACTAAAACTGCAGAAATAATGATTAAGCCAAAGAAAAATGACCAAACCAAAACGGGGTATGTGCTTAATAGAAAACTAATAAGCTGAGCTAAACTGAAAATACTAATTGCTATGCCAGCTACCAAGGTAAGAAGAAAGGAGCCATTGATATGGCTCCAGAATTCTTTGAATTTAGACTGAAATAATAATCTAAAAGCTGTACGATCAACTGATTTGATACTGTTCAGCAATTCATCATATATTCCGGTAATAAATGCGATAGTTCCTCCCGAGACTCCGGGTACAACATCTGCACTGCCCATTGCAATGCCTTTTAAAAGCAATACAAAATATTCTTTAATCGACCGCACAAAAATAAGTTTTAAAGTAAATCTTTATTATTCAAAAAGTGGTGGAAGGTATCCCCTCTCAAGCCTAAACGAATGGTTTCTAGTGGAATTACTTCATTAGGAGCAATATTTCCAAGATTTACATTTGCACCCACTAATTTGATGAAATACACTTGTTGAGCTTTTTGTGGTGCTTCCCAGATAATTTTTTCAAATGGAATTTTAGTCAAGATTTCTTGTACCAAACCTGAACGAACTTCTCCACTGGCACGAAATAAGCCTACATTTCCCGCTTCTCTAGATTCTCCTATTACTTTCCAAGCACCGGCATCCAATTCGGTTTGCATGAGTTCTATCCATTGGTATGGTGGAATAATTTTTTCAGCATCTTTGGAACCTACTTCTGATAGAACGGTCACTTGATCTGAAAGCTTACTTATATATTCACACTTCAAATCATGTGGTAATTCAATAGAACCATCTGAAACTTCCGCAAAAGGCATGTCATATTTATCTAATAACTTTCTGTAATCTTCAAACTGGTCACGGATTACAAAAGCTTCAAATAATGTGCCTCCAAAATAAGTTGGAATTCCAGCATCTTTATACAGCGCTAATTTATCTTTCAAATTAGTGGTTACATAAGATGTAGCCCATCCTAATTTCACTATATCGGTATATTCACCACTGCTATCAATAAAATCTTCCACCTCTCTAAGGCTCAGTCCTTTATCCATGGCCATGGTAAATCCTACATCTCTTGGTTTGGCTGGTCTTTCAGGGATGTCTTTTAATTCGTAGTTCATGTTTTACTGGTTATCTTTTCTGAATTGATCTATGATTTTGAACAATGCCTTCTGTGTTTCTACCCTCGGGAAGAATTCATAAAGCACCGTATGCATTTCAAAGTCCAAAACTAATGCATTTTCCAGAAAGATAAAGGCTTCTTTGTATTTACCGTACTCAATTAGGTAAGCCGTCATTCTATAATAGAGCTCAGAAGCATCAGGATTATCCTCCATTCCTTCTTTAATGATGTTGATAGCTATTTCCAAATCACCGGATTCATAGTAAATAAATGACCAATCTAAAAAAAGACTAACTTCTTCAGGATCAAGCGCTACAGCTTCTTCATAAGCATCAATTGCTGAGTTTTGATTGCCTAATTGATATTCAGCATTGGCTAGTGCTTGCCAATACTTTGATTCATGCTTATTAATTTTTATCGCTTTTTTAGAATAATGTACTGCTTCTATCCATTTTTCTTGTTGAATAAGGCAAAGTGCCATTCCAAAATAGGCTTCATCATAAAGTGAATCAAATTTTACGGCCTTTTGGAAATACTTTATGGCCAAATCAGCTTGATCTAGTTTATCGTATATTTCCGCCATCCTACAGAAAACCTCAGCGCTTGGCCCCTCAATTCTTAGCGTTTGAGAAAAAGCATCCAAGGATTTATTATTTTTCTCCAAGGCGGAATAGGTATTCCCCATATTGAAATAAGCAGAAGCAAAATTCTCATCTATTGCCACAGCATATTCATAAGCTTCTATTGCTTTTTCATATTTGCCTAGTTTATGAAGGACTACCCCCAAATTGTACCAAGCATGGTATGAATACGGATCTGCATCTATAAATTTCTCATAATAAGCGATGCTGCCTTCCAATTGGTCAGTCACATCCAAACAGTAGGCCAGTTCGTAAATAGCACTTTCGTGGTCAATATTTTCTTCTAAAACCGCTTTATAATTTTTAATCGCTTCCTCATATTTCCCGAGTTGCTGATAAGCCATACCCATTTGAAATAATACTTCATCCTTATCTTCAGCGAAAGTAAGGGCTTTCTCCAAGCATTCTATCGCCTCTTTATTTCTGTTGGAAATGCTTAATACATTAGCCTTGGTCAATAATAAATCAACATCATTGGGCTGAATGTTTTCAGCTCTATCCAATACTTGAAGTGCACTGTCATATTTAGTATTGCTTGCTAAAACATGTGCATTTAGAATCAAAAGTTCTACTGAAAAAGGAAATTGTTCTACTGCAAATTCACTGGCTTTGAGGGCCTTCATGAATTTGTCATTATCCAAATACAATTCAACCACTTTTTCTAGTTCTTCCACATCAAAAAAGTGGAAATCTTTGCCCTGGATATGATTCTCGAATTTTTTAATCAACTCTTTTTCTTCGTCTTTTCTGTTTCTGAAAAATTCGCTCATAAATAATATATAAGTGGTTAAATCTACTTTATAATTATACTCATTAACAACATCATTTGTATTAAAACAAATCAGATAGCAGGATGGAGCTTTACAATAAAATAGTGTTAAATAAATTTACTTATTAAAAGGTGAAAATCAAGCAACGTTGAATTAAATTTTAAAGTTTATATATTTTGGTTAATTAATCAATCCTACAAATACTTTGACATAAAACTGAAAATCAAGAACAACCTATAAATTTCCAAAAAATCTATTTGTATTTAATTAAAGATTTAGTAAGTTAGTTTAACTAAAACTTTACACAATGTTAAAAAAATTCCTTGTTTTATTTTTTACCTCCCTTATTCTGAATGCTTGCAGTTTATCAGAAAATTCTGATGAAGAGGATTTTAAGTTTGCTCCAAATTTTGAATTTGTAATTTTAAATGAAAATGGAGAACATATAATCGGGCATAATTCTAATCAATTTCACCCAGACTCTATTACATTGAAATCATTGAATTGGGATCAAATTATTACAGAGAAATTCAGAAGTTGTGGGGATTCAGGAGAATACGTATCACCCAGTTTACAAGTCCTCGGGATTTCGAGACCATGGGACTCTATTGATACTCTAACATTCTTTATAAGTCTTTCTAATAAGGATATAGATACTTTAAAAGTATATCATTATCCTGCTACAGATGACGATTATTACTATAAAATATTTAGCTATAATGGTATTACTTTTGATGAGCAGACTAATGAATATGAAACTGGAAGTTGTGGCTCACAACCTATTTATTTAGTAAAAAATAATATTAAAATGGATTAAATTTTCAAACACCAAAATGCCTTATGAAATATATTATCCTTGTATTCTCCCTGCTATATCCTTTAATTATTAATGCACAAAAAGCTGAATGTGGGTTTATAGGAGTCGATTCGATTCAAGCCAAAAGTCTTAATTATTATGGGAATAACAAGTACCTGGAAAAGGTAAATTTACTACATCAAAAAAAACAACAAGAAAAGCTATTGAAATTTAATAAAACTTTAAACAATGAATATAAAAATGATAATCTTGAAAAGATGAATACTGTCTGTTCACAATCTGTCAGTTATCATCTACCCCTTCGGATCGTTGTGCATAGAGATATAGATAATAATACATTTATTACTAATCAAACAATTGAAGAATTATTGGAGGAAACCAATTTAAGGCTTTTACAGTCTGGAACTGATGTGAGGTTTTATTTGATAAGAAGCCCCGTTTATATCAACAATTCTGAATTTGCTAATGGAGATCTAACCAATGCTCAAGAACTAGATATGTTCGTTGCCCAGCACAATTCCAATCAATTTACCATGCATCTTGTTGATGATGGGGGAGGTTCAGCAGTACCGCCTAATTTACCATTCAATAGTAACTCTTGGGTTGGTTCGCAAGATGTGGATAATCCAAATGTTGTCCAGTTTAATATAGAGAGAGTAGCAGGAACTATGGCACATGAACTGGGCCATAATTTAGGGTTGGAACATACGCACAAGGCAGGAAGGTTAGGGTCAGAGGTATTCAATGGGGATAATGCTAATGTTTGGCGTAAATGTTTTCAAGAATCGGTGGCTCGTAGAAGAACAAACTTTTGGTATAAGGGATGTACCAGCACTGATCAGATGCAAAAATGTGAAGTAAATGGAGATTTTTTATGTGATACACAGGCTGACCCGAATATGGGCACTGCTGGTGATATAGACTACAATGACAATCCGCACAATAATGTTGGAGGTGTTGCACCTTGTGATTATAGACTGCCTGACGAAGGAGTTTACAGAACGGATAGATGGGATGACCTTTGGGTGCCTCATGCAAGAAATGTAATGGCTTACGGTAACAGAAGATGTAGGAATTTTTTCTCGACTGGGCAAAAAGGAATCATGTATGATAATGCCAGTAGTACATTTTCTGATAATGTAACAAACATCGCAGGAAATAATAGTATTAGCTGTACATCAAATCGTACTTATAGTATCCGTGGTATTTGGGGAGCTACTTATAATTGGACAGTTAGTAGTGGTTTGAGGATAATGTCAGGGCAAGGCACTTCATCTCTAACTTTGAGAGGTAAATCTGGTTACTCAAATAACCAAATAATAAGTTTAAATGTTTCAACACCTTATGGGAATTATTGCTTTAATAAAAACATCAATTTAACTAGCCCTTCTAATTCAGGCTATATTTCAGGACAATCAAGTATGGCTTCTGGTGGTCAAGGGAGTTTTTATGCAGTTGGTTTTGGAAGTGGAGTTAGTTATAATTGGGGTGTTTCAGGCATTGGTTGGTCAATAATTTCAGAAAGTGGTAACTATGCTAGAATAAAGGCTGGAAGTAACTCGGGAATAGTAAGTGTTACCGTATCAAATGCATGCGGTAGTAATTATGAATATAAAAATGTTAGTGTTGGTAGCGGAGGCGACTGTGATAATATTCCTTATGCCATATCCCCAAATCCAACTTCTGATTATTTGACATTAGCCCCGATAGACCCGCCATGTCCTATAGGGTTTGATTCTAGTGAAAAAACTACTAATATTTATCAGTATTCGATATTTAATAAGTATGGAAAACATATTATGAGTAGTGATTTTGACGAAGAAGTAGAAATCGATTTAAGATCATTAAAAAAGGATTATTACAAGTTGGTTCTTATTAAAAATGGAAAAGTTATATTGCAAGAATCATTTATAAAAGAATAGTCCTTTTTACCCTTATAACATTAACAAATGCTGATAGGTAATTTATAACTCATTACATATCAGCATTTCCTTCACTGTCCATTCAATGGATTCATCTAAAGTCTTATAACGTAAATTAAATATTTTATTCGCCTTATCTGCATTATATATTTTCTTGTTACCCGCCATTTTAGCGGTTTCCATGGTGAGTGTTGCAGGTTTACCGCTAATTTTACTCCATATGTTTTCCATTACTGCGCCCAAAATCACCATAAATTTCGGAACACCTATATTGGGAGCTTTTACATTGAGCTGTTTTGCAATAGCGCTAAAAAAATCATGGTAGCTAATACATCCTGCATTTAAAACGAACTGCTCATTTTGGATTTCATTCTCCAAACTCTTCAAAATAATTTCAGCCACATCCCTCACATCAATATAATTGATTAAACCTTTGGTGTAAAAGGGTTTTTGATCGCCAACATACCCAAATAATTGCGCACTGCTCTGATAACGTTTTGCCGGACCAATAATTACTGAAGGGTTAAAAATGATAATTGGTAAGCCTTCTTTAGATAATTCCCATAGCACTGTTTCCGCTTTTCTTTTGCTTTTTCCATAATTGCTTAGAAATTCATCATCTGATTTAGGTGTGTTTTCATCAATGAGATGATCAATTGAATTTTTACCTAAAGCGGAAATACTACTGATGAAAACAAATTTATTTACTCCTGCTTCCAAAGCATCTTTAGCTAATTTCGAAGTCCAATCCGTATTAATTTGGAAAATTTTGGCGGCATCTGACTTTTTATAAGAAACAAAAGCAGCGGCATGGATTACATAATCAATTCTTACAGGAACACGCTTGAATAAATTATCCTCAATTGAATTTACCTCAACCCAATTAATTTTTTCTGAATCTACCTGGCTAACTGAATGAGCTCTTTTAACAGCATAAATTTGATAATCCAGATCAGTTAATCTTAATAGAATTTGCTGACCCAAAAGACCAGTAGCACCTGTAATTAATAGGTTTTTTTGCTTCATTAAATATTGAAGAGCCTTTTCAGTGTTGAAATGGATTTGCTGTTATTATCATTGTAGTAATCTTGATAATAGCCATAACCTTTGTTTTCCTTTCTTACCGCATTAAAGATTATGGAGATGTTTTGAATGTTATTCAGGTTCAAGCTTCTATGCAAATCATCAATAAATGATCTTTTAGAATAATCTGCTCTTACTACAAATAGTGAATGGTCAGATTTTTTCAGTGCAATAATCCCATCAGAAACCAAGCCAATTGGTGGAGTATCTAAGAGTATGATATCATATTCTTCTTTTAACTCATTCAGTAATTGGTCAAAATATTCCCCTTCCAATAATTCTGCTGGGTTAGGTGGCAATATACCTGAAGGAATAAAATGCAGGTTATCGGTTTTAGTGATATTAATACATTCTTTCCAGTGAATTCCTCCACTCAAAATAGAGCTAATACCTAATTCATTTTGCTCCAAGTTAAATGCATATTGGGCACGAGGCTTCCTCATATCCAAATCGAGTATAATCACTTTTTTATTGGACATGGCCAGGATGGCAGCCAAATTTACCGAAACAAATGTTTTGCCTTCTCCACTAGTGGTGGAACTTATAGAGATGATCTTTTTACCTTCTTTAATGCCAATAAAATCTAAACTTGTTCTTAAAGTCCTAAAAGCCTCACTAATTTGAGATCTTGGTTTTTCTGATACTATGACTCCACTTTTCTTAGCTACATATTTTTTTAAGCGACTTATTTTAGCAATAATTGGAATACTGGTTAATCGCTCAAGTTCATGAATACTGTTAATTTCATCATAAATCAGGTATCTGAAACCTATAAAAATAAAACTTAAAATAAAGCCTACTGCGAAAGACCCTATGTAGATTAAGTTTGTAGATGGTCCAATCGGTTTTTTAGGTAAATTAGCGGGAGTTAAGATATCCACTTCAGATAATGTTCCAGCTTGAGCTATCTCAAATTCCGTTTTCTTTTGCATTAAAGACAAATAAAGCTCTTCGTATAAGGAGTAAAATCTCATTTTCTGATTGAGCTCATTGGTTTTAGCAGGTAATTGGTTAAACCTATTCTCAATTTCTCGCTTTCTATTTAAGATGGTTCTTTTTCTTTCTTGTAGAATTTCGGCTTTATTGCTTAAATAATTATTAATCCTATCCTTTAAAGCATTGATTTCTATCTTTCTTTGAAGTAATACCTGGCTTTCTTTTTTATAGCGAGTTTTAGACAACTGATATTCCTGTTTGAGTTCAGAAAACTCTTCAAATAGTGGTTGCATATTGGCAGGCAACACCAAATAATTAATTTGATCAAAACTTAAAGTGTCTTTTTCCAGCTGATTTTGAATATTATTTATTTCTCCAAGCTGATAGTTAACTCCGTATAAAATGGAGTCCATTTTTACCATTTCTGATATCAATCTGTTGACATCTTCTGATGGATTGACCGTTTTGTTTTGAATAGTAAAATCCTCTATATAAGTCTCATAATTAGATAATTCACTTTCAGTCTGCCTTAATTGTTTGTTTAAAAACTCTATTTTAAGTTGATTTGCTCTGTTTTTCTGTTCTTTACTATATTCTGTGTAAAGCTCACTTACCTGCTCAACAATAGCTTCAACTTTGTATGGATTATAATCTTCAAAAGTTATTTTTATGGTATTTGCATTTAAGTTCTCAGGAGCCACTGAAAGATTGGACTCGACATAGCTCATCAAACTTTCAGGTGATGAAATGGTAAAAAATAATCGTTCAGTATTAAAGAAATGTGGAGTAGTTTCTAATTTATATTTACAACCATTAAATGTAAATGATTGACCAAATTTTAGACTCTTCCATTTATCATCATCAGGATTGGTTGACAGTTTGAAATTTTCTTTGTCAACAATATCAATATAAAATTTTTGTCCGTAGGCTGCACAGGACTCTTCGTAACTAACGGTAAATGGCGTGAATTTGTAGCGTTCTTCATTTTTAAATCGACCTATAACATGATAGGATACATCTAGAGGCAATTTTGCTATTACTTGCTTTAAGAAAAGTTTTGAGCGAATGAGTTCTACTTCTCCTGATAGCGTATTAAGATTTGAACTTTCTTCATTCAAGGGATTGAAACCAAATACACTAGCCTCACTTCTTTTGTTAAGTTTTAATTCCGCATAAGATTGGAATTTTACATTTGTGTATCGGACATATAGAAAAGCTACAAATAGAGATGAAACAATCAATAAAATTGCCCAAGGCAAATTCTTCTTAAGAATGGTTTTGAGCTTAAATAAATCAACTACCTCAGTTGGTTGGTTTTGTGGCTTATGTGAGTTACTTAACTCTAAGTTTCTTTTATATCGTGTCTCTTGATTGTCCACTGTCATTGATTAATTTAAATTTTCAATCACAATAAACAAGGTTACCACATTAGTAACAATTCCTATAACGGGTGCAATATCTCTAACTGATTCAGTAAATATCCTTCGGATTGGTTCCACATAGATGATATCATTGGGCAACACATTCAAATTTGCTTTTTGCATTCCATCTATGGTAGCCAAATTAATTACTTGAACAGATGGATCTTCCAGTGGCCCACGAATCAATCTAATATTTCTTCCTTTTGAATCTCTATTTAAACCACCAGATAATGCTAGGACTTCTAATACCGTCATTTTCTCGTTTTCAAGTGGAATCACTTGTCCTCCCATAGCTCCTAATACAACCACTCTCCTATTTAATGGCCGAACCCGTATGTAGGGCTGAATATAATACTCTGAGTATTGTTCTTTTAATTCTTCTTGGAGACCAGCAATGGAATAGCCTTCAATTTTAGTTTCACCTAATAAGGGTAAAATAGCCGTTCCATTTGGCAAAACTTCAAATTCTTTATCGGGCATAAAACGACCTCCTCCTGCTCCTCCTCCACCAGTGATGGCATTGAGTTCCATATTAGGATCGATTACTCTTTCTCCTTTATTGGTATAAACTTCAATATTAAGTTTGTCCCCAGCTTGTATTTTATAAGCCCCTTCAATTTTAGAAATCTCTTCTTTGAAATTCTCAGATTTAATATCTGATTCTGTTTGAAGGATAATATTCTGCCTGTACACTTTGCAGCCACTCATAGCCAGTGCAAGTGCAAGAATACTAATAGGATATAGGTAGATTTTTTTGATAGTTTTATTCACTAATTGTAAAAATATAACCAATTAAGCAAAAGACCATAATATATTGGAAATGCTTATAAATTATTTGCGTATGCTGCTCTAAGTTCGGGCTTTAAAGTGCTGTTTTGATCAATTGCTTTCAAATATCGCTCTATCACTAAATTGTGGTCAAAGCGTCTCTCCACAATCTCACGGCCTCTTAAACCCATTTCATGTCGCATTTCAGGAGTCATATAATACATTTCCTTCATTTTCAAGGCTAAATCATCTTCATCCTTTACTTTGCATAAGATGCCATTCAATCTGTGATCTACTATATTGTTACATCCAGGAACATTTGAAGCCACAATTGGCTTAGCACTTGCTGCAGCCTCCAATAATGTTCTTGGAGTTCCTTCTCTATAACTTGGCAAGACAACGCAATCAGCCTTATTGATGAAGGGTCGAACATCATCAGTACTGCCTAAATAATTTACATAACCTTCTTCTATCCAGAAATTTAATTCCTCGGAAGAAATCCCTCTCGAATGTAATTCATCTAATTTCCCTAAAAGACTGAACTTAGCATTCATTCCTCTTTCTTGCAAAATAGCTGCAGCCGCAACATATTCTCTTATTCCTTTATCGATAATCAAACGAGAAATCATTAAAAATTCAAATGCCTCCCCTTCTGATTTTTCTTGAGGCGGATGAGGAGTGAATTCATTTAAATCTATACCTGAACCTGGAATTACCTCGCAAATATTTCTTTGAATTAATCTTTTATCCATAAAGAGCTGGTAGTCCTCATGGTTTTGGAAAAACACTTTTTTAGGGAATTTAAAGGAAAATCTATATAAGCTTAATGCTATTTTTGAAATCCAATCATCGTTCAAGAAAATTGTGCCTAAGCCACTTACATTATTAATAACTGGAATTCCTAAAGTAGCTGCAGCCAAAGTACCATAGATATTGGGCTTAATGGTATAATGTAAAATGATATCAGGTTTCACCCTTCTATAGATATTGAGTAATTCAAAAGTTAATCCTAGGTCACGTATTGGATTAGCACCACGGCTATCCATCGTAACATCTTCAAATTCGCAACCTGCTTCGATTAACTTTACTGTATATTCATCATGGGGCGCAATAGCTACTACTTCATGCCCATCTTTTATCAAGGCTTGAATAAGTGACATCCTAAAATTATAGATGTTCCATGAGGTATTTAAAGTGATAGCAACTTTCATTTTATTATTACAAATCTACAAATAATAACACTTACGGTTCTTTTATGATGGGGAGATTTCGATAGGTAATCACATAATGCGGATTAGCATACTCTAATTCACTTTAAAATACCCATAAAATTCAAATATAATGGACATTATGAAATTATTCCCATAGCCTTTATTATTTTTGTACAAAAAAGAAATAGATATGGAAATTGGAATGTTACACTCCCACGTATTAGTGGTTACTTTATTTTTACTGTTCTTATTATTCAAGACCGTTTTGTTATTGATTAATAAGAAAGAACTTTTAACAAAAGTCAGAACTAAACTTAAAATGGTTGACCCTATTTTAGGTGTACTCATGCTAGCAACTGGCGGATATTTATTGTCATTATACGGATCATCTGCCCCAACTTATTTGTGGGTGAAATTAGTATTAGTACTGATTATTATACCTATTGGAATTGTGGCATTTAAAAAAGAAAACAAAGCAATGGCTATTATCGCATTATTATTAACTTTTTACATTTATGGAGCTTCAGAGGTTGGAAGTTTAACTTTTTCTAAAGATGAAACAGTAGCGGTTTCTGATGATAGTCCAGCTAAAAATGCAGCTGAAGTAAATATCGAAGGATCCACGGCAGATCTGTTGAAAAATGGAAAAGAAATCTATTTGGCAGAATGTAAAAAATGCCACGGAAAAGATGGAAAAAAAGGACTTTTTAAATCACCTGATTTAACGCAAAGTAAGCTTAATCTTTCAGAAAGAGTAGCATGGATTAAAAAAGGGAAAGGCGTGATGCCAGCTTACGAAGAAGAGTTGAGCGAAACCGAGATTGAAGCAGTTGCACTTTATTTGGATGAATTAAAATAAGCTCATTTGATTGATAAAATGAGAAATAATTGTGATTCTTCGAAATCCAGTACCCAAGATGGATTTTATTCGTAATCACATAATAGAATATCTATAAATTAATATATGCAAAATAATTCTGCAGAGGAAAAGAATGAGAAGAAAGCCGTTTTGGTGGCTATCATTACGCAAAATCAAAACGAAGAGAAAGTCAATGAATATTTAGATGAATTGGCTTTCTTAACATCTACTTTGGGTGCAAAAACAATCAAAAGGTTTACCCAAAGATTGGAAAAGCCTGATATTAGAAGTTTTGTGGGTAAAGGTAAATTAGAAGAAATCAGTGCTTACATAAAAGCTGAAAATGCTGATTGGATTGTTTTTGATGATGATTTAACGCCCTCTCAATTAAGAAACCTAGAAAAAGAACTGGAAGTAAAAGTCTATGACAGAAGTTTATTGATTTTGGATATATTCTTGAGCAGGGCTCAAACAGCTCAAGCTAAAACACAAGTAGAATTAGCGAGAAATCAATATTTATTACCCCGCCTAACCCGTATGTGGACTCACTTGGAAAGACAACGAGGAGGAACTGCAACTCGTGGAGGTGCTGGTGAGAAAGAGATTGAAACGGATAAAAGGAATATCCGCAATACCATCACCAAGTTGAAGGATAAGCTTGCTAAAATTGAAAAGCAAAGTAGAACCCAAAGAAAATCAAGAGGAAAAATAGTGAGGGTTGCGATAGTGGGTTACACCAATGTGGGTAAATCTACATTAATGACACTTTTATCAAAATCTGATATTTTGGCGGAGAATAAGTTATTCGCTACAGTAGATTCTACAGTTCGCAAGGTCAATTTTGAAGATATTCCTTTTCTCTTATCCGATACTGTTGGTTTCATCAGGAAATTACCTACACACCTGATTGAATCCTTTAAATCTACATTGGATGAAATTAGGGAAGCTGATGTTTTAATTCATGTGGTGGATGTAAGCCACCCAACTTTGGATGACCATATTAGTGTGGTGAACCAAACATTGACTGATATAGGCGCCAGTGATAAGCCAACTTTATTAGTTTTTAATAAAGTGGATTTATTGGAAGATGAGGAAGAATTAAGCGTGAAGGAAAAAGTCAAAAACCTGAAAAACACTTATTGGCACAAAGAACAAAATGATGTGGTATTCATCTCTGCAACCAAAAAAGAAAATATAGAAGAGCTTAAAAACAAATTAAGAAAACTGGTAGAAGCGAAGCATTTTACAATCTTCCCGAATTACTTGAAAAACACTTATTACTAATTTAGATTTGCAGCTTTATTTTTAAGCAACATTGGTCTCGTAGTTCAATGGATAGAATAGAAGTTTCCTAAACTTTAGATGCAGGTTCGATTCCTGCCGAGACCACTAGGTTTGCTGAGTTTTAGATGCAGAGCCTGTGCCGATTTGTCTTTACTTTAATATTTAATTGAAGCATTGAGAATTTATTAAGTGAAATTTTCATCCTTCTTATTTTAAATTATCCACTACAAGCCTCGATATACTCCTTACATCTAAAAAATCATCTTTAATAAGTTGTGTGTTGGGATGGGTATCAGTACAAATTACCTTCTCAATTATATTTGAATTCTTGATTTTTTCTAATCCATTATTAACGAAAAGTCCATGACTGGTTATGACAAAAATTTTATTTGCCCCTGCATTTTTATAGGTTTTGGCTGCATTAATTATACTTCCCCCAGATCGTATCATGTCATCATAAATGATTACATTTTTCCCTTCAACATCAGCATTTACGGCATTTACCTCTGTCTTGTCACCTTGTAATCTTCGTTTTAACACAAATGCAGCATTCACATGCATGTCATTTGCCAGCGATTCCACCCATTTTGCCCTGCCCGCATCAGTACTAGCCAATACAAAATTATCACCACCAAATTCTCGACAGGCTTCTATTATTAAATCTTTGCAATAAAGGTGAATTGGAAATAAGTTTCCTTCAAAATAATGAGGTAAACCTTCTGTATGTAAATCAAATAAATATATATGATTTCCTTTATTACTCCTTGGAATAGATGAAAGGAGACGAGCACGAGTTTTTGCTGTCACAACTTCCCCTGTAGCAACGGCTCTTTCCATGGTTGAATATCCAAAATAAGGCACTACTAAACTTAATGAATTTGCTCCATAGCTAACTAAAGCAGATGCAAGATCATAAAGCTCTAAGGTTGCAGAATCATTTACAGTACCGCCAATTAGAATTACATTTCGGTTTTCAACTTGAGATAATATTCTTTGATATCGTTCTCCATCAGAAAAAGTATTTGTTTCTAATTCTCCTTTTTCAAATTCACCCAGTTCAAGAACCTTTTGAGCTAAATATTTATAGTCTGAAGTATTAAATATGATTTTTTTCATTTCATTAATTTTTACTAACTGGAATGTAATTTTCATCTTTAGCCAAGCCCATTTTATATAATGAGCTTGGCTTTGTCATGAGCCTTAGTAATAGTTACAGTTCTACCAGAATTAAATACAAGATAATCTTCCATGATGCCATCACTAAAAATAACCCCATCATCTGGCATTAAAGATTCAATTATTAATTTTTCATTTCTATTGACATACCCTGCGACCATATCAGTACCGAAATTTGGGCTTTTGTAGGGTTCCCGCACAATATAGCATAATTTGTCATCGTCCCATTCCATGCTTTGAAATGTGCCCGTGCTTTTATAACCTAAAAACTTTTCCAAACCCCTGAATTCATTTAGTACAGAGCTTAGCCATGCAGTTGATCCAGCGCCAGTGGAAATAATAATTCCGCTTGAAGATTGGTTTTCATGCCTGCCTTGATAAATGATTTTGTAGCGTGAAGAGCTGTGATTTGATTTTCCAATATAGAAATCATTGAAAGCCAGTAATTCTTGCCCATCATTCATTTTAGCCTTTGCTAATGTGATATGCTTGCATTCATTCTGCCCCCTTAGTATTCGTTTATACCCTTCTGACAAACTATTTAAATCAAATGGTAATAAAGCACCCATATTTCTTTCTAAATCAGGATTAATTGCAAAAATAGGATTTGTGGATACGTATTTGGCAGTATTCGCGACTAAACCGTCTTGTCCAACTACCACTATCAAGTCGTTTTTCTCAAACAGAAAGGAGGGCAGGAAATTTCTTTCGAGTACAGTGGACTTTAACTGTCTACTAACTAGCTTTTTGGCATAGTTAAAGCCATTGTAAAACTGCTCATGCTCCATTTCATATTCAGAAAAATCACCACCATTATGGTTGATATAAAATTGCGCTTGAGATTTGCTGTTATATCGATCAAGAAGCTTTTCTAACCGTGTTTTTCCTTTTATGATTATAGCTCTTTCGTAATTCATCTCTTTCCTTTTTCTTGTTTGAGAAGCATGTCAAATAAATCAGGACTGATATTTAAAGTACCGATCTTACCTGCATTTTCTGCAAGTTCCCTAAAGGCTAAAGCAATATTGTTGCGAGCATCACCTGATTGCTGATTTAAAGCAGAAAGGAGTCTCCAGTCTAAATCTCTGTAAGGCTTTATCATTGCCTCAACTGCATAGCCCTGTGATTCTGCAGATTTCTTTTCATTGCTAACTTGAATATCTATCAGGTCTTGACGTTTGGATTCAACAGAAAAATCTGCTGTTACTTTCATTTCTCTTATTTTTCTATCGTTTTCAGCTTCCGCAACATCTCTTTCCATTTGTTTTTCAGCAATCTCCTTCTCTTTTTCAACAATTGCAATTTCAGTATTCAACTCACTCTGCTTGATCATGCGTTCTTGCTCAACTGAGAAGTTACGTCTTTCATAGATTGCTAAATCAGCCTTTTTCAGTAACTCCTCCCGTGCTTTGGATTCTAAAGCTTTTTGTGTTTCTGGCGTTGCTTTTATCGATAGGATATTAATTTTTAATGGAATAACCCCTAGCTGAGATATCGCATTTGAATCTTTCAAATTCTGATAAATTTCAGATGATAGTTCTTTTGAACTGTTAATAGAATCAACTAAGTCCATCTCTCTAATAAAAGAAGCCGTAGCTGTTTGAGCTTCATTTATCAATCTTTCATCTAGCTTTTCAAAGTCATTTTTTTTGTAGTTACCATTACCATCAACCGTGTAATCAAGTAGTTCTGCTAGTTGACGAGGCTTTTCAATCTTATAAGTAATGTGCCCTTGAATACTAACTTCCTGAAAGTCTGATGTTGTCTCTGTAAAAATGAAATTGATATCATTACTGCCAGTAGGAATGGATGCAATAGAAGAATTTGGTGAAAAGTAAAAGAATGATAAGCCTTTACCTTCTCTAGCTATTTTTCCATTTTTATACTGAATGACATAGGTCATTGAATCGAATTTAATATAGTTTATACCGAACATCTCTCTTGATTTTTGTTAATTATTTTTAATACTTCTTTCCAATCGTTTTCTGCATCGAAACCTGCTTTATCCTCAAAAAGAACATTGAAATAGGGTTTCTTTTCAAAGTATCCATAGTTTTTGCTCACTACTTCAGGGTTTTCGTTTACGTAGTCAAAGTGAATCCCACTTTGTCTGAAAAAAACCAGATATTTCTCTAATTCCTTAGGATGGGTACATGTATATAAAATGCTTGTAACATCCATTCTCTGACTGATTAACTGTAATGCTTCCTTTGCAAAAGGATAAAATTCAGTTGATATTTTTTCAGTTGACCAATTGGGTTTTACAATGGTCTCATGAATATCAAATGCCCAAAAAGTTTTACCCCATTTCTTTTGTTTAGCATTATGTAATGCTCTGTATATTGCTTTTGAGATCATATTGTTTATCGTTTAAAGTGTTATTTGCATTAGCTCTCACTTGTTCAAAAGTCCAATCCTGAATAATTTCTCCATTTTCAAAAACGGTATCAAGCTCGTCCTCAATTTCTGGATATTCATGCTCATTAACAGTTTTGAATGCTCCCTCACTTTTGATAAGCTTTAGACGCCCTCCTTTACTTTTCTTGAAACTTTCAGTGATATTTCCATTTTCATCCATCTCAGTCGGGCTTTTCTGGACAATTACTCCTTCGTCATTTATTTCAGCATAGCTGCATTTTAAAGCGAATTTCTGTGTATCACGATCCAGCTTTTGGAGCAATGCCCCACCCATGCCTAATACTAAATTTTCTGCACTGATTTTATTTTCTTTTAGTGCTTGAAAGATGTTTTTTATGGCATCGTAGTTTACCCCATCTCCTTGAATCACTCTTACTTGAGGTGGAAGCACCTTAAATCCCTTTTCATTTATGGTATAGCCAAACTTATCAAATAGGATGTCGAAAATTCTCAATAGGGTTTTAATTGGATCACCACTGTCTGGTCTGATGACCAATACTCCTTCCCTTTCCATTATTTGTGTTTTCAAATCCTCGCCCCAATATTCTTCACAAGCCTTGAAAATATTATAGCTGTCAGAAACACAAGCTACTATTCCTGTTGGGAAGCTGTTTAGCACATGTTTGAAGATATCAAGTTCTCCTTTCTCCCCTAATAGTGTGCAAATACTGTGTTCTGTTGCGGGCACACTTTTTCCGTAAATTGTAGAAGTATTGTAATACTTTTGCGCCAAGACAGATCCAATGATTGTATCACTTCCTTGAAAGTTTACCAAGTGAGCACTACCGCCTAAACCAGCACTTTCAACACTGCTGACTCCCCGCAAGCCAAAATCATTTAGGACATATTCAATACCCGCTTCAGCTCCGTTGCTTGCTGTCTCCCTATAGAAATTGGTCAAAACCTTTTTAATTTCTTTGCTAATTGTGGCAACAGTTATAGGATACCATACCTGCATAAGCAATGATTCCAAAAAGTTGGTTAGCCAAAAACAATTGGGATCTGTATTTTCAATAGTCAATAGTACATTGCTTACAGGAACTTCCGTACCCTCTGGAACGGCCTTTATTTTTATGGGCAGTTTTCCATTATATTTATCTAATATGTATTGGAATTTACTAGGGTCGAAAACATCATCCCTGCCAAAAACTTCCTTTAAAATAGGAATTGCCTCATCCAAATCTTGTTGAGTAAAAGCTATACCTTCTAAATATTCTTTTATGAAATATTGAAGTCCATAGAAGACAGTAGAGTTAAATTTCCCACCTCTACTTTCCAAATAGCTATATACTTTTTTTGTGCCTGGGTAATATAATTTGTGGTGAGAATATTTGTAGGCATCGGCTAATAATATTAAGTTATTTCTATTCATGGCTTTATTACTTAATGGTGAATATTATTTTTTCAAGAGGAACTGAAATAGTGCTATATGCTCCTCAGTTATTGTTTTATCCTTTATCATTTGAAATAAGTCATTGACTTTTATCCACTCCAGATGCTCTATGTCGTCTAAAGGAGTAGGATTTCCAGATTGATGATCACAGCTAAATAAAGTGGTGATAATTTTATCAGCTTCATTTCTGTACCGCCAATCGTTAATCTTGAGTGAGGTTTCGTATTTTAAATTACCGACCTCTATTGAACCGCATTCCTCAGTTAACTCTCTTTTTGCAGCTTCCTCAAAACTGGAATCTTCAGCATCTGCAAAACCACCAATAAGTCTCCATTTCTTGTTGATTACCTTCTGCCCCAGCAAAATTTCAGTTCTATTATTTCTAAAGACAGCAACATCAACAGTCGGATAAACTTTTGTGTACTGATTGTGATAGGCATATAAAATACCTGCCCTGAAATCTTCTGAATTTGTAACTCTATCAGCATATTGTTTTCGAATATCTGTAGAATTATAATCACCATGCTGTGGTAATTCTGCTGTTTCATATTTTCCGCTGTAATAGGAAATGAAACTGTCCCTGCTACCATATAAAATGAATCCTTCTGTAGTAAAAGTATTCTTGAGCAAAGTATCCAGATTTTGCGACCAAACATTATCATCAGGATGATCAGATAAAGGAAGTACAATTACTTCGGGATAGCTGGCTTTTATCATTTTTTCCCTGGTATAATAGTCATAAGGATTTCGTTTGCTACCTGCAATTGGTGCAATACCCAAAATGATAATGAGCTTATTGTGATTAGCTTTTACGGATTGAATTAATTCTGTATGACCACTATGTAAATACGGGGTCTGAAATCTTGCTATTATTACTGCTGTCTTCATTTCTAATTGCGTTTAATGTACGCAAATATAAATAAGTGTAATTACTACACAAAATATTTAATGTATTTTTTACGCAAATAATAAAAGAATTTTATACAGCTTTAATTTACAGTGAGTTATATTTCAAAGTTTATGCCTTCCTTTTTGAGTTGGAAGTACTTCTCCTGATTAAATTGAAATAAATTACCAGGTCTGCCAGCACCTGACAAGCTTTGCTTTTCATTGGTTTCTTCTAAAAAGCCGAATTTCATGATCTTTTTCTTGAAGTTTCTTCTATCCAATGGGCGATCCAATACTGTCATATACAGTTTTTCTAATTCTGAAAAAGGGAATTTTTCATCGAGGAGTTCAAATCCAATAGGTTCATAAGTGATTTTACCTTTAAGTCTTTTGATGGCTTCTGAAATAATCTCATTATGATCAAAAGCTAATGTTGGAAGTTTTTTTACTTCAAACCAAGCAACATCACTTGCATCAGTTGCAGCTTTAAGTTTAAAAATATCAGGTTTAACCAATCCGTAATAAGCAACTGATACAACTCTATTTCTTGGGTCTCTTTCTGGTTTTCCAAAAGTGTATAACTGCTCCAAATAATTAATGGATACTCCTGTTTCCTCATTTAATTCTCTGGTTACAGCTTGTTCTAATGATTCACCCTCATGGACTAATCCTCCAGGAAGTGCCCAGGTACCATGAAAAGTGTCACTTTTCCTTTTTATTAATAAAATGGATAGCCCATCAGTTGAATTATAGCCAAAAACTACTGCATCTACAGCAACCTTAATATTTTGAGTTATAGTCATACTGATAAAGTTAGTTAATTATGTAATTATTACACAAATTAAGAGCTAGAGTTTTTTTGCAATCATTAAGGCATTGGTTGGTGGATAGGGTAATTCTTGCATCTGTTCATCAAACAACTTTACTTTATCAACGAATCTGTTATTAGCAATCCATGGATTAGTATAAGCAACCGAATTATTTAATAATTCGAAACCTACTGCGCTTAATTGTTCTTTCCATTCCTTGATGCTCCAGAAACAGAAACGTTCATGCATTTCGCTATTCCAATTGTCAGTGTAGTCCTTGGTCAACATAAATTCGGCAGCATCTTTCAGTTCCAGTAAAACATAGGTTTTCCCTTCAATAGTTTTTAGACTAAAGCTGATTTGATCATTTTCTTCTTTTCTAAAATCTTCTGTAAACCTCAGGAATCTTGAAAAGGTAGAAAGACTATTAAGGTGGTTTGCTAACTCTGTTTGGTTTGAAAAAGATTGATAGATATTTTCATTTGCTCCATCTTCATTATTTAAGAGCATTAAAACTTTCTTTTCGCCATCTTCAGGACCGATTACATCTCTATTGATCCATACACCACCTGATTTTAGTTCATCAAAACGATTTTGAATGAAACTCAACAAATCTGATCTGCTTCCATAAGATTCAATTTCATGAGTCAGTGAAGAAGTATGGATTGTATTCATTGACTGCTGTTCGAAGACTAAAGAAGTGACAGCATTTTTTTGTGCAAAGAAGACATTCGGATTTTTGAATTCACCATTATGCTTTCTTTGAATACATACATCATATAACTGCCGTGCTACTTCAATTCCATAAAAATCTGATTCCCTCAATTCAGATACTTCGCATGCCTGCTTAATCCAAGATCCTACAGCACATCCAATATCTCCAATTCGACCCGATAAAATATACGGGCTTGTTTCTCTGAATTTAAGCTCTGCTATTTCATCCATTTGACGAACATAGGTGTTATAATCCCTTGATTCTGTAATATCTCCGTCTTCCCCTATTATTGGATCCGATAATATCTTTCTTACTTTGCTTCCAAGATTATAAGTATTCCAAATTTTAAAACTTGATTCATGAATTAACTGAACGATATTTTGATCATTTTCCCAATTTCTATTTTCAACAATCATTTCCACTATATCCCAAGGTAGTTTAGCATGATATTTTTGAGTGTTAGTATCTTCCAATTCAGCAGGAAGAATAGTAAAGCCCAACTCTTGGTACATTTTCAATACTGGTGTGGAACAAATAACAGAAGTGTTTTCGGGGGTAAGATTTAATTCCCCATCAGATTGATGTTTAATCTGTTTAACTGTATAGTTTGCAAAATTATCAATGGTGCCTACATCATCAATTCCGAAAACGTAGGTGGGTACATCAAGATTCTTTGAAAATTCCTGTATCATCATAGCTCGCAGATAAAAAGGCACAGGATTGCGTTTTGTTCCACTATGATTTGCCGAAGTAACTGCAAAAATAACACCCACTATATCATTTGAAGCACTTTCAGAATATGACTTTATTGTTTGTGTAAGATATTCGAATTGAAATGAGGTAAGTATATGATGTCTTCCCGGAAATAAAATATACATGTTTTAAAATCTAATATTTGACATTGGCAGCCAAATTTAAACTTAAAATTTATAAACCACTCAAGCCCAATGATTTTTCCCCATTATGCTCATTTGACTTTTTCTCAAATGTTTAGCACCTTCCCTGGAATAAAATGGATCAGTTTTTAATTCTGGCCTGGAACTCAGCACATGTCCATGTTTTTCTTCTATTTCCTTTCTTTTAGTATATTTAAACCATGTTTTTTCTTCTATAGAGATGGGATGTCGTTCGTTTTTTGCTGCCTCTATAAATAGTTTTTGTTTTTCAGTATAAGGTTCTAATTCACCAGAAATCAAAGCCTTGAACCAATGTCCGTATTTTTCTAAAATCGCTCTTTCTTCATTACTAAAAATAGCAAGGCTACAGTCCATTTTAAATCTCCCTTTTTGAGTAATTAATTTTAGGTGGGAGTCTTTAGTGTTTTTCATTCTTGATAGGTTTAGTTGAAAATATATAATATAATAATTCCATTAAACTATGTAATATTTATTTTACAACCAAGTATTCATCATTTTTGAACTGAACCTCAAATGAAATTTAAATTAATTTGAATGCGTTGCTATATCCGCTAATTTGGCATTTGAGAATCATAAAATAACACATAATGAAGAGCATCCATCAAAACCAGCAATCAATTCAATGGACATTGTCTCCCTTTGATTTTCAAGGGGACATAAATGCGGGGCAAATATTTTTTAGTCGTTTTGAAAAAGTACCCAATACTTTTGAAATGTATGAGGTTGACATCAAGAAAATTAGTGAATGGCTAGAAAAGAATTTTTCTGATGAGATTAGCAGCAAACATAAACGAGAAAAATTTTCTGAAAAGGAGGGAGAGGAAATGCTTTCTACTATTTATGTTTTTAATGATGAGATTGTACTTGAGATCGCCTCGAGCATGATGCAAATGGCATATGGTGAAAACTCTAAGTTGAAAGAGGAGCTAATAGACGGGATGAAGACTTTTGTGAATAAAGAAAAGTCAGGAATATCGATGATTGTGCAAAGTAAAATGGGTTTAATGCCCAAAGACCTAGAGATTAAAAAGCAGGATGTTGATTTATCATTACATTATAATGAAGGCTTTGATGCAGTGGATGAACAACTGAAAAGGGAACTCTCCAAAGAAGATGGTTCGGGTCTTTATTTACTTTATGGAGCCCCCGGAACTGGTAAAAGTTCCTACATCAAATACCTTATTCACCAAGTAAATAAAAGGATGGTGTTCCTCCCTCCAAAAGTTGCGCTTAATCTAGATGATTTTGCTCTTACCGATTTCCTTTTGGATAACAGAAACATAATTCTGGTAATTGAAGATGCTGAAGAATTATTGAAGTCTGATAATAGTGCCAGAACATCAGCCATTTCCATGTTATTAAACCTGACTGATGGAATTTTAGGTGATGGATTGGGCATCAAAATTATTGCCACTTTCAATACGGAACTGCATCAAATCGACCCAGCTTTAATGCGAAAAGGAAGATTGAAATTAATGTATGAATTTAACAAATTGAGCATCCCTAAATCAAAGGCTTTACTTGCTCATTTGGGTGTGGAAAAAGAAGTCCATAATCCTATGAACCTTTCAGAAATTTACTATTTGGAGGAACATCAATATCAATTGAATAATGGCAATGGGATTGGGTTTTAGCTTGAGTTTCAATAATAATTATTATAACTGATTGAAATTAACTATTTCAAAAGCTACCTTTACTATCAGTAATTTAAATATTTCATGCCCCAAAAAACCAATAAAATAAGCTGCGAAGAATGTACTACCACTTCATGTTTTGTAAAACAGACAAATCCGGAGTGGCTAGCTAAAATAAGTGAATTCAAAAATCAGGTGGTTTATCCAAAAGGGCAATATATATTCTCTGAAGGCTCACCTGTATTTGGAGCATACTTTATTCAGTCAGGGGATGTTAAAATTGTAAGCAGCAGCTTTTCAGGAAGACAAAATATTGTGCGATTAGCTAAGGCTGGTCACATGATGGGGCATAAAGGTGAGGCTAAAGAGAATTATCCTATAGGGGCAGTAGCACTCAATGATGCCCGTGTTTGTTTTCTTAATAATGAGTTGCTATATGATGCTTTTTTGAATAATACGCATTTCACTATTGAGATTATGATGTTCTACTCAAAAGAACTTCGAAAAAGTGAGATGCGAAATAAATTCTTTGCCCAAATGACCACGGATGAAAAGGTGGCTTATGCTATTGTTTATACTGGGGAAATAGTGGGACAGAAGAATAATAAAGGGCAAATTATGATTACGCTCAGCAGACAAGAACTTGCACAGATTGCCGGAACCAATGCCGAACAAGTTAGCCGAACCATTAGCCATATGAAAAATGATGACTTATTATCCTTGGATGGTCGCTGTATTTGCATTGAAAACCTCTCAGGGGTGTATAATTTACTCTCCGAATACGAACAGTTTATTTAAGTTCCTGCTTTCCTCTCTGGAACAGTATAGTTATTCAAAGCATCTAAGGATCTGTTAAATAGAATTTAAATTAGGATGATAAGTGACCGAATTTAATTGCTGAATTCATTAATGGCTAACTCCCCCACTTTCGCCTAAGCGAAAAAGCGGGCTGGAGGGTAAAATGGCGGGCAGGCGTTGGCATTCGCGGGAAGAAGCATCATTTTACCTAGATTTTTTGCCAGCCAATAGCTGGTCAGCCTCTGGCCGACATACTTTTTCATCAATGGAAAAAGTATGAATGATTAAGTCAGCAATAAAATGCAAAAATTGGTAATATAAAGTTTAAATCTGCCCTCTAGAGCACCATAAAACAATGGAATAGTGCCTTAAAGTCAATAAAACGCAGTATTTTAACTTTCCTAAGGAAAAAAGAATCCATAGGAATGATAACTTATTATCCTTGGATGGTCGTTGTATTTGCATTGAAAACCTCCCAGGGGTGTATAATTTACTCTCCGAATACGAACAGTTTATTTAATTTCCTGCGTTTTCGCAGACTTATCTCTGTGAATAAACTTCTTAATCCCTGATTTGGAACATTTCTATTGTAAAATTCTCTGTAGATATTTGCTTCTGTAAATAAAGGATAAAAACATCCGATTATATTTAAAATTAGAGATTATGAAAACGCATAGAAAAACACAGACCCGATTCGCTTATTTGTTTTTTGCACTGATATTTCCCTTTCTTTTCGCGGCTTGTCAGCAACAGGAAGAAATTGTGAAATCAAACAAAAATAAAAATGAAGACATTAAAGTAGTTGGTACCATGAAAGCGGAATTGACCGCTCCTCCTCATGTTCCTAAACCTATTGGTAAACGAACTGCTAAAAGGCTTTTTGTTGATATGGAAATCATCGAAGAAGTGGCTGAAATGGATGATGGTGTAGAATATGTTTACTGGACATTTGGAGGAAGTGTGCCAGGTTCATTTATTAGAACAAGAGTGGGAGATATAGTAGAATTCACACTTAAAAATCACCCTGATAATAAATTGCCACATAACATTGATTTACACGCTGTAACAGGTCAAGGTGGAGGAGCGGAAGCTTCATTTGTTGCACCTGGTCAACAGAAAACCTTCTCTTTCAAGACACTCAATCCGGGATTATATGTTTATCACTGTGCTACGGCTCCAGTTGGAATGCACATTGCAAACGGTATGTATGGACTGATTCTAGTAGAACCATTAGGAGGATTGCCACCTGTAGATAAAGAATATTATGTGATGCAAGGTGATTTTTATACCAAAGGCAAACATGGAGAAAAAGGCTTGCAAGATTTTGATTTGCAAAAAGCGGTGGATGAAAACCCTGATTATGTAGTCTTTAATGGTAAAGTAGGTGCTTTAACGGGTGAAAATGCACTAACTGCCCAAGTGGGTGAAACCGTAAGAATTTTCTTTGGAAATGGCGGTCCTAATCTGGCTTCTTCTTTTCACGTAATTGGTGAAATTTTTGACAAAGTGTACCTAGAAGGTGGTAAAAGTATTAATGAGAACGTACAGACCACTTTAGTTCCAGCTGGTGGTTCAGCAATGTTGGAGTTCACAGTGGAGTCTCCTGATAATTTGGTTTTGGTAGATCACTCAATATTTAGAGCATTCAATAAAGGTGCTTTGGGTATTTTAAGCGTATCTGGTGAGGAAAACCATGTGGTATATGACGAAGGCACAGAAGCAATTCCTTACATTCCAGAATCTGAAATTGCAGAAAACACTCCTCCACAGGAAAAAGAAGTTGAAGCAAAAGTTGAAGAGCCAGCACCGGCACCAGCTGATTTTAATTTACAAAGCAGTATTGCGAAAGGCAAAAAGATTTACTCTCAAAACTGTTTGGCATGTCACCAAGCTGAAGGTCAGGGTATTCCTAAAACCTTCCCGCCTCTTGCTGGATCTGATTATATAAATGGTCACCCAGAAAAGGCAATCAATGCAGTGGTAAATGGTTTAACAGGTGAGATTAAAGTAAACGGTGAAACCTATAATAGCGCAATGCCTGCTCAAAGATTGAGCGATGAAGATGTAGCTGCTGTGCTCAATTATGTTTACAGCAATTGGGGCAACAATGGAACTACCATTACACCTGAGCAAGTAAAAAACAATAAATAAAATACCATGCTTAGATATTTCACTATCGCAATCTTTTTCCTATTCCATTTAAATGTAAATGGACAGGAAATTGAGATGCGCAAAATTGAAGGGGGAGTTTATATCCCCCTTTATGGAAGCCAAGAAGAAGTGCAGGTAGAAATAGAACCATTTTACATGGATGCTAAACCTGTTACGCATCAAGAGTTTGCCGAATTTATCAAGCAATATCCTCAATGGTCAAAAGAAAATGTGAAAGCATTATTTGCAGATGCCAGCTATTTGACCAAATGGACTGCTGATGGTGAAGTGCCTAAGCATTTAATAAATAGCCCTGTCAATAATGTCTCTTGGTATGCAGCCAAAGCTTATTGTGAATGTCAAGATAAGCGACTTCCTACAACAGATGAATGGGAATTTGCGGCAATGGCAAGTGAGCATTCAGTTGATGCTAGAGAAGACAGCTTATTTAACCAAAAAATAGTTTCAGGCTATGAAAAACCTAAAACCTATTTGAAGGAAGTAGGGCAAAGTAGTCCAAATTATTATGGAGTTTATGATTTACATGGCTTGCTTTGGGAATGGGTTTATGATTTTAATAGCATCATTATTACAGGAGAATCAAGATCCAACAATAATACAGACGCTAATTTATTTTGTGCAGGGGGAGCTGTAAGTGCTAATGATCTCATGAATTATGCCGCTTTCATGCGCTATGCCATAAGATCAAGTTTAAAAGCTAGAAATACCATGAGCAATATGGGCTTTCGCTGTGTAAAAGATTACGAAAAGAATGCATTAGAATTAAATCAATGAAAGTCCTGAAAGGACGTCATATTTTAACACAGGGTGAAGCCCTGTGTTTAAAAAAAACTATCTCCAAAGCCCTGAAAGGGCGTAATACTAATTAATTTAAAATACAATCGCTATGAAAACGCTAATGATGTTTCTCGCTACTATTCTATTTTTCGCTTGTGATAATGTCGAAAAACCGGACTCAAATGATGAAGATAAAGGTATTACTTCCAAAGAAGAATTTAATGATTTATCTATTTATAACATTCCCTCTGTTTGGACTACCCAGCACAATGAGCAAATAGAGTTCAAAGATTTGCAAGGAAGTGTTTTGGCTGTGGTAATGGTCTATACTTCTTGCCAGACAGCATGCCCAAGATTAGCTGCTGATATGCGCAATATTGAAGAGCAAGTAGCTGAAAAAGGAAAAGAAAATGTGAAATATGTATTAGTGAGTATTGATCCGGAAAATGATACACCAGAGCGATTAACCCAATTTGGAAAAGATTATCAATTAGAAGGTGATCAGTGGTTATTTCTAAGAGGAACAGAAGAAACCGTAAGAGAATTTGCTAATATCGTGGCGGTTAAATACAAACAAATCTCTCCCATTGACTTTTCTCATTCCAACATTATCTCTGTTTTTGATACAGAAGGGGTAATGCAACATCAGCAAGAAGGCTTAGGCGTAAATAATAAAGAAACGATTGAAAAAATTATTGAATTAAGTAACTAATGGCACATAATATATTTTATGATTAAGCTACCTTCGCAGCAAAATGAAAAAACGAATAGCCATATCTTTTTCAATTCTTATCTTGGCATTGCCTATGGTAAAGTTGGCTATTCTTATTCAATTCGGTTTTAATCGTGATTATATCATTGAGAACCTCTGTGTAGAACGTGATAAGGCAATTAATACCTGTCAAGGACAATGTCTTTTATCTCAAAAGTTAAATGAAGCCTCAAATAAGGAAAAAGAACAAGAATCTTTTCTAGTAAAGCTTGTAGAGCAACTTTTCATAATCAAAAACAAATATGTTGGCATCAAATCTAATCATATCATAGGCCACATTTCAAAAACACCAGTTACTAATTCCTTTGTTATTAGAATATTTGAGAGTCAAATATTTCACCCACCTATTTTTTTGAATAGACCATATTGAGACAAAATGCAGCAATAGTTTTGCTGCAAAATCAAATTATAATCTATTCAAATTTAAAATATTATGATTCATTCTATTACTATGCCCAAAGCAATTTTATTGCTTCTGGCTGTGCTAATAGGCTTATCTGCCTATGCACAAAAAAAAGAAAAATTAAAATTTTTGGATGCTGACACCAAAGAGCCTATCGTTGGTCTATATTATCAATATGCAAAGCAATCTGGAGCTTCAAATGAAAGTGGAGAAATTGAGCTTTATTTTGTAGAAGGTGAAAGATTGGTGCTAAGCCATATTAATTATGGTAAATGGCAACTAAAATCGAATGAAATATCGGAAGCATTAAAATCTAATGAGCCATTACTTAGAACTAAGCATATTGAAATTCTTCAGCCGGTAAGCGTCATTAGCTTAAGGCCCAATTTGGCAGAAAAAGATGAGCAATTAAGCTTAAATGATACAGAAAAAATTCATCATGATGCTGGCGCTATTTTATCAATAAATCCAGCAATAAACGCAATCAGGAAAAGCCCAGCTTTTGGGTTTGATCCTGTTATGAGAGGCTTTAAATATGATCAGCTCAATGTAGTTATTGATGGTCTTCAATCTGCAAATGCAGCCTGCCCTAACAGGATGGATCCGGGAAGCAGTCAAATCATGTTAAATCAAATAAAGAAGGTAGAGATATTGAAGGGACCACATGCTTTGCGATACGGAAATGCATTCGGAACAATTAATTTTGTATCAGAGTCGCCCCTATTTACACCTGAAGTAGCACTTCATGGACGAGCCTCAGCTTTATACGAAACAAATGGAAATGTAATCAGAAATGAAGCTAAAGTCGGTTTAACATCAGCTCAACTGAATACAGGGATTCTTTTTTCTTATTCAGAAGGTAGTGATTATAGCGATGGAAATGGCGAAAGGGTGGCAAGTGACTTTTTAAGAGGTAGTATTGGGGCTTATCTCCATTACAAACCTTCTGCTTCAGATCTGTTATCCTTTACAGTCAATAGAAATTTCGCTAGAGATGTGGATTTTCCGACACTTGGAATGGACTTGAGAACGGATGATACCTGGATGATTAATTCAGAATATGAACATCAATTCAAGTCACGTTTTTTTACTAAATGGGTAAATAAGGCATACTACACAAAAGTAGACCATTTGATGGATAACTTACTGAAGCCTTTAGATCCGAGGATGATGAATGCTTCCACTCCTGCTGAAACTGAGAATTACGGTTATCGGTCAGAATTACAGAAATTAAGTGCAAGGGAGCAGATTTTTTTAGGCGTTGATTATAAGGCAGAGTCCGCTGAGGGAAAGAGGGAAAGAGAATTTTTGATGGGACCTAATGCCGGGATGCGAGTGTATGATAATCCATGGCAAAAAGGAAAGATAGATAAATTTTCAGTTTTTTCTTCCTATGCTTATCAGTTGAATAAATCATCAATACATGCTTCCGCTAGGATAGAATATAACCGTGGTCAAAGTTTGGATACGGAGGAAAATTTTAATGATTTTTATAATGAAACTTCAGTAAATCAAATTAACCCAGCTTTAAGCTTAGGTTTCAAAACGGAAATAAACGATAATCTATCAACTGCATTATGGCTGGCAAGAGTTCAAAGGAGTGCAGGCTTAACTGAGCGTTATATCAATTATTTTGCGGTCGGCATGGATCCTTATGAGCTATTGGGAAATCCAGGGCTTAGTCCAGAGAAAAATAATCAAATGGATTGGATTATAAGCTATGATGAATCGAATTGGCAGGCAGAAGTCAATTTTTTTGCATCCTATCTTACCGATTATATTGGAGCTGAAAAAACAGCTCTTCAGCCTAAATTAATGAATAGCCCAGGAGTTAGACAGTTTGTAAATATTGGAGAAGTGTTTAAAAGTGGTTTTGAATTTAATTTTAATCATTTGATTTCAGAAAATTTCAGTCAGTCGGCACAATTGGCCTATACTTACGCAGACAATTTAACTTGGGAAGAGCCATTGGCTGAGATAGCACCATTAGATATTCGATATTCTGTTGCTACCAATTTTATTGAAAATAAATGGCAAAGTAATTTAAATTTTCGGTTTGTAGATAGGCAAAATCGTGTATCAACTGAATTTGCTGAAAGCGAAACGCCTTCATTTTATCTGGTTGATTTTGAGTCCTCTTTTAAGCTGAATAGTAATTGGCAAATAAAGGTTGGGGCAAATAATATTTTTAATCAAACATATTACGAGCATTTGAATCGTCCTATTTTAACAAGTGGTGAAAAGATTTTTGCGCCTGGCAGAAACTTTTATTCGATGTTAGTTTTTAAATTCTAGATTCTCTATTCCTTTCCTTCAAATCTAGCTGGTGGTTTAAAGTATTAAATCGCACTTTAAACCACCAGCAATTTCAAAATTTATAAAAACAACTAACAAATATCATCCTTTTTAAAATTATTTCGTAATAAAAGGAAAAAAGACCATAATATCCTTTTATATTTGTATCAATATAATTCACCTAGAATTAGGAAAGGAAAAACAAAATTTTATATTTAAATACAATTGTTATGAACGTTTACAAAGAAAAAACCATAGGAGAATGGGTAGCAGAAGATTACCGCACAGCTTCAGTTTTTAAATCATTTGGTATTGATTTTTGCTGCAAAGGTGGAAGGTCAATCCAGGAAGCTTGTGAAGCAAAAAGCATCCCGGAACGCGAGGTTGAAATAGCCTTAGCAGAAGCTGTAATGGATAAAGCTGAACAAAGCGACATCGACTTTAAATCATGGCCGATGGATCTTCTGGCTGACTACATAGAAAAAACACATCACAGATATGTGGAAAATGCAATAGAAGAATTAAAACCCTATTTGACGAAAATTTGCAAAGTGCATGGAGATTCAAATCCAGAATTGCATGAAGTAAAACAACTATTTTTTGAGTCAGCAGGAGAATTGACTGCCCATATGAAAAAAGAAGAATTTATTCTTTTCCCTCATGTTAGAAAATTAGAAAAGCATTTAAATGATGGTAGCACTGTTGAGGCTCCTCATTTTGGAACTGTCAAAAATCCTATTAAAATGATGATGGATGAACATGAAGCTGAAGGTGATCGATTTGAAGAAATTGCAAAGTTGACAAATAACTATACTCCGCCAGAGCATGCTTGCAATACTTATAGAGTAACATTTGCCTTGTTGGAGGAATTTGAAAATGATTTACATAGACATATTCATTTAGAAAATAATATACTCTTTCCGAAAGCGGTAAGAATTGAGGAAAGTTTTAATGCTTTAAACTGATAAAATAGCCTACGGCTGCTTATAATGAAAAAAACTTGGTTAATAGTTAGTTTGGTTAATTTTCTGATTGCTTCTCTGATGGGCTTGCTCCTCAGAGGAGCTTTTGTTTGGGAAATTGAGTGGTTAGACTATAGAAATATGTTGCACGGACATTCTCATGTAGCACTACTCGGCTGGCTTTACCTGGGGATTTTTATTATGATTCATGCCAAGTTGCTACCTAAAGAAAAAGCCGCTAAGCCAATTTATACTTGGCTGTTTTGGTTAACTCAGCTAACAGTCATAGGAATGGCAATAGCATTTCCAATTCAGGGTTATGCAGCCTTTTCTATTTTCTTTTCCACTTTGCATATAGTTTTAAGCTATGTTTTTGCTGTACGTGTTTGGAAAGATCACAGTAGAAAAGATTATAGAAGCTCTCTTTTATTAAAAACCGCCATCTTATTTCTATTTATTTCTACTGTAGGCGTTTTTGTGGTAGCCTACATTATGGCATCTAAAAATGGCGCTAATGTCATTTATCAAATCGCTATTCAGTTTTATTTACACTTTCAGTTTAATGGTTGGTTGCTCTTTGCTTTGTTGGCTCTATTATTCAACCGTTTTGGGACTATCCTTAAAATTAGCAATAAAGCTTTCAATCGGTTTTACTGGCTGTTCTTGCTGGGAAATATTCTGAGCTATGCATTAGTTCTTTATTGGGGCTATCGATGGGAATTCAGTTATTATGTTAATGCTATTGCCGTAGTGCTTCAATTATTAGCTGTCTTTGCCTTACTAAAATCATTTGGTGGCAGTTGGATGCAACTCAAGAATTCATTGAGCGCAGTGCAAAAACTCTTATTGAAGCTATTAATTGCAGTATTTTTAACGCGAACAATTTTTCAATTTGCCTTAGTGGTTCCTGAAATGGCAGAAATGGCTGTTTTGCTCAGGCTTTTCATTATTGGATTTATCCATTTAAATATGTTGGGCTTTTTTACTGCCTATTTATGGTTAGAGTATCTTTCAAATGAAAATAATAAAACATATACTTTACATAAACCAGCAGTAAGCCTTCTTTTGATTGGCTTCCTTTCAACGGAGTTCATCATGTTTTTGCAAGGGTTTTACTATTGGCAAGAATTAGGAAAGCTACCTTTTTTTCACGAAGCCTTATTTTATGCAAGCATTTTACTCCCCATTGCAATCCTTCTGTTTTTATTAACCTTTAGATATATGAATAAAATCAAAACTTAATTTAAATATTTTGTATTAAAAACAATAGTAACTATATTAAAGAAAACAAAAATGCTATGAAAACAATAAAAATTTTAACGACAGCACTAGTAGGAATGCTTTTTATTTACTCTTGCGGTGGAAATGAACAAAAAAGTAAAGACACTGCTGAAAACAAAGCTGAAACAGTAGAAGAAAAGAAAGTTCCTGAAACCATAAAAATGGGTAAAGGGGTAGGAGAATTCACTGAAGTGGAAGTTTCTGATCCATTAAATGAAGAATGGGTGGAAAGAGGACAAGCCATCTATGACATGAAATGTTCTGCTTGCCATAAATTAACTGATCAGCGTGTGGTAGGACCCGGATTTGAAGGCGTGACCAATCGTAGAAAACCAGAATGGATCATGAATATGATCACCAATGTGGATGTGATGCTTGCGGAGGACCCTACAGCTCAAAAGCTTTTGGAAGAATGTATGACTAGAATGCCAAATCAAAATATCAAGCCTGATGATGCTCGCAAAATATTAGAATTCTTTAGAAAGAATGATATGGAAAAGGCTGGCAAAAAAGATGAAGCTATTAATTCTTGAATCACAAATCGCTTAAAAGAACTGAAACCTGTCAGGTTTCTACTTATTAAACTATTGTATAGGATAATATATTCATCAAAAATATCAAGTTCAAACCTGACAGGTTTGTGCAAAAATTTAACGAATTAAATCTAATTATTTTTTAACTAAACTAAAACGTAACATGAAAACACATTATTTAAATTATGTTGCAGGATTAAGTCTGATTTTTTTAATGGCTTCCTGTGGCAATCAAGGTTCAGAAACCTCCCAAGTTTTGGGAGGTAGCGCAGCGGAGCAGGCTTATGTTGCTCCCGGTGAGTATGATGAGTTTTATGCTTTTATGTCTGGTGGTTATAGTGGACAAATCACTGCCTACGGATTACCTTCAGGAAGATTATTAAAGGAAATTCCTGTTTTTTCAAAATATCCTGAAAATGGATATGGCTACAGTGAAGAAACCAAGGCCATGTTCAATACTTCTTATGGAGAAGTGCCTTGGGATGATTCTCACCATATTGAACTTTCCCAAACAGATGGCGAGTTTGATGGCCGATGGTTATTCGTAAATGGTAACAACACTCCTAGAATTGCCAGAGTGGATTTAAAAACATTCGAAACAGTTGAAATCTTGGAAATTCCTGATGTGGCGGGTTTGCACTGTGCGCCTTTTATAACCGAAAATTCTGAATACCTAGTTTCAGGTACTCGTTTTTCTGTCCCTATCCCTCAAAAAGATGTGCCTATCGATACTTACAAAAAGAATTTCAAAGGCTTAATCAATTATGTTTCGGTTGATCCTGAACATGGTCACATGGAATTAGCCTTCCAAATTGAAATGCCAGGATTTAATTATGATTTAGCTAGAAATGGTAAAGGAAAATCTCACGGATGGAGCTTTTTAACAACTTATAATTCTGAGCAAGAGCACAGTCTTTTGGAGGTAAACGCATCCCAAAAGGATAAAGATTTGATGGCGGTGATCAATTGGAAAAAAGCTGAGCAATACATGAAAGAAGGGAAATTTACAGAAAGAGAAACTTCCTATTTCCATAATTTAATGAATGAAGAAACTAGCATTGCGGAATCAGAAGAAAAAACCTTAACTAAAATATTGGACCCTAAAGAATGTCCGGATATGGTTTATTTCATTCCAGTTCCAAAATCACCACATGGTTGTGATGTTGATCCAACTGGTGAATACATTGTAGGGAACGGAAAGCTTTCTGCTGATATGTCTGTTTACTCATTTGATAAAATCATGAAAGCAATTGAAGAGAAAAACTTTGATGGTGAATTTGATGGAATTCCAATTATTAGCTATGAAGCTGCATTAGACGGAATTGTGAAAAAACCAGGTTTAGGCCCATTACACACAGAATTTGATGGAAGAGGAAATGCTTATACTACTTTCTTTATATCATCTGAGGTAGTGAAATGGGACGTAGCATCTAAAGAAATTTTAGATCGTCAATCAACCTTCTATTCTCCTGGTCACTTAGTTATCCCTGGTGGAGAAACTAAAAAACCAGATGGCAAGTATTTAGTGGCAATGAATAAAATCACAAAAGACCGTTATCTACCAACAGGTCCTGAATTAGCGCACTCTGCTCAATTATTTGATATTAGCGGTGATAAAATGAAATTGATTTTAGATTTCCCAACTAAGGGTGAACCGCATTATGCACAAGCTATAGCAGCAGACAAAATTCAGCCTAATTCTGTCAAATTCTATGATATTGAGAACAATAAGCACCCTTATGCTACCTTAGGCGAAAGTAAAACTAGAGTAGAGCGTGATGGCGATGAAGTGCATGTTTATATGACGGCTATCCGAAGTCACTTGGCTCCTGACAATATTGAAGGATTTAAAGTAGGAGATAAAGTATATTTCCACCTTACTAATTTAGAGCAGGATTGGGATGTGCCACATGGATTTGCTATTCAAGGGGCTACTAATGCTGAATTGTTAGTAATGCCTGGGCAAACCAGAACGCTACTCTGGGAACCTAAAAGACCAGGAGTATTTGCATTCTACTGTACTGATTTCTGTTCTGCGCTTCACCAAGAAATGTCTGGTTATGCCAGAGTTTCTCCTAAAGGCTCAAATGTTCCTTTAAAATGGGGATTAAATGAGAAATTGAGAGAGAATGAACAGGCTGCTCATGATTTCTATGAGAAAGCTAAACAAAATGCCAATATTGGTAAATAATTTTGATAAAACTGCTGGCAACTAGTCAGCAGTTTTCTTCACCTATTTAAATAAATTAAGATGTCACTCAAGCAAAAAAGCAGATTACCGCAAATCCTGATGCTATTGGGCGTGTTATCACTTGGAGCCGTTTTTTTATTTCCTTTATGGCAAATTACATTAGACGCAGCCCAATTTCCGGGTGGTTTGAAAATGCACATCTGGATCAATAAAATTTCGGGTAGTGAGAAGAATATCATTCAAAATATTAATATTCTGAATCACTATATCGGGATGCAATATATCGAGCCTGACTCTATTCCAGAATTGAAATATTTTCCGTTGGTGGCTTATAGCATGATGGCAATAGGATTGATTTCATTAGTCCTCAACAAAGCTTGGGCTTATTTATCTTGGTTTATTATTATAGCTATTTTAGGAGCGCTTGGGATCTATGATTTTTATTTATGGTTATATGATTATGGGCACAATCTTGATCCCAAAGCTCCTATTAAAGTTCCGGGTATGACTTATATGCCTCCGCTATTAGGCGAAAAGGATTTGCTAAATTTCTATGTAACCTCCTATCCGCATTTAGGGAGTGGATTTTTAGGTTTATCTACTATACTTTCTTTTGCAGCATTTTGGGTTAAAAGAAAAAGCTAATGAGGATTTTCAAGCTTTTATTTACTTTCTTTTTCATATCTGTTTTAACAGCATGTTCTGTTGAACCTGAACCTATAAATTTTGGAAATGATCATTGTGTCTATTGTAAAATGACAATTTCAGACCCTAAGTATGGTGCTGAATTAGTAACTGATAAAGGAAGGATTTATAAATTCGATGCTATAGAGTGTATGATTCCATACTTCAAAGAAAATCGTGAAACTAAGTTTAACTATATCATGGCAGTAGCTTATGATGAACCGCAAAAACTTAAAAAAGTGGAAGAATTGCACTTTGTGAAAAATGAACATTTTAAAAGTCCTATGGGCAAAAACTTAGCTGCATTCTCTAAGGAACCCAAAGAATTTGAAAGTTTAGATTGGAAACAACTGAAAAAATCATTCAACTAAAATATTTAAATAGACCATTTTAATGACTCGCTACTTCCTGCTTTTATTCCTCTCATTTATACTTTTTTCTGGCAGTCTGTTAGCTAAAACTTTTATAGTTAAGCCCAACAATTCTATTAAGGAAGCAATTCTTCAGGCCTCCGATTATGATACTATCATCGTTAAAGGTGGGGTTTATCATGAAAACCTGATTTCAATAGAGAAACCATTAACTATTATTGGCGAAGATGGTGCTATAGTGGACAGTCAGGAAGGAGATGAAATATTTATTGTTCAGAGCGATCGTGTGACGATCCAAAATATGACCCTAAAAAATATTGGTGTTAGCTATATAAAAGATAGAGCAGCCATTCGCTTGAACAGAGTGCAAGATGTGAAAATCCTTAATAACACGTTGATCAATACTTTTTTTGGGATCTATCTACAAAAATCTAACAATTGTGTGGTTGATGGGAATAAAATTATCGGTGGTGCTGAAGATGAATCTACCGCTGGAAATGCCATTCACATCTGGCAAGGGAAACGAATTCAGGTGAGCAATAATGAAGTTTCATCACATAGAGATGGGATCTATTTTGAATTTGTGGATGAGAGCTACATCGCTAATAATATCAGCAGAAATAATATGCGCTATGGACTGCATTTTATGTTTTCCAATAATGACCTTTATGAAAATAACCGATTCCAGAATAACGGATCTGGCGTGGCGGTAATGTTCAGCAAAAATATCGAAATGATCGAAAATGAATTTTTGGATAATTGGGGAGGAGCTAGCTACGGATTATTGCTCAAGGAAATTTCAGATGGAAGCATAGAGAGTAATAACTTCTCTCGTAATACAGTGGGAATTTATGCAGAAGGAGCCAACAGACTTTCTATTAAAAATAACCTCTTTCATAATAATGGTAAAGCCATGGACATTAAAGGCAATAGTCTGGATAATCAGATTATAAAAAACGATTTTGTGGGCAATACTTTTGAAGTGCTGACCAACTCTAAATCAAATCTCAATCACTTTGAAGGAAATTACTGGAGCCAATATTCAGGCTATGATTTGAATAAAAACGGGATTGGGGATGTGCCGCATCGACCTGTGAATCTCTTTGCAATAGTCACCGACAAAATTCCAGCTGCCAGTATGTTATTGCACAGCTTTTTGGTGAATAGTTTGGATGCGGCAGAACGCCTATTTCCACAATTTATTCCTGAACAACTTATTGATCAAAAACCCAAGATTAAACCCAATCACTATGATCAAAATTGAAAATTTGAATAAGCATTTTTCCAAACATAAAGTATTAAATGAAATTAATCTCCATTTCAATGCTGGAGAATGTGTGGCTTTAATTGGACCAAATGGATCAGGTAAAACCACACTTATAAAAAGCATTTTAGCACTAGTCACTGTTGAAAAAGGAGAGATTCATGTGCAAAATGAGAATATCCGAAATCAAAGTGACTATCGATCAAAAATAGGCTATATGCCCCAAATCAATAGGTTTCCTGAGCATATGTCTGTGCAGCAACTTTTTAAAATGATGAAAAGTATAAGAAAGGATGTGACTGATTATGATCTTTCCTTATATGAAGCATTCAATATCGATAGTATGCGCAAAAAGAAACTGGGAATATTATCGGGTGGGATGCGACAAAAAGTAAGTGCAGCATTAGCCTTTCTTTTCAAACCCGAAATTTTGATTTTAGATGAGCCGACTGCTGGTCTAGATCCTGTTTCAAATGAAATTTTGAAGCAGAAGTTGAAAGAAGCGATTGAAAAAGAAAATAAATTGGTATTGATTACCTCTCATATTTTGAATGATCTGGATGATATAGCAGACCGGGTGGTCTACCTGATGGATGGAAGTTTATATTTTGATAAGCAAATGACTGATCTAAAAGAAGAAACATCTGAAAGCCGATTAAATAAAATTATTGCCAGCATTTTAAATACCGAAAATCACTATGTTTAAAATAGCCAAATTTATAACAGCTGACTTACTGAAAAATAAAGTCATGTTGCTCTACTTAATATTTTTATGGGCAGTGTGTTTTGGTCTTTTCAGTTTGCAAGGTCAAGGGGATAAGGCCTTAACTGGCATACTGAATGTTAGCTTATTGGTAACGCCTATGATTTGCTTGATTTTCGCTACCATATATTTTTACAATATGTATGAGTTTATGATGTTGATGCACGCCCAACCAATCAAGAGAAAAACGCTGTTTATGGCCTTGTATTTAAGCCTCGCTATAGTTTTCACTTGCATTTATTTGCTCGGAGCAGGCATTCCTTTACTCATTATGAATGCCGGGGCCGCTTCAATATTTATGATCATAGGGACTACTTTTCTTAACTTCATATTTGTTGCGCTAGCTTTAGGTGTAGCTGTTTGGACCAAAGACAAATCAAAAGGAATGGGATTCTCACTTCTGATCTGGGTATATTTTGTACTCCTTTTTGATGGAATTATTCTGCTTTTAATGTATAATTTCAGCGACTACCCGATTGAAAAATTAGTTTTATACATCAGTTTTTTAAACCCAGTGGATTTAATGCGAATCTTAGTCCTAATGCAAACAGAGGCAGCAGCTTTAATGGGCTATAGTGGCGCTATTTTTCAAAAAGTATTTACCGAGAATTGGGGGATCAGCATTATTTTTCTGGTTATGGTGCTATGGAGTATAATTCCGTTGGGCTTTTCATTACGGGCCTACAATAAAAAGGACTTATAAATGCCCAAGCATGTATTGATATTGCCATTTGTGATGATCGCCTTAGTATTGGGCATTATTGGCGGTTGGTTACGCTTGGGTTGGGCACAATTTAACATTCCAGAAGCTGCTTTTCATCATGGAATCATCATGACAGGCAGTTTTATGGGGGCTTTAATCAGCATGGAACGAGCTGTTGTGATGAAAAACAAAAGCTGGTTTTTAATTCCTATTCTGGCAATTTTAGCTTTGCCTTTAAACCTGTTTGGCTTCACTCAAATTGCCATTATCAGTTTAGTGATTTCTTCCGCAGGCTTAACTTTTCTGATGTACATACAAAATATGAAAGTGAAAGAAGCTTCTCATTATGTAATAACATTGGGCGCTTTCTGCTGGGCTGTAGGAAATGCGCTATTATTAAAATCAGATTTTATTCCCATGGTGGTGCCTTGGTGGATTGCATTTTTATTATTCACTATTGTAGGGGAACGATTAGAACTGAGTAGGTTTTTACCTGTCAAAAAGTTATTTATCGTTTTGCTCTATGTTTTGCTAGCAGGCGTATTTTGCAGTTTCTTTATCCCTTTTCATTTTGGTGGAAGTCGAATCACCGGAATATTGATTGCATTGATAGCCGTATGGTTGCTACGTTTTGATATGGCAAGAATATCAATAAAGAAAAAAGGAGAATATCGATACATCGGAATAGGCTTAATTGTTGGATTTCTTTGGTTATTAGTCCATGCGTTCATCATGATTTTTTTGGAAGACCATGCCCTCTATTATGATTTGTGGGTACACACTTTCTTTTTGGGATTTACCTTTTCCATGATTTGGGCGCACGCTCCTATCATCTTTCCAGCAGTAGTAAAAGTGAAAAGATTGATTTATCATCCAGTCCTTTTTCTTCCATGGCTATTATTCCAACTATCTCTAATTGGAAGGGTATGGGCTTCATTTGCTGGAAATATAGAACTCCGTCAATTCTTTGGTGTAGCCAATGGCTGGATAATACTATTAATGTTTTTGAGTATGGCTTTAAGTTATTTTTGGAATAAGAGTCGGGATTTTAAAGCTTTTAACTAATTTCTCTGTTCAATACCAATTCTATTAAAATGAGTTAGTGAAACCGAAAATTAGTAAGTTTGAAGAAACTACTACTAATGGAAGCTGAAAACGTAATAGAAACCTTAAACGAACGGATAAAGGAATTAACCTGCTTGTATGAAATATCCAATATAATTACTCTTCATCATAATTCTTTTGATAAAACCATGAATGCAATTGTTCAGGCGATTCCCAAAGCCTGGAGGCATTCTGAAAGTGCGATTGCAGAGATTTCATTGCGCAAGGGTCACTTTATTTCTGGAACTCTTCAAGGAAGTACAATATTTCAGTGTGTAAACATCGAAGTTAATGGAGAAGAAAAAGGAAATTTAATTATTCATTACCCCGATCAAAAATTTAGTAAGACAGATTTTCTTCAAGAAGAACATCAGCTTCTGGTCAAGCTTGCAAAAGAAATAGGGACTTTTATTGAAAACTTTGAACATAGACAAAATGAGGAGTTGATGGAACGAAAATTTAGGCATAATGATCGTTTGGCAATATTGGGACAGATTTCTGCTGGAATTGCACATGAGTTAAATACGCCATTAACGAGCATTTTGGGATTTGCCCAACTAATTCAAAAAAGTGATAAGAACATACAAGATGATATTGAAAAAATCATCAATTCAACACTTCATGCCAGAGAGATAGTTAAAAATCTGATGTTTTTTGCATGTGAAATGCCACAACAGATTAGAGCAATCTCTATCAATTCATTAATGGAGGATTCCTTAAAATTGCTTAAACCAAGTTTTCAAAATGCTGAAGTATCGCTAAACCTACAGCTTAGTTCCGAAGATATTGTTGTGAAACTTGACCCTATTCAAATCACACAAGTAATATTTAATTTGGTTATCAACGCTATTCAAGCAACGCCACCAGGTGGTTATATTATCGTTAAATTGAGAAAAGAAGATAATCAATTAAAAATGTACTTTATTGACAATGGAAAAGGAATGTCTTCACAAATAAAAGACAGAATTTTTGAACCGTTTTTTACTACCAAGCCAGAAGGTGAAGGTTCTGGCTTGGGATTGAGTGTAGTCCATGGTATTATTAAAAAACATAATGGCACTATCAATTTTTCTTCTGAGGAAGAGGGCGGTACAACTTTTATTGTTTCACTCCCATTACAACAAAAGCAATGAGAAATAAAACCGTACTAATTGTTGACGATTCTTACGAAGTCTTGGAAGTGCTTTACAGACAACTTTCCAAACTAGGCTATCAGACATTTAAGGCTGTTGATGTAACTGATGCAATAGAAATTCTGAAAAATTCTGAAATAGATTTATTATTGACCGATTTAAGGATGCCTGGAATAGATGGCATGGAGCTGATAAAATACACTTCTGAACACTTTCCTGATATACCTGTATTGGTTATTACTGGATTTCCCTCTGTTTCAGGTGCTGTGGAAGCGGTGAAATCAGGCGCTATGGAATATCTCATTAAACCATTTACTATTGAAGAATTAAAATCAGCAGTAGAAAAAGCATTTAATGAAAAAGAAGAGGCTTGTATTTCGCAATCTGCAGTTAGCCCATTGAAAAACATCGAGAAATCAGGGCTTATTGGTAATTCTCCAGCTCTAGAAAAAGTTCTTTCTCTGGTACACAGAATTAAAAATAATAGAGCCACCGTACTAATAACAGGAGAAAGCGGCACAGGAAAAGAATTAGTGGCTAGAGCTATACATTATAATAGTAAATATTCGCAATCCCCTTTTGTAACAGTTAATTGCGGGGCAATACCTGAAAACCTTTTGGAAAGTGAGCTTTTTGGATTTGTAAAAGGATCGTTTACTGGAGCGAATGAAACCAGAGCTGGATTTTTTCAGGCTGCAGACGGAGGAACTATATTTCTTGATGAAATAGGGAATGCTTCCTATGCAGTACAAGCCTTGTTACTTCGTGTAATTCAAGAGAAAGAAATTACGATGATTGGAGCCACTAGAACCCAAAAAATCGATGTGAGAATAATTGCTGCCACTAACAGTGATCTTCATGCTATGACTAAAACGAATACATTTCGTGAAGACTTATACTACCGATTAAATGTAATATCTGTCCACACACCATCTCTTAGAGAAAGAAAGGAAGATATTCCTCAACTAACTCATCACTTTATCGAAAAATATTCGAAGGAATACCAAAAAGATAATATTAACATTACTCCTAAAGCCATTGAATTATTAATACGACACAGTTGGCCCGGCAATATAAGAGAATTGGAAAATATTATACAACGCTCTTTAATAATGGCTGATGAAATTATAGATGTTGCCCAGCTACCTGAGTATATTAAAATTCCTGTCCCTAATGTAAAGGAAGAAGAATACAAGACCCTGAAAGAGATGGAAAAAAATTATATTCTAAAGGTTTTGCAATCAGTTGATAATAATAAGTCAAAAGCAGCGGAAATTTTAGGTATCGACAGAAAAACTTTACGAATGAAAATAAGCTAAGACCTTTTAACTAAGAACCTGAGTTCGATTCTTGCTTTAAATTCAGAACTCCTTAAATCATAAATTCCAGCTGTATATCTATGCTTAAAAGTAAATCAGCTGTAATTTTTGTTGTTATTAAAGACGATAATTATTGAATACTACTTGTGCAATTCAAGGTCAGGTATGTGAGATCAAAGACACCATTGTTTGTGTTGACTTTTTGTGATATAAGATTGCCCCTAAACCCTATTTTGTTCTGATTAAAATTGAGTAATTATACCCCAGCGGGTAATTTTGACCCACCCCATTTTCTTTTATAGATGCGATAAGAATGTGTAGTTCCTTCATTATAAAGGGGTTAAGCATAGTGTCACTTTAATGGCATACAAATTGGTATTAAGTCGAAAAGCCGTAGCTGATGAATATTTGTTTTAATTGTGTTAATCGAACTAATTGTAGCCTAAGAAAGGAAAATAGTGGCTTAATATGGGATTGTTCGGAGTTTTCAACAAGCAGCAAATCTACAGCCTTATCTTCTACATTGATTGAAAATGATACACATACAGATAGAGATGCCGATAAAGTCAGCGGGCTTTGCCAAAACTGTGAGTTAATTGATAATTGCACTTGGTATCGAAAAGATGCAGTGATTTTTCATTGTGAACATTATCAGTAAAATCTTAGCCTTATGATAAATAAAATGAACAATAGAGTCTTCCTGCATATGCCTAAAAGTCAATAACTCAGCAGTACTTTTAATTCTTATCAAAAAATATAAGTAAAAAGTTTAATTCTAGCTTATCGAGTAGCAATATCTTAAGCATTATTCTTCTGTAGCAAATGGAAGCTAGTGCTTCATTTGTTCAAATAAATAAAAAGTCTAAATCAAACAATTATACCATTATGAAATACAATCAAATAATTCTGGAGGAGATGGAATTTCAATTTATTCAAAATCTAGTGAAGAAATTTTTAGCTTCAGATGAAACACAAAATGAAGCATGGATAATTAAATTAACTAATGAGCTCTCTAATGCTATCGTAAAAAGAGAAAATGAGATGCCCGTTGATGTAATAAAAATCGGGAGTAAAGTGGATGTGGAAACTCCGTATGGCAGAAGAAACAACATTATTTTGGTGAAGCCAACAGAAAAAAATATAAATGAAAATAAAATTTCTCTTTTATCGCCCATGGGGTCGGCTTTGATTGGTTATGCTAAAGGAGATGAAGTTGATTGGGATTTGCCCAAAGGAAAAAGTACAATTAAAATTTTAAATGTCGTGAACTAATAAGTCCGTAAAGGGAAGCAGCAACTTCCCTTCTAATTACAAATTCATCCTAATGGCTAATAAAAGAGATATTACAATCGATCTTGGTAACAATAATACAGTTCTGACGGGCATGATCAATACTTTGTTTTCAGAATCAACAGTTGTAGCACTTAATAGTAAAAAGAATAGCTATTTACTTGCAGGTAAAGCTGCACTTGAGATGGAAGGGAAAATTAATGGGGACACCAAAGTAGTAAGACCTCTAAAAAATGGGGTTATTGCTGATTTAAATGCTACTACGAAAATGCTGAATGCTTTTGTGAAAACACTCTATCCTAGTAGGTCCATTTTAGGCTTTCATAATATAATTGCGAGTGTACCCTATGGTACTACGGAAGTAGAAAGAAGAGCTTTACGCCTTGCTTTAGATCAGTTCAATTCAAGGAGTACTAAACTAATTTTTGAGCCAGTAGCTGCAGCCTTGGGGATGGGATTGAATATAAAAGAGCCTGATGGGAAGATGATAATAGATATTGGCGGAGGACTAACGGAAATCAGTTTAATTTCACTGTCAGGTGTAGTTACATATATGGCTTTAAAAGTAGGTGGTGACACTTTTAATTCTGACATAAGGAATTATATGGAAAAGAAATATATTATATCAATTAGTGAAAAATCAGCGGAAAAAATCAAATTACAGATTGGTGCTGCCACTGAAAATAGTATCCCTTTAAATGAAGATTGTACTGTTGTAGGAAAAGATAATCTTACTGGAATACCCAAGCAAATTAGTTTGAATTATAAGGAGATCGCAATGATATTAAACAATACTTTAACAAAAATTGAAGACTCTGTTATTAAGACCTTAGAACAATGTCCTCCAGAGTTAGCCGGTGATATTTATACGAATGGCGTGTATCTTACAGGCGGTGGGGCTTTATTAAAGGGACTAAAAGAACGTTTGGAATCCTCAATTCAATTAAAGGTTCATCTATCAGATCAATCATTATTATCAGTTTCTAAAGGAATGGAAATAGTCCTATCCCAAATGGATAAACATAAAGCACTAATTTTCAAATAGTAATTCCCCTCATAGACCTTAGAAAGATAGTAAGGCAAATTCCCAAAAACAATGACATGAATCAATCTGACTGCTGATGAGTGTCATATTATTTAGGGATTCAAAATTTTAACTTTGTTTATGCATTGCATTAACATAAAGAAAGAAGAGGGAAGAGATGAATATAGCAAATAAAATATTAGAACTCAAGAAAGAGAAAAATGCGGTTTTATTGGCGCATTACTATCAATATCCTGAAATTCAAGAAATAGCTGATTTTGTTGGTGATAGCCTAGCTTTATCGAAAAAGGCATCTGAAACAGATGCTGATATCATTCTATTTGCCGGAGTGCATTTTATGGGCGAAACAGCCAAACTGCTGAGTCCTCATAAAAAAGTGATTATTCCTGATTTGGCTGCCGGCTGTAGTTTAGCAGATTCTTGTTCAGCCTCTGATCTAGAAACATTACGCAATGAATATCCAGATCATACGGTAGTTACTTATATCAATTGTAGCGCAGAAGTAAAAGCTTTAAGCGATTATGTATGCACCTCTTCAAATGCTGTGGAAGTGATTAATAATATCCCAAAGAGTATACCTATAATTTTTGCTCCTGATAAAAACTTAGGCAAATATCTCATTAAAGAAACCCGTAGGGATATGGTGCTTTGGGATGGAGCATGTGTGGTACACGAAGCTTTTTCTTTTGATAAATTAATGGATTTGATAAGAGCTTATCCCTTCGCTGAAATCATAGCGCATCCTGAATCAGAGCCTCATTTTTTAAAAACTGCGCATTTTGTTGGCTCAACAGCGGCTTTGCTAAAATATGTTCAAACTTCAAACAAAACTGAATTCATCATTGCCACTGAAGTGGGTATTATCCATGAAATGCAAAAAGCTGTGCCTCATAAAACCCTGATTCCTGCACCTACAGATGAAGATAATACCTGTGCTTGCAGCGAATGTGCTTTTATGAAAGTGAATACACTGCAAAAAGTATATGACTGTTTGCTAAATGAAACCCCCGAAATTCTAATTGAAAGTACTGTATTGGAAAAAGCCAGTAAGCCGATAGAAGCCATGTTAGAATTTTCTTATTCAATAAAATGAAAACGGATATTCTCATTATTGGCAGTGGTCTTGCCGGTATGGCAACGGCACTTTATTTAGCAGAACTACGTCCAGAATTGCAAATTCTGATTGTAAGTAAAGCAAAAAAGGACGAATCAAATACTAAATATGCTCAAGGAGGTATCGCAGGAGTTGTCCAAACAACAGTCGATAGTTTTGAACAGCATATTGAAGATACTATGAAAGCTGGGCATTTTTTGTCGGACAGAAAGATTGTGGAATTAGTGGTTAAATCTGCTCCCAAATGTATTCATGATTTAGAAAGATGGGGTGTTAATTTTGATTATAAAAAAGAAGGTACTTATGAATTGGGGCTGGAAGGCGGACATTCCAAGCATCGAATCCTGCATCATAAAGATAGTACCGGTAAAGAAATATACGATAAACTCAATCAGAAAGTAAAACAAAACTCCTCTATTCAGCTAATCAATAATTGCACGGCTTTAGAACTCCTTAAAAATCAAAATAATGAAATTGAAGGAGCTTTATTTCTAAATATTGAGAGCAACCAATTTTTCAATATTACAGCCCCAAGAACCATTTTGGCAAGTGGAGGTATAGGAAGGGTTTTTGGGCATACCAGTAATCCGGAAGTAGCTACTGCTGATGGTTTGGCAATGGCTATACGGGCTGGAGCTGAATTAAGCAACATGCATTTTGTTCAATTTCATCCTACCCTTTTTTACAAAGCGAATAGGAAAAAGTCTTTTTTAATTAGTGAAGCACTAAGAGGATTTGGAGCTTATTTGGTAAATAAAGATGGATACCGATTTATGCATGAATACAACCAACAAGCTGAATTGAGCCCTAGAGATATAGTAACCTCTGCAATATTTGCAGAGATGAATAAACTGAATTCAAAACATGTTTTTTTGGATTGCAGGCATTTAGATGAAAGGAAGTTAAAAAATAGTTTCCCGTTCATCTATTCATCATGTCTAGAGAATAGCGTGAACCCTGCCAAGGATTTAATTCCGGTTATACCTGCATCACACTACCATTGTGGAGGGGTAAAAGTGGATGTAAATGGTAAAACCAATTTGTTAAATTTATACGCAGTAGGAGAAGTAGCTGAAACGGGACTTCATGGTGCAAATCGTTTAGCGTCAAATTCATTGCTGGAAGCAGTTGTTTTTGGTAGACAAGTGGCGGAAAGTGTAGTAAATGAAATAAAGGAGATTAGATATCCAATTACAAGCAATTTAACCGCTTACAGTAAAATAAAAGATTGTCAGAACCAAGAATATGTTGTGTATCCTGAAGAAAAAAGTCTAAAGCTAACGGAATTAATTAGACGACTATTTATTGAGACTGACAGCAATAGAAAAATAATTTTTAAAGAAAATGCTGACAAAATTATTAAGGAATTAACTGAGCATTACATTTACCCCTCTAAAAATGTTAGAATAAATGAATTACTCAATATGTCAATTGTCGCTGGAATTTTAGCGGATTCATTGTCGTTCTATAAGGCAGGAAAAGTTTCAGTAAGTACATGACCATTCCTTATTTTAATATATGATGATTTATATCATAAAAAACTCAAAATAATTTACGATAAATTTGTCTTAAAATAGATTTATAATTTACCTTTGCCTAAAATATTAAAGGTAAATGTTTTCAAAATCTTGTGAATACGGTATCAGGGCAGTAATCTATATAGCCACACAATCAAAGAAAACAGATCGTGTGAAAATTGGAGATATTGCTGAAAAAATTAACTCTCCTGTTGCTTTTACAGCTAAAATTTTAGGCTTACTGGTTAAAAACAAGATAGTATCTTCCATTACGGGTCCAAAAGGAGGCTTCTACATAGAACAAAACCGCTTGGATAAAGTATTCTTGAAAGATATAGTTGAAGTGATTGATGGGAATAAAATTTACAAAGGTTGTGGGTTAGGTTTAAATGAATGCTCAGCTAGTCAACCATGTCCTGTTCATCATAAATTTGCTAAAGTCAGAGCAGAAATTGATTATATGTTATCCACTACCACCTTGAAAGAATTAACTGAAGGCTTGGATCAAAAATTAACATTTTTGATGAGATAAAAAAAATTTGAATCTATTTACGATAAAAATATCTTAAATATAAAATTAATATAATGAAGAAAAGTATTTTGCTGTTTTTAAGTCTGTTTTTCTCTCCCTTGCTAGTATTAGCTCAACAAGAATCGGTCAGTACGGAGGACTGGTACTTTAGCCCGGGTATTATTGGGACTATATTTTTGATTATAGTAGTGCTGATTTTAGCCATTATTATCCTTATTGGTAGAGTTAATGGATTTGTAAATCGCTTTAATAAAAAAGATAAGGCAATTGAGCGAAAGCGTATATTATCTGAGTTGAAAAATTTAGATGAATGGGAAATAGATAAAATACTACTAGAAAGGAAATCGGCTATTCAAAATATATTAAAGGGAGATGAATTGGGCTCTGAGATGAATGTGTCCGATAAACGTGCATTAGTCAAGAGGATTTATGATGATCCTGATAATATATTCTTTGAAGAAAAGAAAAAGACAAGCTTAAGTATAGAAACTCCTCAGAATTTAAAAAACGTAATGCTCTATTATTTGGGAGCGGGGATTTTCTGGTTGATTTTTGGTACACTGATCGGTCAATACCTGGGAATGAAATTCATTTGGCCCGATTTGGAGTCGGTATCCTGGCTATCTTTCGGAAGGTTACGTCCTGTACATACCAATACGGTATTTTGGGGATGGTCTTCTCTTACTATGATAGGGCTGGGATATTTTGTTATTGCCAGAACATCAAATACGAAAATATTTAGTATTAAATGGGCTTATATTGCTTTTATACTCATCAATTTATGTGTAATTGTTGGCAATATCTTATTGATGGCCGGTATTAACAACGGTGGCGGAGAGTACAGAGAATATGTATGGCCGGTTATGTCATTATTTGCAATTGGCTTGATTATTACATTTTTTAATTTTTATAAAACGGTAGCCAACAGGAAAATATCAGAAATTTATATTTCCAACTGGTTTATTTTGGCCGCATTGATTTGGACAATTGTTCTGGCCATTATTGGATATTTACCCTTTTATCAGGACGGTCTGGGCGAAACTGTTACTCAAGGGTATTACATGCATCAAGGTGTTGGTATGTGGTTTATGACCTTTACATTAGGTTTGGTTTACTATTATCTGCCTGCTGCATTAAACAAGCCTATTTATTCCTATTCTTTAGGGGTTCTTGCTTTTTGGACCCAAATGTTGTTTTACACATTAATCGGGACTCACCATTTTGTATTCAGTCCTTTGCCCTGGTGGCTACAAACGGTTGCCATTGTGTTCAGTGCTGGAATGTTCATCCCTGTTTTAGCAGGTACTACCAATTTTCTGCTCACTATGAAAGGTTCATGGGCACAGATCTCGAAAAGTTATGTCCTTCCTTTTTTCTTAGTAGGTGTGGTTTTCTATTTTGTAGGTTCTACTCAAGGAAGTTTTCAAGCTTTTAGGTTTACCAATTTTGTTTGGCACTTTACTGATTTTAATGTGGCTCACTCCCACATGACCATGTATGGAATTATTGCTTTTTTCCTATGGGCATCAATTTATGCCATAGTACCTAAAGTAACTGGTAATGAACCACCTCAGATATTAGTTGGGGCTCATTTTTGGTTTGCCTTCATAGGTTTATTTGCTTACATGATTTCCTTAATGGCTGGGGGTACCTTGAAAGGCCTAAGTTGGATTGAAGGCGAATCATTTATTGAATCTGTCATCCTGATGAAGCCATACTGGGTTTGGCGGGCGATTGGAGGAACACTAATGTTTCTGTCACACATCATATTTGCCTACAACTTTTATATAATGGCCAGAAGCAATAGTGGAGTTATAAAATTAAAAGGATAAACTAGACTAAATATGTTTAATTTTCATAAAGATCATAGAAAATTGGTATTGACAGCACTCTTAGTGTTTGTATTTCTAAGTACAATCATAGCAATAGTACCTTCATATCAAATGCAAGATGTAGAACCACTCCCTCAACAAGAGGAATTGAGTGAAGAAGCGATTAAAGGACTTCAGGTATATGTATCAGAGGGCTGTGTAGCTTGTCATACGCAACAGGTCAGGAATATTGAAATGGATAAAGTTTGGGGTTCGCGGCCATCTATGCCATCTGATTACTACTACAGCAAGCAAAGAATGAATACTTGGCAACAATCCCCCTCTCTTTTAGGCAGTGAACGAACGGGACCGGATTTAACCAGTATTGGAGACAGACAGCCAGGTGCTAGTTGGCACCTTCTACACTTTTATAACCCGCGTATTGTGGTAAATGAATCTGTTATGCCTGCCTACACTTATTTATTCGAGCATAAAGAAGAAGATGAAGTTCGTGTTGGGGAAAAAGTTGTAGATATACCATCAGAATTTCTGAAAGAAAAAGGAAAGGTGGTTGTTGCCTCTGAAAAAGTGAATAATCTTATTGCTTATATGCAATCATTAAAACAAACTGAATTACCATCTGCAAATGATTTTATCCCATCTAAAAAACAAGAATCTAAGTCCTCTACTAATTTAGAGGGTAAAAGAAATGAAGATGGGCTTGATGGAAAGCAGTTATATAGTCAGTCTTGTTCTGCATGTCACCAGCAGAATGGAGAAGGCTTAAAAGGAGCATTTCCTCCATTGAAAGGTAGCGAGGTAGTCACAAATGAAAATCCTGAATTATTAATAAAAATTATTTTACAAGGATATGACGCCAGAAGTGAATATGGACAAATGCCTGGTTTTGCAACTCAACTTTCAGATGCAGAAATTGCAGCAATAGCCAACCATGAACGAAATACATGGGGAAATAGTGCTACTAAAGTTTCTGAAGAAGAAGTGAAGAAAATAAGAAATATGGTGATGGAAGAAGCAAAAAATAAGGAACTATGAAAAAGATAGGGCTAATCATAATATTGGCAATTTTTATATTATTCTTGAATCCTAACACTGCTTTGACATGTGACGTTTGTGCAGAGAACCAGCCTGCTGGTTTAGAAAATATTACGCATGGTGAAGGCCCTACGGCTATTTGGGATTACATCATTAGCTGGGGCGCTGTTATAATTGTTGGATTTACATTGGTGTACAGCTTGAAATATCTGATTAAACCCAAAGAAAATTCACAATCGCACATTAAGAATATTGTAATTGATAACCTATAATTAGGATGGAAGATAAAAGAATAGTAAAAGTTTATTTGGATGATGAAAAGGAACCTTTTGGTTCTTTTAAACCTCCGGTAAAATTTGATTTGGATACTACAAAAATAACCGATGGCAAGCACAAACTTAAAATTGTGGCAAAATCATCTAGTGGTGTTGAAGGAATAAAAGAGATACCATTTGAAGTAAAAAACGGACCTGAAATATCCGTTATTGGTCTTAGAAAAGACGAAATTGTGGACAGTACCACTTCCATCACTATAAATGCCTATGGAAGTGAAACCAATGATGAGTTTGTAATTAAAGGATCTGAAACACCTAAGGCCATTCCGGCATGGGTTTGGGCTATTCTGATAGCATTCATTGGTTTTGCATTGTTTTATCTTATTATGTATTGGGATTCGGATTTATATAACTCGTTTTTTTAATGGAGACTTCAACTACAATTCAAAATATAGAAGATATCAAATTGCTTGTAGATACTTTTTATGGAAAAGTTAGGCAAGATGAAATGCTTAAAGATATCTTCAACGAAAGAATTAAAGACCAATGGCCTGAACATCTGGAGAAAATGTATCGATTTTGGCAAACGGTTTTACTAGAGGAGCATACCTACCATGGAAGTCCATTTGCACCTCATGCCAATCTGCCTGTAGAAACAGAACATTTTAAAAGGTGGATTGCACTTTTTACTGATACTGTAGATGAACTGTTTACTGGAGATGTAGCTGAGGAGGCAAAATGGAGAGCTGGAAAAATGGCAGAAATGTTTAATTTTAAGATTCAGTATTATAGAGGTTCCAACGAAAAACCGATTCAATAATATGGAAAAGAGAAAGCCGCTTAAAAGAAAGGAAGAGATGAAACCAGTGAGTAGAGATCATCATCACTCACTTTTACTTTGCTGGAAAATCAGGACAGCCTTTAAGAATAAGATTTCGGTGGAAAGAGTAAAAAAATATGCAGATTGGTTTTATCAAGAGCATGTTTTGCCTCATTTTGAATTGGAGGAGAAATATATTTTCCCTGTGCTGGGTAATGAGGATGAATTGGTTAAACAGGCTTTAGCAGAGCATAGGCGACTTAAAAGACTTTTTGAAAATGAGGAAGATCCCCTAAAGTCCTTAAGTTTAATCGAAGAAGAACTGGAAAAACATATTCGCTTTGAGGAGAGAGTGCTTTTTGAGAAAGTACAAGAAATTGCGACAGAAGGTGAACTAAAAGCCATTGAACTCCACCATGCTTCAGGAGAATTTAAAGAAAATACGGAGGATGTTTTTTGGATGTAGAAGATAGTGTAAATACTATCATTAAAAAGAATAATAAATTTGTTGCCTTGTATTTTAAAGTAGAAACTAGAAGTCTTTGTAAAGCATAAATAGGACTAACTCGACCACTTCCGAGGAACTCGGAAAAGCGGGAAGGAGGAAAGTTTAGCGGGCCAGCGTGGGCAATGAGGGCAGTCCGCCAACTGGCGGATCTTGATTTTTTCTATCTTTTTTATCAAGAAAAAAGATTGTGAGAAAAATAGATACAGCCATTAACTTTTAGTAAGCTCTCTTCTAAATAAAATATTTGTGAGATGAAAAACTTTTACAACCTTAAAAACGTCTCCCCTCTTTCCAGCTTTTCCAACAGAATTACCATATTGGTGTTTTCCAACATGCGCTTTAACTTAGTTCTCACTTCTTTAAATTGGAAGTGAATTGGACAGGGCTTTTCTTCAGAGCATTGACTTAATCCTAGACCACATCCATCGTAAGTTTGCGAACCATCAATACAACGAACCACGTCTATTAGATATACCTCCTTTTGCTGTGTTGCACTAAGGCTAAATCCTCCATTAGGACCTTTAATAGAGGAAACTAAATCGTCTTTCACCAATTTTTGCAAAATCTTGGCCGTAAAAGCTTCAGGGGAATCAATATTTTTAGCAATGTCTTTTAGACCAACATTAGTACCCTCTTTGCTTTTATTGGCAATGTAGATAGTTGCTCTAATAGCGTATTCACAAGTTTTTGAAAACATCTTCTTGAAATAAAATTAAATAAGTAATAAAAGTAAATTCATTTTTCCCATTCTCCAAAAGAGGTGGCTGTTTCGTAGAGCTTCAGTTTCTTTAAAAACACAGGTTCTGCTAAGGAGTTTTGAATTTGTTTTCTGATATAATCTAACAATCGTTCGACCGTGGGCTCAAATTCCATCCAAAAGATATTGCTATCAATGTTCTGTGCTAATTTGGTGTTTTCATCATTACGTTTTAAAACCAAGGCGTGATCGAAAGTTTTAATCACCTTCTCATTGATGATCTGCTTCAATTCTTTAAAATCAATGATCATGTCATTTTCTTGAATTTCGTCTGCGGAAACCGTGACAAATAATCGATAGGAGTGACCATGAATATGTTTACATGAGGCTGGATGATTGCTAATGCGATGAGCCGTTTCAAAACTGAATTCTTTGGTGATGCTAATCATAAAATCTGATTATATCTTCAAAGTTATCAATATGATTTAATAAAAGATATATTTATCCGAAATATTTAGCTTTTGATTTTCATAAGGAGGACATAAATAGTTAGAAAAATTGCAAAACCATTTTTTGACAGTGTGGATAACTGTTTTGCTTCAATCTTTTGCTTGCTTATTTTCATTAATGAAGCAGGTGAAGCAAGCGTTTGTAAATAGCTGATTAATAGAGATAAAAGAGTCTTTTATTCTCAAAACTGCTTGCTTTATAAGCTATTTTGTGGATAAATAAAGACCTTTGCATCCTTTGAATTCAGGTGCAAATACTTCTATATTCGGATATCAAACTCCTGTATTAATGACGCAAGAAAAAACTAAATCAATATGGAAAATTATGTAATCAAAAGAAACGGGGAGTACCAGCCTCTCAAGCATTATAAAATTGAAGATGCTATCAAAAAAGCATTCAAAAGTGTAGGGGTTGAATATGATGTTATTATCTTAAAAAGTGTATTAGAAAAGCTGGAAGAAAAAACCACTTGGGCAGTTGAAGAAATACAAGACATCATAGAATTGCAGCTTTATCATTATCACTATTTTAAAGTGATGCGTTCTTTTATGCTGTATAGGCACACGCGTAAACTTCAACGAAACCAAAAGAAAGGCATAAAGCATGATACCACCTGGGTAGATAGCACCCAAACCATCAATGAATATATTGGAAAGGATGATTGGCGCATTAATGCTAATGCCAATACTTCTTATTCCAATGCTGGATTAGTTAATAATGTGGCAGGAAAAGTAATTGCGAACTATTGGCTTGATAAAGTATATAATAAAGAAGAAGGATATGCCCATAGAAATGGCGACATCCATATTCATGATTTAGATTGCTTAACAGGCTATTGTGCCGGTTGGAGTTTGCGCGTATTACTAAATGAAGGCTTTAATGGCGTGCGAGCAAGGGTAGAAAGCAAACCACCCAGTCATTTTCGTGAGGCGCTCGGTCAAATGGCTAATTTCTTAGGTATCCTTCAAAGTGAGTGGGCTGGAGCTCAAGCTTTCAGTTCATTTGATACTTATCTAGCCCCTTATGTTTTCAAAGATCAGTTAAGCTATGAAGAGGTATTAAAGGGCATCCGTAGTTTTGTTTATAATTTGAATGTTCCCGCACGTTGGGGGCAGTCTCCTTTTACCAATATTACACTTGATTGGGTAGTACCGGAAGATTTGAGAGAACAAATTCCAACTAAAAAGGACCAACATCTTTTCTCAAATGTTCAGGATGAAATCTTGAAACAAAAAGCCCAAGCCAGAGGAGCAAAATCAATGGAGGAATTGACTTATCAACATTTCAAAGAAGAAATGGACATGATCAATAAGGCTTATTATACTGTAATGACTGAAGGTGATGCAAACGGACAGCCTTTCACCTTCCCTATCCCAACGGTAAACATTACAGAGGATTTTGACTGGCATGGTAAGAATACAGATATCCTTTTTGAGAATACAGCTAAAATCGGCTCCTCCTATTTCCAGAATTTTATAGGTAGTCAATATACTTATGATGAAGAGGGCAATAAAATTGAAAACCCATTAGCCTACAAGCCTAATGCAGTAAGAAGCATGTGCTGTCGATTGCAATTAGATTTGCGAGAGCTGTTAAAAAGGGGAAATGGACTGTTCGGAAGTGCAGAAATGACGGGAAGCATTGGGGTGGTCACCATTAATATGGCGAGACTTGGGTATTTGTATAAAGGAAATGAAGAAGCTTTCTATGAAAGACTAGATTTTTTATTGGGTATAGCGAAATCCACTTTGGAGAAGAAAAGGAAATTCATTCAAGAAATGTATGATAGAGGGCTTTATCCATATACAAAGCGTTATCTGACGCATTTTAGGAATCATTTCTCCACCATTGGAGTGAATGGAATGAATGAGATGATTAGGAATTTTACTGATGAAGAATTTGACATTACTTCTCATGAAGGAATGAAATTATCTTCTCAAATTCTAGAATACATCCGAACGAGAATGAAGCAGTATCAGGAAGAAACTGGCAATTTATATAATTTGGAAGCCACACCAGCTGAAGGCACAACTTACCGATTTGCCAAAGAAGATAAAAAGCGTTTTCCTGAAATACTGCAAGCCGGAATGGAGGAGAATATTTATTATACCAATAGCTCTCAAATTCCTGCTAGTCATACGGATGATCCATTTGAAGCCTTAATGCTTCAGGATGATTTGCAGTGTATGTACACGGGCGGAACTGTTTTGCACTTATACATGCGTGAAAAAATCAGCTCTGCCGAAGCTTGCCGAAATTTAGTCAAGAAAGTGATGACTAATTTCAAATTGCCTTATATCACTGTCACTCCAGTTTTCAGTATTTGTCCCACACATGGTTATTTAACAGGCGAACATGAATATTGCCCTAAATGTGACGACATTCTGAAAGAGCAATTAGAAGTAGAAGAAACTGAATTATATATAGAATCTAATAATTGATATCACAAAAACATGCGGTTTGGTACTCAACATCAGTATGTTATAATCTTTGTTCATGTAAAAGGCTCATAGCCTCTATGTAATTTAAACTTTAAAACAGAAATAAAATGGAAGCACAAGTAAAGACAGCGACAAAATTAGAGAAAAGCAATGAATTAAGGACTAAATGCCTGGTTTACACAAGGGTAATGGGCTATCATAGACCAGTAGAGAGCTTTAACATTGGTAAAAAAGGCGAACATAAGGAACGTAAACATTTCAATGAGTAAGGGAACACCCATATATGATATTACGCCTTTTACCTTATTGGACTATCCTGATAAAACGGCCTGCATCATTTGGTATGCAGGCTGTAATATGCGATGTGGCTATTGCTATAATCCTGATATTGTATTAGGAAAAGGTAAGATTTCAATAGAAGAAGTACTACGGTTTTTAAAAAGCCGAAAAGGACTTTTGGATGGAATAGTGATGAGCGGAGGAGAATGCACTATGCATCCTTCTTTAATTACTTTTGCTCAAGAGGTAAAAAAATTGGGAATGTTAATAAAAGTGGATACCAATGGAAGCAGGCCAGGAGTATTAAAAAAGCTTTATGAAAATGGAACATTAGATTATGTTGCACTTGATTTTAAGGCCACACCTCAGAAATTCCAATCTATAACTAAATCAAATTTATTCACACCATTTGAGAAAAGTTTGTCATTTCTGATACAGCACCAAATTCCATTTGAGGTACGGACTACTGTTCACTCGAAGCAATTATCATCTGATGATATTTGCAAAATGAGAGATTATCTCTCCGAAAAAGGCTATAGAGGCACTTATTACCTCCAACATTATGTAAATGATACCAAAACAATTGAATCTTTAAAACCTTCTGACAAGAATATGTTAGATCAAAATTTTTCTAAGCAAAACTTGAAAGTGGAAATACGCTCTTCTTTGTAAATTTACTTTATCCTGTTAGTTTTTTCAATGATATGCTGCATATCATCATTAATAGTGCAGAAAATGCCATTTCAAAAATCTTTTAAGGGAAATTAACCCCGACAATTTATAAAAACTTAAGAGGTCAAGTTTGGGTGTTTTATAATTTCTGTTTAGGATGAATTTTATCATATAACTAACTTATAATTTGTTTCTTATAAATTGTCGGTTCTTTGGACGGAAAATTCATATGAATTTTTCGGGTTAAGATACTTGAAATATATAAAAAGGTATCGCTTTGTTACAAAACATAATAAAAATTACCCATTCTTTGTTACAATATTTGATTAATATTACCCTATCTTTATAACAACTATAAAAAAATGGCATATTATCGTAAGCAAATAGAAACACTATTAAGCTGGAAAGAAGAAAATAATCGAAAACCTTTGGTACTGCGTGGGGCAAGGCAAGTAGGTAAAACCACTTTGATAAATATCTTCTCACAAAACTATAAGCAATTTATCTCCCTTAATTTAGAAAAAAAGAAGGATGCCAATTATTTTAAAACGTACAAAGAGGCAAACGTTCTGCTAGAAGCTTTACTCTTGATAAATCGCTTACAAGACGTTGAAAAAAAGGAGACGCTCTTGTTTATAGATGAGATACAAGAATGCCCGGAAGCCATTGCACTTTTACGTTATTTTTATGAGGAAATTCCGCATTTACATGTAATAGCAGCTGGATCGTTACTGGAGCACTCCTTATCACAAGTAAAATCTTTTCCTGTTGGGCGTGTAAAGTATTTGTATATATTTCCTATGAATTTTCAGGAATTTTTATTGGCTCATAAAATGGATGCTCTCCTAGAACAATTAGGAAAAATACCAATAAATCAGGCAGCGCACCAAGTCGCAATGGATTGGTTTCATAGCTATGCGCTCGTAGGTGGTATGCCCGAGGTGGTAGCGAATAATACCAATCAAGAAGGCATTAGTCAATTATCCCCTATTTATGAAAGCATATGGGCAAGCTACCAAGACGATGTGCCAAAATATGCCAAAAATGCCACCGAAGAAAAAGTGATACGACATCTGATGCGAACTGCTCCTTTGTATCTGGATGCACGAGTTACTTTTCAAGGCTTTGGTAATAGCAATTATCGCTCGCGTGAGGTGGGCGAAAGTTTTAGGGCTTTAGATGATACTAAAATTATTCAGCTGATTTATCCCGGTACTTCAGTTGATTATCCATTGGTTACAGACTACCGGAAAAGTCCTAGACTTCAATTTTTGGACACTGGTTTGTTAAATCATGCTCTCGGCATACAGGCTGATTTGCTCGCAGTAGAGGATTTGAGTACTAGTTATAAAGGAGCTTTATTGCCTCACCTAATTACTCAAGAATTGATTTCCATGCAAGAGCAGTCATATCAAAAACCTAATTTTTGGGTACGTCAAAAGAAAGATGCACAGGCCGAAGTAGATTTGGTATATTCTTATCGTGGCCATATTATCCCCATAGAAATAAAATCGGGTAAAGTAGGTAAACTGCGTTCACTGCATCAATTTATTGATGCCGCTCCCCATCCTTTTGCTGTTCGTATGTATGCAGGAAAATTTAGTATAGAAAGCCATAAAACACCCAAAGGCACTCCTTATTATTTGATGAATTTACCCTATTATTTAACGCTATATTTAGAAAAGTACTTGACTTATTTTATAGAGAATACTTCGGTATGAAAATAAGCAAACGTAAAGCTAAACCTAAATTGAAAGGCTCCTAATCCTTCCATCTATTCATCATTAATCCTACATTTAAACCTCTGATGGTCGTCAAACCTATATAAACTTGATAATGATAGAATAAAAACTAGTGTAAATATAATGTCTTAAAATTTGATTGTTTGTATATAAACAGTTAATTTAATGACTTATGTCATAAATGCATTTGGATGTATTTTTTACTTTTGTTTTAGAGAGCAAATAAACATGGACATTTTACAACCAATAAAAAAGCTTCTTATTAAAATTGGCCTGGAACCTGGCCGGAAATGGAAAAAAGTAGCTATTGTCTCTTTTGCTGCTTTTGTGGGCTTAGGATTTTATATATTAAAGGTTAGCCATGCAGTTTCCTATCTTTCTGATGATCCTCAAGCTTGTGTAAACTGCCACATTATGATGCCTCAATATGTAACTTGGAATCATAGTTCTCACAGGGAAGTAGCCACATGTAACGGATGTCATGTTCCTCACGATAATATTTTTAATCAATATTTTTTTAAGGCAAAAGATGGTTTATACCATGCATCAGTTTTTACTATGCGTGCAGAACCACAAGTAATTCAGGCATTGGAAGCTTCTCAGGCAGTAATTCAAAGTAATTGTATCAGGTGCCACGAAGACCAGGTAACAGATGCTAAAATGGGTTCGTTCGTGGAAGACCATCATTCCAAAAGAACGGATAGAACTTGCTGGGAATGCCACAGAGATGTGCCTCACGGTAGAGTTAAAAGTCTTTCATCAGTAGGTAGTCAAATTGAACCTATTAAAGTTCATGTGCCAGAAGACAGAGAGATTATACCGAAATGGCTTAAAGAATCCATGAAAGAAGAAAATTCGCAGAAACCTAAAACTATATCACCATGAAGAACTGGATACTATTTGGTATAACTGCTATAGCAGTATTTTTACTTGCCATGTTAGCTTATACCATCATCGATAGAAAGGCAGAAGCTAGATTTGCCTATCAGCCTAAAGTTGAAATCCAAAGTATTGAACCTAGAGATTCTGTTTGGGGCTTAAATTATCCAAGGCAATATCAATCCTACATGAAAACAGCAGATACCACTTTCAAAAGCATGTACAATACCAGTGGTTTTGCAGATATTCTGGATGAACAATCTGAATTGGTAGTTTTATGGGCAGGATATGGTTTTGGTAAAGATTATAACCAACCTCGGGGTCATGTTTATGCAGTAGCAGATATATTGAAAACACTAAGAACTGGTGCTCCAATGAAACAAGGGGATAGGCCAATGCCAAGCACTTGCTGGACTTGTAAAAGTCCTGATGTTCCTCGCCTAATGAAGGAAATGGGTGCTACTGAGTTTTATAGTAAGCAATTTTCGGATTTAGGCAGTGAAGTGATAAATCCAATTGGCTGTGCTGATTGCCACGATCCTAACACAATGAATTTAACCGTCACTCGACCAGCTTTAATAGAAGCTTACGAAGCAATGGGAAAAAATATTAATGATGCCTCACATCAAGAAATGCGCTCACTGGTTTGTGCTCAATGCCATGTGGAGTATTATTTCGATAAAGATAAGCCGGGTAAAGAAGGTGCTAATTATCTTACCTTTCCATGGAAGGATGGAATGGATGTGGAATCAGCAGAAGCCTATTACGACAAAACAGACTTTGCAGATTGGGTGCATCCAATTAGCAAAACAAGGATGTTAAAAGCGCAGCATCCCGATTATGAGCTGTTCAAGCAAGGAGTTCATGCCAAGAGAGGAGTCAGTTGTGCTGATTGCCACATGCCCTATAAATCAGAGGGAGGACAAAAATTCACAGATCACCACATAGGGTCTCCTTTGGAAAATGTAGAAAACTCATGTTTTGTTTGTCATAGAGAAAAAGTTTCTGATTTGGTAAATGATGTTTATGAGCGTCAGAGAAAGGTAAAAGAAGGAACTTCTAAGTTACAGACCTTAATAGCCAAAGCACACATTGAGGCTGGAAAAGCTTGGGAATTAGGGGCTACTGAAGAGCAAATGAAAGAAATTCAAAAAGGTATCAGGCACGCCCAGTGGAGATGGGATTATTCAGTTGCTTCTCACGGAGCAGCTTTTCATGCCCCTTTGGAAACGAGTAGAATAGTTACTTCAGCCACTAGAATTATTATGGAGTCCAGATTAGAATTAATGCAATTGCTTAACTCTTTAGGTCATTCCGGAGATGTGGAAATACCAGACTTAGATAGTAAAGAAGCGCTTCAGGAATATACCGGAATCGATATAGAAAAGGAGCGCTATAACAAAGAAAAATTCCTCGAGGAGATTGTACCAAAATGGATGAAAGAAGGGAAAGAAAGAGAGGCAAAAATGAACGTAGTGGAAGTGGGCTCAAAATAGAGGCCAAAAAATCATTAATTATGAAAAATATACTAAAATTCGGGTTAAGCCTGGTATTGGCTTTTTCCGCACAGCTTTCTTATGCCCAATTTTCAGTAGATGGACAAATAGTTCAGCGGGCAGAAATTAGAAACGGACAAGGTAGATTAATAGGGGCAGACCAAGACCCAGCTGCTTTTATTGCACATCGTGTGCGATTACAAACTCGTTATGAAATAGATGGGTTTACATTTTATGCAAGCATACAAGATGTTCGGACCTGGGGCAATACTCCGCAAACTAAAGCCACCGATCCTTTTTTGTCTTTGCACGAAGCTTGGGCAGAAACGTCTTTAGGTGATTATTGGAAAATAAAACTCGGTAGGCAAGAACTTAATTATGACAATGTACGCTTTCTGGGAAATTTGGATTGGGCCTTGCAAGCTCGTGCTCATGATTTTGCCCTAATTAAGTATGAAAAGGAAAAGATGAAAATCCACCTTGGTGGAGGGTTTAATCAAGATGCGCAAGCTCTTTCAGGAAATATATTCTTTAATCCCAATCAATATAAAGCCGCTCAGATGATTCGATATGAAAATCAATGGGGAAATTTTAAGCTTTCCGCTCTTCTTTGGAATGACGGACGGCAGTTTTTCGAATCCGATTCTACAGGAAACATCAGAAACGACAAAGTCAACTACAGTCAAACCATAGGCCTACCGACCATCAAATATCAATTGGGCAATACTTTACTCTCCGGGTTTTATTACCATCAGACCGGAAAGGATATTTCTGATAGAGACCTAAATGCTTTTGACGTCAGTGCACAAATCACTCAAACTCTAAGCTCAAATTCCGAAAAAGGAAGTAGCTTCAAAGCGACTTTGGGCTTTGAAATATTGAGCGGAACAGACAATCTATCAACTGAGCAAAACAACTCTTTTAATCCACTTTACGGAACAAATCATGCACATAATGGCTATATGGATTTGTTTTTTGTGGGCGGAAGATTTACAAATAGCGTAGGCTTGCAGGATTACTATTTAAAAGGAAGGTATCAATTTAACCCCAATTTTTTCACCCAATTGGATGGACATGTTTTTTATAGCGAGGCGGAGCCTGTACCTATGAATCCAGTGCTTCCAGTTGGAATTCAGCGGTTAAGTAAATATTTAGGCACAGAGATAGATTTATCTTTCGGCTATATCTTAAACCGAGCAGTTTCCGTTCAGGGCGGATATAGTCAAATCTTTGCCTCCGACACCTTTGAATTCTTGCAAGGACCAGCTGAATACAAAAACACACAAAACTGGGCTTATGTAATGTTCATATTTAGACCTACAATGAAAAACAGATTTATAGGAATACTACTCTAATGACTAAATTTTTTAAAATAATACTTTCGACTAAGGTCACACTGGTTTTGCTTCTTGCTTTTGCAGGTGCTATGGCTGTGGCTACTTTTATTGAGAATGATTATGGAACAGAAACCGCTAGGGCAATGGTGTATGAGGCATGGTGGTTTGAGCTCATCATTGCATGGATGGCCGTTAACTTTCTTGCACACATCAATAAATACAAACTTTTCAGTAAAGGGAAATGGCCGGTTGGCTTGTTTCATATAGCCTTTGTAATTATCGTTTTGGGAGCTGGAATCACGCGCTATTTCGGTAAAGAAGGCATGATCCATATTCGTGAAAAACAGGAAGAAAGTACTTTCTATACCAATGAACGCTATTTACAATTGGAAGCATTAGATCATGAAAAACCGCATCATTTTAATAAGAAATTAACTTTTACTCCTAAAACATTCAGCCCTTTTGAAACAGATGTAGAACTGGCGGGCAAGGATTTAAAAGTGAAAGTTGCTGATTACATTGCTGCTGGTAAGGAAAGTTTTATTGAAGGGGATCAAACCTATATTTCACTTGCTGTAACCATGGGAGAAGGCAGAGAAGACTTTCTGCTCAAAGAAGGTCAGCAAGTCAAACTGGAAAATATAGCAATTGCAACTAAAAAGGATACTCAAGCTGATGTAAGGATATTTAAGGAAGAGAGTGAATGGCTGATTGAATCGGATAAACATTTAAGCATAATGGAAATGTCCACGCAGAAAATGGGCACTTTGCATAAAAGTGAGAAAAAACCACTTCAATACATGAGCTTATATCAATGGGACGGAGGAGCATTTTTGGTAAAATCCATAAATGAAAATTCGGCCTTGAGTTATAAAACAGAAGAGGACGAAAAGAAAGCTGAGAATATGACAGATGTGGCTCATTTAGTGGTTGAAGACACAAAAGGCAATAAGCTGACCGATGCATTTGTTCATGTTGTGAGCATTGAACCAGACTGGACAAAATTTGAGTATGAAGGCCAGGAATATGGCATTACTTATGGCCCTAAAGCCATGAAACTTCCTTTTAGTTTATATCTTTCGGATTTTCAATTGGAGCGTTATCCCGGAAGTCGAAGCCCTGCCAGTTATGCCAGCGAAGTAGAAGTGAGAGACGGGGAAAATAGTTTTCCTTTTCGGATTTTTATGAATAATGTGCTGGATCATGCAGGCTATCGCTTTTATCAGGCATCTTATGATACGGACGAAAAAGGAACGGTACTTTCCATCAATCAGGACAGACCAGGAACCTACATTACCTATTTGGGCTATACATTATTAACCTTAGGTATGCTCTTGACCCTTTTTGCAAAAGGTAGTCGTTTTTCCTTGCTCAATAAAAAGCTTAACAGAATGCACAACCATAATACGTCTAAAATAAGCCAGAAATCTACGCTGATTTTAGCCTTACTTTGCTTTAGCTTTTTAGGATTACAAGCACAAGATAAATCAGCCATTGAGCATTCTGTGGTGCCCAAAGAAAAGGCCGATGAATATGGAAAACTGATTGTTCAGGATATGGATGGGCGAATGAAACCGCTCAATACCCTGGCACATGAAATCGTGCGCAAGCTTAGCGGCAAAACATATATGCCAATACCATTAGAGAATGAGACTGTAAAGTTAAGTCCGGAACAATTTATACTCGCTGTACAGCTTGACCCTATCACCTATGGCAATTTGCCTTTGATCAAGATTGATAAGGAAAAATCATTGGAAGCTTTCAAAGCTTTGGGAGTGGAGCCAACAGATCGATTAAGTTTTAGGCAGTTTCTCGCAGATGATGGAGCTTATAAATTGAACCATTTGGTGGAAACAGCTAATAAGCTAAAACCTTCAGAGCGAAATGAAGGCCATAAAGAGTTGTTGAAAACCGATGAGCGTTTCAACATATTTTACGCCTTGCTTTCAGGGGATTTCTTGCGGCTTTTTCCATTAGAGGGTGAAGAAAATAACACTTGGTTTACTAAAAATCAGTTCGATAAGGGCTTTGGTGAAGAAGACGGGCGCTTTGTAAAAAATATCATTCCTCTCTATCTACAAAATCTGGATAAAGGGATTAAAGAAGGAGATTGGGCTGGAGCTGATGAAGCCTTGGGCTATTTAAGCCTTTATCAGGAAAAAGTAGGTGAGGAGGTTTATCCTTCCGAAATGGAAATTAAAGGTGAGTTACTTTATACTGAATTGAATTTGGGAAGTCGATTATTTGGTCCTTTTTGGCTGATTGGTATAATTATGCTGGTTTTTGCTATTCTTCACCTTTTTTATGATAATAAATTCCTTAGAATTGGATGGAAAGTAGGCACTGTTTTAAGTTGGTTAGGATTATTGGTATTCACTTTTCATTTAGGATTAAGATGGTATATAGCCAAGCACCCGCCCTGGAGCGATGGCTTTGAAATGCTAGTTTTTGTAGCCTGGGGTGTATTGTTCTTTGGCTTATTGTTCTCTAGAAAGTCGCGCTTTACCTTGCCTTTGGGATTACTTTTCTCTGGTACACTCTTATTTGTTGGCTTTCTTGACTGGCTAAATCCTGAAATCACCAATCTGATGCCAGTACTAAATTCATATTGGCTGAAAATTCATGTGGCTATTATTGTCAGTGGATATGCACCTTTGGCATTGGCAGCCATAATTGCACTTCTAAGTTTAATACTCTTGATATTCAAACCAAAGAACCCTACTAATCAATGGTGGAAGAGCATGGAAGAATTAACCATTGTAAATGAAATGTCAATTACAATTGGTTTATTTTTATTAGCGGTTGGGACATTCTTGGGAGGTGTTTGGGCTAATGAAAGTTGGGGCAGATACTGGGCTTGGAACCAAAAGAAACTTGGGCACTGATTTCTGTGATTGTTTATGCCATTGTGCTGCATATTAGGTTAATTCCGAATTTAAGAGATTACTTGATTTTTAACTTAGCTAGTCTGTGGGCTTTTTCTTCCATCATCATGACATCCTTTGGAGTAAATTACTATTTATCAGGATTGCATTCCTATGCAAAAGGAGACCCTGTTCCAATTCCAGGCTGGGTATATTGGGTTGTCGGAACATTACTAGTTATCTCCGTTGGAGCTATTATAAGACATAAGCAAATGAGATCTCAGGAGAAGTTGAATGTGACTACTTAGATGTTGACGCTAACGGAAGAAAATTATTTTTCGATCGCCATCCTCTGGATGGTGATGAAAACGGACGCCTCTGGCGCTGGATAATAGAACTACTAAGCTTTCTATATTACCTTTTTTCAATGGAAGTTTCCATTCATTTTTGAAATCATCGATTTTCGGTACGAGCTGAGAAGCTCGTACCACTTAGTCAAATCTAAATCTGAACCCCTCCAAAAACCCCTACAATTAAGGCTGTTACTACGGCTAGTAGGATAACACTGAATTTCCAAATACCATGTGCTCTGCGCAATTCCATATATTCCATTACCACTAAAATAAATTTGAATACAGCAAGAGTCATCACAATTCCTGCCGGAATCCATGCCAGATCCATTCCAATACCCGAAAAATAAGCACTTACAACAGTTAATATTATCAAAATGAGGTAAATCAAAATCAATCTTTTCATTTCATCTATGTTTTAAAGTTTCAATTATTAAAAAACCAGATATAGCGCTGGGAAAATCAGTAGCCATATTAAATCGCACATATGCCAAAAAGCACCTCCTGATTCAATATCCTCTATTTTAATGGCTTTCTTATTATTAGTTATTTTCACAAGAATTAAGGTGAGAATTACTAAACCTACTATCACATGAATGAAATGGAAGCCTGTTAACAACCAGTAAAAGGTGAAAAACATATTTTCCTCCACCCCAAGGCCTACATTAAGTTTTTCTTCATATTCAAACCACTTAATGAACAAAAATGCAGAGCCGATCAAAATAGTAGCAAGCATGGAATAGATGCCGTTTTTGATATTCTCTTTTTTAAAGAAATGAACTGCTGCCGCCATGAAAAATCCACTTGTCAATAATACAATGGTGTTAATACCTCCCAGCGTTTTGTTTAATACGGCAGTTGATTGTGCAAATAACTCAGGCTCTTGAAATCTGTAATACATAAGACCTGCTAGTGCCAGTCCAAAAGTAAAAAGTTCTAGTAAAATCAAAATCCAAAGCAAGATTCCTCCTGGAGGTGATGATATTGCTTTATAGTTCATTTTATTCTGCTGAATTCTTGATGTTAGCTCCATTCCAATAATCTTTTTTCTCCGTCAATATCTTTTATATCTGTAATGTCTTGCGACATTTCTACTACGCCTTTGTAATTCTTCTGATCGTCCCGAACAGCGAAGTATCTGATGTAGATTAAGCGTCCTTTGAAATTAATCCAGAAAGAAGCCTCACTCTTATTGCCAGCTCTGAAAGCCTCCAAAATTTGTAGAACTTTCCCTACACTTTTCGGGGGATGACAAAATTTAACTTCTCTGCCGATAATGCCCGCACTTCTAGGAAATACTCGCTCTTCTCCTCTGTTATAGAAAATCACTTTGTCATTTTCATCCACATAGGTGATGTCAACAGGAATGGTTCTGAAAAGCAAATTAACTTGCTCCACCGTCATGTAGCCCTCGTCATAATGGGCACTTTTTTCATCTAGAAAAGTGAGATCCTTGGCTTGTTCATCCTTGGATGGGTGCACATATTCTGGTTTTTCTTTAGGGGAAGGTTCACATTCGGGCATCCAGCCAATTTCCACCTCTCCTTTTTCCATTTGTCTCCAATCCTGTTCTTCCAATATTTGGAGCGCATTAGGAAATAAAACAGTTTGCTCTACTGCCATCAAATTATTGATCCCATCTAACAGATAGTGAATATTTTGATCAATTTTTTCGAATTCTCTTTCCTCAAAGGATTTTCTCAATAGTCTAATTTGATCTCTTAAATTATCATGAAAGGACCACATGTTTTGAGACGGGCCGTTCCATCCTCTTTTTTCCAGATAAGGAAAAAGTTGGTTTTCTTTACGCTCAAACCTTTTGTCTATAGTGGTCAATTTGTTGAAGAGATTGAAAAACACTTGCGGCTCCTCTGAAGCCTTTACTGTTCTTAATTCCCAGATGATATTTTGTAATAAGTCAATCTCTTTTATATAATGATTAAGCGGATGCCATTCGGGCAATTTTGCTATTTCTTCAGGTATTTGCATAACTATTGATTTTTAATTTTTGTATATAATTTCACTAAAGAGTGAATCAAATCATCTGGCTTGGAAAGTATCTGATAATGGTTTTGTCCAAACATTTGAGGTAAATAATATTTGGCTTGCGATTCTATGGCTATTGCATAGGAGTTAATATTATTTTGGTTGAATTCCTTAAGGGCTTGTTTAACATCCTGCACACCATATTTTCCCTCATATCTGTCATAGTCATTTGGCTTACCGTCACTGAGTAGAATCACCCATTTATTCTGGCTTTCCCTACTTTGTAATCTGGTGCCGGCATGTCTGAGCGCAGTACCAATTCTAGTATAACCGCTTGGGGCAATGGCTCCCACTTTATAGCGGGCACTTGACCATTTTTCATCAAAATCTTTAATGGTAAGGTAGCTAGAATGATTTCTGGTTTTGGAATAGAAGCCATCAATGCAGAAATCAATGTTAAACTCATTCAATATTTCTCCAAAAAGAATAGAGACCTCCTTTTCAACATCCAATACTTTTCTATTATTGACATAGCTATCGCTTGAAAGGCTTAAATCTAACAATAAGGTTAAGGAAAGGTCTTTTTCTTTTTTCCTGTTGTCAACATAAATATTCTCATCAGGCGATTTTTTGGCTTGAATATCAGTATAGAAATCCACCAAAGCATCAAGGTCAAAATTGCCTCCGGAAGTAAGCCTCTTTTGCTGTCGGGCTTTGTTGTTAATGGAAGCGACCATCTTTCTTAAAGAATTCAATACACTTTTATTCTTTTGGATGGTATTTTGATAATAATGAATATCTGTTTCCTTCAAAAAATCAGGAAATAGTTTACAAAAATCCCTTTTATAGCTATTGGTTTTAAAATTCCATTCATCATATGCAATATAAAAGGCATCACTTTCTTTTTCCGCACTTTCAGCTATGGTAGTTTGCTCTACGAAATCTGCCTGATAAACAGAATGTACGGCTTCATCTACCCGTACCGTTTGCCTCATTTTAAGTTCTTCCAATGCGTCTTGATGCTTTTCAAGTTCATCTGATCCATCAAAATCTCGCCATACGCCATCATGCTCCTCTGCAGTTTCTACTTTTTCAAAATTGTGTAGAAGCACATAATCTTCCTGTTGCTTTTTGTCTATGGTGAGACTTTTAATCTCTTCTACTGCCTTGGTTTTTATGATGGTATCTGCCTTATCTTGGGCTTGGTGCAATTTGTTGTCAAAGTTCTCTAGTTTGTCAGGATCTTGCTCGTTTTTATGTGGCTTCATCCATTTGCCATAAAGCATGTGAAAGACTAGCGGTTGATTAGCTTCAGACTTGTCCTTAAAAAACTGGTAAAAATTAGCGTGTAATTCTTCTGCTATTGGAAATTCTGCAAAAAGCTCCGGCAAAATCTCTTCTGCACTTTGAGCGGCCATTTTCCTTGAAAGTAAAAGGTCATCTTCGGGATATTCCCAATTGATATTTTTTTCTTTTTGAACACATAAATAGAGGAGTCTGAAAAAATAAAAGGAGAGATTTTCTTCTTTAGTCGATAATTCTGAAAAACTGATAGGTAGAAAGAAATTATTGCCCTTCCAGCCTCCCTCAGCTTCTGCAGGGTAGATTTCTATAGCACTTCCGGTGATAGCTCGTGCCAATAAAGTAAGCCTTGGTTTAATTTCATCCAGACTTACTTTTTGAGGAAGCTGCTCATTTTCTTTTGCTTTCTTATTTTTGAAGTATTTGGCTACCTTACCAAATATCCATTCATCCGGCTCAAATCCCATGTCTTAAAATTTTAGAATGATCTATTTTGAATTACTCCATCAGTAGTTCAGTAAAGAATTTTGGGTGATTAAATCATTAAATCACACAGGTCTTTTAGTGATGTTGTAGTATGTTCATCATCAGAAAGTGGTTCCACTACCGCTACATGCATACTTTGTCTTTTCGCCAAACCACTCTTAATCAGAATAGAGGCGTCAACCAATAGTCTCGTTGAAACTGTTTCTGCCAAGCCTAATTCAGTTAGGTTTCTGATTTTATTGCCGATGTTTACTATTTTCTTGGCATTGCTGTGGTCAATTCCACTTTCATTTTCCAAAATCATCATTTCAATATCCGCTTTAGGATAATCAAATGAGAGAGCAATAAATCGTTGTCTAGTGGAAGGCTTTAGTTCTTTATAACCTTTTTGATAACCTGGGTTATAAGAGGCTATCAGCATAAAATTTGGATCTGCTTTAATCGTTTCTCCCAATTTATCAATAAAAAGTTCACGTCTGTGGTCGGTCAAAGAGTGGATAGCCACAATTACATCTGGTCGGGCTTCAGCTACTTCATCCAGATATAGAATAGCACCTTCTTTCACTGCTTTCGAAAGTGGTCCATCTATCCAAACAGTTTCAGAACCTTTGATAATATATCTGCCTATCAAATCTGTTGCTGAAGTTTCCTCATGACAGCAAACTGTAATCAACTTTTGCTGAAGTTGTTCTGCCATGTATTCCACAAATCGTGATTTACCACTACCTGTGGGTCCTTTTAGCAAGAGTGGGATTTTGTTTTTAAAGCTATGTTCAAAAACTTCCTTTTCATTATTTATTTCCTGATAAAAAATTGAACTTTCCATCTTTTAAGTATTTAAAGTGTTAAATGAAAGGGCGGAGACGTTTTTGAGATTTTACATCACAAAAATGACAAGCAAACTCCGCGCCTTACAACCATCACTAACCACAATCTATGAAACTGCTTCTGCTTGATTTTTTTGATTACTCATCTTATCATTATCCTCATCAAAAGGATTTTCGCTTTCCAGAGCCTCATCCGTTGGCTTTCCATATTTGATGAATTCATATATGTAAAAAGCTATTCCTACAGTGAAAAGTGTTGCGCACAGAAGCATTACCACAAAGTGGATTTTAACTTCTTCCTGCACTATCATAAATTCCATTTTTAATTTTCTTTCCAGATAGACTTGAACTACTCCAGCTACCCCCATGGCGGTCACCATCCCGAGCATTCCAATATTTGAAAGCCAAAATGCTAAATGCCCATTTGTGTTGTTGTATCTTTTTCTGCCTGTCATATTAGGCATACTGTAACTAATAATCGCCAATACGATCATAGCATACGCACCCCAGAAAGCATAGTGACCATGCATAGCGGTTACTAAAGTTCCATGGGTATAAATATTAGTTTGAGGTAAAGTATGAGCAAATCCTAAAAGACCAGCTCCAATAAAGGAAACTATGGAAGCTCCAATCGTCCAAAATAATGCGATTTTATTAGGGTGATTCTTTTCGCCTTTCCGATACATATAGACTGCAAAAAGTGCCATTGCCAAGAAAGCAAGTGGTTCCAGTGCAGAGAAAATACCCCCTACAATGATCCAGATTTTATTTACCCCTATATAGTAATAGTGGTGTCCTGTTCCTAAAATACCGGAAAGGAAAGTAAGCCCAACGATTACATATAGCCATTTTTCAATTACTTCTCTATCCACACCGGTTAGCTTTATCAATAGGAAAGCAAGGATACCGCCCATGATCAATTCCCATACACCTTCTACCCAAAGGTGTACTACCCACCAACGGAAAAATGAGTCTGTTACCTGACTGTCAAACCATATCATGCCCGGCAGATATAAAAGTGCCGCAAAAAACAATCCCATAACGAGTACTATTGAAGTAGTAGTTTTGCGTTTTCCTTTATATAGCGTGGCTATGATAATACCTAGGAAAAGTAGAACATTTATTACTACCAGATAATCCAACTCTCTTGGGATTTCAAGGAATTTTCTTCCTTCCCAAATGTTAAAGTGATAGCCAGTTATGGCGACCACACCTACCACAGCTAGGGAAATTAATTGCACATACGCCCACTTGACGCTTACCAATTCTCTTTGTGCTTCTTCGGGTATTATATAATATGCTGCCCCCATAAATCCACTTAGTAACCAAACAACCAATAAATTAGTGTGTACAGCCCTAGCAGTATTAAAAGGGACAAAATCGTGTAGAACATCAAAACCTATTCGAGCAAATCCCATGACAAACCCGTAGACAATCTGCAAAGTGAAGAGTAGCATACACAGTGCAAAAAACCAATACGCAACTTTTTGTGATTTATATTTCATCTTTTTAAAATTTTAATTGCTTTTTTATTTTCCTTTAGCTTTATCTTTTGCCAAAGGAGATACCATATGGTCAAATCCATTGAGGTCGATTTCCCCAATCCATTTAAAATATTCTATCATAGCTTCGGCATCTTCTTCACTCATGTTATAAGCCACCATTTTCCTACCGTTTGGCTGCCACGGAACCGGTGACATCAGAATAGCTTTGATGATAGGCTCACCTTTTCTGTCCACTACTTTTGTTAATTCAGGGGCATAGTAACCTCCCTCTCCAAGAATTGAATGGCAGCCCATACAATTGTTCTCTTCCCATAGGTGCTTTCCACGCTTCACCTCATCAGTGATATTTTCATGATTCGATTGATCATTGCTGGGCATCATGGAATAAATTGTTAAACCAATAAAAATCAGAAAGGTGACCAGCGTCCCTCCCAGAAAAAAAGCTTGTGCTTGCGATTTTGATAACATGACTATTTGCTTTTAGTGGATATTCAATAAAAAAGGATAAAAAAGTCCTTTATTGTTCAAAGGTATACCTGTACTGGCTTATTTTCAAAATAAACTGCGAAATATTTTCTGATATGCAAGAGATGTGGTTTGCTAAAAGTATATTTAAATGGATTAAAAATGGTTTTGCTGATTTACATCTGCAATAATTCATTTTGCAGTATGATAAAAGTCAGCGTTTTTGAAAGAGTATATTTTAACTAATATTAAGTATTTAAAAAATTAGCTCTTGCCGAATGGTGTGCTGCCTTTAACAAGGTATATTCCACTAAGCGTTAAAAATGCCGCAAAAATTTGATGAAGAACACCTAGGCTTATCGGAACGGCATATAATAAAGTAAAAACACCTAAGTTAAATTGAGCTACAATTAAAATTAGCAGAAATATTACTGTTTTTGGGATATATTTTAATTTTCGATAGGCTTGAAAAAAGATGATAAGTCCAAGAATGAAAATAATATAAGCAAAAGCACGGTGAATAAACTGAACTACTGGAGGGCTTTCCAGCATAGCCCAAAGCCCGTAATGCTTGAATTCATAACTAAATGAGGAAGGAATCCATTCTTCTCCCATTTTAGGAAATGTGTTGTACCACTTTCCTGCTTTCAATCCGGCAACAAATGCCCCATAACAAATTTGAAAAAATAGGAGAATCAGAAATGAAAGATTCCAAATGAATAAATTACCACTTTTAATTCTTTTTTGAGGAATAAAATCTAAAATTACCCAAAATATATAAGCAATTAATCCGAAAGCAGTTATTAAATGAGCTGCAAGTCGGTAATGACTAACATGAGGAACATTCACCAAACCACTTTTCACCATATACCAACCTAAAACCCCTTGAAATAAGCCTAAGAAAAAAATAATAATTAGTTTCTTCTTAAGCGAGGAATCCAAATATCCTTTTATCCAAAAATAGAGAAATGGCACTAAGAAAATTATGCCAATAATCCTGCCCAAAAGACGGTGTAAATATTCCCAAAAATATATCTCCTTAAAATCTGAGAGTGTGAAATCCATTCTGTAATGAATAAATTCAGGACTTTCTTTATACTGCTGAAAGGTCTGTTGCCATTCGTCTTGACTAAGAGGAGGGATAATTCCACTAATAGGTTTCCATTCCACAATGGATAAACCAGATTGGGTAAGGCGCGTGATACCTCCTATCACTACCATGCTGATGACAAGGACACATCCTAAAATTAGCCAGATCAAGATTGCTTTGTTTTTATAAGTATTCTCCAATTTCTTAATTGTTAGGACCGCAAAACTACAAATAAAAAGATAAATGCATCTTTTTATTTGTAGTGAAAAAAGTTGTTTTATAACAATGAGTCGCCTGCAAAGAGTGTAGAAGCTGCTTTTAACAAAAACTGTGACCCTTCTCATTTTTTTGGCTGACTTAAAGCATGTTTAGTCTGAAAACAAGCCCATACCTTTGATATTTTCAAATAAGTTTAATGGATTCACACAAAATATTTGTGTCCGGATAATTTTAAAGTTACTCTATGGCATTTTCAACTCATCAGCATTCTTTTCATATTCCTGTAATGGGATTAGCCTATACTATTGATACACCAATCAGAATTGCACATTTAGGCATTAACTCGGTAGTTTCATTAGGGGATGATGTTTTAATAGAAAGAGTGAGAAAATTCTATTCTCAAAAATTCGATTTCGAGTTTATCCCCATTTTATCTTCAGAATTAGATGCAAGAGCTAAGAGGATTACTTCTTATCTTAATTTAATGCATAAAATCGTGGTTCAGAAATTTGAAGAGCATAAGGTGAAACTTGCTACAGACGATAGTTATCTTAACAATTTTCTTGAGCTCTTACCTGATTACTCAACTGCTAAAAGAAGACTTATTAAGTTTGGTAAAAAGCTTAGTCAAACCGAATTTTTAGATTCATTACATAATACGCTGAATCCGGGAAGAATTGATGTGAATATCATGACCAAACTGGATAAAACCAATTATCATGAAAATGAGGCTCTTCCTATTCAATATAATGATGGACATTCATCATTAAGGGCATTTGCAGATAGTAATTTGTCTTCATCTGTTGTGCTATCGGCAGGAATGAACCCCAAACTATTCAGTTATATAGCTGAGTTCAATGATTTCCTTCCTGATAGGTATGGCAATTTTAAAAAAGAAGTGATCATTAAAGTAAGCGATTACCGGTCTGCCTTGATTCAAGGAAAGTTACTAGCAAATAAAGGAATCTGGGTTTCTGAATATAGAGTTGAATCAGGATTGAATTGTGGGGGGCATGCTTTTGCAACCCAAGGAAAACTCATGGGACCAATTCTTGAAGAATTTAAAAATAACCATGAAGATTTAGTCAATACTTTATTCCCTATTTACCAAAAAGCCTTAGCAGAGAAAGCAATTGTTCAGGAAAAAATACCTGAAATAAAGATAACAGCACAAGGCGGAGTGGGTAATGCTGAAGAACATGATTTTCTTTTAAATCATTATAATCTGAATTCTGTGGGTTGGGGAAGTCCGTTTTTATTGGTCCCGGAAGCAGTATCAATAGATGAAGCTACTCGCCAACAATTATCTGTGGCAGAGGAAAAGGATTTTTATTTAAGTAATGCTTCTCCATTGGGAGTGCCATTCAATAATTTAAGAAAATCCTCCAGGCAAAAAGAAATGTCCAAAAAATTACAGAATGGAAAAAGTGGAAGTCCATGCACCAAAAAATTTCTGATGTTAAACACAGAATTTACGGATAAACCAATTTGTACGGCTTCTACTAAATACCATAAGCTTAAATTAAAGCAGCTCCAATCTGAAAATTTAAGTAAGGAAAAATACCAAGAGGAATACTCAAAACTCATGGAAAAAGAATGCTTATGTGGAGGCTTATCCACTGCTTTTTTCTATGAGAATAATATGGATACTAAATTGGAAGGAGCTGGTGTAACAGTTTGTCCGGGTCCTAATCTTGCCTATTTCAGTGGTAAAATTAGTCTCAGGAATATGATCCAACATATTTATGGGAAAAAGGATGTTTTAAATCAAATTGAGCGTCCTCATATGTTTGTAAAAGAGTTGGAGCTTTATGTAAATTATTTCCTTAAAGAACTGGATAGATTTCAGGAAGCTTCTAACAATAAAGCAGCAAAATATTTAAACGATTTTCAAGCCAGCCTACTTGAAGGTATTGATTATTATAAGTCTCTATTTCAAAAAGAAGGTTTTTCATTAGAAGGATTGCATAGAGCTATAGATAAATTGACGGATTTTGAAGATCAACTCAAGTCGATTTTAATACCGCAAAGTTCCGCAGTCCTAAGCTGATATGTTTTGAAATAATAAGTAGTTGTGTAACAAAAATTACATTCAAAAAGTATAATAAAAGATAATTTTGTCCTAAAATTAAATAGTAAGAATATGGAAGTCAAACACACCTATAATTTAGACCTTGAATGGCAAAAAGACCGAATTGGTTTAATAAGTTCACCGCAACTTAATGAGAAAGTTACAGTAGCCACACCACCTGAATTTCCTAAAGGGGTAGAAGGAATTTGGTCGCCTGAACATCTTTTTACAGGCGCAGTTTTATCCTGTTTTATGACCACTTTTTTAGCAATGGCTGAATATTCTAATTTAGAATTTTCAAAGTTTGATTGCAAAGCAGAGGGCGTATTAGAAAAAGTAGATGGTAAATTCAAAATGTCAGAAATAATTTTAAGACCATCGATCGATTTGAATGATGAGTCCAAAAAGGATAGAGCAATTCGATTGATGGAAAAAGCAGAAGCAGCTTGCCTGATTAGTAATTCTATTACATCATCAGTAAGCATGGACTTTTCACCAATTCAAGTTTCAGAGCCCGTTTAGTAAATATTTCTATATTTGAAGGAGGTACAGGTAACCTCCTTTTTTTGTGCCAGATTAATTCTATTTTGAGAATAATATTAAATAATAGCAAATACAATTGATATCAAAATGCTTCAAAATTCACTCTTAAAGCCTGAAAGTATTGCGGTAATTGGCGCATCGGAAAATCAATCCAAGCCTGGAGGGAAAGTGATGTATAATTTAATTTCCGGTGGCTTTAAAGGAAAGATTTATGGAGTAAATCCTAAAGCAATTTCAATAGAAGGTGTAAACCACATTTCTGGAATTGATCTTCTACCCAAAGTAGATTTAGCTATTTTAAGTATTCCAGCAGCTTTATGTGTTGAGACTGTAAAAACACTGGCTAAAGCGGGAACTAAAGGCTTTATCATATATTCTGCAGGCTTTGCTGAGGCTGGAGAGGAAGGAATTGATCTGGAAAATCAACTTATCTCCATAGCCGAAAAATATAATGCACAAATTATTGGTCCGAATTGCATTGGGATTATAAATGGTCATTATAAAGGAGTATTCACCACACCGGTTCCTCATTATTATGAAGAGGGATGTGAATTGATATCGAGCTCAGGGGCTACAGCAGTTTTCATCATGGAAGCAGCTCATGCTGTAGGCTTAAAATTTTCGAATATATATTCCATAGGAAATGCAGTACAAACAGGGGTGGAGGAAATTTTAGAGCATATGGACGCTACTTATGATCCTGAGAAAAGTCCGAAGGTAAAATTGTTGTATTTAGAGAATATTAAGAATCCCTTCAAATTCTTAAAACATGCTTCTTCATTGGTTCGCAAAGGATGCCATATTGCCGCTATAAAATCTGGCTATTCAGAAGCAGGGAGTAGGGCAGCTTCATCTCATACCGGAGCAATTGCTACTTCTGATACTTTAATTCGTGCATTATTTAAGAAAGCTGCCATTGTTTATTGTAATAGCAGGGAAGAATTAATAAATGTAGCAGCAGTATGGCAAGAAAATAAAACCATAGGAAAAAATGTAGCCATTATCACTCATGCAGGTGGTTCAGCCGTTATGCTAACGGATGTTTTAAGCAGTAATGGCGTCAATGTGCCTCCAATAGATGAGGATAAAGCTAAAGATCTCTTGAAAAAGCTTCATCCGGGATCTTCTGTTGCAAACCCAATTGATTTTTTGGCAACTGGTACGGCAGATCAACTGGCTGAAATCATTGATTTTTGCGAAGATTTAGAAGAAATAGACGCAATGGTGGTAGTTTTTGGGAGTCCTGGTCTGTTTAATGTCCGTGATGTTTATGAAGTATTGCATAAAAAATTAAAGACCTGTAAAAAGGCTATTTTCCCTGTTTTGCCTTCCTTAATCAATGCAGGAAAGGAAATTCAAGAATTTTTGGACAAAGGTCATGTGAATTTTCCAGATGAAGTGGTTTTGGGGAAAGCCTTAGCTAGTGCGGCTAATATTGATGTCCCTGCTTATGGGAAGTATGATTTGGCGGAAATGGACTATAGTCGCATTAGGGATATCATTGCTGAATCAAAACCCGGTTATCTAGATACCAATATTGTTAGGGAGTTGTTAACAGCAGCTGGGATTGAGATGGTGAAAGAGCAGGAATTCTATGACGAAAAAGGTCTGGAAAATATTCAAAAATCCATGGAATTTCCATTGGTGATGAAAGTATTGGGGCCTATCCATAAAACAGATGTGGGCGGAGTAAGCTTAAATATTAATTCTCAAGAATTTCTGAAAAAGGAGTTTAACAGAATGATGAAAATATCTGGTGCCAAAGGAGTACTCATTCAGGAAATGAAAAAAGGAGAGGAGTTTTTTGCAGGTGCAGTTAAGAAAGGAAATTTTGGGCATCTGGTACTTTGTGGAATGGGAGGGATCTTTGTGGAAATCATTAAAGATGTAGCGAACGGACTAGCCCCACTTAGCAAGAGAGAGGCAGAAAAAATGATTCAGTCTTTAAAGACCTATCCTATTATACAAGGATATAGAGGTAGAGCAGGAATAAATGAAGTAGCCTTTGCAGATGTTATCGTCCGACTGGCTTCTTTGGTGCATTTGGCTCCTGAAATAGAAGAAATTGATATGAATCCGTTAATCGGAAACGAAAAAGAATTAGTAGTGGTGGATGCGAGGATAAGGCTGTCCTAACTATTAAAATAAAAGCCCTTCTTGAATATCACCCAAAGTTGAACTTATATTTTTTAATTGCATTTTAAATCCCCAAATCCACCCGATCACTCCAAATTTCATAAATAGGATCACCTTTGCTGCTTTTTCCGCTGTGGTGCCATTCTCCATTTTTTAATTGATAATCAAAAGAAAGCTCTGCACCCACTCGGCTGCTATCTCTTGAGAAAAATTTTATGATTTCAGTATATTTTCCACTCTTGGTAGTATAATCTCCTCCACCTGTTCCCATGAAATTACCCGTTTCGCTATTGTAGGCTATCCATTGGAAATAAGTCCCAGATAAAATCTTCATGGTTTTTCTAGCTCCCGGAGTCATGCTGTTCATTTCTCCGTTGCGTTCCCTTCCGGTAATTACCCATGCGCCCGCCAATTCTCCTGGTTTGTTTTCGTCTGTTCTTTTCCATGTTAAATCTCCAATTTCTAGCTTCTGCCCTTTTAAAACGAAGTCCAGCTTTTCTGTCATACCAACTTTCTCTTTGTCATCGGTATGGAATTCGTAAGTAATTTGGATTTGATTATTATCAGTGAGATTCCAACTTCCTCCGTAAGTGTATTTGAATTCATTTCCTTTGTAAAAGGTAACGGCAAAATGCTTTTCGACCATTATCCACTGTCCAATCAGTCCTTCATCTGTTTTAGTCTCCCAACCTCCGCTTAAATTATTCGATTTTTGATAGCTAAAGGCGGTTAATAAAAAAGCGCTTATTCCTAAAATTAAAGTTTTCATAATTGTATAGTTTTTTAATAGTCATCATTTACTTCCACCCAGTAGCCATTAGGGTCTTGAAAGTAAATTTGTTTAACACCATCCACTCTATTAGTAATTTCCCCACTTTCTCCCTGCCAATTCTCAAAGGGTACATTTTCAGCTTTTAGGTTGTCAATAAAACTTCCCATGTCTTCTATGCTGAAGCATAAATGGTTGTTTTTATTAATAGTGGGTTCTTCCCATTCTCCTTCTATCAGATGTAATTGCGAATTGCCTAATTTGTACCAAACATGTAATCCATCTTTAAAAGGTTCTGCAATTTCTTCCAATCCGATAATGTTGGAATAAAAGGATTTACTCTCTGTTAAATCTTCCACATAAACGGCTATATGATTTAATTTAACCTGTGCTTGAGAGAAATGAAAGGTGAATATCAGAATTGCGCTAAGAAATAGATGTTTCATGGTTTTGCTGTAAAGTATATGCTCAATTTAGAAAGTTTATACAGTATCAGCAAGATTTAGTATATTGATGGAAATTTTTTGATATGCAACGACTACTTTATTTTTTACCTATTCTGCTTCTAGCAGCTTGTAACTTTGAATCTGAGGTGGCAGACAGAAGCAATGCCGGTTGGCAAAACATCGAAAAAGATTTGCAAACGGCTTTGATTATGGCAAATGATGGAGATACCATCAATATACCAGAAGGCTACTTCAAGTTTACCAAAAGCTTATTGCTAGATGAGAAATCTAATATTGTATTCAAAGGCGCTGGAATCGATAGGACTGTTTTATCCTTCAAAAATCAACAAGAGGGAGCCGAAGGTCTGAAAATAGCAGATTGTAAGAATATTTTATTGGAAGGTTTCACCATTGAAGATGCTGCTGGGGATAATATTAAGGTAACGGACACGGACGGCATCACTTTCAGAAAAGTAAAAGCGCAATGGACAGGGAAAGTAAGCGAGAAAAATGGAGCTTATGCTCTATATCCTGTGCTTTGCAAGAATGTATTAATTGAGAATTGCATTGCCATTGGTTCCTCCGATGCAGGCATTTATGTAGGACAGTCCGATTCTGTAATCATCCGAAATAATGAAGCCTATCAAAATGTAGCGGGTATTGAAAGTGAGAATTCGAATTTTGTAGAAATCTACGGCAATAAAGCCATTAATAATACGGGCGGAATTTTAGTTTTTGATTTGCCTGGTTTGACTCAATATGGCGAGGACATTAAAGTTTATAACAATGAGGTTAGGGAGAATAATCACAGAAATTTTGCACCCGCTGGAAATATTGTAGGTGTAGTGCCTCCGGGAACAGGTATTATGGTTTTGGCTACTCGAAACGTGGACATTTATGAAAATGAAATCATCGATAATCGTTCAGTAGGACTTGCGATAATCAGCTATGAGTTGGTTTCTGCTTTAAGTGAAGAGGAAACTGAAGAAGGTAATGCAGAGCAAGAAGGTTCTGCTCAAAGAGTAAACAGCAATTATGATTTGGATGAAGACTATAATCCTTATCCTTCCGATATAAAAATTAGACAGAATACTATCAGTAATGATAAATGGTTCGCTACCTTCCAACATGATTTTGGAAAATTATTTAATTTCAAATATCCTTTCAATCCGCCTGATATTGTATTTGATGGATTTATGGCAGAGGGTGAAACGCCTAGTGAAATTTTATGCATTGACCAAAAAGATATTCATTTTGTGAATTTGGACGCACCAAATGATTTGGAGAACATGAATGAAAATATGGAGGAGTTTGTTTGTGAGTAGTATTATTACATAATTTGTTTTATAATTACACTATATGTAACTTTGAGAATTGTTACCAAAAAACATATTGCAGATTTTTATACTGATCATGCAGATAGTAAGACTGCTCTAGAGGATTGGTATAATAAAGTTTCCAAGCTTGATTGTCAAAATTTAAATGAGTTAAAAGAAAACTTTCCTTCTGCAGATTATGTGGGAAATAACAGGGTGGTGTTTAATATAAAAGGGAACCAATATCGACTAATAGCAATTATTATTTATGTGTCTCAAAAAGTTTATATAAGGTGGATAGGTACTCACTCTGAATATGATAAAATAAATGCAAAAGAATGTTGAAAATAAAATCAAAATCAGAATACGATAAGGCAAACGAGGAATTAGAACGCTTAATTAAGAAGGTAGGGAATGATTTTAACTTTAATAATCCTGACTTTTTAAAAATGGATAAGTTATCTGATTTAATTGCAGACTATGAAGATGAACACTATCCGATAAGGAAGCCAAGCCTAGTTGAAATTATAAAATTAAGGATGTTTGAATTGGGACTAAATCAAAAGCAACTTGCAGAGAAATTAGAAGTACCAAGTAGCCGAATAAGTGAATATTTGAAAGGAAAAAGAGATATCACTTTAGAAGTTGCTAAAAAATTGAAAACCCAACTAAATATTGATGCTGACATAATATTACAGTAATTGAATTTTTCGACTCAGAAATGAAATATATTAAAAAGAAATTCATAAAGGATAAAAACAATAAAAATATTGCCGTAGAAATATCAATTGAGGAATTCAACAAGATTGAGCATCTTTTGGAAGATTATGCATTAGGTGAGTTAATTAAGGAAACAGATAGTGTAGAAAATTTAGGTTTAAAAGATGCTAAAATATATTATACCAATCTATGAAAACCAATTTTTACATAGCATTAAGCCTGTTTTTTCTCATTTCGTGCAATTCACAGGAAACCAAAAAACAAGAACCCCAAGAAAACGCTCCATCTTCATTTAGCTTTACTTCTAATAAAGAACTAGGCAAAGAAAAACTATCAGACTATGATTTTTTCAAAGGTGAATTAGCGGAATTATATCCAAGGGAAAATGTCCATCCCTATAAATTAAACTCAGCTCTATTTTCGGATTATGCGCATAAAGCCCGATTTGTACAATTACCTGAAGGCAAAAGTGCTGATTATCACCCCATAGAAGTCATGGAATTTCCTGTCGGTAGTGTTTTAATTAAGAACTTCTATTATCCTAATGATTTTTCTGAGCCAAATGGAGCTAGAAGAATTTTGGAGACCAGATTATTGATTCATGAAGAAGAAGGCTGGAAAGCTTTACCCTATGTTTGGAATGATGAACAAACAGAAGCTTTTCTAGAAGTAGCCGGAGCTACAAAAAGCGTAAGCTGGCGAGATGCTAAAGGCATCACTCAAAAAATCAACTACAGTGTACCGAACATGAATCAGTGCAGAAGCTGTCATTTAAAAGACAATAAAATTATGCCTATTGGTCCTTCTGCTAGACAACTTAATAGAGAATATGATTATACTGAAAAAGGTGAAATGAATCAATTGGAATATTGGCAATCACATGGGTTATTATCAAATCTACCTGAAGGAGATTTACCTAAAATAGTGAATTATGAAAATAAAGATGCTCCATTAGCCGACAGGGCAAGAGCGTATCTCGAAATAAATTGCGGACATTGCCACCGTCCAGAAGGCCCAGCCAAAAACTCTGCCTTGCACCTAATGGCTTCAGTGGATAATCCTGCTGCCTGGGGTGTGGGAAAAACACCAATAGCTGCTGGCAAAGGCTCAGGCGGATTGAAATATGATATTGTAAAGGGAAATGCAGATGAATCAATCTTAGCCTATCGTATGGAATCTACAGACCCTGGAATCATGATGCCTGAATTAGGCAGAAAAATGGTGCATAAAGAGGGTTTGGCTTTGGTGAAACAATGGATTAATGAGATGGAATAAAAATTGTCAAATTGACAAGTTTTCGAGTTGGCAGGTTGTCAAGTTGGCTCGCGTAAAAAAAAGACATCAAAGTGACAATACACCCTGATGTCTTATTTCCTATACCTTAAAACCTATGACTAATCAAAGTCCTTCATTTTTAGCAATTAACTCTGCTAAATCAAAGACCTTTACATTATGCTCTCTTTCTTTGTTTTTCACACCATCCGTCATCATAGTCATACAGAATGGGCAACCAGCTGCAATTACTTCAGCTCCTGTGTCTAAGGCTTCTTCAGTTCTTTCAATGTTGATTTCTTTATTGCCTTTCTCGGCATCTTTGAACATCTGCGCACCACCAGCTCCACAGCATAAACCTTTGGTTTTGCATCTTTTCATTTCCACTAATTCTGCATCCAATGCTTTGATGACATCTCTAGGAGCTTCATAAACGCCATTTGCACGACCCAAATAGCAAGAGTCGTGGAAAGTGATCTTCCTTCCTTTAAATTCGCCACCATCTTTTAAAGTGACTTTTCCTTCATTGATTAATCCTTGCAAGAATTGCGAATGGTGCACTACATCATAATTCCCTCCTAACTCAGGATATTCATTTTTAATGGTATTGAAGCAATGCGGACAGGCCGTTACAATTTTCTTGATGTTATAGCCATCCAAAACTTGAATATTACTCATCGCTTGCATCTGAAAAAGAAACTCATTTCCAGCTCTTCTTGCGGGATCTCCAGTACAACTTTCTTCTGGACCTAATACTGCGAAATTGATTCCTACCTTATTCAGGATTTTGGTAAATGCAATGGTTACGGCTTTGTATCGGTCATCGAATGAACCTGCACAGCCCACCCAGAATAACACCTCAGGAGCTTCTCCTTTGGCACTCATTTCTTGCATGGTTGGGACTTTATATGTTGAATCGCTCATAATATCTTGATTTATAATTTTTCGTTTCCTAAAACTTATTTTTCTTCTTCTTTTAATTTATCAGCCCATTTGAATCGGTCTGTTGGAGGAAATTTCCATGGTGCAAAGCTAGTCTCCACATTTTGGAACATGGCATTCCATGATTGAGGCGAACTACTTTCTTCCATTGCCATATATCTTCTCCCTTGTAAAATAATATCCAATGGGTTGATATTGATCGGACAAGCTTCCACGCAAGCATTACAGCTCGTACAAGCATTTAACTCTTCGGCAGAAATATAATCCTCGCTAAATAATGAACTCCCCTCTTCAGCTTCTTTACCTGCTTTAATATTATCCCCGATTTCAGTAATTCTATCTCGGGTGTCCATCATGATTTTACGGGGGGAAAGTTTTTTCCCAGTTAAATTGGCTGGACATTCAGCGGTACATCTTCCGCATTCTGTGCAAGCATAGGCATTCATCAAATTAACCCAAGTTAAATCTGTAGCATCTTTCGCGCCTAATCTCGCTACTTCTGCAGGAGGAGTTCCTGCATCCATTCCCAGCATGCTTTTCACTTCTGTAGTTACTTCATCCATATTGTTCATTTTACCCTGAGGAGTTAATCTGGCAAAGTAAGTATTCGGGAAAGCCATAAAGATGTGTAAGTGCTTAGAATAGGTGACATAAACCGCAAAAGCCAAAATACCAATGATATGGAACCACCATGCGAAACGCTCAGTAAATCGTAAAGCGTCCACGCTCATGCCTTCGAATAGCGGAGTCAAAAAGCTACTAAAGAAAAAGCTTCCTGTTTGAACATAATGATCATCTTTTCCCTGTAAAAGCTGGTCAGTAGCATTCATGGTTAAGATGGCAAACATCAAGATGATTTCAATAACTAATATTAAATTTCCATCTAGTTTGGGCCAGCCTTTCAAGGATCGTAATCTTGGTACGCTCAAAGCATTTCTTCTTAGCAGAAAAGCTACACATGAAACTAAAACGAGTACTGCTAAAAATTCAAATATATTAATGGCCACAGTATAGGTATCACCTAAGATTGGAGCAAATATCCTGTGCGTTCCTGCAATTCCGTCAATAATAAATTCTAATACCTCAAGGTTGATCACTAAGAACCCTACATAAATCATTAGATGAAGGATAGCAGGGATAAATTTCTTAAACATTTTCTTCTGTCCAAAAGCAATAAGCAAAGTGTTTTTCCATCTTTGCCCTTTATTGTCACTTCTATCTACCTCTTTTCCGAGATTGATATTGTTTTTAATGCTCCCTATTCTTTTTGCTAAAAAGTATCCTGCCACCGCAAGTACCAGTAAGAAAGCAATTTGCGAGATGTATTCCATAGTTGTTATTTAATCGTTTAAAATATTTTATCACATTTTTTTTAAAATCCTTTTGCAGGATAAATTTTTCACCTACTTTTGCACCACTCTATCACGGTGCTGTAGCTCAGTTGGTAGAGCATCGGACTGAAAATCCGTGAGTCGGTGGTTCGAATCCACTCAGCACCACAAGCCTTGCCCTCAAAAGCAAGGCTTTTTTTATGTCTTTTATGTGAATTTTATTTATCGCCATTTTTCAATCTATTTTCTACCAAAGCTTACACTTGAAATTTAAAAATAATAGTTGAGTTTAAAAATAGTATGCATACATACTATTTTTATGATAATTTAAAATCAATACAGATAAGCTTTTGCTTACTATATACAATTTAAAATATTACTTTAGTAAATATAAAACAAATAGGCATTGATTAATCAATCTATTTTCGATCAATATTTTGATAGCATAGTGATAAGTTATTCAGGTCAAGCTGTTTGGAGCATTGGACTGGCACTTATTTTATGGTATTTTTTTAATCTTTATCAAAGAAAACATTTAAAGCTTTGGTCATACAGCTGGTTGGCTTTCGCAACCTATATAATCTTTGCTTTAATTACGCTTTATTTTGCTAAAAATGATAATTCAGGGCCTTTCTGGCAAAATATTTTCACTTTTCTATTTCAGATAGCTGGTTTAATGCAAGTTGTCTGGTTGTTGCAAGGCACCTACCATCTTATTCAAAGAAAATCCTTAACATTAAAGCAAGAGTATATTCAATATACTGTAATTATCCTAATCGCACTATTTACCTCTATATTTCACCTATTTAAACAAAATGATGGACACATTTACTCTCTAGTTATTCCGTTTACCATAAAATCATTGATTGTGGGCTCATCTTTTGTATTTGCTGGAATTCAAATCATGAGAATTGGGAGGCGAGACGCTGTAGGCAAAAAATTATTGTGGATAGCTTTCTTACTATATGGATTCGAAAACCTCAATTACACTCTCGGTGGGATTTATATGATTTTTGATGAAAATTTTATATTGGAACTAGATTACACATTAGGCGTAATCGATTTCTTATTACTTTCTTTCATTGGTATCGGTATGATTATTTGGCTGCTTGAAGAAGAGCGATCAGCATTAGAAAAAACCAATAGGGAATTAGATAGCTTTCTTTATAGCACTTCTCATGATTTACGGGCACCGGTTGCTTCATTATTAGGTTTAATCAACATTGCTAAGCACGACATAAAAGATGAATCAGGACAGCAATATGTTAAAATGATGGAGGAAAGAGTGAAGAAATTAGACCATATTTTTAGCGATATATTAAATTATTCTAGAAATATCAAAACAGAAATAAGCTTGAAAACCTTCCGCTTAGGCGAAATGGTAGAGGATGTTATTACTGATGTTAAATTTAATCAGGGGGCAGACAGCATTAGACTAGATTATGATGAGCAGATTCACCATATCCTAAAAACTGATTATTATCAACTTAAAGTTGTGTTAGGGAATCTAATTTCCAATGCGGTTAAATATCATGATGCTAAAAAACCTGATCAATACATTGCGATAAGATTTGAGAGGTTGGGCAGAGATGTTCACATTTCGGTAGAAGATAATGGAACAGGTATAGCGCCTGAAAGTCAGCATAAGGTCTTTGATATGTTCTACAGAGCCACAAGCGAAGCGGAGGGATCAGGATTAGGTTTGTTTATAGTACAACAAGCATTGGAAAAAATAAATGCCCGCATTACCCTAGTTTCAGAATTAGGTAAAGGCAGTATTTTTAAGGTGATCATTGAAAATGCTGGAGTGAATTTAGATGAATAACCCCCCTGCCCCCTAAATCCCCCAAAAGGGGACTTTTCGCACAGTTTTGATTATGTTTTCTAATTTGATGCTCCATGCTACTAATCGTTCAAACGTCCGCTTGGACTAAAAAGCAGAAGGATATATCTCTTCCTCACCTCAAATGTTTCAAATTAATTACTTCTTTTTCCTTTAGAAATCTCCATTTCCCTCTTGCTAAATCTTTTTTGGTCAATCCTGCGAAGGTGGTTCGATCTAATTTTACCACATCATAGCCCAAATGTTCGAAAGTTCTTCTTACAATGCGGTTACGGCCCATTCTGATTTCCATACCTATGCTTTTGGCATCAGGAGAAAGGATGGCTAAATTATCTACTTTTACTTCACCATCTTCCAATGTAATTCCTTCTTGAATTTTAAGAAAATCTTCTTCGGTAATGGGCTTGTCTAATTCTACTTGGTATATTTTCTTAATCTTGTGAGATGGATGAGTCAATTTCTTGGCCAATTCACCGTCATTTGTAAAAAGTAAAAGTCCTGTGGTGTTACGGTCTAATCTGCCAACAGGATAAATACGTTCATCACCCGCTGCAGAAATCAAATCCATCACGGTTTTTCTGCCTTTGGGGTCATCCATGGTGGTGATAAAGCCTTTTGGTTTATTGAGTAATACATAAACCAATTTCTCTCTTTTAATGGGTTTACCTTCGAAAGCTACATCATCCATAGGTTTCACTTTAAAACCTAATTCGATCACCACTTTATTATTCACTTTTACCTTGCCATCAGCGATGTGTTGATCTGCTTCTCTTCTGGAGCAAATGCCCGCATTGGCAATGAATTTATTCAAGCGGATACCTTCCTTTAGCTCCTTTTCTTTAGTCTCGGCAGACTTAAGTTTCTTAATATCATACTCAGGAGTTTCTGCCTTTCTTTGATTGGAAAACTTCTTTACCTGATGAGATTTATGGGGATTTTGGGGATTTTGGGGCTTTTGCCCTTTTGGAGACTTCTTATTATGCATAGCAATGAAATTTATAAGCTGACCAACATTTGTCCGTCATTATTTCAATTACAAAACTACGTTTCTATTCTGACTAATCCTCGTTTTCTTTTCCTATTTGATTTTCGTCTTGGGAAAAGTCTTTTGGGGTAGGTAAATCTTTTAGATCATTGATGCCAAAATATTCCATGAAATTTTGGCTGGTGCCGTATAAGATGGGTCTTCCGATGGCATCTGCCTTTCCTTTTATTTCTACTAATTCCTTTTCCAGAAGCTTTTGGACAGTATAGTCGCAATTTACTCCTCTTATTTGCTCCATTTCCCCTTTGGTGATAGGTTGTTTGTAAGCAATAATGGAAAGGGTTTCCAAAGCCGAAGTGGACAATCTTTTCTTGGATTGTTGCTTGAGCATGATGCCTATACTCGCTTGATAGGCAGGTTTCGTCATAAACTGATATCCGCCTCCAACATGCTCTACTTGGAAAGAATATTCATCTGATTCATATTTTTTGAGGATTTTTTCAAGTGCACCCTCTATATCCTCCTTTGGAACATCTGCTTCAAACATTTCGGATAGGCACTTCTGAATTTCCTGCAACTTCAATGGCGAAGTTGCACAGAAAATCAGGGCCTCAATATGGTTGAGCAGAAAATCCATTAATTATCTTGTGCTAATTTAGCCTCGATAGATTGAGTAGTATGTGGAACAGCTCTTAATCGCTCTTTAGAAATTAGTTTGCCAGTTACAGAACATACTCCGTAAGTACCATTTTTAATTCTTACTAAAGCATTTTCCAAATTAATGATGAACTTCTGCTGTCTTGCTGCCAACTGATTCATGCTTTCTTTTTCCATGGTATCAGCTCCATCTTCCAAAACTTTTACATTTCCTGAAGTACCGTCTGTTCCTGAATCTCCAGAGCGAGTTATTGTTGATTTGATATATTTAAGTTCTTCTTTGGCTTTATTTAATTTGTTAGTGATTAACTCTTCAAATTCTGTAAGCTCAGCAGCACTGTATCTTGTTTTTTCGTTATCACTCATAATATAAAGTATGTTAGTTATAATTGCCGCAAAAATAAATGCTTTAACTGAAAACAAAAACTATTTATTGAATAATTAAAGTGTTTTCGCAATGTTAAGCAAATTTAAATCAAGGGAATATTTTAGTAATGCTGGAAATATCCAAATATTATTTTTTAGGACGATTAGCAAAGGCTACTCCTAATATAATAAGTACAATTCCGATATAATGTCCAAACACTAAAATTTCTCCATCTAATAAACCCCAGATAATTGCAACAATTGGAATGATATAAGTTACAAAACTGGTAAAAACAGGTGAGGTAAGCTTAACTAATCGGTTAAACAGGATTAAAGCGAAGGCAGTTCCAATCACACCTAAAATACAAATGTACAGCAATGCTAGCCAAGCCCCTTCTTCATATTGCATTTTACTTACAAAATCGCTTGAGCCGAATAAGTAACCTCCAGCTAAAGGTGCTATTAGCACAAGAGAAATACTTGTAATCATTCTAGGAGTAAGAATACTAAATTGAGTTTTAATGATGTTCAAATTGAACCCATAGCATAGCGTTGCTAAAATCACGAAAATGGCATAAAAATTAAAATTGCCGAGTTCACCTCCTGAGCCAGCTACTATCAGTACGATGGTTCCTCCAAAACCTAAAGCGATTCCTAAGCTGTCTCGTAATTTCAGTTTCCCTTTAAAGAAAATAACACCCACTAAAAGTGCAAATATTGGGGTTAATGCATTTAAAACACCTGTAATTCCGCTTTCTAGTTGAGTTTGGGCATAAGCAAATAGAAAAGCTGGCCAAAACTACCGACCATACCTGAAATAAACAGCCATTTCCATTGGCGTTTATTCAAACTTTTAAGCTTAGGTAATGATAAAGGAGTTAAAACTAAGGCAGCTGAGAATATTCGGATAGCCCCAACTTCTCCAGCTGAAAAAACTAGTAATCCCTTTTTAATAAGTATAAAAGAACTTCCCCAAATAAGTGCCAATAAAACTAATAAGCCATAAACTAATACAGGGCTTACAGATTCTTTTTCGCTCATATTTTTTCAAACATTTGAGCTGAAAACACTTCATTTACTTCATCTAAAGTATCTAATACAGCTTGGTAATTTTCTCCCTCCACTAATCGAGTCCTGTAAGGTTTAAAATGTGGAATTCCCCTAAAATAATTAGTGTAATGCCTTCTCATTTCAAATATGCCTAACTTTTCACCTTTCCATTCCACTGAAAATTTAAGATGCTTTTTAGCAGTTTCTACCCTATCATCTAGATTTGGTGGTGGAAGTATTTCGCCAGTTTCAAAGTAGTGTTTGATTTCATTGAAAATCCAAGGATAACCGATAGCAGCTCTTCCAATCATCAGCCCATCTACTCCATATCTATTTTTATATTCCAATGCTTTTTGCGGAGAATCAATATCTCCATTTCCAAAAATTGGAATATTAATTCTAGGATTGTTTTTCACTTTGGCAATAAGAGACCAATCTGCTTCGCCTTTATACATTTGTTGACGAGTTCTGCCGTGAATAGACAAGGCTTTTATCCCTACATCTTGCAGTCTTTCAGCTACTTCCTCTATATTCTTCGAGCTTTCATCCCATCCTAAACGAGTTTTCACAGTAACAGGCAAGTCTGTAGATCTTACAACAGATTCAGTCAGCCTGACCATTAAATCAATATCTTTCAAAACGCCAGCACCTGCTCCTTTGGTCACTACTTTTTTGACAGGACAACCAAAATTGATGTCGACCAAATCAGGTTGTGTTACATTAACTATACTGGTTGCCATGGCCATTGCTTCCTCATCGCCTCCAAATATTTGAATGCCAATGGGCTTTTCATAATCGAAAATGTCCAGTTTTTGTCTGCTTTTGATGGCATCACGAATTAAACCTTCAGAAGAAATAAATTCTGTGTACATAAGGTCAGCACCATTTTCTTTACAGACTGCTCTGAAAGGCGGATCGCTAACATCTTCCATAGGTGCTAAAAGCAATGGAAATTCGCCTAATGATATGTTTCCTATCTTTACCAATTTGATAATCTTAATTTTGGTGTAAATTTACGCACTATATGAATTCTTTAAAGCATAACAACCCACAAATTCTCCATAAAAATCCCTGGACTTCAATTTTTTACCTTGTATTGCTGTTTTTGGCATGGAATCTTTTTAGTCAATTAATCGGCACAGGTATAGCTGTATTGGTCACAGGCGTTGGTTTTATGGAAAGTCAACAACTTTTGGAACCTCCTTTTGGCCCTAAAAGTAAAATCTTTATGTATGTAGCTCAGGGAATTAGTCATTTCCTTGGATTTACACTTTTTGCATTCTTTTTCATTAAGACAATGGATAAGATGAGTCTTAAAACTTATTTTAATAGAAAAAATATTGGTGTCCAGCCATCTATTTTAATTGTTTTAACCACTTTCTCTTTTATGATATTTAATTCCATCATAATCGAATGGAATATGAATATTGAATTCCCTGAATTTATGAAAGGCTTTGGGGAATGGGCAAGAGGAATGGAAGACCGCATGATGGAATTAACAGAACTGCTTAGTTCATATGATAGCTTTGGGGAAATGTTGATTGCATTAGTGATCATTGGTATTTTCCCTGCAATTGGAGAGGAGTTGGTATTCAGAGGGCTATTGCAAAATAAATTACAAACTGCTACCAGTAATGCACATTTAGCCATCTGGATAAGTGCTATTATTTTTGGTGCCTTTCACATGCAGTTTTTTGGGGTTGTCCCAAGAATATTATTAGGTGCATTATTTGGCTACATATATCTTTACTCAGGGAATATCTGGTACCCTATTCTGGCTCATTTTGTAAATAATGGTTTGGCAGTAATTATTATGTATGTGGGGCCTAGATATATTGATGATTTTGATGCGACTGAAGTAGATACTGCGGTTCCTGTTTATGTATCTATAATTGGATTATTCGCTTGTTTGATATTTTTCCGTTACTTTATGAATCTTCTTAAAGTTAAAACTCAGGAATGAAGAATTGGAAGACGGTCTACAAAACGGATAAGCTCTATCAAGTGCAAATCGTAAAAGATTATTTGCAGGATAAAGAATTGCATGCGATTATTGTAGATAAGAAAGATTCAGCCTATCAGCTAGGCTATTATGAAATCGTGGTTGCTGTGGACGAGGTAATGCGTGCGATTAAACTAATTGAAGATGATATCAAATTTGAGTAAATACAATAACTTAACCCAAAGAATTATTGCAGCCTTATTGGGAGTTGCCATTATTCTTTCCGCTATAGTGTATAGTGAATGGACTTATTTCGCAGTCTTTTTTATTCTTTGTGCTTTAACCCAGCTTGAATTTTATAAACTGGTTGGACTGGACGGAATGTTACCGCTCAAATTCTGGGGAACCATCACAGGTTTATCTATTTATAGTATTACATTTTTGGTTCATGCCGAGCATCTTGACCCTCGAATTTACTTTGCCATTGCACCTATAGCTTCCACTGTTTACTTTGTTAAACTTTATAAAAAGAATGACAAAAAACCTTTCACCAATATTGCCTATACTTTTCTAGGAATCATTTATGTTGCGGTACCTTTTGCGCTTTTACACATTGCTGTGTTTTATAATGATTCCTATAGTTTTCAAATAATAATAGGTGCACTTTTCATACAATGGGCAAGTGATACAGGCGCTTATTTCGCAGGAGTGAAGTTTGGTAAGAGAAAACTTTTTGAGAGAATCTCCCCTAAGAAAACCTGGGAAGGTGCTTTAGGTGGAACTATATTAGCCTTCATTTTTGCCATCATTATGGCATCAAATTTTGACGAAATTGCAGATTGGCAATGGTTGTGCATAGCTGGGATAATTGTTATTGCTGGTACTTATGGAGATTTGGTTGAATCCCTTTTTAAAAGAAGCATTGAAGTAAAAGATTCTGGCTCCATAATCCCCGGTCATGGTGGCTTTTTGGATAGATTTGATGGACTTTTGTTATCCGCACCATTTATTTCTGCTTTTTTGATGCTTTTTGAATGATTTTTTCAACATTAGCAGTATAAAAAGTAAAAAAGAGTTAACAAATACTTAATTTTACCGCAAAGTTTTTAAAAAAAACAAATACTACTATGGGTTATATCGAACCGGCTCCAATTAAAGACTTAGAAAATCCTTTTGAGTCTATGATGTCGCGATTTCATATCGCTGCTCAACACTTAGGTTTAGACGATGAAATTTACAATGTATTGAAATCTCCTGCTCGTCAGGTGATAGTTAACCTTCCCATCACCATGGATGATGGCTCCATTCAGGTTTTTGAAGGTTACCGTGTGATTCATTCCACTATTTTAGGCCCGTCCAAAGGTGGTGTGCGTTATGATATGGGTGTGAATATTGACGAAGTAAAAGCACTTGCTGCCTGGATGACCTGGAAATGTGCTGTTGTGGATATTCCTTATGGTGGTGCCAAAGGAGGTATCAAATGTAATCCGAGAGCGATGTCTGCTGGGGAGATTGAAAGATTGACTCGTTCATATACAGAGTCAATGGTGGATGTATTTGGTGAAGATAGAGATATTCCTGCTCCTGATATGGGAACAGGGCCAAGAGAAATGGCGTGGATGATGGATGCCTACTCAAGGTCAAAAGGTATGACAGTAAATGCTGTGGTAACTGGAAAGCCTTTGGTTTTAGGTGGTTCATTAGGAAGAACTGAAGCTACAGGTCGTGGTGTGATGGTATCTGCCCTAGCTGCAATGGAGAAATTGAAAATCAATCCCTATAAAGCAACGATGGCAGTTCAAGGGTTTGGTAATGTAGGTTCTTTTGCGGCTTTATTATTAGAAGAAAGAGGTGCAACTATCAAATCCATTTCTGATATCTCAGGTGCTTATTTCAATGATAACGGAATTGATATTAAGAAAGCGATTGAGTACAGAAATAATAATAATGGTACTTTAGAAGGCTTTGAAGGAGCTGAAAAAATTGATGGTAATGATTTATTGACTTTAGAAGTGGATGTATTGATTCCAGCAGCTAAAGAAGATGTAATTACCCATGAAAATGCTAGTAAAATTCAGGCTAAGCTAATTGTGGAAGGAGCAAATGGCCCTACTTCAGCGAAAGCCGATAATATTATAAATGAAAAAGGAATAATGGTGGCTCCGGACATTTTAGCGAATGCTGGTGGTGTTACGGTTTCTTATTTCGAATGGGTGCAAAACAGATTAGGGTATAAATGGACTCGCGAGCGTGTAAATAGACGTTCTGACAGGATTATGAAAGACGCTTTCGAAGTGGTTTATAATACTTCTAAAGAATATGATGTACCTATGAGGATTGCGGCTTATATAGTGGCAATCGATAAAGTATCACAGACTTATAAATATCGTGGTGGATATTAATTATTAAGACCAAGAGATTTTTGTTATAATTAAAAGCGCAGGAGACTGCGCTTTTTTAGTTTAAGTATTAAATGCTTCACTTTTGATAGTTGCTTGCCATTGTCCAATTTTCTACTCTTAACCCTGGAATACGATTAAAATGTTTCACGTTATTAGTTACTAAAGTCAAATCATTATCGATAGCAATTCCAGCTATTAATAAATCAATATCATCAACTGTATTACCTGATTGTCTTAAACTTGAGTATAATTCTGCCGAAATTTTGGCAGAATTATCGGTCATTGGTATTACTAAATTATCAACGACAAAATCCTCAAAAACACTTAGTTGTTTTAAAGCATTTTTTGCTAGTAATCCACCTGTAATTTCATAGTATGTGATGATACTTAATTCTATCAAATCGTACTTTCTCAGATATATTTCAAAATTTTCAATTACAACTTTATCCCCTTTGAAATAATAGGAAAGAATATCGGTATCGATTAATACCCTACTCATTAATTCTTCTTCTGTTTTTTTTACGCCTTTCTATTAAGCTACTTGTTAAATCATTAAAAACAGATTCATCAATATCTTGCCAAGCTCCTGCAAAGGATAAAGTTCTATTTTTGTTATTATTAACTTCCTCAAACTTTGAAATATAGTCATCTAATTCCTTAAGTTTATCTTTAGGAATTCGACTTATTCTTCTTAATATCTGATTACGTCTTTGAGCGTCTGTTATCATAGAATTTTTGAAATATTTATACAAATTAATTAAATCTTCTTTATTAACACATATTAACAACTAATTTTCACACATATTAACAATTACCTCATGAAATCAATTCATTAGTAATTATATTTGATTGTTTTTTAAAATATAATTATGACATTACATAAAGAAGGAAGGAAAATTTTATTTTTCTCATTAATAATATTCGTTGGGATATTCTTTTTATTTGAATATGCTTTAGATACCCCAACTTGGGTGAATAATGCAGTTTTAGTTGCTCTAATAGTGCTTTACCTAGTGATTTTACAATTTTTCAGAAGTCCGAAATTTATTATTAATAAGGATGAAAAGCATGTTTTAGCACCAGCCGATGGAAAAGTAGTGGTAATTGAAGATACCGAAGAAGATGAATATTTTAAAGGAAAAAGAAAGCAGATTTCCATTTTCATGTCTCCTGTTAATGTGCATGTAAATAGAAGCCCAATTTCTGGTGTGGTCAAATTTTGTAAATACCATGCGGGAAAATATTTAGTAGCTTGGCATCCAAAATCAAGTACTGAAAATGAAAGAACCACTATAGTAGTAGAAACTGGAAATGGCGTTGAAGTACTTTTTAGGCAGATTGCTGGAGCCATGGCAAGAAGAATTAAATGGTATGTAAACGAAGGCGATATGGTAGAGCAAGGTGGCGAATTCGGTTTCATAAAATTTGGTTCTCGTGTGGATATTTATTTACCTCTAGATTCTGAAGTGAAAGTTAATATTGGAGATAAAACAAAAGGTGGGCGTACTGTTATTGCAGAATTGAAATCCTAAAATTGAAGGCCAAAAAGACCATAGGCAGAATTGATAAACTTGATTTACCTGAATTAGGCTTAGTAAAAGTTCAGGCAAAAATCGATACAGGAGCCTATACTTCTGCCATTCATTGCTCTAAAATTCATATTGAAAAAGACAAAGAAGGAAGGGAGTTATTGGTTTATACCATTAGTGCAAAGCGCTTAGGTCAGGGGATGAAAGCTAAGAAATTTAAAACGGCTGATTTCAAGCTGAAGAAAATAAAGAGTTCAAACGGGCAAGTGCAGGAGCGCTATGTAGTAAAAACCAAAATCAAGATATTTAATAAGATCTACAATACAGAATTTTCTCTTTCCGATAGAAGCCATATGAAAAACCCTATTTTGTTGGGTAGAAAATTATTGAGTGGTAGATTTGTGGTGGATGTAACAGAAGAAAATCTTTCATATCAGTACCATCAAAACGGTCGATGACCGACTTTTTATTGAGGTTAGACTGAGCAATGATTTATTTTTCTACCAAACCACAAAATTTTTACAATTAATAAAATGAATATTAGAATTGGCACTAGAGGCAGTAAGCTGGCGTTATGGCAAGCGGAATATGTTAAAGATAGAATTGAGAAAGCTGGACATACTGCTGAGATTATTATCATTCAAACCAAAGGAGATAAAATTCTGGATGTAGCCATTTCCAAAATCGGAAGCAAAGGCGTTTTTACAGAAGAAATAGAAGCCCAACTGGCAGAAGGTAATATTGACATTGCCGTGCATAGTGCTAAGGATATGCAATCTGAATTACCTCACGGTTTTGATTTGATTGCATTTACAGAAAGGGAAAAAGTTAATGATGTATTGGTTTCACACAAGGAATCTATTGACATTAATGATAAAGAAAATCCTATCGTCATTGGGACTTCCTCCACCCGTAGAATTGCGACTCTAAAACATTTTTATCCTCATATTAAAACCGTGGATATCCGAGGAAATCTTCAAACCAGAATCAGGAAAATGGAAGAAGGCTTGTGTGATGCCATTTTACTAGCTTATGCGGGTGTCCATCGAATGGAATATGATGACAAAATCAAATTGGAGCTTTCTACCAAAGAATTTATTCCTGCTGTAGGCCAAGGTTCTGTTGCTATAGAGGTTCATAAAAGCATAACAGAGGATAAAAAGCAAATGTTAAGATTTGCTCTTAATCATAGAAATACGGAATATTGCTTAAGGGCAGAAAGAGCTTATTTGCGACACTTACAAGGTGGTTGCAGCATTCCTGTTTTCGGCTTGGCAAACTTAAACGCCAATTCAATTGAAATGGAAGCAGGTATTATCAGCTTGGATGGGCAAGAAAGAATTTCCATGAAATTGACAGACGAAACTTCCAGAGCGGAAGAATTGGGAACATTATTAGCTCGACAGATATTGAAAAAGGGCGGAGATAAAGTATTAAAAGAAATAAGAGAACAACTTTCAGAATAATTATGAAAAACAAAAACAATTTAATTTTAGCATTTTCTTTATTGATAATTATGGCTTCATGCCAAACTTCAAAGGATTCAGTGGTCGTTTTGCATACTCAATACGGTGATATGACCGCAATCCTTTATGAAGAAACCCCAAAGCATAAAGCTAATTTTCTTGAATTGGTAGAATCAGGAAAGTACGATAGCACCATTTTTCACAGAGTGATTGAGAATTTTATGGTGCAAGGTGGAGATGTCAATCAAAAAAAAGGATTAGAAGAGGAAGATAAAGTTAACTATACTATAGATGCTGAAATCCATCCTGATTTTTGGCACGTAAAAGGATCTTTGGCTGCCGCTCGTCAAGGAGATCAAGTTAATCCTGAAAGAAAATCTAGTGGTTCACAATTTTATATTATTCATGGACAAAAATTTACAGAAGCTGATTTGTTACAAATGCCAGAAGGGAGACTTTATCAACAAAAACAGATGAAATTGCGTGAGCTCTTAGGAATGAAAAAGTATGCTAATCTTAGAAATGAAGTAATTGAAATGCAAAAGGCTAAGGATATGGAAGGCTTACAAAATTTCATGGAAACCATAGCCGATTCATTGGTAGAGAAAGAATTTGGTAAATTGGAACTTTATGAATATTCGGACGCACAAATTGAAGACTATAAAAACATAGGAGGAGCTCCACATTTAGATGGTGAATATACCGTATTCGGAAGAGTAGTAGAAGGTTTGAATGTAGTAGACTCCATTGCTGCTGTCAGAACCGCTGGAGCTGATAAGCCCGTGAAGGACATTTTCATGACTGCAGAAATTGAGAAAATGTCAAAGAAAAAAATTACCGAACTATACGGCTACGAATATCCTGAAGAAGAAAAATGAGGATTTTAATAACAGGTTCCAATGGATTATTAGGTCAGAAATTAGTCCAACTAATTACTGAACAAAGTAGACATGAGCTGATTGCTACAGCAAGAGGAGAGAATCGATTGCCTTATGAAAAAGGATACGAATTCGAAAGTCTTGATATTACCAATCAGCAGGAGGTTATGGATGTAGTAGGAAAGCATAAACCTGATGTTATCATCAATACTGCTGCTATGACTAATGTAGATCAATGCGAAACTGAGCAGGAAGATTGCTGGAAATTAAACGTAACTGCAGTTGACAATCTGATTGAAGCTTCAAAAAAGCAAAATGCTTTCCTTCTACAACTTTCTACCGATTTTATATTTGATGGAGAAGACGGGCCTTACAATGAAGAGGCAGAAGCTAATCCTGTTAGTTATTACGGTGAAAGTAAATTAGCTGCTGAAAAATTGATAATACAAAGCAAAATTGACTGGGCCATAGCCAGAACCGTTTTAGTTTATGGAATAGCGCATGACATGAGCCGTTCTAATATTATTCTTTGGGTCAAAAAATCTCTTGAAGAAGGTAAAGAAATTCAAGTAGTGGATGACCAATGGAGAACCCCAACTTTGGCTGAAGATTTAGCGAAAGGTTGTTTGTTGATTGCTGAAAAGAAAGCAAAAGGCATTTTTAATATCTCGGGAGATGATTTATTAACACCTTATGAAATGGCAATAAAAACAGCTGAATTCTTCAATTTGCCTCAAACAACCATGACCAAATCGGACAGCACCAAATTTAAGCAAACTGCCAAAAGGCCACCTAAAACTGGCTTTATTTTAGATAAAGCTAAAAGGGAATTAGGCTACACACCACATTCTTTTGAAGAAGGGATTAAGGTTCTGGCGGAGCAGATGAAAAAATAATTATTATGACATAAGACCTTACACTCCCCTTCTGATAATCATGAATTAATTACAATATTAAAGTAGTTGTAAGATAGAAAAATGAGAAATTAAACATTCTCATTTTTCTATTTATCGGAATTAAATGGGGATTTATGGAATTATTACCATATTTATTTCAAATTTTCAAACATTGAGTGTGAACAAAGCATCTATCAATAGTAATCAATAGAATAAATGTTCATGCCAAAATTTACCATTGTTTTTAATGATAATTCAACCAAAATAATTGAAGCGGAAAGCAAAGATTCTTTAATAGCCGAATTTAGCCTTATTGACGCCACCGCATTCCAAGAAGATGTCAAAGAAATCCGTTGGGATGAAAAAAATTATTGTTGTGTAGAATGCATTTCAAGTGGAAAAATCAGTAAAACAGTTAATACCGTTAATAAAAAGTGAAAATAGAGTCTATTCCAACTCACTCTCCATCCACAAATCCCTGAAGATAGCTATATTTCTCAGTCAACTTACCATTTTCAGCTATAGTTGCATTTTTGATCACATCATCCTTATCATCACCTAAAAGATGGGGCAATACATTTTCAATTAGTTCAGATCCGAAGCTTTCAGAAGCATCTCTAGGCAGCTCACATGGTAAATTATCTACAGCCATTACTGTAATATTACTTTCGCCACTGAATTCAGGCTCAACAGTATCGGTAGTAGGATTATAATCATATACAGGATCATCAACCGTTGCAGGTTTTTTCGTGCTCGGAATGGATCCTTCAATATCGCAGGTAATATCCCCTATTATTCTTGTCTTAAACTCTGGACGCATAGCATCTTCTCTATTGAAAAGAACAGGAGCTCGAGGATCCCAGAATGCCCCCGCAATTAATACATCCGCTACTTTTGCATATTTCAGAAAATCTCCTTCATATAGACCAGGGTTGTCATGGAATTCATTTCTGTTATACGGACTACCATCTTTTTTCTTGTGATAAGTGTGGCTATTAAGCTGCGCAAAGACTGGCCTGTCGAATCTTTCATTCAAAAACTCATAAGGCGATACTTGTAAGATATCCATGCCATACATAACTTCCATAGCCCCTTTTGCTACTCTTCCTCCACCAGTAATCGCTATTTTTATTGCAGGTAATTCTACTTTTTCAAATTCACTTTTCATATCTGCTAAATCATAACACTCATGGGCTCTTCTGATATTGAAAAGATTATAGCGTTTGCCAAAAGTCCAGATGGTATTATAAGCTCCAACTATTCCAGCAAAACGACCAAAAGCTACAATCCTTTGGTTGGTTTTAGGATCAAGCAAACATTCATAATCAACCAACTTTATCTTTTTTTCAAGTATATTTTGTAAAAGTTCTCTGTTATACTCCTGTTCTTTGATAGTATGAGAAAAAAAGAAGTATGTTTTATTAGGGATTAATTTATCAATTGGAACTTCCTTTACGCCTAAAAGAATATCACTTCCGCTAATATCATCCACCATTTCAATTCCGTGTTGTGAATATTCTTCAGGTTTGAAAACCCTTACATCACTTTTCTGAACTTTTACCTCCACCTCAAATTGAGCAGCCACTTTTTGGCATTGCGCAGGCGTTAATGGTGAGCGTTTATCAACTGGTATTTTGTCCTCTCTGATGATTCCTACTTTCAACATAAATAAGTGTAATTATTACAAATGGAATAATCCATAAAGGTATCAAAAATAGTGGATGCTACATGAAGTGATTAAATATTTTAGAGACCTGAATACATCTTCTCTAATTAAATCCTTGGTAGGTAAGAAAGAAAATTTATTGATTAGAAAAAAGGCCATGAACTTCCGTATCAATTTTACTTACAATCAAAGCAAAATCTTCTACATTATTCAAATAATCTAATTGATTAACATCAATGATCACCAGTTTACCAATGTCATATTGCTTTACCCAGGCTTCATAATGTTTGTTCAAGTTTTTCAGATAATCAATCCTAATGGTTTCTTCATAATTCCTACCCCTTTTTTCAATTTGACCTACCAATTTTGGGATATCGGCTCTTAAATAAATTAATAAGTCAGGGGGTGTAATGACGGGCGACATAGAATCAAATAATTCAAGATAATTTTTGTAATCTCTATCAGACATATTACCTGACTCATGAAGGTTTTTGGCGAAAACATAGCAGTCTTCGTAAATTGAACGATCTTGAACTACTGTATGCTCACTTTCCCTGATTCTTTTTACTTGTTTCAATCTACTATTTAGGAAATACACTTGTAAATGGAATGCCCACTGTTTCATATCATTATAAAAATCAACCAAATAAGGATTATCTTCAACGGCCTCAAATTCGGTATGCCATCCATAATGATGAGACAATTTATTAGCTAATGTGGTTTTACCGGCACCAATATTTCCGGCTATGGCGATATGCTTTAATTGATCCATTCTATTTTCCATCTGAGCACAAAAGTAAAAAATATAAGCTTTTTAAAAGGTATGTTTTGATATATAATCTATTTATAAATTTAATTCTCATAATTAACTGAAAACCAAATATTTGTTTAACCTTTTTAAAAAAAATAGAACATATGTTAAACATTATTAATTTTTTGTTAAACATTATATGGTTATTTAAACCTTTTGAACCATATTATGTTTAGAATTTATAACTAATTATTAAACAATATGGAAACACTATTTCTAGCAGATGTCATAGACATCAAATCGGATGATCCAGTAGCATTTACCTTTTTTACGGGCTACATGGCAATGTTTGCAGCTTCTGTCTTTTTCTTTTTTGAAAGAAACAAGTTGACGGTAAGTGGAAGACTTCACTTTTAGTATCAGGTTTAATTACCATGATTGCGGCTGTTCATTACTACTATATGCGTGATTATTATGCAGCTACAGGTATGAACCCAACAGTATTACGTTACATTGACTGGACTTTAACAGTTCCGTTAATGTGTGTTGAATTCTACTTATTGTTAAGACCTGCAGGCGCTAAACAAAGCTTTATGTGGAAATTGATTTTCTTCTCATTAGTAATGTTAGTAGCAGGTTACATAGGTGAAGCATTTACTGATGGTTCTATGGGGCATTCCGTTTTATGGGGTGTAATATCAACTGTAGGTTATGTTTATATCCTCTACTCAGCATGGTTTGGTGAAGCAGCTCAATTGGCTAAATCAAGTGGAAATGATTCTGTACAAAAAGGTATTAAAGCTTTGGCATGGTTCGTATTAGTAGGTTGGGCAATTTATCCAATTGGCTACATGGCAATGCCTGGTGGATGGCTTGGTGCCGATGGAGCAGGTTTATTAAGACCTCAGGACATGGATTTAATTTACAACATTGGTGATGCCATTAACAAAATCGGATTCGGTTTAGTAGTTTACGGTATTGCAATGAGCGAAACTAAAAAAGCTAAAGCATCAGCATAATTCATTTTTTAGTTAAAATTAGTTTGAAAGAGGAGCCTGAATAAGGCTCCTTTTTTTATTCTACATTTTCTACTGCCAATCGTAAAAATTTATTGACAGGAAAAGCTTTTTCAAATTTCACTGCACAAAAGTTAACTAATTCGTCCGAAGTTATTTTACTGACTGGAAATCGCTTCATAAAATAAAATTGTTTTTGATATAGAATTGGAATCTCCTCACCAAATTCTTTAAAAGGTGGCTTCAATATTTTATTCTTTTGCCCTTGTAATTCACCAAACTCATTTTTGAAATCATTCTCGCTAAGCGCTTCTTTTAAACTCTTTTCGTTATAAAGAACCTCTTGCCTTACTTTATAAATATTTTCCGTAGATAAATCGTATAAGCCCCCACCTAACCAGATTCCTTCGGCATCTAAATGCACATAATATCCAGGAAATTGCTCTTTTTTTGAAATCTTTGATATATAGGCTGCAACATTGTTTTTATAGGGCTGCTTATTTTTTGAAAAACGAATATCTCTATTAATTCGAAAGATGGCATCCTTAGATTTAATCATGATTTCAGGATCAAATTTTTGGATAGCTAAAATTAAATCCCCTACAAAAGCCTTGAAAGGTTCTTTTATTTCCTTTTCATACCTTTTTCTATTCTCATCAAACCACTCTTTATGATTGTTTTTCTCAAGTTCTTCGAAAAACCTTACAAAATCCTCACTAAAATACGCCATAGTTTATACATTTAATGGAACTAAAATAGCAATAAATAATTGTTATGTTTGTTTAAAGAAAGTTCAATTATTTTCTCTTAATGGAAAATTACTACCAAATTTTAGGCTTAAGTGAAATGGCAACCTTATCGGAGATAAAGTCTGCCTACAAAAGATTAGCAAAAGCTTATCATCCTGATATTAATCCATCAACGGCCGCAGAAGAGAAATTTAAATTGATCTCCACTGCTTATACGATATTAAGCAATAAAGAAACCAGACAACAATATGATGTAAAACTGGCTCAAATGCGCTTGAATGCAAAAAGAGCAAGTATTCGTGCGCATGAAAATAAGCAAAGAGCCTACCGAAACCCATACCAGAATTATACCTACAGACCACCAGTATACAAACCAGCATCGGATGCAACCGCTGAAAAAAAAGCAACCTATTATGCAATAGGAATTGTAGCATCTATTGCCATTTTACTTTATGTTGGTGTGAGTATATTTGATTTCATACAGGAAAGAAAGCTTCAAAAAAAAATTAGTCAGTTTGATAAGCAAGTACAATTTGCTGACAGTCTTTATTATTCAGGGAAAGTTCAAGCTGCTGTAAATTCTGTTGATGAAATTAAATCCTCCTATGCAGAGTATAATCCTATTAAAAGATATGAAATAGATTATTTAAGTTTCCGTAGAGATCAGGCAGATATAGATTTCAGAAACAAGGCCTATCAGGATGCGCTTTGGGGATATTTATTCTTTATGGAATATAGTAAAAGTCAAAATCCTGATATGCAATTTAGGCTGGCAGTTTGCTACAGGAACTTGAAAGAGCCTAATAAGGCAGTATTCATTCTGAATAAATTAATGAATAATAATTACAAACGAATGAGAATGATTGCCCTTATCGCTGAGGTTTATAAAGAAGAATTAAACGATAATGCTGTTGCGATGCAATATTATCAAATGGGTTTAAATAGTATTTTGGCTGAATTTAAAAGTGTTTATGGAAATGCTTATCGCTTATTAGTTTCTGCAGAAAGAACACCTGAAAGTTATAAATCAATCTATTTTAATGCAGCTGAAATTCTATTTAATGAAGGAAATTACTTTAAAGCATCGAAACTACTAGAATGGGTTATATTTTTCCAGCCAGAGCAAAAAATAGGATATCAATACTTAATAGAATGTTATTATAAACTCAATAATGAAAAGGAAGCTTGTAATATTTTAAAAAAGGCAGAAAAGATGGATATTAGCCCACAATTAAATTTTCAATTAAGCTGTAATTAATGCGAGACCTTTTTATTCTTTCTATTCCATTCATTATTCTATTCAATACTTTTGAAGGTGTAAGCCAAAGTAAATTAGCCCGAGAACACCTTTCGATTTTAACTTCTGATTCATTATCAGGAAGAGGTTTTACAAATAACGGACAAGAAAAAGCAGCCGATTTTATAATTGAAAAATTAACCCAATCCAAGATTAGAGCTGGGAACGGAGATAATTTTAGGCAAAATTTATCCTACCCTGTCAATACTTTTCCAGACAACGTTCAATTCTCAGTTGAGAATCAAAATGCAATTAAAATCTATGGGGCAGGGAAAGATTTTCTTTTTCATTCTGCTTCAGCACCTTTAGAAATTAAAGGGCAAATTCAAAAAATACCTGAAACCTTTAAATTGTCTAAAAAAGCTAAAAATGAAATTTTCTATATTGAAAAGAAAGAAGATAATGCTGAGGAAATAGAAAAAATAACGCAATCATTTTTATTTGAATCAAAAGCTAAGAACAGTTTATTAATCATCCAAGATAGTAGTAAATGGAGCTGGTTTCCTTCCTCAAAACAATCTGAAAATACGGTTTTATATATTAAAGATAAATTAAAAAAAGGAGCAGAAATCAGTGCTATCAATGAAGCACAATTTGTTCCAAATTTCAGCTCTGCAAACATAATAGGCAAAATAAATGGTGAAAGCAGTGATTCTACTATAATGCTTTCAGCACATTATGATCATCTGGGACAAATGGGAAATGCCATTTTTAGAGGAGGAAACGATAATGCATCTGGAGTGGCTATGCTTTTGGCTTTAGCTGATTATTATGGTGAAAATCAACCTAAATTCGATACATATTTTTTATTTACAACGGCAGAAGAAATTGGTTTATTAGGAAGTTACTTCTTTATAGAAAATCCTCCTATTGATTTGAAAAAAATTAAAATGTTAGTGAATTTGGATATGGTAGGAACTGGTGATGATGGAATTACGGTAGTAAATGCCATAAAAAACAAACGTTATTACGAATTATTAAAAAAATTAAATAATAATCGCATATCTGAAATTAAATCAAGAGGAGAGGCTTGTAATAGTGATCATTGTTTATTCGACAGAATTGGAGTCCCAGCAATATTTATTTACACATTAGGCGGCAAACAAGCTTATCATGATATAAATGATAATGGTGAAGAATTAAGTCTAGAAGCTTTTAACGCGTTACATGATTTGATCATTGAAAGCTTAGATCAATATTGATTAGGCACTCAAACTAAAAATAGATCGAATTTCCGCTTCATGCTGATAGTTTTTCCCTTCAATTGCCTGCACGAAATGATGGCTTAATTCTTTTCGACTAAAAAACTGTTCTGCTGTGCTTCTGGAAGCTTTTTGATATTTGCTCAATAACTCAGGAGATGCTATAAAAGGCTTTATCTTCTCTCCAAACTCAGCTGGAAAGTCCGAATCCGCAAAAAAACCAATATGACGTTTTTCTACTAATCCTCTGATCCAACCTTGAATATTGGTAATAATTAATTTCCCGGAGGCAATGGCATCGAAAAATTTATTTGGTGAGTTTGTCCTTAAAACCGGTTTATGCAAGAAAGATACATAACATGCGTCCGTAACATTCATCACATCACGTACATCTCCTTTAGTACCATAAGGAATAAAGAAGATATTACTTAGCTTATTTTTAGCCACATAATCTTTTATTTCTGGCAAGCTTGACCCTTCTCCCATAATAAGAAATCGAATAGGTAAATGGGAGCTCAATTCAGCACACTTAATCAAACTCATTAAATCATTAACTGGCCCAACTGCACCGAAATAACTAACTACAAATTTATCTTTTACTCCGTATTGTAAAACTAAATCCTCGTCTTTAACCTCAACTCTCTCAAAGAAATCACAATCAGCGACATTTGGAATCAATTCTACTTTTACTTTAGGCGCTCTTTTTTCAATATGATTTCGCATACCTGGAGAAAGTGCAATAACTCTTTCGGCATTCTTGTAAAACCTTAACTCCTGTTTTTCCAACCAAAATTTCGATATCGGATTTTTAATTGCCCCCATTTGAATTGGGGCTTCTGGCCATAAGTCACGAACTTCAAAGATGTACGGTATATTAAATTTTTTCTTTGCCCAAATAGCAATAAAGCCTACCGTTAGTGGAGTGCTGCTTACTATAATCTTATCAAAATCATTTGACCTCTTAATAAAGTTTTTACAAAGAATGATAAAATAAAGAAATGCTTTTATCCTTTTTAAGAAACCATATTGGTTTTCATAAGGAACGGGCAAATAATGAACTTTTAATCCATCCACAGATCTAGAAACTGCTTTTTTATCATTGTGAGCAGTCAACATTTCAACTTCATGACCCTTTGCTTTTAAAGCCTGGGACATAAAATAAGAGCGATTGGCTCCACCTTCGTCTGGTGTTTTGAAATATTGATGGATATATAAAATTTTCATTTTTTCTAATAAGGTAAATCATCGACTTCAACTTCATCACTTTTATTAAATCTATCAAATACGCTTTGATCAAATTTTGAAACTAAAGTAACATCAGATTTATGTAATGTAACGCCCAGTTTTTTATCAATCTCATCCAATTTTTTATCTTCTATCATCTTTTTAATTATGGAAAAATAATCAGTAGTGATTTCTAATTCTTGTGTGTCTTTATTTCTATAACCACTAAAATATGGTAATAATGTAACAAAGGAATCCCCAATTGGCTTCTGAATTGTTTTTACATAACCAACATAGATTTTATTGAAATTTGTTGTTATCATCAACAACTTATCATTGTCATTTTTTTGAATTAAAGATTCCCAAAATATATTTTCAATTTGATCTCCATGCTTATTAATTGCCAGCTGAAGCAAAAACCTTCGTGGAATTAAATTAAGAAGAATTGCAAAAACAGGTGAAATTAAAAATATTAATAATGACTGATTAAAACCTGAATAATTAAATGGTACTAAATTGCTTAATAGGTTATTGACTTCGGGAAAAAAACCATCAATTAATAATCCAAGAGCAGATAAGAATATAGCGACTATAGAGGAGTTAAATATTAGCCTTTGTCTTTCAATTCTTTGATGGTAGTATTTAGTATAATTGAAAATATTTAAAAACCAAAACCCTCCCAATAATGGTAGTAGTAAGAGGTCGAATTTAGGCATTAGCTTACTTTTTCAGGATTTTTCTTAGCTCTTTTTTTATACCTATTTACTGATTCGCTTAAAGAGTCTATAAATTCAATTGAACTTTTCTTATTGTCAAATAGATCAATACTTTTTATATAAAAATCACCTTCAGAAGTAACTTTAACCTTCTTCAAATCAGTGTTTTTAAGATCTTCTAAATATTTTTTAATTACACTAAACATATTTAAATATAATGTGATTTATATTAAAAACACAATAAATAAGAAATAAGTTTAAATACTAAATTCAAAAAATATAGCTTCTCAAATACTTAATCAAAAACCATTATTTCTGAATGCTATACCTGTGTAAAATTCAAATTGGTTACTAAAACAGAAATTCTAAATTTTAGAAGCCCAAACCTTAATCACCAAATTGATTTAAAACTGCTGGCATTTATGTCAGCACTTATCTTTCCATTTGAAGAAATTTTCATCTGATTTAATTCATTGTTACTAAAATAAAGAGCTGTCATTACCCATTCACCATCGTTTATAAAAATCTCTAAAGAGGAAGCATCCTTAAAGATTTCTATTTTCATATTTTCTTTATTAAAATGAGCAGGGGCTTTTTGTAAGGATTTAAACTCCTTGGAAAAACCATGGCGTTTAATAGTTGAGCGATCCAAAGAAACTTCTTGCTTTGAAAAATCAATCTTGAATAATAATAACTCTTCATTCTCATTAAAGAGCTCTATTTCTAGCTCCTGATTTTGGCCAAATGGACTTTTAAAGTCTATTTCAGTCCATTCAGAAACATTTTTAATCAGAAAATTATTTTGATCTTTAATCTCCCATTCAAATTTCTTTTCAGTTAATTGTTCCTTGTAATTATTTAAAGGTCTACTCACTAAACGTATTTCACCCTCAACCTTTGCTAAAGATAATTCTCGAGCAATTGTCATGGCACTTCTCCAGTTTTCAGTAGGCACAATATTAGCGTAATCCCAATTACTCATCCACCCCATGAAAATCTTTCTGTTTTGAGTATTTGACCAGGTGACTCCAGCGTAATTATCTGTACCATAATCTAACCAATAGATTTCTTCCTGAGAGGTGGAAAACTTTTTACCATCAAAATCACCTATAAAATATTGTGTTGCTGAACCTCCATTAGGTCCTCCAGGATTAATACTAACCAGTAAAACCCATTTTTCTTCACCATTTATTTCAAGCGGAAATAAGTCTGGACATTCCCAAACACCTCCATGAGCACCAACTTGTTCACCAAAATCGCTTTCAAACTTCCAATCAATAAAATTAGTAGATGAATAAAAGCTAATTTTATTTTTAACTGCAAGAGACATAATCCACTTTTTACTTGGCTCATGCCAGCTTACCTTAGGATCTCTGAAATCTTTGATTCCAGGATTAGTCAAAACAGGATTATTCTTGTACTTCTGCCAAGTCCTTCCGCTGTCCGTGCTAAAAGCTATAGCCTGAGTTTGAAATTGATTACTTCCTGTTTTTTCTTGCTCTGCATCATGATAAGTATAAATAGCAACTAAGGGAGGATTATTATCAGTCCCTAAGCCTGACTTATTTTTTTGGTCTAATACCGCGCTTCCACTAAATATAGTTCCCAAACTATCGGGATAAAGTGCAATCGGCAAATGTTCCCAATGCACCAAATCTTTGCTTACTGCATGCCCCCAGTGCATAGGCCCCCAAACCGTGCTATCAGGATTATGTTGATAAAATAAATGATATTGCCCTGCATAATATACCATGCCATTTGGATCATTCATCCATCCTGAAGGAGGAGTAAAATGATACTGAGGTCGATATTGTTCTTTGAATTGCAAAGATTCCTTCACTTTATCTTGACCACTTTTGCTGCAAGAAATTAATATTATGCATAAAAGGAGCAAAAAATGTTCTTTTGATATCATATTGTAAGTTTTATGTAATTCTAATATTTATAAAAATTGAAACATAAGCTATTTAATAACTGCAATGAAGTAAATTTAATTACTTCTTTCATTTAATAATATAAAATCACCTTCAACCTCAATTGATATAAAGCCATCTTTTTTAACCCTATAGCTCCCTGCTCCTTGTTCTAAATTTTGTGTTTTTATAACATCTGCATTTAAAACATTAAGCATAAATCCACTTGGGTACCATTTTTTATAAATGGAATTTGGTTTTAAAATAAATTTTCCTTCCTCCGTGAAAAATATAAACGGAATTGGCAACCTCACACCTTTAAAACTTGAAAATAAATTTAACATCAAATGATTGTCACAAAATATATTTATAGCAGTATAATTTTTAATACTAATCCAATTTAATAAATATTTACCTAGAAGGTTCTCCTGATAATGAATATCATTGACTGTAAATTCAATCTTTGATTTATCATTTAATATATACCCATCTATTTTTGTTTTTCTAAGTTCAAAAAACTCCTTTAACAGAGGATCAATGAGCAAAACAGGAGACCACCCTAATAATTCTGATAATTCTTGCCAATTTTCATTCAGTTGAAAAACCAAAACAGGAGGCTCTTGCTCGTCTCTAATAATATGATGTGAAGACATTATTAATTTATTCTTTACAGTATTTAAACTAAATTTACCAATAAGGTAAAATGAATTTGTAAAAATACAGTGGAAATACATTAAATTGCACAAACAATCTTTTAAAGTGAAAATTAGAAATTCATTCATATTCCTCATTTTAACAATAGCCCTACCCTATAAATTAATAGGGCAGAATCAGTCAGTAATTGATAGCTTGAAAAATAAACTTCAAGGTGCTGGTTCCTCAGAACTTGTGGATACCTACAATCAATTAGCATGGGAGTTTCGAAAATCATACCCAGACAGCACCATACTTTTCAGTCAAAAAGCAATTGAAATAGCCTCAAAAAGTGTTGAATTGAATGAAAAAGTTGTTAAATCATTAAATTTTAAAGGAGTAGGACATTTTTATGAAGGTGAAAATATAAAAGCCTTTGAGTATTATCAGCAAGCTAAAGATTCAGCCTTGATTTATGGTGATTCTTTACAATATGGCTACTCGCTTAACAACATAGGTCGACTATACTTTAATCAAGGGAATTATGTGGCTGCTTATGATAATTTTTTCAAAGCGCTGGAAATATTCAAAGGAATTGGAGATGAAGTCTCTATGAGTTATGGTTATAAAAGTTTAGCTGAACTATATCAATCGCAAGATAACTTAGAAAAGGCACTAGAGATGTCTTTAAAAACCGCTGAAATTAGAAAAACATTTGATGATCCTTCTGGCATTATTTCCATCTACCTCGAAATTGCAAATATTTATGGAGAGATGGAAAACTATAATAATAGCCTAAAATATTTTACTCAAGCCTATGAAGTAGCTGCCCAAATAAATGATGAAGCAAACTTAGCTATTATAAAATTATCTATCGCCAGAATGAACACAAAAAGAGGTCAGTTGAGAATTGCCCTTACAAATGCTAATGAAGCATTGGATTTTGCCTCCAAAGCAAAAAATGTTAATCTGATTATTCAAGTTTATTCTTTATTAGGTGAAATTCATTTTTACAGGAATGAATTTAATCAAGCAAGAGATTATTTCTTAAAGGTAAATGAACTAGCTACTAATAATGATGTCACCTTTCAACGAGATGCTTATCTATACCTATCTAAGATTTTTGAAAGAAAAGGTGAAATTCAAGAAGCTTTTGAATATTTCAAGAAATACTCTGTGCTAAAAGAAAAAACTGAAAATGTTAATACAGCCAGGGAAATTGAAAGGCTAGAAGGGCGATTAGCTTTAGAAGCAAAAGAAAAGGAAAATGAGCTTTTGAAGAAAAATGAAGATACTTACAAACAAGTAATTCAAAAACAAAAAGCATTTAACATAGCCCTAACCGCAACTATTGTGCTTGCCATCATATTATTGGTTATTATTTGGATTACTGCAAACAGAAGAAGAAAACACAATAAAATACTACAACTGAAAAACAATAAAATTGAGGAACAACAAAAGAAAATAACCCTCCAGAATAAAGAAATTAAAGGTCAAAATGATGAACTTCTCATTAGAAATAAGGAATTAGATGATTTGAATAATGAGAAGGACTCTTTACTAAGTTTGGTTGCACATGATATGAAAGCTCCTTTTCATAGGATAAAAGGCTTGACCGAATTATTAAGACTTTCTGGTTTAAATGAAGAGCAAGGTCAGTATGTATCTATGATTCGAAATAATGCAAAACATGGTGCTTATTTAATAAATGATCTGCTAGATGTAAATTCCATTTCTACTGAAAAAGAAGAACTTACAACTGAAAAAATTGAACTTAAAAAGTTATTGGAAGATACTACCTCTAATTTTTTGATTGAATTAACTAATAAACAAATTGAATGTAAGATAGAATGTGAACCTGATTTTTTTGTCAGAACGGATAGGAATTATGTCAATAGAATACTTGAAAATTTGGTCTCTAATGCCATTAAATTTTCCCATCTTGAATCCGAAATCATCCTTAGGGCGGGGATAAATAAAAATAATTTCTGGATTAGTGTAAAAGATTTGGGCCTGGCTTTACAGATGGAGATAAATCCAACCTCTTTAAAAAGTTTAAAAAACTAACTGCAAAACCAACTGGGGGAGAAAGCTCTAATGGTTTAGGTTTAGCTATTGTGAAAACCCTTGTAGATAGGTTAAATGGAACAATTAACCTAGAAACTGAAATTGGGAAATACAGTGAATTTACTTTGTATTTCCCTTTTCTAGATGAATAATTAAAATCCTACTTTCCCTGATTTCCAACCATTGGTTTCAACCACCTCTGCTGATTTTAAAACCTTTTCTCGCATTTCATTTTTATAGTTTTCTAGTTTTTTAGCAGCATTATCATCAAAATTCGATATAATTTGAGCCGCCAAAATACCAGCATTTTTGGCTCCATCTAAAGCTACAGTCGCAACCGGAACCCCTCCTGGCATTTGTAAAATAGATAAAACCGAATCCCAACCATCAATTGAATTACTTGACTTTACTGGCACACCTATTACCGGAAGTGTAGTATAAGCCGCAACCATACCTGGAAGATGAGCCGCTCCACCAGCACCCGCAATAATAGCATGAAATCCATTTTTCCTCGCTGATTTAGCAAAGTCCATCATCCTCTCAGGAGTTCTATGTGCTGAAACAATAGTCAATTCATAATTAACCTCAAGCTCTTCTAAAATTTTAGCAGCCTCGCTCATCACTCTTAAGTCTGATTGACTGCCCATTATTATTGCTATTTTACCTTTACTCATGCTTTTACTTTTAAAGTGGATTTAACTGTCTCAATTTTTCTTTTTAATGAAGTTAAGCTTGGATCGGTAATGGTTACATGCCCCATTTTTCGAAAAGGCTTGGTTAGTTTTTTACCATATAGGTGAACTGATGCGCCTGGGATTTTCATTACTTCTTCCATTCCTTCATATTGAGCATCTCCTGTAAAGCCATCCTCACCTAATACATTTACCATAGCAGAACTAATTTTGGTAGTAGTATCTCCTAAAGGAAGATTTAAAATAGCTCTCAAATGCTGGTCATATTGCGACACAAAATTGCCTTCAATACTTTGATGGCCACTATTGTGAGGTCTCGGTGCAATTTCATTTACCAATATCTCATTCTCCTTTGTAAGGAACATTTCAACGGCCAATATGCCCACCATTTCTAATTTCTCAATGATGTCTACTGCAATTTTTTTTGCTTTTTCTTCTTCAGATTTATCAATAATTGCAGGAGAAAGAAGGTACTCTACTAAATTATGCTCTGGATGAAAGACCATTTCCACTACCGGAAAACTCTTAATTTCCCCATTTTCATTTCTACTAACTATTACTGCTAATTCCTTTTTGAAAGGAACAAATTCTTCTAATAAGGAAGGAGCATCAAATCCTTTTTGGATGTCATCTTTAGATTTAATGACTTGCACTCCCCTGCCGTCATAACCACCCTTACCAATTTTATGCACTGCAGGAAATTTATTGGATAAATTTTCTAAATCAGCTCTATTATCAGTTAATACAAAGGGAGAGGTTGGTATGTCATTATCTTTATAAAATTGTTTCTGAACCCTTTTATCTTGAATCATCTCAATTATTTCAGGTTGAGGGTAAACTTTCACTCCCTCAGATTGAAGCTTTTTCATTGCTTCAATATTTACCTTCTCAATTTCAATTGTCAAAATATCACATTGTTTACCAAAATCATATACCGCATTATAATCTTCCAGATCTCCAATTTTAAAATCAGAAACTAATTTTGAACAAGGAGCATTTGGGTCAGGATCCATCATCTTTAAATCTATATTAATATTGATGGCACTTTGTAGCAACATTCTTCCTAATTGTCCTCCACCTAAAACTCCAACTTTTAAATCTGTATTGAAACTCATAATGCTATTTTGAATAATTAATGGGGCAAATATAATATTTATTGGTCGAGAATAATTGGAATTCTTGATATTGATGGTCATAAAAAAAGCCTTTTCAATAAAGAAAAGGCTTCTAATGTTTATTTATAAAGTAAACTTTTATTATTTACTTTTTACATCTTTAATTTTATCTGCATTAATTTCTACTTTCAAAATGAAAAGGTCAAACTCCTCATCAATTGGTAAAAACTTATATACTAACTTTTCGCCAGTTTTTCTGGCAATATCAATCAGGCCTAAACCAGCTCCTCCTTTATTGGAAAGCTTACCATGCTTGATCTGTTGCATATACATTTTCTTCAATTCATCGGCACTAGCAGCATTCACTTCATCAATGGCAGCTCTTAAATCTTCTACCTTATTTCTTGCTACTTTATTACTAGTGATTACATAATAGATATCTTCCTTATTACCGATCACAAACAAACCATTTCCAATTTGAGCATCAGTAATTTCATCAGAATGTTTATTCATGTTTTGAAGAGTTTCTACCATTACATGATAAACTCTCTTTTTAACATACCTATCTTCTTTTTTACGTTCCATGTCCGATTCAGCCATAGAAGTAAACATCTTTGTGATTTCGTGATTGAATTCTCCCAAATAGACTAATGAAATTCCATTTCCTTGCATTTCAGAAAATAGACTTAGTACCGATTTGATGAAATTTACATTTAAATCCATCTTATTTTCATTTATGTTATCTATCATCAATAATTAGATTTTTTCTATATTTTTAAAATACTTTTCTAATTTTTTCCAAATTAGTGGATTTTTTTTGAAAAATCAGTCAATTCCTAAATCAATTGTTTCAATTGTATCCTTGTTGTTCTTTTTACCCCTTGATTTACCCTTTTTGACGTTCCCAAAAGTGTGGTTTATTCCAAATCGAAAATCTACAGCTCTACCTTTCATAGGATTAACTATGGAAAGTAAATCATTGGTAGCCAGTACAATTTGAAAAGGCAATAAATTTAGTGTTAAACCTGTTCCAAAATTATTTATTCTTCCATTCATCATGGTAGCTGAGAAAGCGAAATTAAAAAATGTTCCTGCTTGAAAATTATACATCCCAGTAAATGCCGGAATCAAAGCACCTCTATAAAATTCAGAATACAATATTGCAGAAGCAGTTTGCTTACTTGTTAATTCATAAGATGCCCCTGCATAAAGTCTGGCTGTTAAGGATGTCGCAAAAGATTCATTTGTTGTTTCTACAATCTCTAACTCATTTATTGTGCTATCAAAATCATCTATAGCCGATAAATTTTCACCATTAATTAACTCTATCACATCTGCCCCAGTAAACTTATATTGAAAAGAAGGAACTGCTTGTTGATTTGTATATTGTTGATTCCATTTTATGAGTCCTAAATCATTTAAACTGGCGAAAAAACTGATTTTCTCACTAAATTTATATGTAGCACCCAAGTCTAATCCGAATCCTCTATTAGATAAAACTGAGGTTCTAATATCATTATCCTGAAAATAGTCATCAAATAATGCACCTGCAATTCCAGCTGTTCTGATATCGAATTGATTCACATTCATTTCAATTGAATCACCTCTGAAATCATCATTTCCATAAGTTTGTAAGCTCGCATCAAATGATTTTATATCGGCATATGCATGGCCCATTAGATATTTCAGCCTAACCCCAACAGTCATTCTACCGGATAAGATTTCCCTTCCATGAGAAACGCCAATTTCAGTATAGACTGTTGATTTAGTGGACAATCTTCCTAAATCAAGTAAGCCATCTTTTAGTTCATCACTTGCATTACCCAAAACTACAAATTGAAAAAACTCCTTTGGCAAACTAATTCTTGATACGGTTCTTGTGTTAACACTAAATGCCGTATAACTTGAATTACTACGAACTCCTATATGCAACAAATTGACAGTATTATTTGAACTAATTCTGTTATTTCTTCGCAACTTATTGAGTACCCTGCTGGTATTTAAATTACCTGATTCATCTTTTGAAGTGAGTAACTCTAAATTTGTGAAATTCTGAGCGGTATTAATGTGAAAACCTGATAAACCAGGTAATCCAAATGAAAATTTATAATCTGGTAGAATTGCTGGATTCAAATTATTCGCCTGAGGTAAAGTTTTGTTCAATCCATATGAGATCATGTCAGATTGAGCAAATGCTTTTTGACCTTCAAAACAAATAAAAACTAATAAAATACTATAAATAAACTTTTTCATTAATCCTCTTCGGTTAAGTTTACATTATACTTCGCCTGAAGTGCCAAATTAAATTTTACAGATGCATCTGAAGTAATTCGAACAACACTATTGCCATTATTAGTAGTGGAAACAGTAGCTCTGATTCCTACCCTCCTAACTCTATTTAAATCCTCTAATTCATTAGAATTTGTATCTGGATTATCTCCCAATCTAATAATATCAGAAATTGATTCAGCTTGGCTCTCCGTACCACCTGCTAAAAATTTCCCATCGAACAAATTCATTACAAATGCACTATCTGCATCTAATAAATCAGCTTTAAAATTAAGATCAATCGGTAGGGAGTTTTCAGAAGTAAATTTGAATAGCGCATATTGCAATTCCTGAGTATCAATGCCTTCAAGAGAAATCGCCTCATTAAATTCCAAGCCACTTAAACTAAATTCAAGAGGTAAGTTAATTTCATATCCAGCCTGCAAGTATGAGTCTCTCGTTACAAAATTATCAGGTGTATCTTCAGGATCAATTAATCCGTCAATTTGTAGTGATACAGAGTCAGGAGTATTATTTATTATATTTTTAAAGTTCCCATCAAAATTAGCCTCTGTTTCAATTACAGAACCTTCAGCTGCAGCCTCTAATTCTATGGTGTTATCAATAGGTTCTTCCGTTTGTTGTCCGTTTTTGTAAGTAGTAAAATTATTGACATCAAAACGCACGGGAACACCCATTGAATTTTTAAAAATCATTCGAAATTGAGGATTTTCAAAATAGTATTCTATATCATTGAAAAATTCATTCTCACTAAAAAAATCAGTCCGAATAGTATTCTCCGCTGTGCTTATATTTTGAGGACTCAAATCACCATAAAGTGCTCCAAATTCTAAATCCTGAAATCCAATATCTAAATCAATAGAATTAGCCCCAAAAACAAGATCCTGATCAACCCTACTGAGGGATAATTCAAATGAGAACTTTACTTGCGCAGATCTTGGCCCCTCATTAAACTTAAAGCTTATATTATTGAACTGATCTGTCGATTGATCATTCGATACAGGATCGCCTCCAGCAACATAAGTAAATTCATTACTATAATTGAGGAAGGTAGTATTACTTGGATCATCCATAGAAAAAGACAAATCTACTATAGCAGGAAAATTTTCTTCTACCTGAGTTTCCACCCTACCTTGATCGATAACGATTTCATCCAAATTACCTTGGTTTGGATAATCAACCAATACCTCTCTAGAAATCGCCACTTGACCATTGGAGTTGAATTCATTAATTTCACTTTGAGTCAAAATAATTGGCGGCACATTTAAGGACTGATCAATTAATGAATAGTATTCTGAAGCTGACTGACTAAATAAACTATCTTCAGTTATTGAAATAACTATTGTGTTATTGGAATCAGTAGTGTAATCAATGTTATTAGCATTGGCTTCCAATAATTCTATTAATGTGAATTTGGAATCTACTAATGGAACACCTAATTCTGGGCTCCACTTCAAATCCCCAAAATCTAATTCTGACAATTCAGAATAACAACTCCCCAATAACAAAGTCAGCAGAAATGTTAGATAGAAAATTGGTTTTCTAAAAATTCTATTCATTTTGATTAATTTTGCTCAAATCTACCTAAAATTGAATGATTACTATAATATATAGAACTTAAAATATATGGAAAAGGCCTCGTATTTTATTGGAATTTGCCCTCCTCATCTACTAGAAAAGCAGATTCATGGAATAAAAGAGGAGTTTAGTCAAAAATATGGAATTCGAGCTGCATTTCGGTCAAAAGCACATATTACACTACAAATGCCTTTTAATTTACCCATCAATAAAGAAGAATATTTTCTTAATGAATTAGGAAATGAACTTATAAAGCAAAAGCCGATAGAAATAAAATTGAATGATTATGGAAATTTCGAACCAAGGGTAATATTTATTAAAGTAGATGAAAATAGAGCGTTAGATTTTCTTCAAAAAACTGTAGAACAATTTCTAAAACAATTTCAGATTTTTAATAGTACGCACAAAAACAATGGATTTAACCCACACATTACCATTGCTTTCCGCGATTTGAAAAAACCTATTTTCTATAAAATTTGGGACGAAGTGAAAAACAGACCGTTTGATGAAAAATTCCTTGCAGATTCGATTTCTGTCTTCAAGCATAATGGTAAATCATGGGATGTTTTAAAGGAATTAAAATTTGATAATCACCAAAAATTGGACATTTAAATCTGCTTTATTACTTTAGTATCAAACTAAAAACCTTACTAAAGCAATGAAGCAGAAAATAAGAATTTGGCTTCGTAATTTCTTTGGCTTTTCTAGAACCGAAACCAATGGCTTTATCATACTAATTATATTGATGGTGATAATACTTTCAATGCCTTTTCTGTCCAAGAAAATATATTCTTTTTATGATACTCCCTTGCAATCCCGTCAGGATAAAACACTTCTCAATTCCTTGCTTTCTGAGCTCAAAAATAATATTGAAATCAAAAAAGAAGGTATCCGAGAAAAAAATTTTAACTCCTTCGATCTAAACAAATCCAGCATTCAACAGCTAATGAATTCTGGCTTTCCAGAATATCTGGCTAAAAGAATAGTCAAATACAGAGAAAAGGTAAATCCCTTTGAATCTAAAAAAGAGTTACTCAAAATTTACGGTATTGATAGTGCATTTTACAATGAAATTCAACCTTATATCAAAATAAGCAAGAAGGAAAAAAAGCCATTTGAAGGATCAAAAATGCTAAGCGTCCAAAACCATAAACTTGAGGAGAAGAAATCTAAACCAACAGAATTCGAAGAAACAAAATTAGAATCATTTGACCTCAATAAAGTGGATAGTTTACAATTACAAAATGTCTATGGGATTGGCCCATTCCTTTTCTAAAAGAATTATTAAATACAGAGAGTATTTAGGTGGGTTTCATTCCCTGCATCAGCTTAAGGAAGTATATGGTTTGCAGAAAAAGAATATCGATTCATTAAAGAAATATGTGTTCCTTGGAGAAAAATTAAACTTAAAACAACTAAAAGTTAATCAATTGGATGCTGACAGTCTGGTTCAACATCCGTATATTTCCTATAAGGAAGCGAACTTGATAATCAATTACCGAGAACAACATGGGGATTTTAAATCCGTTTCTGATCTATTAGCTATCAAAATTTTAGATAGTTCATGGGTCAAAAAGGTGACACCTTACATCACTTTTGATTAAGCACTAATTAAATATTTACAATTAAGACAATATTTTCTTAAATTGATTCCTTGCTAATTATTTTTACATGCACGATATACTAAGGCACTATTTAAAACGACTCACCAATCTTTCCGGAACCAATCGCTCTTTATTGCTTCTCAGATTGATTTCTGATCAGACCTTAGACTTACATGACTTTGATTTTTTACTCAATAAAAGTTCATTCTCATTAATAGAGGACTTAATTGCTAGAAAGAAAAATATTCCGTTAGCTGCCATTTCAGACCCTCGCCTAGAGCTCAATAACATCATGAGCCAAAAGTTGAAGAAACTAAAAAGAATTGAAAAATTTATCTATGATGAAAGAGGTGCTAAAGATTTATATGTAGGCTGGCCATTCGTAAGGGGAAAGTTTCATGGCGGAACTTCTGTCAGGTGTCCACTTATATTTTTTCCGATCGAAATTAAAGAAGTAAAGGATCAGTGGGTGATGGAATTAAGAGAGGATGTCAACATCACCTTTAATAAATCTTTTTTACTAGCTTATGCTCATTACCATGGCATTAAGATTAGTGATGAATTAATAGAAAAAGTATTTGAAATTTACGATCCAGATAGCCGAGTATTTAGAACAGATTTGTATCAAATTTTCAAAGAAAGTCCTATTGATTTGAATTTCAATCAGGATAATTTTATGGATGTACTTCATCAATTTAAGGATTTTAAAAAGCCGGCTTTTGAGGAAAATGAAAAGGAAGGTGAATTAAAATTATATCCGGAAGCTGTCTTAGGGATTTTTCCACAAAGCGGATCGTATTTAGTTCCCGACTATTCTTACTTGCTTGAGAAAGAGCAAGAAGTACAAGACATAGAAGAATTCTTTCTAAGCAGAAACCCTGACAAGCAAACGGAGGATCCTACAGATTATAAGCAGCGCTATCGTTTTATAGAAAGCGTAAAAGAGGAAGAAACTTTCACCGTTTTCCCTATGGATGCCTATCAGGAAAACGCTTTAAAAGCCGTAAAAAAAGGAAATTCTTTAGTTGTTCAAGGGCCTCCTGGGACAGGGAAATCACAGTTGATCAGTAATTTAGCAACCGATTTTATAGCTAGAGGAAAGCGAGTTTTAGTCGTATGTCAAAAAAGAGCAGCATTAGATGTTATTTATGACAGAATGAAATCAATCGACATGCAGCCTTTTATAGCTTTAGTCCATGATTTCAAAAATGACCGAAAAGCGATTTTCGAGCAAATTCAAAATCAAATTGATAGGCTGGAGGAATACGAAGCAAAGAATAATGGCCTTGACTCCGTTCAAATTCAAAGAGAATTTCTTAAATCAAGCCGAATAATAGATCAGATAGTTGAAGAAAAGGAAGAATATCGATTAGCGCTATTTGATGAATCGGAATGCGGCTTTTCAGCCAAGGAACTATATTTGAATTGTGATTTTAATCAAACAAAAATCAATTTAAAACAAATTCACAGGCATTTTCATAAAAAAGAAATTGAAGAATTTGCCAATAAATTAGTGCATTTTCAAACTTATGTGGACGACTTTAGCAAGGATGATTTCATTTGGCAAGATCGAGTAAACTTCAAAGATTTTGGATTGAACGACAAAACAGAGATTGTTCAATTATTAGAAAAAATCCCTACATATTTTCAAGAAACAGCTGAAAAATCAAAAAAATTGGTTGGCTCTTCTATGAGCTTGAAAGAATTTGAAGATATAGTAGAACATCAGAATAAATTAAATGCTTTAGAGGAATTGTTAAATACTACTTCTTACCAGTATTTAATCTATATGTTTAATTATTCGGATGACAATACTAATGCGCTTTGGTTGAGTAATGTTCAAAGGGTGATAAATGATTGTTTTAAAGATGGTGGAATTGAAAACAGTTTACCTTCTAAAGATTTAGGAACACTCCAGAAAGTTATTCAGCTAAGACGACAATCTAGAAAAAGACCTACCAAATGGATTCATTGGCTACTATTTGCCAAAGAGAAATTCTTTTTGAAGAAAGTTTTAGTAGCAAATAATTTAACTGTTAATGGTGCAGGTGTAAAAGAACTTGAAAAAAGGTTGGACAACCGATTGAATTTTGAGCATAATATGACCAAGCTCAAAAAACAGACTTGGTTAAAAGACATACCCGATACAAAAAATCAAATCGAATTAAATCATTGGTTTCAAGAACAAACACAAGCTATTAAAGCAAAAGAAATTATAAGTTCATTCACTAATTTTAAAGCCTTTTCCCTAATTGAAGGTAAATCACTTCCTGAATTTTTATCTAAAATTCAAGCTATAATCAAACTTTCAATAGACACCATTGAAGAGAAAGATAAATGGAAGAAATATCTCACCAGAACTCAAATAGACCTATTAGAACAAGAGAGGCTTCCCCCAAGCTATATTAAAACCTTTCAAAGATATTTTGATGAATTGGTTCATTTTGATCAGCTTTATGATGGCATGGAACACTTTGAACAAGAAGTGGTAAAACTATTGAATGAGAGTGACATCACCATTAATCATGAAAACATTAAGCCGATTTTTCTCAATAGTATTTATTTGGAATGGTTGGATCATATAGAAACAAAGTATCCGATCTTGAGAGAAGTATCTACAAGAAAATTCGATAAGCAAACCGATGAACTACAATATTCCATTGAAGATAAATTAAAACTTAGTACTGAAATCTTAAATTTAAAAGTAAGGGAAAGAACTTTTACCAATGTAGAATATAACCGACTGAACAACAGAATTTCTTATAGAGACCTAAGCCACCAAGTCACCAAAAAACGGCAAATTTGGCCTATAAGGAAAGTGATCCAAGAATTTCAAGATGAACTTTTTGATCTTATTCCTTGCTGGCTGGCTAGTCCAGAATCTGTATCTGCTATTTTCCCGATGGAAGAAATTTTTGATTTGGTGATTTTTGATGAAGCCTCTCAATGTTTTGTGGAAAAGGGAATTCCAGCTATGTACAGGGGCAGACAGGTAGTCGTGGCTGGTGATGACAAGCAATTAAGCCCAAATGACCTCTATAAAGTTAGATGGGAGGAAGAAGAAGTAGACCATCCTGATTTAGAAATTGATTCCTTGCTTGATTTAGCCAATAAATATGTGATGAATCTTCAACTTGCAGGACATTACAGGAGTAAATCATTAGACCTGATAGAATTTTCAAATCATCACTTCTATAAAGATCGCTTAAGATTATTACCTGATTTCAATTATATCAACAATGCTGAACCAGGTATCGATTACGTTAAAGTAGATGGAATATGGGAGCAAAATTCCAATGAAATTGAAGCACTCAATGTAGTGGATTTGATTAAAGAATATCTACATAATGAACCTGAAAAAGAAATAGGAGTAGTCACTTTCAATGCTCCTCAACAGGGTTTAATCTGGGATATCTTAGAAGATCAAATTGCTAAGGGCAATCTAACTTTGCCAGATAAGTTCTTTGTAAAGAACATAGAAAATGTTCAAGGAGATGAGAAAGACGTTATCATTTTCAGCACTGGATATGCCCCAGATAAGGCAGGCAGGTTAAGAATGCAATTTGGAAGTATCAATGCCCCAAAAGGTGAAAATAGATTAAATGTGGCTATTACAAGAGCTCGCGAGAAGGTAATCATTGTAAGTAGCCTCTATCCTGATCAGCTTAAAGTGGATGATGCTAAAAATAATGGCCCAAATTATTGAAATTATATTTACAATATGCACTAGAGGTATCCAAAGGTAAGTTTATACCAAAACCCAAACCATCTGATAATTTCCAAAGTAGCTGGTTCTTAAAAAATAAGGTTAAGGGAGAATTAGAGTCCTCAGTGAAAAGTATTAAGGCTGAAGAAGAATTGCCTTTTGCTGATTTAAGTTTTAAAAATAATGATCAATACAAAGGTCTCTTGCTTTCAGACGATAATTTGTTTTATGATAATCCATCAGTGAAGGATATTTTTGCCTACACACCATTTCTGTTATCCAAAATGAATTGGCCTTACATTCAGATCAAAAGCAGAAACTTTTGGAATGATAAGGAGGAATTGATGGAAAGAGTGGTGCAATTTGTGAAAAGGAATGACTAAAAAATGATGCATGAAACAGAAAATTGTAGGTTGTGCAATGAATTAAGCCCAATTTTCCATCTCAACAACGAAAAATATTATCTACAATGTCCAAATTGCAATGGAATATTTATATCAAAGCAATTCTTGCCAGACGATAGCTTTGAAATTGACCGCTATAAAGCACATAATAATGATGTTAATGATATCGGTTACCAAAAATTTGTTTCTCCCATTACGAATAGTATTTTAAATGATTTTGATAAAGAGCATAATGGCTTAGATTTTGGCTCTGGAACGGGTCCTGTTATAACTGCAGTAATAAGAGAAAAAGGATATAATATTGAAACTTACGATCCTTATTTTGATTTCAGACCTGAGCTATTAAATGATAGGTATGATTACATTGCATGCTGTGAGGTAGTTGAGCATTTTCATAATCCCCAATTAGAATTTGAAAAACTAAAATCTTTACTGAAACCAAACGGGAAACTCTATATCATGACTGACCTTTTCAATGAAGAGATAAATTTTGATGATTGGTATTACAAAAACGACCCTACTCATGTTTTCATCTTTCAAGAATCCACTTTTGCCTGGATTAAAGAGACGTTTGCTTTCAAATCTTTAGAATTTCAAGACAGACTAATTACCTTAAGCACTTAATCAAAATACTGATTTTTAGCTACTTAAATTTGATTTGTATTATTAAAAGTGTATATTATACAACACTAAACTAATTTTCAATCATGGTAAAAAGCTATCAAGGGGCATTCATCAAAAAGGAAACAAAGCAAGAAGAAGCAAACAGTGTATCAGTAAAAGATTATATGGCTACAAATCTCATTACTTTTAATGAGCATCAAACCATATACGAGGCCATGGATATTTTAATGAAAAAGAAAATTTCAGGTGGGCCTGTAGTAGATGAACACAATAATCTGATTGGGGTAATTTCAGAAGGAGATTGTCTAAAGGAAATCGTAAAAGGGAAGTATAATAACTCTCCAAAGCTTCCAGGCTTAGTAAAGGACTATATGGCAACAAATGTGATCCATATTGATCCAGAGACTAATATCTTCGAAGTTGCCAATATGTTCTTAAGAATGCGCTTTAGAAGATTTCCTGTTTTAAAAGAAGGAAAATTAATTGGTCAAATTAGCCAGCGCGATATTATGAGAGCAGTTAGGGATAGTCATGAAGTAAATTGGAAGCATTAAAAAAGCCGAAAAAATAATCTTTCGGCTTTCTTTAAAAATTGTAAAAACTACTGTCAAATTACTCCGCTGCTAAAGCTTCTGCTCCAGCTGTAATTTCTAATATTTCAGTTGTAATTGCAGCTTGACGAGTTCTGTTATAAGTCAATCTCAATTCTTTTAATAGATCTCCAGCATTATCAGTTGCTTTATCCATGGCGGTCATTCTAGCACCGTGCTCTGATGCATTAGAATCTAAAAGTGCCTTGAATAATTGTGTTTTTAATGAAGTAGGTATTAATTCTTTTTCAATATAATCTCTAGATGGCTCATAAGAATAAGCATGATCAGTATCTGCTCCACTTTCATTCTCAGCCTTAGCTATTGGCAAAAACTGTTCTTGATTTAAAATTTGAGTAGCAGCATTTTTGAACTCATTATAAATAATTTCTACCTTATCATAAGTTCCTTTTTCATATTCATCCATCACAAACTGAGCTGCTTCACTAACATCTTCATAGTTCAACCTATTAAACAGATCAATGAAATCAGCATTATTAGGAAGCTTATTTCTTTTTAAGAAATCTGCTGCTTTTTTGCCAATTGTCATGAAATGTAAGTTCCCATTTTCAGCAATTGATTTGTAATCACCTTCCATTAAACTTTTAACTTTACGAGTTACCGTACTGTTAAAAGCACCACAAAGGCCTTTATCAGAAGTTACCAAAATTAATAAAACCTTCTCAACTGTTCTTTCTTTAGCATAAGGATTATTCATTTCCTCACCGCTGCCACTTACATTTTGTAAAATAGCAGATAACTTCTGTGAATAAGGACGCATCATGGTGATTCTGTCCTGTGCACGCTTCAACTTAGCAGCCGCCACCATTTTCATGGCTTTAGTGATTTGTTGAGTCGAAACAACTGAATTAATCCTATTTTTTACTTCCTTTAGATTTGCCATACAGCCTTATATCTATTTTAACCTTTATTAAAAAGGAAAAATGTTAATCATAAAATGTAGAAAGGAGCTTTAAAAAGCTCCTCTAAATGTTTAGTATTTAGATGATAAATCGTCAGCTACTTTCTTCACAACTGCAATTAAATCATCATTGATTTTCCCTGCTTTGAAAGCATCAAGAGTTTCTTTTTCTTGATTCTCCATCATCATAGCAAATTCCTTTTCAAAAGCACGTACTTTATCAACTGGTACTTTATCTAAAAATCCTTTTGTAGAAGCAATAATGATAGCAACTTGTTGCTCAACGGCAACTGGAGAATACTGACCTTGCTTCAAGATTTCCTGGTTACGCTTACCTCTTTCAATAACTTTCTTAGTAGCAGGATCTAAATCAGAACCAAACTTAGCAAAAGCCTCCAATTCACGGAATTGTGCTTGATCTAATTTCAAAGTACCTGATACCTTTTTCATTGATTTAATCTGAGCATTACCTCCCACACGAGATACAGAAATACCTACGTTAATTGCGGGTCTGATACCAGAGTTAAATAAGTTAGTTTCCAAGAATATCTGACCATCCGTAATCGAGATTACGTTAGTTGGGATATATGCTGAAACGTCACCTGCTTGTGTTTCGATAATCGGAAGTGCTGTTAATGAACCACCACCTTTTACTTTTCCTTTCAAAGAAGGAGGCAAGTCATTCATATCTTGAGCAATTGAATCATCATTGATTACTTTTGCAGCTCTTTCTAACAAACGAGAGTGTAAGTAGAATACATCACCAGGATAAGCTTCACGTCCTGGAGGTCTTCTTAATAACAGAGAAACCTCACGATAAGCAACCGCTTGTTTAGATAAATCATCATAAACAACTAAACCAGGACGACCTGTATCTCTGAAGTACTCACCAATAGCAGCACCTGCGAAAGGAGCAAAGAACTGCAATGGAGCTGGATCAGATGCAGAAGCGGAAACAATAGTAGTATAAGCCATTGCACCTGCTTTTTCTAACTCAGCCACAATTTGTGCTACTGTAGATGCTTTTTGTCCGATGGCTACATATATACAATAAACTGGCTCGCCAGCATCATAAAATTCTTTTTGGTTGATGATGGCATCAATCGCCACAGCAGTTTTACCTGTCTGACGGTCACCAATAATCAACTCACGCTGACCCCTACCTACAGGAATCATCGCATCAATAGATTTAATACCTGTTTGCAAAGGCTCACTTACAGGCTCACGGAAAATAACACCCGGTGCTTTACGCTCCAAAGGCATATCAAATAATTCGCCTTCGATAGGGCCTTTTCCATCAATTGGTTGACCTAATGTATCCACAACTCTACCTGCGATACCATCACCCACTTTAATGGAAGCAATTTTTCCTGTTCTTTTTACAGCATCCCCTTCTTTAATTCCTTGGGAACTACCGAACAATACAGCTCCAACATTATCCTCTTCCAAGTTCAAAACCAATGCTTGTAAGCCGTTTTCAAATTCTAACAACTCACCTGATTGTGCTTGTGTTAAGCCGTAAATACGTGCCACACCATCACCAACTTGAAGGACGGTACCAACTTCTTCTAATTCCGCTTCTGTTTTGAAGTTCGAAAGTTGTTCTCTTAATATTGCTGAAACCTCGTCTGGTCTAACCTCTGCCATTATTCTGTTATTATAGGTTAATTAATTTTTTAAATCTGCTTGATATATTGATTCTAGGTTAATTCCCTTCGTAAATCATTTAGTTTGCTTTGAATGGTTTCATCAATTTGCTTATCACCCACGCGGATTAAAAAGCCACCAATCAAAGCTGCATCAACTTTTTCGTTTAATTCAACTTCCTTACCGGAAATCTCTTTTACAATTTTGATAACTTCTGAACGCAAACTATCATCCAATTTGAATGTAGTAGTTACTTCAGCAGTAATTATCCCTTTGTGCTCATTATAAAGCTGCTTGAAAACTTTTGCCATTTCAGGCAAAACTGGCTCTCTGTGTTTTCTTGATACTATATCAAAAAACAAAGAAGTCATTTCTTGTACTTTATCTTTGAATACTGCTCTAATAACAGCAGCCTTTTTCACGCTCTCCAAAATCGGATTATTCAGCATAAGGACAAACTCTCTGTTTTCCCTGCAGACTTTAGATAACAGTTCCATATCTGACTTGATATCTTCTAGTTGATTTTTCTCAACCGCAAGATCAATTAAGGATTTGGAATACCGGGATGCAATTCTATATTCTGACATTTGATCAGATTAATTGAGTTTTAAATCTTTCATAAAATCTTCAGCTAAAGCTTTTTGTGCTTTATCATCAGATAAGTTTTTACGAATTAGCTTCTCTGCAATGTCCAATGATAACTCCGCAACTTTAGTAGTAACCTCTTTCAAGGCAGCATTTTTCTCTACTTCAATAGCATTTTTCGCATCAGAAATCATTCTATCTGCTTGCTTAGCAGCATCAGATTTAGCTTCTTCCTTTATTTTATTAGCAATGTCAGTTGCTTCTTTTAAAAGCTTATCTCTCTCCAATCTTGCTTCTTGCAATAATTTTTGATTGTCAGCCTGTAATTTTGCCATTTCTTCTTTAGCATTTTCAGCTGATTGCAATGCATCTGCAATGCTGCCTTCTCTTGCTTTCAAAGAGTTTAGAATGGGTTTCCAAGCAAACTTCGATAATAAAAACAAGAGAACAAGGAAAATGAAGAGCTGCATGAAAAACAAGCCCGGAGAAAAGTCATTTATTAATTGTTCCATTTCTTTATTTGATTAATTTAAATTTTTTAAAAACGCTATTTGCAGCCTAGCGCATACAAATAGCGTTGTTTCTTTTCGGATTAAATCATCCAGCAAGGATCAAAGCACCAAATGCTAATCCTTCTAATAATGCACCGATGATAATCATAGCGGTTTGAATTTTACCAGAAGCCTCAGGTTGTCTAGCAATACCTTCCATTGCTTTTCCACCAATTTGGCCTAGTCCGATACCAGCACCGATTACGATTAATCCTGCTCCAATTAAATTGTACATGATAGTTGATTTATATTAAATTAAACAAAAATACACTTTTTAATGATGCTCCTCTACCGCCATCCCTATAAACAATGCTGAAAGCATCGTAAAGATATAGGCCTGAAGAAAAGCGACTAATAATTCTATAAGAGTGATAAAAAATGCTAATCCAAAAGAAATACTTGAAGAAGCAACTATACCAAACTGTGATCGCATAGTAATAATTAACGCAATCAAACTCATTACTACAACGTGACCTGCTGTAATGTTCGCAAACAAACGAATTAATAATGCAAATGGCTTGGTGAACATTCCTAACACCTCAATTGGCATTAAAATAATTTTCATTGGGATCGGAACACCAGGCATCCAAAAAATATGCTTCCAATAATCTTTGTTACCACTAAACTGAGTAACAAAGAAAGTAATCAATGCTAATCCTACAGTTACCGCAATATTACCTGTGACGTTGAAACCTAATGGCGTTAATCCTAATAAGTTTAATATCCAGATATAAAAGAAGACAGTAAGCAGATAAGGAATAAATTTCTCATACTTAGGGCCAATGTTTGGTCTTGCAATTTCATCCCTCACGTAGATCACTAAAGGCTCTAGAATTCGTCCAATTCCTTTAGGGATTGATCTTTTATCGTAACCCTTGGCTAATGAAATAAATCCTAAGAACATTAATAATGAGGTAAGTAACATCCCAACCACATTTTTTGTAATAGAGATATCTAAAGGTTTAGCATTAGTAGCATGACCTTCTTCATCTAACTCAATATCTCCAGCAGCATTGGTTTCATAAACCTTACTGTGATATAGTGCGAAGTATTTACCATTTGATTCGGCTACTTCATGCCCATAATCAAATTTCCCTGATGAGAACACATGCAAACCATCGGACCATAAAATAACTGGTAAATGAAACCCTATATGTGATCCAGTTTTACCATTTGTCCAAAAAGTAAAATCGTGAGAATCTTGCAAGTGGTGTTGAATATACTCGTTTATCTCCTCTTTGGTGTCTATTTGACCACCTTCTTCTGAACCTCCTGCAACCGCAAATAACGAATTAACGTTGATAAGCGATATTAAAAGTGCGAACAACAAAGTGTTTCTCATTATAGTTGGATTGATCATTCTACTTTTTACGATAGCCTTAATTTGGGGGCAAAGGTAATCATTTTCTTAATAAACATAATTTTTTTATTAAGTTTTTTAGCCCTTAGAATTTGATTCATTATCTACTGCATTCATAAGCCTGCCACTGTAGATTGCTTCCATCACTAAAAACATAAAGAAAGGAATAATAATAGATATTCTTTCCAAAAAATTCAAGGGGGAATCAGAAAAAAGAGTGTCTTTAAAAACCAGTACAAAAAGGCCAATCTTTACAAAAACACTGGCTAAATAAAAATAGCCAACCTGATCGGGTAATTTCTTACTCAAAAGCTCTATAGAAAAGATAATGGCTATGAAGGCAATAAAATGAAATAAATATATCGAATTGATTGAATAAGACAATGCCTCATTTACACTGTCAATATACCACTTTTGAGTAAAAAGAACTGCGGTTGCAATAGCTACAGAAAAGAGGGTGGAGATTATTAATCTTTTAAGCATTAATTTATTCTTGTGATTTAATCACTTGCCTTATGATGACAAACATTGAAAGGAAAACAGCCAAAAGCGTTATGATTTTAGCGAAAATATCAGAACCACTTTCGGCAATTTTATCTATATATTTACCTAATAAATTACCCAGGTAAATAGTTACAGCCATCTGAATGGCAAGACCTGAGTATTTTAGGTAACTATTAAACGGCTTTTGCTTTTTCAATTTTTGGGTTTGACTGTCCGTTGTTGGCCTTTTCCTCTCCTATTTGAATGGTTTTATTAGAAACGCCCATTTTACATTCTCCATTGAAGGTAGCCCCTGATTCTACAATTAATTTATTGGCCACTATGTCACCATGCACAACTGCAGAAGGCTTTAGTATTAACAACTCTGTTATCTCCACTACACCTTTAACTTCTCCTTCAATTTCAGCATTTTGTGATAGCACATTCCCTTCAATATGAGAAGTAGTGCCTAAAACTAATTTTGACTTAGTTTTAATATTTCCGATTACTTTTCCATCAATTCTAATATTCCCGAAAGTCTCTATGTCTCCGTTAATAGTAGTTCCTTTTCCTATAGTATTGCTGGAACTTGTGATATCTTGTGCCATTTGTATTTTTTCTTGCTTGTTATTAAACATTTCCGTTTCCTTTTCCTATTTCCCTAAAAAGTAATAAATTCTTCCGGATCTACCGGATTACCATTGTACCATATTTCTAAATGAACATGTGGTCCTGTAGTAAGTTCCCCAGAATTGCCAATTATGGAGATTACCTCGCCTGCATTTACAAAATTACCAACTTTTTTCAATATTGCAGAATTATGTCTAATTACTGATATTAAATTAGCCCTATGCTGAATTGCAATTACATAACCTCCGTCTTGTGTCCATGATGATAATATAACGGTTCCGTCCGCTATAGATTTTACAGGTTCATTAGTTTTTGCAACTATATCAATCCCATAATGATCAATACTCATATCATATGGAGAGCTAACAATTCCTTGTAAAGGAGGAAAAAAGAATATATCCTTCAGTTCCTCTGAATAATTATTACTTGAATAACTTGTTAAACTGAAATCTTGTTCCTCAAACTCTTGTCTAATTATAGAGTCTCCAGCATTCATTTGCTGAGGATTCATATCTTTATTTAAATCTTCTGTATTAACTTGATCAGGCTTACGATAGGTCTCTCCATCTGGAACATCTCCTTTCAAAATAGTTTGTACATTCCCAATAAATCGATCTTGAGCTCTCAATCTTGATTTTAAAGAATCCATTTCCATGGTCAAGGATAACAACTTCTGATTATATTCCATGGTTGTATGCCTAGGATCAAACCATTGGGACAATAAGGACTGAGATAAATATAATGCACCAATAAATATGATAACAAAAGTTAATAGACCAATAACTGCTACTTTTGCATAAGTAAAATTAATGGTAGATACTTCAGCTAAGTTTTCTTCGTTTCTTACCACCATTTGATATCTTGTGGTAAGCCAATTGGACATTGTTTTTCTTATTCGCAACTTTGTTTTTTATTATTTGGTGCAAAAATACATATTATCAACGACTCTCAATACTTTTCTTATATGAATCGCTTATTTTAGTCGTTTCAAAATTACAGTGATTATAAATATTAAAAAATATCGAAATCTGATTCTTGGCTTATTATTGAGTTTTACGGCCTGTTCGCCAGAAAATTCTGGCATTATAGGTTATAGCTATCATAATATTACAGCCAAATACAATGCATATTTTATTGCTAACGAAAAACTGCAAGAGGTATTACTAGAAATTGAAGAAGCTCATAAGAATAATTTTAATCGGGTTTTGAAAATTAAAGAGCCAATTGATACCGTTATTGTCAACTCCAACTCAGAAAAAGTTGAGGATGTCATTAAAAAAGCATCAATTGCAATACAAAGACATAAAGTAAGTAAATGGGTTGACGATAGTTATATTTTAGTTGGAATTGCCCGCATGTTAAATCAAGAATTTGAGGAATCAATTGAAACCTTAAAATATGTTAATGTCAACAGTAAAGACGAACAAACAAAATATTTAGCCCTTACTCATCTCATAAGAACATTCACTGAATACGGAGAATTAAATAATGCTTTAGCTGTTATTGATTACTTAAACAGGCAAAAGCTATCAAAATCAAATAAACGTGCTTTATATTTAAATGCGGCTCACTATTATCAAATTACAAATAACCCTAATAACATCATTAAATATTTAAGTGCGGCTATTAAATTGATGCGAAAAGGACCTGAAAAAGCAAAAATGCACTTCATTTTAGGCCAGCTTTACCAAAAATCGCAATTAGATGCCGTAGCCTATGATAATTACAATGAAGTATTAAGTAACAGACCTCCTTACGAACTGTCTTTCTATGCCCGTCTTAATATGGCTCAAGTTACTGAACTATCAAAAGGTGATGATGTAAAGAAAATCAGAAAGTATTTTGAGCAGTTGTTAAAAGATGGCAAAAATGTAGAATTTAAAGATAAGATATATTATGAAATGGCTGAATTCGAATTGAAGCAAGATAATATTGATGAAGCAATTCCTTTTTACAAATCTTCCATAGCGGAAAGCATTGACAATCCTAGACAAAAATCATTCTCCTATCACAAGCTTGGACTTTTGTATTTTGATAAGCTTAAAAAATATCCATTGGCAAAAGCTTATTATGATAGTGCATATAACATCATGCCTAAAGATGAAAGCATCTATCCACAAGTGGAGACTCGTCATGAGGTACTATCGGATTTCATCAAACAATTTAATACTATTCATGATAATGATTCTTTGCTTAATCTGGCTAAAATGGATAGTAGCTCTTTAAATGAAGTCTTCTTAACTTTAAGAAACGATAGGATTTCAAAAGAAAAAGAGGAAGAAAAGAAACGAAAAAGAGCTGAAAGAAATCAAGCAGCCAACACCAAACAAAGTGCCTTTGAAGATGAGCCTTCCTTACAAACTAATACCGCACCTGGAGGAGGATTTTATTTTTATGACCAATCCACAGTAGCGCAAGGAAGAAATACTTTTAAAAGAACATGGGGCGATAGATCATTACAAGATAATTGGAGAATCAAACGAAATCAAATTTTTGAAGACAATAGCTCAACTGAGGATGGTGGCGAAATAGCGAAAGAAGAACAAATTAGTAAGAGTGAAATATCTGAAGAAGAATTAATTGCTCAGGAAAGGCAAGATTTTTACAATTCCATCCCATTTGAACAGGAAGAACAACAACGCTTAAATGAAGAAATGGAAGTTGCCTATTATAAGCTAGGCAATATCTATAACTTCGATATTAAAGAAAAGAATGATGCCGTAAAAACATATGAAACGCTTTTAGCGCGTTATCCTGAAACTGAATATAGAGCTGAAATTCTATACTTACTCTATATTTATTATGAAAATAAAGAACCTGAAAAAGCTTCCAATTTTGCTGATGAGTTACTAAAAAAATTCCCAGATACTATTTTTGCTAAGCTAATAGAAAATCCAAATTATCAGGAAGAGAGTAATCTGGCAAGTGCAAAAGTTAAAGTCATTTATGAAAAAGCCTACCGATTATATCAAAATGAAAATTATAAAGAAGCTACAAAAGAAATAAATGAAGGTCTCAACAATTACCCTGAAAATGATTATGAAGATAATCTAAAACTTTTAGAGACTTTAATTGCCGGCATAACAGACGGCAAAAATACTTATAGGTTTAAGCTTCAAAATTTTTTAGAGGACTATCCTGAAAGCGAATTATATGATTTTGCAAAATCCTTATTAGCTGCCATCGACCAATTAGATAAAAAGCAGCAAGAAAGAGAAAAAATTAAATATATCCCGTTTTTTGATCAAGCTCATTATTTTGTGGTAGTTTATGAAAAAAACAAAGCATTATCAGGAGTATTACCTCAAGAAATTGAAGCCTTTGCAGAAAAATTCTTTCCTGATCAGGAATTAAATGCAGGAAATCTCGTTTTTAATGATGATTATTCCATGGTGCTTCTTAGTGAGTTTGAGGGGAAAAGCTCAGCTGAAGCATTCTATAAAAAATTTAATGGTGATTTATCTCCACTAAAAAATTTCAGTAGTTTAAATTTTAGTAATTTTATAATCTCAAAAGATAACTTTCAAATCTTTTATCAAGCAAAGGTGGTCGATAGCTATACAGATTTCTTTAATATAAACTATAAGGTAACCCCTTGAAAAGAATATAAGATTTTATCTTCAATTTATGAGTACACAAAATAATATGAAAAAATCAAAAATATATAAAGCGATAATTGCGCTATGGGCTATTTTTATTATAGCTATAATTAGTTTCTCCTTATTTATTTATAGCATAAGTATCAATCTAAACGGGTGGTATGGTGAACTTCCTGGCTTAAAATCATTAGAAAACCCTAAAAGTGATTTATCTTCTGTCCTCTATTTTGCAGATAATGTGGAAATGGGGAAGTATTATCGATATAACCGAAGCCAAATTACTTTTGACGAGCTTTCTCCTAATGTAGTGAATGCACTAATTGCAACAGAAGATATTCGATTTACAGAGCATTCAGGAATAGATTTATATGGACTTGGAAGAGTTTTTTTCAAATCCATTTTGATGTTTGATAAAAGCGCTGGAGGTGGAAGTACAATTTCTCAACAATTGGCAAAAATATTGTTTCGGACTAGAAGCGATTTATCTAATGGAAGCTTGAATGATATACCTGTTTTGGGTTTAGTGATAGCTAAAATGAAAGAATGGTTAGTAGCAGTGAAACTTGAAAGGTCATATACCAAAAAAGAAATTATTGCTATGTATCTCAACACCTTTGAATTTGGTAGTAATGCATTTGGTATTAAAACTGCCTCCCAAACTTTTTTTAATACAACACCTGATAAACTAAAAATACCTGAAGCTGCAGTATTAGTTGGTCTTTGTAAGAATCCTAATTTATACAGCCCTGTTTATGAACCTGAAAATTCCTTTCAAAGAAGAAATACGGTGATGAATCAGATGAGAAAATATGGCTATATAGATGATGCAGCCTATGACTCACTTTCTTCCAAACCAATTGAATTAGATTATGATGTGAAAAACCATAATGATGGCCTTGGTACTTATTTTAGAGGTGAGGTTCTATGGGATTTACTAGCATGGACCAAAGCCAATGGCTATGACCTATATGAGGATGGTTTGAGAATTTATACTACCATAGATAGCAGAATGCAAAAATATGCAGAAGAAGCTGTGGAGGAACATATGAAATATCAACAAGAACTTTTTGACGAACACTGGAAAGGTAAAGCGCCTTGGAGAGATGAATCAGGAAGGGAAATTAAAAACTTTGTTGAAAATGAAGCTAGAAGAACAGATGCTTATAAATACTGGAAAAAGGAATTTGGAGATGATGAAGAGAAAATTTTTGAAAAATTAAGAGAGCCAAAACCAATGAAAGTATTCAGTTGGGAAGGTGAAAAAGACACGGTACTAAGTACAATGGACTCTATCCGATACTTTAAACAATTTCTTCATGCTGGATTTATGGCTATGAATCCCAATAATGGTCATATTAAAGCATGGGTTGGAGGAATTAACTATAAATATTTCAAGTATGATCACGTGAAGCAGGGTAGAAGGCAGCCTGGATCTACTTTTAAACCACTGGTTTATGCTGCAGCTATTGACAATGGGTATTCACCTTGTTATCAGATTGAGGATGTTCCTGTAACCTTCGAAGTGCCTGGAGACCCTCCGACTTGGACTCCTTCTAATTCTAGTGGAAAATTTACGGGTGATACAATGACTCTTCGACAAGCTATGGCACGATCTCTAAATTCAGGTACAGCATACGTAATGAGCAAAATTGGTCCACAAACGGTAGTTGATTATGCTAAAAGATTGGGGGTAGAAAGTCCTTTAGCCGCAGTTCCATCTTTATGTTTGGGAACATCTGATGTTTCTATTTATGAATTAATTGGAGCCTATAGCACATTCGTAAATGAAGGCTTCTATACCAAACCATTTTATATAGAAAGAATAGAAGATAAAAATGGTAAAGTATTGAAACAATTTGTGCCTAAAACGGGTGAAGCATTAAGTTCTGAAACGGCTTATGCGATGTTGCATATGTTAAAGGGTTCTACAGAAATATCAGGTGGTACAGCTTTAGGCCTTGACAGAGAATTGAGAGAAGATAATGAAATAGGAGCCAAAACAGGAACTACTCAAAATTATTCTGATGGTTGGTTTGTTGGGGTTACAAAAGATTTGGCGGCTGGTGCCTGGGTTGGTGGAGATGAAAGAAGTATACACTTTCGAAACATTGGATTAGGACAAGGAGCAAGAATGGCAATGCCAATTTGGGAGAAGTTTATGAAAAAGGTATATGCAGATGAAGAATTAGCTGTATCAAAAGGTGAATTTAAAAAACCATCGAATCTCTCTATAGAATTAGACTGTGAAAAATATATGATGCAGCAAAATAATGTTACCGACTCAACAGAACAAATTCAACAATTGGATGTTGACGGCATACAATAAAACATTGTAACATGTACGATGCGGTTTTTTTAAAGCCTCAGGATATTAATGAACTCCCGAAAATACCTGGAGTCTATAAATTTCATAATTCTTCGGGAGACATAATATATGTTGGAAAAGCTAAAAATTTAAAGAATCGAGTTACTAGTTATTTCAATAAATCAACTAACCACAATAGGAAAACGATCCGATTAGTAAGGGAAATTGAAAAAATTGAAATAGCTATTGTAAACTCTGAATTTGATGCGCTCCTACTTGAAAACTCTTTAATTAAGGAGTTACAACCTAAATACAATATCCTGTTAAAGGATGATAAATCATTCCCCTATCTGTGCATTACAAACGAGCCATTTCCAAGAATCATCTCCACAAGAAAGAGAATAGCAAGAAGCGGTACTTATTTTGGTCCATATGCCAGCGTAAGGGCAATGAACAATGTACTAGAATTAATCAGAAAACTATATACAATTCGTACTTGCAAGTTGAACCTGACAGATCAAAACATCAAAGCAGGTAAATTTAAAGTATGTTTAGAATATCATATTGGCAATTGTAAAGGACCTTGCGAAGGACTCCAAAACCATGAAAACTATCAAAAAGATATAAATCAAGCTGCCGAAATACTTAAAGGAAATTTAAATGTTCCTAAACAGCATTTCAAAGAAAATATGCAAAATGCGGCAGAAAATCTAGATTTTGAACAAGCTCAAAAGTATAAAGATAAGTTCGAGCTCCTAGAGAAGTTTCATAGCAAATCATTGGTTGTAAATCCAAAACTAACAGATATAGATGTTTGCAGTATAATTTCTGAAGATAAGTACGCTTTTGTGAATTATATGAGGATTAAGAATGGTAGTATAAATGTTACTAAAACCATTGAATTGAAGAAAAAGTTAGATGAAACAGATGAAGAACTTTTTTTATTAGCGCTTATAGATTTAAGGAAACAATATGAAAGTAATACAGAAGAAATACTAACTAATATTGATATCGAAAACCTCCCTGAAAAATTTCATTTTATAAAACCTCAAATTGGTGATAAAAAGAAATTAGTAGAAATGAGTTTGAAAAATGCTTTATTCTTTAAGAAAGAAAAGCTAAATCAAAATGAATCTTCTAAAATAAAGGAGTTGAGAGTATTGAAAAAACTTCAAAATGATTTGAGACTTAAGGAACTGCCTATTAAAATAGAATGCTTTGATAACTCTAATATGCAGGGTACAAATCCTACTGCTTCAATGGTTCACTTTAAAAATGGTAAACCAAAAAAGAGTGAATATAGACATTATCATGTAAAAACAGTAATTGGTCCTGATGACTTCGCCTCCATGACTGAAATTGTGGGCAGGAGATATAAAAGGCTGGTTGATGAACAACGGGAACTGCCAAATTTAATTGTAATAGACGGTGGTAAAGGTCAACTAAGTGCTGCAGTTAAAGCATTAAACAAATTGGATTTATACGGAAAAATCCCAATAATCGGTATTGCAAAAAGGCTAGAGGAAATATATTTCCCAGAGGATCCTTATCCAGTTCATATCAGTAAGAAAAGTGAATCTCTTAAACTCTTGCAGAGATTAAGAGATGAGGCACATAGATTTGCCATTACTTTTCACAGGCAAATAAGAAGTAAAAATAGTTTCACAAGTGAATTGGAAGGAATTGAAGGTGTAGGAGAAAAAACAATTGATCAATTATTGTCTCATTTCAAATCAGTAAAAAAAATTAAGGAGGCAACCTATGAAAACCTTAGCAAAGTAGTAGGCAATAGTAAAGCCGAACAGCTTATAAAAGCTTTTAAACAAAAAAAGGAAGACAACTAAAGCCTTCCTTTTAAAATATATCTTAAGTCATTGAATCAATAAGACCACAATTCGTGTTCTTTTTCCATTAATTCGTATTCAATCCACTGAGAAGCCATGATACCTTGTTTAGGTGATTCATCATATACATCAATGATCATATCATCATCTGGATTAGCTACTTTCACAATTCTTGCACTAAATAATCTTAAAGCAAAAGCATCTGCTAAATTCTTGTGTTCAGCACTATTTTGAGGGTTAAACCAAATCATTTGTTCAGGATTACTTCTAAACAAATCAATCAAATCTTTATATTTAAAAACCCCAACAGTTCGTTCAACTCCAGAAGTAAAGTTTTCAGCAGGAATAATAATTTTGATAGCTTGAATGTCCCAGTGTGTAACTGATCTCTTTCTATCAAAAATCATATCTTCCACAATTTCTAGTGTAGACATTTCTCTTACCAAAAACTGTGTGGAAACTTCTTCAGTAGCAGCACTTTCTTCTTCTTCAGCTGTATCATCGGTAGTATCTCCCCAACCGTCATCATTTCCCCAGCCATCATCTCCGCCAGTATCACCCCAGCCATCATCAGCACCGCCCATGTTCATGTCTTGCAACGCTGGGTTTTCTAATTTTTCTAAAAATTCTTCCTTAGTCAACCTATTGACCATAGAATCACCCTGATAAATCGGAATAATACCAGCTTTAGCAGCATTTACAATGTGTTTGGTAATTTCGTTATTTGATGCAAAAAATGGTTTGTTTTGCTTTTCACGCAAATCCATTCTTCGCCATACTCTTTTCTTATACATGATATCATCCTCATGAATTGGATAAACCGAATTAGGATTATACCCATCATTAGAGGACTCTTGCGCCTTTAATGGTTGAATAAAAACCATTAATGCAAATCCAATAGTTAATAACACAAACTTTTTCATAACCTCTTAATTTCTTTAACACTATTAATTTAGAGTGATAGGGAAAACTTGCTCACCTAAAGCAACTTCCTCAGTATTTCCTCTAAAATTTCTTCTTAATACCTGATCAACCTGAACAACCAATCTATCACCTGGACGAGCATTCGACATAAGTTGACTAATATTAACTGTTTCACTTGTAGCTTTTATAGGTTGCCCTACTGGTCTTGAACCTCTAGCTAAAGTTATCGTCCATCTAGTCACTTTATATTGAGCATCTTTTGGTAACTGAGCTTTAAAGTTTTCATCAGCTATCGCTTGAACTCTTAAAACTCTCATGGCTGAAGCTTTTTCACCCTGCTTTAAGTTTACAGGTTTAGAACCATTATAAACCTGTACATCTGGCTTAGGTATTCTTCTTACACTAAATACTTTATTTCCTATTTTAGTTCCTCCAGAGCTAACTCCTAAAGTTACTTTTGGAGCATTTGGTATAATAGTTACTCTTCCTCTTTCTTGTCCTTGGATGGTTGAACCTCCTTGAACAGAAAATGAAGGATTATAAGAAGTTCCTAAAGCAGGAACCAAAACATCTAACTCATTACCACAATTTAAATATAATTGACTTAATGCTGCTGATTGCACTTGTATTACAGGCTCAGCAACAAAATACTCAATTTCATCTCTGTAAACACTATCTTTTAATTTAGCAGTTGCTTCAAAAGTTTTTCTTGCAGTCCCTTCTTCATCATATGAACTTGCAGAAGACACAGTAAACTCAATTTTACCAGCACCATTTTCAACATCTATCTCATTTCCATTAAATGTCATTTCAGGGTCTTCAGCAGATGAAGACGCTGCTACAATAAGATCTGCTTTATATTTAGCACCTGCAGCTACTACTTTTGATTCAGGTAAAGCAACTAATCGGATTAAATCAAATTTTAAATCTCCAGCTCCTACTCTTCTAGCTAAAATGTCTAATGCTCTCGATTCATAGGCCATTACTTTATTTTGGTAGTCACTAATTGTAGCTAATGCTGCTGGGGTAGGCGCGTTCATAAATTCTAAAGTAGCCCAATCTTTACCATTCTGATTAGGATCATCTTTGAATCTAGGATTCTCATTAGCATCTAAAGCTAAAGGAGCAAAACTTACAGCAGAATCTGCAACTGTTTCATCAATATAAGCTGCATATTCATTTAATGATTTCTGAAGTTTGATACCATTATTTTCATTTTCAGGCATCATATAATTACCTACTTTATCATAATCAGTTTTCCCTTCGATCTCACCCTCTTCATTGTAACCACCTGTTATTTCAATGAAAGTATCTTTGTAGGTCTTCAATTCAGCAATCATATCACGCGTTTTCTTGCGAATCTCACTAGCCTTATCCAATATCTTCACATCGTCAGGACGTCTACCTGACTCTTCCACAGCGTTTTCAATTCTTCGCAGCGTATTACCATTTTGCTCTTTAGCAGCATCAACAGATACTTCTAATGAGTTATTAATATCGATGAATTTGTCGAGTACCGTAACACTAACGTTAAGCGCCAAAAGGGCAGTCAGTACCAAGTACATCATGCCGATCATCTTCTGTCTTGGGGTTTCTTTTCCTCCAGCCATATAGATTTATATTTTAAGCTTTAAAACAAATTAACCTTTCATTGCAGAAAGCATATTTCCATATACCTTATTCAATTGAGAAAGATTAGTTGTTAGGTTTTTAACTTCTGTTTGGAATTGTGCAGTATCCTTACTGGCTTCAGTCATGCTATCTAAAGCAGTTGATAAATTTTTGTAGAATTTATTCATTGCTTTCACATGATTTTGAGAATCTTGCAATTCCATTTCATAAACTTGATTTAATGCAGTCAAGTTTTTAGTTACCGCTTGCACTTGTGAATGATAAGATTTTGCATCCATTGAAGCGTTCGACATCTCAGACATTGCTTTAACTGTGGTGTCATAAGATTTATTCATTTCCAATAATGATTTACTAGCTTGCTTTACATTATTAGCATAATCATTAGTGGCAACAGCTGCATTACTTAAGTTGGACATTTGCTTAGCTGAATCAGCCATACTTTTCATGCCATCACCTAAACTTTTTATTAAATCTGGTCCTATTTTACCTTCTTCTAAAACTTTATCCAACTGTTGAGAGGTAGAACCACCTGCAGCGGATGAAATTTGTTTTTTTCTTGGAGCAGGCTCTTCATCAAATTCTTCTGCTAATTCTGGATACACTTTACTCCAATCTACTTCTTCATGTGTTGGTTCAAATGCACTTAGTAAGAAAATGATGGCCTCAGTACTTAAACCAACACCCAACATAAATGATGCACCGGGAAGGTGAAGAATCTTAAACATGGCTCCGATAATAACGATAGCCGCACCTATACCATATACCTTAGGCATTATGGTTTTGAATAGTAACTCCTGAAATCCGCCTTTTTTATTACTCATGTTTGTAGTTTTTGTGGTTAATGTCCTAAATATTGTTTTATTTTTTTAAAAAGTCAATTAAAATTCTGCTCCAGATGATCTTCCTAAATAAGTCATTGCACATCTGAACCCAATATAAGCTCTAGTTGAGTCTTTATGTTCGTATGCTCTAGTACCAGTTTCTAAGTAGTAGGCTATATCTTTCCATGAACCTCCTCTAATAACTTTTCTTGGTTCACTTTCATCGAAGAATGTTGGATTTAAATCCCAAACTAATGGAACTGATGCTGGATTGAAAGCATCTTCACACCATTCTGAAACATTACCAGACATATCATACAAACCAAAATCATTTGGGAAATATTCACCCACTTGACCAGTATAAGCATAACCATCGTCATAATAGTTTCCTCTTCCTGGCTTAAAGTTAGCCAACATACAACCTTTAGCATTTCTGATATATGGATTTCCCCATGGGTATTTAGCCATATCTCTGCCACCTCTTGCGGCATATTCCCATTCAGCTTCTGAAGGCAAACGGAATGCAGGCATTGGGAATTCACCCATTGACTCTCTGTAAGAATTTAAATAATCTGTTCTCCATTGAGCAAAAACCTTTGCAGCTTCCCAATTAACCCCAACTACTGGATAGTCATCAAATGCAGGGTGCATATAATAATACTCCTGCATAGGATCTCCCATGTGATTGGTGAAATCTTTCATCCAAACTGTAGTGTCAGGATAAATTTCATTCATAATATAATCTCTGCCGAGGGTAGAAGCTGAATCTTCTAACATCCTCTGAATAAACTGACGGTATTCATTGTTGGTAATCTCGGTTTCATCCATATAAAAACCTCCAATAGTCACCTGCCTGTTAAAATTTATTTGACTCGCTGCAACATCTTCGTCAGCTTGTCCCATATGAAAAGTTCCTGCTGGAACTGACCTCATACCATAAGGAGTAGCCATATACCATCCTTCTCTACCGGGAACACCTACCACATTTCCGCCATCGCCAGCTCCACCGCCAAAAAGACCGCAGCCTTCAAGGAAAAGAGTAGCAACAAACAAAATTGATAGGGTTAATTTTTTCAAAACACCTTTATTATTCATAACACCTATTTGTTTCTAACTAAACGCTAATATATTGACAATTATTAAATATATTCTTTACACCTATACAATTAAACCCTGAACTGTAAGGTTTTATTGCATTTTAAATAATTTATAGAAATATCTTTACAATTTTGATAAAAAAGTTCTATTCTGCAAACTTTTTACGATTAATGTCTAAATCTAGGCGTTCGCACTACCTTTTTTCCCGATGTAGATATTGCTGGAAGTCTATAACTTACCATGATTTCATGTGAAGTTGTACTTTTCGCGCTTTGTGCTACAAGGGTATAATCGAATGCATAACCTAATTTTAAAGTATTTTCTTTAAAGAAGCTATAACCTAACATAGCTATAGCTGCTTCTTGTTGTCTGAATGAAAGACCACCCCAAATTTTTTCTTTATAAGTGGCAATAGCCGAAATATCAAATGTGTAAGAACTAAATTCTGTAGTTCTCACTAAGAAGCTCGGAGTTAAATTAACATCATAGTTAATTGGAAAGGTATAACCTCCTGTTATTAGGAAATCTTTAGGATAAGGATTTCTTACGGCATCTGCACCGAAACCAAATTCAGCTTCAATAAGGTGATTAAATGCAGCTCCTACATAAAAATCCTTGTGTTGATAATTGACCCCTACTGAAAAATCAGGCCTAACTTGTGTGGCCTGTACATTGTTGATATTAGGATCATCATCATCAATATAAATATAGCCATCTTTATTTAAATTTTGAGTAATTACCCCTCCTCTAAAACCAATACTGATTTTAGATTCCTTGATACCCAAATGATAAGCCCCAGAGGCTTGTACCTGAATAAAATTTTGATTGGCTATATCATCATTTAGCACATAAAACCCAAAGCCACTATTATAGCGCATTATTGGGGAAGTTAATGATACTAGTTGGGAATTTATTCCTCCTCCAGGTCCGTTTGAAGGGGTATAACCAGCCCATTGAGTTCTGTGCATTGCTGTTAACTTGGTATAACCTTCAACCCCTGAATATGCAGGGTTATTAAAAAGATTATTGAACATGTAATGAGAGAACTGCACATCTTGACCGTGGGCATTGAAAACACCCACCGTCAAGAAGATTAGAGTTAATATTTGTAGTAATTTTTTCATATCCTCAACACTTTAGAAGGATAAATATAATAAAAATAACTTTTGTTCAAGCTTTTATGTAATTAATTTAAAGTTATTATAGAATTATATATATTCAAACAGCTAAAATTCAATTACTTAAGCCCATTAGCTTTTTTTATATAAAGTTCCAATGCTCCTGTCATTGAAGGTGCATTTGGTAATGGGGCTTCAATATCTATTATTAATCCTGCATCCCTAGCAGCTTGGGCTGTTGTTGGTCCGAAAACTGCAATCCTAGTCTTATTTTGTTTGAATTCAGGAAAGTTAACGAATAATGAATTAATTCCTGAGGGACTAAAGAAAGCTACAATGTCATAAGTAATATGCTCTAAATCAGATAAATCTGCTGCTACTGTCCTGTAGATAATTGCTTCAGTAAAATTATATCCATTCTTAGTCATGAAGGAAGGAATATCATCTTTTCTGATATTTGAACAAGGGAACAAATACTTTTCATTCTTGTGCTTCTTAATTACGTTCAAAATATCCTGTGCGGTTCTCTCCCCTACAAAAACTTTTCGTTTCCTAACGACTATGTATTTTTGAAGATAATTAGCCGTTTGTTCTGAAATACAGAAATATTTCATCTCAGGTGGCATTTCAATTTTGCTATCCTTACATATTCTAAAGAAATGATCTACTGCATTTCTACTAGTGAATATGATAGCAGTATGCTTTAATATATCAATTTTTTGTTTCCTAAATTCCTTAGAATCTATAGGATCCACCTTGATAAATTGCCTGAAATCAATTTTAATTTTGTACTTATCCGCCAGTTTATGGTACGGAGAGTTTGAAATATCTGCCGGCTCAGGTTGTGAAACCATGATACTTTTTACCGGATAAAATCGGTCTTTTACAGTTGTTGACATGTTAATAGGTCTACTTTGAAAAGTTTTATCTCATGAAATATTTTAGTCCAATTAAAAATGGGAATATTTCTGTGGTGCAAAAGTAAGAAAATAAATAGAGATTAGTGAAACTGCTTAATTTTAATATTTTAAAATATAGTAATATCAACCTGACTATATAAAATATAAGCAGAGCATATGTGGCAATAGACAACCACAATGCAGGTATGGTCCCTGAAAACAGATAAATAAAGATCGAGCTAAAAAATAAAATAATTACAAAAAATAAATTTATATTAAGCATTTCCTTTACATAAAAGGCTGGAATCTTACCATTCCCAAATAAATTAGAAGCTATGGCTACTAATATTACCTTAGCAATGAATCCAATTGCAACTATGATCAGAATTTTAAAATATTCTAAAATCCCATTTGCTTCGATTCCTAGAAATTCAATACTAAACCCAAAACTTAAAAAATAAATTAAGCCTGCTGTCAGAAAAGCATAAAATCCAGCAAACACCAAATTATCCTGATCCATAATCCGAACCCTGGTTTGGTCTCCTTCATTTAATCGGGTGGTAAATATTTTACTAATAGATAGAATATTAAGATAGCGCCTATCGTAATTAATTTTTATGATGACCATAAACAAAGAGGCTCCTATCAACAAAATCAATAAAATATTATCTGAAATCCATTTATTATCCCTTTCGATATTTTCTAAAATAGAATATGATCCATTTTCATTTGCCTTTTCAATAGAATAAATCCCGTAACTTAATCTTTGAACATCATTATCAAGGCGTAGGGATATTTTTTCTCCGATAGTATCATTAAATGAGTGTTCCAAAAAGCCCGCTGATGAACTCTTAATTAATTTCTCACCATCAAATAAATAGACAGGTGCATCAGAATTGACTTCTAAAAATAAAGCTGAAGAATTATATAAATTTAAATTAATTGTCCTCAAACTATCCGAATCCCATTTTTCAGAACCCGATATAGTATCTGCTTTATGCCACACCCTTACTTCCTTTTCAGGAGTAGTTTGCATGTTTTCCTTCTCCGAACTTTCCTGATCACAAGAAAAAAACAGAAATATAGATAATAGGAATACTAGCCTTTGCATTAATAATTATTCTATTAATATGATGTTAATTAAAAAACTGCAATATAACCAAAATGCACCTTTCCTTGTGAAAAATCAGGCATATTTCCTGTTTCTTGTCCTAATGCATAAATTATTCTAAACCAGCCGTTTTTACTTTTAATATCTAAACCAGCACCCATTGTGTACACCCAGTCGATATTTGATTGTAATTTCGCAAAATCAGTCAACAAGAAGAAACTCGACTTTTGATCCAGAAAATATCTGTAGTTCAAATTTATTAATCCATAATATCGGGTATAGAAAAAATTTCTATCAAAGCCTCTTAAATTTTGCAACCCTCCTAGGCGCATTAGGTCATTTTGAGATAAAGCTGGGTTTTGTATTGCGCTATATTGTGGAATTGCTTCAATTAAAAACCTCTGGCCTAAAACTTTCTGCAAATGAACTTTAAAGCCACCACTAATGGTGTTACTATTTTCAGGAACGTTTTGCCAAATTGTAGGTAAGGATGAGAAATTTGTAATTTCTTTTTGGCCAAAACTTAAGTTTATATTAGAAAAAAAATAATCTTTTAATTGTGGGTAAGTTAAGGGACTTTTCCATTCCAAATTAATCAAAACCGCATTAACCGTTGAACTTCGTAATGGATTGAGGCTGGTAATCTCCTCTTGCGTAAATTCCCGTAAAATATTGTTGGTAAAACGCTGATAGGATAACCCTACTTGCAATGCTTTCCATATTGGGTAATGAACTCCTGTTTGTAAATTAGTTTGTAGAAACGTACTATCTTCTTGTAAAAGCTCAAATCCAAAATTAATCCCTAAAGGGCTTCTAAAAGCATAGGACTGTTGAATTTTAGTATTCAGAAATTGAGAATTGGCTGAATATTTCTGCCAAAACACATCCATTCCGACCCCTCTTTTAAATAAATTTCTCAAGCGGGCATCCACTTGGCCAGTTAAATTAGTACGTGAACCCTCGGGAACCACACCTATTATAGCATCAAATTGATTAGTTTTTACTTTCTTAATATCGAGACTCACTTTTGCTTTATTATTTGCGAAAGCTAGTTCAGGAGAAGAAGACAAGCTGATAAATTCCAATTGATCTATTTTATCTGAAATATTTTGATATTCCTTTATATCAAAAGGTTGATCATATTTCAAGTCCAATCTATTACTCAAATAAGTTTGATTAATAGATTGACCATCGCCATTTAAAATCAATGAATCATAAAGAATATAGTTTTGGGATATAATATTTATGCTTGCCTCAATTTGATCCCCCTGTAAATTATCGATTGATAAATTAGCCTTTGCTAAAGGATAGCCTTTTCTGTGATAGTTAATTCTTACATATTCATTTATCCTTTTATTTAAAATAAATTGATTGGCAATTTTTCCATTTAATTTATCTACTAGTGAGGTTTTAGTAAACCATTTATCTTCAGTCACTTCAATAGACTTCCAATAATAGGCACTTCCCTTTTCAACTTGTAGATTGCTTTGCGAATCTATACTAACTTTGGCTTCCCAATAACCTGATTTAATTAAGGAATCTTGGATTCCTTTTTTCTGTTGGTATAGGCTGTCACTTGAATTTTGAGCTAAAGAAATTGAAGTCACTGTAAAATATAGGAGAGGCAGTAGCAGGTACTTCTGTAAAATTCGAATTAGATTTGCATTAATTTTGGCAGGTATATACATACATATTCCCTTTTGTAAGCAGGCATGCTTCTACTGTGATTTTCATTTTTCCACCAATATGGCGATTAAAAACGAAATGGTGGAAGCAATCTGTAAAGAAATTGAACTTCAGCAGAATTATCTGGAAGGTGAGATAGTTAATTCCATCTATTTTGGTGGGGGTACGCCTTCTGTTCTTGAAGAAAGTCACTTGAAATCCATACTCAATAAGCTTAAACAACATAATGTTATAGCTTCAGATGCTGAAATCACTTTTGAAGCGAATCCTGATGATATCACAGCTGAAAAATTGCAGATGCTATTTCAAAATGGCATCAATCGATTAAGTGTGGGCATTCAATCTTTCGATGAGGAAATTTTGAAATGGATGAACAGGGCACACAATAGCAAGGAAGCTTTTCAATGTCTGGAGTGGATAAAGGAAAGTGAATTCAATAATTTTAGTCTGGATTTAATTTATGGAATCCCTATTGCTACTCATGAAATTTGGGAAAAAGATTTAAAAACCTTGGTTGATTTTCAACCTCCTCATATTTCTTCATATTGCTTAACCATAGAGCCTGATACGGTTTTTGGAAGATGGCAACAAAAAGGAAAATTAACTGAGGCTTCAGAAGATTATGCCTCGGAGCAGTTTTTATATTTAGCTGAATATTTGCAAAAATCAGCTTATGAACATTATGAAGTTTCCAACTTTGCTAAAGACGGTTTTTATTCAAAACACAATAGTAGTTATTGGCAACAAAAGCCTTACCTAGGAATTGGGCCTTCTGCTCATTCTTATGATGGAAAAAACAGGCAATTCAATATCTCTAATAATGCAAAATATTTAAAGGCAATCCAAAAAAATGAAATCCCAGCTGAAATGGATTTGTTAACCACTGAAGATCGCATCAATGAATATTTAATGACTTCTTTGCGAACTTCAATGGGCTGTGATCTTCAATATTTGAAAAATGAATTAAATTACGATTTAATAAAAAATGCAAAACCCCTAATTGAGCAGTGGAAAAGCTCAGGACTTTGCATTTTAGCAGGCCATCATTTAAAGCTTACTTTAAAAGGCAGGCTTTTAGCTGATAAATTGGCTTCGGATTTGTTTTTGGTGGATTAGAGACTCATCAAATCTTTAAATTTGGTAGCCTGCCTTCGGCTTACTTCTACTTTATCTCCACCTTTAAGTTTTACCATTAAGCCCCCGTTGAACCAGGTTTCAATTTCATCTATCCATTCCAAATTGATGATGTGCTTTCGACTCACCCTAAAGAAATGTTTGTTATCCAGTTTTTCGTCTAAGGCATTTAATGATTTGTGAATCATTGGTTTGTTTTTATCAAAATAGACTTTGATATAATTCCCATCAGATTCAAATAAGCGAACATCCTTTAATTTCACAAACCAGCAATTATCTCCATCTTTAACAAAAACCTGATCGTTTACTGTGAGTTGATTGCTTTTTTTACTTTGCTCTTCTTGCGCTTCGACTTCTTTTCTGATTTTATTTACTGATTCTGTTAACCTTTTTGGTTCTATCGGTTTCAGAAGATAATCAAGAGCATTAAACTCAAAAGCTTTTAAGGCATATTCATCATAAGCTGTGGTGAAAATTACTTTAGGCGTTTTCTCTAAGGTTTCCAGTAATTCAAAACCTGTTCTGCCTGGCATTTGAATATCTAAAAAAATCAAGTCTGGATTTAACTTATCAATCATTTCTTCTGCCTCATCTGCATTAGCTGCTTCACCCAATATTTCAATATCTTTATATTCAGCTAATAAATTACTCAGTTCTTTACGAGCCAACCTTTCATCATCAATAATTAATACCTTCATATCTATAAATTAAAATTTTCAATAACTGATTTGAGGGATTTTTACAGTGGTTAAAACCGTGCCCTCCTGTTCATTTTTGATACTAAACGCAGACGCTTTATCAAAGATTAATTTTAATCTTTGTTTTGTATTTTCTATTCCAAAGCCTTTGTGTTTCCTTCTTTTGTCAAGTTTGAAATTTCCAGAATTTCTAATAAATATATTCAAACATTTTTTATCATCAACCTGAGTTTCTATTGATAACTTTCCACCGTAAGTTAAATTTGAAATACCATGCTTGATTCCATTTTCTACTAAAGTCTGAATCATCAAAGGCGGTACTTGATATTTATAAGAATCAGGATGAATTACAAACTCTGTAGTGAGTCGTTCTTCATACCTAATCTTTTCTAATGCTAAAAAGTCGATGACCGTATTCAATTCATCATTGAAGTTAATCAATCTTTTCTTATCCAATATTAATGAGTTTCTAAGGATATTTGACAATTGGGTAATAGAATTCTTTGCTTTTGCAGGATCTTCATCTACTAAAGCCCTCACGCTGTTTAATGCATTAAATATAAAATGAGGATTAAGCTGTGATTTTAAATTATTTAATTCAATCTCGTTCATTGCAGCCTCAAACTTCAATGAGCGATTATAGTTTTCTACATAGTGATACATGAAGTAAACTAATGACCAAAGAAAGAACAAGATCAAATAGGCTAGAATATTTAGAAAAATCACCCTAGGATTAAGATCAAAAGCAGGGTCTAGAAAACCTAGTAATGATGACAGCCCAAATAAAAAACCGTAATTAATAATGCTGAGAATAAAGCAGGCAATGATTACTCTAACTACCAGTTTTTGAATAATTATCTTCAGCCAACCGTTTCTAATAATAAAGTTTCTATAAATATGGGTGAGGCAAATATAAAAAGGGACAAGAATGAGCTGGACAATTATCTGCTGAGTAGAAAGATTTTCTCCAAAGTATGCTAAAAAAATATTGAGTAAGCCATAGGCAGACCAACCAACTATTTGAAGCGTCCAATACAGTACCTTTTTGTTCATCTCAAGTCTGGCTCAAAAAATGGATCATTCATTTATATATTCATCACAAAATAAGCTTCTTTTTGGAGATTTAAGAAACCGTCTATCAAATGATCCCACTTTATGTTTTATCCTTTTGGCTCTTTACTTTAGGAACAAACGGGCGAATGATTAAGCGAGTCCCCCTATCATAGGTGAAATAATTCCATATCCAGTTACTGAGAATTACAATTTTATTTCTGAAACCAACAATCGAGATCAAATGAACAAACATCCAAATAAACCAGGCAAAAAAGCCTCCAAAATGAAGGTTTTTTGGTAAATCAACCACTGCTTTATTACGACCAACAGTTGCCATACTTCCTTTATCTAAATATTTAAAAGGTTTTTGTTCCTTTCCTTTTAAAGAAGCTAAGATATTTTTTGCCAGCCTTTCTCCTTGCTGCATGGCAACAGGTGCCAACATAGGATGACCTTTAGGAAAATCTTCCGTTTCCATTAAGGCTATATCTCCTACAGCATAGATATTTTGGGTACCCTCCACTAAATTATAGTTATTAACTTTATATCGACTATTCTTTACACTTTGATCGGACAGCCCGTCAATTACATTTCCCATAACACCTGCTCCCCAAAGTAAAGTGGCAGCAGGAATAGATTCCTTATTGTTAAAAACAACTCTTTCTCCATCATAGCTATCCACCATAGTGTTAAGCTTAACATTTACTTCAAATTTTTTGAGATATTTTTGCGCCTTTTTATCCGCAAATTCTGACATCCCACCCAAAAGCCTATCCATTCCTTCTACAAGGTAAATATTAAGTTTGCTAAAATCTAAGTCGGGATAATCGTTTGGTAACACATGCTTTTTAAGTTCTCCTAAGGCACCAGCCAACTCCACACCCGTTGGGCCTCCACCTACTATAACAATATTCATTAGCCGTTCTATCTTTTCTTCATCTGAACTTAAAACTGCCTCTTCAAAATTTTGAAGAATATGGCTTCTAAAATCTAAGGCTTGAGGAATTTGCTTTAGTGGAAACGCCTTTTCAAATTTTTCATTTTGACCAAAAAAGTTAGTTTTGGAACCAGCCGCAATTATAAGGTGATCAAAGGATAATTCCCCTACATTACTTATGATTTTGCTTTCCTCTTGATCAATTTTAGAAACGGTAGCCATTCTAAAAAATATATTCTTGTGGTTCTCTAATAGCTTTCTCAATGGGCCAGCAATTGAATCGGGCTCAAGTCCAGCTGTGGCAACCTGATAAAGTAAAGGCTGGAAAGTATGATAATTATGGCGATCGAGTAATACAACTTGAACATCATGACCTGCAAATTTTTTAGCCATGGTAATACCAGCGAAACCTCCTCCTATTATGACAATTCTTTTTTGACTTGTATTGGGTATTTTAAACGAATTAGGCTTATCCATATATAAATTTCTTAAAAAGTAGACTCTTTATTAACTCCTCTAAAATTATTAGGTTTTATGAATTAAACCATCAAGAATTTAGTATTAACATTCAATTATTCTTACATAAATGAAAAAAATATGGTGCTTATTCCGCAAAGAAAAAGAAGCAAATAGAAGCTCTTGAAAGGATACAAAATCTAAAAATGAAAACAATGAAAAATATATGTTTAAATAACCTAAACCAATGTATTTTTTTAAGAGGCATTTTTAAGTCCAATTTTATTAATATTTCATAATTTAAATAATTATCCAACAGCTTATAAATGACTGATTTTCACCTCTTTACTCAAAAGAGATAATTGATAAATTAAATTTTTCAGACATAAAATTTAATAGAAGACATCTAAGGTAAATAATTATTTTTAAATCATTTCTTAATCAGTAAACAGAATAAACTTTTTTAATATAAAACAAACACAATATATTCTAGTATTGAATAAAAAATACATTTTTAGTTTAAATATTACACGTATAGTACATAGACAAAATTATTTATTAAAAAAAGGAAGCAACTTTTTGATAATATTCTGCGTCAACCCTATATAAGAACCTAAAACAAAACAATATGAAAAGGGCAGTAGTAATTTTAGCAATGATTTTTGCATTTGGAAGTGTATATGCAAATGACGAAAAAGTGTCCATTGATGAACAATTAATCAAGGAAGTTAAAGCTGATATGGAAGAAGAAGTCTTTTTTATCAGTGATATGGAGCAGGAGGCTGATGTGTTGATCTATAATTATGATGGAAAACTTTTACACAGCTTTCAAAAAGAAAATATTGATCCTATAGCTATGAGAAATGTGGATTTACTTATGGAAAGTAAATCACAGAAAATATTTATTAAAGTTAAGGAACTAAATACTACAATTTAAGATTAAGTAGTTATAGTTTAATTCATAGTGAATGGTTGATGTTTTGGTAAGTAAAAGCCTCCATGCTGAGAAGCAGGAGGCTTTTTGCTTTATTAGTTTTCCTGTACTACAGCATCTAATAATTGAAGAGCATTTCGCCCTAAATGCTTAGCAATAATTTTTCTATAACTAGGGCTAGTCCTGTATGATTCAGTTAAAAATTCCTGAAAAGGTTGAGCCCAGTCACTATTTTTTGGCATTACAATTCCGAATTCTTCGGCCGTTTGGTCGCCAGCGGGATGTCTTTTAATTGGTTTTTTAGATTTTGTTGCATCTAAGTAATAGGTGAAATCAAGATTGGCAAAGTAATCGGTACTGTTGGTTATAGTGTTCATTGCCTCCTCAAAAGAATTAACATATTCAATAGTCAAATTTGGATAATACTTCTTCTTGATCTGTAGGATTTGTTCTTCATTGGTAGATCCTTTTACCGTAACTGCCTTTTTACCAGCAAAAACGTCTGCAATTTTACTAATGTCATTTAGAGTAGGAAGTGCTTCATTACTTAGCATCATGCCAATGTTAGTTATATAGGGAGGGCTAAAGTTATAAGATGCTTTTCTTTTTTGAGTGATAGTGGTATTACTTAAACCAAATACTCCATTAGATGATTTTTTAATCGCATCTAAATAAGAGGTGAAATTATTAGCATGTTCCTTTTTCATAGTGGAATTCACTGTAATTCCATAGTTATCTAAAAGGAAAAATTCGAAATCACTCATTACATCTACACATACTCCTTTAACTTCACCACCAATATTTGCAGCAAAGCCAGGTGCTTCAGAATAGACGTAAGTTAAATTAGCTGTTTTACTTTCCTTTGCTTTTGCAAAAGTATCCCCTGTATACTGTGCCTGAGATTTAACTCCAGCAAATAGCAAGGAAATGATTAATAGGGAATTGAATAGTAGCTTTTTCATATGCATAAGTTTGTTATTTAAATGTCAAAACTTGTCCCAAATTTTCAGGATGATTCGCAATTAATATTTATCAGGCATTTTGGTATAAACTTTCCCTCAAATATTCATGCTCATTTCATTATATTTATTTAGTATCCAAGCTGAAAAGTAGTTAATGCAATTTGAATTAGGAAGTTATTTTCTGTAAATCAAATACTTTTATCGATAAAATAAAACTTATAAAAGATAGAATGCAGAAATACTGAACACAAAAGCAGATAAATATTAATTTTTAAAGAATATTTGAAATATTTTTTTGAATAAAATGAAAAAGCACAACCTCCAATAAGAGATTGTGCTTTCATATATTTAACCATAAATCTTTATTAAGAAAACTATTCATGTATTCACCGGAATGTTTTCTACTACAATTATGATTTAACTATCGATTGACCCCATTACTCGTTTCATAAAACCATTTAAAGCTTCCTTTTTTGGAGTTCCCGATCTAACATCTTTGCTTACTTCCAAAGCCCCTGAAAAATTGGAAAGCAGTTCACCGATTACTTCCAGTTCTTCATCTTTTATTCCTTTAGCTTCAATCAAATCTTCCAGAAGATCCATGGTTTCCACCACATAATCTTCATCATTTTTCTCGATGAATTCTACAACATGCTTAATTATTGGTAACCTCATCTAATAAATCTGTTATAATGCTTGGTTTATTTCCTGATATTGAATTCACTAATTTACCGTTTTTAAAACCCGCAAAGGTTGGAAGGTTTTTAACTTCAGCTAGCGATCTTGAATTTGGCAATTTCTCGGCATCCACATAAACAAACTTTATATTTTCGTTTTCTCCTGCCACTCTTTTGAATTTAGGTTTGGTGATTTTACAGTTTCCGCACCAAGTGGCACCATATTGCACCATTACCATTTCATTGCCATCAACTATCTCTTGTAAGTTATCTTCTGCTAATTCTATCATTTCAATTATGTTTAAATCCTTGTACTTAAATGAACCACAAATTTAAGAATAGGTTACGATTAATTAAATTGATTGTTTACATATGATTATAGACAAAATCTATGCACATAAAATACATTTATAATTGCTCATAAATTCTATTGTATGAGGTCGCTTTCGCAATAAATGATTCCAATTCACTTATCGGCATTCTCTCCTGTTCTGTACTATCTCTGTGTCTTATCGTCACAGTATTATCCTCTAAAGTCTGATGATCCACCGCAATACAGAATGGTGTACCAATCAAATCTTGACGAGTATAACGCTTACCAATTGAAGCCGCTTCTTCATAAACCACATTAAATTCACCTTTCAGCGATTTATATATTTCTTGTCCTTTTTCAGGTAAACCATCTTTTTTAGTCAATGGAAGAATTGCCGCTTTAACTGGTGCCAGGGCTGGGTGCAGCTTTAAATAAGTTCTTGTTTTAACTTTATCGCCTTCCCCAGTCTCTTCGTTTTTAAAGGCACTGCAGAACAACATCAAAAACAACCTATCGGCCCAACGGAAGTTTCCACTACATAAGGAATATAATTTTTCCCTACCTCCGGGTCAAAATATTGTAATTTCTTTTTGGAGACTTCTTGGTGGCTCTTTAAATCAAAATCCGTACGACTGTGGATTCCTTCTACTTCTTTGAAACCAAATGGAAATTTATATTCAACGTCTACTGCTGCATTTGCATAATGTGCTAATTTTTCATGCTCATGCAATCTTAAATCTTCATCTGCTATTCCGATGGCTTTATGCCATTTTAAACGCATATCTCTCCATTTCTCATACCATTCCATTTCTTCACCAGGGCGAACAAAAAATTGCATTTCCATCTGCTCAAACTCACGCATTCTGAAAATAAATTGACGTGCAACTATTTCATTTCTGAAAGCTTTTCCAATTTGGGCAATCCCAAATGGTACTTTCATTCTAGCTGTTTTTTGGACATTTAAGAAATTAACAAAAATACCCTGTGCGGTTTCAGGTCTTAAATAAATTTTTCCGGAACCATCCGAAACACTGCCAATTTGAGTGGAGAACATTAAATTAAACTGACGAACTTCAGTCCAGTTAGCAGTGCCTGAAATGGGGCATTTGATATCTTCAGCAATAATCAACTCTCTAACAGCTTCTAAATCTTCTGCTTCTAGTAACTGCCCTGTTTTTTTCAATAATGCATCTGCTTTTTCCTGATCTCCGGTATTTTCGTATTCGGCTGCTTTTTCTTCCAATAAAACATCCGCTCTGTACCTTTTCTTGGAATCTTTATTATCAATCATCGGGTCATTGAAACTCTCAATGTGACCAGATGCCTTCCAGGTATCAGGATGCATAAAAATAGCAGAATCCAAACCGACAATATCATCATTGAAACGGGTCATGGTATTCCACCAAAGCTCTTTGATGTTTTTCTTTAATTCTGCTCCATAAGGGCCGTAGTCATAAACAGCTTGTAAACCTTCATAAATTTCGCTTGAAGGATATACAAAACCGTATTCTTTAGCGTGAGCAACTATATCTTTAAAAAGTGTGTTTTCTGGGGTTTGTTCTTTCTTTGCCATGCCGCAAAGATAAATTAAATAGAGCCTATTAGGCAATTAGAGAAGAGAAATTTATATCTGATTGATTATCAGTATTAAGCAATAGCTAATAACAAGATTTACAATAAAATTCTTTTTGATTTCACGTTGAACTTCAAAGGAATGATTAAGTTTTTAAGCTTTTGGCAATTTAATGGTAAAAGTAGTTCCCTCTCCTTTTTCGGATTGGAGATCTATAGATCCACCTAGTCTTTCCACCATATCTTTAACAATATATAGCCCTAAGCCAGAACCTTTAGAATTTTCAGATGCTCTAAAAAACATGTCAAATATTTTTGATTGAGCCTCAAATGGAATTCCTTGACCATTGTCTATCACCTTAATTAAAATATTATTAGCTGCAAACTCTGTTTGAACCGCCACATATTTACCTGGATTTGCATGCCGGTGATATTTTATAGCATTATCCACTAAATTATTAAAAATAACTCCAAGTCTTCCTTTATCAGTTTCTATTATAATATCTTCTTCAATTCTCATGCGAAAATCAATGTCAGCAGATAGTTCACGATATTGAGTGTTCTCAAAAGTTTCTTTTACCAAATCACGGATATTTACATTTTGTTTGATAATTTCAGTACGTGTATTTCGAGCAAAGCTGATGATTTCATCAATAAATGAATAAAGTTTTTTAACTCTATTTTTCATCATCCCAAGCAACTGCTTTAGTTCCTGGCTGTCTTCGGTTGTATCTCCAATATTAATTAAGCCTTGTATAGAGTTTAACGGAGCTCGCAAATCATGAGAAACACTGTAAACAAATCTGTCTAATTCAGCATTAGTTTGCTCTAAAAGCTGATTTTTCTCTTTTATTTCCTCCTCTTTTATTTTTTTATCTGTGATATCAACCAATGAACCTACCATTCTGACTGGCTTTTCATCGTTGGACCATTTTGCCTGGCCAGATCCCTGAAACCAACGATAAGAACCATCCTTGCATTTCAATTTATATTCAACAGAAAAAGGTTCTTTATTTTGAAGGTGTCTTTTAAAATCCTTTACCAAACGCGGGTAATCTGATTTTTCTGCCAATAGATTTTTAAAGCTATGCTGATCTGGTGAAAACTCTGTTGGTTTATAACCCAATAATTCATACAATTTAGGTGACCACCACTGTTGATCTTTGTTAATGTTTTCCCAGTCCCATATACCAGCATTCGTGCCTTCAACTGCTAATCGAAATCGTTCTTCACTTTCTTTTAATTTCCTGTCTTGCTCCAGGATTTTTTGCTCAGATTTATACTGTAATTTTACTTGGAAATAGATTACTATTGTTAAGCCCACGAAAGTAAAGAGATAATTTAAAAAGTAAATTTTATCTTCTTTAGCCTCATTTATAGTATCAACTTTCACAATTTTGTATGCTGTCAATTCGCTAATCACAAAACAAGAAAAAGCAACAAAGCCATAAAACAACCAAACTTTTATATTTTTATAGCCAAACAGCGTAATTGAAGCAACTAAAATTGGGAAAAGATAAAGTTGAGAGCCGTAATATTTACCTTCATTGGACATGAAAATAAAAACAAAAAATATAGCAATAAGTAATAAACTATGCTTTGCTAATTCATATTTACCAAAACGATTTAGAAGGAAACCGAAGAGCCCTCCAAATATGCCCACCATGAAAGAGGGGGTTAATGAAATATCCCAAAGAAAAACATTGAGCAAGCCATTTACCGTACTTATAAAAGTTAGAATTAAGCAACAAACCCCTACTAATAAAGCTTTACGATAATCTCCTTCAGATTCTATGTGAGTCCCCTCACTCAATATTATATTTCGAAATGAATATTTTTTCATACTGATAATCAGTAAATATACTTATTTTTCGAAATTTCTTTAATTAGTCAAGACGTAAACATTTCTTGCGGATGTATTATTTGAATAAAAATTGTAATTTTTAAGCTGTTGAAGATTAATTAAACAATATTGATAATCATAGATCCCCTAAACACAATGTAATAAAATAAAGCGAATTTTATTATTGTTTATTAAACATAAAAGTACCCATTGTATGCCTGTTTTCGACCACTACTTCTTTATAAGGCTCTATTAATTTGATGTTATGTTGCTGAAAATTCTCAACGAAAGCATCTGCATTTACTACATATCGAATTTGCTCATTTGGGTATTGAAAAACTCCTTGATTTAAACCGATGACCTCGTCAGGAAAATAACGATCGGTCATTGTTCGAATAAAAATCTTACCTTTTGGCTTTAACAAGCGGACCAGTTCATTCATCATCTTTTCAAAATGCTCCTTACTTTTTGCAAAATGTAAGACAGCACTGCAAATGATCACATCAAAAGTAGAATCGGGGAAAAGTATTTTATCCAAATTCATGACTTGAAAGCGTGCATCTATATCTTCTATTTTATATTGCTTGGCAATAAGCTTCAAAAATTGAATAGCTTCAGGGTTTTGATCAATCCCAAAAACATCCATACCATTCTTAAAACAGTAAGTTAGGTTTCTTCCTTCACCACAACCGGCATCCAAAATTTTAGCATGCTCAGGTAAATGTCCTTTCATAATAAAATCCAACCAATAGAGGTCAATATTGCCTAATTCATTATTGAGTTGTTTCCATTCCATTTTTATATTGGGCGTAAGATTTTTCAAATGCAGTTTTTCCTAATTCTACTAACTCATTGCTTTTATAAAATTCAAATGTGCCACAAGAATTTCTAGAAATTTGAATTAACATATCAGGCTTAATGATTTCCATCTGCAAATTGGTCATTTTCTCTTGCATTAAATCTATAGATCTGTTGAGCAAATCGAAATAACCTAATTTTTTGGGGAATGCTTGTGTTTCTTTAGAACTATTAGATGGGAAGAATTTTCTAATTCTTTTAGTAAAATCCTCCAAAAACTGCTTGTTCTTTTCGTCTTGCTTCAGTTCTTCAGCAGTAACCGCTACTTTTTTCTCGAAAGGAATGGCAGCATTTACATCCACTGCAATTAAGATATCCCCATCAGTTCTTTTTACCCTATTTAAAGGAATGGGATTTAGCACTCCACCATCTACTATTTCTTCATTTTCATGGTAAACGGGAGTCATAACCGTTGGGATGGCACAAGATGCGCGTAAAGCATCCATCAAATTTCCTTCTGAAAAAAGCACTTCCTTTTGGGTTCTTATATTAGAAGCAACAGCAGTAAAAGGAATAGAAAAGTCCTCTATATTGTACTCTCCCAACAGCTTACGCATTTCTTTGAATACTTTTTCTCCCCTGACAATTCCTTGCAGGCTTAAAGTGAAATCCAGGAGTTTAAAAACATCGATCTTGTCAAAATGGGTAACCCATTCTTTATATTCCTGCATTTTTCCTGCAGCGTATAGTCCTCCAATCACAGCGCCCATACTTGATCCTGAGATAGAAGAAATCTCAAATCCATTTTCCTCCAATGCTTCAATTACGCCAATGTGGGCAACTCCTCTGGCGCCACCACTTCCTAAAACTAAGGCTACTTTTTGTTTCATGATGATTAAAAAATTTGGCTGAGGAGCAATTTAAGAAAAATTAATAGAAAGGAGATGGATAATAATCTATGTTATAGGTAATATCCAAAATGATTAGATTTAATTGATCATAATTAAGAGAACTACTATTATTAAATAATAAAAATACTATTTCATTTTCCTTTTTCGGTATTCTAAAATAATAACAGTTAAATTCATTACAATTAAAGACACAAAACCGGCTTGAGTATCAATGAAAAAAAATATGCCTAGAGATACTAGAATAAGTATGACTTTGACTAGGGTTATATTTTCCATGGTTTCTTCAGTTAAAGGAATTATTATCTGAAGAACTACCTAATATAATTATTGTTAACCCATTTTAAAAACCCTACTGATTAAGTTAATTACGGAAAAATAAAGTATTGGGGCTATACATACTAGCAATTCCCAAATTTATCTTTCGTAACGGCTATCGTTCCGGAGCAGACCTGTAGGTGAATAATACAATGATTATTAAAATTATCGCTAATATGATTACCAGTGCACCCGCTTTATTATTAGATTTTTTTGACTCAACATATGATAAGTAAATCGCTAAAATCAAGAAAGGCAAATAATACCAGAGATTATATACTTTTAAAAGAAACAAAGTAAAAACGCCTAAAACAGCGACTAATCTTAAATACGAATGCGGATTTTTCATGCTCTATTATTTGTAAAATCAATTATTCTCCAGTCGTTTAATATCTTCCTGAGCCTTTTTGAGCTTTGGGTCCAATATCACCGAATTAAAATTATTCCAAAAGACTTCATTATAAGGTTTTTCGACATCAAATAAGTCTTCATCCACAGCCATCGTTTCTTTATACTTAATTCTTTTAAAGTTTCTTCTTCTCGTTTTTATATCCGTCACATAAAAAGCGGCATTATAAAACTGTACGGCACTTTCACCTTCTTCCGTTTCTGTTTGCCACGCATCCTTTACTGGAGCTTTCCATTTTATATAGCTTAAATAATACTTTTTGCCGATTTTTCTATACGACACAACTGATTGTTTATAAATACTATTCAAAAACAATTTCTCTTGATCCTTATTAAATCTAGCTTCATTGGAACCTTCAACTGCGAAAAATTGACTACTAAATTCCAACTTTAATATTCCAAAATCATCAGCATTAATATATATTTTTCCGAATGATTGAAGGCCTCCAAGGTGGAAAGAAGGAGAGAAATAGCTTAAAACATATATCAATCCTTCACTCGACTGAATAACCGAATCTAACTCAAAATCATATCTACGGTGGATATCATTTAATAATTTGTATTCTTCAATTCGGTTATATCCTCTGATGCCATCAAACTCAAAAGACTTGTACAAATTGTTTTCATCCTCTCCCATGAAGTATTTATAAACTTTTTCAAAGAAACTGTAATCTATATAATCCTCGCTTTTTTTCAATTCGTCCAGTCGGATTTTTAGTTTGTTATAAGGCAGATCAAAACCATTATCCTGTACGGAAACTGCTGCCTCTAGTAAACGAACATAGCTATTGTTCCTCACTACCATTTCGCGATAAAAACCTTTTAGAAGAAAGGCTCTGCGAGCGTAATTAAATGGAATTTTCCTTATGGCCTCGCCTACAATAGCTCGAAGTGTATCTTTTGCAGGCCTAACTATTACTTCTTCAAGCATCCCTTTTTCTGGGGTTAAATAGTAATTTGACTCTTGCTTTTTTAAATTGGCAACCAGCAATTCCAAATCTTCATAGCCAATGCTTGAAATCACTACAGTATCGTACTTTTCTTTAATTGGAAAACTAAAGCTAAACTGTCCTTCTTCATTAGAATGAGCGCCCAACATAGTGCCTTTTAAATGAATATTGGCAAAGGGAATAGTGGAGGAATCTGCTTTGGATAATAAAGCTCCACTGATTTCTTTGTATTCGAGCTTGGTATTTTGAGATACTAATATTGTTAAATTAAAGAATAGGAATAGAAAAGCAGTAATTAAATATCTCATGTATCAGTTCTGTAAATGATAAGGCTGAATTCAATTTACAGAAAAATATTAATTTAACTAAATCAATAGAACGTTTGACCAGAATATCCACCCAATTACTTATTCTTTCAATTTTCTTTTTCTGTACTCCAATAATAGTATAGTGCCTTGCATGACTATCAAGGAAATAAAACCCGCTTTAACGTCAAAAATAAAAATCAATCCAGATACGATAAACAAAAGGATTTTTACAAAGGTGATATTCTCCATGGCTCTTTATTTAATAGATAAGGTTTCTCAAAGAACCACCTAAAGCTTAAAATGTTAAATTGATTTCATATTCATCTCAATAAATCAACTCATTTACAGACTCGCTAAAAAAGTTCTCTTCTTTAATTAAAGCTTGCGGTTCACCATGGCTGGTGATACTACCATTTTCCAATATGTAGATGTAGTCAGAGAAACCAGCTACTTTCATTCTGTGGCTCACAAACAGAATGGTCTTTTCATTTTTTAAATGCTGCAATAAATTTAATATGAATTGCTCTGTATTTCTATCCATAGCAGAAGTTCCTTCATCAATCAATAATAATTGAGGATTACGATAGAGTGCCCTGGCTAATCCTACTAACTGCTTTTGACCTCCTGAAATATTAGCTCCTTCTTCCCCTAATAGTGTCATATAACCTTGAGGGAATTTTTCAAAGAAGCGATCAAAGCCAAATTCTTTACACCATTTGACTACTTTCTCTAATTCAGCAGGGGTATCACTTAAGCAAATATTAAAAAGTAAATAATTATTGAAAACCTTAATATCCTGAGGGACAACTCCTATTAATTTTCTATAATCCTCTAATTCTAAATCCTCGATGGAGTTTCCATTTATTTTTATGAATCCATCCGATGGTGCATAAAACCTTTGTACGAGTTGAAAAATTGTGCTTTTACCCACGCCACTTTCTCCCAATAGCGTGGTGATTTTTCCCTTCTCTACTTTCATGTTGATATTGTTCAATAAATTTAATGAACCAGGATAATGAAAACTTAGGTTTTCAACAGTTAAATTATCGATCTTTTCGATTTCAATTTCCTTTGCCCCCTTATCTTCCGTTTTTATACCTGTAAACTCCTCCATTCTATTGAAAGCTACTTTAGCTTCCTGAAACTGAATATTAAAAAGAGCGATTTTAGTCAAAGACGGGCCTATAGAACCAGATAGAGACAATAAGGCTACCAAAGAGCCTATTAAAAGATCTCCTCCTAGAACTAAAAAGGAAGCTAAAGATATTACACTTACTACGAGTAATATCCCCGCCAACTCTGTAAGCAAGCCAAACTTTACTTGAATTTTACCTAATTTAAATATCTGGTCTTGAAAGTTTTTATATAAAAAGGTAGTGGCCTTATGAAAAAGATTGATAGTTCCAGTTGTCTTTACTTCTGCTATGCCTGTAATCACATCTATGTAGTTTCCTTCATTGAGCGCATAAGCACTCATTACTTCTTTTTGGGCAGTAATGATGGGCTTATTCAATCGCCATAGGATTAATCCATAAAGAGGTATAAAAATAGAAACAATTATCCCTACTTGCCAGGAATAAACAAAAACACCTATTAGCGAAATAATGATGACTAAAAACTCTATTAAAAGATTGCCGATTAAATTACTTATACTTGATTGAATGCGTCTTGTATCATTCATCCGTGCTACCATATCCCCTGTCTTTTTGGAATCAAAAAAGGGTTTGGGAATATTTAAAAGTGATTGAAAAAAAGACCCTATCATTCTATTGTTAAAATCCTTGCTCTGTGTGATCAAAAAGGTAGATCGGACATAACTTAGCCCCATCTTAATCAATAAAATCAAGGCAAATAAAACTAATCCTATAACGAGTTTGCTGACTTCTTTGGTAGGTAAAATGACATCAATCAACTTTTGACTAAAAATAGCAGTAGCCAAGGAAAAAATAGCAATTAAAATACCTAAAAAAAGTGCTGCCAATAAAATATTGAGGTCTTCTTTTACCCAACTCAACAGGTTCTCATATTTTTTCTTTTTGGACTTTACTTTTTCAAATTTTTCATTTGGGGTAAGTTTAAGCAAAGCTTTGGACTGCCATACCTCTTGTAGTTTTTCTTGTGACCATAGTTCTACTCCTCTTCCTGGATCATTTATGATTAATTGATCGCCCTGAAAGCTATAAAAAACCACATAATGCTGTAATCTGTTCTCCAGTATTACATGTAGAATAGCAGGTGAATCAAGCTCTTTTAAATTTTCAACTGATTCAGCTTCTAAGCCTTCTACTTCAAAACCCAAATCCTTAGCTCCTTGAAACAGACCCAATAATTTAGTACCTGTTTGGGTGGTTCCCGTAATCCTTCTGATTTCATCCAAACTATGCTCACCCCCATGAAATTTGATGATAGAAGCCAAACAGGCAGGACCGCAATCCGATTGACCGTGTTGCTGAACGAAATATTGGTTGAGTTTTTTAATCATTGATTTGGATTCTTTAAATATCTTTCAGTGATGAAACCTGTCAGGTTTGCCAGCATTAAAATTCTAGATTTCTTTAAATAACTGATACATTTTTTAAACCTAAAACCTGGCAGGTTTTGATAAAATACAGTTCCAATAATTATTGCTTCACTCCAAAACTTCCAAAACAGCTTCTATTTTCACTTCTCCTTTGAAATGTTTTTGCAGTAAGCCGTTTTTATAAATAAACGTCTGGGGTACACCACCCCTAATAGTTTTGGTCAATGAATCAGGATTAACTTCAACATAATGCTGTGTAAGATTGTATTGCTGAAGAAATTCAAGTGCTTCTTCCATAGGTTCAAAAGAGGCCAACAGCAACTTATAATTTTGAAACTTTGCTTTATTCTTCCCAATCTCTTTCATTTCCCTTTGGCAGAAATGACAATCACTATTGAAATACATGAAAATGGTAGATTGGTCAGTATTTGCTTTATTTAAACCCAGATTTTTGGTCAAGGAATTAAGGTTTTGAATAATTACCTCTGACTTACTTTTTTGATTTAACTTTTGAACACTTGAATAACCCATCCAAGATAAAAGGCCAATCACTAATAGCCCGATAATAAGAAGAAGTTTCTTTTTCATTAGGCCCCTAAATTAATCGATAAAAAGGTTACGAATAATATCCAAACCACTAAAGCTGAACCATATACTGGTAAAGTAAATTTTAAAGCTGAATCATAATCTTTTTTTATGATTTTTTTTATGCCTAGAGCTAAAACTAAAAGATAAATAACCTCAAACAGATTTAGGGATTTTAAGGGATAAATTAGCCAGGATTCTAATTGAGATGCATCAAAGAGAATAAGTAAGGAGAGTGGGGCAAAAGTTTGGACATCACTAAAAGTGTAAGAAGTATCGATTAATCCAAACCAAAAGACTAAAATTATTGAAGGTAGCAACCACACAAACTCAGCAACAAGTACTACTCTAATAATTGAATTAAAATTAGATTTAAATCCAAAAATGATCATCCCACATAAAATCCAAAAAGAAATAAGTAGAACTTTTATAATATGTATTAGGGGTACTATTAAAAAATTTAGCCACGACCATTCTGCTCTAAGTGAGAGAATTTCATCAATTTTCTCAATACTGCTCTGTTTAAACAAATGTTGAATGTAGATTTCATCTGTCATCAGATAGGTTTCAATAAAATATAAAGAACCGATAGAAAGAATTATCAGTAAAAGAAAGTATTTATATATCATATTTTTTTCTGCTATTAAAGATCAGCTCAATTCATATTGGTTCTTATTTGAATCGTATTTCGCAAAACAATATTTTCCTTCATACTTTTACATCTCATCACTTGCAATTTTTGAACTCATTATTCTCTCTATTTGCATTGAAGCAAATTATTAGGCTAAGGACTTATCACAAAAAGCATATTTGGACATCAATCAAGGTTTAATTTGGCACTACATTCTTGCGCAATAAAACATAATCTAATAATCCATAGTAGAGGTTTTTTGATCGTTTTAATTCATAAAAAAATCAAGCTTTAACAGACATTTGTATATCGCTACGATACTCAATTCATTTTTTCAGTAGGAAGTTTAAAATATTTTTTACCAAGAAAAAGCCTCCTAATTGAAGTGAAAATGCTGAACGTCATTACAAATAAAATTACTGAGCTCAATGAAATAATAATAATATTTTCTAACGAGAAACTTGAATATGAACTAGTAAGAATATTAAAATTACTCGGTATTAATGCAAAATATAATGTATTCTCCAAGGCTAGAATTTCATACATTATAAAGAACACAAAATAAGGACCGAAAATCAGTAATATAAACTTCCAATCATCAAGTGAGATTTTAAAATAAGCTATACCAATTAAATAAATACTTAAAGTATATAAGCAAACTGTACAGATTTGAATCAAAAAAGCTCCTAAATTCTCTATACCCACACTGTCGAAAAAAAGGATGTATAATGCTAATATTAGCATGAAAACACCAATTTTAATTTCAATAAAATCTTTGATTAAGGTAAAGCCAGACTTAATGAGGTTTCTATTTAACAATGAACTAATTGCAACCAATATAATGCCATCATTATTTCTTGATAATGCCTTCATCCATAACAACAAAATTGCGATTAGTATAAAATTTTTTAAAATCAAAACAATCGGCTCCTCCAAAATATGCAGAGATGAATTATTTGATAAAATTACTATTGCAAAAAATATCGAATATAATATATTTAAAAATAAGTCTTTTTTAATTTTCATTTTATATAAAACAGTCAAGAGTGAGACAAATCTCACCCTTGACTGTCTATTTGGTATTTAAAACACTTTTTAGCAATATTCTGCAATTGCACCGACACCTGTTGCAAATGCTGCTATATTCAATCCAGTTGGAGCTACTGACAGAACCACAAGGGCCATACCTGCACCACACCCAAGCCATTCAAGTTGTCCGCCTTGTACTTTTTCCATTCTTTCAATACTCAAATTTTTCATAATTTTAAGATTTAATAGTTAAACATACACAAATAACTAAAAAAATATTACGCGTTTTATTCATATTTAAATAACATTATTTATATTTGAATAATTAGAACTAAAACCTTAAAGTCATGTCCTTAGGAGATTATATCAGAAAAATACGCCTTAAAAAAGGCATTAGCCAACAATTTATTGCTGATAGCATCGGGATTAGCCAAAGTAAATTCAACAGAATTGAAAATCACAAGTCTGATATCTTACTAAATGAATTAATACAAATCTGTCAAGAATTAAGGATAAATTACATTGATTTGCTTAAGTCAATTCAATCAGAGGAAGCCAAAACTGATGAAACTGAAATATCTCAGCTTTGTAATGAAATAAAATCCCTTAAAAGCAATCTAAATGAAATGAAGGAATATATGTATTCAAATAGGGGGGGGGGATAAAAATATTTTAACCAACTTTTCCAAAGTTCTAAACTTTGGAAAAGCTCCAGTAGCAGAATCTACTTATTCACCTCAATAAACTTATTCACATCCTTAGATTTACCCAAAATAATCATGATGTCAGTTTCTTTGAGGAAAGTATCTGCACGGGGAACTCCTATGATATGTTCTACTTGCTGCAGTTGACCCTCTACTTTTTCATCGTACAGTCTTTTGACGGTAATTAAGTTGAGGTTATATTTCTCCCTTAGGCCTATTTCGCTAATGGTTTGATCTACTACTCTGCTTGGCGTATTAATTTCCACAATTTCATAATCATCAGGCAAGGGAAGGAAGGATTTCATATTGGGGTGCAATAACATTTCCGCAACAGTCTTACCAACTGTTTCTTCAGGGGAAAGGATTTCTTCTACTCCCATTTTCTCTAAAATCATACGCTGTTGAGCATTAGCAGCTCTGGCAATAATTCGCTCTACTTCCAGTTCCAACAATAAAACAGTAGTCAATAAAAGCCCTTCAAAATTCTCCCCAATAGCCACCACTACCGCATCCATATCCTGAATGTTTTGTGCTTTTAAAGCTTTCACATCCGTGGAATCCAATGCTACGGCATAGGCCACATCATCTTTAATAGCTTCTACTTTATCAAGGTCGATGTCAATGGCCAGTACTTCCGCACCACTGTCACTCAAGGTTCGGGCGATGGATTCTCCAAACTGTCCTAATCCGATTACTGCAAAGCGATTGGTCATGAGCGTATATTTTTAAGGTAAGATACTAAAACTTCTAAGCCTTTATCAAATTTATTATTATTTGGAATAATAATATCGGCATCGTATTTAAAAGGATCTATATATTTTTCATAGGTGGGTGCCACATGCTTCTCATATCGGTACAAAACATCATCTAAATCATAACCACGCTCAGAATTATCTCGCATGATCCGTCTTTTGAGCTTTACATAATCCTTGGCATCAATAAATACCTTTAAATCCAACAGTTTTATTAATTCCGGAAAGTAAAAAACAAACAATCCTTCTACCACTATTATTTTGGAAGGTTTAAATTCCAACATCTTTGGCACTACATCTGGATTGTTGAAAGTATATTCCTTACGGCTCACAGGCTTCCCTTCTTTAAGCATTTTGATGTCACGTGCATAGTCATCAAACTCAATGGACTGCGGGGTATCAAAGTTTTCCACTCCGTTTTCATCCTTGGGCTGCAAATGTCGATCTTTGTAATAATTATCTTGAGAAACTAGGCAGATTTCATCTTTAGGAAAATGGTCGAGCAAACTTTTCAGAAACATAGTTTTTCCTGATGCACTTCCTCCTGTGATGCCTACAATGAATGGATTGTTCATGAATGCAAAACTACTGTTTTAAACTGTTTTTATGAATTTGTTTGTAAAAAATCGACCAGTTTTCTGACTGCGATTGATCGGTGTGAAATTTTATTTTTTTCTTCGAGGCTCATTTGTGCAAAAGTTTGCGAATAGCCCTTCGGAATAAAAATAGGATCATAACCAAATCCTTTGTCTCCGTTATGTTCTTTAGCTATTTCTCCCTCCACTATCCCTTCAAAAAAGTGTTTTTGATCTCCAATAAATGCACAAATAACAGTTCTGAATCGAGCATTTCTATTAGGTGATGAATCTAATCTTTCCAACAGTAATGTCATATTATCTTCATCTGAGCGCTGAGGCCCGGCATATCGAGCAGAAAACACACCCGGTTCGCTATTCAAAGCTTCTACCTCAAGACCAGTGTCATCCGCAAAACAATTGATATTATAATTTTCAAAAACGTATTGCGCTTTTTGCTGTGCGTTACCCTCCAAGGTGCTTTGATCTTCCCGTAGTTCTTCATTACAACCGATATCTTTTAAACCAAGCAGCTGAAAATCTACACCTAAAAGATGGGAAACTTCCTTAATTTTATTGACATTATTGGTAGCGAAACAAAGCTTCAAAATCTTAATAACTGGTTAATCTAATTCTAAACTCTACATTTTCACCATCTGGTATATTTCTAGGCACAACATCACTTATACCCTTATTAATCAATAGTTCTCCAGGAATGTATACTCTATATTCGGCATTTCTATTCATTAAACTAAGCGCAATCTTGAAACCTGAAACTACCTGATTAGATCTTAAAGAAAACTGTGCTCCTATTCCATCAACAAAAGTTTCGTCTTCACCCATAACCCTTCCTTCAAAATCAACTGTAGCACCAGAACAAAAGTTAGGGGAATTGCCAACGCCTGATTCTAAAACTGAATATCTAATACCTGAAGGGTGAGTTCTGTAGTCTATACCTTCTGAATCAAGATAAGACTCTATTTGATTAATTTGTACATCCAACCTTGCTTGGTCGACTGAAAATTCTGGTGCCTCGTCACATTGAATTTCTGATTGGCAAGAAATAATACCTAAAAATATAACACTTATCGATATAAAATATCTGAACATGCTTGATGAAAATTTAATTTTGTATACTTACTAATTCCACTTCGAAAAGCAAAACGGTATTTGGCTCGATTGAAGTATTACCTCTAGGCCCATAGGCCATATAAGAAGGCAAAATCAAAGTTGCTTTTCCTCCTTCATTTAACAATTTTATTCCCACATCCCAACCTAAAATAACCTGTCGCTGTCCAAGTATAAAACTAAAAGGCTCATAAGTTCTTGCTTCACTGTATACTCCTGCATCTTTGGCTACTGATTCTATGGATGTATCGAAAACTTCCCCATCTAAGAATTTGCCGACATAATTAACTTCAACCCTATCACCATTTGAGGGTTTTTCACCACTGCCTTCCTCTTCTATTATGTAAAATAAGTCGTATGAAGGATCTCTTTCAGCTGTTAAATTATTTTCTTCTAGATAGGCCTCAATAACGCTAATATCCTCAGCTAATTGCTCTTCAGGACATTCCCCTCTTAAGTTTTCACAATCTTCGTCACATGATGAAAACAGGACTGTAACTAGCCCTGCCATCATCAGATAAATTACTTTTTTCATATTATTTTACCTCCACTAGCTCAACATCAAATATTAATGAAGAGTTTGGAGGAATTACAGCACCTGAACCACGAGGGCCATATCCTAATCCTGATGGGATATATAAAGTAGCTTCGCTGCCTTCATTTAAAAGCATGATGCCTTCATCCCAACCTCTAATAACTCTTCCTTTTCCAATTGGAATTTCAATTGGGCCGTATTCTCTTTCTGGATTGTACACATCCGATTCTTTAGCTACATCCTCATAAGAAGTATCAAAAACAGTTCCGTCCAATAATTTCCCTACATAGTTTACACGTACTGTATCACCTGATTCTGGTTTCTCTCCAGACGTCTCTTCAGTAACCATATAGTACAAGCCAGATTCTGTTTTTTCTGCTTCAATATTGTTTTCCGAAAGAAAACCCTGAATTATTTCATCATCAATGCCTTTTTGCTTCTCAGCATCTTTTTGCATTTTCTCCATAGCTTCAGCTCTTTTTTGCTGTTGCCATTCCATAAATCCTGCAGTGTCTAATTTTTGAATTGCTTTAGCGTAAACCGTTAGTCTTTCTGCTCCATCTTTATCTTGAGCTACTGGTTGTTGGAAGCCTTCTGTTAAAACCTGACTAGCCGTTAGCTTGGTTTTAATACTATCTCCAAGTTTTAATTCCTTCAAGATAGAAAATAACGGACCTCTTGTAGAAAGTATAGAATCATTGATTTGAACAGGTAATTCACCTACATCTTTACTATCCAACATAACTGAATCTTTACTGTCAATTAGTTTCAATGAATAAATAGCAAAATCACCTTCCTCAAAACTTGATCCATTATCAGATTCAATCAATACGTATTCTACGCCATCGGCTGTTTTTTCTTGCTTTTCGCTATTGCATGCTCCCAAAAATATTATTGATACTAATGCAATTGCTAAGCTTTTATAATTGTTCATAAACTTCTATTTTTTCTCTGTTTTGTAATTGTGATGAATATTCTTTTATGATTTTTTCAAATAAATTTACTGTTTCTTCTAAACCCTTTTCAACTTTTCCGCCAGCCGCATTTTTATGACCACCTCCTTTGAAGTATTCTCCTGCTAAGGTATTCACTTCAAAATCACCAATTGAACGTAAAGATAATTTTGTACCGTCTTCTGTTTCAGTGAAAAGAGCAGCCATGGTAATTCCATCAACAGACAAGGCATAATTTACTAAACCTTCTGTATCGCCATTTTTAGAATTAAATTTTTCCAAATCCTTCATGGAAATAGCAAAATAAGCGGCATGTTCCTTTTCAAAAACCTTGAGTCGTTCACTCAAAGCAAAGCCTAAGAATTTTAAACGATCTAAAGAGTTGGTATCGTATATTAGTCTAGAAACTTCTGAATTATTAGCTCCTAAACTGATTAATTCAGCTACAATTTCATGAACTTCCTGAGTAGTATTTGGGTGCTTGAAAGAACCAGTATCGGTCATGATGCCAGCATATAAACAATCTGCCGTATCACTATCTACTTGCTCTTTATCGCCAAAAAGCTTTATCAATTTGAAAATCAATTGAGCGGTTGAAGCGGAATCTACATCATGGTAAACGTATTCCGCAAAATCATCCGGATCACGGTGATGGTCAATCAACACTTTATGCGCTTTAGAAGCTCCTACCGCATCACCTAATTCATTTATCCTTTTTAAGTTTGAAAAATCTAAACAAAAGATGAGATCTGCTTCTGCGACTAACTTTTTAGACTTTTCCTCATTGCCTTTTTCATTAAAGACTATGACATTTTCATTGCCTTTCATCCAATGAAGAAATTTGGGATAATCCGTAGGTGTAATCACAGTAGCCTTGTGCCCTGTCTTGATTAAGTAATTATAAATTCCCAAACTACTCCCCAATGCATCAGCATCAGGCTTTTGGTGGGTTGTAATTACAATATTTTGAGGTGTTTCTAATACCTCTTTTAATTTTAATATATCCTGCATGAATCAGATTAACCCTGTGGGGATTAAATTGATTTGCAAAGTTGACAAGAAAATTATGAAAAACAAACGACTAAACGACTGAGCCTATGCGAAAAAAAAGAATTCATATTGAGTTTAAGGAAATATAATATTTCATATCAGATTAATCCTTTAAATTTGCATCATAAATTATTCAAATCAATAAATTTAACACAATGGCTGGAAACAGAACATTTACGATGATTAAGCCCGATGCAGTGGGTGAAAATAACATAGGCGCAATCACCAAAATGATAGAGGAAGGTGGATTCCGAATTGTATCTATGAAAATGACAAAATTAAGCGAAGAAAGAGCTGGGCAGTTTTATGCGGTTCATAAAGAACGTCCTTTCTATAAAGACTTGGTTGCTTATATGTCAGGAGGCAATATTGTTGCTATGATATTAGAAAAAGATAATGCAGTGGAAGATTTCAGAAAACTAATCGGAGCTACTAATCCTGCGGATGCTGAAGAAGGTACCATCAGAAAAATATTTGCTACTTCTATTGAGGCAAATGCTGTTCACGGATCTGATTCAGATGAAAATGCACAAATTGAAGGAAGTTTCTTCTTTGCTGATATTGAAAAGTTTTAAGTAAAACTTGAGATAGAAATAATTAAAAAGGCATCCGCTAGAAAGTGGATGCCTTTTTAATTTGATTATAATTTTGAAATTTTAATTCGTCACAATCTCCGATGCAGCTGGAGAATCAAAAATTTCTTTAAAACTATATCTATAAATGACTTGGAAAAGGATATTATATGACATTGAAGACATAGAACTTGGAGCATTATGTTTTTGCTGATCAAGGCTATCCTTAACTATTAATTTTTCGTTTAATTGATTTAAAGAATCCGTTTTTTCGCACTTCTTCTTATCAGGCTCCGCTTCAACCTCCTCTTTATCTTTATTCTTTTCTTCTTTCTCTTTGGCTGAAACATCAAATGCACAAAATGCACCTAGTAATAATATTATAATACTGGTTTTTTTGAAATCAAACATGGTTATTACATTTTGATGTTATCAAATATATTGAATAAATATGAATTTATATCAATAACCTATTGATAACTTCCATGAGCTTGTAAGGTTTAGTTTAATTTTATAAAAAAATTAAAATTTCCTTTCGTTTTGAGTGTCAATAGCTCTTTTTTCATTTATATTAATGTGAAATTAAAAAAGCACTACTATGGAACCTACTCGATTGTTTGATTTATTAAGCTACCAGAAAGCAAACAACCCACTTAAGGATACTTTTTCCTATAAATATGACGGCAATTGGAAAAGTTATAGTACAGATGATGTCATCAATATAGTTGATTCCATTTCACGGGGGTTTCTTAAATTAGGATTAGCCAAAAATGATAAAGTTGGAATAGTTTCATCCAATAGACCTGAATGGAATTTTATCGATTTAGCTTTACAGCAAATTGGAGCGGTGAGTGTACCAATGTATCCTACCATCACACCAAAAGATTATAAATTTATTTTTGAGGATTCCGGTTTAAAATATGTTTTTGCTGAAGAACAGGAGCTTTATGATAAAGTTAAAAAAGCTTCAGAAGGTCTCGATTTTATCAAAAACATTTATTCTTTCGATAAATTGGAAGGTATTCCACAGTGGACTGAACTTAAAGAAAGTGGGGAAACAGATGATACGGAATTACAGCCTTACCGTGATGCTGTAGAGCCTGAAGATTTAGTTACCTTGATTTATACTTCTGGCACCACAGGAAATCCAAAAGGAGTAATGCTGACCCATCGAAATGTGTTGAGCAATGCAAAAGCTGTAAATGAAAACCTGGATGTAGAGGGTTTGAAAAAATCACTAAGCTTTTTGCCGCTCTGCCATATTTTTGAGCGAACAAGTGTTTACTTCTATTTATATAGAGGCGTAGCGGTTTATTATGCTGAAAATCTCGAAAAAATTGGAGACAACCTGAAAGAGGTTCAGCCGGATATGTTCACCACAGTTCCAAGACTTTTGGAAAAAATATACGATAAAATTGTGGCAAAGGGAATGGATCTTTCAGGGATTAAAAAATCATTGTTTTTCTGGGCTTTAAACTTAGGACATAAATTTGATCGAAATAAAAATCAAGGTGCTTGGTACAACTTTCAATTGAAATTAGCCAATAAACTTATCTTTAGTAAGTGGAGAGAAGCCGTGGGTGGAAACATCAAATTAATCGCTTCTGGTGGAGCTGCTCTTCAACCTCGCTTAGCTACCATTTTCTGGTCCGCACAAATTCCTGTTTTAGAAGCATACGGATTAACCGAAACCTCTCCTGGAATTGCGTTCAACAGATATAATAAAGAAGATATGTTAATTGGCACAGTTGGACCTGCTTTACCTGGAGTTGAAATTAAGATAGCTGAAGATGGTGAGGTTCTGGCAAAAGGCCAACATTATGAAAGGCTATTATAATCAACCAGAAAAAACGGCTGAAGTAATTGATAAAGATGGATGGTTCCATACTGGTGATATAGGGGAAATGGTAAATGGCAAGTTTCTAAAAATTACCGACCGTAAAAAAGAAATGTTCAAAACATCAGGTGGAAAATATGTTGCTCCTCAATACATAGAAAATAAACTAAAAGAATCGACCTTGATTGAAATGGCTATGGTTGTAGGTGATGGGCAAAAATTCCCAGGTGCTTTGATAGTTCCGAATTTTGATGCTTTAAGGGAATGGTGTCACCATAAGGGCATAGCATATTCATCTGATGCAGAAATGGTAAAACAGCAAAACATCATTGATAAATTTCAAAAAGAGATTGATAAAGCTAATGAACAATTTGCTCAATATGAAAGAATCAAAAAAACTGTTTTGTTGCCAACAGCCTGGACAGTTGAAAACCATGAATTAACTGCCAAATTGAGTTTAAAAAGAAAGATAATTGAAAATAATTATCAGAAGGAGATTGAGAGTATTTATAATGGATGATAAAATTAATCTGTGAAGTAAAGCAGTATTTCGCCCTTTCAGGGCTTATGGGTTGTTTTTTTCTTAGCACAGGGCTTCACCCTGTGTTATAATATGACGGCCTTTCAGGCCTTAAAGCATATGTCCAAATTTATGATTGGAAAATTTCAGAAATTTCCAAATTTTAAATTAAAGAAACATTTAGTATTTAATTAGATAAGACACCCCGAAGCTGTGGCAACTTAATAAGGGATGAAACCTATTGAAAAATTTAATATTTAACCAATACATAAAGAGGCATAACACATAGGATATGGGACAATCACTCATACAAAATTATCTACACATAATCTTCAGTACTAAAAATAGACAGCCTTTAATAAAAAAAGCAATAGAGCCAGAATTACATGCCTATTTAGGAGGAATCTGTAATCGATTAGAGTGTCAGGCTATTAAAGTAGGTGGATATATTGACCACATACACATCATATATAAACTATCAAAAAAAATCCCTTTGACAAAGCTTATGGAAGAAGTTAAATCACATTCTTCTAAATGGATTAAAACTAAGGGTAATGAATTTAAAAATTTCTATTGGCAAGATGGATATGGTGCTTTTTCTGTCAATCCATCTCAAGTAAATGCTGTAATTGAATATATTGAGCATCAGCATGAACATCACCAAAGCAGAACATTTCAAGAAGAGTACAGAGTATTTTTAAAGAAGTATAAGGTTGATTATGATGAACGCTATGTTTGGGACTAGCTTTTACGTCCTTTCCAGGACTTAAAGGTATTTTCCACATTGATGATTGGTGAAATTTAACAAATTCCAATAATTTGATCTCAAGAAATAATAAGTATTTAATCGGGTAAATCTAGTCCCGAAGGGATGGCATACCTAAGCGTGGGGTGAAACCCTACGCTGAAAAATTTAAAATTCAACCAAGCCCTGAAAGGGCGTAATAATTTTCGCAATTTAAGAATTTTATTATATCTCTCTTTAATTATCGAGCTTAGCTATCCAACAAATTTCATTTAAACAGGTATAATAACATGAATCAAAACTCATAAACTATGAAGAATTCGATCATAATTATTTTTATTTTCAGCTTTTTGGTAGTCATTTCATGCCAAGCTGAACCTGATAAAGAAACTGCAGCAGTTGATTTTGAAGTTGTAACCATAGCTGAAGGTTTAGACAACCCTTGGGGAATGACTTGGTTGCCTGATGGCAGAATGTTGGTGACAGAAATAAAAGGAGAAATTTTAATTATTGAAAATGATAAATATTCTGGCAAAAAATTAAAAGGAGTGCCCGAGGTTTATGCTAACAACCAAGGAGGATTATTGGATATCCAATTACATCCAGATTATGAAAATAATGGATGGATTTATTTTAGCTTCTCCAAGCCAGGTGATGGAGGTGGTAGCACCGCTATTATGAGAGCAAAATTAGAGGGCGAGAATTTAGTTGATAAAGAACTTATTTACGAATCATTTCCAAAAACAAAATCTGGTGTACACTTTGGTTCTCGAATAGACTTTAAAGATGGCTATATCTTTTTCACTATAGGCGAAAGAGGTGAAATGGATAATGCACAATCCGTAGGAAATCCATATGGAAAAGTCCACAGACTGCACGAAAACGGAGATGTCCCTGAAGATAATCCATTTGTCCAAATTCCAGATGCAGAACAAAGTATTTGGAGTTACGGCCATAGAAATCCTCAAGGTATGCAATTTCATCCTGAAACTGGTGAATTATGGGCACATGAGCATGGTCCGAAAGGGGGAGATGAATTAAACATTGTAAAAAAAGCTAAAAATTACGGCTGGCCCGAAATTAGTTACGGAATTGATTATGATGGAAGCATTATTACAGACGAAACTGAAAAAGAGGGTATGGTGCAACCCGTTCATTATTGGGATCCCTCAATCGCTCCTTGCGGAATGACATTTGTGACAAGTGATCGTTACCCAGACTGGAAAAATAATATCCTCTTAGGCTCACTTAAATTTCAATACTTAGATAGAGTGGTGTTGGATGAAGATGGAAATTATGTGAAAGAAGAAAAACTGCTCGAAGGCATTGGAAGAGTAAGGCATGTTGCCGAAAGCCCTGATGGCTTTATTTACGTTGCAGTGGAAGGTTCAGGAAAAATCGTAAAACTGATGCCAAAAAAATAATATTTTTTTTATTACCCAAAAACAGCCCTATCTCTTTCAAATCGCATAGGGCTGTTTTTTTATGCCCAAATTTTAAAATTCTCAGCGAGCTTAAATTTGCATATGAAAGTTAGTTAGTGTAATTTAGACACTAAGTATCTACACTAAATTCCATCAATTTTTACTTTTTTGGATTAGTAATTATCAGTAAATTATAATTTACAATTGACTGACTATCAAATTTATGCACAATAATTCTCTTTACAACCCAGCTTTTGAACATGATGCCTGCGGAATAGGCACAATCGTTAATATTAATGGAAATAAGGAATTCCAACTCATTCAGGATGCGCTGGATATGTTGGAAAATATGGAACATCGTGGCGGTACCGGAGCAGATAAACAAACTGGTGATGGAGCTGGAATCATGTTACAAATTGATGAGCATTTCATTAAATGGACTTCAGAAGATGCTGGCATCTCACTGGAAAAAAATAAAGCAGTTGGAACTGGAATTTTCTTCTTCCCTAAAATGATAAAGGTGGCGGATGAATGTAAAGCCGTACTTGATGATTATGCTCAAGAATTAGGTTTAAAAATAAAAGGATACAGAGAAATACCAGTTAATGAAAAAGTACCTGGTTCTGGTGCTAAACCTGTAGAGCCATTAATTGAACAAGTCTTTATACAGCCAGAAAAGGATATAAGTGCTGATGAATTAGAACGTAAATTATTCGTCCTCAGAAATTACAGTACACATTATATTGGGCACAATGTACAAGGAAATAATAAAGCCTTTTATGTATGTAGCCTTTCTACTAACACAGTTATTTATAAAGGGCAATTGAGAACCAATCAATTGAGAGAATATTTTGATGATTTAAGGGATGAGCGTTTTAAATCCGCTTTTGCGATCATTCACTCTCGCTTTTCCACTAATACTTTCCCCAACTGGAAATTAGCACAGCCTTTCCGGTTTATAGCGCATAATGGGGAAATCAATACCATCCGAGGTAATGTGACTAAAATGAAATCTAAAGAAGCAAATTTTGATTCTAAAGTTTTCTCGGATGGCGAGTTGGAAAAATTATTGCCCGTAACCAATCCTGAACATTCCGATTCCGCTAATTTAGACGGAATAGTAGAAATGTTAGTGTTGGATGGACGTCCATTGGAGCATATATTAATGATGTTAGTGCCAGAAGCTTGGCAAGATAACAGCATGATGGACAAAGACCGAAAGGCATTTTATAAATATCATGCTTCCATAATGGAACCTTGGGACGGCCCTGCCGCTCTGATTTTTACAGATGGAAAAAAAGTAGGCGCCACATTAGATAGAAATGGATTACGGCCTTCAAGATTCTGCATTACCAAAAGCGGTCGATTAATAGTATCCTCTGAAGCAGGAGCTTTACCAGTTGCTTCTGATGATATAATTCAAAAAGGAAGATTACAGCCCGGAAAAATGTTGATGGCTGATATTGAACAACAAAAAGTATTGTTCGATGAAGAAATTAAGCAAGGCGTTACCGCTAATAAATCATATCAAGATTGGATTGTAGCGCATAGAGTAAAATTAAGAAATTTACCTGCCCCTGAAATTAAGACTGAGAAAATTTCAGGTGATATTCTTTTGAGGAAACAAAAAGCCTATGGTTATACTTCTGAGGAATTAAAAGTTATTTTGGCTGATATGGCAGTTCGTGCTACAGAACCGATTGGCTCAATGGGTGCAGATACTCCTTTGGCAATCTTAAGTAAGCAAAGCCAACATATCGCCAATTATTTCAAACAGTTATTTGCCCAAGTAAGTAATCCGCCAATCGATCCGATTCGTGAGAGAATGGTGATGTCTTTGTTCACAAGAGTTGGGGAAAGTTTAAATATTTTGGAAGAAACTCCAGCACACGCTAAACAAGTGCATATTTCTCAACCTGTTTTGCTCCAGTCCGATATTGCTAAGTTTATGTATCTGAAAGACATAGGCTTCGATTTTGAAATCATCGATTGTGTTTTCAAAGCTGATGGAGCTCCGGGAAGATTGGAAGAAGGTTTAAATGCGATATGTACAAAAGCAGAAGAGGCTGCTAATAATGGAAAAGTGGTTTTGATCCTTTCCGACAAAAATATTGATGAAAATCATGCTCCTATTCCATCTTTACTATCAACAGGTGCAGTACATCAGCATTTGGTGAAACTCAATTTAAGGACAAAAACAGGTTTAGTAATTGAAGCGGGAGATGTGAGAGAAACTCATCATTTTGCTACCATTATTGGATATGGAGCAAGTGCTATCAACCCATATTTGGCAATCAAGTCCATTGAAGATTTACATGATAAAAAGCTATTGGGTGAAGATATCACCAAAGAAGAAGCCGTTGCCAATTATCAAACAGCCATTGGATATGGATTATTGAAAATCTTATCCAAGATGGGCATCAGTACTTTGCAATCTTATCAAAGTGCACAAATATTTGAAGCATTAGGATTGCATTCTACTGTAATTGAAAAATGTTTTACTGGTACCATATCCAGAATTGAAGGAATTGATTTTGACGGCTTGGCAAGAGAAGTTTTGGTAAGACATCTGCAAGCTTTCCCTCAAAACGAGCAAGTGAGAAAAGGCCTTGAAGTTGGTGGCGTTTACCAATGGAAATTAAGAGGTGAAAAGCATCTTTTCAATCCAGAAACCATACACTTATTGCAACATTCTACAAGAACATCAAATTTCTCACTGTATAAAAAATATGCTTCCAAAATTAATGATCAGGTAAAAGATACCCTGACTTTAAGAGGGCTTTTTGATTTCAAAAAACGGGTTCCTATTTCATTATCAGAAGTAGAACCCGCTGAAAAAATCATGAAAAGATTTGCGACTGGTGCAATGTCTTTTGGTTCAATTTCACATGAAGCTCATTCTACTTTAGCTATTGCCATGAACAGGATTGGTGCGAAAAGTAATAGCGGTGAAGGCGGAGAAGATGAAGTGCGCTTTGAGGTAAAACCTAACGGAGACTGGGAGCGATCGGCCATCAAACAAGTGGCTTCCGGTAGGTTTGGAGTAACCAGTTATTATTTGACCAATGCCGATGAATTACAAATTAAAATGGCTCAAGGAGCTAAACCTGGGGAAGGTGGTCAATTACCAGGTCATAAAGTAGATGAATGGATCGGACGGGTAAGACATTCCACTCCTGGTGTAGGATTAATTTCACCTCCTCCTCATCACGACATCTATTCCATTGAAGATTTGGCGCAATTGATTTATGATTTAAAAAATGCCAATCGAGCTGCTAGGATTAATGTAAAATTAGTCTCTCAAGCAGGAGTAGGAACTGTAGCCGCTGGAGTTTCTAAAGCCAATGCAGATGTAGTTTTGATTTCCGGAGCAGATGGCGGAACGGGTGCATCACCTCTGAGTTCTATTCGCCATGCCGGATTGCCTTGGGAATTAGGCTTGGCAGAAGCCCATCAAACTTTGGTAAAAAATAATTTGAGGAGTCGAATTACGGTACAAACTGATGGTCAGATGAGAACCGGTAGAGATTTAGCTATTGCAACACTTCTCGGTGCTGAAGAATGGGGGATTTCCACCGCTGCCTTAGTGGTGGAAGGTTGTATTATGATGAGGAAATGTCATACCAATACTTGTCCTGTTGGTGTTGCCACCCAGAACCCAGAATTAAGAAAATTATTCACAGGAGATCCTGAACATGTGGTGAATTTCTTCAAATTCTTAACCGAAGATTTAAGAGAAATCATGGCACAACTTGGCTTCAGAACGATAGATGAAATGGTAGGCCATTCTGAAGTGCTGAAAGTAAGAAATGATGTGCCTTTCTGGAAATTGAAAGATTTAGACTTAAGTCCAATTCTCTATCAAGAAAACATACCTGAGCAAGTGGGTGTATTCAAGCAAATTGAACAAGAACATGAATTGGAAGAAGTTTTAGACTGGAAATTATTGGAAGTTGCTAAAGATGCAATGGACAGTCAAAAACCGGTGAGAGAAACTTTCCCAATACGAAATATCAATAGAGCGGTTGGGGCTATCTTATCCAATGAAATCAGTAAAAAATATAAAGGAGAAGGGCTTCCTGAAGACACCATCCGATATAAATTTGAAGGTTCTGCAGGACAAAGTTTTGGGGCCTTTTTAGCTAATGGAGTCACTTTTGAAATAGAGGGAGAATCCAATGATTACTATGGAAAAGGACTATCTGGAGGAAAACTAATCATTTATCCTCCTAAAAATTCAGCATTTGATGCATCCGAGAATATTATTATTGGAAATGTAGCTTTTTATGGCGCCACTTCTGGTTATGCCTACATCAATGGCATGGCGGGAGAAAGATTTGCAGTAAGAAATTCGGGAGTTAGAGCTGTGGTAGAAGGAGTTGGAGACCACGCCTGTGAATATATGACGGGTGGAAGAGTAGTGGTTCTTGGTGAAACAGGTAAAAACTTTGCAGCCGGAATGAGTGGCGGTATTGCCTACGTATTGGATGAGAAAAAAGCTTTTAAAGATAATTGCAATCAAGCAATGGTAAGTCTGGAAAGCCCTTCTGATGAAGATCCTGAAGAATTAAAAACTTTGATTAGTTATCACGCTCAAGCAACAGGCAGCCCAAAAGCAAAAAGAGTACTGGAAAATTTTGAGGAATATTTACCGCAATTCACCAAGGTAATTCCTTATGACTTCAAACGCATTTTGGAAGCCAAAAAAGCAGAAAAACAAAAAGAGAACGAAAAAATTGTAGCATAAATGGGACAGCAAGACGGATTTTTAAAATTTGATAGGGAGTTGCCCGATAGCAGATCCCCAAGAAAGAGAGTGGAAGATTTCAAGGAAATTTATCAGCCATTTCCTGAAGTGAAAACCAAAAAGCAGGCAGCTAGATGTATGGATTGTGGAATCCCTTTTTGCCACTCGGGTTGTCCGCTAGGTAATATTATTCCAGAATTTAATGATGCTGTTTATCGAGAAAACTGGGAAGAAGCAGCTGAAATACTATACTCTACCAATAACTTTCCTGAATTTACGGGAAGAATTTGCCCTGCTCCATGTGAAGCAAGTTGTGTGTTGGGAATTAACAAACCAGCTGTTGCCATTGAGCATATTGAAAAAACCATAGCTGAAAAAGCCTATGAATTAGGCTATATTAAGCCTAATCCGCCTAAGGAAAGGACAGGTAAAAAAGTGGCCGTTATCGGATCTGGTTCAGCTGGTTTAGCAGCTGCTGATCAATTAAATAAAGCCGGACATTGGGTTACTGTTTTTGAAAGAGAAAGCAGAATTGGTGGCTTATTACGTTATGGCATTCCTGATTTCAAATTGGAAAAACAGTACGTAGAGCGTAGAATAAATATCATGGATGAAGAAGGTGTTCGCTTTAAAGTGAATGCTGAAGTCGGCAAAAATATTAATCCTGATATGCTAAAAGAGGATTTTGACTCCATTGTGATTTGTACAGGCTCGACAGTTCCAAGAGACTTACCTATCCCTGGAAGGGAATTAAATGGCATTCATTATGCTATGAATTTCCTGACCATGCAAAATAAAGAAGTTGCTGGTGATACTATTGAAGATAAAATCTCTGCTGCAGGAAAAAATGTAGTCGTGATTGGTGGTGGCGATACGGGTTCGGATTGTATAGGAACATCTCATAGACAACATGCAAGCTCTGTTTTACAATTGGAATTGATGCCGAAGCCTCCTCAAAACAGAGGAGAAAGTGATCCGTGGCCGCTATGGCCCATGACTTTGCGAACTTCCTCTTCTCATGAAGAAGGTGGTGAAAGAAAATGGGGAGTATTGACCAAGGAATTTAAAGGAAATGAAAAAGGCGAATTGACCCATATCACACTAGTGGATATTGAATGGGTGAACCAAGGTGGGAGACAAAATATGGTGGAAATCCAAGGGACGGAAAGAGATGTACCTTGTGAGCTTGCACTACTAGCTATTGGTTTCACACATCCTGAAAATCATTTATTAGATAGTTTAGGAGTGAATAAAACCCAAGCTGGGACAGTAGAAGCCAACAGCTACAAAACGAATGTAGAAAATATATTCACTGCTGGAGATGCCAGAAGAGGACAGTCTTTGGTAGTTTGGGCAATATCAGAAGGAAGGGAAGCCGCCAGGGAAGTAGATCAATATTTGATGGGGAAAACTGAATTGCCTGCTAAGGATGATTCATTCTTCAATGTGGCCGAATTGGGCTAAGCCATTTTCCTATTGAGGGAGTATTAAAAGACCTCTTTTTCAAATTTTATGATTTTGGAAAAGAGGTCTTTTTTATTAATTAGCAAGTGCTTGCTCTATAGCGTTAATAAATTTTTGCTTTTCCTTTTCAACTTTCTCTTCGCCAATAAGCTCTTTTGCTAAAGTGGTCTCAGGCATATAAGTTAATTGGTTATTCTTTGAAATTACCAAGCTTTGTGGAAAAGCATAAATACCTAATTTGTTCGCTACATAATCCGCATGATATGCTATTTCATAATCAAAAGGTTTAAGTGCTTTGTAATGACGAAGAGTAGCAATATCATCTGTAGCAAATGCAATAAATTTGACTTTTCTTCCTTCGAATTGTTTCTTTATTTCATTTAAAAAAGGAATTTCCATTTTACAGCCAGGGCACCACAACCCCCAGAAATCATAAACTTTTACATATCCTTCCCAATCTGAAGCATTGTATTCGGATCCATCAATTAAATATGCTTTAAAATCAGGTAATTCTTCTCCCACGCTTATCAAAGAATTACTTCTATGCTTTAAGGCTGAAGCCCATTTTATATCTTCTATAGGCAGCCAACTCTCAGTATATTTTTTAAGATTAGGTAATTCTTCTATCTTTTCTTCCTTCAAAATTTCACTTTCTATATATAGCTTACCCTTCATAAAAAGCTGATAACTCATTACGAAGCCTGGTAAATTATCAAAAATGAGTGGGTATTTCCCTCCGATATTATGTATTGCATTTTTAAACGGATATACAGTAGTTTTAGCATTGATTTCGTTTGTTACCCATGCCAAAAGTCTCATTTTCTTATAGGTCAATTCTATTTCCTGAGCTTCATAAGCTAAAAAATTCTTCTTTCTTCCTGTAATCTCCAATTTAGCAGTAGCCATTGGATATTCATCAAAAAAGTATCCTAGTTCATCATAGGAATCATTAGTCTCATTTGTAAAAAAATAAGTTAATTGATTTAAGGATTTATGATGCCTGAAAGCATATTCCAAATCATCAGCCCAGACATAAACGCTATCATTAGAAAGTGCGACTTGATACTTAACTTGATATGCATAAGGTTTTTCTAGGCTCTCATTAGCATATCCTTTCTGTTCAAAAACAAAAGACTGAAGCTGGGCAACAGAAATTTTTGGTAATAAGATTACCAAGATAATAATTACAATTTTATTCATAACACAATTTTATTAACCACTTGGAAAGTTAAAAATAATTTATACTAAAATAAAGGAGTTGTAAATCGTCAAGAAATTATTCTCAAATCCAAACATTCATAACATTACGTAGTTACTTATATTTTACATCATTAATTAAAATGAAGCCATACGCATTAGTTGATTCTTCTAGAAAACCAATCATTACTGTTACTTTCACTGGAGAGAAAAGCACAGATGAAAATTTTCAGCAGTATTTAGAGGATCTTGAAAATTGCTATGATGACAGGAAAGCATTAGCCATTATTTTTGATGCTAGCAAGGCAGTTATACCTAAATCATCGCTTCAGAAAAAGCAAGCTTTTTGGATTAGTCAACATTGGAAAATGATTCAGACTTATTGTAGAGGAACCGCATACGTTACTCCAAATATGGCTATAAGAGCAGTATTAAAAATGATTTTTTCATTTCAGAACCAACCCGTTCCTTATAAAATATTCTCAAATTCAGAAGAAGCGGAGTCTTGGATTGAAGAGTTAATCAGCAAAGCCAAAGTAGCTAATTAGTGTAATCAATAATCTCAGTCTTTAGAAAATCGGATATTTCCTTCAGTTTACTTTCCACTTTGCTTTTATTTTTGTGATCGTATAAAAATATGGTTTGTCCATTTTCAAACTTCAAAAAAGCTTTATAAACAACATTTCTAATAGTTGAGCTCTGGTTCGCTCTGCCGTATAATTTCTGGCTAACTTTAACGCTCTTAATGAAAATCTTTTCTATATTATTTAAAGGTTCCCACTTACCATTTTTAATGAAAAAGAAAGCATTATATTCTCGAAATTTACCTTTTTGAAATTCAATTCCTGAGTAAGCCGAAACTATTGCTCCCCCAAGCAAAATGAAGATAATACTAGCCCAAATATTGATAACTATGAGCGCCAGCCCAGCAAATAGGAGTACATAGCCTAAAATTTGAAATTGAAAAGGAAAAAGTAACTCGGTTTTTAAGTTAAAATATGGCTGTTCACTCATGCTAAAAATGGATTTATTTCAAATTTAGTGAAAATGGAGAAAAATATCACCCTAAAATTATATAAACAGGTTTTTATAGAGTTAGAAGCTAGAAGCAGGAAATCAAGATACTTGCTACTTGATACTGTTAAGATGTCTCTGCAATCAAATTTCTCATTTTATTGATACGCTATAAATCTGCGTCATCACCTTTTCTATGCATGGTAAAAAACCCTGACATAAATCATTCTTTTCATTGGTTTTGCTCAAGAATACTTATCTTATGGATAGTAAATTTGCAATCGCAAAACAACAAGAAATATGGACAATTCATTAAAAATAGTAACAGCTGAAGAGGCCGTTTCACACGTAAAATCAGGCGATAGAGTATTCATTCAAGGAGCAGCCATGACTCCAGTAACTTTGATAGATGCTTTAGCTAATAGATATCAATCTTTGGAAAATGTTGAGGTGATGCACTTGCATACAGAAGGCAGGGCAGCTTATACGGAAGAGCCTTATCATAAATCATTTAGAATCAATAGTGCTTTTGTGGGTGGAAATGTTAGAAAGGCAATTCAAGCTGGTAGAGGTGATTATATTCCCATTTTCTTAAGCGAAGTGCATTGGCTATTCAGAAGAAATATTTTGCCTTTAGATGTAGCCTTTATTCAAATTTCGACTCCTGATAGACATGGATATTGCTCTTTAGGTGTTTCAGTTGATGTTACAATTCCTGCTATTCAAACCGCAAAACTGGTGATCGCGCAAGTCAACCCAAATGTGCCGAGAACTCATGGAGATGGAATCATACACGTAAGTCAAATTGATTATGCTATCGAAGCGAATGAACCTATTCATGGTCATGACATTGTTATAGCTTCTGAAATTGAACAACAAATTGGAGCCCATGTTGCCGGATTAGTAGAGGATGGAGCCACACTTCAAATGGGAATAGGTGCCATACCGAATGCGGCACTACAAAATTTAGGCAACCATAAAAACTTGGGTATTCATACTGAAATGTTCTCGGATGGAATTTTACCATTAGTAGAAAGCGGTGTAATTAACGGTAGCAAAAAAGAAGTCAAAACTGGCAAACTCGTGACTTGCTTTGCAGTAGGTTCACAGAAACTGTATGACTTTATGGATGATAATCCTTTGGTGCACATGAAAGAAGCTGCCTATACCAATGACACGGCAATTATCAGAAGAAACCCAAAAGTAACGGCTATTAATTCAGCCATAGAAATCGATTTAACTGGTCAGGTTTGTGCCGATACAATTGGTAAAATGCAATTTTCAGGGGTTGGTGGACAAATGGATTTTATTCGAGGAGCCTCATTATCTGAAGGCGGAAAAGCAATCTTAGCAATGCCAGCTGCTACTAAAAAAGGAGTCAGTAAGATCGTCCCTTTCTTACAAGAAGGAGCAGGCGTAACTACTACCCGAGCTCACGTTCATTATGTTGTGACTGAATACGGGGTAGTTGACCTTTATGGCAAAAACTTGAAGCAAAGAGCCAAAGCTTTGACTTCTATTGCACATCCAGATGCGAGAGAAGAGCTAGAAAAAGCAGCTTTTGAAAGATTTAATAGCTTATAGTTAAATAATAAATCTCCCAAAAATTGGGGAAAATCTTAATGTCTGACTTTAAAGAGGTCAGACATTTTTTTTGCGAAAATTTGTTTTAACTATTTTTAATGATTTTTTGAAAATCAGCATTTTTTAAGTTTTGTTACTTGAACCATCACTAAATAGAAAATGAAAAATTTAATAAAGATTACCTTATTGGCCTTTTTATTGGTTTAATCTCAGTAATTGCAACTCATCTTTTAGTGAATACAGAGAAATATATAAGTGCCTTCAAAGAAGGTTACGATATGGCAAAAAAGTCTGAAATCAAAAAGTAGTTTACCTGATTTTTCTTCTTATTAAACCCACAAAGCTTTTAAAATAGGTTCTCTCGTTTTGGAATATTCCAGCGTAAATCAACTCCATAGAAATTATTTTCACTGTTATTATTTCCAAATTGGCTATCTTGATTTCGGATGCTGTAATTCAAATCCACAAATACATTATGATAAGGCATTACACTCAATGTCATTTTCACAAAACTTAGACTATTCCTTTCACCCTGCCCTATTGTATGCCCAAACTGCCACCTACTACCAGTACCTGGGTTAATATGGCTATAGCGAGCATTATTTCGCTTAAAAATATCTCCTCCAAAATGATTGTTTTGTGTAGTATCAGTACCAAATTCTGCCATTACTGCTTTAGCTTGAAAGTGAATTCTTGGTGTAATTTGATAGCGCAAAGTAGCTACCCATTCTTCAAAATTGGCTCCTAAAGGATGAGCTAATGGTTGTTTATAATTTGCATAATTGGTGAAATTTGAATCATGGGCATAGGTAAAAGGTCGAGCAACATTATATTCAGCTTGTAAATCCAGATTAGGAATTTCGAAAGCATTAAAATATTTCAAACCTGTTTGCACTGCCCATTTATTGGCCCACCAGCCTCCCTGTCTTAAGTTATCGATCAAAAATTCATCTAATACTAATTGGCCGTATAGACTAAATCTTTTTAAGAATAAGGCTCTGAAGTCCATTCCTACCAAAGCATTTCCGGAGCTGCCATCTTGTTGTTCAAGAGCTCTATAAAAAATAATAGGATTAAAATAAACTGGATCTATAGGGTTTTGAGCAACTGATGAATCACCAGACATGATGGCTTCAAAAATCCCTATATTAATATTTTCTGTAATATTATAGCTTAAGTGATGGAGCGATAAAAATTTTCTTGGGTACTGATATTGTGTACCTGATAATTGGTTCCCTCTTAGTACTACATCAGCTGTTTGTAATCCAAAAAGATTGGTATAATTTAGTTTCCAAATATTGGTTTCTGCTTTTAAGAATAAATAACCCGTTGCGAAATCACTCAATATTAAAGAGCGCTCCCCATTTCCAATGAAAAATCTGTCATGGCCAAACTGTAGATTGATGTTTTTGGTGGCCTGAAAAGAGATATAACCACGAGCGGTAAAAAAATCTACCCCTTGATTATTATCTCCATAAGGTTTCCAAAAACCTTCATTGGGTACTGCGTTAAAGTCGCTTATATAATCATTTACATGCCCAGGGAAAACGACTTGATTTTCACCTACGAAAGTGTAAAAACCAAGTTTTTTATTAATCAGACCTCTTACTTCCAAGCCTCTAGTGTTCGTATAAAGGCTATTATCACTAAGGCTTTCTTGTCCTAAGGAAAGTTGTAAAACTGGATTGACGTGTAAATCAAACTCATCATTATGCACATTAAGAAAGTCAGGTTTGGTTTTATAGATATGGCCAAAAATCCCTTTCTTATTTCTGTAATCAGCACTATCTACCCATTCCCAATTATCATTTTTTAAATAGTTATAATTGAATATATCTTTTCTATTCAAATTATCAGTGTCTAAACTATCTAAAAATTGGGCTATCTCTTTTCGGTTAAACGCCTTCATCGAAGCGTGATAACTTCCTGAAAATTTCCCGCTCCTTACCTCCAATCTTTCTAAAAGATGATAGTAATCACGGTTAAGAGGAGCATTTACAGCCTGAGAATAGGCTGAAAGAAAAGAAAAAAGACCAATAACGGTTAATAATAATTTCATGTGTATAATGATTGTTTTTAACGGCCACATGGAATTCGCGATAAATATTCATCTGGCGGTTGGTATAAAATCGCCCTCGAATATTTATGCTCATTTCATATTGAATAAATTAGCGGGTGCAAGATAACCAAAAATATATCACGGATAAATAGCTAGTGGTTTGGAAAGAACAAAAGCTTCCCTTATTTTTGCATTCCTTTTAAAAGAATTGGTTGGAAATCAATAATTTAATTTAGCAGTTATGAAAAAAGATACTCATCCGGAATACAAAGAAGTTGTTTTCTGGGATACTCAAGCAGACGTGAAATTCTTAACGAGGTCAACAATGTCCTCTGAAGAAACCATCAAAATGGAAGATGGTAAAGAATATCCGGTAGTTAAAATCGAAGTTAGTTCAGCTTCTCACCCCTTTTATACAGGAAAGAAAATTTTCTTGGATACTGCAGGTCGTGTGGAGAAGTTCAACCAAAAATACAAAAAGAAGTAATAATTTTAGATTATCACTTTTTATTAAAAGTCTCTCTGATGTTAAAATTAGAGAGACTTTTTTATTTATACACTATTCCAACTTTTCAGCTACATCAAAATATTAAGCTTATATTTGAATTCAACAGATTGATTAGGATTTAGTTAACTATAGATGACCAGCGAAGAATTCAGAAAGCATGCCCATTCAATGGTAGATTGGATGGCGGATTATTTAGATAATGTGGAGGACTATCCCGTTTTATCTTCCGTTAAACCAGGTGAAATTAAAGCTCAATTCCCCAATAGCTTTCCTGAAAAAGCAGAAGATTTTAATAAAATTTTTGAGGATTTTGAAGAGAAGATTATGCCGGGCATTACGCACTGGGAAAGTCCTAATTTCTTCGCCTACTTCCCTGCCTCAAAAAGTAAAGCCTCCATTTTAGGCGAAATGATAATGTCTGTTTTAGGCACTCAGGGAATGGTGTGGCTGACTTCCCCTGCTGCCACTGAATTGGAAGATCGCATGATGGAATGGATGCGCGATCTACTGGGTTTATCCAATGACTGGACGGGCTCCATCCAAGATACTGCCTCAACAGGAACTTTCAATGCGTTAATCACGGCAAGAGAAAAAGCAAGTAACTTTCAGATAAATGAAAATGGCTTTTTCAGAATGCCAAAGTATCGGATATATGCTTCCGAACAGGCGCACAGTTCCATCGATAAAAATGTGAAAATTGCAGGCTTTGGCTCTAAGAATTTAGTCAAAATCCCAGTGGATGAAAATTTTGCTATGATTCCCGAAAAGCTGGAAGACAAAATTCAAAAAGATATAGTTTCAGGCTACGAGCCTTTATTGGTTTTGGGTGCTTTAGGTACGACAGGCACAACCGCTGTTGATCCTTTGGAGGAAATTGGTGCAATAGCTAAGAAATATCATTTATGGTATCACATAGATGCTGCCTATTCAGGAGCAGCTTTGATTTGTCCTGAACACAGATGGATGAGTAAAGGACTTGAAATGGCAGATAGTATGGTTTTTAATCCTCACAAATGGATGTTTGTCAATTTTGACTGCAGCTTATACTATGTAAAAGAGCCTGATTTATTAAAGCAATCCTATAGCATTACTCCTGAATACCTCAAAACAGATGCTGATGAGGAAGTAAATAATTATCGTGATTGGCACATACAATTGGGCCGTAGATTTAGAGCATTGAAGTTATGGTTTGTCTTGAGAGAATTTGGAGCTGAAAAACTCAGGACAATTATCAATAATCATATTGAATGGGCCAAGTGGTTGGAAAAAGAAATCAAAAAATCGGCAGACTTTGAAATGCTGGCACCAGTTCCAGTAAACTTGCTTTGCTTTCGCTTTAATGACGGGACGATGAATGAGGAAGATCTTAATAAATTCAATGAGCAGCTTTTGAAAAATGTTAATGCCACTGGTAAAATATTTATTACGCACACTAAACTGAACGGAAAATATACTTTGAGATTAGTGGGCGGCCATCCTGAATTGACTAAAGGACATTTGGAAAGGGCTTGGGGATTGATAAAGAATACTGCAAATGATTTGCTATAGCTGTCCTAGCTCGCGTTGCGACAGCTAAACGCGTGCTAGGACAGAAATAAAAACTTAGCTTTAGAATTTATAAGCTGCAGATATCGCAAAAACTCTATTACTAAATTTGCTACCGTTAGCATTTGAAGGTAAAATGTTGGCCAAACCAAGATTATAATTTAATCCTAGTTCTATACCTTCTATCTCTACTCCTGCTCCGAATAGTAAACCTAAATCAAATCTTCTAAAGTCATCTGTGTCTTCATCTGAACCCCACACAATACTTTCTTCTTCGCTTACAGTGTTTCCGCCAGAGGTAACCTCATATTTTTGGTTTCCGCTCAGTCCAACACCTACAGAGGGGCCAAAAACACCAAACACCTTTAAACCTCCCAAATCATAGGTGGCTCGTCCAGTCAAAGGAATATCTAGATACAATAAATCCACATTACTTTCAGCGACCCCACTAACACCAAATCCTGAAAACTCTTCACTTGAACGGTAACCTTTTGTGGAAAGCAATAAACCAGTTTGAAATGAAAACATATCTGTTAAAGGCATTTCTGCTGTTGCACCCACGTGAAACCCTACTCTACCATTAAAATTATCACTATAAGTCTGGTCATTATCTTTAAGTAATGCATTAGATACATTTAATCCAGCTTTTATGCCAAACTGCTGACCAAATAAATCACCGCTGAAACAAAACAGAGTAATAATTAAAAATCCTTTTACTAAATTTTTCATAATTTTTATTTAATAGTATAACAAATGGTTTACTTTTTCATAAGCTAATGATAAATAAACCAAAGCAAAACAACTAATTTTTAACTTAATCCGAAAGTACAATATACTTTTCTTTTAATTACACCTCTTTCCTCAATATCTCCAATGGTGGCTTATTCACTACCGACCTACTATTGGTCAATCCAATGAAAACGGTTAGGCCTGTAATGGCAATATAGGTAATCAACACAGCCCACAGATTAGGTACGAAAACAGTTTCAAAGCTAAAATAAGCTAATCCCCATGCGGATAGAATGGCGATGATGATACCCGTTAAACTGGAAATACTTCCTAAAAAGAAATATTCCATAAAGTTGATGCGAACAATTTGTTTTTTGCTGGCACCTATAGTTCTTAATAAAACGGCTTCTTGCATTCGCTGAAATTTGCTGATATTTACTGCGCCAATTAGTACAATTACACCTGTGATTATGCTAAAGAATGCCATAAATTGAATCACAAAGGAGATTTTTCCCAATACTTCATCTACCGTTTTTAAAATCAAGTCTAAATCGATTATAGAGATATTGGGGAATTTACTCACTACTTTTTGCTGGTATTGGGCTGATTTCTCTACTTTTTCATAGCGAGTTAATAGCACATGGAATTTTGGTGCTTCTTCCAGTACTCCTTCAGGGAAAACTACTAAGAAATTTGTCTGCACCCGTTGCCAGTCGATTTCCCTGATGCTTCCAACATAGCATTCGATCAAAGCGCCTTGAACATTAAATGTTAAAATATCTCCCAATCCAACTTTCATATCTTCTGCTAAACCTTGATCTAATGAAATGAATATGGAATCGTTGGGGTTTTGTACTTTTCCAATCCATTCTCCTTCTAATATTGTTTCTGAATCAATTAGGCTATCTCGATAGGTCACTCTATACTCTCGCCTCAATACCCAATTTCTCACACCAGCTGTAGTGTCTTCACGAATCGACTCTACCGATTCACCTTTCAAGCTGTGCAATTTCATAGTGACTATTGGCACTTCCTGAATAACAGGTAAGCTGTCATTTTCAGTTATCTGAATAACTTCATCCACTTGATCACTTTGGATATCAAAGAGCACCATATTCGGTTGATTTTCGCTGCTGCTAAGTTTAACTTTATCCAATAATAAATCTTGACTCAACATTAAGGTGGTGATTAATGCAGTACCCAAACCAATAGTCACCACCAAAATTAAGGTTTGGTTATTTGGTCTGTATAAATTAGCTAAGCCTTGTCTGGTAGTAAATGCAGCTTTTTCAGGGAAATATTTTCTTACTGCCCAAATGATTAATCTACTTACGCCCACCAAAATTAAAGCTGCTAAGAGCAATGAAACTGTGAAAACAGCTGCTTCCTTAAGTGAGTCAAGTTGTAGAAAGGAAAAGCCAAAAACGAATAATACGACTAGAACATATACAAAGCGACTGGCTTTGGATGTTTTACCCCAACCCATACTTCTCAATACATTTAATGGAGAAACTTTACGGATCTGCAAAAGCGGAACCAAAGCAAATAGTACAGAAGCCAATAAACCAATTAAAATACCTTGGAAAAATGAACTATAACTAAAGCTTAATTCAATTTCGAAAGGCAAGAAATCAGCAAAAAGCTTAGGCAGGAAATATTGAATGCTGCTTCCAATCAAGGAACCAATTACTGATCCAATCAATCCAATCACTGCAATTTGAATTAAGAAAATCCACATTCCTTGTAAAGAGGAGGCTCCTAAACAGCGCAAAATTGCTACAGATTTTACTTTCTCTTTTACATAAACCTGTACTGAGCTGGCCACACCAATACAGCCCAAAAGCAAAGCAATAAAGGCAGTTAAATTAAGAAATCCAGTTAGGTCAGAATAGGCATCTCCCAATTCTTCTTTTCTTTCCTCCACATCATCAAAACGGATTTCTTCCTTTTCCAAGCGAGGCTTTAAAACCTCATTAAAATATTTTTGATCATCAATTCCATCAGGAAATTTTACATATAATTTATAATTGATTCGACTGCCTTTTTGCATCAATCCTGTTTCTTCCAATTTGGAGAAAGGGATGAAAACAGGAGGAGCCACTGTGGTAGTAATAGCCGATTGACCAGGGGTTTTATTGATTTCGCCTGCAATGGGAAAAACATGATTTCCTATTCGAACTGAATCATCTGGATTCACATTAAATTGAAGCATTAGAGATTGGTCTACTAATGCTTTCTCTTTCGTATTGAAGTTTTCTGCAGATTCAAAAGGAGTGGTTTCTATCTTTCCATAAAAAGGATAATTAGCTTCTACAGCTCTTACATTTATCAATCGAGTCCCACCATTTTTCGGAAAATAAACCATGCTGGCAAAAGCCCTTTCTTCGGAAAGTTGTAGATTTTCATTTTCTAAAAACTGATAAAGAGAATCAGGAAACGGACTTCTGCTTTCCAATTCCACATCAGCTCCTAAAAGCTCTTTGGCTTCTGAGTTTATTTGTTGGGTAAGATTATCTCCAAATGAATTTATGGCAACCAGTGCTGCTATGCCGAGCACTATACTGCTCATAAACAAAAACAGACGCGAACGATTTCTGCGACTATCGCGCCAAGCCATTTTCAATAACCAATTTAAATTTTGCATGAGAATGGTTTTTTAAGCGTCTTCTGATGTTAGAGCTGCGGAATCTTTGATTAGTTTTCCACCTTTGAGTTGTAGGATTCGATCGGTTCTTTTGGCTAAATCGTGATCGTGAGTCACTAAAACCAAAGTAGTGCCTAATTCTTCGTTCAAATTAAAGATAAGGGCTTCAATGGTTTCACCAGTTTCCTGATCCAAATTTCCCGTTGGCTCATCGGCAAATAAAATTTTGGGTTGATTGGCAAAAGCCCTTGCAATGGAAACTCTTTGTTGCTCCCCACCCGAAAGCTGAGAAGCATAATGATGCATTCTGTCTCCTAAGCCTACTTTTTCTAGCAAATCAACAGCAATTGGTTTAACATTCTTTTTACCCAATAATTCCAAAGGCACCATCACATTTTCCAGAGCGGTAAGAGTGGGTAATAAATTAAAGCTTTGAAAAATAAATCCTACAGAAGCATTTCGAACGGCTGCTCTTTCATCTTCGGAAAGTTTCTCCAATTGCTCATCTACTAGCGTAACTGAGCCTGTTCCTGCCTCATCCAAGCCTGCACATAGTCCAAGTAAAGTAGTTTTACCGCTACCTGAAGGGCCAATAATGGCACAACTGCTGCCCGGTTCTATTTCAAAGTTAATATCAGAAAGTACGGTTAAAGATTTCTCCCCTGATTTATAGGTTTTGCTTAAGTTTTGAACTGCTAAAATATGATTCATGTGTATATTTATATTATTCAACGGCCATCCCGATAAGTCGGGACAGGCTATGGAATTCGCAATAAATATTCACAAGGCGGTTAGTATAAATTCGCCTTGTGAATATTTATGCTCATTTCATTGATATTTTTATCTACTACAACTTATTGGCAAACGGTTGAGGGGACAAACAGTTTAAGGAAAGTGATGGATGGATAAAAACCTTAATTCATTGGTTTCAAAACTTCAACCCCAACAATGAATTCATTAGCTATAAAATTATCACCTTCAGTCAGTTTGGAAATTGTATAAGTTTCTTGATGACCTTTCAAATATTCAATCTCAGTTAAGGTTTTTCTGCTATCTTTGGTTAAGAATTCATCACCTTTTTCAATCATATTGATATCATCAAAACCCTGATATTGTTTTGATTTTTGAGGATTTAAGGATGACCAGCCTTTATTTTTTACTTGGAAAGGATGATCTTGAGTTCCTGTAATTGAAGTGCCATCATCAAAATGATAAGTAACTAAATCATGATGATTTACTTTTTCCAATTTTTCTATTCTGGCTTTTTTCAATTCTTTAGAAGTAAAATCATGATAAAGAATGCTGTCTCCTATTTGCAGGTCTTCAATATTTTTAGTTTGATTATCAGCCATCAAAATTTCAGTTCCCGCTGCAAAACAATGAACATCTGTCCCATTAAAATAGATTTCAGAAATAACAGTATCATCATATTTCTCCCCTTTATAAACTTCAACTATTTCAAAAGTAAGTGTCCAGTCAGGTAATTTTTTCATCTCTTCAAAACTAGCACGGTTTTGAGTTCCTATAGGCTCAAATGAAAACCACTGATTTGCTATAGTATCTCTAAGATTTAAAGTAGCCAGTGGTTGGTTACCTAAATACACTTTCAATTTCTTGACTCTAGAGTTATTTTTGTAGGAACTCTCACTTTTTACATAGCCATTCACTACTATAATGTCGGTAATTCTGGGATTAGCCCCGCTAAAAGTATAAACTAATTTTTCGCCTTTTCCGTATCCTTGAACCCCTTCTACCCAAGCATTTTCATAATTCAAATCATGAGCATTTATCGGCTCATAACTATTTGAACCTTGTGATTTCAGGTAACTCGATGCACTAACTTCTTTCACTCCACCACCACAATACCAACTACATGCACTTCCTACTATATCCCAGATACCGCTGTAAACCTCGCCATATTCCATAAAAGCACTTTGTTCCTCCTTATTCAGTTCATCAAAGTTTAAACCTTCTTCAGACATTTTATGCATAGCTTGTTCTCTTAATTCCCATTGAATTTTAGCCTGATCAAAATCCAAAGGAAATATTTTTACAGGTTCAACGATTGGGACATTTTGCGCAGAAACCGAAAGATTTAAAAAGATAATTACCGTAGATAATATAATTGACTTCATAGTTTAAATTTCTAATTCAAAATACCTCATAATGTTCCAATAATACTACCGTAGTATTATGGATAAAATGCCCGACTATGCCATATATAATCGTATTGTAACGGGTACGAAAATATGCTAAGATTAATCCGAAAGGGATAATCCAATAAAGGCTTAAGAGTGAAAAATGTACCAATCCGAATAAAAAGGAAGAACCCCAAATAGCAGATTTTTGGCCAGCTAATTTTGATAGATTATTATATACAAAACCTCTAAAAGCCATTTCTTCAAAAATAGCAGGAAAAACAGCGGTTAAAATAATGGCTATAATTAATGAATATTCAAGGCCTTCAAAAATCTCATTATAATTATAAGATTCCATATCTAACACCAAGTTTAGCTTTTCTATACTTAAAAAAACTAAAATACCTGAAGTGAGTCCTATGGCTATCATCACTAATAATGGTCTAATTTGTATGTTTTTTAAGCTAAAAAGTTTCCAAACCTCTGGCTGAATAATCCCAAAGATTAAATCTACTATTGCAAAACAAACTGTCCATATAATAAATGGATATAAGCCTTCTCCTGTAAAAGAAGATACTACTAGAAGGGCAAGAATTATAAAGGTATATCTGGCTAAAAACTTTAAGTTCTCATTATAGCGTTTTTCTTTTTTTATATTTTCTTTAAACCTATTTAAATTTTGAGCACCACATTTGTTGCAAAACTTATAATCTAATTTTTGTTCCTGTCCACAATTATGGCATTCAATAATTGGGCTATCCTCTTCATTCATTTGGAGCATTTAGCACTTGAAGTTTTTGTGAAAATTCCTTGTAATCTTTAGCAGATGAAATCCCTTTTACAAAAATACCTATAAAAATGATTTTCAATATTATGCCGTGAAAAAGTAATGATGGGTCGACAAAAACTACGGATAACTGCAATAAAATCCAAAAAACGAAAGCTGCCATAATCCCTGTTAAAGGCTGATTTTTCACCCAAAAAACGCATGCAATAAATATAATAGAGGCTATTAAAGTACCAATTCCATCATAAAAAGTAAGCTCTTGTGTTAGATAAAATAAGCCCGCTAGTAAATGAAAGGCAGCTAGAACCCAAAGCAATATTTTCACATTTTTCAGCTTTTTCTTTGCATCTTTCAACACATTCATTTTTAATTTTATTCTATAATCAAATTTGTCTTTTTCTTCTTGACCTCCATTTTCAGGATATCCGCAATTCGGGCAAAAAATATCTTCCTGACTAAGTGTAGTTTTACATTTTGAACATTGGATTTGGCTTTGCTCCATCATTTATAAGTTTAAAATAAAAACTCAAAATAGGGGATAAAAAAATTTATGCCAAGGATTATTCTTCTTTTATGAAGCCTAAATATGCTTTGCATATTGTAATATAAAGTCTAACTTTTAGAATAAACCATCCAAAAAAAGCAGCAAATATTCTCTGACAACCATCCATCAAAATTTACCCACAACTCATTCATCTAAAAAACTTATTTGCTAACTTATCCTTTCAAATTAAACTTTATTCAAAATGAAGAAACATATATTATTTTTGATTGGCTTTTGCCTGTTTTTTAGTTCTAATGTTTGGGCGCAGGAAGAGGAAAGCAGTTACGTAAAAGAGCATTATGACAAAGAGGAAGTTTACATTCCTATGCGTGATGGTACTCGTCTTTATACTGCCATTTATACCCCCAAGGAAAAAGGTGACCACCCAATTATGATGCAAAGAACTTGTTACAGTATTGCACCTTATGGCCCAGACGAATATAAGCGTTCCCTTGGGCCATCTAAATACCTAATGGAAGATAAGTTTATTTTCGTTTATCAGGATGTAAGAGGAAGATGGATGTCTGAAGGAGAATTCACCAATATGACTCCTAACATCCCAGGTAATAAACATAAAAAAGAAACTGATGAGAGCTCCGATACTTATGACACCATAGAATGGTTGCTAAAACATTTAAAAGGCAAAACCAATGGGAAGGTTGGGCAATGGGGCATTAGCTACCCAGGGTTTTATACAGCTGCAGCCTTACCAGATGCACACCCAGCTTTAAAAGCAAGTTCACCTCAAGCTCCTATTGGAGATTTCTTTTTTGATGATTTTCATCACAATGGTGCTTATTTGCAAAGTTATACGGCTGCTTATCCGGTTTTTGGTTATCAAACTGAAGAACCTACTACAGAGTCATGGTATAATGAGGCTTTTGCTAGAATGAGAACCGCTAATGCTATTGATGGCTATGATTATCATATGGAATTAGGGCCATTGAAAAATATTACTGAAAAAATTCATTTTGACAATGAGTTTTGGGAGCAAACCGTAGAACACCCTAATTATGACGAGTTCTGGCAGAAAAGAAGCATTATTCCTCACTTAGATGATATTGACCATGCAGTAATGACTGTGGGTGGATGGTATGATGCAGAGGACCTATATGGCCCTTTGAATATTTACAAGACTATTGAAAAAACTAGTCCTGATGCTTATAACACTATCGTTTTTGGCCCATGGAGTCATGGAGATTGGGCTAGAGAAAAGGGTTTTCAGGCTGTAAATCATATTTACTTTGGAGATAGTATTTCAACTTTCTATCAAACTGAAATTGAGCGCAACTTCTTTAATCATTTCTTGAGAAATGGTGAAGGAAAACCTGATTTGCCGGAAGCTTATATGTTTGATACTGGTTTGAAAAAATGGCAAAAATTTGATGTTTGGCCACCACAAATTCCAAAAACTACTTTAGGATTTGCGCAAAACGGGAAGCTTTTAATAAATGATGAAGGAAGTAATGACGATGAGTTTAGCTATGTATCAGATCCCGCTAAACCAGTTCCTTATACATCATTTACGGAAAGTTTAACCTTCACTCCTCGTCCATATATGACGGATGATCAGCGCCATGCAGCACGCAGGCCTGATGTTTTAGTATGGGAATCAGATCCGTTAGAAGAAAATCTGACCTTGGCTGGGGAAATTGCAGCTAAATTGAAAGTTGCCATTTCTTCAACTGATGCCGATTTCATCGTTAAAATAATAGACGTTTATCCTGGTGATCATGAAAGCTATGAGCACAACCCTGAAAATATTGTGATGGGTAATTATCAGCAATTAGTACGAGCAGAAGTTTTCAGAGGTAGATTCAGAGATAGCTTTGCTGATCCTAAACCATTTGTTCCTAATGAGGAAGATGAAGTAGAAATTGCCTTGCAGGATATTCTACATACATTCAAAAAAGGACATAAAGTAATGGTACAAATCCACAGTACCTGGTTCCCTTATATTGATAGAAACCCACAAAAATATGTGGAGAACATTTATAAAGCTGAGGAAGAAGATTTTATAAAAGCGACCATTACAGTAAAAGGAGATTCTAAAATTGAAATTGGTGAGTTAGAAACTACGCCACAGTCTTTACAATTGGAATTGGATAAATAATTTTTTGCAGCTTTTTTATTTTTAAGCCTTGATCATATCGATCAGGGCTTTTCTTTTTCCAACCAAATTTTTATAGACTGTGTCAATAAATAAACCTTCAAAAACATCCTATGAAAAAACTATTCTTCTTGCTTGCAATCTTGTCCTTGTCATCACATTTTACTTATTCTCAAAATCATTCTTTTGGCTTATCTTATAGTCATATTTATAGTGGAGGAGCTAATGACTATGCAGAATTAGCAGGCGCTTCTTCATACCATATTAAAAATGGCGCACAATACAATTTAAATTACAAGTATCAATTGTCAAAAAATCTTAATTTGATTTCTGGTTTACAATTCCAACAAATTGGTATGCAGAGTCAAAATGGTTCGACCACAGGTGAGCTACAAACTTGGGATTTTCAAGTAGATAATTTAAACATACCTATTCTTGCAAACCTCACCTTTCTAAAATATTTATTCGTGGAAGGAGGCACCATGCTCAATTTTCAAATTAATGAAGAAGATCCTTACGGAATTGATGAACAGAATGGAATAGGTTTTTCATTAGGGCTTGGAATTCAGTATGATACAGGAAAGTTTAATGTTTTCTTAAAATCACAAGCTCAAATGCAAACCTTAATCCCGTTTAACAGAGAAAAGTATTATGATCGACTACTTGCCAATAGTCTTTCAGTAGGCATTTTCTATCAGCTATAAATCTTATCCGAATATTTAGCCAAAGCTGAACAAGTTTCCTAATTTTAGGCTTATGAAGAAAGAAAGCAGGCTAAAGTGGGTCATATTACTCAACATTATTATTACAGTTTCTCAAATCGTTGGAGGAATTGTAGGGAATTCTATGGCATTGATATCCGATGCCATGCACAATTTCAGTGATGTAGCTGCTCTCATTATCAGTCTAGTAGCCATAGTTTTAGCAAAGAAGGAGGCTACTTACAGCAAATCTTTTGGTTATAAAAGAGCTGAGGTTTTAGCAGCTTTTGTCAATTCAGCGGTTATCATAGCGGTGGCAGTCTATATTATTATTGAAAGCATAAAGCGCCTTCAAATTACCCAGACGCTGGAAATTAATAATGACTTAGTGATTTGGTTAGCAGGCATTGCCATAATTGCCAATGGGCTAAGTGTTTTATTTTTAGCGAAGGATGCTAAGCATAGCATGAATATGAAATCTGCTTTCCTGCATTTGCTTTCTGATACTTTATTTTCTGTTGCCGTTTTAGGTGGAGGTTTAGCCATGAAATATTATGGCGTTACCTGGGTTGATGGAGTATTATCAATTTTAATAGGCGTCTATTTGATTGCTACTTCCTGGCAACTCCTATGGGGATCTACGAAAATCCTACTACAATTTGTACCAGAAGGCATCAATATTCCTCGATTAGTAGAGGAGGTAGAGCATCTAAACGAAGTGAAAAATATTCACCACATCCATGTTTGGCAATTGGATGAATACACCATCCATTTGGAAGCGCATGTTGATTTAAGGGAAGATTTGAATGTGAGTCAAACACACGAAATTCAGAAGAAAATTGAAGATCTGTTGCATACCAATTTTTCGATTGGACATATAACCCTTCAATTTGAACATGGCTTAGATGAAAACAAGAAATTGATTCAGTAAAAAAACCATCCCTTGACTTAGTGTCAAAGGATGGTTTTCAATATTTAATCAGGATGAATTTTACTCACCTTTTTCCTTAAACTCATCCAACTTGGTTTTGCTCTCTTCTTTAGGGAAAACATTATTAGATTTATCTGTATCGGCTAATTCCCCTTCAGGATCGAAAACAATTTTCGAAACTTCTTTGTCTAAAATTAACATTTTACGGGTCTTACCTTCATTCTTTCTCCAAATCTCAGCAGGGATGTATTTTTCCTCTTTTTCGCCATCTTTATATTCGATAGTGAATAAAAGAGGAGATACTAATCCGCCTTCATTGCTTAAGGTGATTTCATAGAAATGCTTATCGGCATATCTTGCTTTGATGGCTTCATCATCTACCTTGGAACGATATTCACCAAACCAAAATTCTGGAGTTTCTGAAACAGAAATATAAGATCGGTCCGATCACTAAAATCAGTTTTTAATTCTTTCTCTTCTTTTTCACCTAAATCACCTTTTGGAGCTTTAGCATTTTTCTCCATATCAGATTCATCCTGTGCAATGCGGAAATATTTTACTTCATCCACGCTAACGTCAACATGGTCGGTTGTATAGAACCAACCTCTCCAGAACCAATCTAAATCTACTGCAGAAGCATCTTCCATCGTTCTGAAAAAATCGGCAGGAGTTGGATGCTTAAATTTCCATCTTTGAGCATAAGCCTTAAATGATTCATCAAAAAGCTCTGGTCCCATGATAGTGTTTCTCAATAAATTTAATGCAGCAGCTGGTTTTGAATAAGCATTTGGCCCTAATCTTAATACTTGCTCAGGGTTTGTCATGATCGGTCTTTGCTGATCTTTGCTACTTTTCATGTAACCCGTAACTGCTTGTGGAATATTGTCTGAATAAGGTAAATCAGGATAGTATTCAAACATCACATTCGACTCTAAGAATGAATTCAAACCTTCATCCATCCAAGCCCATTGACGCTCATCAGAATTTACAATCATTGGGAAGTAGTTGTGCCCAATTTCATGAACGATAACATAAGTCATCCCTAATTGAGTTCTTACAGAATACTCACCATTTTTATCTGGTCTTCCAAAGTTGAAACAAATCATTGGGTATTCCATTCCAATTGAAGCGGCATGAACTGAAGTTGCTTGAGGATATGGATAATCAAAAGTTCTTTCAGAATATAATTCTAAAGTATTCTTAATTGCCTTGGTTGATTCCTCTTCCCAAAGCGGGTTTCCTTCTTTAGGGTAGAATGATTGTGCAAAAGGCTTAGTAGATTCCAATTCCACCATTTGACCATCCCAAATGAATTTTCTGGAAGCAGCAAAACCAAAATCTCTTACATTTTCTGCTTTGAACTTCCATGTTTCATAAGAAGTAGATTTTTCTTTTTCGTTTTCTATGGCTTCTTCTTCAGTTACAATGAAAGTTTGTTCTTTAGATTTTAAAGCCTTCTCGTACCTTTTGAATTGGTCTTTAGTTAAAACTTCTTTTGCGTTTTGCACCATTCCGGTAGCACCTACAATGAAATCATCTGGAACCGTGATTTCTACATCATAGTCACCAAAAGTTAAGGCAAACTCACCAGAACCTAAGAATTGCTTGTTTTGCCATCCTTCTACATCATTGTATACGGCCATTCTTGGGAAAAACTGAGCCATAGTGTAAAGCGAATTTCCGTCTTCTTCGAAATATTCAAAGCCACTTCTTCCTCCACCTTTCATTCTGTCATTCACAAAGTAATTCCAGTCGATAGAAAAAGAAATATTCTCTCCAGGCTTTAAAGCTTCAGGTAAACGGATTTTCATCATCGTTTTTTGAACCAAATAATCCATTTCATCACCATCGGCATTCTTTACAGTCTCAATATTAAATCCGCCTGGGAAATCATAAGAGCTTCCTCCATTGGCAACATATTGCTCTAAATATTTAGCTGGAATAGTGTCGTTAAAGAAAGTAGCAGTGCTTACTAATTCACTATCAGAACCCTCTGCTCTCATATTTTGGTCTAATTGTAACCATAAATAGTTTAAAGAGTGTGGAGATTGGTTGTAATAGGTAATTGTTTCTGAACCTGTAATTTTATTAGAGGATTCATCCAACTTTACTTTGATAGAATAATCGGCTTTTTGCTGCCAATAATTCTCTCCTGGTGCTCCAGATGCTGTTCTGTAAGAATTAGGAGTTGGCAACATAGTTCCTAATTGTTCAAAACGTTCTTTGTATTCTTGCTCTTGTGCCACTGATAAAAATGGGGCACAGATAAGAATCATGATTAATAGTTTCTTCATAGTCTTCATATTATTAGCTAAAAATATATCCCAATACTACTAAAAAAATGCTTGGCATCCATTTTTAGCATTTCAAAATTACACTAAAGGACAAAAGAATTTTTTAAAGGGTCTTTTTATTAACGCAACTTTTATATATTTGCAACAATGTTGCGTTTAGGGAAAATATTATTCATTAGCTTTTTTGTTTTATCAGCGGAAATTATTTCTGCTCAGGAGAATTGTTTTGTTACTTTTTCAGGTCAAGTGCTATCTGAAGATGAACATATAGCAGCATCATTTGCGAGCATTTACTTACCTGAGCTAGAGAAAGGGTCCAAACAGATGAAAATGGTAATTTCTCTATAAAAATTCCATGTCATGATAAATACGAGGTGACCGTAAGTCATGTAGAATTTCAAAGTACTAACACTTTTATATCCGTAGAAATAGAAGATATAAAGCAAACTTTCTATCTAAAATCAAAAGACAATATTCTTTCTGCGGTTAGCGTGCATTCCCATAAAAGAGAAGAAGTATTATTAAGCAATGTAGAAAGTGTATTATCTACAAGAGAATTAAGAAAGCTAAAGGGTAAATCACTTTCAGAATCAGTAAGTACTTTACCAGGAGTTTATAATATTAAAACAGGCCCTGGCATCAATAAGCCGATGATTCACGGGCTTTATGGAAGCAGAATTCAAGTAGTAAATAATGAAGTTGCTCAAATGGGGCAGCAGTGGGGAGTGGACGACGCTCCAGAAATTGATCCATTTGTGGCTTCTCGGATTACTATTGTAAAAGGTGCTTCATCTGTTAAATACGGTCCAAGAGCTATTGGCGGGGCTTTACTTTTGGAGCCAGAACCATTAACGCCTGACTCGGCACTGCATGGGAGTTTGGATTTGGTCGGATTCTCAAACGGAAGAGGTGGTATAGGTTCCGCTATGTTATCAGGAAGTTTTTTATTGAATGAAGAAGAGTCCATTAATTGGAGAATTCAATCTTCTGCCAAGAAATCAGGCGATCAACAATCGGCAAACTACAATTTAACGAATACTGGCAGCGAGGAATTGAATTTTTCCGCTGCTGCAAATTATATCAAAGATGATTTACAAGCTGATGTATTCTACAGCCGATTCTCCACTGAAATCGGGATATTAAGAGGTGCGCATATCGGAAATGTGGATAATTTCTTTGAGGCATTAGATAGACGTCCACCATTCTTCACAGAAGATTTTTCTTATGAAATCAATAATCCAAAGCAGAATGTGGTGCATCAATTACTAAAAGCAAAAGTGCATTTAGATCGTTCTGATTATGGTGATTTTGATTTTATATATGCCTATCAACAAAACGCTAGACAAGAATTTGACATCAGAAGAGGCGGCAGAAGTGATAGACCTTCAGTTGATTTACAATTGGATAGTCATGTAGCTAAACTTCTTTTTCACCATGAACCTATTTGGAACAATTTAAGCGGTGAAATAGGCTTGGATTACGAATATCAGAATAATAAGAATGTTCCCGGTACAGGAACCACTCCCCTAATTCCTAATTATTCCAGCTTTCAAACGGGTGCCTTTTTAAACGAGGCCTGGACTGTTGAAAATTGGAATTTAGAAGCAGGCTTAAGATTTGATGCCATTGCAATAGATGTTTTAAAGTTTAATGCAGAAGGTGAATTAATAAATCCTCAACATCAATACAATATGTTTTCTGGAATAGTGGGTGGCGCATATGATATTAGTAACAACTTAACATATAAATCTAATATCAGCTGGAGTCAGAGAGCACCTAGCATAAATGAATTATACAGTCAGGGCTTGCATCACAGTGTCGCAGCTATAGAAGAAGGGGATGATCAACTTTCACCTGAAACCTCTTTAAAATGGTTACATAGTTTCCAATTTAGCCATAATGAAAAATTTAAACTGAATGTGGATGCTTATGCAAGCAGAATACAGAATTACATCTACCTGGAACCAGAAGAACCAAGGTTAACCATTAGAGGCGCATTTCCTGTTTACCGATATAAGCAAACATTAGCAGATATTTATGGAACAGACATTATAGCTAGTTATGAATTTTTCCATCACCTGACATTGAATACTAAAGCTTCTATCATTAGGGGAAATGACGTTTCCAATGAATTGCCTCTGATTTTCATGCCTGCGGATAGATGGGAAAACACTTTAAACTGGAGATTGTCCAATAAATTGGGCTTTAAGGAAATTGATTTCAGCTTAAGTGGGCTAAAAGTTTTTGAACAAAATAGGGCACCTATAACAGAAACGGAAGCGTATGAACAGGCTACTGTTCCCGTTCCAGAAGGATATTTTATCACGAACTTTTCACTTGACACTACCCGAAAATTAGAGAATGCACAGCTCAATATAGGCTTCAGCGTTTACAATGTATTGAATACCGATTATACCGATTACCTGAATAGATTGCGTTTTTATGCGGCCGAGACAGGAAGGAATTTTGAATTACGAATTAATTATATCTTTTAAATAGAGCCTATTAGGCAATTATATGAGCAAACTATATCACTATTAAAAATTAAGTACCAAAAAGCAAATTTTATAAATCAATAATTAGTAACCAGATAAATAACAAAACAATGAAAACCCAAACAATGAGTATGTTAAGAAGCATGTTACTCTTAGTGGCAGTATTGCTTTTTTCACAGTGTAACACAGAAGATCCGGAGCCGGAAAACGAAGAAGAGTTAATTACCACTTTAGAAATGACCTTCAGCCCTACAGATGGAGGAAATGATGTAGTATTTTCTGTTTTTGATGAAGACGGAGATGGCCCAATAGAGCCAGTTTATACTAATGGAATATTAACTTCTAACATCGAGTACAATGTTTCAATTGAAGTGAGAAATGATGAAGAAAATGAAGACATCACACTTGAGATTATAGAAGAAGATGAAGAACATCAGTTTTTCTTCGAACTTTCAGGAAGTTTACCTTTGGACTTTGTATACAATGATTTTGATGGAAATGGAGACCCAATTGGGTTAAGTACAATTTTCATCACTGAAGGAGCCGGTAGCGGAACTTTAACAGTGATCTTAAGACATGAACCTAACAAATCAGCAGAAGGTGCTGTAAATGGCGATCCAAGCAATGCTGGTGGCGAGACAGACATTGAAGCTACTTTTGATGTAGTGATTGAGTAAAACAAAACATGTTATGGTTAGATTAGAGCAGTGATTCGAAAGGGTTGCTGCTTTTTTTAGTTCATTTATACTAAAAACCACCATGCAGAGCATGACGGGAACGGGGATTGCTGGGAGTGCATGTATGGCTTAGAAAGGACGAATTCTTTAATTCATTCAGGGATTATCTTCTAGCATAATCCAAAAATGTAAAAGTTTTATTTTATCAGTGAAAGATTTTACAGGAATTCGAATATTATCAGATTCAAATTTTACTATTTGAGTTCCTGTCTTAACAGTCAATTTTTTAAGCTTATCCTCGGCAATCCATTCACCCTTAGTTGTTTTGATAAGCTCATCAATCCAATTATTGATTTGTAGAAACCAAAAATCAAAATCCTCTTTTTGTACATATCCAATAATGGCTGAATATCTAAGACCATAGCCATGAATCCCTTTCTTAAATCGCTCGATTCCACCGTTTGATTTGTCATGACCAATTACATATTCTCTTTCCCTATTATGACCAGGAGTAGGAAGCCTTTTTGCCTCTATTGAGAAAAATGAATCAAATTCATCATAGGTTCTATCACCAACATTGATCTGTTCTTCCCTGGAAAGAGTGCCTATATCTATTTGTGGGCTCATACCTGAACTATGGTCTTCTACATTTTCATGATGAAAGTAAAAGGGATAAGATCCAGTAACTCGATTAAAATACTTGCAAAGTTTATCAGTCAACGCTTTTTCACTTGCAGTAATTTCTCCTTTGACTTTCTCCGAGAAGCCAGAAAAGTGAATTTCAATGAATTCCATAACAGCCTTAATGGAAGCGTCAATTTCAATTCCTTCAGAAAGTTCTCCATTACCGATATTTTCAATTCGATCTGCTAACATCAATACCCTTGTTTTCTAAGGTCTGTAAATGTTTCGTCTGCATCTCTAAGAGCAATCGATTGAAGCCAATAACGAAGCTTCCTAGGCTTAATCAGGTAAATAACATTTCCTTCATACATTCGCACTATGCGAGTAAGTCTTAAACTTGCATTGAGGTTTTTTCTTACCAAAGCTTCAAGATGACGTTCCGCTTCATCAGCGTTGGAAAAGTCAATGTCAGGTTTGTTTTCACCGAAATAGAATGGATAGCAGATGTAAGTATTAGTTTCAAAATAATCATGTGGTTTAATTGATGGGTAAACTTTACTCAGTATCTCACAATAGATTTCAGCATATTCTTGAAGTTGCTTTGAAGTCACATTATGCTTTAAGATTTTCGAATTTTCTCCCTGCGAACGAAAATCAACTAAATACTCAAATAAATCATCAATCAATATTTTATCAAATGCTGATACATGATCATCAATTTGCACGTCAAATGGAATCCCATCAACATCATGTTTTTTAATTGACGTTGACCTTCTTATTAGAAATTCTGCACTTGTAGCTGCTAAGTAGTAAGAGACATATCGGCTTTTTAAGTATTTTAAAATAGCTTTAAGCTCTTCCTTATTTGAAGATTGAATGCCTATTATTTTCTCCTTGAATAATAAATCCACCTCTGTGAATTCAGCAATTAATTTATTGTTTGAAATGCCTTCTTTAATAAGTATATGTGGTCCTAAATAAACATCGGTATTTTTGAAATTTTCACAGAAAAAATAAGGAAATGGTGTTACTTGGCCAAAATCAATTCCATTAGACGTTAAAGCTTCAGTAGGTAAAAATCTAATCGATTTTAATTTCTCCAAACTCTCAAATTGAATGAATTTTTTCTTTAATTGCTCAAATTCCTTTTTCTCTTTATCTGAAATCATGGTATCATCTAAGGATTTCAAATAATTAATTCTGTCATTTTGTTCTGAATTTCCAATTCGTATTCCTGCACCGTAGTTCCATGATTTTGACTTCAAAAAATCTTTCAAACGTGGTAGATGGAGAAGTTTTTGAGTTAATTGATGAAACCTGCTTCCACCTAAGTAATTTGATTTCCAGATATATGAATCATTAACCGCCAATTTTCTTGGGACATGGTGAAAATCATACGAATCAAGTTCAAAAAAAAGCTTCTCTTTATGAGCCTTAGTTCTTCTTATTGTTATATGTAAAACACCTTGTTTTGTAGGTTGCTCATTAACCAAAAAAATTGCGGCAGTTGGTACATCACCAGAGGGTCCAAATAGAATTCTTGCTATATGCGTAAAATCTACAATTTGAGGTACTTGGTATGATTCTAAAAGGAATCTTCTAAAGTTTCCCGAAGAAATATTATATAATAAAGGCCCTGCAGATTGAATAAGGCACGTAATAGCTCCCTTTTTAGAAATTTTAATACTCTGTTCAAGAAATAATAAGGCTACTTGGTTACGAGGGAGTTTTACTTTCTGTAGTTTACCATTTATTGATATAACCCTATTTTTGAAAGCAGTCAATTCTATTTTTTTTGCCGATTTAGTTAGTGTACTCTCAACAAAAGGTGGATTACCTATAATAAGATCAAAATCATTGGGCAGTTGACCTGATAATAGTGCATTAAAGAAGTCGTCATGAATAATATTTCTCTCATGAAGGTTGTCAAATTTTAAATCTTCCCAAATTTGCAAAGGGGTTAACTCATCACAAAGAGCCAGGCTTAAACTGAAGATGGTCAAGTCAGCGGCATCTTTGTTCAATTCAACCCCATAAATATTTTCCTTGAGTAGACTTTTGAGGGTCGCTAATGATGGTCTTTCCCAACCATTATTTCTTCGCCATCTATGAATAAGTCTTCTATATGCACCAACTAGAAAAACTCCAGATCCACATGCTGGGTCGAGAATTTTAAAGTCGGTAGCCTTTGATTCAAGAGGCATGGATTCATTAAGGAGGAAATTGACCAAAAATGGAGGTGTGTACACTACACCTGGCTGTTTACCTAGAAATTCTTCATATATATTACTAATCAGCTCTACAGGTAGATCATTAAATGAATAAAGTTTCCATAAAACCCTTTGAAGTCCTTCCGCTTTACCTTCTAGGAATAAGCCAAACCTACTGAGATCAGCTGTTTTTAGAAACTCCCTGTCATCATGATCTACTTGAAAGATTCCCCCGTTAAAATGTTCAGCTAAGAAATCTAGAAGATCCAGATAGCCACCCTTTTTTTCAAAAACATCAGTGAATTTTTCCCCTTTAGTGATGAACTTACTGAAGAACCCACTCGGAAATACTTTTCTTCCTTCTTCGTCTTCACGTTCTTCCAAGTATCGAACTAGGATAGAGTTCACCATCACTTTTCTAGCAATATCTGCAGGCAAAACCTTAGTTTTGATAATATCCCTAAGTGCTTGTTTTAATTCGGTAAGTAGTTTCTCATATGCACTGTTACTAAACTTGAATTGCTTACTATATTTTGAGCTCTCCCAAAATGTCCCATTATCGAAAGTCTTGGCTGAGAATTCTTCATATTCTTTTTGATCCTTACTGTTAATGGCTTTTGAAACATCTGAGGCTAACTTTATAACCTTTAGAGGTTTATATTTTAGATCATTTCCTTCTGACGGTCTTTCAAAGCAATTAAATATTCTTATGTCCCTTTTGGTAAATACAAAAAACATAGGGACAAGAGCAGAACTATATAGTTGTTTGTGTAGATGGGTTAATTCCTGCTCTTCAACGCCAATCTTATTTGTCAAATCATAAATATAAATCTGAGGGATAGAAGGACGGTTATTAAATCTTCTAAAATAGACAAAATCGGCTTTATACTTTTTAGCGTTCTCTAGGGCAAAAAATTCTTCCGGAGAATATATGCTGTTTACAGCTTCTTGAACAGATACCAGACCTGATGTATGATTCGAATCCCCAATCATCTCCAAATTCTTAAGCCCTTGTTCAAGTATTTCGTTCATCAGTGATAATAATACTAAAAATATTAGTATTAAATGCTACTTAGGTTAGTTTATTTATTAGACTCAAAGTTATTCAATTGTAACTTCAATTTATAATAAATCGTAATTTTGTCAAAAAGAAGTGACTTTAGCTTTCTTATATTTTTATAAAGATGATAATTACAACTTGAAATAAGGACTAAACACAAAAAAAGCCTGCAGCATCTCCACCACAGGCTTCCCTATCATCATTAAAATTAAACTATTCTTTTACTTCAATAGCCTCATATTCTTCAAAAAGGGAAAGATCTAATTCGCTTATGCTTTTTTGATAGGCTTTCCATTCTTCTGCAAAAAACTGATTTAAAGCCTCAAGAGCAGGTCGAAGTGCTTCCTCGGCTTGTTTTTTCAGTCGTTCTTGTGTTGCCAGGTTTATCAAATTTAGCAGCCGCATAATAATAAGCATTGCCAATTCTATCTCCTATATCTGGAATTGGAGTTCGGATAATGCCTTGCTTTTCACTGAAATCTTCGCCTACAAACGGCTCAAATAGCACTTCCAAAGAATCTTTTATGGCTTTGCTCTTTTTAATTTGCTCTTCAAAGCCTTTCTCGTCTTTTTCTTTCATCCAGTTGATGTAGTGATCTGCTGTTGCCTTGGCCTCCAAAATTCTTTGGCTTGCTTCATGTGCTACAGTTTGCATGCCTTCTATAGATTTCAAAAAGTCATATCGCGCCTGCAACACATCTTCTGAAAGATCATATCTTGGGTCAAATTTTACCGTGATTTGAGTGGAATCTTTATGCTCACCAAAGCTTATTATTAATTTATAATCGCCTGGCAATACATCTACTCCGCCTGGTTCAGGAGCATCTTCTTTGGTTTTACTTCTGCTTGGTCCTCTCGCTCCAGCTTCATCCATTCTCCAATACATACGATGAACACCATTCTTCTCCGGAGCTTTCTCTTTCAAAGTTCTGATTAATTCCCCATCCATATTGTAAACCTGCAATTGAAGGGAATCATATTTTATTTTATCCTCTTCTTTTTCTTCATCTTTCTTTTCATCTTCTTTCTCCTCTTTTTGCTCTGGTTTATTCACCAAATAAGAAATCATGGCATTGGAACTTCTATTCTCTCCATTAAAAGTAGCATTAGCCCCAAATCTTAAGCCGGCCGGTTGTTGACTTACTACCTGATAAGCAGTTGGCGGCTCAAAAAGAGCCAAGGGTTTTTCCAGTAAATCTTTACCTTCTTTAGCTAGTTTTCTTAAAGGACGGATATCATCCATCACATAAGCTGATCTACCGAAAGTACCTATTACCAAATCATGCTCTCTTGGGTGAATTACCATATCTCGTGTTGGCACATTTGGATAATCGTTGGTTCACTTTTGCCAATTTTGCCCTTTATTGATACTGAAATATAGACCACCATCTGTTCCTAAAAACATTAAATTAGGTTCTAGCGGATCTTGTACGAAGCTTAAAGCAAAAGTCCATACTTGCTCTTCATTTACTAAGTTAGTCCAGCTTTTACCATAGTTTGTTGTGTGAAATAGATATGGTTTGAAATCAAAATTTCTATAATTATTCACTACCACAAAAGCCTCTCCTGGATTATATGTGGAAGCTTGAATTTGAGCAAACCAAGCCGCTTCAGGCAAGCCCTTTATATTGTCACTCACTTTTTCCCAGCTTTTTCCGCCATCCTGCGTAAGCTGTAAGTTACCATCATCTGTTCCTACCCAAATCACATCTTCTTTTACAGCTGAAGGTCCGATAGAAATAATGGTGGTATTATTTTCCGCACCAGTGGCATCATAGGTTAAACCACCACTTTCAAATTGTTTTTGTTTTTCGGGATCATCGGTAGTCAAATCAGGAGAAATGATTTCCCAATTTTGCCCTTTGTCAGTTGATTTATGTAAAAATTGACTTCCAAAATAAACCGTGCTATTGTCAAAAGGATCTTGGGCAATTGCTGCATTCCAATTAAATCTCAACAATACATCTTTATCGGGATGAGTTGGACGAACAATCTGAGTTTTTCCTGTTTCCCTATCATAGCGAACCACAAAACCTTGTTGCGATTGCGCAAAACCATATCTTGAGTCATCTTTATCGGGCACTACATCAAAGCCATCGCCAAAAGCTAATTCTTGCCAATAGGAATTTCGAATTCCCTGAGATTTCCAAACATAAGCAGGTCCAACCCAGCTCCCGTTGTCTTGCATTCCGCCATAAACATTGTAAGGAAATTCATTATCAACATTGATATGGTAATATTGCGCTATGGGCAGATTCTTAACAAATCTCCAAGTTTCTCCTCCATCATAAGTGATGTTCAAACCACCATCATTTCCGTCCAGCATCATTTTAGGGTTTTCAGGATGGATGTACCAAGCATGATGATCAGGATGAACGCCTACCTCGGTTCCGTAAGCCGGCATTAATTCTTTGAAGGATTTACCGCCATCCTCGCTCACATTTACATAAGTAAAAATGGTATAAAGTCTATTTTCATTTTTCGGGTCAGCATATAATTCATGATAATAAAAAGGGCGATTTCCAATTTCTCCCATATCATCATTGATTTTCTCCCATTTATAACCTCCATCATCAGAGCGGTAAAGGGCGTTCTTTTTTGATTCTACCAAAGCATAAATCCTCTTTGAGTTGGCTGCTGACATGGCAATACCAATTCTACCTAATTCTCCTTTTGGCAAGCCTTCTTCTTCACCTAATTTCTTCCAATTTTCTCCGCCATCAACTGTCATATAAAGTGCAGATCCTGCTCCACCAGAATTAAAAGTCCAAGGTTTTCTTCTGTGCTCCCACATGGCAGCAAACAATTTATTGGGATTATTTGGATCCATAATTAAATCTGCTGCGCCCGTTTTCTCATCAACATAGAGAATTTTATCCCAGCTTTTACCGCCATCTGTGGTTTTGAAAACGCCTCTTTCTGGGTGCTCACCCCAAGGAGAACCTATAGCGCCCACATAAACTGTATTCGGATTTTTAGGATCAATTTTAATTCGATGGATATTACGGGTCTTTTCCAATCCCATTAATTTCCAGCTTTTTCCTCCATCTAAGGATTTGTATAGGCCGTAACCTCCATTCAAGCTGTTTCGAGGATTTCCTTCACCCGTTCCAACCCAAATCACATCAGGATTATCTTGTTGAATGGCAACTGCTCCAATTGATAAAATTTGTTCATCATCAAATACCGGTTTCCAGTCAACACCACCACTTTCAGATTTCCACAATCCACCTGAAGCAGAGCCTACATACATGATGTGTGGTTGGTCATGAACTACATCAATTGCAGTTACACGCCCGCTCATTCCTGCTGAACCAATGCTGCGGACATCAATTCCTTTTAATTTTTCTAAATCTACTTGCTGTGCGGATGCTGTAAAATAGCAACTCGCTATGAGCAAAGTAAAAATCCATAGTTGTATAAATGATTTTCTCATATTGCGAATGTTAAGTTTTCATCAATCTCGCAATAGGAAGTTATAGATGCAAATGAATTTTACTTCAAGGGTAAAAAAGCTATTTGACGAAGGATGAATTAACCGAAAAACATCATTTAGCTTTAAGTGCTTTATCAATTTCTACTTGCATTTCCTTTTTCTCAAGAGGCTCAAAACTTTCGCTGATAAAAACCACTTTTCCGGATTTATCCAATACTACATTTTTTGGGTAGAGCTGTTGCCCAATTTCTTTCAAAAATGGCTTAGCATCAATTATATGTACAAAATCAAGTGGATGTTTCTTTAATAGTTTTTTAACCTCTTTTGAGGTGTTGAATGTGATGGCAACAAAATGAACTTCATCTTTATATTTCTTTGCTATCTTATTTAAATCTGGGAATTTAGCAATACAGGGTCTACAACTGGTAAACCATAAATCAATAAAAACAGGCTTGCCTTTCAGATCAGATATTCGCAAGTATTCATTTTGAAGTGTTTCAAATTTATATTCAGGAAACTCTTTCCCTTGGTATTCAAATATCTTCTCAAGATTGCCTTCAGTAGTTTTTACCCACTCAAAAACTTTTATAGTAGAATCATTTCTGTTAATTTCTTCAATTATTTGAACAGCAAAAGAAACTGTCATATTTGGGAAAACCATTTTATAGGTGTTAACCTTGGACTCATTAGCTTCCTTGAGCTCATATGAACGATAATATTTACCTGTCTCCTGCTCTTGATAAATAGTAGTGGTCTGAGCCAGAACTGAAGACGAGAAATTGAATAAAATTAAAACTATAAGATAGCGCATAACGCAATATATCAAATTATTATCAATAGTCTACTGCTTTTATAGTTCCAGATTCGCGTTTTAAGTCAAAGCAGGACTTGTGAATTAGGTCCAATCGGACACTTGAACATGTACAAAAACTAAATTAAATCAGCTGACAATAGCGCAAGCATCCGCTTGTGCTTATTCTAATTCTGTGGTATTATCCCGATAATCCACCGCCTCCATATTTCCATCCTTATCTATAAAATGCGTTTCTTTTCCAGGAACTATATCGGTATTCTGGGCCGAGGCACAACTCCAATTCCCCTTTTCATTTTGATGTACCACAAAAGTAAAAATAGTATTTCTGGCTTGTGCTTTTTTGCCATCAATTGAAGTTTGATTTTCCAGATGAACACGAGCATTCACCACCGCAATTGTGTCTGATAAATATTTGACTTTAGTTTTTCTTAATGACAATGCTGAGTCTTTAAATATTACTTTTAAACCATAATCATGGGCTTCAAATATTGATTTTCTATTGTGCCACCATAAACCTGTTACGTTTATAAACTCTGCATCTTCATCAAAAATTGAAGCCAACATTTTGGCGTCTTTTAGGTTCCAGCCTTTTATGAAGGTTTTGGGTATGTCTTCTGGTTCTTGGATGTTTAAAAAGTTAAAATCAGTCATCAATTAGTAAAGTCAATTGTTAATAACCACGACCATTTAGAAAAATTGCAATCTGATAGTATTCTGAAATATTTGAATACGGACCAATAGAATCACTAAAATCAAGTAGAACTTCCTGATAATTAGTTTTACTTTTAAATTCATTATACTCTTCAGCTGAGAAAAAATAACCACCACTCGCAAATGAATACTCTTTCTCACCATAAACTAAATGAATGGAAAGACACTTTCCAGCATATTCAGATTCTTTATTTACTAATGAAGTAAAAGATTTAAACTCATAGGAATTAGAATATTCCTTAACCTTTGGCCCCATTGATAATAGCATATGTCCTCCACCAAATTGTGAAAATGCCACTTCGTTAGGCTTTACTTGTTGAATATATCGTATATGCATTAGGGAATCTCTGTAGCCAGTAGGGTGAAAAAAGTAAGAACGAAGTGTATGCATTTTAAGTGCATCAGATAAGTTTGATACTATGTTATCAAAATGTATTAAATCATCTCTTAACTTATTTTTGAGGACATTTTCTTTAGAAATTCTGTTTTTGTTGAATTTTTTTAACCATCTTTTTGCTTGCCCATGGCTTACCTTTTTCTTGCTTTCAAGTTTAAGTATCCTTTTGTAATCCTTGGGGAAAATAGAAGTTAACTCATGATCTTCAAAAAAACGTTTCAATGTCCAAAAATCAGGTTTAATTACGGTTATACTTAAATCAATTCCAGCCACCTCAATATTCAAATTATGCTTCTTATTCAGTTTATAAACGAATTTGAAAAAATCATAATAATCTGGAATTTGTTCAGGTCTATTTTTACCATGCCGTCCAAAACTATAATAATTTTCTAAAAAGTTCTTCAGTAAAACGGTATCCCCAGATTGTAAATACTGATTGACCCAATAGCCATAGGCATAAGGATCTTCCATTACAATTTTATCAAGTTGTTTGTTTTCAACAAGATAGCGTACAAATTTTTTCTTCATATTGCCATCCATGGATTTAGAATGATACTCATCCATAAAAAAATGATTGTAATCACTTACAATATCATCTAAATAAGCCATAGAAGCAGGGTCGTTTGAATCCTTATCAAAAGTGTACACTTTTATGCCGTATTCTTTTAAATCATCTTGTGCGTTAATTTTAGCGGTTAAAATAAAAACAAGAGTAAATAGTAGAAATAGTTTTTTCATCTTTGGTTCTTTTGAAAAATTAAGGTTTAAGTTTTTGTAGCTATTTTATAAAGTTTGCTGTGTAGAACGGATGTTGTATATATAAATTTTATTGGAGACAAATTATATAAACTCCTTCGATAAATTATGATATAAAAAAGGAGGCAATTTATGCCCCCTATGTACTTCTTGTAATTTTAGATGTGATGATTTCTATCAATTACTCACTAATAGCTTCTTCGGTCTCAGCAACTTCTTCATCCGTTTCTACACTGTCCATTTCTTCCGTTGGTTCAGCCATTAATTCCTCTTCATCACTATTTATCGCATTCAGTTCATCTTTTAATTCTACCATGAACTGAGAAGAGGTAAAGGACTCATTTTCTAAGATTTCTTGAATAGCTTCACTACGCTTTTCTTCATCTTCAATTTCCATAGCTTTTTGTGCATAAACAGCAACTGCGATGTCTACTTCATTATCGGATAGGTCAGTTCGTTTAACCCAGCCAGACCAAAACCATTTTTCACCTTGGCTTTTACCTTTCACTTCAACCCATTCATCTTTAGTATCCATTAAGGCTAATACATCCATAGAGCTGAAACTTTTATCTGTTTTGGTTAATAAATCAGGGCGCTTAAAAATTTGAGCTTTTCTGACTGTCGCTACCGCTGTTCCTTCTTCCACAAAGTCTTTCACAACCCAACCTTGCTTATCATCGCCTAATTTAATTTCAACATATTCTCTGTTATCCTCTGAAGAATCAACAGCGGTTTTTCCCGTCATCAATACTTTTTCACCTAAACTTATAGAGGATATCCATTTTCCATCTGATGAAGGTTCTTTTCGAACAGAAATTCCATCCCATATGGAAACTGCATCAACCATTTTAGGCGCTTCTTCTTGAGCAATGGTTTCTTCTGCTGTTTCTTTGTTTTCATTTCCTGAACAAGAGTATAGCCCAAATGCTATAAAAGCAAAGACCAATAAGTAGTAATAATTTTTCATAAATAGTTTTTTGGTTTAAAATTTCAGACTAAAGTAAGTGATTTTCAAAAGCTAGAAAATAAAAAATTATAATAATTTAGTTTATTTGGTCTTTTAAAGCTTCATCAAGATACTTTAGAGCATAAAAATTTTAGGCATAAAAAAAGCCGATTAAACTCTCATCTAATCGGCTTTTCAATTTATGATTTAACCTTAAATCTATTTCAAAGTTCTTTTTACTTCTCTTTCTTCAAATCCTTCAATCACATCACCTTCTACTATGTCATTATAGCCTTTGATACTGATACCACATTCGTAGCCCTTCTTCACTTCTTGTACGTCATCTTTGAAACGTTTCAATTGGTCAATTTCACCCTCATACTTCACGATTCCATCTCTAATCAACCTGATTTTATTGTTACGCTTCACGTAACCATCCGTCACCATACAACCCGCTACAGTACCAATCTTAGAAATCTTGAAAATCTCACGAACCTCAATGTTTCCAGTGATTATTTCCTCAGTAGTTGGTGCCAACATACCTTCCATGGCATCTTTCAGCTCATTGATAGCATCATAAATAATAGAATATAATCTTATCTCTATTTCTTCATTCTCTGCAATCTTACGTGCATTTTGTGAAGGCCTAACTTGGAAACCTAAGATAATGGCATCCGAAGCCGAAGCTAACAACACATCAGATTCTGAAATCTGTCCAACTGCCTTATGGATTATATTCACCTGAATTTCTTCAGTAGATAATTTCAATAATGAATCCGATAATGCTTCAATAGAACCATCCACATCACCTTTTACAATTACATTGAGCTCTTTAAATGAACCAATTGCCAATCTACGTCCAATTTCATCAAGTGTAATATGCTTCTTAGTTCGCATACTTTGCTCTCGCTGAATTTGCTCTCGCTTGTTCGCAATATCCCTTGCTTCACGGTCAGTTTCCATTACGTTGAAACGGTCACCCGCTTGTGGTGCTCCATCTAAACCTAACATCAACACTGGAGTAGAAGGACCTGCTTCATTCACCTTCTGTCCTTTATGGTCAAACATGGCTTTTACCTTACCATAGTGGGCTCCAGCTAATACTACATCTCCAACCTTCAATGTACCCGCTTGAACCATAATAGTGGTCACATAACCTCTACCTTTATCCAACTCGGCTTCTACCACTGTTCCTACAGCTGATTTATTAGAATTAGCTTTAAGCTCCAATACTTCTGCTTCAAGCAATACTTTTTCTAATAAGTCTTCAATACCTGCACCTGTTTTTGCAGATACTTCCTGACACTGATATTTTCCACCCCAATCTTCAACTAATACATTGATAGCGGATAATTGTTCTTTAATCTTATCTGGATTTGCATTTGGCTTATCCACTTTATTAATGGCGATAACCATTGGCACTCCTGCTACTTGAGCATGGTTTATTGCTTCTTTTGTTTGAGGCATTACGGCATCATCAGCAGCCACTACAATTATGGCAACATCCGTAATTTTAGCACCCCTTGCACGCATGGCCGTAAAGGCTTCGTGACCTGGCGTATCCAAGAAAGCTACTTTTTTGCCTGATTCGGTCATTACATCATAAGCACCAATGTGCTGCGTAATACCACCGGCCTCACCAGCAGTTACTTTTGACTCACGAATAAAATCTAGTAATGAAGTTTTACCGTGGTCAACGTGACCCATAATGGTAACAATAGGAGCTCTGTCTTTCAAATCCTCAGGATTATCTTGCTCTTCAATTACCTCAGTTTCATCATCTGCCTCAGTGAATTTCACATCATAACCGAATTCATCAGCAATGATTGTGATGGTCTCTGCATCTAATCGTTGATTAATGGATGCAAAAATCCCTAAATTCATACATTTTGCAATGACATCATTAACACTTACATCCATTAAAGATGCTAAGTCATTAGCTGAAATAAATTCAGTTGTTTTAAGAACTTTTGATTCAGATTCTTGCTGCTGAAGATCTCCTTCTCTTTTATCAGCCTGAGTTTGACGTTTTTCTTTTCTATATTTTGAACGATTACCACTAGCTCCTGGTGATTTACCACTCAAGCGAGCCATGGTTTGCTTAATTTGTTCTTGAATTTCCTTTTCAGTAGGCTCCGCTTTTTCTACTCTACCTCTTCTACCTCTGTTTCTATCGCTTCCTCCGCCTCTATTTTGTCCTTGCTGACCAGAACCAGGACCTCTACCTTGACCAGGCCCACCTGAACCACCACCTGGTTTAGAATCTTGTGGCTTATTAGGGGCAATTCTTTTTCTTGGACGTTTACCTCTTCTTGCTTCTTTCTTATCGTCAGATGAAGCAACAGGCTTAACTCCTTTCTTACCTTTTCTATCTTTCTCTTTTGGTAAATCAATTTTACCTAAAACAGTAAGTCCTTTTAAAGAATCTGCTTTAGCAGCAATAGTAGAATCTTTTGGTTTTTCTTCTGTTAATGGAAGCTTCTCAGTTGGTTTGTCCTCAGCTTTCTTTTCTTCTTTTGGTGCTTCCTCTTTAGGAGTTTCAGCTTTAGGCTTTTCTTCCTTTTTCTCTTCTTTCTTAGGTTCGTCTGCTTTTGGAGTAGCTTCTGCCTTTTTCTCTTCCTCTTTCTTTTCTTCTTTTTTCGGCTCTTCTTTCTTTGGCTCCTCTTTCTTTTCTTCCTTGGCTTCTACTTTTCCTTTAGGTGCCTCTTCTACCGTTTTCTTCTCAGCAACAGGTTTATCTTCCTGTTTTGCTTCTTCAGCAGGTTTTACGTTCTCTTCAGGTTTACCTTTTTTCTTGTCATCTAAATCAATCTTGCCCAAAACTTTAGGCCCTGATAATTTAGGACTTTCAGATTTATAGACGTCTTCTTTGGGTTCTTCTTTTTTAGCAGATGGTTGATCAGCAGGCTTTTGTTCAGGCTGAGAACTTTTCTCCTTACCTTCACCAGCATTTTTGATCAATACCTTTTCTTCATCATCATTTTCATCATTTCTATCTCCATCTGAATCGATGACAACATTGCTATTATGCTTTTTACCAATGGACAGACTGGATGCTTCCTCCTTCTCTTGTGCAGAGGAGGCAAACTCTTTAGCGAGCATTCCAAATTGCTCTTCTGAAATTTTTGAGTTTGGCTTACTATCCACCTCATAACCCTTTTTGCCCAAGAAATCCGTGATTGTAGATAATCCTACATTCAATTTTCTTGCCGCAAGGCTGAGTCGCATCATTTTTTCTTCTGACATAAATGCTTTGTATTCTGCTAAAAAATTATTGAACCTGAGTAATAAAAATACTTACTCAAATTCCTGACTAAATATTTTAAATATTTCGTCTATTGTTTCTTCTTCTAAATCGGTCATTCTAACCAATTCTTCTCTTCCTAATTCTAACACTCTTTTGGCAGTGTCAAGCCCAACTTTCTTCAATTCTTCAATAACCCAATCTTCCAATACGTCATTGAATTCATCGATCAATACATCTTCCTCTTCAGCATCAGTCAACTCACGGAATACATCTATTTCCATTCCTACTAACTTACTAGCCAATTTGATGTTCTGACCTCCTTTACCAATAGCTAAAGAGACTTGATCAGGTTTCAAATATACTGAAACTCGTTTATTCTCTATATCTATTTTCATAGAACTTAACTTTGCAGGGCTTAAAGCACGCTGTATGTAAAGCTCCATATTTTCTGTAAAGTTAATTACATCAATATTTTCATTCTGTAATTCTCTAACAATACTGTGAATTCTTGATCCTTTCATCCCTACACAAGCACCAACTGGGTCAATCCTATCATCATAAGATTCTACTGCAACCTTCGCTCTTTCGCCTGGCTCTCTAACAATCTTTTTGATTGTGATCAATTCATCATAAACTTCAGGTACTTCTTGTTCGAATAATCTTTCCAAGAAAACCGGAGAAGTTCTAGAAAGAATGATTTTAGGATTTCCGTTTTGCATTTCCACTCTGTGGACAACTGCACGAACAGAATCACCTTTTCTAAACCTATCTTTCGGAATTTGCTCTGATTTCAACAATACCAATTCATTTCCATCCGCATCTGTTAACAATGTTTCACGGCTAAGAATTTGGTAAACTTCACCTGCAATGATTTCCCCTACAAGTTCACTGTATTTATTAAATAAAATATCTTTCTCAAGGTCTTTTACTTTTTGAATAAGCGTCTGACGTGCAGTAGTAACAGCTCTTCTTCCAAAGTGCTCCAACTCTACTTCCTCAGCAACCTCTTCCCCTATTTCAAAATCAGGCTCAATTTTTCTGGCTTCAGTCAAACTGATTTTATCATGATCCCAGATATCTTCTGAGTTATCATCTACAATTTCACGAAAACGCCATATTTCAAGGTCACCCTTGTCAGCGTTTATAATAATATCAAAATTATCGTCCGTTTCGTATTTTTTACGAATCATGGTTTTAAACACATCCTCCAGGATGCGAATCATGGTGGGACGGTCGATATTTTTTTGCCTTGCAAAATCGGCAAACGATTCTATTAGATTTAATGTGTCCATGTTACTTAAATGAAACCAAGACTTTTGTTTTGTCTATATTTTCGAAAGAAACCTTCGTCTCTTCCAACTTTATTTTCTTTTTCCCTTTTTCCTTTATTTCCTGATTGACAAGAATAAAGTCTTCTTTTGCTTCCAAAAGTTCTCCTCTGATGGCTTTTCCATCTGTAGTATCTACTTTAACCTTCCTCCCAATATTTTTTAAATATTGTCTTTGGTTAGTTAATGGATGATCCAAACCAGGGGAAGAAACTTCCAATACATAGGCATTTTCTAATACCTCGTCTTCTTCCATTCGGTGTGCTAGTTGACGACTAACGCTTGCGCAATAATCAATTGAAACACCTTCATCCCCATCAAGTAGTACAACGATTTTCAATTTATCGTTTCCACTAATCACAATATCCACAATAAAATATTGTGGTTCTGTGATAATCTCCTCTAAATAAGCTTTTATTTTTTCGTCTAAACCTATCATTCTACGATAAAAAAGAGGGGACTTAAAAGCCCCCTCGTGATCTTGTTTTACTAACTTTGTTGCAAATTTAGAGTAAATAATTGAGCAAAACAAATAGTGTGGCTTAACAGATTTACTTATTATTAGTATAGAAGTATAAATTCAATCATGAATTTGTGCCTAAAAAGAGAATCTTATTTATAATTTTGCCTTATGGACAAAGAATTAAAGATACAAAACTCACTGACAAGACAGAAGGAAATCTTCAAACCCATCAATCCGCCCTTCGTGGGTATGTATGTTTGTGGGCCAACTGTTTATAGTGATGCCCATATGGGAAATGTCAGGACGTTCATGAGTTTTGATGTCATCAATCGCTATTTGCGCCATTTAGGTTATAAAGTTCGCTATGTTAGAAATATTACTGATGTTGGCCATTTGGTAGATGATGCAGATGATGGTGAGGATAAAATCGGAAAAAAAGCAAAGCTGGAAAATGTGGAGCCTATGGAGATTGTCCAGAGATATGCCAATGGTTTCCACAGGGTGATGGATTTATTTAACATTCTGGAGCCGGATATTGAGCCTACCGCTACTGGTCATATAGTAGAGCAAATCGAAATCAATAAGAAATTATTGGAAAATGGCTGGGCATATGAAAAAAATGGCTCAATTTATTTTGATGTATCTAAATATAATGAAGCCCACGAATACGGGAAATTAAGTGGCAGAAAAATTGAAGACCTTCAAAGCAATACTAGAACTTTGGATGGGCAAGATGATAAAAAGAATCCACTCGATTTTGCCTTATGGAAAAAAGCTTCCGAGGAACATATTATGCGTTGGCCATCTCCATGGAGTGATGGCTTCCCAGGTTGGCATTTGGAGTGTACGGTAATGAGCACCAAATATTTGGGAGAGACTTTTGATATACATGGGGGTGGGATGGATTTGAAATTTCCACATCATGAATGTGAGATTGCGCAGGCAGTAGGTGCCAATGGAAAGAACCCCGTTAATTACTGGATTCATACTAATATGTTGACTGTAAATGGTCAAAAGATGAGTAAATCATTGGGTAATTCTTTCTTGCCTACTCAATTGGTAAGTGGAAACCATGATATGCTGGAACAGGGCTATACTCCTATGACAGTTCGTTTTTTCATGATGCAAACACATTATTCCAGCACATTGGATTTTAGCAATGAAGCTTTAAAAGCCGCTCAAAAAGGCTACAGAAGATTGGCCAACGGTTTGAAAATCATCAAGAGCTTAAGCTTCAAAAATGATGAAGGCAAGAAAAATGAAAAAGCGATCAGCCAAATTGAGCAAGCTTGCGAAGGATGTTATAAATCCATGAATGATGATTTCAACACGGCTAAAACCATTGCACAGCTGTTTGAATTGCTAAAGAAAATTAATTCACTGCATACCGGTCAATTAAAATTTGGTGAAATCGGGCAAGATGTATTTGAGAAGCTTTCCAACACTTACCAAACTTTCATGGTAGAAGTATTGGGCTTGAAAGAGGAAACGCCAACTGAAGTGGATCCGATTATTGATGCTTTATTGGAATTTTATAAAAAAGCCAAAGCTGAAAAGAATTATGATCAGGTTGATGAAATTAGGGCAATTTTAAAATCTAACAAATTAATCATCAAAGATCTGAAAACTGGTGTTGATTGGGGATATGAGGAGTAGTTCCAAAATTAAATATTAAGGCAAATATAAGGACGATCAAACTTTCCCTGTTTGGGTGAAATCAACTTCAAGGAGGATTAGTGAATGAAAACTATAATCTCAAAAAAAATATCAAAAATAAAGGCAACCCAATTGGATTGCCTTTATTTTTAAGGTCTTCAAAACCTATTCTGGTTGTGGAGTCGTTCTCAAATAAGGCTTGATTATTTTATGTCCTTTAGGAAATTTAGCCTCTATTTCTTCATCTTTGACACCTAAACCAATGATAACATCATTACCAGGTACCCAGTCTGCCGGTGTTGCCACTGGATGTTTTGCTGAAAGCTGTAAGGAATCAATTACCCGTAAAATCTCTGCAAAATTTCTACCTGTGCTTGCCGGATAAACAATGGTTGCTTTAATTTTTTTATCTGGTCCAATAAAAAATACGGATCTAACTGTTGCTGTTTCTGATGCATTTTCATGAATCATATCATATAAATTCGCAACCTTTTTGTCCTCATCACCAATAATTGGAAATTCTACTGATGTATTTTGCGTTTCGTTTACATCTTTTTTCCATTCGTTGTGCGATTTCACATCATCCACACTTACAACTGCCACTTTAGTATTACGCTTGGCAAATTCATCTTTCAATTGAGCAGTTCTGCCTATCTCGGTTGTACATACCGGTGTGAAATCAGCAGGGTGAGAATATAAAATTCCCCAGCTGTCGCCTAACCATTCGTGAAAATCTATTTTTCCTTCTGTTGTATCCGCTTGAAAATTGGGTGCGGTATCTCCTATTTTAAGTCCCATAATTTTTTATTTTATATATTAAAGTTTAATATCGTAACGCTTTGTTTAAGAATGTGTTTGCACAAAAAAAAAATAAGTGATAATTGTTACCTTCATGATTTTTGCCGCATGATAGAAGCAGTTTGTAAAAGTTTTTCGGTTTACTTTTAGTATAAATTTAAATTAACTAATTTCAACTTTGAACCTAGATGAAAATGCAAATCAAACTATTAACCCTGATTATTGCCTTCCTTAGTTTTTTGTTTTTCTTAAATCCCGTCAAAGCACAGAAAGAATGGAACTTTGGCCCTAAAATAGGGATGTATAATTATCAGATGGCAAATAATATATCGGGGAGATATAATGACATTGATGTTAAAGTTCACACGCCAATTTGGAATATTTATGAGCCTCGTTTTCCTTATTTAGGAATTTTTATTGAGCAACCCTTAAAGATGCTTCCCTATTTCAGTATTACCTATGATCTTTCTACTTTCAGAAGGTATTTGTTCATATCTCCTTATGATTATAATCCCCCTCAAGGATTTATCATTCCACAAGCTGGTGCTTTCACAACAGAATATCAAAATTTTACGCTTGGAATTTTGCCCTCAGTTCATTTCAAGAGAGGTTTAGATATGCGTTTGTTTGCAGGCTATGAAGTTCATTATATGCATCATAAAGATGAGACATTATATGCGTCTGATTTTACACCCAGATGGTTGAATAATAACATCAGGCGTTTTGAAGTAGCCAAGAAGTTTGTGGAGGAGAACCCTATGGTGCCATTCATCCATCATCTGGCAATAGGTGGAGAATTTAAGTATTGGAGGCTAGGCTTAGAGGTAAAGTTCTTGCGAGGTTTAAACTCTCCGCTTAGGAGTGTAAAATTCAATGATGAGTTTACATATCCTCTTAACACCTATGTAAATAGCTTATACTACTCACTTAAATTCTATATTAGGAAAAATGATAATAATTAGATTAAAAAAAATATTAAGAAATAGGGTTCACTTTAGGAGCCCCATTCTCTTTGCATGAGAAAAAGCCTCCTCTGTATTTTCCAAAAGCAATAACGGCACCCCTTTTTCTTCAAATTCTTGTAAAGTTTCTTCATCAAAATCGTCTTTCTTTCCGATTTTTCGGATATATACTGCCAAAATCCTCTCCGGAAATTCATGTAAGGCCTGCCGGTAAATTTCAGTATCTCTTTGACCACTATCTCCTATCAAAATAAATTTCAGCTCTGGAAAAAGTGTCATCAATCGCTTTATTTTATCCTGCTTATGTTGATGACTTCCCCCTCCTGTAAAAAGTAAATCTCTTAAGCCAGATTTATATTCCTGCAAAAGAAAAGGTTACTTTTGGAATATTTCTGACCTTGAAAAAATCTTGAAGAAAATCATATAAATTCCACTCACTGCTGCTTACATAGAAAAAGGGATTTTCTTTCCCTTTCAATTTTTGATAAAATTCTGCCACGCCCTCAAATGGTAATCTGGTTTTAGCATTTTTAGTCATGATTAAGCGTAATTTCTTGAAAAGCTGAGTGGCATGAGAAACTAATATGGTATCATCAATATCTGAAATAGTACCAAATTGAGCTTCATTTCCCACTATCAAAAACTCTCCTGTGGCTTTATAATTATTGCCCTCTTCATCTTTTATACTGTAAGTAACAGTATGCCAACCTAATTCAAACTCTTGCTTAGGTTCAACCCAAGCACTAAAATAGCCGTATTCATCAGTTTGAGTTGTAAAATTTTCTTCACCTAAGAGAATTTGAACTTTCATTTCTGGAATTGGAGAGCTCAGATAACGAGAAAGCATAATTCTGAAATTCTTTCTCCTTTTATCTGTGGCTTTAGAATCAAATTCTGGACGATTTTCCAATACACCTCCTTTCAGGTAAATCAGTTTTTGATTTCCATAACCCATGAAAGGAACAACCTTAGGCGGAGAAATAATACCTAATAATCGTTTTAAATAAAGGGCAAGTCGTATATTTAGAGTACGTAGAATAATTTCTAATTTTTAAGTCTTAATGGTACCCAAAAAGCTACTTTTTATTATCAATCCCAAATCAGGGAATAACGACAAATCCACTTTGGAAAAGCTAATTTCTAGTCAGTGTGATAAAAATAAGAAGGAATATACGCTTTTCTATACAAGTGGGGAAAATGATTTAGAAAAAATCAAAGAAAAGCAGGCAGAATATCAGGCAGATACTATAGTGGCTTGCGGTGGAGATGGCACGGTGAACTTAGTAGCGCAAATTCTCTTAAACACCTCAACCCAAATGGGGATCATTCCTTTAGGTTCGGCAAATGGTTTAGCCCACGAATTGGAAATTGAGGAAGATACTGAAGAAAGCCTAGAATTAATAATGCGTGGAAAAACACTTTCAATGGATGTCATTCATATCAATAATGAATTTATCTGTCTTCATTTAAGCGACTTGGGTTTTAATGCACAAATGATAAAAGACTTCGAAGAAAGTGGTGAAAGAGGAATGCTTTCCTATGCAAAATCATTTTTTGGCTCTTTAATGGATAAAAAATCCACCGAATTCAGGATTGAATTTAATGGGACTAACAAAACACTTAAAGCTGAAATGATAGTGATGGCCAATGCTTCCAGCTATGGTACTGGAGCAGTTATAAACCCAGGAAGCCGAATGGATGATGGATCATTTGAATTGGTTATTTTCAAACCTATCCCTATGCGAGATTTATTATCCTTAACTTTAGAATCCTTTTTAGGAGATATCAAAAACTCTCCATATGTTGAGATTCATAAAGTAGAAAAGGCAACAATTTATTGTGAAGAAGCAGAATTGCTCCAAGTGGATGGAGAATTAAAAGGAAAAAGCAAAGAAATACAGGCTAATGTTATCAAAGCAGCACTAAATGTGATCTCATAATTATGGAAAATGAAAATCCTCAAAAAGTAAAAATCACCTTTAGAAAAGGATTAATTTCCATTTTATATTAGCTATTGCAATCTTTGGGTTATATAATTTGATTCTCCGCTTCCTTCAATATTTAGGAATCGTTTAATAGTCAGTCACTAATTCCTCCACTTCATTTAATTTTCTGATGGATGATCTACCTGAAGTGGTATAAATTATTTCTCCTTCCTTATTCACCACATAAAAGTAAGGTTTATCTTTTTCAGACATCTTCAATAAGTCTTCATAGTCCCCCATTTTACCACTGTAAACTATAACATGAGGATGAAGCTTTTTATCAACATCTTTCTGCATTTTTCTTATGGCAGATCCGGAAGCTCCTCTTTTTAATCCAGTAAACATCGGGATGAATACTACATTTACATCAGGCTTCATTTCAGGAATCAGCGCATTTGGGTCTGCTTCTCTTATAAATCTCTCCCAAATAGGCTGGAACCAGGTTTTTAAATCATCCTCTGCTTTTTGCTGAATGCAATACCAATCAAGGTCATTTTATCTTGAGTTGCAGAAGGAACCGTGATTTCCTCATCGGTTAAACTTGATCCTGTCATTTCCGGAAAACTTTCTCCCACTTGGCCATTGGAGAATTGTATAATAAAAAATAAGGATGCGAGTGTTAAGGTTAATTTTTTCATATCATTTGAAACGTTTGTCTTTGATTTTTATTGATTATTTTACTTTAAAATACCCTTTCAATACAATATACATTAATCCTAGTACATTCAGGGTTGTTGTTCCCAGTAGAATAGACAATACCTGATCTGAAAGCTTAATAAAAGAGTTGTTAAATAATAAAATTGTTAAAACCAGAAATAAATAAATTGATACAACAGTTGCTGCCCAATACGCTAATTTTTTTCTGCTATTCGTATCTTCATTATATCTAAGGATTTCAAATCTTTTTTGTTGAAGATTCAAATCATCAGAATCAACATCTTTGTCATGCAAAGCATTATAACTGATTTTGGTTAATATTGATTCTAAATTCTCCTTTTTAGACATTCAAAAGTCAATTTTTTTAAAATACTCAATTATATGCTCATCAGCAATAGGCTGATTCCAATCAAACCCATTTTGCTTTACAGTCATATCCCATGCGCCACCCTCAGCGTGAGACCATTCTGACAACTGTGAAGCAGAATATTTAGAGTACTTATCAACTAGTAAATTAAAAAAATCATTAACTTCAATATCCGATTTAATCTCTGCAAATTCCTCTAAGTCCATATCTATTATATCAGAATAATTCACTTTTTTTCTAGTCCTCGGGAAAACAGGGCCATAGGGCCATGCTTTAGGTTTTTCCGTTAATAAAACCCGGTTTTTTTTTGATAAAAAATAGCCATAAGCCATATATAAAAGCTTTTGAACTTTAGTCACGTTCAAAACTTTATTTTTGGAATATGCTGTAGCTAATAAATATTTAGCAGCAACTACACTATCATATGTAACTTTTGCGTCTACCATACCTACAATATTAGTAAATTAATAATTTAAGTCGAAAAATAGTCAAAACTTTCCTTGTTGTGTAAACATAATTTTAATTAAAAAAGTTGATATTTATTTATACAAAATATGATAGAACATTTCTTCCATTGTCCGCATTGTTTTCAAGAAATCAGTATGTTGGTAGACGCAAGCATATCTAAACAGTCATATGTGGAAGATTGTGAAGTCTGTTGCAATCCTTTGCAGATTAATTTAGAAATTGATGAGGGGGAGGTAATTTATTTTGAAGCTAATCCTGCTCAATGAATTTAATTTGAGGCTTTAATAGAATAAATTTTTTGCTAAATTGATTTTGAATTAACCTCTATACCTTATTGTATGAAAATTGACTGTTCAAACCAACACATTTTAGTAACTGGCGGAACCCGTGGGATTGGTGCTGCTATCACCCGAACCTTAGTAGAATGTGGTGCATACGTTGTAGCCCACTATAATCGAAATGAAGAATCTGCTCAAAAGTTAAAAAATGAATTAGGCTCAAATATTCACTTGATTAAAGCAGATTTATCAGGGGCAATGGAAGTGGCTCAATTATTTAGCGAATCATTAGAATACTTTGAGGGTAGATTAGATGGTATCGTAAATAATGCCGGAATTGCTTTATCATCCGATATTCATAAAAATGCGGTAGAATGGACAGATGATTGGTTAAAGACCATGGATGTAAATGTAAATGCAGTTGGTTTATTATGTAAAAGAAGCATAGTACAGTTTCAAAAACAGGAAAAAGGAGGTAGAATTGTAAATATATCTTCTCGTGCTGCTTTTCGAGGGGATACTGCAGACTATTTGGCTTATGCCACTTCAAAAGGTGCTGTGGTTTCCTTAACCAAATCAATTGCCAGAGCTTTCGGAAAGCAAAATATTAAAGCTTTCACAGTAGCTCCAGGTTTTGTAAGAACTGATATGGCGCAACAATTTATAGATCAATATGGAGAAGGATTTGCTTTGGATGATATTGCGCTCACCAAACTGACCGAACCAGAAGATGTTTCTCCTACTATTGCCATGCTTATGTCAGGCTTGATGGATCATGCCACTGGAACAACTATCGATATTAACGCAGCAAGTTATGTCCACTGAGAAGGAAAGATGCCCTTGGTGTCTGGGTTTTGATCAATACATCCAATATCATGATGAAGAATGGGGAGTACCTGTTCATGATGATAGAAAACACTTTGAATTCCTGATATTAGAAGGTGCCCAGGCTGGGTTAAGCTGGGCAACTGTATTAAAGAAAAGAGAGAACTACAGAAATCTTTTTGCTGAATTTGAACCTGAAAAAGTAGCTAAATTTGACCAACCTAAGATTGATGAATTATTACAAAATCCTGGAATTATAAGGAATAAATTAAAAGTAAATGGGACTGTTACCAATGCTCAAAAGTTTTTGGAAATCCAGAATGAATTTGGAAGTTTTGATCAATACATTTGGTCCTTTGTCAATCACAAACCCATCATCAATCAAATAAAATCTATGCAAGAGGCGCCTGCCACTTCTCCTGAATCAGATGCATTGAGCAAAGATTTGAAGAAAAGAGGATTTAAATTTGTGGGAAGTACCATTATGTACGCCCACATGCAAGCCTGCGGATTGGTAAACGATCATTTGACAAGTTGTTTTAGGTATAAAGAGTTGAATTAATAAATCTTACAAATTAAGTAAATATCCAAACCTGACCATCTATTTTCAGTTTTCCTTAGCATGAAGAAATTCATTTTATTTTTCTTGATAGTCAATATCGCTTGTTCCGTTAATACTTCCGAAAAAGTAGAATTGGAAAAGCTAAGATTCAATTATACTGATGATGCTTATATATTTTTCAGAAATATGAGGCAAACCAACTATGATTTGGAGGTAATGGAAGAAGGAGGTTGGCGAATTTATCGCTATGAAGATCGTGAATTAGATACCACAGATTTTTATTTCAACATTTCTCTGGTTGTAAACTGGAGAGTAAATAGAGCATACCCTATAATTGAAATGGCCAAATCGATTGAAAAAGAGGGTTTTGAAGTTAAATGGGAAGCAATTGAATCTGATGAGAGCGGTAAATTTGTTTTAGGTGGTGAAAAGCGAAGGGATGAAATGCTTTTTAGCAGCAGGCTTTACAATAAAATGATAGATGAGGTTGAGTTGTTCGTAACATACAAAAACAAAAAACAAGCCTTATTTAAAACTTCAGACCAGAAAGAAGCCTTTCGTGTAAGTATGTATGATTTTTATAGATTGACAGGCATATTATGAATTTTGGCTTACTTAGCATAGAAATTCAATCTAGTTAGGTTTTCCAAAAACATTCTTCTACCTTTGCAGTCCTCAAAACATAGGGCTAAATTATTAATAAACAATAGCTTAAAAATTTTGAGAGATTATTCACGAGAGGAGGTGTAAATTATGATCGTAGTAAACGTAAAAGAAAACGAATCGATTGATAAAGCTTTAAAACGCTTTAAAAAGAAGTTTGAGAAGACTGGTGCTTTGAAAGAAGTCCGTGCTCGTCAACACTTCGTAAAGCCTTCTGTAGCCAGAAGAAAAGAAGTTATCCGTGCCGCCTATAGGCAAAAAATGAGGGATTTAGATAGCTAATTTTATTTAGCATTTCTCAAATAAATTTATTAAGTTAGTATCCACTTGCAATAATTGCAGGTAAAAGGATACTAACTTTTTTTTGCCCCAACTTAAGTAGTTCCTTCATTAGATCTAGATAGGTTATTACTTTATGCTGAATACTTTCCTGAAATATTTAGAATTTGAAAAACGCTACAGCAAGCATACCCTTATTTCCTATCAAAATGATTTGAATCAATTCACCCTATTTTTAGAAAGTCAATATCAATTTCAAGATTTATTAAGAGCAGAACACAGGCATATTCGTGCTTGGATAGTGGCTTTGATGCAGGAAAAAATGAATCCCAAAAGCATCAATAGAAAAATCATTTCCTTAAGAGCTTTTTATAAATTTGCCATATCAAGAGAGGCTGTAACTCAAAACCCTACTCAAAAAATAAAAGCCTTAAAAACCAGCAAAGAACTTCCACAGTTCGTGCAGGAAAAGGAAATCGATAACTTATTGTCCATTATTGAATTCACCGATGACTTTGAAGGAAGCAGGGATGCACTGATCATGGAATTGCTTTATGGAACAGGCATAAGATTGTCTGAATTGATTGGTTTAAAATATTCCGATTTTAATATTCAATCCAAAACCATAAGAGTATTAGGAAAAGGAAATAAAGAAAGAATCATTCCGTTCCATACTAAAATACTAAGTCGATTGAATACTTACATCACCCACAAAAATAAACTGTTTTCTGACAACGAGAGTAGTCCCTTAATCGTTTCTAATAATGGAAACGAAGCTTATCCTATGATGGTAAATCGAATTACAAAAAAGTATCTCAATCAGGTTACAACCATAAGTAAAATAAGTCCTCATGTTCTGAGGCATACATTTGCAACACATTTATTAAATAAAGGGGCAGACCTCAATGCAGTAAAAGATTTGCTGGGACACAGCAGTTTGGCTGCCACTCAGGTCTACACCCATAATTCGCTTGACAAACTCAAAAAGGTGTTTGATCAGGCACATCCTAAAGCGTAAGTTTAACCATAAAACACAAAAATCATGAAGCTACAAATGCATTCGATCCACTTTGACGCAGACGTAAAGTTATTAGACTTTATTCAAAAGCGAATTGACAAACTAGAAACCTTTTATGATCGATTTATCGATGGGGAAGTTTTCCTAAGGTTGGATAAAGACTCTAGTAATTCAAACAAAATTGTGGAAGTGAAATTAAATATTCCGGGCAACCAGCTTTTTGCTAAAGAAAAAAGTGACTCTTTTGAAGCTGGTGTTGATGCTGCTTCCGAAGCTTTGAGGAGACAAATCAAAAAATATAAGGAAAAACAGATGGCACATTAAACATTTTCATATAATATATTTTTAATAAAGCTCGATTTCAGTCGAGCTTTTTTAATTTTGTTGTGTTCATAATATTTTAAATGATCAGAAAATTACTCTTTTTAACAATTGCTCTCACTATTTCTTTCTCCATTAAGGCACAGTACGTAATGGAGCAAGACAGTAGTATACTGCTCAATAATATGTACATCCAAATGGAAGTGAATACTTCCGTTAATGCAATATATAATGCAGAACATGATAAAGTTGAGAAAGACTTTAGGTGGTTACGATATAGATTTCCAAATCATCCACTTCCCTATTTTTTATATGGCTTAAATGAATGGTGGAAAATCCTCCCTGAACCTTCTCATTATCCTGATAATGAAAAAATGATTGCCTATTTGGACACCGCTCAGTTTTATGCTGAAGCTATAAAAGAGCGTGATGAAGAAAACTTAGAAGCCACCTTTTTTCTTGCCGCCATTCATGGTTTTAAAGGTAGATTTTATGCGGAAAATCAAAGTTGGACTAAAGCTGCTTTTGAAGCTCGAAATGCCTTGAATTATATGGAGGAAAGCAAAGGAAATAAAAATTTAAGCCCTGAATTTCTCTTTGGCGATGCCTTATATAATTACTATGTAGAATGGGTTCCAGAGCATTACCCTATATTAAAACCGGTATTAAGTTTTTTTGAAGACGGAGATAAAAAATTAGGAGTTGAACAATTAACTAAAGTAGCCCAAAATGCCTTTTATACACGAACTGAAGCTCAATACTTTTTAATGAGAATTTGGGCATTAGATGAAGGAGAATTAAGAAAAGGATTACAACTTTCAGAATACCTCCATGAAACTTATCCTCAAAACGCATATTTCCACAGATTTTACGCCCGCCTACTCTACACTGCAGGTCGTATACAAGACTCAGAACGAGAATGTTTGGAAATATTTCAAAACTTAGACAGTGCAAAAACTGGATACGGTGGTACATCTGGACGTTATGCTGGTTTTTTTCTCGGCCAAATTTATGAAAGACAAGCTAAGTTAGATGAGGCCAAAAAATATTACGAAAGGGCTATGATTTCCTCAGAAAGCGTGGGCGAAGAAGAAGCAGGATATTATCTCTACAGTATTTACCATTTGGGAATAATAGCTGAAAAGCAAGATGAACCTGAATTGGCAAAAGAATATTATAAAAAGGCAAAGAAAAAAGCGGGTAGAAAGCAAGCAATATTTAAAAGTGCAAAAGATAAGTTGAAAGATTTGTAGTTTTAGGGCGTGAAACCAATTGATTTCCTTATAGCGCCTATTACTTTTTTTGTTCTTATGTTTATTGCATACGGCTTAAGAGAAGTATCCGCGGATAAAGAAACTAAGAAATATTTTTATCCTGCTTTATTATTGAAAATGGTGGGAGCAATTGGTGTTGGTCTCGTCTATCAATTTTATTACGGAGGAGGAGATACATTTACTTATTATACCCATGGCGCTTCCCATATAGTAAGTGCTTTTTACGAAAATTTCTCAGCAGGATTAAAACTATTGACAGCAAATGGTGAATTCGATGCAGAAACCTATAAGTACTCCTCTAAAATATGGATGTATAGAGACACTACCTCCTATTTCATTGTTCGAATAGCTTCTATATTCGGAATACTTACCTATAATTCTTATGCTGGAACGGCTTTATTCTTTGCATTTTTTTCTTTCTGGGGCTTATGGATGATGTATCAATCATTCTGCAATATTTACCCAGAGTTGAAGCTTCATTTTGCAATCGCAATATTTTTTATCCCTACAGTGTTTTTCTGGGGTTCGGGTATATTGAAAGACACGGTAACTTTAGGAGCAACAGGATTCTTAGTCTATTCATTTATTCAAATCTTTTTTGAAAGAAAGAATTTACTTTGGAACGTTCTGCTCTTATTACTATCCATTTATATTATTACCTCAGTCAAGCTTTATATCTTTTTATGTTTAATGCCTGCTTTAATCTTGTGGTATTTCTTTTATAGAATAGGACGAATACGCTCTTTAGTTGCTAAAATATTAGTTGCTCCTTTTTTATTAGCTATTGGAGGGGGAGTAGCATATTATGTAGCGCTTAAAGCCGGAGAGGATAATAAAAGATATGCGCTTGATCAAATAGCTGAAACCGCTCAAGTAACAGCTTACGACATTCGTTATTGGACAGGAAAGGATGCTGGTTCTGGTTATTCTCTAGGGGAATTAGACGGTACATTTACCAGCATGATAAAATTAGCCCCACAAGCAATTAATGTATCCTTATTCCGACCCTATCTTTGGGAAGTCAACAATCCATTAATGTTGCTTTCTGCCTTGGAAGCTTTGTTTTTACTAGGCTTAACTATTCGATTGTTATATAGAAATAAGTTATTGCATATTACTCAAAGTATCCGTTCACCAATCATTCTCTTCTGCTTAATTTTTGCCATTATTTTTGCCTTTGGTGTTGGCATTTCCACTTATAATTTTGGTACACTTTCACGCTACAGAATTGTGATGATTCCTTTTTATGTAATGGCTATCTTTATATTGGATTTTCATGCTCAAATGAAGGGTTCAGAAAATATCGAATAAAATCATAAAAAAAATTAATCCATTTTTCCTCTTCTATTATCCAAAGCTCATCGATATTTTATTACATAAGCCCAATGAAATCATTATATTGTTACTATCTTAAAAGTTCAGTTTTCTTATGAACTGACTACAATAGTTTAATTCTTATGGATGCTTTAGAATTTAATAAAATAAAATTACTCCATGAACAAGTTGAAGCCTTAACCAAATCTGGAACTTGGGAATTAGATTTAAAAGAAAATAAATTATCCTGGTCTGACGGAGTTTTCCAAATGCTAGGCTATATACCTCAGGAATTTAAAGTCACTTTTGAGAAGGGCTTAGAAGTAATACACCCTGATGACAGAGAGCGGGCCACTTCCCTAATGGAAGATGTACTTCAAAATGAAACAGAATATTTTATTGAAAAAAAGCTGTTCACAAAAACTGGAAACATCATACATGTCCGCTCCAAAGCCAATATTTTTAAAGATGAAAAAGGCAATCCAATAAAGTTAATTGGGGTTTTTCAAGATATTTCTGAGTTTGTGCAATCTCAAGAAAAATTAACAGATCAGAACTCACTAACCCAAGATATAATAAGAAATCTTCCTGCCGCATTTTTCCTGTTTAATCAAAAAGGAGAGCATCTATTATGGAACAAACAATTAGAGAAAATTACAGAGTATAGTCATGATGAGATAGCATCTTTATCTCCAGTTGATATGTATCAAGGAGAGGAAAAAGAAAAAGTAAAAAAACATATAAATGAAGTTTTAGAAAAGGGCTATACAGAATTAGAAGCTTGGTTAAGTACTAAAAGTAATGGCAAAGTACCTCTATATTTTACAGCTTCAACAATTCAATATGAGGGAGAACGATGTATTTTTGGAACAGGGACTGATATTAGTCAAAGGCTATCCCTCTTGCATGAGCTAGAGTTATTGATTAATAATACTGATGAAGCCTTTATGTATATTGATCCAGAACTTAATGTGGTATCTTATAATTATCAAATGAAGACCCATTATGATCTACTATTCCAAAAAGAATTAAAAAAAGGACTCAAACTCATCCAATTAGTAAAACAAGAACAAAAGGAAGAACTAAACCAAATCATTAAGCAAGTCTGGAAAAAACAACAAGCCAAAACCATTCTGCAAATTTCATTGGATGGCGAAAAGAAATATTATGAATTAAAATTCAAGCCCATTTTATCAGCAGAAAATAGAGTTGATGGCATTTTTATAACTTCTCTTAATGTAACCGAAACACATATTGCAAATAAAGAGCTTAAAAAAAGCAGGCAAAAGCTACAACAAGTACTCGACAGTTCTCTAGATACACTTTGTTTGATAGATGAAAATGGTGTTTTCCAGATGGTCAGCCAATCATCTGAACAATTGTGGGGTTACAAAGCAGAAGAATTGGAAGGTAAAGCTTTCATGGATTACGTTATTGAAGAAGATAAAGAGTTGACTGAAAAAGTAGCTCATGAAATTAAAGAAGGCAAACAATACAGAAACTTTGAAAACCGATATCGACATAAGAATGGTAAAATAGTGCCTATTGTATGGTCGGCTCACTGGGAGGAAGAGCAAAACTTGATGAACTGTGTTGCAAGAGATGCAACAGATAAGATTGAAGCAGAAGAACAATTAAAACATAGTGAAAGAAGATTTAAATCCCTAGTACAAGAGGGTGCGGATTTAATTGCAATTTTAGATTTAGAAGGAAACTATACTTATGTTAGTCCTACTTCAACCACTATCTTAGGGATAAAGCCAGAAGAATTTATTGGCAAAAATGCCTTTGATTTCATACATCCTGAGGATAAGGATTGGACGATTAAGGAATTTCAAAAATTGCAAAATGAAAAGCATGTTCAATTGTCACCCTTTCGTTTTAAAAATAAAAAAGAAGAATGGAGATGGTTGGAATCGCACATTTCAAATTTAATGGAAGAGCCTTCAGTTCAAGGTATTGTAGCTAATTCCAGAGATATAACCGAAAGAATTAAAATTGAAAATAAATTAAAAGAGGGAAAAGAAAGACTCGAACTTGTTATGAAAGCAAGTTCTGAAAGCATTTGGGATTATGATGCTTTAAAAGATGAATTATTTTTAGGTGAGGGATATCGCAATAAATATGGTTTCAGTTCTTCCAAAAAGTTAAGCAATTTGGAAATGCATGATTCCCTAGTTCATCCTGAGGATTTTGATGCCTTCAAAACTGGAATTGAAGCAGCACTTTCCAACCCCAAAGTCAATGAGTGGAAAGAAAATTATCGCTTTAAGAAAAAGGATGGCGATTACGCTAGAGTAGAAGATAGAGCAGTCATATTAAGGGATGAAAAAGGAAAAGCTATTCGAGCAGTTGGCGCCATCAAAGACGTAAGCCATCAGTTTTTAAATGATAAATTAGATAAGATTGAAAAAGATTTGATGGAAAACAGCATAAAAGCTGAAAAACCAGTTCAGAAATTATTGCATGACTATCTCTCAGGAATTGATTCCTTATTTCACGGCATGAAATCCTCCTTAACTTCAATTGAGAAGAATAGTCTTAAGAACCTCATTTCTCCTGATTTGCCAAAAGAATATTTAGAAGAAATTGAGAACCTTCCTATTGGAAAAAATCAAGGCTCTTGCGGAACAGCTGCCTACCTAAAAAAGCAAATAGTAGTTAAGGATATCTTCAATGATGAAAGATGGAGTGACTATACTCAGTTGGCAAAAAAATATGGCTTTAGGTCTTGCTGGTCTGAACCCATATTTAACGATAAGGGAAAAGTAATTGCCACTTATGCCATTTATCATGACACAATTAAAGCCCCTGAAGATTTAGAAATAAATATACTCGAAAGAGCCTCAAGATTGATATCCGTAATCTTGCAAAATTTAGCTTACGTAAGCAGTATAAAGGAGAGTAATGAAAGGTTAACTTACATCAATAAAGCAACTAATAATGCTATTTATGACTGGGATATAAAAAATGATCAAATCTATTGGGGAAATAGCTTAACACGTGTTTTCGGTCATAAAATTAATAAAGATAATTTTGGTTTAAATGATTGGACACAATGGGTTCATTCTGATGATATTGAAGAAATATTACAAAACCTGGATATGTTTCTGGCAAATCCAAAGGAATTCAAATGGTCGCATGAATATAGATTTAAGGATGTAAATGGACAATATGCCTACGTAGAAGATGTAGGTTATTTAATTAGAGATCAAAACGGTCTTCCTTCTCGCATGATAGGTGCTTTAAGAGACCAAACCCAATATAAACAAGAACAAATTAAACAAGAACTTCAATATGAGCTATCTCAGTTTTTCAAACATGAAGATGGATTGAACAAGGTTCTTGGTAAAAGTATCAGATACTTGAGTGAATTTGGAGGCTATCAGGCAGGAGAAATTTGGATTATAAGTCATAATAAAAGAGAACTCCATCTTTCAGCTTGTTATGCTAAAAGTGGTGATAAAGAAATTTTTTATGATGATAATACTATAAATACATTCAAATTTGGAGAAGGTTTACCAGGTTCCATATTGAAAAGCCGTGAGAATGAAGTTTGGAATGAGATTGATTCAAATACTGATTTCCTTAGGTATAAGTTAGCTCAAAAAGCTAGTTTGAAATCTGCCACGGGCTACCCCCTTTTTTACCAGGAAAAGGTTATTGGTGTTTTAGTTCTTTTCTCAACTGAAAAATTAAAATACAATGACCACAATGTCATGTTTTATAATAATTTAAAACAGTATTTAGGCGCAGAAATTATACGTAAAAAACAAGAAGAAGAGCTTAACCTTTTCTTTGAAAGTGCTCCGGAAATATTAGCTATTGCATCACCTGATGGTAATTTCGTTAAAGTAAATCCAGCATTTTGTGATTTGCTGGGTTATACAGAAGAAGAGCTCACGACTAATCCTTTTTCAGAATTTGTTCACCCTGATGATTTATTAGAAACCACTAAAGAATTTGGCGATACCATAACAGGAAACCGTCATTCAAATAATTTTATTAATCGATATAAAACTAAAGGGGGTGAATATAAATGGATATCCTGGTTTTCATCAGACATTTTCGGTCAAGAGGGTTTTGTATTTTCTTATGGTAGGGATGTTACTGAAATGATAGAATTGCAGGAAACAATTGAGAATGCTAGTAAATTAGCTAAAGTTGGTGGTTGGGAGGTAAATTTTAAAAACAGAACTGTTTATTTTTCCGATATCACTAAAGAAATTCATGAATTACCAAAAGAATATGTGCCCACTATAGAATCGGCAATTAACTTTTATAGGAAAGATTACAGAGATTTTATGTGGAATACAATAGAAGATGCTAGGAAAAACGGGACACCCTTGGATCATGAATTCCCCATAATTACTGCCAAAGGAAATGAAAAGTGGATACGCGGGATTGGTAAGCCAGAATTTGAAAATGGCAAGTGTGTCCGGATTTATGGTAGTTTTCAGGATATACATGAACGAAAAATGACAGAACTACGTCTTCAAAACATTTCCAATAATATCCCAGGCGTAATATTTCAATACCACTTAAAACCTGACGGATCTGACATACTTGACTTTGTAAGCATGGGGTCTGAAGAAATTTTTGGTTTCACCCCAGAAGAATGCATGCAAGATACTGCACAAATATGGAGACACATTGAGGCTGGAGGTGATATAAAGGAAATGAAAGAAACGATATTTGAATCTGCTAAAAATTTATCCCGTTGGCATGCGGTATGGAGATACCACCATCCTGATGGAAATATTTATTGGCATGAAGGTTTCGGAAACCCTGTTAAAAAACCTAATGAAACAGTCGTTTGGGATTCAATAATTGTAGATATAACTGAGAAAAGAAAAGCTGAGGAGCAGATAAAATTAGCTAATCTGGCTTTAGAAAAACATGCTAAAGACTTGGAGATTTCCAATGCAGAACTAGAACAATTTGCTTATGTTGCTTCCCATGATTTACAAGAGCCGCTTAGAATGGTCTCTGGCTTTTTAACTCAATTAGAGAAAAAGTACGGTGATCAATTGGATGAAAAAGCTAATCAGTATATCGACTTTGCAGTGGATGGTGCAAAACGTATGCGCCAAATAATTCTGGATTTATTGGATTACTCCAAAATAGGCAAGAAAGAAGAGGAAATCACAGAAGTAGATTTAAATGAAGTAATATATGAAGTTTGCTTATTGCAGCGTAAAAAAATTGAAGAGCTAAATGCAAATGTAGAATTTAAAGATTTGCCTAAAATTTATGGTCACCCCTCTCCATTAGTTCAAATTTTTAGTAATCTTATATCAAATTCACTGAAGTATAGTCATCCTAAAGTCCCACCAAAAATTATCATCCGAGCTACAGAGTTGAAAAATGAATGGAAGTTCTCCGTTAAAGACAACGGTATTGGTATTGAAAAAGAATATTACGATAAAATTTTTAATATATTTCAGCGGCTTCACAATAAAAATGAATACTCAGGTACTGGAATGGGTCTAGCAATCGTTAAGAAGATAATCGAACATTTGAACGGGCGCATTTGGTTGAATTCAGATGCAGATAATGGAAGTACCTTTTATTTTACTTTACCGAAGTCATAATTCCCTCAAGAGAAATGTAATTTTAGAATACATTGTCAATAAAACTAAAGTATACATTTTGCTATTTACTTCTTTAAGTTCGAAATATTTTTTGTAATTTTCTTATAGCAATTATGATTTTTATAGATTTTATCAAAAAATCATGATAAAAGTCATTGAATTTAAGCTACTTGAGCTTTTCATCAATTACTTGAATAAATAATTTAATCAAGGATTTACTACTTATTAATTAATGTTTTATACAGTTTAAAAGTGTGAAAATCTGAATGTAACATCAATGAATAGAGTGATAATTTAAACTTTGTTATTTTTTTTAGCTTTAAACATTAAAAAAATAAGTTTATATAGTTTCACAATAACTATGAACAAAAGTATTTCCACCATGTAAAATAAATGCTTAAGCCTTGACTATTACATTTGACCATAAAAAATTAATACATGAAATCTATCCATATACTTTTAGTAGAAGATAACGAAGGGGACATCATTTTGACCCAAGAGGCTTTCGAGGAAAGTAAATTTATCAACACTATGGATGTTGCCAAAAATGGTAAAGAAGCATTGAATATCCTTTTACAAAAAGAAGGATATGAAAATAGAAAAGAACCAGATTTGGTTTTATTAGATATTAATTTGCCAATTAAAAGTGGTCATGAAGTGCTGCAGGAAATTAAATCAATTGAGTCGAAAAGGCACATTCCTATCATTATGCTTACTACCTCTTCTTCTCAAAATGATATTGATTTAGCCTATCTGCATCATGCAAATTGTTATGTGACCAAACCAGTGGAAATAAAAGGATTTATGGAAGCTATTTCAAGTATAGAAGACTTTTGGTTTAACATTGTCAGCTTACCTAATCGAAGGAAATAATGTATGCAAGGGACGGAAAGCAGATATAATGTTCTAATAGTTGAAGATAATCTAGGTGATTTTGTCCTATTTGAGGACTATCTAGAGGAAACCAATTTAGTTCAAAAACTCTTCCGGGCAGAAGATTTCCATTCTGCAAAACAAATCTTAAATGAAAATAATCGTGAAATTGATATCATATTTCTTGATTTAAGTTTACCTGACAAAAAAGGAGAATCTTTAATTAAGGAGATACAATTATTTTCCCAAAATCAGCCTATCATTATTCTAACAGGTTATTCTGATGCTGATTTTGCAGTAAAATCTTTAGCGTTAGGAGCTTCGGACTATCTATTGAAAGATGTTTTAAATAGCACAGTATTGCATAAAAGTATAATTTACAATATTGAACGAAATAAAATATTAGTAAACCTTAGAAAATCAGAACAACGTTATTCAGATCTTTTTCATTTTAGCCCGCTTCCAATGTGGGTTTTCGACCGAGAAACACTCAAATTTTTAGATGTAAACGATGCTGCGATAGAGCATTATGGCTATTCTTATGAAGAGTTTCTTCAAATGGACATCACGCAGATACGTCCAAAAGAAGAAAAAGAAATGGAATCTTTGAATAAATCCTTAAACATCGTTAAAAAGCCACATCATAATTTATTTCATGGTGAATTTTGTCACATAAAGAAAAATGGTCAAAAAATAACGGTAGAAATACGCTCAAATGGTTTTAATTACAAAGGAAGACCTGCTGAAATTATATTAGTAAATGATGTTACGGATAGAAATCGCCATATTGAGGCAATTGAAATTCAAAATGAAAAACTAAAAGATATTGCCTGGACGCAATCTCATGTGGTAAGGGCACCTTTAGCTAGATTAATTGGATTAGTTAACCTATTAGGCGAGGGTAAAATAGAGGAAGAGAAAAAGCAAGAATTTTATAAGCATATTGAGAATTCTGCTATGGAACTAGATGATATCATAAAGAGTGTAGTAGAAAAGTCGCAACAAATTGAAATAAATAAAGAAAAAGAATGAAAATCAAAACCTTAATTGTAGATGATGATGAAATTTCCATCATGCTGACAAATATCTTATTAAAAGATTCTTCAGTTTTTAAAGAAATAGGGACTTATATGGATGGGACATATGCACTAGAACACTTAAAAGAAGAATATTCCAAAGATGCCCACTATATTATTTTCCTAGATATTAATATGCCTTTAATGAATGGATGGGAGTTTTTGGACGAAATTAAAAACTTTACTTCCCAAAAAAACACTTCTGTATTTATGCTTAGCTCATCAACGGATAAACTTGATATTGAAAAAGCCGATGCTATTAACTTAGTTAAAGGATTTTTTAGTAAGCCTTTGAAAGAAGAAAATATAAATAAAATTCATGAGCTCATATCTGAATAAATTATCAGCAGAAACCCAGAATTTTAAATTTTATTTTAACTTCTCACCTTTTGATGTATTAACTTTTTTTGTTGTTTTTTCGAGTTTATAAACCCTGTAATAAAGGGGAGTAAAATGGCTGAGGTGATTACTATTGTCTGTATAATAAGTTCTTTGTTCATCTTGTATATGTTTTAATAAATATAACGCCTGATAAGACGAAAAGTTGGTGATATATGTTTATAAAAAATTAAAATTCCACTTTTAAATTATGTAATCTGTCATAAAGCTCTACTTTCCCTCCTTTAATCCTATTTCCATCATAAATGATGTTTTTTGCATCAGAAAAATCAAAAATTATTTTCCAATTATGTAATTGCGAAATACGGAATTCAAGAATATTATTTACTCTTTTAATAGATATATCCAGCTTATTATTACCAATTTTTATATTTTCAAGACTAACATTTGTCCATTCTGTTGGTAAGTTAGGTTTAATTAAAATTTCATTTTTCCATGCCTTGGGTTGAATTCCAAAAAATTCTTCCACTACAGGGACAGCAACTGCATAAATATTCCAGGCCTGAGTCATCATTCCAAAATCAGGACTTACTTCATACATTGAACCAGGTAAAGCATAACTAAAAGAATTTTGCAACATTTTTAAATATTCTAAAGCTCTGTCTGCATTTCCATATTTGGCTTCAGCTATGGCTTGTACACCCGTGGGCAAGGTCATTACAGCCCCTACATAACTAAAAGATTTCCACTTGGAAGCTTCTTCTTGTTGTTCATCCCGATCTATACCCGTAACAAACATTCCAAAGCGATTGCTATAGTTTTCAGCAGTTTTTAGTGCCTTTTCAGCTTTCTCTTTATCAGCAGCACCTACTTCCATTGGAGTATTTACAATCCAATTATGGTGCACTACAAAAGGGGCAGTACCTTCAATTTCCTGAGCTTTTAAAGTGTCTAATGTATTTTTTAATTCAGTAACAGACCATGGTTTATCAATCGTATCTGCACGAATAATAGCATCTTCTGTTAGTTTTAAAGCTTGTGCTTTCGTTGACCTAAAATCAGCATAAGAATTGAATTTATCCACCCACCAATCGGCATTAATTTTTATTTTCAGCTTATTTGCTTTTACAAGATATTCATCAACTAAGACCATGTCCCTCTGAACCTTCGCGAAATTTGCGGCTGCCAGATACATTTCATACTGATAGGCTACCACATCTATCATTTCACTATCTAATCCATGAATTTCCATCATGCCAGCGCCATCAGGATAATCATTTCCATCTTTATCTTTTGATTCAATCCAATCCACAGCATTATTTACTAAGCTGTAATAATCTAGCAACTTTTCATCTCCAGTCCATGCATAAGCTTTCCAAAGCATACTGATAAATTTAGGGGTAGTGTTGAGGTTTCCAGGGTTAAAAATCACTCCATTGGTAGAAGCTTCGTGCATAATTTTACCAGTCGCTCCATTAGCTTTCTCAGAAAGCTTAGCTATCAAATCAATAGTTTGCAATGCTTGTTCGTGCATACCTGATGCCAGTAATCCTTGTACAGCATAACCATTATCTGTCCCAAACCACCATGGATAATCTGGACTACCCGCTGTTAACCCAGTTCCTATTCCGTCTACTTCCTGCATCAACCATTGTGAATTATATTTTAACCAACGATACATTTGGTTGAAGCCTTGATCTCTGGTAACCAAATTATTATTCTCCTGAATTGTGTGATATGTTTTAATTTTAGCTTTTAATAACTCCTCAGCATTTTTTGATAAGTATTGATGAGTATTAATAGCAGATTTTTCACTTTTATCTGAACCGCTCACTACTAAATAAATGGTTTTTACCTCATTAGCTTTTAGCTCTATAGTTTTATTTAAAGCTTGATCAAAACCTTGACCTTTTCTTTTTAATTTGCATGAGTTTTCAGAATCGGAAGGCTCAAACCCTTTCCCTCCAAAAGCAGTAAACCAATTGTTTTTATTGTCTTTAGCTACGAAAATTTCATGTCTTTTCTCCCAATTTCCCTCATCCTGACCATCTTCAATTTCTAAAGAATCTGACAACCAAACTGGCCTTAAATCAATAGATGCATTAAAAGTAAATTGAAATTTATTCTCTACTTGTTTAGTATTTTCAATTTGGTAAGCTATTATTAATCCATTTTCATTTTCAGGCACAAAGTGAAATTGGGAAACATTTATTCCCATATTTTTTAAATCAAACACTTGTTCACTTCCTACTGGATAATTAAAAAATCTTTTAGCATCGGTAAGGCATTCTTGACCATTATTATTTTTAATCTCCGCATGGTATCCATCCAGTAATTTAATTGGATGAAGCCAAACTCCCCCCATTTCTCCTTCCACATGCCAGCCTAAATCAGGGAATCTTCCGTTTTGATGACCTACTACATAAAGTTTTTTTCCAGCACTTAAAAATGGACTATCCAAATACGATGCTTTCCCTTCAATTTTCTCAAGCTTATTTACTTGAGTAAAAAAATCTAATGGATTATCATTTTGGCAACTCAACAATAGTAATGTAAGGAATAGAAAAATGTATTTCATAATATTTTAAAGAATTTAAATTCTTGTTAATTTAAATGTAGTCGATTATATGGTCAAATCTTTGTAAATAATGGATTTAAAGTGGATTTAAATGAAATAATCGGCCTTAGATGTAAGGTTTTTTGATAAATGTTGAACTTTTTTATGTGATTTTGATCTAAATAATTAACTTTCCTTTGAAATGACATGAAACCAACATTAAAATTCATCTTCGAATATTTCATTTCCGAAGATGAATTTTCAATTAAGGGTTCCAAATCGGTAAACATCGGACAAGTTGTAAAAATTTTAATACATTTACATACACATGAAAATGGTGAATAAATAAGATTATGGCAAAACTCAAGAATATTATCATGCAGCTTACAGATGCTGATTATCTGGCTATTCATGAAAGTTTATCAACAGGTGGAGCAGAGAAATCTGCATATTTACTTAAATCTATGCGTGAAAGTTCTTCCAGTGACCATGCCATTATGGAGGAGCTTGAAGTAAACACTAATGCTTATTATACTTTAAGATCAAGGCTAAATCAAAAAATAGAAGAATACCTCTTACAACAAATGGAAAATCCAAGGACGGATATTCTAAAGAAAGTAGCGAATATAAATGAGATAATCTTCACTAAGAAAAAAGCTATCGCAATTGCCACTTTGAAAAAATTGGAAAAGGAGTTGATAGATTATGACCTTTCCAATGAATTAACGATAGTTTATAAAGCACTCAAAAAGTTACACCAAAATACTGAGGAGTATTTTGGATACAGTCAATTATATAACCGTCATGTCGCTTATATGCTGGCGGTTGATAAGGCAGAGGATTTATTAAGTAATTACTTTATAAAATTTGGAAATTATTCATTAACCGGTGATGAAACCAACAAATTAGAATTGGTTTTATTGAATAAAGAAATGCTCAATACTTGCAAAATTTATGATTCTCACCGTTTATTTATTTATAAAAACTGTTTGAATATCTTCCATAGATTATTTGTGGAAGAGGATGAAACTAGTGTTGATTTAGATCCAATTGAAGATTTATTAGCAAAAGCAGATGGTATTTTCGAATTATATAGTCTTGATTCTATTTATTTTCACCTGAAGCTAGTGTACGAATTCTTAAAATTAGAATATTATAATCATTATAGGTTATATAGAAAAGCAGAGAATTACTTCGAAGAAGTAAATGAATCTTGTGCCAGCTTTCTTTCTAATTTCAATTTATTCACCTATCCAGCTCAATTTTTGATCACCAAAATTCAACGAGCAAAAAGGATACCTGAAAAGACCATGCTATCGGAAGAAAATGTTGCTTTATTTCAGGATTTTGAACCAGACAGAGATGACATCCCTCAATATATTACCTATGCAACTTACCGTTCTTTAAGTTGTCATTTCGATAAAAAATATGAGGAGTCAGCCAAATGGTTAAATAATCTATTAAATGATGTGAGTCTGAAAAAATATCAGAATGCTCAATTAGAGATCAAAACACTATTAGCGTTAGAATATTGCTTAATGAAGGATTATGAATTATTTAATCAGCTTATCAACAGTATTCAGAGGCAAATCCGAATTATCGGCAAAGAAAACTGCATGAATATTCAGGTGCTGAATAAAATCATGAAAATATCCTTAAGCGAATCGAAGAGAAATAAGGAGGAAAAAATTAGTGAGCTTGTACAGAAATTTAAAACCATTGAACCTGTTCAGCATTTTGCTCCTACATTACTTTTAGAGTTTAATGATGATTTAATCAAAAAACTAGTGCTCTGAGAAAGCAAAGTATAACAATTAAAAAGGCCATTTGATTAATTTTCAAATGGCCTTTTTACTTTTATTAAGAGAATTATTTAAATAGACAATTCAGTTAAGCTCTCTTGAGAAAGTGGCTTATTCAAATATTTTTTGACAGCATCATATTTTTTGGATTTGCTAACATCTTGTGGATTGATGGAAGAAGTTAGCATTACAATTTTACATTTCTCTTTTGTGCTGTCTTTCAACTTATTGAATTCCTCTAAGAACTGGAATCCATCCATCAAAGGCATGTCAATATCTAAAAAAATTATATCGGGTAAAACGCTAGAAACGATATCATCTGCTAATTGCTCAATATTCTTTAAAAACTCTATTGCGCTTTTTGCACCTGTATGTGTATAAATATACTTTGACAAGCCTGCAGCTTCAACCATTTTTTGGTTTATCAGATTATCGATTTCGTTATCATCGATTAACATGACTGAATGATACTTACTCATATTGAACAATTTTTAATTTGGGAACAAGTTAATAAAATCAATATTGTTTAAAAACAATTCAATATAGAAAATGCACACGAATAATCGTGTGCATTTCATCGAAAAAATTAAATATCGAACTTTATTCCTTGTGCAAGTGGTAAGGAATTACCATAATTCAATGTATTCGTTTGCCTTCTCATATAGGCTTTCCAAGCATCAGAGCCCGATTCTCTTCCTCCACCAGTTTCTTTTTCTCCTCCGAAAGCTCCACCAATTTCTGCACCAGAAGTTCCAATATTTACATTGGCAATTCCACAATCAGAACCTTTTGAAGAAAGATAACGGTGAGCTTCTTGCATATTATTAGTCATAATAGCGGAAGATAAACCTTGTTTTACTCCGTTTTGTAATGCAATAGCATTTTCAACATCTCCACTATACTTCATTACATATAAAATAGGAGCAAATGTTTCTTCTTGAACTATTTCAAAATGATTTTCAGCTTCTATAATGGCTGGTTTAACATAGCAACCACTTTCATATCCTTCACCTTCTAATACGCCACCTTCAACTAATACTTTCCCACCTTCAGCTTTTGCTTTTTCAATGGCTTTTAAATAGTTGCTTACTGAATCCTTATCGATTACTGGCCCAACGTGATTTTTCTCATCCAATGGATTGCCAATACTCAATTGTGCATAAGCATTCTTCATCTTATCGATCAATTCATCATAAATATCTTCATGAATGATTAATCTACGAGTGGAAGTACAACGCTGTCCAGCAGTTCCTACAGCCCCAAAAACAGCACCTATTAAGGTCATTTTTAAATCTGCTTCTTTAGAAATGATCATGGCATTGTTTCCGCCTAACTCTAGGATTGACTTTCCTAATCTAGAGGCAACTTCTTGGCCAACAATTTTACCCATTCTAATAGAGCCAGTAGCAGAAACCAATGGAATTCGAGAATCCTTGGTCATCATTTCCCCTACTTTATAGTCTCCATTCACTAAACAAGAAATACCTTCAGGCATATCATTTTCCTTCAATACCTCTGCTATAATATTCTGACAAGCCACACCAGTTAATGGTGCTTTTTCAGATGGTTTCCACACTGTAACGTTTCCACAAACCCAGGCTAATGCAGTATTCCAACTCCAAACGGCAACAGGGAAATTAAATGCAGAAATGATAGCGGTAATTCCTAATGGATGCCATTGCTCTTGCATAGAATGATCCGGACGCTCTGACTTAATGGTTAAACCATATAATTGTCTAGATAGGCCTACTCCAAAATCACAGATATCGATCATTTCCTGTACTTCTCCCCATCCTTCTTGTAAAGATTTTCCCATTTCATAGGAAACTAATCGTCCTAATGGGTCTTTTAATTCTCTTAATCTGTTTCCAAACTGACGAACAATTTCACCTCTAGCTGGAGCAGGCATATTACTCCAAGTTTTAAAGGCTTCTTCTGCAGTTTGAATAGTTTTTTCATAATCCTCAGCAGTAGTTACCCCTACTGAGGCAATTTCTTGACCGTCAACGGGTGAAACAGAACTGATTTTTCCGCTTCCTTCCATCCAGTTACTACCAGTTGAAGTACCACCATTGTGGTCTTTTACTCCTAATTTTTTTAAGGCCTCTGCTAAGCCGTAAGTTTTCTTAATATCCATAGTATTCAATAATTACAAAAAAATAAGTGTTAATAGGTCTTAAAATAGTTTAAAGTATGTTTTTAGCTGAAAATCGATTATTTCAGCGGTCAACTTGCAATTTTAATGGCACAAAATTGGCTTTTTTTAAAGGATAACAAAAGAAAAAGGCACCCGTATTTGAGTGCCTTTGAAAATTATTTACGAAAGTTAGGGCTTATTGCCAACCCATTCCATAGTACTCTTTTGTTCCATCAGGATATACACCCTCGATTAAAACACCCCCTTTTGTTCCTTGTAATGTAGAAATTAATTGCTCAGTATTTCTGATTGCTACTTTGTCAACGGCAGTGATAATAAAGCCTTCTTTGATTCCAATATCCTTCCACTTACCATCTTCTATTTCCACAACTTTTGATCCGCCACTTAAATTCAACTCTTTCATTTCTTCCTCACTTACATCTTCAAAAGTGGCTCCACCTAACATTTGAGAAGTATTAGCAGCAACCACATCCATGCTTTTGGCCAAGCTTTTCAATTCTACGGAAACGGTTTTCTCTTTTCCATCCCTTAAAAAAGTGACCTCAACATTTTCTCCAGGGTTAAATCTTGCAATTTGCTCTTGCAATTCGGCAACATTCGTAATATTCTTATCACTAATTTTTATAATGATATCTTTCTCTTTAATTCCTGCTTCTTCGGCAGCACTTTTAGGAGTTGTTCCAGCTACATATACTCCAGAGTTTACTGAAAAATCTTGTCCCTCTAACCTTGGGTCATTAATATCTACTATTTGAACTCCAAGCACTGCTCTTTGTACCGCACCATACTCTTTTAAATCATTTACTACTTTTTTTACCAAAATAGAAGGTACTGCAAAAGAATAACCAGCATAACTTCCAGTTGGAGTTGCAATGGCCGTATTTACACCAATCAATTTTCCTGATAGATTCACTAGTGCTCCGCCACTGTTTCCAGGGTTTACAGCTGCATCCGTCTGAATAAAGGATTCAATTCCATATTGATTTTGTCTGTTGAGGATATTAATGTTTCTAGCTTTTGCACTTACTATTCCAGCCGTAACCGTAGAAGTTAAATTAAATGGATTCCCAACAGCTAAAACCCATTCTCCTATTTTCGCATTGTCGGAATTGCCAAACTCTACAAAGTTTAACTCCTTTTCATCTATTTTTAACAGAGCAATATCTGTATTAGGGTCAGTTCCAATTACCTTTGCTTTATAACTTCTGTTGTCATGAAGAATAACTTCTAATTCCGAAGCCTTATCTACCACATGATTATTGGTTACTATATAACCATCAGGTGAAATTATAACACCAGAACCAGATGATTGTCCTTTTCTAGGTTGCGGGCTTCTATCTCCATGAAATTCTTTAAAAAATTCTTCAAATGGGGACCTTCCCTGAGGCATGTCTCTTTCTACTTCCGCCTTAATATGCACCACTCCCTTTGTAACTTGCTCTGCAGCATAAATGAAATTTATGCCTTCAGGTACATTATATTCTGTTTCATCTAGAAAGCTTGAAAAGCGAGTATTTTCTGATTGAATCTCCTCAAAACTTTGGTTACTATTGGCTGACGAGTTTGGATTTAAATAAATATAACCCCCAACTGAAATTAATGCGCTTAATATGGAGGCAAAAATAATACCTATAAAAAATTGTCTCTTTTCCATTTCTATAATATTTAAATTTGATATACAAACGCAGAATTAACGCTTCTGTTCTCGCTCTTATTGTTATAACCTGAGTTCGACTCTAATTTGTAAATTCAGATTTTTCACCCAAGGGGTGACCAGCCTATGGCTGGCATCCATTCAATAGACAAGGCGTCTTTTAGAAGATATAGCGAGTTATATCAAAGGAAGACAACGCAATATATTGGATTATATGGAAAAGCTTTTTCAACCCCCACCTATAAACAGCGATTTTCTTCCTAAATTAGAATCGAACTCAGGTTTATATATAGAAAAAGGGGCAAAAGTGCCCCTTTTAAAAACTTTCTGATTCAAATTACTTAATTTGAATTGTTCTTTTCAATTCTTTTTGCTCATCCTTTGGAATCACAATATTCAATATTCCATCTTGATAAGAAGCTTCAATTTTATCTTCTTTAATATTATCAGGAAGATGGAATGTTCTTGAGAAAGAACCGTATTGCGTTTCTACAGCATGATAGTTTTTTTCGTCTTTTTTCTCCTCAAATTTTCTCTCACCGGAAATAGTGATTGATCCATCGCTCATGTCGATGTTAAAATCAGATTTTTTCATTCCTGGTGCCGCTACTGATATCTCGAAAGCTTTTTTGCTTTCTGCAATATCAACTTGAGGAGCAAAGTGTTGCATCTCTTTACCGATTCCGTTAAAAGATTCGTTAAAGAACCTGTCAAGTAAGCTTGAAAAACTCTTGTTTTCATTACTTGGTAAACTTGGATTATACTTTATAAGTGTCATAGTTTTAAATTTTTAAGGTTTAACAATTAATTTTATAAACCCTACAGAAAAATCTGTACCAATCGGATTTTAAGCGCAAAACAAGACAATGTGGCGCTAATTCAAGAATTCATATTAATATAATATGTCATAATGGCGGTTTTGTTAAAAAATTTGATTAATATGGCTGACAAAAACAGCCAGAAAAAATATTTTTAATTTTTTTAAAAGAAGTGTTTGGAAATAATAAAAGAGGCTTGCATATTTGCATTCCCAAACGGGAAAAATTCCTCTTTAGCTCAGCTGGTTAGAGCATTTGACTGTTAATCAAAGGGTCCTTGGTTCGAGTCCAAGAAGAGGAGCAAAGCCTTGCAGAGATGTAAGGCTTTTTTTGTGCCCAAATTTTATTTTTTCTTAGGCTGCCACATCGATAAATAACTTCCTCTTAAAATAAACCTGGTCAACTGAGGTCAGGTACAGGGGTTAAAAACTATTTTTTTGTATTATAGAATAATCCACGGAAGATTTTACTAGAGCAATAAATTTAATACACTTGATTACTTTCAACTTCTGGATATATTTATGTTTCTTTATCTGAATGTAAATTATATATCCTAATGAAAAACTTTATCAATCAACATAAGAAAGTTTTAACAGCCTGTATTATACTTGGCTTAATTCTTTTCACTTATGATTTAATTGACTATTACCTTATAACAGGCAGTCAAGAAGAGGCACCCAATAATACTCACTTCTTGAAAAGAGCTGCTTTTTGGATTCCCCTAATGCTAATTGTCTCGATTGAATTTCTAGCAAAGAAAGAGTGGAAAAAAGCAATAATAATAACAATGGCTGTTTTTGTTTACGCTCTCTTCAAAGACTACATAATTAACAATATCATTATTGATCAGTGGGAGGAGTTTTATTGGACTATATCAGTCATCAATTCTTTCTTAGGCAATACTTTAGTTTTCTTAATAATCAGGTACATACTTTTAAAAATTAAGTTTAATTGGCTAGCTGTATTTATAAGTGGATACCTCATCACAATTCTGATCAATTATGGTTTTAGAATATCTTCAATTGAGCTATTGGATGCTAATGAGTCCACCGCAACAATTATAAAGTCTATATCTTTATTTACTGTTTTTTGGCCTTTATTCTTTTGGGTATCAGTTTATGTTCTAGATGCTTTTATAATTGACCATGAATGGAGAAAAGAATACATTAACATCGAAATTCCTATTAACTCCTTAGCATATAAGCAGCGAATATTCATTCTTATTATCATTCAATCTATTTTACTATTTATTATTATCCAGCATGTTTTCACCAATTCTAATTTAAATGCTTTTGACACTTCAATAAATGTAGGTTTAATTACATGTTTTTTAATTACCACAGTTTTAATTTACATTCAAAGCCTAAAACGCACCTCAACTGAACAGCGATCTCCATCATTTATTTACCTCTTTTTCATACCAGTTTTAAATATTATCCCGGCCTTAATTCTTTCCAGAAATAATACTAATTCTTCAGAAACACCTAAGAAAGAGTTTGTTTTTAAAGACAAATTGGAATATTGTAAAAACTGTAAGAATAAGTTTTTTGATTTTAAAAAGGGACTAGTTTGCGGATTAACTAAAGAAAAACCTTCTTTTGTTAATGAATGCCCAGATTTTTCATATCAAAATTATGATGCCACTTCATTAACTCATAACCCACCTAAATCTTTATTGGTTATTCAACGAATAGTTTTAGCATTATTTTTAATTGTATTCATAATATTAGCCATAACTAAACTAAATAGTGGTTTTAACAACAGCATGGTAACAATATTTATGATAGTCTTAAATTTGGTATTACAAATAGGAATAATTATAGCCATTTGGAATTTAAAGAAGTGGGCTTTATTAGTTTTACTTGGGCTTATTTATATTAATATTGTTACTCAACTAACAATGAGTGGAATGAGCGTCTCGCCCATACCCTATTTGAGTCTATTTTGTATATCATATCTGCTTATTACTGTAAATCTTCCTTTATGGAGCTATATGACCGGTTTCGAAAAGAAAAAAATTGCATAGTTTTTATATATCAAGCAATAATTCTGGGGATTTAATATTAGTAGACTAAAATATAACTATTAATTGAGGTAAACATGAATTTATAAAATCCTAAATTAATCATGATGGCAATAGAATGTTTTATTGGAATAATACTTTACCCCTCATCCGCTAGCCAGCGGAAGCTTCCGGCAGCTGGCGGAGAGCAGCTGGTCAGTGCTAAATATCAGCTATATCCTTAATTAAATCCTTTACAAGGGAAACTAAATGAAGGATTCAGATGGTGTATAAAATAAAGCAATTTGCTCGAAGCAGCTCCCCTCCTTAAAAAAAGGAGGGGTGTCCGAAGAACGGGGTGGTTGTAAATAATTAAGTACTCCTCCCCAGGTTTTCAGATTGATCCCATAAAACCTTTTTTGTGCTTGCTAAAACTAATAAAGAAATAAAATGGACAAACCTTAAAATACAAAAAGCTTCCCATCTCTGAGAAGCTTTTGTGCCAGGAGCGGGACTTGAACCCGCACGAACTAATGTTCACAAGATTTTAAGTCTTGCGTGTCTACCAATTTCACCATCCCGGCTAGAATGATTGTATGTGTCAAAAAAATAAGTGAGCAATTAAGCTCACTTATAATGTTTTGAGCGGGAGACGAGGTTCGAACTCGCGACCTCAACCTTGGCAAGGTTGCGCTCTACCAGCTGAGCTACTCTCGCTTTTCCCCGAATGGGATTGCAAATTTAACAGGCAGTTTTTAAAATACAATAGCAATTCGAAAAAATTTCGAAAAATTTATGCTACTTGCTTTTTCAATTGCTCTTTTAATTCTTTTGCTTCCTGTTTATTCCGTGATTGTTTGATATGTTTCGGCACAGGCTTCAAGTCCCAAATTAAACCAATCATCGACATAAATTTCAATCCATAGTAAGTTAAATCAACTTCCCACCAATAAAAGCCTTGTCTTGCGGATGTTTCATAATAATGGTGATTATTATGCCAGCCTTCACCTAAGGTCAATAAGGCTAACCAAACGCTGTTTCTTGATTCATCCCCAGTTTCATAACGCTGCTTACCAAATTTGTGCATTATACTATTAATGGAAAAGGTCGCATGATATAAAATAATGGTACTTAAAAAGAAACCAATAAATAATGTGGAGAATCCAGCAGCTGTAAACATTGCTAAGATACTTCCACCATTTACTATTCCTCCTAAAGCCATTACAGTAAGTGCAAGTATAACAGGTGGGACTAAATAATTTTTATTCAACCATCTCAGTTCAGGATATTTACTGTAATCTGAGATCACTTTAAAATCAGTATTTTTGAAGTCTGACCCAATAATCCAACCTACATGAGAATACCAAAACCCAAAATGCAGCATGCTGTGCGGATCTTTTAAGGTATCACTATTTCTGTGGTGATGACGGTGATGGGAAGCCCACCATAAGGCACCTTTCTGTGCAGAGGTTTGTGCAAAAAAAGCTATCAAAAATTGAAACCATCGGGAAGTATTATAACTTCTGTGGGCAAAATATCTATGATATCCACCAGTAACCCAAAACATTCTCCAAACATAGAGGAATGCACAAACGGTCCAATCGAACCATGTAGCTCCCGTCCATATTGCACCCAAAGGCAATAAATGGACTATGGCAAAGCTAATTTCTTTTTTCCAAGTGCCTTTTTTCCGAATTTTTAGGTTTTCTTTTACTGCAACTGCCATTTTTTATTATGTAATTTAATATAAGTAGGTACAAAGATAGGACTATTCCTTTTTTAAATCTTGAAAATTGAAAACGAATCAAACAAAAAATTAGTTCTTGACTTCATTAATATTATTAATTAAGCTTAAAATAATATGCAAAAATTTAAACTAGTGGGCTATTAAAATCACCATTTTCAATCACAAGGAATTATGGCAATTAGTTTTAAGCAGATTTATGGGAATCTGGTTTTGATAAATAAGAACTTTCTGACACCTTATGAATGATTCTTTCCAATTCGTTGGCAGATTTTTTTAAATGGTTCAAAATTAATTTACTGTTGTCGTTTACAGATTCGAAATCTAATAAGTTAAGTAAACCTAAAATGGAGGCTAATGGAGCTCTTACTTTATGTGCATTAATAAAAGCTATATCATCAAGTTTTTTCTCAGAGATTCTGATTCTTTTTTCCAGATTTACTTCCTCGGTAATATCTGTAGAGTTTAATATTACACCCATGATGGTTCCTGAAGAATTTGATACAGGTTTCAGCTCCATGTTCACTATCTTTTCATAACCGCTAAGGTTTTTAAAGGTTCTACAGAATTTTTGCTTAAGTCCTTTTTTCGCTTTTTCAAATAATACTTCAAAGGTTTTTGAAAAACTACCTGCAAAATAATGAGGCATCTTCTCATTCAATCTTAATTCTTTATGAGTATACCAAGCCATAAACTCATAGGCTGTTGCATTGAATTCAATCACGCTGCCATCTAAGCTAATCAGAATATTGGCTTCGTCAGCATCATTGAATATGGCATTCATCCAGCTTTCGGTTGTATCTTTTTCGGTGATTAAACTCTGTTGAGATTTACCTACTGTAGCTAAAAGATTAAAGCCAATATAATGACCATCTTCATCCCTTGAGGGAATAATATTGGTATGAAACCAAGATGAATTACCATTAGTGTTTGGAAAAGCAAAATTCCCATTCCAAGATTTTTGCTGTCGTAATAAGTAACTTAGCTCATCATTTATATATTCAGGGAGCTCTTTACATAAATGTTGAAAGAAATTTAATTTACCCAAATCCTCTCTCTGAAATCCTGTTACTTTTAGAAAAGTTTCATTTGCGGAAAGAACATCAAAATTCTCATCTAAAGACAATAGCACTATATTATCCGACAAAAAATCGATAGGATCTTTTTTTGCCTTTTGTGCTTGTTGAATGTTTATTACCTTTTCCATAAGAAGTATTAAACACAGCAAGCCCCTCATTGTTTAATTTACTTTTTTTATTAATTCTATTAATTACAGCTGGTCATTCTTTTTCAAAATTTAACACATTTGATCAGTAGTTTTATAAATATAAGCATCTGTGAAATGTGTAACTTTTAAATTAATTTCTGTAAAACAAATTCTAGTAATAAGCTTGACCTTTGTTTCGTAAAAATGCCCTGAAAACAATTTGAGGCAAAATTATTAAACAAACGAAGACATGAAATTTTATTTATTTGCTTTCTTTTTAGCCTTTTTGGCTACAAGCTCACTTCAAGCCCAACATATGAATATTGGTGTTAAAGGTGGTTTAAACTTATACAATGTTGTAAATGAAAACAATAACGGTGGTGATCTGCTTCCAGGTTTTCATGTGGGGCTAATCGGACATTTCCATTTAAGTGATCAATTTGCTTTTCAACCTGAGGTGGTTTTTTCCACTCAAGGTGCAAAAATTTCAAACAATGGTGTTGAATCACAACTAAATTTAAATTATTTGAATATCCCGGTGTCATTACAATATATGTTTGATAACGGTTTTCGATTATTTGCAGGTCCTCAATTGGGCTTTTTAGTTGGAGCTAAATCCTATTCAAACGATGATGAATTTGACAGAACTGATGACTTTAGTGGTATTGACTTAGGGGCTGTTTTTGGCGTAAGCTATATTAATCCTGATTCAAACTTTGGAATTGATGCACGTTATAACTTGGGTCTTTCAAATATTAACGAAAACAATGGAGAGTCTTCATATAATAGAGGATTGCAATTAGGTTTATTCTACCTTTTCAAACATAAATAAAATACCCAATCATTAAAATATAGAAGGGCTTCCTATGGTTGCCCTTCTTTTCATTTCCTTAAAACATATATTAAATATGAAAGCTCCTTCATCACCAAAAAAATTAACCTGGATTCTCGGACTAGCAGCAGGAATTTTAGGAATAATCGGACATTATTTCCAAGCGGATATTTTGACACAATATAATTATGAGCTGCTTCTTGGCGGATTTATCGTGCTCGCAATTGGGACAACATTCCGGGAAATATAATTTTTAAAGAAACCGAACACACATTTATGAAAATCTAAGATGTTAAAAACCACATGCTTTTTCATCATGTTTTTGATGGCTAACGCTCTTTCGGCTCAAGAAAAGGTAACAGACTCCAATTTACCAGCATTACAAAGTTCAGGAGCAGGACTAATCATTAGCTTTCAAAAGTTAATATCCAATGATCAGCATCGACTAATTCAGTTAAAAAGCCGAAGCAAGCATCTAGATAAAGAAATCGTTGACTTAACCCATGAATTTGAAAAACTAGATTCACAATTGGGGAAAATGAATGACCGCAGCAATCAGGAAGAAAAGTTGAAAGAGGTGCTTTCTTCACTTGATCTCCATCTTCGAAGTCGCCAAGCTATATTGCTGATGATTATCTTAGTAGAAGGTAAATTAGAAAAGCAAAAAGCGCTTGTGGAATATGTTACTATTGGACAAATCCCTATTAGCGAGGATTCGATAAGCCTTATTCTTTCCCGGGCTGATACTTCCGGACATGCTGGCACAAATTCAGAAACTCAAAACCGCAAAGAACTAGCTGCTCTTCAGGAGTTGAGTGCCAAGGAAGCAATATTGTTGCATTCCAAACATAAACTCCTTTTGGTTGATCAATTAATACGCATGCATAAGGATGATCTTGAGCTGGCTAAATTGTTGACTGAATTATCAGTAGAATTAAAAACGGTTCTTGAAAATCAAGCTGATGAGGCTAGTGTTAAATGGTATCTGAAGGAAATTTTGAGAAGGTTTTCTCAAGACTCGGTCCTAATCTCCAGCCTAAAAGTCAGAATAAAGTCATTAGAAGCATATCGCCCTCCAGTGGTTGAAGCAGTTACAAAAGCGGAAAAACAGGTGTCCCATGCAAAATCAGAGTTGGATTTTCTTAAAAGCCCCATTGCACCACATAGAATGGTCTATTGGCTGAAAACTAATCTTCCGTCCATCGCTATTATACTGCTGGCCTTTTTTGTGATATGGATGTTGACAAGATGGAGCATTAAGCTTATTCTAAATAAATTCATAAAAAGCAGAACAAATGCAGAAAGTGCAGACCGTTTAGAAACTTTAAAACTAGCTTCAGGGAGTATCATCACGATTTTAGTGGTGATTATTACCTTTCTGGTAGTTCTTTCGCTAATTGGGGTTGATCTTACTGTTGTATTAGGAGGTGCTGCCGTACTTTCCTTAGCCATAGCATTAGGTGCTCAAAGTTTGGTGAAAGACTATCTTTCCGGATTTATTATTTTACTTGAAAATCAATATAGAATCGGTAATGTGGTGAAAATTAATGATACTACTGGTGTGGTAGAAAATATGACCTTACGATTAACGGTATTGAGAGACTTGGAAGGGATAACCCATTTTATACCTCACGGACAAATCAATGACATCAGCAACTTAACCCATCATTGGTCGCGTGTTATGTTAGATATCGGTGTTTCTTATAATGAAAAAGTGGATGAAGTTATAAATGTGCTTCATCAGCTTGGCACAAAGATGAAAGAAGATCCGGAATTTGGCTCACTTATTATAGGTGATATGGAGATGCTTGGGGTGGATAAATTTGCTGAATCAGCAATTGTGATCAAATTTTTAATAAAAACCAGACCGCTAAAACAATGGATCGTAAAACGAGAGATGTTACGCAGAATTAAAAATCGTTTTGATGAACTCGGGATTGAAATCCCTTATCCACATCTTACTGTTTATCATCGGCAATCGGAGGAGCCATTGGATAAGCACGAGCACGAACTAGGAAGCTCGCGCTAGCTTTTTATAAGTAATCAATCATTGTGAAAACAATATTTTCAGTATAGGGGACAGCAACTATTCTAATAATCTAATTCCGTGCGTCATTCCTGCGAAGGCAGGAATCTATTGGTTTTAACCTCCGGTTAAAATATTTATTTCTATATATATAGCTGGCAAGAGTACCACTTGCCTTTTTATCATTATCTAGAATATCAGTCAGGTTTATTGAAACGAAGTTTCAATATTACAAGATTCCTGTCTTCGCAGGAATGAACTGTGATAAAAGTCAAGTTTTTAATAAATTCATTTACAATAAAATTTTGTCTTTCATGCAGATTGCAAAATGTAGTCAGCTTGATAATAAGTATTGTTTTTAGCAATAGCGAATGATTGTTTTATCAATTTATTGACCACTGCAATAATAGCTAAATTATGACTTTTGCCTTTTGCTCTGAGCCTATCATAAAGGTCTTGACAAGTTTTGTTGCACTTAATAGCTGTTACACCTGCCATATAAAGAATTTTACGAACCCTTGACATACCCATTTTACATATCCTGGTTTTACCCTTAACGCTGGTGCCTGATTGGTAATGTCTGGGTGCCAGACCAAAAAATGAAATAACCTGTTTGTAATTATCAAATGTGGAAAATCCATTTGTACACACAATCATCATATAAGCACTCTTTTTACCAATGCCAGGTATGCTTTGTAATTGATCTGCCATCTTCTGATAGGAGGATCGAACAAGGGATTCTATTTTTCTTTCAATCTTTTTAATATCATCATTTAATTGATTGATTTGTTCTTCCATTTGCTTTTCCAATCCTTTGACCATAGTGCCTGTGGATTTAAATGCATGTAATTGATTAGCTAAAGCTCTTTTATGCTTCATAAGCAGTTCAAGATGTGTATCCAATTGCCTAATCTCCAATGATGCTTCAGAAGGGGCTTTCCATAATTCAGGCTTTTGTTCCTTGGCATAAAATGCAATTAAATAGGCATCTTTTTTATCTGTTTTAGCTCGGGACATTTTCATTTGAGCATATCTTTTAATCACCAATGGATTTACAACAGATATGTTAAATTTATGCTCATTCAAGAACATGGCAAAACGCAAATGATAAGGCCCTGTGGCCTCAATACAGACCAATTCTACGGTATAATCCTTAACGGCATTTAAAAATAATCTAAATCCTTTTACATTGTTGGCAAATTGTCTTTGAAAAATAACGCTATCATCTTCTAAGGCGGTAGCATCAAAAAAATCATTTGAAGTGTCGATTCCTACAATCATCTTTTTAAATTTGTTTAGTTGGAAAATTGTTAGCGACTTACTTTTCACTTATCAATCGTAAAAACAGGCTTCGTGCCTAATGAACTGTCCAAGGTTAAGTAAGGTAAGAGAAGGGACTTGCATTCCGCAGGGTCTAGATGACCAATGACGCTTAATAGTCTTGTTCCTTCTCTTTTGCTAACTTTAACAACCAAATATAATTCTCATTTTCAACCTATTCAATTGAAAGAGCTAACTTACGATGACGTTCTATTCTATCTTAATGGTTTACAAATAAATACAATCGCTGGTGCGAGCTTCCCAGCTCCTACCATTTCAAAAAGCCTCTGCTGTTTAATTAAATTCTTTACTTCAATTTACTTTTTAATTCATTCAGCTTCAGCAAAGCCTCCACTGGTGACATGGAATTGATATCCAGTTTATCCAATAAATCTTTTATTTCAGAAAGAACAGGGTCGGCTTCGAACATATTGAGTTGATAATTATTTTTAGGAACCTCATGCATTTTGCGGTTAGCTTTGTCCCTGATTTTATCTTTCTCCAGATGATGCATAATTTCATTGGCTCTTAGCACCACAGGATTGGGCATTCCGGCCAAATGCGCCACATGAATACCAAAACTATGTTCACTTCCTCCTTTTTTCAACTTCCGCAAAAAGATGATTTCTCCATCTATTTCCTTCACCGAAACATTATAATTCTTGATCCTTGGAAAATCATGGGCTAATTGATTCAGTTCATGATAATGCGTGGCAAAAAGCGTTTTGGCTTTTGATTTTGGGTGATTGTGCAAAAATTCCACTATGCTCCAGGCTATGGAGACGCCATCATAGGTACTGGTTCCTCGTCCGATTTCATCCATTAGCACCAAACTTCTATCGGAAAGATTATTTAGAATGCTGGCGGTTTCCGTCATCTCCACCATAAAGGTTGATTCTCCTTTTGATAAGTTATCTGAAGCCCCAACTCTGGTAAAAACTTTATCTACCAATCCAATCTCAGCAGATTTAGCCGGAACATAGCAGCCCATTTGCGCCATTAAAACAATCAAAGCAGTTTGCCTCAGCAAGGCAGATTTACCTGCCATGTTGGGTCCGGTAATAATCATGATTTGCTGACTTTCATTATCAAGGAACACATCATTGGGAATGTATTCTTCTCCATGTGGTAATTGCTGTTCAATTACAGGATGGCGACCTAATTTTATATCTAAAACAGTACTTTCAGAAATCTGTGGTTTTACATAGTTATTGGAACGGGCGATTTCTGCAAAGCTCAATAAGCAATCCACTTGTGCAATTATTCTGGCATTTTGCTGAATAGGACTGACAAAATCCATAGCATTTTGCAATAGGGATTGAAAAATTCTTTGCTCAATCACTACCATTTTATCTTCCGCTCCTAAGATTTTTTCCTCGTATTCTTTCAGCTCCTCAGTGATATATCTTTCTGCATTCACCAAAGTTTGCTTTCGAATCCATTCTTGAGGCACTTTATCTTTATGGGAATTGGTTACTTCCAGATAATAACCAAATACCTTATTATAGGCTACTTTCAAAGAAGTGATGCCTGTTTTCTCCATTTCCCGCTTTTGCAGTTGGAGTAAATAATCTTTTCCTGAAAAAGCGATTTTCTTTAATTCATCCAAATCATGATCCACTCCTTCTTTAATCAGATTTCCCTGATTAGTTAGCAAAGGAGCATCTTCCATGAGTTGTTCATCAATCAATTCGTATAAATACTCACATGGATTGATTTGATTGGATAGTTTTTTCAAAGCAGACTCCCCAGATTCTTCCAATGCTTTTTTCAAAGGAGCCATTAATCCCAAAGCTTTTTTCAATTGATTCAGCTCCCTTGGATTCACTCTGCCAACTGCTACCTTGGAAATTAATCTTTCCACATCTCCCATGGATTTCAAAGAAGTTCTTAAGCTTTCGGTCAAGTCATTGTTGTTATGGAATGCCTCCACAATTTGCAAGCGTTCTTCAATAACGGCTTTATCTTTAACAGGCAAAACCATCCACTTTTTGATCTGCCGGGAACCCATTGGGGTCAAGGTTTTATCCAGAATTTGAATTAATGGAATACCACCTTCTTGCTGTGGATAAACTAATTCTAGATTACGAATGGTAAATTTATCCATCCACACATATTTCTCTTCTTCAATTCTAGAAATAGAAGCAATATGCTCAATTTTTTTATGCTCCGTTTCTTCCAGATAATGGAGAATCGCTCCGGCAGCAATTATTCCTTCTTCCAGATTTTCAATTCCAAAACCTTTTAAGGAATTGGTTTTAAATTGCTTGGTCAGTTTTTCGTAGGCAAAGTCATAGGCATAAATCCAATCTTCCAGATGGTGGATGTTATAATCATCAGAGAATTTTTGTGAGAATACATCTCGGGCTGATTTGGAAAATATTATTTCTGATGGCTGAAAGCCTTGCAATAATTTGTCGATATAGGATGCATTTCCCGAAGCGGTCATAAATTCGCCTGTAGAAATATCAAGGAAAGCGATTCCTAAGGTGTTCTTAGAGAAATGAATTGACGCGAGATAATTGTTTCTTCCTGTTTCTAAAACGTTGTCATCAAAACTAACTCCTGGCGTGACTAGCTCTGTAACTCCCCTTTTCACAATGCCCTTAACGGATTTCGGATCTTCCAATTGATCGCAAATGGCTACTCTATGTCCCGCTCGTACCAGTTTTGGTAAGTAATTATCCATCGCATGATGTGGAAAACCTGCCAACTCTATGTGAGAAGCTGAGCCATTTGCTCTTTTCGTCAGAATAATATTAAGGACTTTGCTCGCCTTTACGGCATCTTCCCCAAAAGTTTCATAAAAATCACCCACACGAAACAGTAAAAGCGCACCAGGATATTTCGCTTTTATCTGATTATATTGTTTCATTAAAGGAGTTTCCTTCGCTTCTTGAGTCTTCGCCATGCTTTTAGGGAAATGTTCTTAGTTTTGCACTTCAAAGATGATAAAATATGAGGAAATTAGCCAATGAAGAATTAAATCGATTGGAAGTTGATGAATTCAAGAAGGTCAAGAAAAACCCAGTCGTTTTGGTGCTGGACAACGTCAGGAGCATGAATAATGTAGGTTCTGCCTTCAGAACGGGAGATGCATTTTTAATTGAAAAAATTTATTTGTGCGGCATCACAGCTCAGCCTCCTCATAGAGAAATTAATAAAACGGCTTTAGGCGCAACCGATACTGTGGAATGGGAGCATTTTGAAAATACGCTTGATGCAGTTGAACAACTAAAAAAAGAGGGTTATCAAGTTTTAAGCGTTGAACAGGCAGAAAACAGTTTAAGTCTGGAAAAATTCACGCCTAACCCTGATGAAAAATATGCTTTTATTTTCGGAAATGAAGTATATGGAGTAGAACAGGAAGTTGTGGACAATAGCCATCATTGCTTGGAAATCCCTCAATTTGGCACCAAGCATTCTTTGAATATTTCGGTGAGTATTGGGGTGGTGCTTTGGCATTCGGTTTTGAAAGGCCCACTGGCCCCTAACCCCCAAAGGGGGAAAACGCACAGATTGAGAATGGTAGTAAATAATAAATTTCATCAATCTTTTTTAGGTGTATCAATTGACACCCCTATAATCCCCTGAAGGGGATAGTTCTCACGGATTTACTTCAGAAGTCAAAAGGAATTCCCATCACATGAAATAGAATATGCCGGAGGCACCAGTATTCGTCACCAGCTGGCGACAGGGTCAGTTTTCATTCCTTTCCATCGCTGCCCTTCCGCCTGCCTCGTATGTTTACAATTCTTAAAAGTAATTAGTATTTTTAATAAAGCAATTGGACAAGGTGGAGAGTAACGCGCTTGCCTAAACAAGCCATGAGCTATGTTGAGCCGGAGATAATCCTCGCCTTGTTTTTACTCTTTGTAAAATCCGAACTAGAATCTAAAGAATTTCATCAATTGAAATATCTTGCATTAACACGAGACAGGATCCATAAGAGTATCTTATTGCTGATGTTTAACTAAACTTTAAAGCCATGAAAGTACTTAGACAATGCTGTGGAATCGATGTTTCAATGGATACGCTGGATATCGTTCTGATGACCCTGCAAGAGGATTTTGAATTTAAAACTGTATCAAGTGGTCATTTTGCCAATACCAAAAAGGATATCAAGAAATTGATGAATTGGGTTAAAAGACATCAACTTAATGATCTCCCACTTCAAGTTGTCATGGAAGCAACCGGTGTTTATCATGAGCAATTGGCTTACACGCTTTACGATAATGGTTTTGAACTTGCTGTTGTTCTGCCGAACAAAGTAGCTAATTATTGCCGTAGTACCGATGTGAGGCGCATAGACGATAAAATCAGTGCTAGACACATTGCTGAATTTGGTTTATTAAAAAAGATTGACAACTGGACAAAACCGGATGTCTCTTTATTGAAATTAAAAGGCCTGAGCAGAGAAAGAGAGCAATTACTCAATGAAAGAACCAGGGCCAAGAACCAACAACATGCCAAAGAACACATGGCAGAAGTCGATAAGTTTACATTAAAGAGAGCCAAGCAACACATTAAGTTCTTGGATAAGCTGATTGACCAAGTAGAAACTCAGATGAAAGAAATAGTCGGTCAAACCCCATGGTTAAAAAAGAAAATTGAATACATATGCTCCCTAAAAGGAGTTGGTTTTATTACAGCAACCATTGTAATAGCAGAAACAAATGGCTTTAACCTTATCAGAAACAGTCGTCAATTGGTATGTTATGCCGGTTATGATGTCAACAACAAACAATCAGGCACATCAGTTAACACTAAACCTCGCATCTCTCACAAAGGAAATAAACATATTAGAAAAGCACTTTACTTCCCAGCTTTAACGGCAGTTCAAAATGACGAACAATCAAGTAATTTTTATAATCGCTTATTTGAAAGGCAAAAAATTAAAATGAAGAGCTATGTAGCTGTTCAAAGAAAATTGCTGATACTGATTTATACACTATGGAAGAAAGAAGAAAGATATAATCCAGAATATTACAAGGATAAATTTTTATTAGAGCAGCCCCGAGAGGCCGCCCTAACCGAGCTGGATCAAGTCCGCTCTTGATTTGTTTTCCTAATTGTAAATTTAATGAAAAATCATTTGGTTTTCAACACAGAATCTCCGGCTGGTGGAAATTACTTCCTCCTCTGGAGGATTTGATACATACACTACAAAAGATTCAAGCACTATAAATAACAAGCAGACAAATTTACTTTCTGGGAATAAATTGAACAGGTTTAATAAAAAGACAAAAGAATTTTATCACTTGAAATAGAAGGTTCAGGAGGCTTCAGTATTAGACACGAGTGAGACGCTGACTACAAGACTAGCCCCCTAAGCCCCAATAGGGGATTACGCAAAGGTTAAAAATATCAGATAACAAAAATGAATGATGCGGAGGCATTATAGCATCCGCCATCCTAAGAGAAGTTGGTGACTGGTGATTAATTTCTACCTAAAACTTTAAATCAAGGGTAACATAAAAATTTCTTCCTGCGGAAGGAATGATTCCAGGGCCGGGATAACCTGTTGCTCTTCTGGTGAAATAATAATTGTTGGTTAAATTATTTATTCCTGCTTCTAGCTGCGCAAATTTATATTTGTATTTGGCGCTTAAATCCAAAACGTGGAAAGAAGGAATAATGCCATCCACACCAGTTGCGGTTCTTTCAGCATTAGTAGCTTCTGTAAATTGCTCACTTAAATAGGTAAATTGTAAAGTAGAAGAAAAGCTTTTCCAATTATAATTTATACCTGTTTTGATATTCACGTCAGGCACCAACTCCACTTTATTTCCAGCTATTGAGCTTTCCATATTATCCTCTCCATATCGACCTCTGATGAAGGCTGCATTCAAAAAGGTCGAAAACTCGTGGATAGGGTGTGGATTAAGGAATTTGCTCCAATTCATTTCAGTATAGGATTCCACTCCAGCGATAGCAGCATTTCCAACATTAGTTCTGTATCTGTAAATTCTTGGAAAGCCATCGATTGCATCATCATATCTTAATAATGCTCCCAATCTATCATTGTAGGCTAGGTAAAATAAACTCCAATCAAAGTTCAGGAAGTCGCTATAATTACCTCTAAATCCTAAGTCTGCATTATAGCCACTTTCGTCTTGAAGGTTTGGATCTACCAATATGTTGGTATTGTTTACTCTTAAATCATTAAAGTTTATGCCTCTATAATTCATCGAAATATTTCCATAAACTTCCAAATCAGCTGGAGTTTTATAGCTAACACCTAATCCTGCAAGTATAAATGAACGATCTAAATTTTTAGATTCATTGATGGTGGTATCAAAAATCACATTTCCAGCTAAATCCTCAACCATATTACGGTAATAGCCAGAACTATTAGTGCTGATGTACTCCCATCTCAAACCAGGAGTAATGCTCAAATTACTATTAAGATTAATAATATTTTCAGCAAATAGGGCAATATTTTCTGAAGGATATCTGAAGGATAAGTCTTCTAAATTATTTGGGTTGTTATATTGAAAATCAGCATCAAATCCAGCAGGGCCAAGACCTTGTCGTTGTTGAGTATTACCTCTGAAATATCTAGCCCCAACTGCCAAAGCTTGAATTTGCCCCATGAAATCGTATCGGTGTAAAAATCTCAATTCAGAGCCAAAGTTTTCGTAATCATCCCATAACAAATTTCTTTCTTCTTCAGGGAAATCAACCTGGGTAACCCTTTCCAGATTACCTAAAGCTTTTCTTGAACCTACTAAGCCAAATGTTTTCCAATTCAGTTTTGTCTTATCATTGATTCTGTAATCCAAGATTATAGCCGGAATATTCCACTCAATACCAAACCAATTACGCTCTCTTACGGATTGTCTCGGATCTTCTTCAAACATTTTATCTGTTAAGCCTCCTGCTTGCTGAGCAAGATAATCCATGTGAGTGAATTCAAAGCACAGATAAAGTTTATCTCCAATATCAAAGTTTACATCTGCAAATAAGGTATTGGATTCAAAGGATTCATTATCTCTAAAGCCATCACCTTGTTTTCTTTGATAGTAAACAAAGTAGTCCATCTTCTCAGTATTTCCTGAAAGGCTATTGTATGAACTCAATAAGCCAAAAGAACCTACAGTATTTCTGGTATGAAACTGAATAGGAGTTTCTTCGGGAGCTTTTTTGAAAATAAAATTGATCATTCCCCCAAATTGAGACCCATATTGAAGAGAAGCAGCACCCCTAACAACCTCAATTTGTGAAAGTGCCTCTACTGGTGGAGTATAATAGCTCTCTGGATAGCCTAATGGATCTGCAGAAATATCATATCCATTTTGTCTGGTATTAAAATTTGAAGTTCTATTTGGGTTAAGCCCTCGTCCACCGATACCCAATTGGAGTCCACCACCATCACTTTCCCAGATATTTAAGCCTGGAACTTTTGCAAAAACTTGACGCGCATTATTGGTGGCAAGATTTCCATTTATCTGATCAATAGAAATCACTTCATTTTTCTTGGCTTCATAAATTAAGGTCCCTTCAACAGGATTTAGCCTTGTGACATTAAATACTTCTGATTTTTTACCAACTGCTTTTACCTCCTTCAAAGTTTCTAATAATGGCGTCAGGGAAAAGTTGATGGTTTCCCAATTATTATCAATTTTGATTTCCTTAATTTCACTTTGCCTGCCCAAGTAAAATGCAGCAATTTTATAATTACCTGAAGGAAGATTCAATTCGTAATTACCGTCAGTATCGGTTACCGTTTTAAAATTGCTGTCTAAAACAAATATTTCTGCCAGCTCAATTCCATTCTTGCTTTCTGAATTGATTACATTTCCTTTTACACCCTGAGCATAGGTCGTATTTGAAAAAATACTAATCAATAAAATGATAATATGGATAAATAATTTCTTCATTGATTATAGGGTAATACCCAGTTTTTATGTTGATATCCCTTTTTAATTGTTGCCAAATTTATTTCTGGGTCTATAAATGGACGGCTTCCTTTTCCATTTATAGCGGCATAGCTTTCTACATAAACCTCTGCTTCCGCATCAAATTCAGTTTGATATTTGTCTCGCAAAAAATGAGCAAATTGCAAGACCATATCAGGTTGAGTATTCATCATTTTTTCCTGAACTGGAGTTAAATATTGTCCAGGGATTACTTCGATTGATTTACTTTTTTCAGGAATATTTACATGGAATTGGGAATAACCTGCTTTTTCCATCAACATTACTCTCCAAGAAAACCTATAGCCCTGCTCTGTCCAAAATAAATTACCAGGATAAAGCATATAGCGAAATGGCAATAGAATTTGCAAACTGAAATAGAGGATAAAGAAATATTTTAAAACAACTGGCTTTGCAAAGCCAGCAGAAGTGGGCAATTCTTCTTCTTTTTGAGGAAAAAGCTTAGCCCATAATTTTTTATGAAAATCTTCTGAGAAAAAGATTAGAGTACTAACTACCATGATATATGGAAACATCCCTATTTGAAAAAGAGCAGCTGTCATGAAATGAAAAGCAATGACCGTTACATAAGCAAAAACCCTTGTTCTTTTCCACAATAAGAAAAATGGAATTGATAAATCATAAAAAGCACCAAACCAGCTGAATATGAAAGCTGTCCACTTATAATCTAAAAGAAAACCAATTATAGGCGTATCTGCCCTTGATGGCAACCAAATTTTCAATGGAAGAGCTTCCAACAGCCAATCGGGCTGTAATTTAGCTAATCCAGCAAAGAAATAAACTAGACTTAACTGAAGAATGATGATATGAATGCTCCATGCAGGCACATAGAAATCTTGCTTTTTTTTGCGCCATGCATCTATGGAATAAGCCTTATTTGCCGGCACAAAAATCAAAAGAAAAGCAATAATACTTACAAAATAGTAATGATTGAGGTAATTGGTTTTATCTATGAGCTCAACGTAAGTGAAGGCTAGGAAAAATAAAGAGGCACTGAATCTATAAAAAGCTCCTATGGCAATTCCAATAGCAGCAATTCCCATAATTGCAAAAAGGATGTACATGCCTGGGTCTCCCCATGATGTTATCCATTCAAAGCCGTAATAAGGAAAATAAAATTCAGGCTCTATATATTGTTTTGCTATCCATCCATTGGCCCAAAATCGGATAATGGAAGCTAGCATCATAACACCAAAAGCTACCCTAAAGGTAGCTAATGGTGCAATATGCTTAGGTTTGTTAAGTCGATATGTTGGCAACCAATTAGTCACCGTCATTATCTTGGAATGTTATTGAAACTGATAAGGCAGAAGTCATATCCACTTTAATAAGCGGAATTACAGTTTGTAATGCATTGTAAACCTCTACTAATTGACTTCCCTCAGTACTAGCTACTTCGCTATAAGGTGCTTCAATTTTTTCCATTTCTTCAAGCGCAGCCCTTGATTGACTAATAATTGCAATAGACAATGAAGCATCATTTCTATCTTTGGCATCCAAAGCATCCAAATAGTCATCCAAGCCTAGGCCGTCCTCTGAAGAATTAAAATGTTCTCCTTTAAATACCGCAATTGAAGATTCAACAGCCTTTTCAGCCAACTCGCCAGACCATCCAGAATAATATCCTTCTACATTTTCTGGAGAAAGAACTCCTCCTGTCCTTGGATTTCCACCTGATGGAAAACCAATTTTGGCATTTTTAATCCTGATATCGAATTGAAAATTATATTCATTGACTAATAAACTGGTTCCACTTCCAACATCAGTTCCTGTGTTTCCAACAAAAGTTGATCTGTAATCAGGCCAACCTTCCGAAATTAGATTTGAGGTGGTTTGGATATCTTCTACTACATCAGAAAGGTACTGTAATCTGTTTTCTCCTGAATCTGGATCGCCAAAGTAGGCTAATATTTGCTCATCAGAATCTGCAGTTCCGAATAATAAATAATCTAATGCAGGAAATCCTTTTGCAGCAACATTCGCAGCAGAACCCAAAACATAATTTTGTGAATTTATATTTTCTTCAATCACATCCGTTTTGGTAGGGAATATATTTACTCTATCTCTTAAATTTACATTAGAAACAGGCCCTACATGAACAAAAGCCAAATGCTGATAGCTTAACCAGCTTTCTTTCAACTCATCTCTTAAAACATTAAGGCTTTCTAATGAAAGGTTAATATTAAAAGAATTGGTTGCTACCGTAAGCCCTTCTGCTTTGGATGCAAAATCCTCAATGGATGGTTGGATAACATTATCAGCCATATTTACAAGAAAGGCTTCTCTGTCGAAATCTACTTTTTCACTGCCTGATTCATTATCGCAGGCAGTGAAAGTAGATAAAACTAATATGAAGAAAGAAAATTTTAAATTTCGCATTTATATTATAATTGGTCTTGAATATCCTCAAATCCGTAAGCTTCAACTAAAGCTGCTTTTGCGGCATTGATGTTATCAGTAGAAATGGTGTAGAAATTATCACCTAGTTCTTCTAATATTCCATCTACCTCAGCATTAGTTAATTTCTTATTTGGGTTATATTTTAAAGCATGAATAAATGCCCAAGCTTCAGAAAGTGTATGATTTCTGATTGCATCATCTGCAAAGGCAGCATTTGCTTCGTTCAAATAGTGAACAGCCGTTCCAGCTGAAACTTTTTCCCACTCATTTCTGATGATTTCAATTTGCTCATCTCTAGTTTCTAAATCTTTATTAGAGATAGCTGCTCTACCCGTAATGAAGGCGTTCATGATTGCTTCGTTAGTACTTAACAATCCATCTCTTCCATTTGAATATTTCCCCCAAAATCTAGCTCCGTCAGTGTTAGCAGGAAAATCAGTAGGTACGCCTAAATAACCAAAAGCCTCATCCCAGTGGTGCTCCATTGCAGTTCCTTTTCCTTCTTCAATTTCTTCATTATCCACATCCATTTTACCAGAAGCCAAATAGATAGAAACACCTTGGAAATAAAAGCAAGAGCCCATTAAACCTTTTTCTATATATTGAATATGCTCCACACCATTTGCGTCAAAGAAATATTGTTTTGAGCCATCATTTGAAGTTACCACACCCGGAGTTCCGTTACTCCCTACTCCTCCATTTGCATCAACAGTAGCTTGAGCAAAGTCTCTTATAAAGGTCTTGAACAAGCTGATGTCTGCATCAACTGTCTTGTTCTCTAATTCTTTGGAATCCGCCTCGTTCAATTCACTATTTTCAAAAGCATTGTTTTCATTTGCATACATATCCAACATTGCTTGAGCATCTAAAACAGCTCCATCATTAGCTGTTTTCATATAAGAAGTTAACTCAGCTAACATATCCAAACGCTGGATTTGACCAGTATAGCTTACATTTTCAAAATCATAAGTAGATGGAATTTCATAATTCTCATCATTTTCTCCAGCAGTGTTGTCGTCATCACATGCTGTAAAAGCAAATACTGCTAAAAGTGCTAATCCTAATAACCTTAACTTGTTCATTTGTGCAAAATTAATATTTGTATTTAGATTGATTCTAATGATGATGCAAAATTAATTTTATTTAGATTGGTTACAAATAAAAAAGCAATTTTATTTAGATTAGATTTAAATAATTTCGAAAAAACCAATTTCAAGACATTCAAGCTAGGTTTTTGTTAATGCAACAGTTGAAAAAAATCACATCTTCAATTATTAAGTAGCAGTATACCTACTCAATTTGGATCGAATCAAACCGAATTAGAGAATAAATTAAACTTATATATAAAATGGGATACAACAATTGGACACTCAATGCCCAATAGTTTAAACTTTATATAAAAAAGTTGAGTAGAAAAGTATACTTGAATATTAAGGAAATACAGCATAAGCTGCAGATACTTTTGTTATGTCATTTATGGATGACATTACTTTTTTGCTTCCATCTTTAATTTGATGACAATAGCTTACTGATAGAACACATACAAAAATCATAAGTATGCTCACCATTAGCCTTTTGTAAAGATTATTCATTTAAGCCTTTTTTGTTGTTGTGATACAAAAATATTGTCATTTTATGTAAAAAACTAAATTATTATAATTTATTTAATATATAATTTGATTATATCAATTTTTTAATGTGTCTATTTTAGCAGTTTATCATAGCAATTCATGTGATTAATTGTAATTTTACGCTATTAATCGAAAAACGTATTTGGTAATGGAATATAGGATTGAAAAAGACACAATGGGCGATGTAAAAGTGCCTGCTGATAAGTATTGGGGAGCCCAAACTGAAAGAAGTAGAAATAATTTTAAAATAGGTGCTGAAGCAAGCATGCCTCTGGAAATAGTGCATGGGTTTGCATATCTTAAAAAAGCTGCCGCTCACACCAATCATGAATTAGGTGTTTTAAGTCAAGAGAAAAGAGATTTTATTTCTAAAGTTTGTGATGAAATATTAGATAATCAGCATAATGACCAATTTCCTTTAGTGGTTTGGCAAACTGGTTCTGGTACTCAATCCAATATGAATGTAAACGAGGTAGTATCGAACAGAGCGCAAATTTTGGCTGGCAAATCCTATGATGATGAAAAAATAGTGCATCCAAATGATGATGTCAATAAATCACAATCATCAAATGATACTTTCCCAACAGGCATGCATATCGCTTGTTATAAAATGGTAATTGAGACTACAATTCCTGGAATTGAAAAGTTGAGAGACACCTTAAAAGAAAAATCCAAGACATTTGAAAAAGTGGTCAAGATTGGAAGGACTCATTTAATGGATGCTACTCCTTTAACAATTGGTCAGGAATTTTCAGGATATGTTTCCCAATTAGATCATGGCATAAAAGCTCTAAAGAATACTTTAGACCATCTTTCAGAAATTGCATTAGGTGGAACTGCAGTAGGAACTGGAATTAATACTCCTGACGGATATTCGGAATTAGTGGCTAAAAAGATCGCTGATTTTTCTGGCTTGCCTTTCAGAACTGCAGAAAACAAATTTGAAGCATTGGCAGCACATGATGCTATAGTGGAATCACACGGAGCATTGAAGCAAATAGCTGTTTCATTAAATAAGATAGGAAACGATATTAGATTATTGGCTTCTGGCCCAAGATCTGGTATTGGTGAAATCATTATTCCAGCTAATGAGCCAGGCTCTTCAATTATGCCTGGAAAAGTAAATCCTACTCAAGCAGAAGCATTAACTATGGTTTGTGCACAGGTGATGGGTAATGATGTGGCCATTACAGTTGGCGGAACTCAAGGTCATTATGAATTGAATGTTTTTAAGCCTGTAATGGCAGCAAACTTCTTACAATCCGCTCGATTGATTGGTGATGCTTGTGTTTCATTCAATGACAATTGTGCAGTGGGAATTGAACCTAATTACGAAAGAATTAAAGAACATTTAGATAATTCTTTAATGCTGGTAACTGCCCTTAATACAAAAATTGGCTATGAAAAAGCTGCTAAAATTGCTAAAAAAGCCCATGAAAATGGCACCAGGCTTAAAGAGGAAGCGATTAATCTTGGATTTTTAACTGCTGAAGAGTTTGATGAGTGGGTAAAACCTGAAGACATGATAGGCAGTTTAAAAAAACAATAAATAGTATTATTTGTCTTTATAGTAGTTATTTACTTACTTTAGTTGTATAAAAATTGAATAAACCGAATTACATAGATATGAAAAGCAAGATAAGTTTAATCGCCATCCTTATGATTTTTTGCATGGCTTTTTCAGTTTCTGCGCAATTGAGCAGAAAAGAAAAGAAAGAAATGAAGAAAATGGCTAAGGAGCTCAAGAGAAATCCTGAGCAGATGAAAGCCATGGTGGAAGAAAATGAAAGCCTGAAAAGCTCAGTTGCCAGTTTAAATTCTCAAGTAGAAAATTTGGAAGGCCAATTAAGCAATAAGAATGCGGAGATTGCTGCTGCAAAAGAAGAAGCTCAAGAGGCAAAAGCTATGGCAGAAGCTCAAAGACAAAGAGCAAATGAAATGGCGAAAAAAGCAAAAGAACAAAATAATGAACCACAAGCTTTAGATGATAGCGGTACTTGGTTCAAGGTTCAAGTTGGTGCTTTTGAAAATATTGATATGTCAGAGTACTTCAAAAACAATCCTAACTTCAGTGGTGAAACTACAGAGGAGGGGCTGCAAAGAATTACTTTAGGTAGATTTAGAGATTATTGGGAAGCTGACAAATTCAAAAAGACTTTAAGACAAATGGGTGTTAAGGAAGCTTGGATTGTGCCTTATAAAGATGGAAAAAGAGTTCCTTTGAAAGAAGTACTGGAAAACCTATCAGCTAAGCCAGAAAACGCTGGAAAATAACATTTTCTTGAGCTTGTTTAGAAGTTAAGAGTTCCGGTTTTTGTGGTTCTCTATATTGTTACTTTTTAGTGATAATTGACTTTTGAACAAGCTTTTTTTATAGTATTAAATTAATAATTCATCCCTATCTATCCTTGAAAATTGAATTCTCATCGCTAAGTAATATCCTAAATGGAGACACCTATCAGCTCCGAAAAGATCATACTATTGAGAATATTTTCATTGACAGCAGAAATGCAATAGCCAATAATAAAAATCTATTTGTTGCTATAAAAGGTGAACGCCATGATGGTCATCATTTCATAGATGAGCTTTATTCCAAAGGCATTAGAAACTTTATTATTGACCAAGATTTCAACTTACGAAATTATCCTGACGCTAATTTTTTCAAAGCTCACAATAGTGTTGATGCCTTACAAGCTTTAGCTGGCCACAAAAGGAAAAGTTTTAATGGCCTGTTAATAAGTATAACAGGGAGCAACGGCAAAACTATCGTTAAAGAATGGTTAGGTAAATTAATAGAATCAGTTTATTCAGTTTATAGAAGCCCAAGAAGCTTTAATTCTCAGGTAGGAGTACCACTTTCTTTATGGCATTTAAATCATTATCAAGATTATGCGATAATAGAAGCAGGAATTTCCAAAATGGGTGAAATGGAAAAACTTGAAGCAATTGTAAAACCCAATATTGGAATCTATACTAATTTAGGAACAGCTCATGACGAAGGATTTCCAAGCTTAGAAGAAAAGGCTAACCAAAAGGCACAATTATTTAAAGATGCATCTACCATTATCTTTTGTAAAGATTTCCCTGAAATTTCGAATGCTTTACATAACCTACCAAAATTGGAAGAAAAAGAGTTTATAGGTTGGTCTTTTGAGGATAATACTTCCAATTATTTTGTAGAAACCGAAGAAAGAGAAAACGGAACAGCCATAAGAATTCCATATAATGAACAATTCCATATTTTTCATGCGCCCTTCAAAGACTATGCTTCTTTAGAAAATATTACACATTGCCTTTTACTATTGCTCCACCAAGGTCTGCCTATAAAGGTTATTCAAAATACACTAAATGATATTCGGCCTCTTAATATGAGGTTGGAAACAAAAAAGGGTAAAAATAACACCTATTTAGTGGATGATTCCTATAATAATGATTTAGTAGGGCTTGATACTGCACTACAGTTTTTTGCACAACAAAAGCAATATCAAAAAAGGATTATCATTTTATCAGATCTACTAGAAACTGGATTACGCTCAGATGTATTATACCAGCAATTATCGGAAAGACTAGCTTCTGAAAATATTGACTTAGTAATAGGAATTGGCAAGGAAATTTTAACCTTAGAGAAATTCTATGAAGGAAAGTTGAAAATTTTTCCTGATACAGTTTCATTTTTAGAATACGAAAAAGGGAATCCTTTCCAAGAAGCATTAATCCTAATTAAAGGTGCAAGAAAGTTTAATTTCGAATCCATAGTACAGCGTCTAGAGCAAAAAATCCATGGGACAGTATTAGAAATTGACCTAAATAAAATCACACATAACCTTAATTTCTATCGCTCTAGACTTAAGCCCAATGTAAAAACAATGGTGATGGTTAAGGCTTTTGCCTACGGTAGTAGTAGCCATGAAATTGCTAATTGGTTGGAATTTCAGAATGTGGATTATTTGGCTGTTGCTTATGCAGATGAAGGAGTAGTTTTACGTCAACATGGAATTCAATTACCTATCATGGTGATGAATCCTGACCCTAGATCATTTGACCTTTTACATCAATACAATCTAGAGCCAGAGCTTTATAGCGAAAGTATATTTAAGGATTATGCCAACTATACTCGAAACCAAAACAATCCTCTAAAAATACATCTGAAACTAGACACGGGCATGCACAGGCTTGGTTTTGAGTCAAATGAAATCCTGATTTTAAAAGATCTCCTAAAACAAAACACTCAACTTAAGGTGGCTTCAATTTTTAGCCATTTGGCAGCATCTGATGAGGCTTTGCATAATGGGTTTTCAGCCCAACAAGCTATGTCTTTTAAGAAATCAGCAGATGAAATCGTTGATTTTCTTGGATACAAACCTTTATTACACCTTTTAAATAGCCCTGGAATCAGCCGGTTTCCTGATTATCAATTTGATATGGTAAGGCTAGGAATCGGTTTATATGGGGTAGATCCTACAGGATTGCATGCAGGACAATTGAAATCAGTTTCTATATTAAAAACAGTCATCTCTCAAGTAAAACATATCAAAAAGGGAGAAACTATTGGCTATGCACGAAAAGGCTTCGCTAATGAAGATATTAAAACCGCTACCATCTCAATAGGCTATGCCGATGGATTTAATCGAAAATTCAGTCAGGGCGTAGGCAAGGTTAAAATTAATGGGAAATTGGCACCTGTGATTGGAAATGTTTGCATGGATATGACTATGGTGGATGTTTCAGACATTGATTGTAATGCTGGAGATGAAGTAATAGTTTTTGGGGATGATCCCAACATTTCAGATATGGCAAGGGCTATAGAAACCATCCCTTATGAAATACTCACTAACATAAGCGAAAGAGTGAAAAGAGTATTTTATGCTGAATAAATTCTCCTCTCAAATAGTTTAAACTCACTTTTATAAATAAATACCCATAATTAGGTATTGCCTTTAGAAAATAAATCCTCCAACTTTAATAAAAATTTAGGGGATGAAGTTTTTCTTAGTTATATCAATAATTGCCTTTTGGTGGGTTCCCATGAATTCACCAGGCAATATTGGTATTACCAACACTCTCCTATCAAATGAACTTTCGAAGCTAAAAACGGAAACTTCTAAGGTTTTAAAAAAATATGAAAGATCTATAACCAAAAGGAAAATGGATCACTTTGGTTTTCAATCTAGAAAACCATTGATAAGAAAAGTACCAAATTAATATGGAAGTTAATAATCCAAATTTATTAGAATACATTCATGGAAAATGGAAATGTAAAAATGCGACTAATCAAATAACGAATGAGTTATTGAAATTAGATTTTTCCTTATTAATATCCGAAAATTTAATCTCTAGAATTGGAGAGGGTAATCAATATTGGCCAAACATATGTAATTTTGAATTGGTTGGCTCTATAAGAGATAGGTATTTCTACAGAGAAGATGGATGTTTTATGCAAATAAAATCTTTAACTGATGAGGAATTAGTAATTGAATTATCTCATAAAAGTTTAGAGGGTCAACTTAATACTTTTATTTTTCACTTTGATAAAGAGCTAGACTAGAAATTATTAATCTTTTCCGTTTTCTATTTTTTCCCTTGAAAGCTCTCTTTCCTCTTTTGATACTTCCAATTCATCGCTGTCATCATCGGTTTTAGCCAAATGCAATTGCAATAATATTGGAAAATGATCTGAGCCAATGTCCCCCATCCTTTTCATTTTTTGTAATCGAAAGTGTCCGGAACAAAACACATGATCTAATGGCCAACGAGCTAAAGCATGTTTAGCATGAAAAGAACTAAACAGCCCTCTTCCTCTTCTTGGATCCAAAAGTCCGCTTATTTTTAAGAATAATTCTGAGGTATAACTCCAGGCGACATCATTTAAATCACCTGCTACTATAGTTGGCATTTGGTCGGCTTTTGTTTTCTGGCCAACCAGAAGGATTTCTGCGTCTCGCTCAGTAGATTTTGGATTTTCAGAAGGAACTGGAGGCTCAGGGTGAATTGCGTATAGCTTAATCAGCCGATTATCCAATAGAATATCAGTTTCTATGGAAGGTATTTCTTCCTTGATCCAATAATGAATTTGAGTGTTCTTTAATTCAAATTTTGAAAATAAGAGCATGCCGTAGGTATTTTCTCTATCTTCCAAAACTTGAAAAGCATATTCATTTCCAAATGTGTCAACACATTTATCTTTCCACCATTTATTAGTTTCTAAGAGCAAAACTACATCTGCTTGCTCTCCTTGCACCATATCAGTAAGTTTCTGCCATTCACGGTTTTCTTGAAAAACATTAGCGATCAATAATTTAATGGTAGGTTTTGTATCCATACTTACAGAATCAATCTGCTTTTCTGCAAAAGGCAAGTATGGATAAATCTGGTAACTTAAATAAACTTGATTAGCAATTAATAAAATAATAAATCCAAAGGAGAAATATGCATCAGAAGGAAACAGGATAAATGCTGCAATTAATAAAATTAGGTTTATAACCCATTTTTGAAATCTGGGAAATTCAAAAACCCTAAAAGTCCAAAAATCATTCCTTATCAAAGGAAGTAAGCTGATAAAAACCAAAACTCCTCCTAAAACATAAATTACAATATGTAAGATCTTAATTATCAATAGTTTTCATCTTAATATGAATCAAGGTAACCAAAAATAAACTATCAACCTTTCAAATAAAAATTAATTACACAATCTAGGTTTTAATCTAAAAAACCATTACTCCATACTTCAGATTCAACTAATATCTATTGATGGTGAAAACACCTTCAATTTTCATTGAGGTTTAGCTTTCCCAGCAGTAGTTTGGGTGAAAAACACCCAAACACAGAACCGGATTTAAATAACTTAAATAACCAAAGTGAGTAGTTAACTATTAGTTTTCACCCATTTTAATAAGGTCTTGTAATTCACTTTTGTGCCGTGCATCAAGATTCCAATTCTGTATATTCTTCCAGCCATCCAAATTGTGAAAAGAAAACCTACTACCATTAAGCCCATACTCAATGCTAATTCCCAAGCTGGTACCCCAAATGCAACTCTAGCCATCATGGCAACTGGGGCGGTAAATGGAATAATAGACAGCCAAAAACTCACATTACCATCTGGTTCAGGCATCACGAACATGAAAGTTCCTAAAAACCCAATAATCATAGGCATGGTAATTGGCATGGTGAATTGCTGTGCATCAGTAATATTGTCCACTGCAGAACCAACTGCTGCAAATAAAGCCCCATAAAGTAAATATCCACTTATAAAGAAGAAAGCAAATACTGAAATATAATATAAATAAGGAATATCATAAATGATGTTAAGTATTTTACCTGCTTTGGAATTTTCCATCATGGCTTGTGCTTCGGAATTTCCACCGTTCATGCCAGACATGCTTTGCTGAGCGGTTTGCATATCAGCTGGATTTAAATCAAACATGCTGAAAACAGCAGAGGAAAGAACAAAAATTAAGACTACCCAAATGGTAAATTGCAATAAGCCAACAGATGCTACCCCAATTACTTTCCCAATCATAAGTTGAAAGGGTTTTACCGAGGAAACAATTATCTCAACAATTTTACTTGATTTTTCTTCAATAACTCCTTGCATAATTTGAGTTCCATAAATCAAAACAAACATATACACAAGAAAACTGAAAGCATAAGCAATTCCATAAGCAACACCAGCACTGCTCGCTTTTTCCTCACCTGTGTCTGATACATTGATTGTGCTTAGACTGATATTAGTCTTTAAGCTTTCTAGTTCCGCTTCATTAATCCCACTTTCTTTCAGCTTTTGATCGCGAATTTGAGATTCAATTTGGTTTTCGAAATAAGAACTTGCCTGAAGGCTGGGGTTCTTTTTGGCATACATGGTAATGCCTTCTGGATTATCTAATTCAAATTGAGGAAAGTATAAAAGTGCATAAGCCTCACTTTCAGTAAATATGGTTTTGGCTTCTTCTAAGTTTATATTCAATTCTTCAAAGGCATATTTTTTATCACTTTCAAAATTGAAAGTGCCAGATTCGTCTAAAACATAAACTTTTTGTTGTTCTGCATTTTTTGATTCCTCAATTGCAAAATAGAGCATCCCACCTATGATTGCAGGAAAAAGCAATGGCACTAAAATAGTCGCCAATAAGAAACTTTTCTTTTTTACTCTACTGTCGAATTCCCTTTTAATTACTAAGCCTATCTTACTCATCTAATGGTTATTTTAAGGTTATGATGTTGGAATGTTTTGTTTATCTCCTTTTACCAGCTGGATAAAAATATCATTGATAGAAGGGATTTCTTCTTGAAAAGAAACTATATCCACTTTTTGATTGATTAATTCTTGTAATAACTGATTGGAGGAAATTCCTTCTGGCAGTTTAAGAGTAGATTGGATTAAGCCTTCCCCTAATTCTTTTTTGTTTTCCAAATTATATGCATCACTAGTAGAAATTCCATTGCCTCTGTGAACCAATGTATATTGGTTGGACTTAAAATCATTTTTGATTTTTGCTTTTTCGCCATCCAATATTTTTTCTGATTTATTAATGAGTGCAATGTAATCACACATTTCTTCAACAGACTCCATTCGGTGCGTGCTGAATATAATAGTACTTCCTTTCTCTCTTAATCTTAAGATTTCATCTTTAATTAAATTTGCATTAATGGGATCAAATCCAGAAAATGGCTCATCCAAAATAATTAATTCGGGCTCGTGCATGACAGTAGAAATAAACTGTACTTTTTGCTGCATCCCTTTAGATAGGTCTTCAATCTTCTTTCCTAACCAATCTGATGCTTCAAATCTTTCTAACCAAGCTTTAATTTTCTGGACCGCTTCTTTTTTAGATAGTCCTTTCAGTTGAGCTAAATATAAAAGCTGATCTCCAACTTTCATTTTTTTGTATAAACCCCTTTCTTCAGGCAAATAACCAATGGTGCCGATATGCTTGGGTGCCAAATCTTCCCCATTAATTTGAATCTGCCCTGAATCAGCATTTATAATTTGGTTCACGATTCTAATAAAAGTACTTTTTCCAGCTCCATTTGGACCCAATAAACCAAAAATTGATTGCTTTGGAATCTCCAGTTCTACATTATGAAGCGCAACATTTTCGTGAAATGTTTTATTTAGGTTCTTTGCGGTAAGTATATGCACGTTGATAATTATTTTTTACAAATGTATCCCAATATTAATAAACTGCAATAAACTAATTTTTATTAGCATGATTTTTTTGATGGATGGTTCCTTATTTTAATTAATTAGGATTTTATAGGTATAATTAGAAGGTCATCCTCTTCTGGTTTTAACCAAACGGACTTGTTTAATTAGGAATACTGAAAATAGCTTTTCTGCAGTCAATTAAAGTGAAAATCAGTTTACCTTATAGAAATAAGTATTCTCTTCAGAATAGTTCAAAATCTTCTGTCCCGATTTATTACTTAATAAAGCTAATAGAATAATGAAATCCTTGCGTTTTTAACAATAGCCTCTTTTTATTCCTGCCTTTATCAGAAAATAAATAATATGGGAAAGCTTTCTCTTAGTATACATCTTTTCTTTATATCAATCGTAGCCAATAGAAGGCAGAAATGAAGAAAAAGTTAAAAATGCTTTAAGATGGCCCAGGGCAACAAATCATACTTTTCCATGACCTAAGTCATGGTTTCGCTAACATTTACCTGCTACCTTTACATCATAATTAAAAAGTCAAAAGCTATGAGAAATTTAATGATCATAATGATGCTGTTTTTCGCACCCTTGGTGTATGGGCAGCAATTAACGGTAAACGAAAGTAATACTAAATTAAGCATTGATGGAACGTCCACAGTTCATGATTGGACTATGGTTGCGGAAGAGTTCGATGGAAAAGCCGATGTAACTATTGAAGATGGTGCTTTAAAAAGTATTAACAGCTTAAGTTTTAATGTTCCTGTTGAAAGTTTAAAAAGCGGGAAATCTGGAATGGATGACAATGCTTATGAGGCATTAAAAGAAGAAGATCATCCAATTATTAAATATGAGTTTCGCTCAATGGATAATGTCAAAATAAATGGCAACACCACTACAATGTCAACTAAAGGAGTTTTAACAATTGGTGGGGTTAGTAAAATAATCAATATGAACGTGACAGCAGATGCTAGTAATGGCATCAAGTTTAGCGGAGATATTACTTTTAAAATGTCTGTTTTCGAAATAGATCCACCTACTGCGGTATTTGGTACCATTCAAACAGGAGATGAAGTGACCATAAAATTTAATGCACAATATAAATAAATCAAAGACAACAATTTAAATAAGAAAACCATGAAAACGTTTTTTAGATTCACAATGATCGCCCTTTTAATGGGCTTTGCGCAAGTGCTTTTCGCACAGGACGGTAGAAACCTACAGTTTTTCAGACCAGTAGGTCAACCAGGACTAAATGTATTCGAACCTTCAAAAGCTGATACAGTAGAGTATGAAGGAGTTAAAGTAAGAGTTGGTGGTGATTTCGCTATGCAATTTCAAGGATTGAGCCAAAGTAACAATGCTGAAGCTGGTTCCGGTTATGAATTGATAGAATTAGGTAATAATTTCAATTTACCTACAGCAAACTTAAATTTAGATGTACAATTACATGATGGTGTTAGAATGCACTTAAGAACCTATCTATCTTCCCGTAACCACAATGATGCTTGGATTAAAGGAGGCTACATGCAAATAGATAAATTAGACTTTATAAGTGAAGGTTTTATGGAGGGTATCATGAAATATACTAGCATTACCATTGGTTTGGATGAGTTTAATTTTGGTGACGCACATTTTAGAAGAAGTGATAATGCAAGAGCTATTTACAATCCTTTTGTAGGTAACTATATCATGGATGCATTCTCTACTGAGGCATTTGGTGAGGTAACTATACAAAATAATGGATTACTTGCAGTTGTTGGGGTAACAAACGGTAAACTGAACCAAAGTGCAACAGCTAACCCAAATAATAAAGCATCTTTCTATACCAAGTTAGGCTTTGACAAACAACTTAGTGATGATTTTAGAGCTCGTTTAACAGGTAGCTGGTATGTAAATACAGGAACTAGCACTGGTGGATACTTATATGGCGGTGATCGGGCAGGAGCAAGATACTACAATGTAATGTATTCTGCTGGTAATGATGCAGTTGACGCTCAAGGTGGATTTGCTGATCCAAGATTTAACCCAAGGTTTTCTAAAATCTCAGCAGTTCAAATTAACCCATTCATTAAAGCTGGTGGTTTCGAGTTTTTTGGAATTTATGAAGTTGCAAATGGGTTAAATGAAGTAACAGATGAAGGTTCTTTTACTCAAATTGCAGCTGAGGCTCTTTACAGATTTGGCCCTAATGAAAGATATTACATTGGCGGACGTTACAATACTGTAAATGGTAAAATGGCAGAAAGTGCAACAGAGGAAATGAACATTAGCCGATTGAACTTTGGCGGTGGTTGGTTCTTAACTGACAACATTATGACTAAAGTTGAATACGTAAACCAACAATATAATAATGATGAAGCCTGGACTGGCCAAGAAACACAAGATTTTCTGGAGCAGGCTTCAAAGGCGTAATGTTAGAAGCTGTGATTAGTTTCTAATTTTAAAGCATCTTGTTTAGTGAAAGGCGGTGGGGCAATGCTTCATCGCTTTTTTTAAATGCAATAAATAACTTTTCCAAAGTTTGCTCTTGATTACTAGAAAGCTTGATAATAAATAAAGCTTAATGAATACTAACTTTGGAAAAGTTGATCCAGAAATCAGAATCAAATAAAATGCTTTTGCTTATTTAAATTTAGCTTCCATACAATCTTAAATTTTATGTAATTTAACATCAAACAGTAATAAAGATGAGGGTTCCGATTTTACATATTTTATTTTTCACATTTATTAGTTTCTCAACTGCTTTTGGACAAGCAGAAAAAAAACTGGTAAAAATAAATACCCAAAATTCTTATGTGGAAATTCATGGAACCACAAATGTTAATAGTTTCAATTGCAGTTATAACGCAAAACTACCTGAAAATGAATTTGAGGTTTCACTAATAAAGAAAGGAAATATTATTGAAATTCAGCATGAAGCACTCTTCCTCAAAGTACTCAATTTCAAATGTCCAAATCCACAGATGACAGATGACTTGCATAATCTCTTAGAATATGAAGATTATCCCTATATCATTTTCCAGCTGAAAAAAATCACCAATAATAAGATAGCCCACATCATGATTGAGATGGCAGGTGAAAAGCAATTTTATACTGTAAGCCTCAAAAACAGTCTAAAAAACAACCAATTAATATCTTCAGCCATAATGGATTTATGCATTACCGATTTCGGCCTGGAAGCTCCTGAAAAGTTCTTCGGAATGGTGAAGGTAAATGAAAATATAGAAGTGGAATTTAAGATTGATATGAATATTTACGATAATTAATTATTGTTTATCAATAATTTTTTATAGTTTTACGATTATTAAATTCTAAGACTATGAAAAAGAATGTCATTTTATCCGCTAGTGCGATTATCATGCAAGTATTCCGAGTTTTAATTGCCTTAATTGCATCACTACAAATCTTAATTTTTATTGGATCCTTATTAAACAACCTTTCATTGGAAAAATTAATAATTCAATCACAAGAGCTGGTATCAAATCAAAGTGGGCTTAGCATCATAGATTTAACCACAATTAGCCCTTGGCTAGCCTTCTTCATAGTATTGCAATACCTTATAATTCTTGTATTGCTCTTTAATATTCTTGGATATGGAATTGATATTGTAAAAAATATTCACAGCCTTAAAACATTTACAAAAGATAATATTAGTGCTTTTTATAAAATCAGCCAACTTTCAGTTTTACTCGTCATCATAAAATTCATAAAGCTTAGCCCAGATAAAATTGGTCTCGGTATTGAATTTAATTATGTGTTTTTGGCCTTTGGTGCCATCATTTTGACTCAAGTTTTCAAAGAGGGACATCGATTGTTTCAGGATAACGAATTAACCATATAAGCCATGCCGATAGTTGTTAATGTAGATGTGATGTTGGCTAAGCGAAAAATGCAATCGAAAGAATTAGCTGATAAAATTGGGGTAACAGTAGCGAATCTTTCCATTTTAAAAACAGGAAAAGCAAAAGCCATCCGGTTTTCCACTTTGGAAGCCATTTGCAAAGCTTTAGATTGTCAACCTGGAGATTTATTGGAGTATCAGGAGGAAGATTAGAATTTTAATGATTGAGTTTTATAATTTAGTACCTTTCTGCCTAATTTTTTATTTACAACCGTACAAATCTCGACTTCCCACTTCCAGCCATCCCTGATCTGACTTACAGTACTGACCTAAGCAGCCATCAACCTGTCAACTCGCCAACAAGAAAACCTGCCAACTTAATCAAACCCCAAACACAAAAAGCTCCCATTCAAAAGGTCTTCCTTATTATAATGGAACCGCTCCTTTTCTTCATTTCCTGTAAAAACTTTCCCTCCAGCAGCTTCTAAAATTGCTTGTCCTGCTCCTGTATCCCATTCCATAGTAGGGCCATGACGATAATAAATATCGGCTTTTCCTTCTGCTACCATGCAAAATTTTAATGAGCTTCCTTTTGAAATGCTATCTTTCACATCATATTTCGCTAATAATTCATCTTCTTCTGGTGAAGCATGGGATGCACTTCTTACGGCTACTCTGTCTGAACTTTTATTATTTACCTTTAATTCAGTTTTTTTACCTCCCTCTTCTTTAAAAGCACCTAACTCACTTCCATAATAAAAGGTATCCGTAGCAGGAACATAAATCACTCCCATTACTGTATAATGATCTTTAATCAATGCAATGTTCACCGTAAACTGACCATTTCTTTTGATAAACTCTTTAGTTCCGTCCAATGGGTCAACAAGCCAGAAAGTATTCCAGTCTTTTCTTTCTTCAAAGGACATTTTTTTTCCTTCTTCAGATAGAATTGGGTATTGAACCGAAAGTTCTTCCAATCCTTTTTTGATGACCTTATCAGCTGCTTCATCTGCCAATGTCAATGGACTGTCATCTGCTTTATAATCTACCACTTGGCTGAGGTCTGCATCAGTATAAATATTCATGATGGCAGCTCCCCCATTTTTGGCAATAATCTTAACTTCTTCTACTAAATTTTCAATTTGCATAAGGTAAACTTCTTGATTTTCAATTCCGAACAGGAAAATATATAAATTTTTTTCTCCAAAAATCGCCCTCTATTAGCCTACAAACCCAATAGAGTTTAAATATTTATAGAGAACTGCAAAATTACGCAAGAAATGCTTATAACTATAATTTTATCCTATTAACTTTGCAAAAAATTATAGTAATTTGGAAAACATTTATCCCATATTCGATACTATTTTGAGCCGTTCTGATAAGGAAAAAATGCTCAAGCAAAAGTCCATTATTATTTGGATGGTGGGTTTGTCAGGTTCAGGTAAAAGCACTCTAGCAAGAGCACTTGAAAACAGCTTACATGAGGAAGGTTTCCTTACCCAATTGCTGGATGGGGATAATATGCGAACTGGTATAAATAATAATTTAGGTTTTAGCCCTGAGGACAGAACTGAAAATATAAGAAGAGCGGCTGAAACGGCTAAATTATTTATGAATGCAGGTTTAGTAACAATTTGTTCTTTTATTAGCCCAACGGAAGACATTCGTAAAATGGCAAGAGAAATCATTGGTGATGGCTATGTCGAAGTTTATGTTGATTGCCCAGTAGAAGTTTGTGAAGAACGAGATGTAAAAGGGCTCTATGCAAAGGCAAGAAAAGGAGAAATTCCTGATTTTACTGGAATAAGCGCTCCATTTGATGAACCGAAAAACCCAGATGTAGCAGTGGATACTGCTAATCAAAGCCTAGAAGAAAGCCATCAGGAATTAGTTAAAGCAATTATAGAAAGAATTAAATATTAAAACAGCCTTCTTGCAATCCTTTGCAAAAGGAATTATTGTTAAAAGAAATAAAATTTTGAATTAATAAATATGTCATCTTACAATTTATCACATTTAGATCAACTGGAGTCAGAAGCTATTTACATTTTTCGTGAAGTAGCCGCTCAGTTTGAAAAGCCAGTCATTTTGTTTTCTGGTGGAAAAGATTCCATTACAATGGTGCATTTAGCTCAAAAAGCCTTTTGGCCAGCTAAAATTCCTTTTCCATTACTTCACATTGACACAGGTCATAATTTCCCAGAAGCTTTAGAATTCCGTGATAATTTAGCGGAAAGATATAAAGTAAATTTGGATGTGGGGCTGGTTCAAGATTCGATTGACAAAGGAACTGCAGCTGAAGAAAAAGGAATCAATCCAAGTCGAAATACGCTTCAATCTATCACTTTGTTGGAAAAGCTAGAAGAAGGCCAATACGATGCGGCTTTTGGTGGTGGAAGAAGAGACGAGGAAAAAGCCAGAGCCAAAGAGAGGTTCTTTTCTCATAGAGATGATTTCGGACAATGGGATCCAAAAAACCAGCGACCTGAACTATGGAATCTTTATAATGGAATGAAAGCACCAGGTGAGTCATTCCGAATTTTCCCAATTAGCAATTGGACAGAAATGGATGTTTGGCAATATATCAAAAAAGAGAAAATCGACTTACCAAGTATTTATTTCTCTCACAAAAGAGAAGTGGTGAAAAGAAATGGCGTATTGATTGCCAAATCCCCATATAACACCCTTTTGGATGGAGAGCAATACGAAGAAAAAACAATTCGATACAGAACATTAGGTTGTATGACCATTACAGGTGCTGTTGAATCAGATGCCGATAATTTAGATAAAATTATTGAAGAAGTTGCTGCCGCCAGACAAACGGAAAGAGGCGGAAGAGCTGATGATAAAAGATCTGAGGCGGCTATGGAAGAAAGAAAACGTCAAGGATATTTTTAGAAAGAAACTAGAATCTAGACTGAAGAATTCAGACATAAGATTTTATAACATTATTTATAGATGAGAGATACAGAAGAATATAACAAAATAGACACAGCAGGTTACTTAGACATGGATTTACTGCGATTTTCCACTGCAGGTAGTGTAGATGACGGAAAAAGTACACTGATCGGTCGTTTGATGTACGATACCAAATCAATATTTGAAGATCAGATTGAGGCGGTTGAACAATCAAGTAAAAACCGAGGTGATGAGCACGTTAACTTAGCTTTATTAACGGATGGTTTGAAAGCCGAACGTGAACAAGGCATTACAATAGATGTGGCATATCGATATTTTGCTACGCCAAAAAGAAAGTTTATCATAGCCGATACTCCGGGCCATGTGCAATATACCCGAAATATGGTAACAGGTGCATCAAACGTTAACCTTGCCATTATTTTAATTGATGCTCGTAAAGGAGTAATTGAGCAAACCAAAAGACATTCGTTTATTGCTTCCCTTTTGCAAATCAAGCATGTTATTGTTTGTATTAACAAAATGGATTTAGTGGATTATAAAGAGGAAGTTTTTGAGCAAATCAAAAAGGACTATTTGAGCTTTGATGCCAAATTAGAAATTCCAGACATTAGGTTTATTCCGATTTCAGCCTTAAATGGAGATAATGTGGTAGATAAATCTGAAAATATGGATTGGTATAAAGGCCCATCTTTATTGTGGACATTGGAAAACGTTCAAGTAGCCTCGGATAGAGATTTAATTGATGGTAGATTCCCTGTTCAGTGGGTAATCCGTCCACAATCCAAAGAGCATCCTGATTTCCGAGGATATGCAGGAGCTGTTAGTGGAGGCATATTCCGAAAAGGAGAAGAAGTAGTGGTTTTACCTTCTGGTTTTACTTCAAAAATCAAATCCATCGAAACTATGGATGGTGAACTAAATGAAGCATTTCCACCAATGTCTGTTGCCATGACCTTGGAAGATGATATTGACATTAGCCGCGGGGATATGTTGGCAAAGGTTAATAATCAACCGACAAAAGGACAAGATATTGAATTGATGGTTTGCTGGTTAAATGTTGATCCTTTGAAGCTAGGTGGTAAATATACCATTAAGCACACCACTAATGAGACCCGAGCCATCATTAAAGAAGTAAAGTATAAGGTGAATGTCAATACCCTTGAAAAGAATGAAGAAAATAAGGAAGTAGGGGCAAATGATATAGCCAGAATCACTTTAAAAACGGCTAAGCCATTACTATATGATGCTTATCGCAAAAACAGAAATACCGGTTCATTAATTATTATTGATGAATTTACCCAACAAACTGTTGGTGCTGGAATGATAATCTAATTTCTAATATGACCTTTTCCAAAGTTTAGACCTTTGGAAAAGGTTTTCTACTATTTACGTTTCATCAAGCCTGATATTGATCTCTGAATTTTATTTAGTTTTAAATCCCTAGAGAGTAGTTTCCATTTCTTCGAAACTTGCTTGTTTCCAAAATAATTTTCCCTCCACCATTCATATATTTTTTCTTCGATGCATGAAAAAGCTGATTGATCATATCAGCTTCAGCTCCATTTCCTTTCATTCTTTGTCCCCAATTGTAGTCGTTGACTTTTCCTTGATGAAGATTCTCTATTTGATGCCATACTTTTTCAAATCGATCGGGAAAATAATTCTCCAACCATTTCTTAAAAATTTCAGCTATTCTTCCATTTAACCGAACAACCGTATAGCCTGCATCCTTAGCACCATTTTCAGAAGCCTTTTTTATGATTTCAGGAATTTCAGTATGATTTAGGCCAGGGATAATGGGCGCATTCATAATAGAGACAGGAATTCCTTTTTCACTTAAAATTTTAATGGCTTGTAGTTTTTTTATGGAAGAAGCTGTTCTGGGCTCCAAGACAGACCTTAGCTTTTCATCCAAGCTTGTAATGGATAAAATGACTCGCACTAAATTGTCTTTTGATAAATCCTCCAGTATGTCCAAGTCCTCTAAAAAGCCCGTATTTTTGGTAATGATTCCCACCGGATGTCGATATTTCGCCATTACCTTCAATAAACTTCTGGTAATTCTAAGCTTTCTTTCCAATGGCTGATAGCAATCGGTATTACCGGAAAGCACAATGGGCTTTACTTTCCAGTTAGGATTTAAAAGTTCCTTTTCTAGCAATTCAGCAGCATTCTTTTTTACGATAATCTTTGATTCAAAATCCAAACCGGCATCCCAGCCCCAATATTCATGCGAGTTTCGGGCATAACAATAAACACAACCATGCTCACATCCTTGATAGGGGTTTATGGAATAATCCATGCCTACATCGGGGCTACTGACTTTATTGATGATTTTTTTCGGATGTTCGTAAAATATTTGAGTAGTGGGTTTATCCAAATGCGTATATTCATCCACTCCCTCATCCCATTCGGTAGTAAATTCTTGTTTGGAAAAAGAATTGGAAAGCTGCTGTTGCGCACCTCTGCCTTTTATGTTTTGGGAAGAATTCACAATGCTAAAATACTAATTATGTTAGTATATTACTAAATATAATAGCTATATATTTAAGTGAAATATTCTCTAAAACAATCTTTCAATTGTAACTTAGAGGTTTAAAATACAGTAAATATATAGGATGAAAAATATATACTTTTCCATAATAGCATTATTCTTGGCAACAACACTTTTTGCACAAGATGAAATCCCGCCAAGACCTAATCCTCCAAAGTTGGTGAATGATTTAACAAATACCTTGAGCAAAGGGGAACAACAACAATTGGAACGTAAACTTGTAGCTTATAATGATAGCACTTCATCTCAAGTTGCTATTTTAATAGTGCCTACTTATGGTCAGTATACTCCCAATCAATTTGGCGTAGCAGTATTTGAAGAATGGAAAATAGGGCAGGCAGACAAAGATAATGGCTTATTAATTTCAGTAGCTATTCAGGATCGAAAAATGGATATTAGTACTGGTTATGGTATGGAAGATGTAGTTCCTGATGGAGCGGCAAGTACCATCATCAATGAATATATGAAACCTGCTTTCCGAAATAGTAATTATTATAAAGGTCTGGATGAAGCTACTACTATTATTTTCGATTTGGCAGCTGGAAAATACACAGCTGATAAAATAGCTAATAATGATGCAGGTAAGGGAATTGGTTTGGGTGCATTTTTAATCTTTTTCTTTATCATCATTACCATCATTTCTCGTATCAGAAGGGTTAGAAATCACCATATGGGTGGTGGAAGCATGGGCATGTTAACCATGATGATGCTTTTAGGCGGAAGTGGCAGGAGTCATGGCGGTTCTTTTGGCGACTTCAATTCTGGTGGAGGTAGCTTCGGTGGAGGCGGTGGCTTTGGTGGCTTCGGTGGGGGTATGACCGGAGGTGGCGGTGCTAGCGGAAGTTGGTAACCAACATAATCAAAACCCTTTTAATTTTGAGCTGTTGTAAAGCTATAACTCATCATTTTTAATAATCTCCATGCATAAATTTCTAATTGCTTTCGCCTGCTTTTTAAACTTAGTTAGCTTAAGCTATGCCCAAGAAATTAAAAATGACTCCATTTTGGAAGTCGTAACCGTGACCGGTTTTAGCAAAGGAGAACAAATCAATAAACAATCTGCGCCAATTGCTTATTTAAGCCCTAAAGAATTGGATAATTTCTCCCCCAATGATCCAGTAATGGCTTGGAATACTTTGCCTGGAGTTAATTTGGAACAAAGAGCGATTGCTAGCTACAGAGTCAGCATTAGAGGGAGTTCAATTCGATCACCTTTTGGAGTTCGCGATGTAAAAGTTTATTGGAATGGCTTGCCTTTTACAGAAGCAAATGGCTCTACAGCTTTAAATTTGCTAAGCAATACCCAAATGCAGGAATTGGAAGTAGTGAAAGGTCCGTGCTGGCAGTTTATTTGGTGCAGGATTGGGCGGAGTAATGCAAATCAACAATTTTCCTTCACAGCAAGAAAGTCCACTGCAAATTCAAGTATCAGGAGGAAGTTTTAATCAATTGAATGCTGGTGTTAAAGGACAGATTGAATCTGGAAAATGGAAAACTTTTTATGCTTTTGACCACCAACAAAATGATGGTTTTAGAGATCATAATGCTTTGGACAGGCAGAATTACCAACTTTCCTCACGATATCAAATCAATGAAAATCACCAGCTAGATTTCCATGTTTTGTATAATGATTTGTTTTATGAAATTCCTGGAGGATTAACCGCTGAGCAATTTACAGAAGACCTAACTCAAGCCCGGGCAGGAAGTGCACCTCAAAATTCTTCTATCGACCAAAGAACCCTTTTTTATGGAGTTGGCTACACTAGTTTTTTTGGCGAAAACTTAAGTCAATCTACTCATATTGCAGGTACTTATACTTGGTTTCAGAATCCTTTCATTTTGGACTATAAAGAAGATCAAAATAGAGAAGTTGCATTGCGGCATCAATGGACTTATGATATGAATTTAGAAACTATTGATTGGCAATGGGATGCTGGTTTAGAATGGCAATATGCGGATAATTCAGCTAATAATTATGGAAATGTTGATGGTCAAAAAGATACTATCCGATTTGCTGATGACTTAAATATCGATAGAAAATTGTTTTTCTTGCAAACTCAATTAGGATATCAAAAATGGGAATTAACATTGGGTTTAAGCAGCAATTTGCTCGAATACCAAGTGAATCGAAGGGTCAATGCCTTTGCAGAACCGTTCGAATTCAACAGAAATTTCGAGAATGAGCTTATTCCGAGAATTGCTTTAAAGCATCAATGGTCTCCAGTAAATATGACCTTTGCTTCATTAAGTGAAGGTTTTTCCAGCCCAACATTAGATGAAATCAGAACCAATGAGGGTAGTATCAACAGAAACCTGCAAGCTGAAAGGGGCAGAACTTATGAGCTAGGACACAAATATTATGGTAAAAGAGTGCAATTGGATGCCACATTTTTCTACTCTTCATTAAGGGAAACGATCACGACTTACACAAATGAAAATGGGGTAGTACTATTTCAAAATGCAGGAGCCACAAATCAATTGGGAACGGAATGGGGCTTAAATATTAATTGGTATGATAAGCAGCAAGAATTTTTCAATCAAATCAATAGCCGAACAAGCTATAATTTTTATGAATTCACATTTAATGATTATCAAAAACGAGAAGAAGATTATTCAGGAAACCTGTTAACAGGAGTTCCACAACACACTCTCAATCAAACCCTAAATTTTGTTATGGCAAAAAGGCTGAATTTAAATCTTCATTACCGTTTTGTAAGCGAAACACCTTTGACAGATGACAATGAAATTTTTGCTGATTCTTACCACCTTCTGAATGCTAATATTGATTTCAAAGTGCCAGGCTCCTTGAAATTGAACTTTTTCGGAGGAATGGAAAATATTCTCAACACTACTTACAGTCTAGGTAATGATTTGAATGCTTTTGGGGGAAGGTTTTATCAGCCAGCTCCAGGAAGAAATTTCTATATAGGGGCAAAGTGGAAGTTATGAGTTGATTATTTACTCAGCTCCCATAGCTTTAATACTGTTTTCCAATTTCTTGTGGTAGCCTTTACTTTCAGTTTCTTTTCAAAGAAGTCGTTCGTCAATTTAGATTTGTGGTAACTGTCTTCACAATAAATGAATGCATTTTTTCCTATTATTTTAAACTGGTCGGGTGCAAAATCCAAAGATTCAACAAAAGCTAATTTATCTTTTTCAGGCAATTCATTTAAGAAAGTGAGATGTAATTTGTTGATATCAGCATCTGCTTTATAAAAAGGATTTTTAGCTAAAGCACTTTCAATGTTATCTTTTGACAAAACTATAACAGGAACTTCAAAACTGAATTTTTTCAAAATGGCATTTTCAAGTTCTTGTTCTATTCCCTTATTTTGAAGCTTATCATCTGCATTGAAAATAAGGTTTCCACTTTGAATGTAGGTTTGGATGTTTTGGTAGCCTAATGTTCCCATTAGCTCTTTCAAATCAGCCATTAGGATTTTTCTTTTCCCACCTACATTTATCCCTCTTAGAATTGCAATTTTAATATTCATAAAGATAAATTTATAGAATAATATTGAAGTTAGCTGAAAAGCTTATAATATCTAATTTAGACCTAATACTAATCCTTTTATATGCATAAGATTATAAAGTTTTTGAAAAAAATAGGTAACATATTATAAAAACATTGATCTCATAGTGAACAAGCAACATAGCTTGGTTTTTTAAAAACTATAAATTTTTAACTATGAAAAACTTAGCATTAATAGTTATTGTATTACTCATTATCGGCTTTACGGTAAGTTATCAAAAAGAGAAGATGGAATTATTAGAAGATAAAGAGTTTAAAAATCCTAAACCTAGAAATCAAAAAGCTATATTGTCGATTTACAAATGAATTACTTCTATAATTCCGTAGAAACTCAAAAATCATAATTTGAAAATTGCTGGTTTAAGTCAGAGACTGTAAAATATGATGAGAAATATCCTTACGGATTTATTGAAGCTTGTCTAAAAGTCTTAAAAACCTGAGTTCGATTAATAGAAGCACCGTCATACTGGATAATTTAATTAATTTATCGACATATAGATTTCCAAAAAACTATTTCTCTCCTATAAATTCCTTTAAATTTGTCTTTCATTTTTATGAGATATTTTTTCACCATAGCATATAAAGGAACTAACTACCACGGATGGCAGAAACAGCCAAACGCATTAGGTGTTCAACAAAAAGTAGAAGAAGTATTCTCTACCGTCTTAAATCAAAAAACAGAAATTGTTGGAAGTGGGAGAACAGATAGTGGGGTACATGCTACTGCTCAGGTTTTCCACTTTGATTTATCAGATGAAATTGAAGCTGAGCAATTGCTATATAAAGCCAACAAAATGCTCCCTCATGACGTAGCTTTAAAGCATGTTAATAGAGTTAAGGAAGAATCTCATGCCCGTTTTGATGCTGTTAAAAGGGCTTATCAATATCATATTGTGACAGAGAAAAATCCCTTTGCTATTAATCAAGCCTATTTTTTTACTCAAGAATTGTCTATTGAGAAAATGAATTTGGCTTCAAAAAAGCTTTTGAACTATCAAGATTTTGAGAGCTTTAGCAAAGTGAAAACAGATGTTTATACATTCAATTGTGATATATTTGAAGCCTTTTGGAAACAAGAACAAGAAACTTTGGTTTTCCACATCAAAGCCAATCGATTTTTGCGTGGAATGGTGAGGGCAATAGTAGGTACTTTATTGGATGTAGGGCAAAACAAAATCACAGTAGAAGATTTTGAAATTATTATAAAAACTAAAAACAGAAAATCAGCGGGTAGAGCAGCTCCAGCTCACGGACTTTATTTAACTGAAGTTCTGTATCCTGAGGATATTTATTTATAAAAGCGGGAAGTGAAGAAAGACAATATAAAAAGCGGAAATATCATTGATACCAACGTTCTGAGGCGTTTGTATAAATTCGTGAAGCCCTATCAAGGCCGTTTCTATTTTTTGGTGTTCTTAACCGTAGCTTTAGCTGTTTTAGCTCCAGCAAGGCCTTTCGTTATTCAAAAAGCCATTGATAACCCCATTGCAAATGGTGATTTTCAAGGATTAATCAATATGACCATCATTTTAGTAGGCTTACTAGTGATGCAATCTATTGTTCAATACGGTCATACTTATTTATCAGGTTGGTTGGGTCAATTCATTATTCGTGATATCCGATTGAAGTTATATCGACATCTGCTTAGCTTAAGATTAAAATTTTTCGATAAAACCCCGATAGGCCGCTTGGTTACTAGAAATGTATCCGATGTGGAAACGCTTTCGGATGTTTTTAGTCAAGGACTAGCTGCAATGATAGGTGATATACTTCAAATATTGTTCATTTTAGGGATGATGTTTGCTATGAGTTGGAAATTGACCTTAGTTTCTTTAGCTACTTTGCCATTGCTTTTTCTCAGTACTTATATTTTCAAAGAAAAAGTTAAAGTCGCTTTTAATGAAGTAAGAAATGCAGTTTCTAATTTAAATTCCTTTGTGCAAGAGCATGTAACAGGTATGTCTATCGTACAGATTTTTACTGCTGAAAAGAGAGAATATGATGAATTCAAAAAAATCAACAATGAGCATAAAAAATCGAATATAAGATCCGTTTTATATTATTCCATTTACTTTCCTGTTGCAGAAGTAATTCAAGCAACTGGAATAGGGTTATTGGTTTGGTATGGAGCTAAAGGAGTAGTAAATGAAGCAGAAACAGGGATAACCTTAGGTATGTTGATTGCTTTCATACTTTATATTCAAATGTTTTTTAGACCCATTAGGCTGATAGCAGATCGATTCAATACTTTGCAGATGGGAATTGTTAGTTCATCAAGGATATTGAATTTATTGGATAATGAAGAACATATTCCGAATAATGGTAATTATAAGCCAGAACGTATTAAAGGAAATATCTCTTTTCAGAACGTAGAATTTTCTTATAATGATGAAGAGGTTGTGCTCAAAAACATCTCATTTGATGTTAAAGAAGGTCAATCTGTGGCTTTGGTGGGGGCAACAGGTGCGGGAAAATCCTCAGTAATAAATCTTTTAAGTAGATTCTATGATATTCAGAAAGGTAAAATATCACTTGATGGAAGAGATTTACAAGACTATGATTTATTTGCATTACGCCAAAATATAGGGGTTGTTTTGCAAGATGTGTTCCTTTTCTCAGATACTATCCTTTATAATATCACACTGGGAAATCCGAATATAAGTTTACAACAAGTAAAAGATGCCGCAGAACTTGTAGGGGCAAGAAAGTTCATTGAACGCCTTCCAGGAGGATATGAATATAATGTGATGGAAAGAGGAGCTACCTTGTCAGTTGGCCAGCGTCAATTAATTTCTTTTGTTAGAGCCATGGTTTATAACCCTAAAATTATTGTTTTGGATGAAGCCACTTCCTCAGTTGATACAGAAACAGAGGAATTAATCCAAAACGCCATTGAAAAAATGATGAAGGGCAGAACCAGCATAGTAATTGCACACAGGTTATCCACCATTCAAGAAGCTGACAAAATTATTGTATTGGATAAAGGAGAAATAAAAGAAACTGGCACTCATCAAGAATTACTAGATAAAGGCGGTTTTTATCATCAGCTACATAATATGCAATATAAAGAAATGGCTTCTTAGCCTATAGCTTTTTTTTATCTAAATCTTCGTAATAATCCCTTTCTCTATAAGGGTGTTTTATCCCAAAAGCTGTAATCAAAATAGTTTCAAAAGCTGGACCCAGCCAAATCAATAATATCCCTGTAAACCCTAAAATTATAGATTCATTATATAGAGTATCCATATTTTGAATCCAAAAAAGCAGATGTAAAATACTGGTTATTATTCGTAAGCCAAAAGTCCATTTTTTCCTCCAGGTTATTACGATTAAGGTGTTTTGTAGGAATATAAGTAAGGCAAAAACCAATACATAGTCATTAAAGAACCAATCTAAAAATAGACTTTCAAAAACAGTTCGTTTGGCCTCTTCGCCAAAAAAAGGTTCAAATAAAAATAGCAATTGATATACCCCATAAAACAATAAAACTTGAGCTAAACTAATAGCAAGACCTACAAAAATTCTTTTCTTGAGCATATTTTTCAATAATTAAAGTCAAAAGATACGAAAAGGCAGGAATAAGACAAAGAAAAGAATGATTGATGGGCTTGTATTTAAATTTTAGAAGCCAGAAAACCTACTTCAAGTAGTAGCCGTTTTATAAAATATGGATTCTGAAGAAAAGAAAAATAAAATTAATAACAACAAAACAGCTTCAATCAAAAAGCGAAAAGAACGCTTAGAAAAAAAAGAGGAGCATGAAGAGCAAGAAAGAAATGGCATCATACCAGAAGGTATGGACTTTAAGAAATTTTTAGGCTGTGGGGGATGAAGTAATCCAAATAGCACAAAAAAGGCTTTCCCAATAATGAGAAAGCCTTTTTTGTGTTAAACGAATATCTATTATTTATTTCCGCCAGCTCTAATCATTGCACAACGGAACCCAATTGTTGCTGTTGCAGAATCTTGTTCAATAAACCTTCTGGTACCTGGTGATAGCCAATAAGCAACATCCGCCCAAGATCCTCCTTTATATACTCTAATATTATCATTTATTAAAGAGTTAATAACGTTAGGGTCGTTAGCTCCATTATCGTAATCACTTTGAGGATCTAAACTTCCATCTCTTCTTACAGGGTTTAAATCTTCAAAATCTTGGAAAGATAGTGGACGATATAAATCCCAAACCCATTCATTAACGTTTCCAGCCATATTGTAAAGACCATAATCGTTTGGAGGGTAGTTATAAATGTAATCGGTTACGAATGCACCGTCATTCAATTTACCTGCAATACCACCATAGTCACCACGGCCTCTTTTAAAGTTAGCTAAGAAGTAACCCATTTCTTTTCCGTAAGGATTTCTTAAAGAATGACCATCCCAAGGATAAATTCTTTTATAAAGTTGCACCTCATCCACCCATTGAGTACCAATAAGTGCAGTTGCTGCATATTCCCATTCTGCTTCAGTTGGCAAACGATAGTCCGGTAAAACAACTCCTGTCTCTAAAGGAATTCTACCACCTGATTCTGCTGGAACTTCAATTCCGGCCTCTTCGGCTAATTTATAATTCACCATTACAGATCTCCATTTAGAATATTCTGTGGCTTGCTCCCATGTCACACCTACAACTGGGTGATATCTAAAACCTGGGTATCTCAAGTAATGATCAACATATGGATCGTTATATGCTAATTTCTTAGCCCAAACTGTTGTATCTGGTTTAACTGATTCATAATAATCACGTGAGGAATCTAATTTAACATAATGCAAGAACTCTAGCCAGTGAATGTTAGCCACCTCAGTTTCATCCATATAAAAGGAAGAAACTGTTACAGTTCTTTCAATATTATCTCTTGAATGAATGATGTCTTCTTCAAAGGAACCTAAAACCGTTCTACCTCCCTCAATGTAAACTAAGTTAGGCCCGTCAGGCTGACCGCGAAATTCAGCCACCTGAAAGCCTTCTTCGCTATTATACTCTAAACCTGTTGCCGTACTCAATACTCCCGGCCCTTTGGCTGTCGGGTTGCCACTGCCGCAAGCAAACAATAAAGCAACTGCTGCTACTAGCATGGCATTTTGGATTCTAAACACAAACTTTTTCATAACCTGTTATTGTATTCGTTTAATATACACTGTTTAATTACTTATATATCAATGCAATATATAAATAATTGGTAAATATAAGCTTACCAAACACTAAATTCAACTATTAAAATGAAATTTTAAAGTATTTTAGTACAAATTCGACCAATATGTAATAATTTTAAATCAGTTACAGTAAAACGTCTGTCGGATTTGCTTTATTGCTTCACTCTTCTGTCCAAACTTTAGTGCCTTCTGTACAATTTGTACAAATATCGATTTCATTTCTAGATTTTAAAAGTTTATTTCTAAAATCCTCATATGATTCACCTTTCCAAATAGATTCAAAGTTACTCTGATTTAAATTTCCAAATTGATGTGTGGCGTCTTTATCAAAACAACAAGGCACTACTCTTCCATCCCAAGTTACGACACAACTATGCCACATTTTCCAACACTGATTTAATAATTTATTTTTGATGGCATAAAATCCATTTTGCATAAGTTGGTATCGACTGTATTTCGGATTATCAGGAATTAGGGGTGAGCCGTTTTTATAATCATAAATCTGAGCTGTTTTTAATTTTACCTCATCCACATCTAGCTCTTCCGCCAATTTATATATTTGAGGAATATCTTGCTCATTAGGCTTCACTACTAAAAACTGGAAGATGATATGCGGTGTAGCTGATTTTAACTGTTTCTTCCATTTCACCACATTTCGTGTGCCTTCCAATACTTTTTCCAAACTACCCCCAATTCTATATGATTCATAAGTTTCTTGAGTCGCCCCATCAATGGATATAATTAGCCGATCCAAACCACTCTCTACTGTTTTTTTGGCAATTTCATCATCCAAAAAATGTGCATTGGTGGAAGTAGCTGTATAAATATTATGCTTGGAAGCAATTTTGACCAAATCCAAAAAGTTCTTATTAACATAAGGCTCTCCCTGAAAATAAAATAGCATATAAATTAAATGCTCTTTTAATTGTAACAACATATTTTCAAAGGTATCTTCCTTTAGCATACCAACAGGTCGGGAGAAAGATCTCAAACCACTTGGGCATTCTGGGCATCGTAAATTACAAGAAGTTGTGGGCTCAATGGCGATTGAAATTGGCTTACCCTTTATTTTGGAAAAACCAGCATTTTTGGATTGATGATAGCTCCACCACAATGAAAAGGTATTCATTGCTTTTTTAAATGTTATCTTTTTCAGTAGATTAAGGCTATCTTTAAAATGCATATTTCAATGATGTTGCATATTGCAAAAACGAACTTAATAAATCCCCATGAACTTTAAAGCAATAATTCGATTAATTCCCTGGATAATTGTGCTAGTCCTTTTGGTCTTTCTCTGGCTACGAAGGTTAGGAAATTTCACTACCCCAGAGCGTACTCAAATTGAGAGCACCTTAGTACTACAAGAAATCGAAAAATTGGGGAAGTTAGAACTTGTGAAATACAACTATAAGGAAGTAGTTGAGATGGAGAATGTAGCCAAACGATATCTGGATTTAGGCTATTTTTATATTCCTGGTGGGCAGGATCAAAAGGCGATTTTGATTGCGCAAGGAGAGGCAGTTGCTTGCATTGATTTACAGAAAATTAAAAAAGAAGATATCGAATTAAAGCAAGATACTTTGATTGTAAACCTACCACAGCCCGAAATTTGCTATTATAAAGTGAATCTGGAAAACAGTAAATTTTATGATTTGAAAACTAGTAAAGACCAAAAGAAGGCTGGCGAATTTGTAGATGAGGTTTATGCTAAAGCAGAATCACAAATTAAGGAAGCCGCTCTACAATCAGGCATATTGGCAGATGCCAAAACGATGAGTAATAGCGTTTTAAAACCTTTTTTAGAAAATATTACTGGGGTAACCGTCATTTTGAAATTTTCAGAAAAACCAGATGCTATTCGATTTGAATTGGATTAGGGCTTTTAAAAAGAGGAAAGTTTGAAGGGTAAAATAAGGTTAATGCCCAAGATCAGGCCAGTAAAAAAAATGAGAGTAAGATTGAATTAAAATGGAAATAGAATAGTGAACTTAATTGCCATAATTCGAAATTGGCTTTTTTTACTAACTATGATAAGCATTAGATTAAATAATATAATAAAGAATCCTGTTTTATTAAGAATTGTTAAATTTATAGTATGAAAACACTCAATGAAATAAAAGATATACTACAGGAACAAAAGCAAAAACTACTGAGAAGCTATCCTATAAAATCAATGGCTATTTTTGGCTCTTATTCAAGAGAAGATCAAAATGAAAATAGCGATTTAGATATATTAGTTGAATTTGATGGGAAAATCGGTGTTAAATTTATCGATCTGGCAGATGAATTAGAAAAAGCAGTTGGGTTTAAAGTCGATTTAGTTTCAAAAAACGGAATAAAGCCAAAATATCTAAATGCTATTAAACAGGAATTAAAATATGTCTAAAATATGTCTAAAAGAGATGTAGATTTATTGTTAGGAGATATGCTTCAATCGGCATATAAAATAAAGAAATATACTGAAAACCTTAATTTCCAATCATTTGAAAATGATGATAAGACAATAGATGCTGTTGTAAGGAATTTTGAAATAATTGGCGAGGCTTCCAATAGAATAGATCCAGACTTTAAATTAAATAATCCAGAAATTGAATGGAACAGATTAAGAGGTTTTCGAAATAGAATTGTTCATGAATATTTTGGAGTTGATAATGAAATCATTTGGGATATAATTCAATACTATTTAGATGAACTTATTCATTGGCTTGAAATGATAATTAAAAAATAATGGGCAGAGGCAGCCCTGCCTCTGCAATAAAAATCACCTCTCCAAAAACTCTCCCAACAACGATCCTCCTTCTTTTCTGGAATTTTTACTGTATGGTGCTATAGCCTGTATCAATTTTCTAATCGGCATAGATTGCAACCAAACTTTTCCTGTACCTCTTAAAGTAGCTAAAAATATTCCTTCCCCACCAAAAAGCATAGATTTAATTCCTCCACTGGTTTGGATGTCAAAATCTAAAGAAGATTCATAGGCTACTACGCAGCCAGTATCTACTTTTAAAGTTTCATTATTCAATTGTTTTTCTATTACAGTCCCTCCTGCATGCACAAAAGCTAAACCATTTCCTGATAATTTCTGTAAAATGAAACCTTCCCCGCCTAACAATCCAGATCCTATTTTTTTGTTTAAAGTGATGGAAACTTTAGTTCCTTTGGCCGCACATAAAAAGCCATCCTTTTGCACGATGACCTCATTATTGTAATGATTCTTTAAATCGAGTGCAATGACGGTCCCTGGGTACGGGCCTGCAAAAGCAACATGAGCTTTTCCCTGACCTTGATGGGTAAAATGGGTCATAAATAATGACTCTCCAGTAAAAATCCGGCTCCCTGCAGACATTAATTTTCCTAAAAAGCCTTCATTGGGATTAGAACCATCTCCCATTTTGGTGTCAAAATGTATGGAATCATCCATATAAACCATGGCTCCCGCTTCAGCTATTACGGTTTCTTGTGGGTCTAACTCAATTTCAACTAATTGAACCCCATCTCCTAAAATTTTGTAATCTACTTCGTGTGATTGTGAATGCATAATTTTAAAGTTTATGAAGCTAAAATAGTAAATTATTCATAAACTAATTCCAATTGCACTCTTCTGTTTTTTGCTCTGCCCACTTTTGTTTCATTAGTGGTTAATGGTTCATTTTCTCCTTTGGCCACTAGCTTGATTTTATTCTTAGGAACACCATTTTTGTATAAGATAACTCCAATTTCTTTTGCCCGCTTATAGGAAAGTTTCATATTATACTCTTCTGTTCCTACATCATCTGTATGTCCTGTTAGTTTTACTTTAACCCTTTCATTTTGCCTTAAAATCTCGGTCATATCCCGAATATAACTTTCATCTTCTTTACTCAGATTGATATCATCAAAATCAAACTGAAAATTATAAGTTAGGTTTTCCAATTCATGTGGAAGATAAGTAATCACTCCGGCTGATGTTTTTACTTTTATAGCATCTTTTTCTTCCTCTTGCTCGGGCTGATTTTCTAATAAGTCATCGGATTCTTTATCTTTAGTATTGTCATCTTGCTCCTCCTCAATATCGTTTTCATCTTTTTCTTTAGGGTCAGAATTGAATCTAAATTTACTTTTTCGTTTTGGTCTTTTTAATCTTTTAATGGATAACATTACTTCAAAAGTGCCACTATTACTGATATTGTTTTTCAGGATATTGATATCAAAACTACCGCCCAAAGCGAAATTCCCTGATTCATAAACTGCTCCAAGCATTATATTATTTGTAGTGGAATATCTCAACATTGTTTTGATAGATTCTGTTCTCATATTACCAATCGCATAACTGAAAGAGGGCCAGAAACGACTTCCGTTATTGAACCATTATGCCTTATAAATAAATCTTGTTTAATATGCCATTGATAATTTTCCATTAAAGTGGCGGAAGCAGTCAACATCGATAAAAATGGCAGCTTATTAACATTGCTTTCATAAAAAGAGTCTTCTGGTCTATTTAAATTATTTAATGAGTAGCCTGCGGAAAAAAGTGTTTTACCATATCGATCTACCTTATGCCACAAAAGTCCAAAAGCAAATGAAAAATAATTTTTGTTAATAACCCCTTGGCCTTCTCCACTAGGCAGATTAGTATCAAATCCAAAGTATTCCACATATTGACTCCCAGTTGTTAATTGCTGTGTGTTTAGCGATTTACTTTGGAAGCTTGTGTTCAGCCCAATTGACATCTCTGAATATTTTTTAAGCGGGACATTAATTGCATAGGATGTACTGACTTGATTAAAAGTATAAATGTCATTTCCATTGCTTTGGTCATTCATCAAGGAAATTGAAAGCCCTGACCATCTTCTCTCCTCATTAAAAAACGGCTGTTTAAATTCCGCATAGGAAGTCATAAAGCTAATATCATCATAAGCCGACTGATTCCTGAATAAGAAAACACCGCTTTGATAATCATCGGAAGAGGCAAAAGCAGGATTCACTCTATTAGGTGTATAATTATACAAAGCGTGCATAAAATTTTGCCCATACAAGTTCCCTGCTATTATACCTAAACATAATGTTATAAGTGCTTTCTTCATGATGGATTATTTACTCAATAAGACCTTCCCTTTTTGTTTTCCGTTGAGTTGAATTGGTTCTCCGTCATTATATTTCCCCCTAACTTGCCAATAGTAAATGCCCGCTTCTGCTTTATTGCCTGATTTGGTTCCATCCCAGCCCCTATTTCTCATTAATTCAGGATCATTTGTCTTGAAAACAATATTTCCTTCTCTGTCATAAATTATGAATTCAAATTCAGCTACATCTATCAGACCAAATATTTTTAATCGGTCATTTCTGGAATCACCATTGGGCGTGAATAATTCTGGAATAAAGGCCTCTTGAATCACTTTGACCTCCACTGTATCATAAGAAACGCATCCATAAGCAGAGATTCCTTTTACAGTAAACTTAGTAGTACTTTCTGGCGAGGCAACTGGGTTTGAAATTCTATGCTGGCTCAAGTATTGAGTTGGAGACCATTCATATTCAACCGCTCCTTCAGCTTTTAATTGAACACTTCCTCCCCTTTTTATTTCTGTAGTATTGTTGGTAATTTTAACCTGGCTTTCATCAAAGCTGACCGAAAATTGCCCCTCAATTAAACAGCTATTAAAATATGCCTCATAAGATATTTGATCATTAGCTTCATTAAGAATACTAGTTGAAAATTCATTGGAAATAAAACCTGAATTTGCAGAATACCATTTCACACTATCTGCCTCTTCAGAAAAATCTAAAGCTAGCTCACCAGCTTCACACAACACCACATTTTCAAATTCAAAATCTGATTCCTCTATAATTTGAATAACATAGCTCTGATAGCTATTACAGTCTACAAATTCTACATCTTTGGCATATATAATATCTTCTTCTGATACTTCAATGCTTAGGGTATCAGTTGTTCCTAAAAACCCATCTTTTTCTGAATACCAATGTCGCATGGTGGAAGAATCTCCTATTGTTAGCGTTTTACCAACACAGGTCTTGATGAGGTTTTCAGTTATCGATTCACAGATTTCAAATTTACCGCAAGCCATATAGCGCCCACCACATTCAGGCGGGCATAATCCCGAGATTACTTTACTTGTTAATGAATTATCAATAGGCTGAATACCATAACTGTAAGTACCAGTAGAGAGACTATCAAATTTCAGTTCGTTTCCATAGTAGTTATTGCCTCGCATAGTCTTGAGCCTATTGGAAGTATTAATATCAAAATTAGGTGCTAAGAAATCTGTGTTGTAAGTGTTCTGACCTATAAAAATATCATAAGTTATATTTTCAGCTGCGGTATGATCATCATCCGAATTATCCCAAACAATAGTCACTCCTTTTCCAGTTTGAAAGGCAATATGAAAGTTAGGAACATAAGGCGGGAGGTTTTCTTCGAGTGTTTGGTTTTCCCAATAATAGATGATTGTTCCTGCAGTATCTGCTTCTGAGATAGTAGTCATATCTAATTTGCCATCTCTATTTTGATCATAGAAATTAAAAGTTTGCATATCGAAATCTTCGATAATTTCATACTCTTGACCTCCTGATTCCAACTGGTAAATTATAGCAGATTTTGCACTGTCTTTTATAAAAATATCAGTCAATCCATCCGCATTAAAATCGGCTAAAAAGCTCTTTTCAGCTTCGAAAGCAGAAAAATCTAGTGAGATTTGATTTTCAAAATCGGCACTATCATTTACAAAAACTGCTGGTTGAGCACTTTCATTATTGATTGTGTATGTAGAGAAAAAATCCATCTTTCCATCATGATTAAAGTCGCCCAAAGCGATGCTTTTATAATTGGCTATGGGAAGTTTTGACTCTTTTACTTCTATGGAATCTTTATGGTTCAAGAAAATCAAAGGCCTAATTGGTGAGTTGGATTCGTTTGAAGTAGCTAATATATCCATTCTTCCATTTAGATTAATATCCAAAAAGTTGACTTGAGATTGCTTGGGTAATTTCATTAAAGTCTCGGCTTCTGGAATGAAACCGTTTGCGCTATTTTTCAAGACTGACAGTTCTAAAGAATCTGCTAAAGTTTTCAATAGCATAATATCTTTTAAGCCATCTTTATTCCAATCCTGAATATAGAATTGCTTGATATCATCAACCTGCGCTTTAAAACCAGATTCAAAACCTTGTTGATTTTGATATAGAACATTGAGATGTATTTGGTTCAAACTGTCTCTTATAAAACCAATAATATCCAATTGATTATTATTGTCCATATCCTCAATTTCAATTGGAAAAGTGGTGAATACTGAAGTCGAAAGTGTGTCTTCATTTAAAGTTTCCCAATTAAAGGAAATTAAGGTCGTACTGTCCTTTCCTATATCCGATTGCAAAATCAACTCATGACTCCTATTATTATCAATATCTAGCCAAAAAGAGTTGGTTACTGATTCAATTGATAATTGAGCAGAATCCACTTTTTGCAAGTTTTGAGCAGAAACTAAGCCCATTTGTATATAAAAAGAGGCATAAATTAAGATTGATAGCTTTTTCATCTCTAGTCTTTATATTGGTCCATTTTGAATGAAAGCTGCAGGCTTACTTTTGAGTCAACTGCTTTACCGTTTCTTAAAGCCGGTTCCCATCTTGGCATATTGGAAATCAGTCGTTTGCACTCTTCATCAAAAGCTTCCCCTAAAGAGTTTTCGATTTGGATTTTGGAAGCTTTCCCTTCTGTTGTTATGGTGAAGATTACATTAACTGTTCCTTCAATCACTTGACTTTTATCCACTTCTTCTGGATAGTTTAGGTTTTGATTTAAATAATGTGAAAGTGAATCCATTCCAACTATCGGTAATGCTCTCTGATATCCTATTTGAAATGAAGGCTTTTCAGAACTTTCAGTTTGCTTGTTGATTGGCTTTTCTTTTGTTTTCATTCGATTAGTAATTGCCTTCGGCTTATCTTGCTGTTCTCTTTTTGCCGTAGGCAATTCCAGCTTTTGGGCTTCATTTTCGGAAATTACATTATCCAAATTTTCAATATCCACTGCAATGATTCCTTCTTTTTGTGAAGTATAATTCTCCCAAATTATTAATGCTAAAGCAATGGCCCCAATAAATGCAATAGACAACCCTCCTTTAAGGATTTTTTTTCTCGTGTCTATTCTTTTTTGAAGTTCCCCTGTTCGCTTGTCCAAGATATTCTTAAAATTCTTGTGTTTTGCAATATCTTCTTCAGATAAGCTGGGTAAATGTTCTATATATCGGTATTGATTTTTCATTTTACGTTCATTTTAATTCTGAGCTTATCCAATATTCTATAACACTTTACTTTAGCATTATTTTCAGTAGTATTTATAACAAGAGCGACATCTTTAAAAGAAAGCTCATTGAAAAACCGCAGTTCGATAAGATCTAATTCCTCAGGCTTTAATGTTTGAATAGCTTTTTTAAGTAATTCAAGCTGATCCTTTGAATCTTCCAGAGGAAATTCATCAAAAAGATTATCTGACTTCAATAAATCGAGCGGTACAACTCGTTGATACTTCTTTTTCCTAAATACTTGATTAGATTCGTTAAGCGCAATTTTGTAAAGCCAGGAAGAAAAAGGGTGGCCTTTATCTTTATAAGTCGAAATTTTTATCAAGGCTTTATAGAACACCTCGGAGCAAATCTCAGCTGTGATGATTTCATCAGCATGCCTTTTAAAGAGGAACTTAAAAATCTGCGAAAAATACTTATCGTATAAAGGTTGAAACCATCTTGGGTTTTCTTTAGCCCTTTCGATCCATTCTTTTTCAGAGGCATCTTGCATTAATTTTTCGCTATAGTTTACCAGTTCATTCAAATTATGCTAAATCTTTTAACCTTATAATACATAGAGATGTGAAAAGATACAGCTTTGTAGAAATAAATTAAATTTTCCTTTTGCTGTCTTGAACTTAAAAATCTGAACAGCTTTAATATTCGTTAGTTAATAAAGAGGACAAAAGATTTGACGATGAAAGGATTTACAAAAGTAATAATGATCTTATTTTCAGCAGTTTTAACTGCCTGTAATACGAATGGAAATAAATCAGAAAAGCAAACTCAGAGCATTGTGTATGATACGATTCAAGTAACCGCTACTGCCTATAATTCTATTGAGGCACAAACCAAAAAAGGTAATCCTGCCCTTGCAGCATGGGGAGACACTTTGAAACCTGGCATGAAAGCCATCGCCATTTCTAGGGATTTTCTGAATGAGGACATCTTAGAACATAATTCTGAGGTTAAAATTGAAGGACTGGAGGGTACTTATAAAGTGATGGATAAAATGAATAAGAGATGGACTCGAAAAATTGATATTTACATGGGTCTTGATGAAGAAGCTGCCAGAAACTGGGGAAAGCAACAGGTTGAGATTTATGTTCCTATTGAACCTGATAAAGAATCGGAAGAGGCTGTGAAATAATATTATATAAAAAGGCAGGAGTCATAGATTAATATTTGAAACTCCTGTCTTCAATTTTCTTGTTTTCCTCGATAAAGCTAATAGCAAACCTTATTGATATAATGACACATTTGAATTGAACAATGGTGTGGCAAAGAGCAGAATTAAGTTGTTAATTTTTGCATTTTCATACTAACTTAATCATTCATACTTTTTCCATTGTGAAAAAGTATGCAAAAAATCTAGGTAAAATGATGCTGCTACCCGCTAATGCCAACGCCTGCCCGCCATTTTACCCTCCAGCCCGCTTTTTCGCTTATGGCGAAAGTGGGGGAGTTAGCCATTAATGAACTTATCTAATAAATTTATTCTTATTTTACTTTTTGAATAACTATGGTGTCCAATTGAAAAAGGCAGGAGCCATAGAATATTTCTACAACTCCTGCCTTTCTTCTATTAATTGAAGACTAATTTACTCTTCTTCGTCTTTCTTTTTTATATCTTTAAGGTCATCCCTATCCTTTAGCTTTTTATCTTCCACTTCTTTATTCAAAAACTGGTTGATTCTATCAATATCAAAGCTCGTTTGAATCTCACCAAAGGAGTCGATTTTTACATCAAAACCTTCCAATTTAGGATTAACACTGGGCTTTTTCTCTTTCTTTTTATCGTCTTTCTTTTTTGGCATCATTCAGAAATTTGATCCTTTAGCTTATCTAACGCTAAACGAATCCTTTCTGTTATTTCTTCCTTGCCTAATATTTCGATAATCTCCATTAAATCAGGACCTCCGGCTTGCCCGGTGATGCTTACTCTTAATGATTGCATCACTTTTCCCATACCGATTCCTTCGGCTTCTAAAACAGATGAGAAGGTTGCTTTTGCATTACCTGCATCCAGATGATCTACTTTTTCAAGAGCATCAGCATATAAACTTAAAGCTATATCCACATCGGCATTCCATTTCTTTCTGACTACTTTTTCATCATAGCTGTCCGGCTTTTTGAAAAAATATTGACCTTGTGTCCAAAACTCAGTTGGGAAAGTTACTCTTTCTTTCAAAGCATGTACTATACGCTCCAATTTTTCTTGAGAAGCCTCAATTCCATTTGCTTCTACATCCTTTTTAAGGTATTCCGCTAATTCTTGGTTTGATTTATTTTTGAGATATTGCTCATTGAACCATTTCGCTTTCTGAATATCAAATTTAGCTCCTGCTTTTCCTATTCTTTCTAAAGTGAATTCCTTTATTAATTCCTCCACATTAAACAGCTCTTGCTCACTGCCTGGGTTCCAGCCTAAAAAGGCCAAGAAGTTCAAAAGTGCATCCGGAAGATAGCCTTCTTCCTTAAAACCAGCTAATAATTCTCCTGAAGCTGGGTCTTTCCATTCCATTGGGAAAATCGGGAAACCATGCTTTTCAGCATCTCGCTTGCTCAATTTTCCATTACCATCTGGTTTCAGTAATAAAGGTAAATGTGAAAATTCCGGCATGGTATCTTCCCAGCCAAAAAATTGATAAAGCAAAACATGCAAAGGAGCCGATGGCAACCATTCTTCTCCTCGGATTACGTGTGTAATGCCCATCAAATGATCATCCACCACATTGGCTAAATGGTAAGTGGGCATGCCATCTGATTTCATTAGAATTTTATCATCTATCTGAGTAGAGTGAACCATCACCCAGCCTCTAACTTTGTCATTTAAGCGCACCTCTTCTTTTCTAGGTACTTTTAAACGAATCACATAAGGCTCGCCAGCATCTAATTTTGCTTTGACTTCTTCTTTCGATAAAGTCAAAGAATTTTTCATTTGCATGCGTGTAATGGCATTGTACTGTGGCGTGTCTACTCTGGCTGCTTTTAATCGCTCACGCATTTCATCCAATTCCTCAGAAGTATCAAAAGCGTAATAGGCTTTATCATCATCTAATAATTGCTGGGCATATTGGGCATAAATGTCTTTACGCTCACTTTGTCTGTAAGGGCCAAATTCACCTGCATCATTCCAAGGGCTTTCATCAGGTGTGATATTTAACCATTCTAAAGTTCTTTTGATATAATCTTCGGCTCCATCTACATAACGGTTTTGATCAGTGTCTTCAATTCTTAAAATAAATTGACCACCTTCTTTTTTCGCAAATAGATAATTATATAAAGCCGTTCTGACTCCTCCAATGTGGAGCGGACCCGTAGGGCTTGGGGCAAAACGTACACGTACAGCTTGACTCATGAGATTCTTCTTTTTATTGCAATTTGGGCTGCAAAATTAGTCATTTTAGTTCAAAATTGAACTAAAATGCAAATATTGTCTTGACGGAAATTACATATTACTTCAATATTCACCCAATTTGCCTTACCCATTCTATATACTCAATTTTAGGAATATTTGTAATTGATCAAACATCATTCATCCTGAAAAATAACCTAGGTTATTTACTTTTGCGTTCTCTTTTCTCTTTTGTCGTTAAAAAGTAATGTTTGTTAATCTATACCATCGGTAGCAAATTCCTACCACAAAAGAGTCAAAAGAAAACAAAAGGATTTTCGCTAAAGCGAAAAATTTATCAGTGAAATAGGTCTTAACTTAATAGAATTTGAAATTCAGTCATTAGCCTTTGCTTTTTGTCTAACCCATTCAATATAATCCGTTTTAGGGACATTTGTTATTCCAAGCTGGCGCATCATCATAATGACTTGTCCACGGTGGTAGCTGCCGTGTGTAAAAACAGTTTGAGCAATTTCACGAAAAGGGATGGAATAACTTTCACCTTTATGATCAAATGGAAGCTTTTGTTCTAAATCTGTGTTTTCTACAAAGCTTTTAAACTCGGTAGAAGTTTTTTGCCATGATTCGAACAGCTCATAAGGCGTACCCGAAAAATTAGTGATTTCTGAGACTTCCCATCCTTTAGCTTGAAGGCGTGATAACCAACCCATTTCAGCCATCCATAGATGGGAAACGGTTTTCATAATACTAGGGAAGCTAGCTTCGATTTTTTGATTTAGCAATTCTTCATTGAGCTGTGATAGGCTTTCAATTATCTTATTGTTTGCCCAAATGTTGTAGTTGGCAAAATCTATGTGGGTTTGGTTCATTCTAGTGATTTTTAGAAATTTGAAATAAAATACTTTAGAGAAAATATAATTCTAAGGTAAAGAGAATCTTTAATTAATCTGTTTCCTTTAACGTAAATCTACTTTTCTTTCAATAGTTCATCTATTAAAAGGTCAATGTTCTCACTTGCCCTTCTACATTTATTCTCCACTACCTTTCCGTTCCAATCTATTAATGTGCTATGCGGGAGACCCTGAATTCCAAAATCTTTTTGAAGCTTTTCATTCCAGTTTCCGTTTGCATATAAATTAGTGGTTTTTAAATTATACTTATCTAAATATGATTTCCATTTTTCCACTTCTGAATCTATGCAGATATTGACAATTTCAACTGGCTGATCCTTATATTTTTCAACTAATTTATTTTCTTCTGGAAATTCTTTAATGCAGGGTTTACACCAAGTTGCCCAGAAATTAATCAACAGAATCTTTCCTTTGAAGTCACTTGTTTTGTACTCATTGCCAGCCCTATCCGTTAGGAAAAAATAGGGTGTTTTTGCTCCTTCAGGTAAAACTGGGTTAGCCTTCATAAGGTCTTTCACATATTCTCTTAATTTTGGATCATTGATATCTTTTATCCACTCAGCTTGGAAGAGATATGCTCTTCTCTCCAATATATTTCCCAATGAAAAGGCTAGATATGTATCCCTTACTTCACCTTCCAATTCTTTCTTGGCAATGTCAAACCCATCTTCGTAAAACTTAATCCACTCCGCCAAAGAAGAAGGTTTTGGACTTTGGTATGATGGATCGCCTAGAAAAGCTAAGTAGTCACTTAAAAAATTCATATAGCGATTGTTTCCTAGCATTTCAGCATCATTTATGGATAATGTGCCTACTGTGTTTTTTAAGAAATTAGGGGGTAAACTATCCGTCATATTCATCATTCGGACTCGGTACATCAAGCTATTCAGTTTCCAATGCGCATTCAAATATTGTAGGCGCTTTTGCTCAAATTTTACATACCAATTCGGAAGCTCATTTTTATGTTCTGTTAAATATTGTTGATGCAAAGCTGTGATGGAATCATTCACCTTAATCAAATTAACAAAACTTATATCTCCGTGAGTATAACTTGCTCTTGGTTTCCAATCTGAACCAGTAGTACTAAATTTTTGCTTAAGAAATTGGTTGGTGCTTTTTAATATGCCTTGAAATTCCAAATTTCCATTCTCCGATATAATCAATTGATTTTGGGCATTTGGCTTGCTAAAAACTTTATGGTTTTGTCCCGCAACTTTTAAGTCAAAATAAATTTTGCCCTGTGTAATAATTTGAAAATCTAAGCTTTGCCCTGCGGAAATAGTAGTATCTATTTCTTGTACGTGCCATGGCAACAAATACCAGTTTTCAATCGCTATCGTAACAGCTTCTGAAGTTTTGTTCTCTATTTTAAGGTTGCTCTTTCCATTGAGCTGGAAACCATCACCTTTTGATTTGCTGTTGCAAGAATTAAGAAGTATCAAACTAAGAACTAATAAAAGTATTGTTTGGCTGTGGTTCATATCTGCAATTTTTGTGAAAGTTAAATATAACTAATTTTGTAGTGGAGAGTAAAAGGTTTTTATGAAATGCTTAAAATATTTAATTTTGTTTGCTTAAGATTCTTGCAACTATTTGCTCATGTCTTGGAACAAGGTTTAGCACTTTGCAAACAAGTCCATTTATTAGCCAGACTGTGGCTATTAAGAAGGTTAGGGATTTATGGAGGGTTTGAAGTTTAATTGCAGGTATATATGGTTTGTAGTGAAATTACAAATCTTTCGTATTAAAATAAAAAGTAAAATACTTTCGATTGTGTATAGATATTGCGCATAATAATTCGCAATTATGCTTTTAGTTTTATTTTATCTTCCTTATGTCTTTGTAGAATTTTATTCAATAGTTTGATCGAATAATATCTGTTATTATCAAGAAAGGTTAGAAATAATGGTCTTAATTCTTTTATTAAGCCTTTATCTTTTGAAACTGACAATATTCCTAAAGTCCCAATACAATTTATATCAAAGTTTTCAGCAATATTTCTAGCCTTTTTATCATCTATTAGCAAGAAATCAGCATTAAGTTCTTTATATAAAATTACAGATTCAGATTCTCCATAATCCATAACAAATGTCAGTTCATTAAAACCTTTAATATGGCTGACTTTATCTTTAAAAAAGAGTGATATTTTATTATAAAACTCAGTGCTTTTGTCAAGAGTTATTTCATCCCAGACCGCTTTTGATATTTTTATTTCATTAAAGAGTTGATTCAAAAGTTCTAATTCATTAACAATTGCTAATGAAAAAATAGGTCCAGCATCGGCAATGACAAGTCCGTTATTCATTATTTTAATTTTTCAATATCACCTAAAACATCTTCTTCAGTCAAATTTGAAATTGATATTCTATTTTTAGAAAGCTCCTTTTCAAAATCTAGGCGTGTCATTCCGGAAAGCTGAGCTGCTTTTCCAATAGTCAACTTTTGTGATTTATATAATTCTACAGCCAAGGTTAATTTAATCCTCTTTTTCAAATCAGTTTCTGACTCGTTTAAAGCCAAAAAAATATCATTGGGGAAATCTATGGAAATTGTTTGAGTACTCATTTTATTTGCCTTTATTCAAATTTAACGTTTTCCTGTAAAGTTTAATTCAATTATGGGGATTTTTGCTTCAAAATTAAAACGGTAAACAATCTGGAATTTTCATCCCAAAATTCTTGCAACTATTTGCTCATGTCTAGGAACAAGATTAAGCACTTTGCAAACAAGTCAATTTAATGGTACTTTGGTTGTATAATTACCTACATTAAATCATATTTTAACTGTTTAACCATGCATTCTATCCGCTATTTCCTCTACACCCTTTCCTCTATACTGTTATTAAGTATAGCTACTGGATGTTCCGATTCAACCCAAGATTCTAATGTTTTAGATACCTCTCCCTATACCTCCATATTTGGTAAAAATGTTCTTGTGTTTGACGATTCTATGGATTTGGATAGTATTAAGATGACACTTGAAGCCTTACACGAAAAGCAGAAATATAATGAGTTTGGCTCAGAACGTTATGCACTATTATTCAAAGCGGGAAGCTATGATTTAGATGTGACGGTCGATTATTATGTTCAGGCGCTAGGTTTAGGAAGATATCCTGAAGATGTTACCATCAATGGAGCAGTACAATCCACTTCAACTACTAGTGGCAATAAGGTGACTACTATGTTTTGGCGCGGTGCCGAGAATTTCAAGGTAGTCCCAAAAAATGGCGAAATGGTTTATTGGGCAGTTTCGCAAGCTGCTCCTTACCGAAGAATGCATGTTGCAGGTGATATAAATTTTGATAAAGGAAGTTGGGCAAGTGGTGGTGTTCTTGCCAATTCTTTAGTGGAAGGCCGGGCTGGATTAACCACCGGACAGCAGTGGATGACAAGAAATTCAAGCATCGGTAAGTGGGAAGGCGGAAACTGGAACAGGGTTTTTGTTGGAGTAGAAGGCGCTCCGAATGATACATGGCCCGCTCAACCCACAACCGTAATTGACAAAACACCAGTAGTTCGAGAAAAACCGTTCTTGACTTATACTGAATCGGGAGATTATGCGGTATTTGTTCCAGAACTGCTTCGAGAAACTTCTGGTCCTTCCTGGCTGAATCGTAATGAGAAGGGTGAGCTGATACCAATAGCTGAATTTTATATCGCTTTTCCCGACAAAGACAATTCCTCTTCTATTAATCAAGCCCTAGCTGATGGTAAGCATATTCTGTTTACGCCAGGAATTTACGAACTAGATGAAACCCTAACCATCACAAATCCTAATACTGTAATACTCGGGCTTGGACTTCCAACACTTATTCCTCAAAATGGAGAAATTGCGGTGGCTACTCATGATATCTCTGGAGTAAAATTAGCCGGTTTTATGGTAGATGCAGGTCCGGAGCTATCTCCAAGCCTGATTCAAATTGGAACAAAGGATTCTGATGAGGATTTTTCTGGTAATCCCATTTCTCTTCATGATATCTATTGCCGAGTTGGCGGTGCTGTAGTTGGTCAAACTGAAACCACTGTAACTATCAATAGCAATTATGTAATTGGCGATCATTTTTGGTTATGGCGAGCCGATCACGGTACGGGAACTGAATGGATGGACGGACAAAATAAGCACGGACTTGTTGTAAATGGGGATCATGTAACAGTCTACGGGCTGTTTAATGAGCACTTCCAAGGATATCAAACGCTCTGGAAAGGAGAATACGGAAGAACTTATTTTTACCAATCTGAAATCCCCTATTCCCCACCCAGCTTAGAGGTTTGGAATGATAATGGAAAGCCTGGCTATGCTTCTTATAAAGTTGCGGATAGCGTTGAAAATCATAATGCTTATGGCTTGGGTATTTATAGTTTTTTCCGTGGTGAGCCCACAGTCTCCAATAATGTCAGGTTAGAAAATGCAATGGAAGTCCCTGACAATTCAGGAATAGTAATCACACATCTCTCAACCTTCGCTGAACTCAATGGAGGCATCAATCATTCAATTAATGGATTGGGAGAATCCACCGAAGTGGGCGAACTTAAACAGTTTGATGGATTTAAAGGGAAGGAATAGTATGAGATTTTCTATATCAATGAATTGAAGTGATTTGTTCGTTAAAGGCATATAAGTGCGGGGTTTTAGAGTATTTAACTTTTCTTATCCTCAATTTTTATTAATAGTAAAATGCTTGATTTAATTTTTTTAACCCCGCATTACGCTTATATGGTGTTGAGGTACGTTTTACTTTTCAGAATGGTAAATCGTCAATTGGATTATCATTAGTCTCTTCTGGTTCAGGTAAGCCATACCAACCTGATAATTGTAAATAGCATCTTTCTTCATCTTCATTTGGTGACCACCATCTTGCTAATGAGACACGAACTAAAGTTCCTGTTGGAATCTTATCAACTGGACGTTGAAAGCCAACAAATGATATATTTCTCCACTTGATGGGATAACTATATCTTACTTTTTCGTTATAATCCTTTCGGGTCAAATCTTTATCTGGAACCCAAAACCCAACACTATTGTCTGGGATTTCTCCACTTTCCGAAATGTAACCACTACCTCCACTTGTCCATTGTAATTTTCCGTCAAATAAAACCTCAGTGCTACCTCTCCAAATATTGACCTTTAGCTTTTCAGTTAAATACTGTACCATTTTTTCGATTGATGAAAACGAAAACTTGTGTTCCATTGAGTTTAGTAAAATATCTTCAACGTGTGGTGGTCTCGTATCATTCCTCTCTGAGAAGGTAATTGTGTAAACATCTCCTACTTCAAGTTGGGTATCAGAAGCTTGGTTAAATCCATTGGAGTCAAGTAACCTAACAAAACGACCATTTGCTAATACACCACCAACACAGGAAGCATTTGACATATGCGTTTTTGATACAATTATTACGTCCATTACAAATGAGTGGTTTTATATCCAAGTTCTTCAAGTTTATCAGTAACTATTGACCTATGACAAGCTTGTGGTTTTTCTTCCACGCAAAATAGCACAACCCGATTTGCTCCAACTTCATCAAGCTTATCTATAAAGGTGGCAAAGTCAAAATTGCTTAAAATCCTATTTTTATAAGCGATTGTAAATACCTTACCAAGTTTGTTTCTGTCTCTTTTCAGTTCACCTTGTTGTGCATCTGCTTCTTTTTGAAGCTCCCGTATTTCTTTAGTTGGTGCAAGGTCAATAACATGACCATACTTGATGTCAAGGTCATTTAGTTTCTCTTGAAGTCTATTGCTATTTACGTAGGCATATTTTGCACCTCTAACGCCTCTTCTCTGACGGATATCGCAAAATGTGTCAATCCGATTTTCTGTGAGTTTGTTAAAATACTCATGTTCCGTTGAGTTATAAACTCCGATTGTAAAAAATTCCATTTAGTAAGATTTTCTTGAAGTAAAGTCTATTTCGTTTCCAAATAGGTCAACAGTTCCTTTACCTTTAGTTAATTCAATCATCACAGTTTCTTGAGATTTAATTCTCTCTGCAGAAACAATATGGTTAAGAGATATATCTTTTTTTAAAAGTTCTTGTCCAATTAATTTGCTTCTATGACATTCTTCTGGTTTAGATTCACTGCACATTATTGCAAGTTTAATCTTTTTGTCATTTGCGGTGGTTAGTCTATTTAGTCCTTTTTTGAAGAAATGCTTTTCCTTGATTAAGTCATAGACAACTTTTCCATTAAAGTCATAACAACTTCTATCTTCGGGAAGTCCTCCAAGAGTATCACCTACAAAAACGTAGGTGATTCCGTTTTCTTTAAGTTTAAATTTCAACTCATTTTGATTGAATTGTGGGTTCCATTTTGAAAATGGTTTTGAGCGAATATCAAGAAGATACTTGATATCAAAAGATTTTAATTCAGAAATAAAATCCTCAATCTTCTTATTTCCGTGTCCAATCGAATAAATTGTCGTATTCCTCATTTTTCAAATTTAACGATTTTTATCCCCTAACGCAATCTTGAGGGTCTGACATTAAACAACCTGTATCAGAATCTCCACCACAAGCATCGCAAGTCCAACGGTAGCGTATCTTAGTTACTTCTTTATCAATCTGAATTGTAGTTATTTCAAAGTTTTTTCTGATTAAATCTTCCATTTTTTCGCCTTTAGTTTTGGATGCACCTCAACAATTCCCTATCAACATTCCTGATGCATATTATTATCAAATAAATATATCAATCTAATGTCAATTAAAATTTAAGTTACATACCAAATATAAAAACTTCAAAATTAAAACCTTAGTAAACCAGAACCTTTTCGATAAGCCTTAAAATTCCACACAATAAAAGCGTTCCAGTTAATTCCTGAAACGCTTTCGTTAAATCAACTTTTTAAAAAGAATTTATTTCAACCCAGCCCTTTCCAGCAAAGCCTCAATTTTAGGTTCTCTTCTTCTGAATCTTTTGTATAATTCCATTGGGTGTTCGCTTCCTCCTTTTGAAAGGATGTTGTCTTTAAAAGATTGTGCGACTTCTTTATTGAAGATGCCTTTTTCTTTGAATAAAGAGAAAGCATCGGCATCCAATACTTCTGCCCATTTGTAGCTGTAATAACCTGAAGCATAGCCACCGGAAAATATATGTCCGAATTGGGTGCTCATTAACGTACCTTCCACTTTTGGGAATAATTTTGTGGGCGCCATGGCTTTTTCTTCAAATTCAGCTACATCCTTAATATTTTGAGCTTCATTTCTATCCAAACTGAAATACCCCATGTCCAAAAGTGCTAAACTTACTTGCCTTACGGTGGCATAGGCTTCATGATAAGTACTGCTGGCTTTTATTTTCTCCACATATTCCTGTGGAATCTTTTCGCCAGTTTCATAATGCTTGGCAAATAAATCAAGGCATTCTTTTTCATAACACCAGTTTTCAAATATCTGGGAAGGCAATTCCACGAAATCCCAATACACATTGGCTCCAGACAAGCTGCCGTAGCGGCTGTAGCCTAACATGGCGTGCAGGGCATGACCAAATTCATGGAACAAAGACGTCACTTCATTGAATGTCAATAAACTAGGATTGTCTGGAGTGGAAGGAGTAAAATTACAAACATTGGAAACCAAGGGTCTGAATTCATTTCCGTTTTTTCGATATTGATCCCGATAAGTCGTCATCCAGGCACCTCCTCTTTTTCCTTCTCTCGGATGGAAATCTGCATAAAAAATGGCTACATGTTCACCCGAAGTGGTGCTTACTTCATAAGTGGTCACATCTTCATGATAAACCGGAATATTTTTGACTTCTTTAAATCGGATATCATATAATTTCTCAGCCGATTGGAATACGCCATCCAGTACATTTTCCAATTTGAAATAAGGCCTGAGCAATTCATCGTCTATGGCATATTTTTTCTTTTTCAATTTTTCAGAATAGTAGGCCCAATCCCAACGCTGTAAATCAATGTCATCTCCCAGTTCTTTTACGAATGCTTTTATTTCTGCTACCTCTTCCTTCGCTTTTGGTAAGGCTTGTTGTAAGAGATCATCCAAAAAAGCTTGCACTTTATCTTTACTTTCCGCCATTCGTTCTTCCAGCACATAATCGGCATAAGAGTTATAGCCTAAAAGACTGACTTTTTCGCTTCGAAGATTTACGATTTCTTGAATGATCGCTTTATTATCTCGCTCATCATTTTTATTGGCTTTGGACATATACGCTCTGTAGAGCTTTTCCCTTAACTCACGATTATCCGCATTTTCCATAAAAGGAACGAAGCTTGGGGCTTGCAAAGTGAAAACCCATTTTCCTTCTTTACCTTTTGCCTTAGCTGTATTTGCAGCTTGTCGAATAGCAGAATCAGGCAATCCACTTAAATCTTTTTCATCTGATATCACCAATTCGTAATCATTGGTTTCTGCCAGAACATTTTCACCAAAAGTAAGGCTGAGCTGGGATAATTTTTTTGTGATTTCCTTAAATCGGGCTTTGTCTTTTTCATTTAGATCGGCACCGTTTCGGATAAAAGCTTTATAGGTTTTGGTCAACAGCATTTCTTGCTCTTTGTCGAGCTCCAGCTGATCCTTTTGATTATAAACGGTTTTTACACGCTCAAATAAATCGGCATTTTGCCAAATATCATTGCCAAATTCCGATAAGATAGGGGAAGCTTCACGAGCTATTTCCTGAATATTTTTATTGGTTTCCGCACTGTTGAGGTTGAATAAAATGGAAGTTACTGAGCTTAATTTTTCTCCTGCAAATTCCATTGCTTCCAAAGTATTTTCGAAAGTAGGCACTGTACTTTGAGAAGTGATGTCCTCAATTTCTTGCTTAGCTTCTTTAATGGCTTCTTCTATAGCCGGCATAAAATGCTCGGATTCAATTTTATCAAAAGGAGGAGTTTGAAAAGGGGTATCAAAGTTTTTTAATAATGGGTTATCCATGGGAAATTTTTCGTTTTAAAATATCGAATGCAAACTTAAGTTGTTTATTACGGAATTAAGGGATGAGAAGATTAAAAAAATGAGGAAGCCTTTTCATTTTGACATTCATTAGTGGTTTATGATGAGCCTTTGTGACTTGAGTTTTCTTTTTAATCTTTTTTCTACTATATAATAAAGCTTGTACGCAGGCGTCTTTGACGCAAAAAATGTCTCGCATAACCTGTCCCGCACTGTAAGTCGGGAGGCGCGGAGTCGCAAAGTTATCGCAGAGGAAATTTTTGTTATCTTTATTGAAGTTCAGTTCAAAAGACAGCGAGGACTTGACATTAAATTAATATGCTTTACAAAATATTTTAATATCGATGGGATTATCAACTTATTTGAAATCAAAACAATAAAATTTTAGTGTCTTTTATTACTAAATCTAAATTGATAATATCAAGACCATCGCAAATTCCTTCTATCACAATCATCTGACCAGGACTTAAATTTGTAATCATATTCTCTTCTGAAATAATACAACTAACTCGTCCTTGAGCATCCCCCTCAAGATAAATATAAATGTCTCCAAGTGTAACACCTACAGATTGAACTCGGCCTTTAACACTTATTTTTTTATCTTTAAAATTTTTATTAGCCGTTAACTCATTGCCTCTAAAAAGTCTAATTAATTTTTTTGATGAATATGCATTAGATATAATGTCATTTCTTTCTTTTTCACTTTTTGCTTCTTCCTCTCTTTTTTTCCTTTCTTCTTCCCTTTTTCTCCTCTGTTCCTCTATCCTTTCATCCTCAATACGCTGTCTCCGCTTCTTTTCATCTTCTATTCTTTTTGCTTTAATTTCTGCCTGCAAATTTGCTTTTGTTCTTTTAAGTTTCCAATTATTAACATATGGTTTAAGGGTAGAAATATCCTCGTATGTAACCGTATCAGTCTTATCATTATTTAATTTAATGATTGCCTTAACATCTATCACATTCCCTTTTTTATCAAATGTTAAGATTGGTATATATGATTTAAATTGCCCAATTGGATTTTTACTAAGATATTTACCAGTCTCTATATATTCTAATGCATTTAAGTAAACACGGCAATTGCCTTCAGATAATTTATTTGATTCATGTTTAAAGTTTGATAAAAGGTTCTTAGTGATTTGACTTGTCTCATTTTCAAGCTTCCCAATAAGGAAATAATTATTCCACAATTCATTGTTTGTTTCATTGGCTTGTATTGAATCTAAAAAAGATTTTATAATCTCATTTTTTTTATAGTTGTATTGATTACAAAAAGTTTCTTCATTAGTACTACATGAAGTGAAAATGACAATTGATAGAATAAATTTTATTAGAATTTTCATGCTTATATATACAACAAGTACGGCAGCTGTTTTACAGCCTTTCAATTTTAAATTAGTTATCAAGTTAATAAATATCTGCAATATCTAAAATCCAGATTTGATTCTACTTCATTATTAAATCGCTCGCTTATATGATTTTCTACTTCGATAATTTCTTTTTTATGCTTCGAATTATTCCTCCCAAAACAGGAATGTTTTCATAGAACAGCTCTCCCGCATCAAAGTAATCTCTTTGGCTGATAATTTTATCTTCAATTATCAGAACCGAAATACCAGATGCTTTCACATTTTTCTTCGGTCTTTTTAGTTTCAAACCCATATTCCAACTTAAAAATACTTTGTTTTCAACCATCGATTCATCTGTAAAATAAAATGAGCCTTCAATCAGATTCTCATTTAGTTTATTGAAGTATTTTTTGAGGTTTTCAATTCCTTCTATTTCGTGAATTGGGTCTTTGAAGATTATGTTTTTAGAATAGATGTCGTTTAAAATAGATTGGTTGGTGAAATCTATTGGAGAAAAATAATGCTTAAATTTTTCAAGGGTTGTAGTTTTCATGATTAAATAGTTGGTTAGATATACAATAAATGATAATTGTACATAAGTAAATCTAACCAAAAAACCATTTACTTTAAAATGCAAAAAAATAGCGTCAGTTTCCCAACGCTATTTTCAAAAGTCTAAAATCTTTTATCTTTAAATCTTAAATCTACTTACGGCTATAATTCGGTGCTTCTCTCGTTACATGCACATCGTGCGGATGACTTTCAGCAACACCGGCAGCAGTGATTTTTACGAATTTCGCTTCTTTCAATTGCTCAAGGTTTCCTGCTCCGCAATATCCCATACCAGCTTTTAGTCCACCTATCATTTGGTGCAATACTTCCGAAACCAAGCCTTTGAATGGAACTCTACCTGTAATGCCTTCAGGAACCAATTTTTTGATATCATCTTCAGCATCCTGGAAGTAACGATCTTTACTACCCATATTCATGGCTTCAATAGACCCCATACCTCGATAAGATTTGAATTTTCTTCCTTCAAATAAAATCATTTCGCCTGGTGCTTCTTCAGTTCCTGCTAAAAGCGAACCAATCATTACGCTATCGGCTCCACCAGCTAAGGCTTTCACTATATCTCCTGAAAAACGAATACCGCCATCGGCAATAATTGGAACTCCAGTATCTTTTATGGCTTTATAAGTTTCATAAACTGCAGATAATTGTGGAGCACCTACTCCGGCAACTACTCTGGTCGTACAAATACTTCCCGGGCCAACGCCAACTTTCACAGCATCTGCGCCAGCCGCTACTAAAGCTTTGGCTGCTTCTGGTGTAGCAATATTTCCCACTATCATTTCCAAGTCTGGGTAGGCTTTTTTAATTCTGGTTGCGGCATCAATCACGCCCTTGCTATGCCCGTGAGCAGTATCAATGGTCACCACGTCCACTCCGGCCTTCACTAGAGCATCGATACGTTCTTCAATATCTCCTGTAACCCCAACTGCTGCACCTACTCTCAGCCTTCCGTATTCGTCTTTGCAAGCATTGGGTTTATCTTTTTTCTTCAGAATATCTTTATAAGTGATCAAACCCATTAAAATACCTGACTTATTAATAATCGGTAATTTTTCGATTTTATGTTCTTGCAAGACTCCTTCGGCACCTTCTAAATTTATACCTTCTTCAGCTGTGATTAGTTTTCCGCTGGTCATTACTTTCTCAACCGATACTTTACCGTCCTTTTGAAATCTTAAATCACGGTTAGTGACAATGCCTACTAATTTTTTGTTGGAATCAACAACCGGAATACCTCCGATTTTATTTTCCCTCATGATTTTTAGTGCATCACCAACGGTGCTTTCGATATGCAAAGTGATGGGATCTAAAATCATCCCACTTTGAGAACGCTTCACTTTTCTAACCTCCATAGCCTGTTGCTCGATGGTCATGTTTTTATGAATAAATCCAAGACCACCTTCTAATGCAATAGCAATAGCTAAATGATGTTCCGTTACGGTATCCATAGCTGAGGAAACCAAAGGAATATTAAGCGTTATATTTCTAGTTAATTTTGTGGAAGTGTCAGTGTCTCTCGGTAAAACTTCTGAATATCCTGGAAGCAATAATACGTCATCGTATGTTAAAGCTTCGTAAACGAATTTGGATGTGTCTAAGCTCATAATGCAAATAATTTGCTGTTATTATTTGCAGGGCAAAAGTACGAAGATAGTTCCATTATTGGAAATTTATTGCTAATATTATTTTGTTAACAGTTCATAAATAATTTCTATATGAGTTTACCATTGCTACTACTTTTATCTGCTGTTATTTTAATAAGTGCATATTTCACTTATGGCCGGTTTATCAGTAAAAAATTTGATATTAAAAATGATAAACCCACACCTGCTCATGCTCAAGCAGATGGGGTGGATTATGTACCATCGAATAAGCTGGTGGTTTTGGGTCATCATTTTGCCTCTATTGCAGGTGCCGGCCAATAGTTGCAGATTATAGCCGTAACTTTTGGCTGGATTCCTGCTGTTATTTGGATTTTGATTGGCGGAATTTTTATAGGAGCTGTACATGATGTTGGAAGTATGGTTGCTTCATTGCGACACAAAGGGAAGTCCATAGGCGTCATTATCCACCAATATATCGGAAGAAGTGGCAAAAGACTTTTTTTGATCTTCAGTTTTTCCACCTTAATTCTCATCATTGCTGTTTTTGCGGATATCATTGCAAAAACTTTTGTGAAAAATCCCGGAGTGGCTTCTACTTCCGCTCTATTCATTTTGCTTGCTGTTGTCTTTGGATTTTTCAATAGAAAATTAGCTCACAAAAAATCTGCTTTCTTATGGCTTTCCATCGTAGGCGTTTTCTTGATGTATTACTTTGTGATATTGGGAAATAACATTCCATTTGAATTAAATTATGTTTTTTGGGTGGGGCTTTTATTGGCTTATGCATTTGTGGCATCGGTTACTCCTATGTCGGTTTTATTGCAGCCGAGAGATTATCTCAGTAGTTTTTTATTGTATGGTTTAATTTTGTTGGCAATTGTCGGGGTTTTTGTAGCCAATCCGGAAGTAAAAATGGATAACAATATCATTTTCAAAAGTGAAGATATTGGGTATTTATTCCCTGTGCTTTTTATAACGGTTGCATGCGGGGCAATCAGCGGATTTCATTCTTTGGTAGCATCGGGCACTACATCAAAACAGCTCGATAAAGAAACCGATGCAAAAGTTGTGGGATATGGCGGCATGTTGATTGAATCTTTTTTAGCCATTATTTCTGTTTGTGCTGTGATGGTGATCAGTCGAACGGATTATGTGGGAAGTTTATCTGCTGATGGACCCGTGAATATGTTTGCTGATGGAATGGGCTTTGTGATTTCTTCATTGGGAATTGAAGAAGGCCTAGCCGTAAATTTTGTGGCCTTAACCATTTCAGCATTTGCCTTAACTACTTTAGATACTTGCACTCGTTTGGCGAGATTTACTTTTCAAGAATTTTTTGAGGAAACTGAAAATCCAAAAGTTCGAAGCGTAACTCAAAATAGGTTTTTATCCACCACAGTGGTGGTCATTTTATCATCACTTTTTTTATTATCAGGTGAGTTCACCACACTTTGGCCCATTTTCGGATCTGCAAATCAATTGCTGGCAGCTTTAGCATTATTAGCCGTGGCAGTCTGGATGATAAAATCAGGCAAGAAAGCCGGCTTTTTATTAATCCCAATGTTTTTCATGTTTGTGGTAACGCTGAGTTCATTGTTTCTTCTGGCTTTTCAGAATTTTGAAAAAGGAATTTATAGCATTTCTATAATTGCAGGATTATTGTTTGTACTGGCGATTGTATTATTAGTTTTAGCTAAAAGGTGTTTGAAGAAGGAGGATGAGGTCATAAAAGTTTAGCCATTAAAGCATTCCATTTTCATTGATGATTTCATCAGGAATTTCCTGACCCAAGTCCCAAAGCTCCACGATTTTTTGAGATTGAAATTTAAAAATATGCACCAACACAAAGCCTGAATCACTAGGGTTTTGCTTAACATGGGAATGCACTGCTACTAAATCTTCAGCTGCTATAGCCCTTAAAATTTTCAGCTCCTTTTCTGGATTGTTTTGTGCATCCTCTAGCATGGCATTCATTAGAGATTTAGCATCTCCCTTGAAATAAGGATTATGATGTTTGAAACCTTCTGCCACATAGTTTTTGAAGGCTTCTTGCACTTTTCCTTCGCCTATCATTTCTAAAAAGTCTATCGCTATTTGTTTTACAGTGTTCATAGTAATTAACTTTTCGACATTTTAAAGCAATACACATCGGGTTAAATATAGTCTTTTTTTTCTCCTTCCAGAATAGTCTATGGAAATAAACCAAGGAGTAAAAAAAGTCCCACCTATTGACAGGCAGGACTTGAAATAAAAAATCTAAACTCTCCACTCTTTTACTATTTTATTTATTCTTCAAAAACAGTAATGATAGTCCAGTTATAATCGTTTTCCAAAACTGAAAATTTCGTCCAGGCATCCGCTGATGGTGGCCCAATGGTGGTTTCTGTACCCCAAGGGTAGTCATTGATACTTATCACTCCATCAGTTCTACCACTTGCAATTACGGAATTATAAATAGGATTAATAATTTCATCTAGGTTTGTGGTTGATATTTGAACACACCCTTCTATTAATAATGTTTTGATTACATTATTATCTTTGAAAATAATTTTTTCCAGTTCAGCATTATTCGCAACATTAACATCTTTAAGCTTTGAATTTTTTGAAAAGTCCAAAACCTTTGGACTCATATTTGGCCCATTGAATCCATTTCGGAAGCTTTCTAAATTTGGTAAATGAATTAGGGTGATTTCTTTAATAGGCCCTGATCCATAATAGGAATAGAAGTCTGTAATCTTATCAATATCACCTGTAATACTGACAAAGTACTCCGAATTATCTCCATATTTATGAGCAAATTCATTTGAATATACATCAGATGGTATGTCGGATTCAATATGACCATCGCCCCAATCAACAGTGATTTCTCCCTCATAGGAAAGGCTAAATTGAAAATCAAACTCAGCCTCATCGTCCCCATATGTATAAGGTAAAGCAGTAAAAGTTAATGCCGGCTCTAGTTGGATGTTAATCAAACCATTTTCATGGGTCTCAAATAAACTTTCAATGGTAAATGTTTCACTATACCTAGCGAAGCCTTTTTTAGTAATCACTAAAGTAAACTCTTCATTTCCAATATTTGAAAGAGCCACAGTGTTTATAGTGGGTTTTACCGTAAAACGTTTGATTGTGTCTTCATTTTGAATGATTATTCCTTTTGCATGAGTTAAACTATTTCCACTTGCATCGAATTTGAAAACATTTAAAAAGAAAAAGTCTATAACTGTAAATGGAAAAGAGATGTAGCCGATATCCTCAGGAAGAAGCAATGAAACGTTTATCACCTCTAGTGGTAACTGAATGGAACTATTTTCCTCTATCTCAAAATACAGTGGTAGAGATTTACTCACTAAATCAGCCATGGGTGAGCCTGAAATTGGTGTTGCATAAAGTACTTCATCATCAGGACTGATGACCAAGAACTCTGTTAAAAAGTACTCCCCTACGTTCAATTCAAGGGGTTCACTCACAAAATTACCATTGAATGATAAAATATCTACAGTTTCGTCTTCAAGCACAGGTTCACCTTCTAATGTTTCAATGCTGATCTGTAAATAGGAACCAGCCGGTACGGCTAGGACTTGGCGTGACTGACCGTTTTCATTGCTTAGGGATAAGTTAAAATTAACTTTACCGCTTTGGTCATCTTTTACATTTTCTGTTTCAGGGCTGCAACTAAATAATAGCAGGGTGCCCAAGAATACTAGGGTTGATAGTGTTTTCATATTATTTTAAATTTGGTTCACATAAATATAACTAAAAAATAATATTTTATACACCTGTAAAAAAATAATATTTTATATTTTTCATTTTAGTAATTATAAGATTTTGAATCTCCATAGAGATAAGGGCAACGATTTGTGAAATATTCTTCTACTTTACCTATTCCTACCAATTTTAAAAAGTGATAGGCTATTTGTTATTCAAGATTGATTATTGTAAAGGTTTAATTATTATTAGCATGATTAATTTGACTGAATAATATTTCAGCTGAAATTTGAGCTTATTAATATCATCTGTTTTCATTTTTTGTAACTTCCGATATGGAAAACCAAAAACACCTTTTTAATCTACCAGATAATATCCACTATCTGAACGGGGCTTATATGTCGCCTAATTTAAAAGCTGTTGAACAGGCAGGGATTGCAGGAGTGATGAGGAAAACTGACCCAACATCTATAAAGGAAACAGATTTTTTTCAGCCCGCTGAAGAAGTAAAATCGCTTTTTGGAAAATTGATAAGCGCGCCCTCTAAACAAATAGCCCTTATACCTTCAGCTTCTTATGGTTTAATGAATGCCATTCGAAATGTACCCATAAAGAAGGGACAGCATGCCATTACAGTAAATGAAGAATTCCCCAGCGATCATTTGACATTAAGGAAATTCTGTCAAGATAATCAAGCAGAATTAATAGTGATAAAGCCACCTGAAACCATTTTGGGCAGAACTCAGGAATGGACGGAAAAAATCATCAACAGCATTAATGAAGAAACAGCAGTAGTAGTGATGTCCTCTATTCATTGGATGGAGGGATTGAAGTTTGATTTGAAAGCAATAGGCGAAAAATGCCGTGCCACCAATACTTTTTTCATAGTGGATGGTACCCAATCTGTAGGCGCCCTGCCAATGGATGTGGAAGCTTTTAAAATTGATGCTTTGATTTGTGCTTCCTACAAATGGCTTTTAGGCCCCTATTCATCTGGTTTAGCATATTACAGTGAAAAATTTAATGATGGCGAGCCTATCGAATATTCTTGGATGACCAGAAAGGATAGCCATGATTTCAGTAAACTCACCACATATCCAGAAGAATTTGGAGCAAATGCCATGCGCTATAATGTAGGTGAGTTTAGTAATTTCATTGCTTTGCCCATGATTAAATCTGCCTTAGAACAAATACTAGACTGGAAGCCCGAAAACATTCAAAATTATTGTTTTGAATTGCTCCAACCGCTTAGAAAATATTTGGAAGATAAAGGAATTGAAAAAGATGATGATAAATTGGTAAGTGCACATTTATATGGTTTATTCTTGCCTGAAAAGGTCAATTTAAATAATCTCCTCGATGACCTTAAAACCAATAATATTCATTTATCAGCAAGAGGAAGTTCCATTAGAATATCGCCTCATGTTTATAATAATGCTAAGGATATAAATGCATTGATTAAAGTTTTAGATCAGCATTTTTAATTTTGTTTCTCTAAAATTAAACGCTTTTAATTATCCTAATAATACTTATGGCAAAGCAATTAATCTATACAATCAAAGAAGGAAAATCCAGAGGGGCTAAGTATTGTTCTTTGCAAGAAAGAAGCCAACAGCAGGTAAGGGATAAACTTTACGAATGGGGTTTATATGGAGATGAAGTTGAAGAAGTGATTGCCTGGTTGATTTCAGAAGATTTTATTAATGAAGAGCGATTTGCACAAAGTTACGTGAGGGGACACTTTAACTTAAAAAAATGGGGTAGAATAAAAATCAAGCAAGGCTTAGAGCAAAAGAAAATTTCTGATTACTGCATTAAAATAGGAATGAAAGAGATTGATGATGAAGATTACTCCGCAACCATAAATTCTTTGCTTGAAAAAAAATGGACAACCCTCAAAGAGTCTAATCTTTATATCAAAAAGCAGAAAGCTGTTCGCTATTTATTGCAAAAAGGCTATGAGTCAGACTTGGTATGGGAGGCGGTAAATAAGTTGGCTGGTTGAAGATTTGGCTAGTGTACAAGTTTCGAATTTTAAAAAAATTTACTGATGTTAGCCTACTAAATTAAATAACTATTTAGATTTTTAAGATGCAAGTGTTGTTCGGTTAAAGAAGCTCAAATTGTTGTTGGGCTGCAAACTTCAAATTGATTTTATAAATCATTTTGTTAAGCTGTTCTCGATCTAGTTTGTTTGCAAATTTACTTTCACAAGAATTAATTGTGCTAAAGGTAAAATTATAGATTTCTTTATAATATAATTTCCTCTCATCATCGACTTCAAGCATCTTTTCCAAACTTGCTAAAAGCTGTAACATTACCTTTACATCTTGTTGTCCATAATTTCTTATTGGGGTAAAGTTTTGAAAGAGAATATCTTCAAATGTAATTGGCATTAAATAAACACAGATATTTCCATCCTCATCTTTTATAAAGACTTGTTGCCTTATCAACATGAGTTGAATAAATAATTTGGCCAATAAATCTATTGCTCTTATTGCCGTTCCCGGATCATTTATTCCAGGGCTCAAAGCTTTCACGGCTATTTCTGATATTTGACCAAATCCAAATGAAAAATGATCGCTAATATGCTCTTCAGTATAAAGTGTAAAGCAAGCTAAAAGTGCTTGATTTTGTTCATCATCTAATTCTTTGTCAGTAAGTGCAAAAGGATAATGCTCAACCAGATAAGTGCCCGTTTGAATTTCCATTTTAACCTTTACACCATATTCAATACAAAAATCCTTTAAACTTTTAAAAGAAATCCTCTTTAAAAATCCTGATTTAGAGGCTTTTTGCTTATACCAATTATTAAAATTTGAATTTTGAACACTAGAAGAATTCTGATTCTCACTATCCTCTTCCGCAATATTTGATTCTTGTATGGCTTTATAAGTACTTTTTTTCAGATCATTCAAAATATTATCTACTTGAATTTTTTCTGAAATAGAATGGATAAAATACACAAATAGGCCTAAACAAATGAAGGATAGAATCATACTGATTAGGATTCCCAAAGAAGGTACTTGAAATTCTCTATCGGGAGCATCAATATTAACGATCAGCAATAAACTAAAAATGATAGTTCCTAAATATACGCCCAAAACCATTTGGTGAAAACGGTTGGAAATCAGACCTGGAAGTACTCTTGGTGATAATGTGGCAGTTGCTCTGTTCAAAACAACCATAACCATCGAAAAACTAAAAACCATTAAAGAAATAATGCTCCCGACTATTGTTCCCAGAATTAGTCTGGCATTATCTGAATTGTTAACTAATGAGATTGATAATTCTTTTTTAAGGTCGATCAGATATTCAGAGTACTCTACGTGAATAATAATTAATGAAAGAACGAGAAATACTATTGATAACAAAGTTGGATAAAATGCTATACTATTAATTACTTTTAGATATAGCTTTTGCAAATCTGCTATCCATTTTTTCATGATTTATTTTTATTAGAACCTGTAAATGAATCAAAATTTTTGATATTAATAGGTATTGGATTGTCTTCCTGATAAATTTTCAATTCAAAGATATCAGCCGGCATACCAAAACCATTTGCAATAAGTGCTTCTACAACTTCTTGCATCACCTTACTTTTTAGCCCGTAGATTGAGCCAAGAAAATCCTGAGTATTAATCCAGAAGAGAATCTTGAGGTTAATGGTGCTTGAAGCAAATTTCTCTATGATTACAAAGGGCTCTAAACCTTTTGCAGAAGTAATATTTTCCTGTGAATTCAGAGTGCTTAGGATAAGCTTGATTGCTTCACTAATGTTAATATTATAATCCATACCAATTATAAACTCATGACGCATCAAGCCGTCTTTTGTATAATTAGTCAACGGATTTTTTATTAATAAAGCATTGGGAACGTAAATATCACGTCCATCAAAAGTACGAATGTGGGTATTTCGAAGTGTCATTTCTTTCACTTTGCCAACCAAAGAATTCACCTCAATAATATCCCCACCGCTAAAAGGTCTGCTAAATGCTAAAAAGAAGCCAGCAAGAAAATTTTCTCCCAAATCTTTAAAGGCAAATCCTAAAATCAAAGCTGAGACTCCTGCCCCGGCAAGCAGACCTCCAGCAGCATTTCCCAAGCCCACCTGATTTAAGAAAACCACTATGCCTATGATTGAAAATATGAGTAAAACTGCCCTGCCAATGAAAACCAAAAGTATTCTATCCTGAACTTTTTTCTTCAAACGGTTTTCTATTAACCTTCTAATAAATACCCCAATAAAAATAAAAATCAACAATAGTGCGAAAGCTAGGGTGATTTCGGGGGTTTTTTCAAGGATGTTTTCCCAATAGGACTGAAAAGTGGAGATAAATCTTTCTTTCATTTGATTACAGTAACGAGCTTAAAAGGTAAAAGCTACATAAACCTTTTAAAAATATAAAACTGCTCAAATCGTAAAAACCAAAAATGATGTTATTGAGAAGTCTGAGTTATCTATGTAAAGCTCTATTCAAGACTAAGAATTATCTTTCCAATATGTTCACTGCTTTCCATTAATTCATGGGCTTTAGAAGCTTCTGCCAGAGGAAATATTTTATAAATAACAGGTTTGATCTCTTCTGTCTCAATTTTAGGCCATATATGCTTTTTAAGATTTTCAGCAATAGCTCCTTTAAATTCCGGAGAGCGAGCTCTTAAAGTAGAACCAGTAATAGTCAATCTTTTCACCATCACTTTTTTCATATTTATGGTGGATTCCGCATTTTTCATAGCATTGATAATCACCAATCTGCCCTCAGGATTTAAGATGTTAATATTTTTAGCGGTATAATCACCACCCACCATATCCAAAATCACATCTACCCCTTCTTTTTTTTCTTTTATGTATTTTTCAAAATCTTGCTCTTTATAATTGATAGCAAGATCAGCTCCCAGTTTAATTGCATAATCACATTTTTCTTGGGTTCCTGCTGTAGTAAAAATTTTCCCACCCATGCTTTTCACCATTTGAATAGCCGTTACGCCAATGCCAGAAGTACCGCCATGCACTAAAAAGCTTTCGCCTTTTTGAAAATTACCTCTGTCAAACACATTTGACCAAACCGTGAAAAATGTTTCAGGTAAGGATGCGCCTTCTACAAAACTCAGTCCGTTGGGAATTGGTAAACACTGTACTGCCGGGGCGGTAACTTCTGATGCATAGCCTCCGCCTGCCACCAAAGCACAAACCTTATCGCCAACTTTCCATTGCGTCACATCATTTCCAACTTCCTTTATAACTCCAGCCACTTCCAATCCTGGGATATCATCAGGAGCACCTTCGGGAGCTGGATAACCACCCATTCTTTGGAACACATCGGGCCTGTTAACACCAGCAGCTTTTACCTCAATTAAAACTTCATTTGCCTTAACTTTTGGGCTGTCTCTTTTTTCTAATTGGAGTACTTTTGGACCGCCTGGTTTTTTGATTATGATTGCTTGCATATTTTTTTAGTTTTAGGTCGTAAGTTTTAGGTTTTAAGTAAATGTAATAAGAATAGAGTACAATGATAACTCACAATATATTTCAATTTTATTTCTAATTTTTTCACTCTATTTCTGGATCTGCGATAATGACCTTGTTTAGCAGAAATTAACAATTATCTGCTAAACAATTCCCCCCTTGGGGGTTAGGGGCTTTAGAAAGGATACCCTATCCCGAAATTCCAATTAATATTCTTTTGTCTCCAGCTTTTGTTACCAAATTCAAAATTATCTTGCCAGAAGAATCCATCAGGACCTGGCTTTCGAATTGGTGTGGCTACATCCAAACGGATTACAAAAAATTCAATGTCTACTCTTAGTCCAATACCAGAGCCTATTGCCACTTCATTAATCCAATTAGAGGTGAATTTACCATTTCTTCCGTCTTCATTACGAAGCCATACATTTCCTGCATCTGTGAAAACAGCCCCTTTCAAGAAGGAAACAAGCGGGAAACGATATTCCAGATTAGCTTCTATTTTTATATCTCCTGCCTGGTCAAAAAAGCTGGTTCCGTCTGTTATATCTTCTGTTTGATAATTACCTGGCCCCAAACTTCTGATACGAAAAGCCCGAACTGAGTTGGGACCTCCAGAAAAATATTGCTTTGAATATGGTAAACTAACTGAATTGCCATAAGGCAACCCAATACCAGCAAAAACTCGACTGACCAATCGGCTTTCTTTTCCTATATTTTGATAATTACGTAGGTCAAAATCGAAGCGGGAAAACTGTGCATAACTTTGTCCCCAGAATTTTTTGTTATCTCCTCTCACACCTCCAATATTTTGTGCTAGAGCCAAAGCATTTCCTGCAAAATCTGCATTAAAGGAGAAGTAAAAGCGATTACTTTTAATATTCCTCACAAGCTGACTCCACTGAAAACTGTAAGACATGCCCGGGATAAACTGTTGTTCAAAACTTCGAGCTAAAAATGGGTTTCCTTCCAATAATTCTAAAAAAGCATCACTTTCATTTCCTATATCAATATAATTGATGGAAACAGGATTTAGGTTGTGGGTGACAAAAATATTAGGATTCCATTCAAAACCATAAACCGCTAAAAAGGAATTGAGGTTAAACCACTGAGAGCGATTAAGCAAATCATAAGATAGTTTGAATTTGGTTTTCGGAATAGAATACCGGAATTTTTCCTCTATCGGAAATGGGGTTACCATTCTAGGAATTATTAATTCTGCTGCAACTCCTGTTTCAATACTATTTAAACCAGTCTCTATATCACCGCTATTAAGCTGCGCTTCATAGCCAATCTTGCTTGATAACCTTAGAGCTTCTCCACCTTTGAATAGGTTTCTATTTAAATATTCAAAATTCAAATTCGGACCCACAAAGTTATTGGATTTACTCACTGCTTGTAGTTCAGAACTGAAGGAACGTTTGCTCAGGGGTGATAAGTAAATATTAGCCGTTAATTGCCCTATGCCATTTTCCAGCAGACTATCTTCATGGTATCGAATGTTGACAAAGCGATAAGTTTTCAAGGAGTTTAACCTTTTGTTCGTGTATCGTTCCTTTTCAGGACTGTAGAGCTCTCCTTCCTTTATAAACAAATAAGGATAAAGTCGGTCCGAGCGAAAAAACTCCTCTGATTGAATAAATTCCACATCATTCAAAAGTGTAGTATCTGCACTTTTACCTCCTTCAGAAGTATCTAGTGAATATTTAGGGAACACATGAATTTCTTTAATTTCAAAAGGAACCAACACAAGCTCAGAGGCATTGTCCTTTATTCGAAGTTCCATTATAGCTTCATTCTGCTCTTCGGTGCTCAATGTATCTGCCTCAAAAATCAAATTGTTTGATGTGAAATAGTAATAGCCTTGCTTTTTAAGAAAATCAGAAATGTCTTTTCTCGTATCTTTAAGTTTTTGTAGGGAAAAAGGCTCGTTTTCTTTAATTGGAGTTTCTTCTTCCAAATAATATAAAATAAGACTGTCTACCTTTTGTTCACCTACTTTTTGGTAATGAATAGAATCAATATGCAATCTGTTGCCTGGATTTATTTCATATTCCACATAGCCTGTCTTTTTCTTTTCAACCACTTCATACTTAATCTTACTATTGAAATAACCTAAATTTTCCATTCGGTTTTTCATTAGCTTTTGTACAGTATTGATATTGACTTGATCAAGCAAAACTGCCTCTTCTCCTATCCTTTTATTTACCCATTTGGCATAAAACCCTGCTTTTTCTTTATTTACTTTTTGACTTGCCCATAAGCCTAAGCGCATACCGGCAAGTTTTTCATTTGGCTTCGGCTTATTAACTTCTTCTAAATCGCGTTCTAATTCTTTTTTATATTTAGAACTTTCCATTTCTTTTAGCTTGAGCTTTCCACCCTCATATAATCTCTCTCCTTCCTGCAAATTTTTAGTGGTATTGCAGGAATAAAAAAGCACTCCTAAAAAGCTAATCAATGCGATATGTACAAAAATCTTTCTCACTCTTCGTCCTCTTCTTCTGGTTTTTGCCAAAGCTCATTGAACTTTTCAAACTCTTTACTGAATTGAATGGCAATACCGGTAACTACCACTTGCCCATCAATTAATCCTTCATATTCATTTTTTCTGTAGCCGCGAAGTTTATAGCGTCCATCTTCAGTTAATAAATATTCCACCATTATGTTTCCGATGATATCAGTGGCTTCTTGCTGAGTTCTTTGTTGTCCTTCCAAATCAACTTGGCTGCCCACTTCCACTCTAAAGCGGTCATTGAATAAATTTTTACTTAGGCTTACATCAAGTTGAGTTCTATCTTCCGCTGTTCCGCTTTGGTAATCTTCATAAGAATTTAAGTCTAAATTTAGGTTTACGCCTTTCACATATTGGCTACTCAGTTTATTCAGTTGATTACTTAAAATCTGGCTTGCACTGTTTCTAGCAATCGATTCAGAATTAGGCACCTCCACTACTACTTCCACTAGGGAAAAATTGATTCAATACCAATAAAGAAAAAACTTGCTTATTCAACCGAGTTTCATTGGAATTAATGGATTGCACTTGTTGGTAAATATTGCCACCCAAGGCTCCACGGCTTGTTTCAGGCATATCCAAACCGAAAGAGATTTCAGGTTTACTCAAATCACCACCTACAAAAAGCTGAACGTAAAAAGGAAGTTTTTGTCGGTATTGGGTTTTCACTGATGAAGAAGCGGAAGAAATTTGGTCTTCCATTAAGGTATTCACGGGTGCTTCTGTTTTGTATAAAGCTGTAATATCCATAGTGGCTTCATAAGGGTCTCCAGACCAACTTATTCTTGAACCAGATTGAATTTCAAATTTGCGTTTGACTAAATCATATAAGCTTAATTGATAATAACCTTTATTTACTTCTACATTACCATTTAAACTGATAGCCCCATTTTTCCTCAAGATAAAATTCAAATCTGTATCACCCGAAACGGTTAAATAATCTCCTCTCTTTTCATCCACTATCACTTTAAAATTGGCATTCTTATCTGTATTGATAATGGCATTCATTTCCATTCCGTCAATATCAGCACTTCTTTGTAGTTCTGACTCTGATGAAGGAATAGTATCAGAGGCTTCATAAGGCTTTTTGAAATAAACAATTCCTTCTTGCTCTACTACATCCACCTGTGATTCAGGAATAATATAAACCAAATCCGTATTTTCATTTAACCCTACTTTTGCCTGCACTCTTGGTTGGTTCAGACTTCCCTTCAGATCAATATCTGCATTGAAAAATGCCTTCCCGAAAAATAAATCACTATTATCTTTAGTGGTGTTTAACAATTGAAAATTATCAGCAGTTAACCTTAAGTCAAACCTTGGATTGAGCAAGTCTTGGGTAGTTACTTTCCCATTCAGTTGCATTTTGCTTTGCTGCTCATCCAAAAGCGTGAAATTATTCAGCTTAATTTCCTCATTTTTCAAATTGATTACTTCATCCGGTAATTTATAAGCCAAATTTAAATACGGAAAGAAAAGGGAAGCATCCTGAAAATTCAATCTCCCATCATAAACGAAATCTTCTGTGTTTCCACTGAAATTAAAATGACCTGCCAAATTACCACTAGCTTCTTTAATCAAGCCTTCTGAAAAAGTAGTCAAAAAAGGTAAGGAAACGCTATCCATATCCAGTTCAAAATCAAACTCAGGGATTTCAGGATTATTATCAAACCATCCATTACTTCTTAAGCTTACTTCACCTTTAGAAGCCAAACTAAATTTATAGCGATTTTCAGATTCTTGTTCAGCATCTAAACTAAGGTTGCCAACCTCCTCATTATAAATACTTAAGCTGTCAATTTTAAGTGATGCAGAAAAAGCCATTAGGTTTTCTAGGTTTTCCAATACTATTCCACCTTTTATAATTCCCTTTACAAGGCTTTCCTCTGCATTGATGATGGCAAAGAAATTCTCAATTCTAAAGTTTTCAAAATTCAGTTGGAGAGAATTAATATTATCTTCCAAAGCTGTTTTTATTTCAAAAAGCTGCTTATTTCGTTCAAAAACCATGTTTTCAATCTGAATATTGGCAGTATCGATGTAAAGCCTGTTTTCAGGATGCATATTCCAGGGTTTCCCATTTAATATTAAATTTTCAGGCTTAAGTGACCAAAATAACGAGTCCTGTTTTCTTTCAGAAATGGCATCTACATGGAATAAGCTGTCGGCTTCGGCATCTTCAACAAATAAATTAAATAGTGCTTTCTCTGGAGTAATATCAGCTCTCAATTTAGTAGGGTAAATATTCAAATCACCAGAAGTAATTCTTTGAAATTTAGTATTAATGTGGAATTCATCTTCTGAATTGTTGACACTCAAACTCAGGCTATCCAAATCGATATCTTGAAAATGAAATTGTGGTATATCAAGATGAAAATTTACCAATTCTTCAGCACTATTGTAATCTCCCTTGGCACTGATTGGTTCGAAACTTATGTCAACAGGAAGGAAAGTCATCAGGCTTTGGCTTTCATCTGCTTGAAGTGAAAAAGTAAGCCGCATTGGATTATCTGTTGTGTCTACTTTAAAAAGTTTTGCCTTTTGCAGTTTAGAAGCATCCAAATCAGCAATCGCTAATCCATCAAATGGATGGTTCATGTTAAGGTCGAAAGCAATATTCTCCCAATTCAATTTAACACTTGCACTATCATCAGAATTATAAGCTTTTAAATCTAAAGGTGTGAATGATATACTTTCAGTCGGACTGGTCAAATTGGTTTCTGTCAGCCTTGCACTAAAAGATTGATGGAGACTGTCCATTTCGTAGTTTACTGCAGCTTTGGAAGATGCCCAAACGGCACTATCTGAAATATTGAGCGCCAATAAATCGAGTTGTTTAATATCAGCTTTCAAATTGATTTTTTGATGAAGGGAATCAATATTTCCAGATGCGTCTAAATCAAAATCCGCTATGGAATCTGAATAATTACTGCTGAATTCCAGCTGATTTTTTACCAAAGAAGCAGTCATATTGATTGAATCAAACTCATTCGCCATATAGCTGAAATTTCGAATACTAACTTCTGCTTTGGTATCCATTTCAGAAGGCTTTAAACCTTTTCCATTTATGGCAATGTCAATATTAGCGGTGTTGAAATTAAGACTGTCTTGCAACCATCTAGCTAATTCCAAATCCGTTAACCTTATATCAGCTTGATAGCTTTCGGGCTGGTTGGAATCGAAATTTCCTTTGACTTTTACTCGACTAATATCGTCTAGTTTAGCAGATATATTGGCTATTATTTTTCCGTTATTATAATTACCTTTTCCACTTAAATTCACTTTTTGTGGATAATAATCTGGATAATCTTTCGGCATGAAATATGGAAAATCAGAAACATTACTTTTTAGCTCTAAGCTTTCAAAAGAAGCCATTAGATTTTCTCCGTCTTGCCAGTTTTTGAGATTAGCATTTAAGGCTACTGAGGTTTTATTTCCATACAAAAGACGAAATTGTTGTAAGTTAATATCTTTGTCATCTCCTTTGATCTTTCCATAAAGCTTGGCAGGATGTTTTGAAAGTGCCATTAGACTGCTGTCTTTTTTCAGCTCAGGTGAAAAATAGAAAGCGTCTGTAATATTCAAAGTAGTAGGCAATTTTAAATCCAACTTGAATTGTGATTTATAAAAGCTCCCGACAAATAATGAATCGAAAGAAGCAAAATCAATGCTTGCATCAGTTTGCAAAATTGAGTTTTTGGTTTCTACTTTTAAATTCTCCAAAGAAGCTGAATTGGCATTGAAATTTACTCCACCACTTAGTTCTTTTAATTCAAAATTTTTGCTGTCTCTAGCAGAGAATCTTAAATTTTCTATGCCTAAATCCTCAGCTAGATATTTAGCATTTTTCAAATTGAGTTTGATGTCCTGAAACTGCAAATTATCAGGATTGAAACCTTTTGTTTCTTTAATTTTTCCCGTTGATTTTATGTTCAAATCAGTTAAATCAAAATTGAAAGTGTTGAGCTTTATTGTATATTTTGGAAATACAAAAGGAGCAGGATTACTATTGCTTTCTTCTTGAGTGGAATCCGATGATATTGGTAATCGCATTCTAAAATGGCTGATTTTATTATCAAATTTATCCAGTTCAATTTCATTTTTGGTTAAATCCACTTTGGCATTTCGAATATCCAATAAATTGATAAGCGAAGACATTTGAAGACTGTCAAAAAGGGTTTCGTATTTTAAATCAATTTCGTTTAAGCTTAGCTTTTGGACTTGAATTTTGGGTAAAGTGCTTTCGGTGGTGTCTTCTTCTGAAGGAGGGAAAGCTAAACCTTGCGAATAATTTGCTTTCACATTTTGAAGGACTAATTCTTCAACATCAAAATGTAAGCTGTCCAAATCAAAGGTATCAAATGAAAGCTCCAGTTCATCCAGTTTTAGATTGGTTTTCATTTCCACACTGATATCCTGAAAGTTTAAGTCAATATTTTCCAAAAGGATATGGCGTACATTAATGGTAGTGGCGGAAGTAGTATCGGTTTCTTTTTCAATGCTGGTAGAATCAGCATTTGCAAAAGCATCAATCAAAAATTGAAAATTGTAACTGCTATCTGCTGAATTATTATGGACTGCTCCTTTAATTCCTATTAGTTCTAAGTTTTTCACATCCACATTTCCATCTAAAAGTGGTTTCCAGGCCACATCTGCTAAAATGGAATTGGCATAAATTAAGGTATCTTGATTGCTATCTTCCGCATAAAGCCCTTCAATCTGCGCTGCTCCAAGGAAAGTGATATAAAGGCGATCTATTTCAAATTTGGTCTGCGTTTTCTCGCTTACAAAATTGGTGGCATAATTGGTGATTTTTTGTTGTACAACAGGCAATCTTAAGGAAAGTATAAAGATTACTAAGAGCAATAAAATGCTCCCTAAAATATATAATATGATTTTGCCTGTTTTCTTCAAATTAATTTCTAAAGCACAATTTTAGTGACAACCTCAGCTATATCCTAACGGAAGAGTGGTGGATTGGATTTTATTGGGGAAATATAAATTTGGGTTTATAGGTAAGTGGTTGGAGGAAAATTGGAATAGCTAAGAGATTTTTCCAATAAAGTTGCTCAGTATTTTCCATTCAGGCTATCTCTGGAAGTTGTATGCTCAATACAATCTTCTAGTTTTTCAGAATCTGACATATTCAATATATCAACTATTTCAAGGGGGTAGTCTTGAATTGCGGTTTCTTCAGATTTTTCCATTTCTATTCTTTTAATTGTAGTTTAATTAACCTTTGCTTTCTAATATTTTCAATAATTTTCTAGGGTCCTGTCGATTATCCCAAAATGCATAAATAATTATATGTTTTTCAGTGACTGAATAATACAGACTGAAATTCTCTAGTGAAGCAACTCTAATATCTTTATAATCAGTTGGTTTATAAATGTATGGGCTTTCAGCAATCAGTTTGGTTTTTTGAGACACTAAACTTATAAGTTTCTTTGAGTAAGTGTTAGATTTATTTCTGTTTACCCAGTATTCTAAAATCCCTATAAATTGAATATCAGCTGTTTTTGTCCAAATTACTTTGCGTTGAGCCATTCAAGATTTCTTTTCATCATTTCCTCTTGAGAGATTAAATTTCCTTCTTTTACATCCTGATCACTCATTTTCAACATTGCTTTTTGCTCGTCAGTCAGTACCTCAAATTCAGATTCTTTGACATTAATAAAATTCTGAAGCGCTTCTAAAACTTCTCTATCCTTAATCGAATGAATTTTATCAATCAATCCGCTTTTTATCTGTTTTACTGTTGCCATTTCCTTGCTCATTTCATTTATAAAAATGCTAATTATTAATGGATTTTCATAATCAAATCTTTTTGCCTCTGATTTCCTTAAGCTATTCTAAAACAGTATCGCTTTATCATAAATTCCTTTTCCTAAAAAATTAATCTATCGGACATTTTTAAGACACTTTTACTAACTTGACCTAAAACAAAAGAAAATGGATTTAGGGGTAAATATAATCGGAGCTTATCATTCTTCATTTGGCAAATTAGAAGGCGAGACTTTATATACGCTTTATGAAAAAGCAGTAAAAGGAGCTTTGCAAGATGCAGAAATTGAAGCAAAAGCTATTGATGGAGTATTTGTAGGAAATTACAGTGGAGGAGCTTTCAATAGGCAGGAAAATATCGCTTCCTATGGCGTAAATGCTATTCCTGAATTGCGCCACAAACCGATGTATAGAACCGAAACAGCTTGTTCATCCGGTTCTTCTGCTATTCACATGGCGATTATGGCAATAAAATCAGGCATGATGAAACGTGTTTTAGTGGTCGGATTAGAGAAAATGACGGATTTGGATATAGCTGGAGTCACGGAAGCTTTAGCGCTGGCTACTTACTGGCCGAAGAAGGTAGTAAATCGGTAACGGCTCCCTGCATGTTTGCAGATTTGGCTAAAGGCTGGATGAAAAAATACAATTATACTGAAGAACAACTCCGTCCTTGGTTAGCTCAAATCTCTGCTAAAGCTTATACCAATGCTGCGGAAAATCCATTAGCTCAGCTTCAAAAGCCTAAATCAGCAGAAGATATACTTTCATTGCCTGATGAAAAGAATCCGATGATATATCAGCCACTTAGATTACATGATTGCTCCTTAGTTTCTGATGGTTCTGCGGCTTTAGTGCTGGAAGATGCCAGTTTAAGTAGTGGGAAATCTGTTGCCATCAAAAGTTTCTATAGCGCAGCTGATTATTTGGATAGTTTCGGAAAGAATAAATCTGACCATTTTCTAGAAGGTGCGGCTTTTGCGGTGGATAAAGCCTTAAAAGGAGCTGGTCTAAAAATCGAAGATATCAGCCTGGCCGAAGTACATGATTGCTTTACTATTACAGAATTACTTTTGTACAGTGCTATGGGAATAGCGCCTGCAGGTCGAGAGTTTGAAGCCTTGGAAAGTGGTAAAGTCTATGCTGATGGAGTATTGCCTGTAAATTTATCGGGTGGGCTCAAAGCGAAAGGTCACCCCATCGGAGCAACAGGAGTTGGAATGCATGCTTACATCTACAAACAATTGATGCAAGAAGCTTGGGGACATCAAATAAAAGATGCCCAGACTGGTTTAGTGGTTAATATTGGGGGTTCTGGCACGAGCAATGCCGTTTCTGTTTTGGAAGTTAGGGGGCGTTAAAACACTTCCTACATCTAGGCTCATACTTATCTTTTTCTCCCAGCATTACCTTTTGTTTTTCTTCACTTAGGCGGTAGGAGTAGGAGGCAATACCTCCACATTTTACGCATATGGCGTGGACTTTAGTTACATATTCTGCAGTTGCCATCAATTCAGGCATAGAGCCAAATGCTTTTCCACTGAAATCCATATCCAAGCCTGCTATGATAACTCTTTTGCCTTGATCTGCTAAAGTATTTACTACATTAACAATTTCCGCATCAAAAAATTGGGCTTCATCTATGCCTACTACTTCTGAATTTCCAGAGAACAATAAAATATCTTCTGCGAAATCAACCGGAGTTGAGCGGATTTTAGTTTTGTTATGCGAAACTACTTCAGTTTCATCATAGCGTGTATCAATTTTAGGTTTGAAGATCTCTATCTTTTGTTTTGCAATTAGTGCACGATTAAGCCTTCGGATTAATTCCTCGGTTTTTCCGCTAAACATAGAACCACAAATCAGTTCTATCCATCCCTTGCCTTTCCCGCCTTCTTCTCTTCCTATATGTGGTTCTACAAACATTTTTCAATTATATATTTTATACCTAAAACCTGTCAGGTTTGTGATTTTATATTACACAGCAATTGTGCAATCTCAATATTCTAATTCTACCGGAAACCTGACAGGTTTAATATGCTAATCCATTCAATCCGAATACTCCATATGCGGAAACTTATTTCGTTCCGCTACTTTTATTTTTATATCTCCTAAAACTACTGCCTGACACGCCAATCTTTCATTATCCGCCAATCGTTTCTGATTTCTAAACCTTTCTTCTGCAGATGTAAGTTCACCTAAATTTTCTATTCCCTCCTCCACTATCATTTTACAAGTGGTGCATCTTCCTTTTTTTCCGCAGGCATGCATCCAATCGATAAAGTTTTCGTGTATAATCTCTAACGCTCTTTTTTCTGTGCTATTAGTGATTATCTTGCGTTCATAAAGGTTGGTAATCTCAATTTCAGGCATAAGAATAAATTGCAAAAAAAGTAAATTAAACAATGGAGAGCAAATTAAATCATCAGGCAATTGATGCTTACAGCAAAGCATTGGCAAAACAACTGAGTCAATCATTCTTCAGTAATTCATCTCACATCAGCGGAAAAGAAATTTTAGAGCTGAGCCCAAACAAACAAATTAATTTGATGGTGCTCAAAAACCTTTTCAGAAAATGGAAAAAGGAAAACGCAAAATTGCAAAGCCCTTATTTCGACTACCATAGTGATGAGGTGAAAAAAGCCATGAAAGATTTCATGAATACGCTCTCCCGTCATATTTATGTTAAAAAAGAACATTTCGAACCTTTATTAAAGGAATCTATCAAAGATAGCGTTTTGTTGGCTTTCTCTCCCTATGATTTCTATTCAAAGGAAATTAACCAAAGGGATGACAGCCGATTGCGATTATCTGATTTAAAAGATTTGAAAAAATATATCAAATTCAATGATTTTCTATTGGACGGATTGATTGATCATTTCGAGTCGCATAAAGAAGATGTAGTTTTTAATGATACGGCTTTTGAGATGTTTAATGAAGTTTGCAGCAATTCGGATGAACAACCAGCCGATATTCAGCCGCTTTTAGCTGAATTCTCCAAAACATTGCCACTTTCGCTTGCAGATATTTATCTGGAAGAAGAAAAAGTAGAAGGCGGTATGCTAAATGACTCTCTACAAAGCAAGGACAAACAAACCCTTGCTGATAAACTTGCTAAAAGTGGTGGGAAAAGCATTATGAAAATGCTGACCCTCAACCAACGGTTTATGTTTGTCAATGAATTATTCGAAGGCAATCAAAATCAATTTCTTTCTGCTGTGGAGCAAATAGATGGCATGGATAATTATAAGGAAGCCTCCTCCCATGTCAAAAAATCCTTTGCTGATAAATACGATTGGGATATGGAAACTGAGGAAGTGCAGGAATTTATGGAATTAGTGGAGAAGAGGTTTGGAGCATAAAGAGCTTTCAACATTCTTTTAAACTTCATTTCTTTTCAAAACATTCTGTATTACTTTTGCATTATGTTTAATAAATCTAAATAAAATGAAGAGCGCGATTTCCGTAGTCATCCTGGTACTAGTTTTATTTTCTTGTAGCACAAAGGAAGAAATTTCTAAAAAAGAGGTAGTAGAAAACTATGCCAACATAGTTTATGCAAACTATCTGGATGCACATGAACATGCTTTGGCATTGAGAGAGGAAATAAAGCATTTTACCGAAAACACCACTCAAGCAGGGTTTGAAAAAACTAAAAAGGCATGGCTCTTGGCTAGAGAAAGTTATGGCCAAACGGAAGCATTCCGTTTTTACGGTGGACCGATTGATGGTGAAAATGGTCCCGAAGGACAGTTGAACGCTTGGCCCTTAGATGAAGCCTATATTGATTATGTTGCCTCAGAAAACAACAACGCTAACATCATAAATAGTCTTGAAACTTTTCCTGAAATAACAGTTGATTTAATTGCTTCTATGAATGAGAAAGGGAGTGAAACTAATGTAAGCTCAGGTTATCATGCTATAGAATTTTTACTTTGGGGTCAGGATTTGAGCGAGGGTCCGGGAGCTGGAGAAAGAAAATTTACGGATTATATTGAGGGAGAAAAATCTAGTGCAGAAAATGCGGAGAGAAGAAAAAAATACTTACTGGAAACTAGCAATTTGCTTATAAGTGATTTAAAATCAGTGTTAAAAGAATGGGAACCAAATCAGCAAAATTATAGAGGTGGATTTACAACAAATCCTGACCAATCAATAGAGAAAATTATTTCTGGTTTAGGTAAATTAAGCAAAGGTGAATTAGCAGGAGAAAGAATGTTTGTAGCTTATGATTTAAGGTCAAAGGAAGATGAGCATTCTTGTTTTAGCGATAATACTCATAGAGATATCCTAGCCAATGCAAGGGGAATTCAAAATGTATATTTAGGTAAATACAAAACCTTCAGAAACGATAGTACTATTAGTGGCCCTTCTATTTATGATTTAGTAAAGCAACAAGACGAGCCTTTGGCGGAAGAGTTAAAGCAAATCATTGCTAGCGGACTTGCTGAAAGCAAAAAGATTGAAGCCCCTTTCGATCAACAAATAAAAAATGAAAAGGGTAGAAAACAAATTGTTAAAACAATTAGCTTATTTAGAAAACAAGGCGATTTACTGGCTGCATCTGCCAGTAAATTTGGATTTAAATTTGACCCTGAAGCTATCTGAAAATTAATCCTTAGCAATGCGCTCTATATTTTCAATTACCTTCCTTTTCGGAATTCTGATCATATTGAATTCCTGTGACAATATACAAACTTATGAAGCGGTGAGCGAGTCCGCTCTTTATCCAGGGGGTGATGCTACTACTGATGACTTTTCAGTGAATGCCTTTGGTCATGCTGCGCCTAATATTTCTGATGATAAACAAATGCAGTTTGTGACTGGTAATGCCTTTTTCAAAAGAAATTGGGTTACAGCTCCTTCTTCAACAGCCGATCTAGATGGATTGGGAGCACTTTTTAATGCCAAATCATGTTCGAGCTGTCATTTTTTGGACGGAAAAGGAGAACCTGGTTTTGAAAAAGGACAATCTTCTGCACTGCTTTTTAGGCTAAGTATACCTTCAGAAACCAATACTACAAAAGCAGAACCCACTTACGGAAACCAATTTAATCACCTTGCTATTTTGGGGGTAAAAGAAGAAGGTGAAGTAAAAATAGAATATGAAGAAATCAATAGGGAATTTCCTGATGGAGAAACTTATACTTTGAGAAAACCCATTTATAGTTTCACTAATCTGAACTATGGAAAAATGCAGCAAGATGTTATGGTTTCTCCAAGAGTGGCTCCTCACATTATTGGTTTGGGACTACTGGAAGCTATAGATGAAAAGGATATCCTTGCCCTAGCCGACCCTGAAGATAAAAATAAAGATGGAATTTCTGGAAGACCTAATTATGTAAACAATGTGGTTTCTAAAAATCTGGAATTAGGGAGATTCGGGTGGAAAGCTAATGAACCCAATGTAAAACAACAAGTAGCCGCTGCTTTTCAGGGTGATATGGGGCTAAGTAGTTCTTTATTTATGGATGAAAACGAAACCACAATTCAGGCAAAATTTATTGATGCGGAAACCGGAGGACAACCTGAAATCTCCGATGATATTTTAGATCGGGTTACGCTATATTCACAAGTATTAGCCGTGCCTAAAAGAAGAAATACCGACAACAAGAACATAATTAAGGGTGAGCAATTATTTTCCGAAATTGGATGCAGCGCTTGCCACAACCCTTCTTTTGTTACTGCTGAACATAAAGATATTCCAGCTTTTAATAATCAAAGTATTTATCCCTATACCGATTTGCTTTTGCACGATATGGGAAAAGGTTTGGCGGACAACAGGCCCGATGGTAATGCCACAAGAATGGAATGGAAAACTCCGCCTCTATGGGGAATTGGCTTGGTAAAAACAGTAAATGGACATACCACCTTAATGCATGACGGTAGAGCAAGAAATGTGGAGGAAGCAATATTATGGCATGGTGGAGAAGCTGAAAATAGTAAAAATCAATTTAAAGCTTTATCAAAAAATGAAAGGGTGAATTTAATAGCCTTTGTAAACTCTTTATAATATGCAAAACATTAAAATAATAGTCTTCCTAAGCTTTATCATTTTGTCTGCCTGTACCAATACGGATCGAAATACTGATTTTGACAAAAAGCCCATGTTGGAAAATATTGCTAAAAATTTGGCAATTCCAGCTTATGAAAGTAGCCTTAAATCTTTCATTTCATTAGATTCCTCCATAAGCTTACTAAAGCAAGAAAATGAAGATAATCTTTTAAAAAATGTCCGAGAGCTATGGAAAAATGCTTCCATTACCTGGGCTGAGACTATTCCTTATCATTTTGGCCCGATCGATGAGTTACTTATTGAAAACAACTTTCATTATTTCCCAATTGACACCTCCATTCTCAACAAATCATTATTACAATTTAACGGAGAAGATGACTTTATAAATCAAATAGGCAGTAATTCGAGGGGATTAGCAGCCATAGAGTACTTATTATTTTCAAAAAAAACAGGTCTCGATTCAACAAAGATTTCTTTTGCTAAAATGATAAGCAGAAATCTAGTAAACTTGAACGAGGAATTACTAAATCATTGGACCTCCAATTATGCAAAGTCTTTTATTCGCAAGCCAGGTAACGATATAAATGCAAGCATGACGCTTTTAAGCAATCAATGGATAGAAACGGTTGAAAAAATTAAGAATGTCAAGGTTGGGATGCCTTCAGGAATAATTGCAGAAGAGGATAAAAATCTTATTGCCATTGAATCACCATATGCTAATATTTCATTATCCCTAATTCAAGCAAATCTAAGAGCAATGCAAAAGTCATTTAATGGTGGAGAAGGTAAAGGAGTTGATGATTATTTAAATGCCCTGGATATCAAAGACGATGAAGGCAAGCTCTTAAGCTTCAAAATCAATTCACAATTTGACTTGTTAATTGAATTGACCGATCATGAAAAACATAATTTAATTAATCTAATCCAAGAAGATTCAGAAAAATTAGATCAGATTTATCTGGAAGTAATTAACCTAAGCATTCTTTTTAAAACTGATCTAATGGGTCAATTAGGGTTAATTACTACATTTAGTGATAGTGATGGAGATTAATTAGCGAGTCAAAACCTGCATCCTATGCGCATCCAACTTAATCAACACAAATAGCAAGATGGTGAACGACCAAAGCGAAGAACCACCATAACTAAAGAAAGGAAGTGGAATACCTGCTACTGGAAAGAGCCCGATGGTCATTCCGATATTAATTCCGAAGTGAAAAAAGAAAATTCCCGCTACTGCATAGCCGTAGATTCGGGCAAAATTGGACTTTTGTCTTTCGGCTACAACGATTATCCTAACCATCAGTACCAAAAACAAAATTATCAAGACAAAGCTGCCTGCCCAACCATGTTCTTCTCCTATGGTGCAGAAAATAAAATCGGTACTTTGCTCGGGTACGAAGTCAAATTTGGTTTGTGTACCTTCCAAAAAGCCTTTTCCGAAAGTTCCACCTGAGCCAATAGCAATTTTTGATTGAGTTACATTCCAACCATAGCCTAATGGATCCGCATCTGGATTTACCAATGCCTTCAATCTGTTTTGTTGGTGGGGTTTCAATACATCTGAAATCACATAATCCACACTTTGAATTACGCCTATTACTAAAACAGCTGCCAAAATAGTAATCCCTATGTTTTTAAGGCGTTTATTGTTTATCACCACTATAATGGTAGCCAAAACTATAACTCCGATGGTCAAGTAAATTTGGTCTACTAACAAAGTCAATATGAAAATCAATGCTGCCGACAAGCCTGTAATCACGTAAAAAGAAGGAAGTCCTTCTCTGTAATACACTAAAATAAAGCTGATAAACACTAAGGCAGTTCCTGCATCGCCTTGCATTATAATCAAACCCATTGGTACCAGAACAAGAAGAGAAGACTTAATTTGCTCCTTGAATCGATCAAGTCGTACACTTTTACTACTAAAATATTTGGCTACAGCCAGAGCGGTGGCAAACTTAGCAAATTCAGAGGGTTGTAGTCGAACAGGCCAAAACGAACCAGGATTGGTTTCCTGATATTTCCGTTCCAACCAGTAAAACCAAGACTAATAAGACCAGAATTACTGCATAAATATAATAGGCAAAGGAATCAAAGAACTTATAATCTAGTATCATGATGGCTATAATGATAACTAGAGAACCAGCAATCCAGATTAATTGCTTACCAGAATTTAGGTCAAAGCTGAAAATGTTTTGAGCTTGTTCTGCATCATAAACCACAGCGTAGATATTGAGCCAGCCTAAAATAACCAGTAAAAAATATACGGCTATCAATAACCAATCTACCCTATTCCATAAGCTATCCTGTCTTCTCATAAATTCTTCAAATAAGCTTTGGTCATCACATAATTTTCTACCCAAGCCCTGTTGGACGCTACTTCTCCTTTAATGTATTTTTCAATTAGTAAGCCTGTTATCGCAGCGGCAACTCCACCGCCCCAACCTGCATTTTCTACATAAACAGAAATGGCAATTTGTGGATTTTCCTTTGGTGCAAAAGCCATAAAAGCAGAGTGGTCAAAGCTATTTTTGTTTTGCACGGTTCCAGTTTTACCTGCTATTTCAATATCCTTTACTCTTGCAACTCTTGCAGTACCATCTACAATTTCACCCATCGCATCTACTACCGTTTTGAAATGCACTGAATCAATACCAGTATCTTGTCTGTCATATTGCAGTTTGTAATAAGAATCGGGTGTTTCAATTCCTTTAACCATATGTGGGCGAACATAAAAACCTCTATTCGCTAAAATGGAAGCTAAATTGGCAACTTGTAATGGCGTTGTCAATAATTCTCCTTCTCCTATACTTAAGGAATAAATAGTATAGAAATTCCAATGGTCTTTTTGATAATAGTAATCATAGTAAGTAGGTTCCAGGTACCATGCCTGAACTTTCATTTGGAATATCGATTCCTAATTTTCGCCCAAAGCCAAGATCACTTAAATAATTATTCCAGGTGGTTAAGCCCACTCTGGCATCTTTATTCATACCCTCTACTTTTCCTTGCTGAATAATTCTTTTGAAAGTTTGATAGAAATATGGGTTGCAAGAATACTTGATAGCGCCATGCAAATCTTCATTGGTGTGGGAACCATGGCAATTAATGATACCTCTATTACAAACTATTCGAGTAGAAGGCACAACTACACCTTCTTGTAAAGCAATTAATGATTGAACCAATTTAAATACAGAGCCTGGGCGATATTGCGCCATGATAGGTCTATTAAAAAGTGGCTTTAAAGTATCTTTATTCAGCTCACTGAAATTTTTACTATAGTTTCTTCCTGCTAACAGATTAGGATCATAAGAAGGGCTATTGACAAAAGCTAGAATTTCACCAGTTGAAGGTTCAATGGCGACTATGCTTCCAACCTTATCATCCATCAGGTATTCGGCATATTTTTGCAAATCCAGATCGATAGTGGAAACCAAATTATTCCCAGGAACAGAAAGTGTATCAAATTTCCCATCATTAAAGGAGCCCTTTTCAATTCCCCGTACATTCACCAGCTTATATTTTACGCCCCTTTTTCCTCGCAGCTCTTCTTCATAAGCGGCTTCTATTCCTGAAATTCCGATAAAGTCACCTTGTTTATAATAATTAGTAGTATCTCTTTCTAATTGTCTTTTGCTGACCTCTCCAATATATCCAAGGCCATTTGCCAAAACAGGCTCAGGGTATTTTCGAACAGTACGGGCAACAGGATAAAAGCCTTTATATTCCACCAAACGGGTTTGGATTTTGGCAAATTCTTCATTGCTTAATTGTGGATAAAAAAGGGATTGCTTGATGTATGAATATTCTTTAGCCTTATGGATTTTACTTTTGAATTCCTCTTCGGTGATATCCAATAAATAACAAAAAGCGGTGGTATCCTGAACCTCCACCTCTTTTGGTACCACCATTATATCATAAACAGGAGTATTATGAACAATTATTTTATTATTTCTATCCAGAATTAATCCTCTGTAAGGGTATTGCACCACCTTATTAATCACATTATTTTCAGCCGCTAGTTTATAACGGCTTTCCATAACCTGAATAGAAAATAATTTCACCAGGAAAATAACTCCTACTACTATGATTAAAATTTGAATGATGTACTTTCTGTTTTCTATCATGAAAACCTCCCTTTAGAATAAAATAGATATTGTAAAATCACCAACACCAATACGGTTAATAAAGTGCTCATCAACACCTTAGAAATCACATAAAAAAACATATGAAAGCCACCTGCTTCTATAAAAAAGACTACAGCTAGGTGAATAAATAATAAAGGCAATGCATAAGCCAGGAACCAGGATAAACTTAGGTCTTTAATGGCTGGACTATCCACATTCTCATATCCACCCCTTGGTGTAATGGCATTCAACCATATAGGGCGAATGAAAGCAACCAACGTCATAGCCGCCATATGCGTTCCCAAACTATTATAAAATATATCAATGATAAAGCCCGTGAAAAAACCTAACAGTAAAATATTGTTACGGGAGATTCCCAAAGGAAGTAAAAGCAAAAAGCCCACATATACAAAACAGAACGCACGGTTGTAGAGCACAAAATTTTGCGCAAACAATATTTGAGATGCTACAAAAAGCACCCAAATCAATATCTGTTTGAAATTATTACTACTGTTCATATTCTGTTTGTAGTTCCTGTTCCAAAGAATCTTTTTCTTGTTTCAGCTTATTGCCGATTACATACACATAATCCAGACTAAAGAAATCCGCTGAAAGCGCCACTTCCATATCATAAAAAGTAGCTTCTTCATCTATCTCTACACTTTTAACCGTTCCTAGTTTTACCCCTTGCGGGAAAATAGCATCATAGCCTGAGCTTATCACTTGCATTCCTTCCTGGACCTTGATATGGCGAGGCACATACTCTAATGAAATTTCGGTTGGATCTTCACCTGACCAGTTTGCCGTACATAAAGTCTCTGTTTCATCGATCAGTACTGAAATCAATAAGCTACTATGCAAAGCAGAATAGGCTGTGGAAAAATTAGAGGACACGCTTTTTATTTTTCCTACCACTCCTTTTGGATTGATTACGCCCATTCCTTCTTCAATCCCATCTTCGCTTCCTTTATTTAAAGTAAAATAGTTTCTAAATCGATGCACAGAGTTATTGACCACTTTTCCTGTGATAAATTCATACTGACCATTAAGTTCGAAAGGGATATCTGCTGAATCTGAATCTATTTTAATACTATCAACTGCCAGACGATTTCTTAAGCGCTCATTTTCCTCCACCAAATTTTTATTGACTTTAGCCAATTGGAAATAATCCTGCACGGCTTGCTTATTTTTATAAACATTTCCTGCAAATGCACTGGAGCTATTAAAATAGGAGGCACTGATGTAATCATTATGATTGACTACCAGCCAACCACTAATGACTTCCAGTAGCAGAAAGATAAAGAAAGCCCGATATTGATAAATAAACTGAAATAACCTACGCATTTACCTTTAGGGTTACAGGCAAAAAAATAAATTGCTTTAAAAAGGAAAAAGGAATGCCTTTCATAGGATTCCCTTTTCCAAAAATATTTTGCATTGAATAATTCATTTAACTCATTAAAACTGCTTTATAATGATTTAAATTTTTCAAAGCGATTCCCGTACCACGAACTACCGCTCTCAACGGATCATCCGCCACATGAATCGGAAGCTTTGTTTTAAGCGCCAGTCTTTTATCAAGTCCTCTTAATAAAGCACCACCACCAGTTAAATGAATTCCATTGTCATAAATATCGGCAGACAATTCGGGCGGTGAAATCTCCAAAGCTTTTAGCACGGCTTCTTCAATTTTGGATACCGACTTATCAATGGCAAAAGCAATCTCAGAATAAGATACTTTAATTACTTTTGGAATACCCGTCATCAAATCACGACCTCGGATTTCATAATCCTCAGGTCCATCATCCAATTCAGTTAAAGCAGCACCTACTTCAATTTTTATTTTTTCCGCAGAACGCTCCCCTATTAAAAGGTTGTGCTGTCTACGCATATAATCTAAAATGTCTTTGGTGAAAGTATCACCCGCTACTCTGATGGATTGGTCACATACAATTCCTGAAAGGGCAATTACAGCAATTTCAGTTGTACCTCCTCCGATATCCACCACCATGGAACCAACAGGTTGCTCAATGTCAACGCCTATACCAATACTTGCCGCTATAGGCTCGTGAATCATATAAACTTCTTTTGCCCCTGCGTGCTCAGCTGAATCTCGAACGGCTCTTTTTTCCACTTCGGTAATGCCTGATGGAATACAAATCACCATTCTATGAGAAGAAGGCATAAAGTTTCTCTTACCGCCATCAATCATTTTAATCATCCCACGAATCATGTGCTCAGCAGCGTGGAAATCAGCAATTACTCCATCCTTCAAAGGACGAATAGTCTTTATGTTTTCGTGAGTTTTCTCATGCATCTGCATGGCTTGGCGCCCAATGGCCAACACTTTGTTAGTAGCTTTATCAATGGCAATGATGGAGGGTTCATCCACCACTATTTTGTCTTTATGAATAATTAAGGTATTGGCTGTACCTAAATCTATGGCTATGTCACTTGAAAAGAAATCAAATATCCCCATGGATGTTCTTGTATAATATATTTAAAAATTTACGCTTTGGAAATTTACAAATTACTTTGATAAATTAAGCGGTTCAACGAAAATATTTCTGGATTTATCTAAAGATTAACTTTTAATGTTTAAAATGTCTTATGCCTGTGGTCACCATTCTCATACCATGAGCATCGCAATAATCAATACTATCTTGATCTTTAATAGAACCCCCAGGCTGAATCACAGCAGTAATTCCTGCCTGATCTGCAATTTCCACACAATCAGGAAATGGGAAAAATGCATCTGAAGCCATTACCGCTCCTTTTAAATCAAATCCAAAAACTTTGGCTTTCTCTATTGCTTGCTTCAAAGCATCCACTCTTGACGTTTGACCAACACCACTTGCCAAAAGCTGACCATGGTTAGCCAAGACAATAGTATTCGATTTTGTGTGCTTACAAATTTTGGAAGCAAATAATAGCGCTTTCTCCTCATCAGCAGTTGGTGCCGATTTGGTCACAACTTTCAAATCTGAATGACTGTCCGTATGCAAGTCTCTATCTTGCTCAATCACCCCATTCAGTAAGCTTTTGAATTGCTTTTTAGTAGATAGGTTCGTTTTCTTCTTTAATAAGATTCTGTTTTTCTTTCCTTTTAATACTTCTAAAGCTTCGGCAGAAAAATCAGGCGCAATTAAAATTTCAAAGAATAAAGAATGCATTTCTTCCGCTGCTTCTTTATCAACTGTTTGATTCGTAATCAAAACGCCACCAAATGCAGAAAGTGTATCTGCTGCAAATGCTTTTTGATAGGCTTCTTTTACAGAATTACCTAATGCCATTCCGCAAGCATTGGTATGTTTCAAAATAGCAAAAGCCGTTTCCCCTTCAAATTCCTCTATTAAAGAAACCGCGGCATCAACATCCACTAAATTATTATAGGATAATTCTTTACCATTTAACTGGTCAAAAAGCTCTTCCAAGTCACCAAAGAAAACGCCTTCTTGATGAGGGTTTTCACCGTAACGCAACGTTTTATTTTCTGAAATACTATGCTTAAAACCTTTGATTGCTTCTTCTTGATTGAAATAATTGAAAATGGCCGTATCATAATGAGATGAAACATTAAATGCATGAGATGCAAAAGCTTTTCTGTCTTTCAAGTCCGTGCTTCCATCTTTTTCTTGTAATACTTTTTCCAAATCAGCGTACTGATTTTGGGAAGCTACAATCACGACATCTTTGAAATTTTTAGCTGCTGCTCTAATTAAAGAAATTCCTCCTATATCAATTTTCTCAATGATATCTTGCTCGCTTGCACCCGAAGCAACTGTTTGCTCAAAAGGGTATAAATCCACAATCACTAAATCGATTTCAGGAATATCATATTCTTGCAACTGCGCCTTGTCTGATTCCAAATCTCTTCTTCCTAAAATCCCACCGAACACTTTTGGGTGTAACGTTTTTACTCTTCCGCCTAAAATAGAAGGGTAGCTGGTTAAGTCCTCAACAGCGATGACTTCGGCACCTTGTTCTTCAATAAACTTTTGGGTGCCACCTGTGCTGTATATTTTAACGCCTTTATCTTTCAAAATTTGAACGATAGGCTCTAAATTATCTTTATGGAAAACTGAAATAAGTGCAGATTGGATTTTTTTGACTGACATTTTGCTAGAATTATTTTTTTGCAAAACTAATTGATTTAAAGCTTTTTCGCCCATCCTTTAAAAACTTTATGCTGTTAGATTTAATATTTTTTCAGATTATAGCCATTTTGCTAATCTTTCATTCCTTAAATGTGTTAAATGGATAAGACGAAATATAATTTTCGCTTTAATTAAAAAATAGAGTTTGAATGTCATTCTTCGATCAAATCATAAATAAGATATTTCCTAAAGAGAAAAAAAATGTAATTCTCACCAACGAGGTTTTGAAGAGAAGTCAGCAAGAATTTGACTCTTATGATGAATGGCATGCTTCTGATGTGAGCAAGGAAATTTTAGATAAGATCTTCAGGGCTTACCATTTGAAGAAAACGGATATTAAAGACCCTATTCCCATTGCCCTTTTGGAAAGTAATAAAGCCAATGGTTTTGCCATAGCGAATTGTAGTAGTTTGCTTGACTCAGATTACAAAATGCTGTTGGAGCACTTCAAAAAGCAAATTTTAGCAATTGGTTATCGTCAGTCAGGCTCGAACAGGAAGGTGACAGCTGAACAAGACCGAGTAATTACCAAAGAATTTTATTATTTAAAACCGCCCATTCAAATGGAACCGCCAATCGACCAAAGATATGGTAATATCAGTTTAGAGCTGATTCTTTATGATGAAAAGCCACATTATTTAAAATTGATGGCAAGTGTTTATTCTGATAGATTGTATTCAGAGCCGGAAAGTTTTTCCGATTTGGTGGAGACGCTTTTTGAGAGGGGGGAGTAAGTTACAACAGTTCAATAACAAATTTTTAGTTCTTATAATATTTGGTTCTATAAAAACCATCAGAGCGCAATCCAAAAAAATACGGCTAACATTTTTTCGAAAAATCAGGCTGAAAACATAACCTCTTACTTTTTAATTCTTTGCCTTTCTTTTTGCTTGACCAAAAAGAAACAAAAATTCAAGAAAGTTTAATGCTTCCTCCCTCAATGCCAACGCTGGCCCGCTAAACTTTCCTCCAGCCCGCTCCCACAGATTAATTTTTTACAAATTATTCACATTGAGTTTTAAATTATACTTGATTTAGCTCTCTATAAAAAATAAGACATCTCTTTCACAATTGAAATATCGAAAATAAATCAGTGAGTTCTCAAGAGAATTATGAATTTAAGTTCTAATTTTTAGAAGTTTGAAAAGGAGATCGGGAAAATCACTTAGTGATTCTCCACAAACTCCTCTATAATTTTAGGGAAATGCTGGTGCTCCAGTTGTTGGACTTTAGCTGACAATTGCTTTGCTCCCATCTGAGGAGAGATATCACATTTAGCCTGAAAAATGATTCGCCCCTCATCATAGTTATCATTTACTACATGAATGGTGATGCCACTTTCTGTCTCTTTATTCAATATTACTGATTCATGAACATGGTTTCCGTACATTCCTTTTCCGCCATATTTTGGTAAAAGGGCAGGGTGAATGTTAATTATTTTATCTGAATATTCAGCAACAATTTCAGGGGCTATTTTCAATAAAAACCCAGCCAAGACAACAAAGTCAACTTCTTTTGATTTTAAATACTGAAGAATAACCTCTGGATTCTCAAAATCTTGTTTTGTAAAGTATTTCGAAGGAATATGAGCTTTTTCAGCTCGCTCTATTGCACCAGCATTCTCATTATTAGTAATCACACAAGCTATATTGATAGTCTTATGGTTTTTAAAATAATGAATAATCTTTTCGGCATTGCTTCCAGAGCCTGAAGCCAAAATAGCTATATTTTTAGGATCGGTCATGATTTAATCAATTCCTTCCTTTTTAATATCGTTTCCACAAATTTCTTTTCGTTTTCTGTTTTAAATACTTTATAAGGCAAATACACAAACTGAGCTTTCGAAAGCACAAAAGTAAATGCATTTTTCCCCACTTTGGCTGATTTTATTTGATCCCATTTTATGGGCATGCCTTGCTTGGCATTTAGTTTTATTAATATTTGCTGAGAACTGATCTCATAAGAGAGACGCTCAAACAATATTTTATATTGATCTAATTGCGTAACGCCCGCAAATTGAATGACCCAGAAAAGGAAATACAATAATAAAGCAATAAAGGAGCCTATAAACCACCAAATATTAGGAACCCAGGCGTAACCAGAACATATGGCTAATGCAATTAAAAACACCCACCACTGTTCCTTCACAATGTTTTTCAAACCTGTTTTGATGTATGTGCTGTTATCCAGCTTATATTTTTTTGTTTTAACTAGCATTTCTGCAATTCAATTTTCTTATGTAATTTTTTATAAACCCTTATTTGGGTTTGCAAATATATCGCATTTTTATGGTTTCAAGAAACCGCCTTCAAACTGATGTCTAAACTTTTATAAGAATGGGTTAATGCACCTACCGAAATAAAGTCTACACCCGTCTCCGCAATCTTAACAATAGTGGATTCGGTTATGCCACCTGAAGCTTCTGTTTGGCATTGACCCCCAATCAAATTCACCGCTTTTTTCATTTCCTCCACACTCATATTATCCAGCATGATAACATCCACACCTCCCACTTTTAAAGCTTCTTTAACTTCCTCCAAATTCCGGGTTTCTACCTCAATTCTTAAATCAAGATTCTTTTCTTTCAAATATTTCTTGGTTGCCGTAACCGAAGCGGTTATACCACCTGCAAAATCATTATGATTATCTTTCAACATCACCATATCAAATAATCCAAATCTATGATTTTTACCTCCTCCAATTTCAACTGCCCATTTTTCTGCTAAGCGGAAATTTGGGGTTGTCTTGCGGGTATCCAATATTTTGGTGGATGTGTGTGCAATCATCTTACTCAAATTATAAGTGTAAGTAGCTATTCCACTCATTCTTTGAAGGCAATTTAAAACCAATCGCTCTGCTGTTAGAATAGAAGATGCTTCACCATGTACTTTCAGCCCGATATCACCCTTTTTTACAACATCGCCATCCTTCTTATGAATTTCAAGTTTTAGGTTTTTATCAACTGCATTAAAAACATATTCCGCCATTTTAACGCCAGCCAAAATTCCATCATCTTTAATGATTAACTGAGCTGTATTTAGCGTTCCTTTAGGAATTGAGGCTAAAGAAGAGTGGTCTCCATCTCGGATATCTTCTTCTAAAGCATTTTTAATAAATTGATTAATATTCTCTTCGGTTAAATATTGGTAAGCCAAGATTATTACTTTTTGATACTAGCTCAAAGTTACGGTGATATCGGTATTTATAATACAATCAGGGGTATTAATTTTGAAGTAGGGTTTTCAGAAAACTGACAAAAAGCTAAAACAAAAAAAGCTACCTCTTTCGAAGTAGCTTTTGGTTGTGGAGCATATCGGAGTCGAACCGATGACCTCTACGCTGCCAGCGTAGCGCTCTAGCCAGCTGAGCTAATGCCCCAAAACTTAAATAGACAGTTGACAATTGACAGTAGACAAGAATCAACGGTTTGCAAATCTATGTAAAAAATCCATTTCTAAAAATACCTTCTGGCTTTCCTGAATTTTTTTGTGTAGTAGTCAGTATAAATATTAGCTTCTACTACACCTACACTTGATGAAGCATGAATAAAGCGTACATCATTTTTACCTCTTACCTCTGTCACCAGTCCTGCGTGGGTAATTTTTCTTCGCCTTTTTCCCATAGCAAAAAATACCACATCGCCTTTTTCTAATTTTCTAAATTTAACCTTTTTTCCAACCTTAGCCTGGTCCCTAGAAACTCTAGGAATATTCACATCTCCTGCTTTAAAACTGACATATAATAATCCTGAACAATCCATACCAGAACGGTTTACACCTCCCCATTTATATGGAGTGCCAGTGTAAGATCGAGCGGTTTGAATTATAGTATCGAGCCTTCTTGCTCTTAGTTTTTTCTTCTTGCTTGTTGCACAGCCTGATAGAAAAACCACAATCAGTAGGAATAAAATCAATTGGATGGAATATATTTTCCTAAATTTGTGTTGAAGCATAATTCTTAGTCAGAAATCAAATAATTCATGGATACAGTTACAAATCAAAGCATTTTTGAGGAATTGGTAAGCATAGTTGGCGCAAAAAATGCCTTTTTGCTTGATGAAGATAAATATAAATACTCTCATGACCACACGGAGGATTATTCCTTCATGCCTGATGTAGTACTAAAGCCTTCAACTCCTGAAGAGATAAGTGCCATTATGAAGAAATGTAACGAACATTTAATCCCAGTAACTCCTAGAGGCGGTGGCACTGGGTTAAGTGGTGGTGCCTTGCCTACTAAAAAAGGAGTCGTAATCAGCATGGAGAAATTCAATAAAATTTTATCCATAGATGAATTGAATTTGCAAGCAACTGTCGAGCCTGGAGTTATAACAGAAGTTTTCCAAAATGCTGTAAAAGAAAAGGGATTATTTTATCCACCAGACCCATCCAGTAAAGGAACCTGCTTTTTGGGGGGTAACTTAGCAGAAAATGCTGGTGGTCCAAAAGCCGTGAAATATGGCGTTACTCGTGATTATGTTTTGAATATGCAAGTGGTTTTGCCTAATGGAGAAATCATTTGGACCGCAGCCAATGTTTTGAAAAATAGCACAGGCTATAATTTAACTCAATTAATGTGTGGAAGTGAAGGCACATTAGGGATCATCACTAAAATCGTTTTCAAATTAAGACCTTTTCCGAGAAAAGATGTGACGTTACTAGCTCCTTTTACGAGCAATGAAGAAGCTTGCCGTGCAATCGCTGCCATTTTTAAAGCTGGAGTAGCACCTTCAGGTATGGAATTTATGGAGCGAGATGCCATTGTAAAAACACAAGATTACATTAAAAATGAAATGGGAGAAACGGTAAGCGTAGATTTACCCGACCATGTTAAGGCCCATTTACTGATAGAATTAGATGGAAATGATGAAGAGGTAATGATGAATGAGGCAGAAATCATTCTAAATGTATTGGAAGATTTTGATACTGGTGGTGAAGTACTTTTTGCTGATACTCAAGCTCGAAAAGACGAACTTTGGAAATTAAGAAGAAATGTGAGTCCTGCTGTAAATGCCTATTCCCTAACTAAAGCTGAAGATGTGGTTGTTCCAAGAGGAAACCTGCCTGCTCTGATTGTTTTCATAAATGAAGTAGGAGAAAAATATGGGTTTAACTCAGTATGCTATGGACATGCTGGTGATGGAAACCTCCACATCAACATCATGAAAGAAGAGTTGAGTGATGCATATTGGAATAAGGAAGTGAATGAGGGAATAGGCGAAATTTTTGAGGAAGTTGTTCGCTTGGGTGGAACACTTTCAGGTGAACATGGAATCGGAATTGCCAAAAGACCGTATATGCAAATGGCCATGGGAGATGTGAAACTTGACCTGATGAGAGGTATTAAAAAAGTGTTTGATCCAAATAATATTTTAAACCCAGAAAAAATATTTTAACTTTTTCTGAACAAGAATAGAAGATATCCGTTTTTCGGTAGTATTACTTTTAATGCTGCGTGTAAAATAACAAATGGTGGATAAATTACTTTCTTCTATTAAAATTGAGCTCAACCCACACCTTTTTCAAAAAGATCCTGAATCTTCTGAATTAGGAAGAAAAATATTATCTCAATCCTTACAAATGATTGATGATATGGGGTTAGAAAATTTTACTTTCGGTAAACTAGCAAAAGCTTTATGTACTACTGAGAGTTCCATTTATCGATATTTTGAAAGTAAGCACAAACTACTTTTATATTTCTATAATTGGTATTGGAGTTGGATCGATTTACAACTAGCATTTCATACTCATAATTTATCAAGTCCAGATTCAAAACTTAAAAAAGCAGTTGAAATAATTTGTAAACCCGATACAGAAGATAAAAGTATCAGTAAAATGAATTTTCAACAATTAATTAATATTGTCATATCTGAATCATCAAAAGCTTACTTAACAAAGGAAGTAGACCAAGAAAATCAATTTGGATTATTTTTGACATTTAAAAAGGTTTCTAGACGATTGGCGGATATTATGTTGGAAATTAACCCTAAATTTAGTCATGCTAATACCTTGGCTTCTACTAGTATAGTGGGTATTTTGCATCAGCAATATTTTGCAGCTCATATGCCTTCTTTATCAGACATTCAATCTGATAAAGACGAACTATCAAATGTTTTTTATCAGATTATTTTAAAAAACCTAAAGAATTAAAATGGCGGATAATTTTAAAGTACATCCTTTCAAAAGGTTTATAGACCTGCTTCAACCTGAAAAAAGCTTTGTATTTACTATATACATTTATGCGGTTTTTGCAGGTTTGATTAGATTATCTCTGCCATTAGGAATTCAAGCGATCATTAACCTTATCATGGGTGGACAGGTAAGTACTTCCTGGATCATTTTAGTGTTTTTGGTAATTTTAGGAATCATCATAAATGGAATTTTGCAAGTTAGGCAATTAACCATCAATGAGGTTTTACAACAAAAAATATTCACAAGGGCTTCATTTGAATTCGCATACAGAATCCCTAGATTTAAAATTGACCAAGTAAAACATTCATATCTTCCAGAGTTAATCAACCGATTCTTTGACACAATGTCGGTTCAAAAGGGATTGTCTAAAATCTTAATCGATTTTTCAACTTCTTTTTTTCAGATTATCTTCGCCTTAATACTCGTTTCATTTTATCACCCTTTCTTTATCATATTTTCTTTCTTTTTGATTTTGTTAATTTTCTTAATTGTGAGATTAACGGGTCCAAAAGGACTTAAAACCAGTCTTCAGGAATCTAATTATAAATATGAAACCGCCCATTGGCTGGAAGAGCTTGCCAGAAATGTGGAGAGTTTTAAAATGGCAGAGGATTCGAAACTTCCTCTAGAAAAAAATGATAAGAACACAGAAAATTATGTAAAAGCCAGACGGTCACATTTTGATGTAATTATCAATCAATTTTCATTAATGATTGGCTTTAAAGCAGTTGTTGCTGCTGGGTTATTATTAATAGGGGGCTTTTTAGTAATTGAACAACAAATGAACATTGGTCAGTTTGTTGCTGCTGAAATCATTGTAATACTCGTGATTAATTCTGTAGAAAAAATGATTTTTACTATTGAATCTATCTACGATGTATTAACTGCTGTAGAAAAAATTGCAGTTGTAACAGATAAACCTCTGGAGGAATTTTTATCAGGAAGCCATTCATTAATTAAGTCTGATGGAATGGCCGTTAAACTGAAAGATATTAATTTAAAGGAAGAAGATACAGGCCATATATTTTTAAAAGACGTTAACCTAGATATTAAAGGAGGAGAAAAAATAGGAATTGCCGGAACTTCAAATGCTGGTAAGTCAATATTATTACAATTGATTTCAGGTTGGTATAATGATTATAAAGGCAATATAATGTTTAATGGAACTGCCTTACGAGACCTAAATATTTCAGAAGTAAGAAGAAATATAGGGGATTGTATGAGTTTTGGAGGAATATTTCAAGGAACCATTGAGGAGAACATAAGGATAGGTTCTCCATTGAGTGAAATGGAAGAAATTCAAAAAGCTACTCAAATTACTGGTTTAGATGAATTTATGGATGGTGAACCATTGGGCTATCAAAGAATGCTTTTTCCTGGCGACCGAACTTTTCCAAAGAAAATTAAGCAACAAATTCTGTGGACTCGAGGAATTATAGGTAAGAAAACGCTTATCCTTTGGGAAGACATTTTTGGAATGATGTCACAAGACAACAAACATAAATTTATAAACTATCTCTGCAGAGAAAATAATAAGCAAACCGTTATAATGGTGAGCAATGACATGCGAATATTAGAAAAGTGTGATAGAGTGATTGGAATGGAAAATGGTGAGATCTTATATGATGTGCCTGGCAAGGGAGTTAAAAATCATGATTGGTTTGAAAAAATAAGCTTGAATAAAAATGCTTAACATAAGTCCATATTCTATAAAAGATAAGGTCAATACTACTAAGTATCGATCATTTGCTCTATTCAAAGAAATTAGAGCTGACAAGGTATTGAAACGCCTTTTGATAATTTTCTTTTTATTATTTCTTGGTGTTTCCTTTTTACCCTGGACACAAAATATTCGTGGAAATGGCCAGGTAACGGCACTTTCTCCTTCTCAACGTCCGCAAGAACTCAATTCAATGATAGATGGTAGAATTGAAGAATGGTACGCCCAGGAAGGGGATTTGGTAGAAAAGGGAGATACAATTCTATTCATTCGAGAAATTAAAGATGAATATTTTGATCCTCAACTACTTGAAAGAACGCAAGAGCAAATTACGGCTAAAAGACAATCTTTAGGTTTTTATGAAGAAAAAATTGACGCCTTAGGAAGTCAAATAAAAGCAATTGAGGAAAATAGGGAGCTTAAATTACAACAAGCTAAAAATTATCTAAGACAAGCAGAATTAAAAATTCAAGCCGACAGCATTGATTATGAAGCTGCTCAAATTAATTTGGAAATAGCCGAAAAGCAATTTGGCAGACAAAAGGAACTCTACGAAGAAGGATTAAAGTCTCTAACTGATTTGGAGATGAGGAACAATAAATATCAGGAAGCCTTAGCCAAAAAAATCAGTATGGAGAGTAAATTACTAAGTAGTAGAAATCAGTATTTAAATGCAAAAATTGAACTGAATTCCATCTATAATGAATATACGAATAAGCTACAAAAAGCTCGCTCTGATTTATTTAGTACTCGTTCGATGCTTCAGGATGCACAAGCTGAGGTAGTGAAAATGGAGAATCAACTCACAAATTATCAAGTGCGGTTTGGCTTCTATTATGTTCTTGCACCGCAAAAAGGTTACATTACAAGAGCAGTAAGCACCGGTATAGGAGAAAACATTAAAGCTGGAGAATCTCTAGTTTCCATAATGCCTGCAGATATTGACTACGCAGTTGAAATGTATATTCTGCCAAGAGATTTACCGCTCTTTAATGTGGGAAATGAAGTAAGGTTGATTTTTGATGGTTGGCCTTCAATAGTTTTCTCAGGTTGGCCAATAATAACTTATGGTACTTTCGGAGGTGAAGTAGTAGCAATTGACCGCTTTATAAGTGATAATGGTAAATACAGGATTTTAATTGCCCAAGATCCAGAAGAACCAGAATGGCCAGAAGCATTAAGGGTTGGTGGCGGAACGAGTGGTTTAGCACTATTAGATATAGTACCAGTGTGGTATGAAATCTGGCGACAAATTAATGGTTTTCCACCAAATTTTTACACTCCTGAGAATACAGGGCAGTCTAGTGAAGCAAATAAACTTCAAGGAAAAGCTAAAAAATGATTATCAAACTGAAACATATAGTCATTTCTTTTTCCTGTTTTTTACTTTCCTTTAGTACTTTGCAGGCTCAAGATACTCTTATTTCAGATCAATTAAGTGAGCAGGAGTTTCTTTCATTGGTTATGGAAAATCACCCTTTAATTCAACAAGCTCAAAACTTAAGAGAAATGGGTGACTTTGCTGTCATGGCCGCAAAGGGAAACTTTGATCCAGAACTTTTTTCCAAAAACAAACAAAAGTACTACGATCAGAAAAATTACTATCAATACAGTGAATCTGGAATTAGTTTACCTACCAGAACTGGAATAACTTTACAAGGAGGATATGATTGGACTGCAGGAGAGTATTTAAGTAATGAAGCTACTTTACCTAATGCAGGATTGTGGTATGCAGGAGTAAGTGTTCCTGTTCTGCAGGGTTTATTTATTGATGATAGAAGGGCCGCACTTCAAAAAGCTTTTGTTGATAGAAGAGCTTTTGAAAACGAGGCTCAGCTGATGTTAATAGATATTTTATTAGAAGGAACCAACTACTACTGGCAGTTTGCAAAGTTTCAATATCAAAAAAGGGTCATTGAAGATGCAATAGAACTGGCAACTGATAATTTTGAAAACTATAAAACCTCTTATGAACAAGGAGATAAACCAGCTGTTGACACCTTAGAGGCATCTATTCAATTGCAAAATTTAACGATACAGAACCAACAGTTGGAAGTAGATTTAGAAAATGCAAAACTGAATCTATTTACATTTTTGTGGGGAAAAGAACAACCGATTGAAGAATCCGAATTGAAAGCTTCGGCTATCAACAATATTTCCCAAAACAAAATAGATAGTCTTAGAGCAAGTCTGCCCATTTTCATACAAGAGCACCCGGCAATAAGAGAAAGTGAATTTAAAATTCAGAGACTACAAATTGAAAATCGTTTAAAAAGAGAAAAACTTAAACCAAAATTAAATTTAGAATATAATCTCTTACAAGATCCTGCCGGAAATATTAACGAAATTCGAGGTTTGGATAATTACAACTGGGGCTTAAGTTTTAGCATGCCCTTATTTTTAAGACAACCCAGAGGTGAGCTAAGAATGAATGAAATCAAATTGGAAAACACCAATTTTGAGCTGCAACAAAAGCAACTTTCCATTCGCAACAAAGCCAGACAGTATGAAAACACTTTTGAAAATATTGCCCAGCAATTAGAAACTTATCAGAATATTGTAGTGCAATACGAGAGTCTATTAACAGCCGAATTAAGGAAATTTGAAATAGGAGAAAGCAGTATTTTCTTAATTAACTACAGACAAATGAGTTTGGTTAATGCTCGCATGAAATACATAGAGTTGCAGGCAAAATATAGGTTATACTATCGTCAATGGTTGCATAGCTTGGGGGCTAAACCTGAGCTTTGGATGCAAAATTAACGTCTACAACATTTTCCTATTATGAAAGTTTGCCTCAAAAATAAATAAGGTGTATTACAGCAATTATTCTGAGGTCAAATAGCTTTTACATCTTCTTTAGTTGGGTATGCTCAAGGAAAAATAAAACTATGGTTGCCTCATTCTGTTAGTATACCAAATTATTTATTTTAGTCTTTCCATCATTTATGGAAAATCCATTGAGGAAAAACAAAAAATTTGAAAGGGAATAAAAGCAGATTTTTTTTTGGGATAGATAGTCGCGTTGTATTTCTTGGGTTTGCTCGCATGGCAGATGCAATGGGTAATTCATTTCTTATTGTAGTTTTGCCACTTTATATAGCAAGCGAAAATATAAATGGCAGCTTTTTCGGTTTAACGGAGTCTTTAATCACAGGATTAATCTTAGGTGTTTTTGGGTTGATTACCAGCTTTTCTCAACCTTTTACTGGCAGGCTTTCTGATAAAGTTGGCAAAAGAAAAGCTTTTGTGCTTTTGGGACTTATCATTTTTACTTTTGCCAACTTCGCCTATTCTTTTGCTCATACTTATTGGATTCTCATGGCAGTCCGTATGGCTCAAGGAATTGCTGCAGCCTTTACTATTACTTCCAGCTTAGTCTTAGTGAGCGAAGTAAGTGTTAAAAGCACACGTGGGAATAATATGGGCGTTTACAATTCTTTTCGATTAATTGGGTTTGGCTTGGGGCCATTAGGTAGTGGCATATTAGTTGAAAATGGCCCATACGAAGTTCCCGTTTTTGGATCTATTAACGGCTTTGTTGCTTCCTTTTGTGTTGCAGCATTTGCAGCATTATTAAGTGCAATATTAGTCTACTTTTTTGTTAGTGACCCTGATGATATTGAACCAAGTGACCGTAAAATGAATATCCGAATATTATCTAAAACAAAAGGAAAATTACTTGATCCAATTTTTGCATTAGCCTTAGCTACCTTGGTGATGAGTTTCGGGTTCTCCTTATTAGCACCCATTGAAACTAAAACCAATGAACGCCTTTCTCAAGGAGCTTTTATGTTTTCATTAGAATTCAGTGCATTAATTGCAGCATTAGCCATTGCACAACCTATCGTAGGAAAAGCCAGTGATAAATACGGAAGAAGAATTTTTATAATCATCGGCTTAATTTGTCTAATACCTATTGTATTATCAGAAGGTTTGACAACAGAACCCTGGCAAATGATAACGGCCAGGGCTTTACAAGGAATTAGTGCAGCAATGGTTTTTGCTCCATCTTTAGCCTTAGCGGGTGATTTAGCAGAAAAAGGACAATCAGGATCTCAACTTTCGGTTGTTACCATGGCCTTCGGATTAGGAATTTCTTTAGGTTCTTTTGTGTCTGGTTATGCCGTTAGATTTGGATATGTTTTCCCTTTCCTTGCTGGATCTATTTTAGCAGGAATCGGTTTACTGATTGTCATTAGTCAAGTGCCAAAGAATATTGAAGAAAACACCTAATTTTTCTATCTACTTCATTCCCACTTTTATCGTACTAAACATCAAAAATTTATTGATATCTTCGCAGCATGTGCGGCATAACAGGAGTATTTGCTTTTAATGAAATTGGCAGGTTTAACCTTCCCAATATTTCCTTGGCTACGGAAACCTTAGAACATCGTGGCCCTGATTTTCAAAAAGTTTTTGTGGGTGACTTTGTGGCTTTGGGTCATAGACGCTTATCCATTATTGACTTAAAACCCCAGGCAAACCAACCTATGTCAGCTGAGGATGGTCGCTATCAATTAGTTTTTAATGGTGAGATTTATAATTATAAAAGCCTTCGGCAAGAACTTACAAGTAATGGTGTCCATTTTGAAACAGAATCTGATACTGAAGTTTTATTGCAACTATTAATTCATGAAGGAAAAGATGCTTTAGATAAACTTAATGGATTTTTTGCTTTTGCTTTTTACGACCAGCAAAGGGAAGAAATGTTAGTGGCAAGAGATCGCTATGGAATAAAACCACTTTATTACCTAGAAGATGAGGATCGATTTATTTTTGCCAGTGAACTGAAAGCCATTCTCAAATTTGGGATTGAAAAAAGTATAGATCCCAATTCTCTTTATACTTATCTACAATTAAATTATTTACCTGCTCCCATGAGTATGGTAAAAGGTGTTAAGAAATTAATGCCGGGCCAATATGCAATTGTTAAAAAGAAATCGGTTGAATTCAATTCTTATTATGAATTGAAAACAACTTTTGAAAAGCCTTTTCAAGGGACTTATGAAGATGCCCAAGTTCAACTGAAAGCCTTAATGGAGAAAGCAGTTGAGCGAAGATTAGTGGCTGATGTTCCTTTAGGCACATTTTTAAGCGGTGGAGTAGATTCTTCTATTATCTCAGCGATAGCTGCTAAAAAAGTAGAGGGTTTACATACATTCTCAATTGGCTATAAAGGGAATTCCTTTTTTGATGAAACAGAATATGCTAATGCAGTAGCGAAACATATTGGTTCCAAGCATCAAGTATTTTCCTTAAGCCTGGATGACTTATATGGTTATTTACCAAAAATGTTAAAAAGCTTTTCCGAGCCTTTTGCCGATAGCTCTGCTTTGCCTGTTTATGCTTTAAGTCAACTAACCAAGGAAAATGTAACAGTTGCTTTATCAGGAGATGGAGCAGACGAACTCTTTGCAGGATATAATAAGCATGCAGCCCTTTTTAGATTATGGCATCCAGGAGCTAAAGAGAAAATGGTAACTGCATTAAGTCCACTATGGAATTTATTACCCAAGTCAAGAAATAACCCGTTTGGAAATCTGGCGAGACAATTAAAGAAATTTGCTGATGCTTCCAGGCACGATATTCAATCACAATATTGGATGTTGGCCAGCTTGCAAAGTGCCAGAAAAACAACAGATTTATTATCCAATTCCGTTTTAGAAGATATTGATTTCGAGAGCTTTGATTTATGGAAAGACAATTTGCTTTCAACGCTCAACACTAAATCTATCAACCAATCTTTACAGCTAGACCAAGAATTAGTTCTCCAAGGGGATATGTTGCAAAAAGTAGATTTAATGAGCATGCAACATGCTTTGGAAGTTCGAGTACCATTTCTCGATCATGAATTAGTGGCTTTTGCCAACAGCCTACCTGAAGATTTCAAAGTGAATGGTAAAAGGAAGAAAATGATTCTGCAGGATACTTTCAGAGATATTCTACCTGAAAAAATTTACAATAGACCCAAACACGGATTTGAAGTACCGCTTTTAGATTGGCTCAGAAAAGATTTAAAACAAGATATTGAAAATAAATGGCTGGATAAAGAGCGAATCGAACGTCAGAACGTTTTTGATTGGGATGGAATAGCATCACTCAAAATGAAACTGTTTTCCAATAATCCTGAAGACAGCCACGCCCACGTCTGGGCCTTGATTGTTTTTCAAGAATGGTGGGAGCAGTATATGGAATAATGCTGATCATTCAATACTTACTTTGTTTAAGAGTAAAATTGGATTTGAGTTTTTGAGATGATCTAATTGATTAAATATCTGTTAAAATTGCAAAAGACAGAAATTAGTTAAACTTTGATTAGTTAAATAATGAAGCGCAAGATTAGCAGGAGTAAAAACGTAATTCCATAATATTTCAAAACCTTAAGCCTGTTTGGCGCATCATTCCACCACAAAACCCACCAAGGCTTTATGTAGCCCAAAAAAAGGAGTATCCCAAAGCAAATCAAAAATAAATTAATATAATACAATTACTTATCCCGTTAAATCTAAAGGTTATCGAAAAAGGCATTTATGCCTAAACAAAATTACGCTTTTGCCGGATATTTATATCACAAACAAAATTTTTTTAAAATGATTACAATTGCAGAAAATGAGCAATACTCTTTAAAAGTAGATATCACTAAAAACAGAGCCTTCTTAAAAATCAATGGATTCTGGAGAAATAAAGAAGACATCCCTGGCTACCTACAGGACTGGGATGAAGCCATAAATAAATTATCTAAAGATTTTACTTTATTAACAGATGCGACTGAAATGGCTATTCACCCTGGAGATGTTAGAGATGTACACTCCAAAGCACAAGAAAAAATTGTAACGGCAGGTGTAAAAAAAGTTGCTGAATTGCACACAGAAAATGTATCCATAATGCAACTTGACAGTGTATCCAAAGAAAGCGGAATGCCCAAGAAAAATTTTAATAAGGAAGAGGAAGCCATAAATTGGTTAAATGAATAATAAAAAAATAGCTCAAGGAAATCCTTGAGCTATTTTTAATCAAGGCTGTTAAAGTTTATTCTTTAATAAATCGTTTGGTCACTTCTCCAGATTTCGCTTTAATTTTCAGCAAATAAATTCCCTTCTCTAATTCTGAAACATCTATCATATCAGAAGCTTCAAAAGTTTTAATCTGTCTCCCTTCTAAGGACAGTACTTCAATCCTCTGAAGTTGAATATTTAAATCACTACTAATAAAAATATGGTCATTAGCAGGATTAGGGAAAATACTTAACTCGTCTGAATGTAACGGTGTGTTGGATAATACTGCATTTTCGGTTGAAATCGTATCTGAAGGAAATGAAGAATTAATCACAGAGTCATTTTCTACCAAATAGCTTTGAACATAGTATTCGTACTTAATACTAGGATCATCAATGAAGTCATCAAAAGTGAATTCGTTGGGTTGATTTCCTTCTATGGTTTCTAATAACTCAAAGTCTTCTTGATCTTCAGCTTTTCTATAAAGCTTAAACAAGGTTTCAAATTTGGAACTGTCGTTTACCACCACTTGATATTTACCTTCTTTTTCAAAATAGGCTACTTCAGATATGTAAGGAGAATATAAACGGGTTAAAATGGTGTCGCTGTAGATAACATCGCTTTTTTCATATTCATTTAATGCATAGAATTCAACATGAAAATCCGTATTTTCTTCATAATTCTTAATAATATATTTCTGAGAAGGGCCATTACTTTTCATTTTCAATCTGTTTAAAGAAAGCTCTTCAACTAATATATATGGTTCTGTTAATTCCCAACTTAATTCAATTCCCTCAGCCGATTCTTGTTTTATGCTTGTAATTATTGGAGTGTTGGGTTTAGGGTCTAAAGTATTAAAAATAGCATCTACAGATTCTCCCGTTTCATTTTCATTGTAGGGGGTAATAACAACTTCAATTCTAGAATTAGTAGAAAGTTCTGTTAATTCAAAAGTGTTAACATTTGCATCCAAGAATAAAGTATCAAACTCATGTCTGTAACCGTTATCTTTTCTAATATACCTGTATTTCAGAATATACCCTTCTTCATTGTTTGAATCAGTCCATTCTAAATCTATCTTGTCAAATCCTTCAATGCCTTTTATGATTTGAACAGGTTTAGGTGCACTATAATTCTTATAATAGAAATTGTTTATTTTAAAGCGTTTTCCTAACCAAACTGTGTGGCTGGGATAATAGATTAAGGTATCATTGTGAACAAAGGCTAATGATCTTGTAGATTCTTCGAAAGGAAGACTACCTGAATGTTTAAGGTATACTGAATCATTTGTGTTTACTTCATAGATAGATCTGTTCGATAATTGGAGTTTTCTATTTTTATAATTAGTAATTAATCTATCATCCAAATGGTCAAATGAGCTGTTTCCCTCTGAAACCATTCTTTTATATTTTAGATCTTTATCTACAATATATTCCATTTTACTATTTCCAAATAACCTAATTGAATCTCCCCGTTTCTCAATATGAGTTGGAATATCATTTACAATTAAATCATTATCGACAATCGAATCCTGATCAATATAAAATTTTACTAATCCTTGATTAGGGTTGAAAAAAGTGCTTTTTACTACTAATAAAATCTCGTTATCATTAAGAGTGAATGATCTCTTAATATGATAATATTTATCAGGTAATTCTTTTATAATCCACTTTTTTAAATCTAAATCATAAATCCAAAACTTATTGGAATCATCATCATTCGTACGTTCAATTGAAAAACAAAATATTTTGTTGTCAACTATTTCAACATCCATAAACCAACCCTCATATAAGCTTGTTGGTAGTGGAGGTATTTCTTCAAATGTATCTGAATCCAAGTCATATACTAGCCCTTCCTGGGACTGTGCAGATAAAAAATAAAGCTTACCTTCATGGTAATTTATATTAGTAATTAGTAGCTGATCACTAATTGCAATTAAAGAATCCATCGTTTGCTTTCTATATGGTATCCAGCTATGATTCTCAACTGCGGTAAGCTCAATAATCTCACTTGTACTAAACGACTCTGCAAACTCATTTACATTTTTAACCCTGTAATAATAGGTTTGATTTGCTTCAACATCTTTGTCAAAATATCTAATGTTATCATCAAAGCTTTTATTATCAACTTTTACGGAGTCATAATTACTAAATGATACTCCGTCTGTAGATTTTTGAATAATTGAATATTTGCTACGAAATGAACTTGAAATAAAAGAGAAACCTACTGTGGCTTCTCCTGCAGATCTGGCCTGACGAATTTCTGGGTTTCGCAATGGAATCTGAAAATTAAATATCTCTGATGTATCTGCTCCAAATACATTAGTAGCTATGGTAAATAGGTTTAGTTTTTCCCCTTCCCTAAATTTTAATCGACTTCTCCACTGGTAATTCAAAGTATCCATAAAATGAATGCTGCTATCATTTTCCATTTTATAAACCAGTAAATCTTCAATATTCAGGTAATCCTCAAAATTTATTGTTGGGTGAACGGATTCCTTATCTGACCAGCTATTCTCGAATCCGTCAAGTATAATTTTTCCAGATTCTGGCTTCAGCTCTTTTAGGTCAAGCGAATAGCTATCTGAATATTCTGAGGGAATTCTATTGTCAGCTGTAAGCCTTATTCTGTAATCAATCGAAGTAATATTATCTGGATAATTTTCATAAAAGGTTATAGTATCGATTTTTACAGACCACCCATTTATTAAAAAGTTATCGACATTTTCGAAATCTTGATTATTTATGCTTCTTTCAACCTCTATATTTCTTCCATGCTTATCACGATTTTCAAAAACCAGATACTGAGAACCTAAAGAATAACTTTCCCTATTAAAAATCGTCAATAGCTCTGGTCTATTTAACTTACCACTTTTGAATATACCATAAAAATTGATTTCATTCGATTCAGAAATTCCTCCATCATTAAATGCTTCCACCTTAACAAAATACTTGGTGTCTCTTTGTAGTCCTTCAATAGCATAGGTCTCAATATCTTTGCCGACAGTGCCTATTTTCTGATAATTGCTATTTTGATCCTTCGATAAGAAAATATTAAAACCTTCCTCGTTGTCTGAGTTATCTTCCCAAAAAATTGTATTAGTATTGTACTTCGATAAAATTAAATTAGTTGGACTGGCAGGAGCTTCGATTGGTTCTGGTTCTTCAGGAGAAGAGGAAGCTAACTTTCTAAAATCATTTTGGTAAGTAATATCAAACCCTTCTGATATATACCCTAAACCTGCATAAGCCTCACCATTCAAATAAAAAGCAACTCCACGGTTTCTTTCATCTACAAAATACGAGTCGTCTAATGTTAAGGAGTTATCAGCTGGATCTATGATAACTTGCTCTTGTCGCGAGCTAAGCTTCAAAATATGCACTAAACCGTCTGAATCAGTATAATTAGTATTTTGTTGCAAACTACTTAATTTGCTATCCGCAAATATTTCCTCTGTCCAACTGTCATCGGTAGGATCGTAAGAGTACAAGCCCGGTAGTTGGATACTTCCTACCCCTGATGCGATATACCCTTTGCCATTAGAAGCAAAACCCACCGCTCTGCTTCTAGCTTGATCGGGAGGTAAAGAAGCAATTGCTGTCCAAGTGCCTGTTGAAGGTTCAAATACATAAAAATCACTTAATGAGCCTGTATTATTTCCTCCAAGTCCCACATAACCCTTATCGTTAATACTAAAACTAGAGGCTTGATTTCTAATCTCTCCTGGCAAATCTGCAGTGGCTGTCCAGTTACCTGTAGAAGGATCATATTCGTAGAAATCCTTGAATTGTGTAGTTCCATCTGAACCCGTGCCTACATAAGCTTTACCATCTGCTACAAAAGCAACAGCTCCTTCACGGGCAGCTCCCGGATAATCATTCATAACTCTCCAGTTGCCATCCTCAGGATTATATTTATAGAATGATTTTTTATACGCACTACCTGTATATCCAGTACCCACATAAGCTGTGTCTCCTATGACGAAGCGAACGGCTCCTGATCGTGAATCAGGAAAATTTTGAATACTTTGCCATTCTTGAACTTGGGCTTGAGTAGTAAAACAAAAAGATATAAAAAATAGAAGTGAGGGGAATAATAGTAAAATTTTTTTCATAGACATACTTTTATCAAAATACAAAAGTAACTCATTGAAATTCAATTCAAAAGATTTATATTAAAAGTTCTATTGCTCAGCCAAATCAAGCCCAAATCTTTGATTAAATCCCGCTATACCCTGCAAACCACCAGAGTGAATAGCCAAAATATGATCATCCGATGAGATATTGTCCTTTTTCCATTCCATCATTAATCCATATATCATTTTACCAGTATAAATGGGGTCTAGAGGAATTCCAGTTTTTTCATAAAACTCCATTATAAAATCTATCAACTCAGGCTTCCATTTGGCATATCCTCCGAAATGATAGAGTGTAGATAATTCCCAATTCTCTTTTTCTTGGTCAACTAGATTTCTTAATTCTTCTTTTACCCAATCACCTTTTAAAACAGAAACCCCTATAATTTTTTGATGATCTGATTTGCCATTAATCAAGCCAGCCAAAGTTCCGCCTGTACCAAAACATGCTGTTATCAAATTATAATGATGAGGAATAAAGTCATGGATTTCTGAGGTTCCCTTGATTGCCTTTTCATTCGTACCACCTTCTGGAATTATAAAAGGATTATCAAATCGCTTTTTTAAATCCTCTAGAAAATCAGGATTGTCCTTTAGTCTATAATCATCTCTGTTTATAAAATGAAGCTCCATGCCATTCTTTTTCGCCAAATTTAAAGTAGGGTTGTTTACTTCTTCTCCTCTGATTATTCCAATAGATTTGAATCCACATGACTTGGCTGAAATTGCGATAGCCACTATATGATTGGAAAAAGCCCCTCCAAATGTTAAAATTTTTATGTGCCCATTTTTCTCCGCTTCTAGGAAATTGTACTTGAGTTTAAAAAACTTATTACCGGATGCTCCTTGATGGATTTTGTCTAATCGAAGGATATCAAATATCAATCCTGCAAACTGAACTCTTTGAATAGGTACATGATCAGGTGAAAAGAATTTTTTAACAGACATAGAGCTAATTTATGGGGATTTGGCTAAATTGTATTGAATAAAAACCAAAGTTCTTGAAATTAATCATTTTTAAATGAAGAGATATTACATTTTTCTAATTCTTATAGCATCAGTTTTTTCATCCTGTATGAAGTCTGTTTCTATTAATACATTACGGCCTGCCGATATCAGTATTCCTAATGATATTCAGTCGATCGTGCTGGTTGATAGGACTGCCTATGAAAAAGATGCTGTGGGTATAATCGAGGGCATCATCACAGGCGAAGGAATTAATGAGGATCAAGATGGAGTCATGACGATGTTTTCTAGTCTTCAAAATAGTTTGCGAGTTTCGCCTAGATTTAATGTGGTATTAGCCTCTGAAAAACTTAGAGGTCAAAATATCTTAGGCTCCTTTCCTGACCCATTGGATTGGAGACAGGTTGATCAATTGACCCGAAAATATAACACAGATGCATTATTGGCGATAGAAATTTTTGATAGCAACTTTATCGTGACTAATGGAAAAAGAAAAAATACCAGAACTGTAGAAGATGAGGATGGAAATAAAAGGGAAGAAGAATATACAGAATTCTTTGCTGAAGGAGTGGGAAATACTCGCATTGGCATCCGTTTATACGATGCTAAAAACAGAACCGTAATTGATCAAGATATTTATACACAAAACAAAACTTGGGAAGCTTCAGCCACCAGTTTAAAAGAAGCGTTGGCACAATTAGTCAGTAAATCACAAGCGACAAAGTACTTAGCCCAATCAGTTGGCAACACTTACGCAGCAAAAATAGCTCCTATGCCTGTTAGAATTTCAAGAAGCTATTATGCCAAACCAAAAAGAAACGCCTATATAAGTAAAGGGGCTAGACAAGCTAGTGTAAATCAATGGGAAACTGCTATTGCAACTTGGAAAACAGGTTTAAGAAAAACTTCAGACACAAAAGAAAGTGGAAGAATGGCTTACAATATTGCCGTTGGTTATGAAATTATTGGCGACTTATTTTTAGCTCATGAATGGGCTGGCAGGTCTTATGTTGATTATGGAAATAAAAAAGGAAGAAGTTATGCCAGCCAGCTCAACAATCGAATGATTACGGAAGAAATACTGGATGAGCAATTAAGCTTGCCTGATCCAAAAACTGAAAGTAATTCTCAAAAGAATACCCAAACTATTGGAAAAAAAGAAAAGCCTACCCTTAAGATTAAAATGAAAGACAACTAGTTTAATTAGTAATTATGGGTGCCTCTCTAGTCTTAGCGTCTCGCTAAGATTTATAAAACTACTTTCGTTTTGCTTTTAGGTCTTAATAATAATAATTAAAATCACGCTTATTTGCCTTGAATGTCTTAGCGAGACGCTAAGACCAGTCAGGGTATAAATCTCTGACTAATTATTAATTCCCCATTTATTAATTACTAATTAGATTTCACACTCCTTTGTCTAACCGCTTCAAAAATTGCAATCGCACCAGAAACTGATACATTTAAAGATGCAATTTTTCCAGTAGTTGGAATTTTAGCTAAAAAATCGGCTGTTCTTATTAAATCATTGCTAATCCCATCTTCTTCTGACCCCAAAATTATCGCTAAAGGTTGTGCCATAGGTGTTTCATAGATCAGGTCTTTACCTTTTTCAGTACAAGCCACTACTTGCAAACCACTTTTTTGCAAATATTCTACAGTGTTTTTCAAACTATTTTCTCTACAAACTGGAATATAATGCAAAGCTCCAGCTGAGGTTTTTACAGCATCAGAATTTATTTGCGCACTACCTTTAAAAGGAATCACTATGGCATCTACTCCTGCACACTCTGCGGATCGGGCGATAGCTCCAAAATTTCTCACATCCGTAACTCTATCCAAAATTAAAATCAAAGGGTCTTTACCTTTGGCAAAAGCTTCATTAATGACATTATCCAAAGAAGCATAACTAACAGCTGAAACCATTGCAATTACACCCTGATGATTCTTCATCGTAATGCGATTCAATTTTTCGATAGGTACTTTGGTGAAAGGTACTTTTTGTTCCTTACATAAATCCATCAGTTCCGCCACCAATTCATTTCGTACATCTTTTTGGATGTAGATATTGTCCATTTCCTTGCCTGAATGAATAGCTTCAATGACAGCACGTGTGCCGAATATATAGTCTTTATCGTTAAGCTTTGGTCTTTTATTAAATGCTGCCATAATCTTGAATATTGAAATACAAAATTCTTAATCTAAAGTGGGAAAAGCTAGTAATATGGATTTTTTAAAATGTAAAGGTCAAAAAAATAGCCCACAATTTCTTGTGAGCTATCCTTATAAAAATTATTAAGCTTTACATTCTTTCGTAAACCACTCTTAATTTTTCTTGATATTCTACTGCTTGTTCATTCATTCCGTATTGTCTCATTATTTGAACAATTTGGCTTAGGATTGCAATACTAATTTGTCTTTCCCTGCCCATATACATCAAATCATTATTTACCAGATAACGGAACTGCTCGAGGTTTTGCTCCCATAAAGTATTGATTACTTCATTGGCCTTTTCTTCATTTCCTGTTGCCAAATAAACTTGAATATAATCCAGCGCAGTCATATCAAAAGGAACTACTTCATTTGGTACTTTTTCTCTAATAAACTCAATTACCTCCAATGCTCTTTTTTCATCTCCTTCATTTACTAATGATTTTGCTAAGGCTGTATAAACTGAACGATGGTTCAAGAAGAAATTTCTATAATTCTCATTGTAATAAACATCAGGATCAGCTGTATTGGTAAAGTGGAAATTGTTCATCAAATTATTGTACATCACTTCCGTATTGACAAATTCCTGCTGCACATTTTCCCTTTCAATAGGTAACAATCTATAAGTTAAGCCTTCTTGAATCACATATTTCCTCAAATCCATTTTAATTCCATTCAATGAAGTGGTGTTAAAATAGATTGGGCGTTTCCAATCATTTTCATCCATGATATCCAATATCATCAAATCCTTTTTCTCCAAGCCGTTTCCTTTCACATTCCAAACCATTCTATCTACCAACATATCTTCTTTATCTTCAGGAATAATACCTAAACTTTTAACATGTTCAGTATCTATTTTAAGGCTTAATTTTTTAGACGGTAACATATTGTAACTTCCAACTGAAGTCGGAACTTCCAAGCTTTTATTGTTACTTCTAATTAAGCTTAAATATCTATCGATAGGAATAGCTCCAGATATCCCAGAGTTTTGCATGTAAGGCAAATAATCATTTTTACCTCCTTGTTCAACCTGTTTTTCATTTAATGTTAGAGGCAGTGGCTCCGAATCGTAGGAATTTTGTCGCATTTGATTAATGTACCAATCCGTATTAAAGTAGCTTAAAACAATTACCCTAACATCTGTCCTAAAACCTTCTACTTCCTGCACAAACCAAAGCGGGAATGTATCATTATCACCACCAGTGAATAAAATTGCATTTGGTTCGCATGAAGCAAGATAATTTCGGGCTGCATCCACCGAGAAATATCTTTCTGAACGATCGTGATCGTCCCAACCTTCTGAGGCCATAATTCCCGGCACTATCAAACAAATAACACCCGCCACAACACCTGCTACTTTAGGTTTTTTGATGGCTTTTTCCAATAAAGAAGCAACAGCCAATACTCCAAATCCTATCCAAAATGCAAATGCATAATAGGATCCTGCATATATATAATCTCTCTCTCGTGGTTCAGTTGCAGGCGAATTCAAATAAAGAATTAAAGCAATACCCGTTAAGAAAAAGAATAAGCCCACCACACTGAATCCTTTCAAATCCTTTTTGTAGTGGAAGAAAATTCCAATAAGACCTAAAATAAAAGGCAACATATAGAAATTATTCCGTGCCTTATTATCTTTCATGATTTCAGGCATTTCGCTAGTATCCTGAAACATGGTTTTCCAACCTGCTCCTTCAATATCGCTTTCCCTTCCTGCAAAATTCCACATTAAATAGCGGAAATACATATGCCCTAATTGATATCTAACTAAAAACAATAAGTTATCTCCAAACTTTGGCTTTTCATTTTGTCTTAAACCTGTCCACCTTCTATATTCTTCAGGATGACCAGGAGCCCCACTGTACATTCTTGGAAAAAATGTAGTTCTCTCAGGATCATGTTGAGTTGTTATTTTATAATCTGTGATTTCATATTCCTCTTCACCTTTGCTGTAGACTGCATCTCCTTTATCTTGTGAAACCACTTCAGCATCAAAGTACTGACCATGTATTAAAGGTCTTGAACCATATTGATCCCTATTTAAATAGGATAATAAAGTCATCACATTTTCAGGATTATTTTGATCAATTGGCGGGTTATAGTTTGACCTAATCATCACAATAAAGTATGATGAATAGCCTATTAAAATAAAAGTAAAGGCTAAAAGAAAAGTATGAAGTGTCACTTTCTCTTTTTTGATAGCATAATAAATTCCATAAGAAATTCCTCCTACAAGAATTAAAGCAAAAATTAAGGCTCCAAAACCAAATGGCAAGCCGATTGAATTGATAAAGAAAATTTCAAATTGACCAATCAAATTAGGTACCCCTAAAATGATGAATTGCCAAATAAAAATAAGAATCGCACTGCTGATTAAAAGTGTAAAGAAAATGCCTTTGAAAGTTACATTTTTATATTTTTTGAAATAGTAAATCAATCCCAATGCTGGTAGTGCCACAATATTTAATAAGTGAACACCAATGGATAAACCAATGATATAGGCTATTAAAATTAACCATCTGTTTTCGGTAGACTCATCTTCAATGACATCCCATTTCAACATAGCCCAAAATACTAAGGCAATTAAGAAAGAAGACATGGCATAAACTTCAGCCTCCACAGCTGACCACCAAAAGGAATCAGAAAAAGTAAAGGCTAAACTACCAATAGCTCCTGCTGCAATGATTTTTATAGTTTGAGCTGTGTCTGCTTCACCCACTTTAATCTTCATGATTTTATGAGAAAGCAAATTGATTGACCAAAACATAAAAAGTATGGTAAAACCACTACTTAGTGCCGAAACCAAGTTTACGGCAAAACCAACTGACTCTACATCACTGCTGGCAAACATGGAGAACATTCTTCCAATAAGTAAGAAAAATGGCGCTCCCGCAGGATGTGGAACTTGTAACTTATACGCACTGGCAATAAATTCTGCACAGTCCCAAAAGCTAGCTACAGGCTCTAAAGTGAAGATGTAAACGGCAGAAGCGATTAAGAAAATAATCCAGCCACTGATGTTATTAATCCTTTGGTATGACATCATAAATTTTTTGTTTTTTTATAACAGAGGCGAAAATAAGAAATTTCATGCTTTCGGACATCAGAACGTAGCAATTAATTCAGGATTATAGTATTTAGTGTTTATTTACAGACTGCTTAGGCTAGCGTAATTTAATTACTTTCTTATTTAAATTAAATAACATTCTTATTATATTTATACTATCAGTTAAATAAACAAATAGTATGACAGGAGGTATTGGCTTTAGTAGGCAAGGAAGTGACTCTTTTAAGCAAAACCGTGCTTTACGAAATAAAAGAAAAACAATAGGTGAAAACCCTTATTCTTCTAATAAATCAAAAATTAACATGAATAGAGGAAATTTCAATTTGAAGGAAATCCAAAGCTACAGGCTTCAAAATAGGAAAAAAGCGAAATTAACTAGTACAACAGTAATACTAATCTTTATTCTTATATCTATGATGATTATAATCTATTTGATTAATTAATTTTGTCTTCTGCCTATTTAAGATTTTTAAATTAAAGGCCTCAAGTATTCCCAAACTGTTTCAGCGACTATTTTATGCCCTTCTGGCGTTGGGTGGATTCCATCAGGTTGGTTAAGATCTTCTTCACCACCCACATCTTTTAATAAAAATGGAATTAGGTTCACCTTTTTATCCTCGGCAATTTTAGGAAATACCTTTTGAAATTCTTCTGCATAGGCTTGTCCCATATTGGGCGGAACCATCATACCTGCCAGCAAAATTTTTACTTCAGGATGGATGTCCTTTACTTTATCGATAATTGCTCTTAAATTTTTATTGGTTTCTTCTGGTTTAATACCTCTTAAACCATCATTTCCCCCTAATTCCAGAACAAATATTTCAACTGGCTGTCTTTTTACTACCCACTCAACTCGGGACAGACCGCTGGCCGTGGTTTCTCCACTCACTCCCGCATTGATTACATTATAGTCATAGCCTAAAGAATCCAATCTCTGCTGAATTAAGCCTGGAAAAGCTTCTTCTGCTTCCACTCCATATCCTGCTGTAAGGCTGTTGCCAAAGAAAATGATATTTTTCTTTTCCGATTCTTTTTCAACTACTGCTGGACTTTCCTTATTTTCAGTTTTCTTTTCGGACTTTTTACTATCCGTTCCACATGCCGTGAGTAGTAAAAAAAGTAATACTATGATTGAATTAAAATATATTTTCATCTTCTTATTAAATTGAAATGGAAACGCTTTCTTTTAAAAGTCTTAAATTACGCAAAATGTTACAAAATGATTGATTCTAGAACTATTCATCTGCTAATCCTATGTGCTTTTTTATTTTTTGGGTGTGATCACCAATCCAACCTACCCATTTCAAAAGATAATGAAATTCTGAAAGTAGCTGACGGCTTTGATTTTACAGAAGGTTCCAACCTCTGATAGTTTAGGTAATGTATATTTCACTGATCAGCCTAATAACCGAATTTATAAATATGACATTAAGAGAGAACTGAGTGCTTTCACCGATAGATCGGGTAGATCTAATGGATTATACATTGATGATCAGCAAAATCTTTGGGCTTGTGCCGATGGTAAAAATCAGCTTTGGAAGTTTTCTTTAGATGGAAATCGAGAAATTATTTTAAACCCTTCTGGAGATGTGAAGTTCAATGGGCCAAACGATGTTTGGGTTCACCAAAACGGAAATCTATATTTTACAGATCCAATTTATCAAAGACCGTATTGGGAAAACGAACATGATACGGTTGGCCACCAATCCATTTATTTACTAAAAGATGAAAAACCCATTTTATTGGATTCCACTCTGGTTCAAGCTAATGGCGTTGTGGGAAATTCTGAAGAAAGCTTATTATTTGTAGCTGACATTGGAGCCAATAAAACCTATCGCTACAACATAAATGAAAATGGAAAGCTTGAAGGTAAAACTCTTTTTATCGAGCAAGGCTCCGATGGAATGACCTTAGATTCAAATGGAAATTTATACTTAACTGGTAATGGTGTGGATGTTTATGACAGAGAAGGAAACTTTGTCCAGCACTTAGATATCCCAGAAGATTGGACAGCCAATATTTGTTTCGGAGGTGAAAATTTCGATCAATTATTTATAACCGCAACTAGCTCTTTGTACAGTGTAAAAACCAATGTGAAAGCCGTTCGTTGAAAAGGGTTTGCAGAATGAATCCCAAGCCATAGTTTTGCAAATATTTTTAACTTTTTCAAATTCTTAAGTATGACTTTTAGATTCGTAATTGTATCCATTTTTTTATTTTGCTTTACACCGACTTTTGCTCAGGATGAGCCTGATTTAGGCGCTTGGTATATGTATTTTGGAGGTGTAGAATTTGAGGAAAGTCAATTTGGAATTCATGCGGAAGCACAATATCGAAATCATAACATCATTGGTGACTTAGAGCAATTACTTTTAAGAACAGGATTACGTTATCATTTGAAGGATGGATCTGCAACTTTTACCTTAGGCTATGGAAACATTACTACCCAGTCGGTTGGCGTACCTAATAATACCTTTTATGAAAGCAGGATTTATCAAGAAGCTTTGTTAAAACAAGATGTAGCAATGGTTTCATTAAACCATAGGTTCAGATATGAGCAACGCTTTGTAGACGATCAAGATTTCAGAACCCGTTTACGTTATGCCTTATTCATCAACATCTCTTTGTCGGATAAAAAATTTAGCCCTGGTACTTTTTATATTCCTATTTACAATGAGGTTTTTATCAATGGCGAAAAAATGGGTAATATTGAATATTTTGATAGAAACCGATTGTATGGAGGATTAGGTTATGTCTGGAAAGATAATCTTAGAGTGCAACTAGGAATTATGGAACAAACTTTGAACAGTAATTATAGCAAAACACAATTGCAATTTTCTTTGCATCATAACTTTCAGTATTAAACCTTTTATCAATTTAACAGAATCTTAAAATGAAGAACTTAACCTTATCTCTACTCATCATTTCAATTCTCTTTTTTAATGCTTGCAAATCATCCCAGCAAAGAAAGGCCGAGGCAGAAGAAAAGTATGGATATATTCCTGATGAAGTAAGAAACCTAGAAACCATTAAAGTTTATGCAGAAAAATGGGGTATTCCAGAAGAATCATTATTCATAATGGATACTAAAAATTATAGCGATGAGATATATAGTTATGAAGACGACAATAAAAGGCTAACCCATGATTTATACCAATGGCACCAACTAATGGTTTTTGATCAATCGGATCGTTTGTTATCTTATCAATTAAATTGCACAACCAAAAGAATAGATGATAATTGGGAATGGAATTATGAGGGCACATTTGATCAATTTCCCCCTAAAGATAATTCCGTTAAGAAATATCAAAGAGAACTAAAGTTATCGAATATTTCACCTTATTTTAAAGACCTATCGAACAACACCCTCAATGAAAGAATAAATAAGGATGCTGAAATTTTCATTATTGTTTATTGGACAATTTATAATGGAAGACAGTCCAAAAACTTAATTGAAGAAGTATTAGAGTATAGAAAAAAACATGCTGACAAAAAAATTGAGATCGTTTTTTTAAATCAACCTTCTGGTTTCATTAAAGACGAAACGCTTTATTAATTTTATTTATATAATTATGATCTTTTCCTAATATTGAGATTTATTAGACTTGTAAGCTTTTCCGGTAAAACACAATAATCCCTACCGTCTATCTACTTTAATTTGTATTGATGTAATTCCAGCAACCAATTCCACATTATTGTGTTAAAATTGGGCAATAAGTCAATATTTCTATAAAGCGTCAATACAGCATGCATAAATTTTTATCGTCAGTCATTATTCTGATTGTTTTTTCAGTTGTAACTATTTCAGCTAAAGAGAAAGAAAAAAAGGCAATAAGGGAAATGGAAACCCAATTTGTTGAAGAACTTACACCCACTATTGATGGTGAATTAAATGACGAATTTTGGCAAAACGTAGAAGAAACGGAAGCCAACTTTATCACCTTCGTTCCTGAAAATGGTGCTCAATCCAATCAAAAAACATTTATCAAAACAGCTTACACTGATTTTGGAATATACATTTCTGCCAGAATGGAAGATAATAGCGGAGAAGCTGTTCGTCAGGAATTAGGAATCCGAGATGATGACAGTAGAAATGCAGACCAATTTGGAGTAATTCTCGATACTTATCAAAACGGACAAAATGCCTTTTACCTAAAGGTAAGTGCTGCAGGAGTACAAACTGATATTTTTATAAATAGGGGTAGAAATGACTATAACTGGGATGCGGTTTGGAAAAGCGAAGCAAAAATAACAGAAAATGGTTGGCAAGTTGAAATGGAAATTCCTTATTCTGCCATACGTTTTCCAAAAGAAGCCGACCAGGATTGGAATATCAATTTCATGCGGAAAATCCAAAGCAAAAACGAAACTGCTTATTGGAATTATGTGGATAATTCGGTTGACGGGTTAGTGAATCAATCTGGTGTATTAAAAGGATTAAATGGAATTAAGCCTCCTTTGAGATTGTCTGTTTCACCTTACATCACTACTTATTACAACAAGCGGGGTGATGATAGTGGAATGGACTTCACAGGTGGAATGGATTTGAAATACGGGTTAACGGAAAGTTTTACTTTGGACATGACTTTGATTCCAGATTTTGGACAAACGGTTTCTGATAATCTAGTCTATAATTTAGGCCCTTTTGAGGTTCAGTATGCAGAAAATCGTGCTTTTTTTACTGAAGGAACTGAGTTGTTTGACAAAGGTGGATTGTTTTATTCGCGTAGAGTAGGACAATCATTTGGCTCTGTCAATCTACAAGAATCAGATTCTTTACTTTCAAGACCCACCGAAGCTCCCTTATTAAATGCTTCCAAAATAACCGGGCGAACCAAAAGCGGATTAGGGGTTGGTTTCTTTAACGCCATCACTAACAGAACTTTTGCCGAGGTGTATGATAAGGAAACTAAGGATCAAAGATTAGAGCAAGTAGATGACCTGACAAACTTTAACGTAATGGTAGTGGATCAAAGTTTGAAGAACAATAGTAATATCAGTTTGATCAATACCAATGTTCAGCGTTTTGATGGAGAAAATAATGCTAATGTTATAGGGTCAGATTTTCGATTACGCGATAAAAGTAATACTTACCAAATCGATGGGTTTGGTGCTTATAACAATATTCAAAACCCTGATGGGTTTGTTGAAGATGGCTATAAATACAATGTTCGTTTGGCTAAAATAAGCGGAAAATATCAATATGAAATTGGTAGAAATGTTGAAAGCGATACTTATAACCCAAATGACATGGGCTTTTTGCGTAATCCAAATGAAATTACTCATTTTGCTTCGATTGGTTATAATCAATTTCAGCCGACCACTTTGTTTAATCAGTATAGAATCTGGGCTGGTGCTGACTACAGTGAACTTTATGAACCTAAAGTCTATCAAAATTTTTCAACTTGGACAGATTTTTGGGTGCAAACTAAAGATTTCCAGACTTTTTCTCTCAACTTTAATTATAGGCCTTCTAGAACATTCGATTATTTTGAACCTAGGGTAGAAGGAGCCAAGTATTTCAGAACTTGGAATTACAGCAGTAATTTTCAATATTCTTCTGACAGCAGAAAGGCTTTCATGAGTAATGTGTCAATAGGAATTTGGAATGCACCCGATAGAGAGCAATTTGATTATTGGATTAATTTTTCTCCTCGTTATAGACTCAATAATCAGTTTTCTATTAATTATAGTCTCAATTTCAATAAGCAATTTAGCTCTATTGGTTTTGCAGAACATTTAAAAAATGATAAAGGCAAAATTGAACAGGTTCTATTTGGGGAAAGGGATATTGATGTGATGTCCAATGTATTGGGAGTAAATTATACCATAAATAATAAAATGGGTTTTAATTTCCGATTGAGGCATTATTGGAATAAAATAGATTACTTTAATTATTTCAATTTAACAAATGAGGGGGATATTGAACCTATCGCATATTCTGGAAAAGATCTATCAACTGACACTTACGAAAAGCATGATACTAATTTTAATGTTTTTAATATTGATGCCGTTTATTCATGGCAAATTGCACCAGGTAGTTTTGTTAATGTAGTTTGGAAAGATGCCGTTCAAGAAGTGAACCAAATGGTGGACATGAATTTTTCTGATAATTTTAGAAATGTATTATCTACTGAACATCAACAAAACTTAAGTATCCGATTAATATATTTCTTAGATTATACCCAAATAAAAAGAGATTTAGCAATTAATAGGAGTTAGTAAATACTCCTATTTTCAATCTACAGATTATTTATGAAGGTAAACTTTAAACTTTGTGCCTTTTCCAATCTGACTCTCCACCTCAATTTTTCCGCCCAAAGCTTCTATTTGAGATTTTACAAGATATAAACCTAAGCCTTTTCCTTCTACATGGAAATGGAATCTTTTATACAAGCCGAATAGTTTCTGCCCATATCTTTCTAAATCTATTCCCATTCCATTGTCTTCTATTTCAATCACAATTTGTTCACTTTTAGAATAGGATCTGATTTTTAGAATTGGCTTTTTATTTTTTTGATGATATTTGATTGCATTGGAAATCAAATTGTACAATATACTTTCTATATAAAGGGGAAGCGATTTTATAATTTTTTCATCTCCCCAGTTTTCAATAATTTCTGTCTCAGTCCTTTCAATTTCATGCTTCAATATTTTTTGAACCTTTTCTGAGGATTTTTCTAAATCAACTTCTTCAAGAATTTTGCTCCCTGGTTTTTGAACCAATAAAATCCTTCCCATATCATCAATTACTTCATGCAGCTCTTTGGATGATTGAATCATCAAGCTGACAATCTTTTCTCGCTCTTCAGAATCAGTTTTATCAATTAAATTACCAAGTCCCATCAGCCTTGCTGTTGGTGCCCTAAGATTATGAGAAACTATATAGCCAAATTGTTCTAGCTTATTAATTTGGTCTACTAGCTCTAAATTTGTCTGTTTTAAATTTTCATTTTGTTTTGCCACTTCATCAATTAATTCTTCATTTCTTAACTCTAAAAGTTTTTGTTGTTTTTCAATGGTGGCTTTTGCACTGTTTAGGATTTCATTTTGCGAGGTAAGTTCTTCATTTTTCTCTTCAATTAACATCTGCTTTATACTCATCTCTTCATTATGAGACATAATAATATCGTTTTGAGAAGAAATTTCTTCATTTTGGGCTCTGATTTCCTCATTCTGAGCCAAGATTTCATCGGTTCTTTTTCTCACCAATCGATCCAATGTTTCATTCTGATTTTCTAAAATTGTTGCTTTATCAGATTCTACTTTTCTCAACTTGTTAGAAAGGGAAATACTTTTAATACTATATATCGCAGAATATAGTAAGGTTGGCATTGTTACTAAAAATAAAATGACTTGTAACCAAAATGAAGTTTGAATTGCCTCTTGAAAACTTTGATTTGCTTTCGCCTCAATTTCATTTTCGAAAGACTCCACCTTAGAAGAAAATCTAGTTGCTAATAGCCAAACTGGATAACCTCGGTCTTCCGCTACCAAAGCTTGTGCTTTCAAAAGATTGCTTAATTTAATTTCTTCAGCTATTTCTTTACCATATTTAAAATAAAAATCAACTGTATCCTTTAATACCTTAAACTCATCAAGTGGATAACCTTGACTTCTTAAAGTAGATTCCAAAAATTTAAAGGCTTTTTCTTTTCTAATTTCAGCACTATCTGCAGGGCTATGATACATTTCCTGATTTCCAGTTATGGCATATCCTCTTATTCCTACATCTAATAAATGCAATGTTTGAACTATTTCTTCTGCATTTATAATTACTTCTTGAGTAGTATTTAAAATCTTTTGATTGTTTGTTATTCTTTGACCATTTTGGCGAATCAAGAAAATATTTATCAGCATTAAAATGCCAATGATAGATACAATAATGTAAATTCTATTTCCCTTACTCGATTTCAAAATAGTGTTCGTTGTAAACAGTAAGAAAAATAGGTATAAAAAACCTAATTTTGAAATATACCTGCGTATTTAGTCATTCTTAAATTCTAAACATTCACTTTTTCCTCACGTTCAATTTTGAAATTCCTTTTAGATGAGAGATAAAATCTACACTTATTTTGATGTGTTGAATCAACATAGTATCATTTCCGCTACTAACCTTAAAGGGGAAATTAAATATGTAAATGACCAATTCTGTAAAATCTCAAAATATAATGAAGGGGAATTAATAGGTGCACCACATAGCATAGTGAATTCTGGCTATCATCATAGGGAGTATTTCAAAGATTTATGGAGAACAATAGGTAGAGGTAATGTCTGGCAAGGAAATATTTTAAACGAAGCAAAAGATGGTTCACAATATTGGGTAGCCACTACCATAGTACCCATCATTGAGAATAAGAGAGTGAAAGAGTACTTCTCAGTAAGGATTGAAAAGACTGAGGAAATGCGCCTAGAAAAAGAGAAGAGTTTTCAAGAAAGGAGATTCAGCCAATTATTTAACCATATCAGTGAAGGCGTAATAGTGATGAAAAAGATGCAGGATAAATTCATCATAACAGATTTCAATCATGGCGCTGAGAAATTAGATAAAAAAAATAAAGAAGAAGTGATAGGAAGAGAAGTAAGTCAGATTTATCCAGGGACAGATTCTGGTGGATTTACTTTTTATATAGAAGAAGCTTATCAAAAGGGACATGCTAGTTTCCCACTATTACGGTATCAAGATGAAAATATAGATTCATGGCGAAAGGGAGCGTTTTACAAATTACCGAATGATGAGGTGGTTTGTGTTTATCATGATATATCAGAACAAATCAATCAGCTGGAACAACTGAAAAAATATAATGAAAAGTTAGAGGAAGTTGCTTTCAAAGCTTCTCATGAAGTTCGTGCTCCTGTTGCAAGTATTTTAGGCCTAATGCAATTAATTGATTTTGATGACTTATCGGAAAATAATAAAACCGCTTTGGAATATATGAAAGATTCTGTTGGGCAACTAGATCACACTATTCGTGACATTGTGAAAGTGAGTTATGATACTGAAGAAGGAAAAGAGCTTTTTGCTAAATTATCTGATTTGAAAGAGCATTTTCATAACTCTTAATTTTCAATTTCATTATATCCAATTCGTAATAGGACATACGTCATTAGACCCTAAATTATTAAACCAATTATGGGATACATCTCCAAGTTATAGTTACCTTCTAAGAAGACGGCTTTGTAAATCATAACTAAAAAACCAACTGCTGACAATACTGCTGCAATTAAGCTTTCTATTCCAAAATAAATAGCTAAGCCCCCATTGACCCTTTTTTGTAATTTTTTAGAAATCTCTTAAGTACTTAAAAAAATGTTAAACTTATTTGCATTAAAACTGATATTATCATAAAGGCTACCAGTCCTAATCGCAAATCATAGTTTTTTACTTTATAAAAATATAAATACTGTAATAAAAAGACAAATGGAATGATAACACCAAATATTTTATAAACACTATACTGAGGGTTTAGCTCTTCTCCTGATTTGTGATGGATAGCTTTGATGCATGTGCCAAACAAAAGGCTGGTCTCTAAAGTATATTGATCCTTTCTATTTACTAAATCTTTTCTATCTACCTCAAATGACATTCTTTGGTTATCATCGAATATTACGGAATACTTATATCTTATCTCAAAATCAATCACGCTCTTTCTTGTAGAATTCATGGTATAATTAATTAATTCCCTTTCTTCTTTTAAAGTTGGAAGCAAGTAATCTAATGCAAGTAAAATATTGAAAGCTAAAACAGTTAATACAAATGGCTTTACTTTTCGCATCATCCACAAATACATCTCTTGCTTTTGTTGCGCTTGCTTCGCTTTCTTTCTGCGAAAATATTCTCTTTTTCTGCGAACATAATCATCTTGCGGTGGATAAAAAGTAGATTGTGTTGTTCTTTTTTGAGTTAGGTTTTCTGGGGGATCAGGATGCTTCTTTAAGAATCTATAAGCCGAATTGATCTCTTTGAATTTTTCTCCACCATCTAGTTGATAAACATCAGGATGATATTGCTTGGCTAATTTTCGATAGGCCTCCTTAATTTCTTCTGGTGAAGCACCTGTACTTAAGCCTAAAATAGAAATGGATTCTAAATAAGTTCTTTTTATTCTAGCCATTTGATCGAGCAATATAAAAGTAGCCTAAGCCTAAAGCAAAACCTATTCCGGTAAACAAAGAAATATTATTGAGAAAATAACCTATTAACATTCCTGCTAAAGTACTTAGTGCAATTTTAAAGAATGGATTTTGCCATATTCTTTTCATTTTTCCATCAACCTATAAACAGGATATCGTTTATGAGATTTTTCATAATGTTCAGAGCGCTTGAAAATCCAATCCAGCTGAGCATAATTATTTGATGCAAATACAGAATCGCTTTTTTGTTTTTCGTAAAATTCAGCTTGTTCTTCTGAAGGTAGATTTGCTAAAATTTCCTTGGCTTTAGGCTCAAAAACATATGCTGAAAAATTTTCCTTTTGTTGCAAAATGCTATCGAAAAAATTCCAGTTAAAAAATGAATCCTGAGCTTCTGGCTCTAATGTTTCTACCAAATATCTTTTCCCCTTTTGTTGAGTATCAATTAAATAATCACCTTTTCGAAATGCAATTTTCTGAGTTGAACTTTTCACTTTAGTATTATAATGCAAGTAATGTCCTTCATACGGATTTGAAACTGTTTTAAAATTTTCAATATGATAAACCTCAACTGAAATCACAGTATCCTTTTTCAATGCTTCCATTTTCACACCATTTGCTTTCAGTCTATTGATCACTTCAAACCATCCTTGTGGAATAACATAATAATCAGGTACACGAACTGATTTTTCTACTTTATAATGATTATAGAAAGGGACATCCTTTTCAAATGTATTCTTTCTGTCATATTTCAATAATGGGGTTTTCGTCAGCTCACTTTCAGGTTTGCTGGTTTCAAAACCCTCCAAAGTAATCATTTTAAATTCCTCCTTATCATTTTTCCAAATAATAGGCAATGAATCAGATTCTAACATCTGCTCTCTATCTTCTGCTTTTAATTTTTGAATTTTAGCGCCTTCTTGAGCGGTAAGTTCTGAAGCAATGTTTAAAAAATCATAAATATTCTCCACTCTGCTTTTGTAATCTTTCCACATATGGTCTTCGGTCATAAAACCAAAAGTTTGAAATAATGTGGTATAACCTGTTGAATATCTTGGTGCATCCCAAAATTGAGTCCAACCATTTTCAGGTGTAGTTCCGTGCACATTTACATACTCAATTGGGTTTCTTCCCTTTGCTTCCATCTGCTCAAAAATCATGGGCTCAAATTCTTCTTCCAGATATTGTCCTAGTTTGCCACCCAATTTATTATGCTGAGTAGTTAAAACCGTCACTACATGCTGATGATCGGAACCATTGGTCACGTGGGTATCTATAAAAACATCAGGATCGAGTTGATGGAAAATTTCTGCAAAAGCAAATGCATTTTTAGAATCCATTTTGATAAAATCCCTATTCAAATCATAATTTTGTGCATTGCCCCTGAAGCCATATGATTCTGGCCCATTTTGATTTGTTCGGGTAGTGCTATTTCTGTTGAGTGCTCCACCAATATTGTAAAACGGAATCACCGCCACAATCACACTATCCAAAAAAGAATATTGGGAAATATTTTGTGCCCAATTTCTCAACATCATCATAGATGCATCTATTCCATCTGATTCGCCTGGATGAATGCCATTGTTGATGAATAGAATCGGTTTTCCCGAATTTTGTAATTCATTAAAACGAAATCTTTCCCCCTTATTAAAAACTACCAAGTGCAAAGGCTCGCCACTATCCGTTTTGCCCATTTCCTGCATATCAATCTGAGGAAATTGCTGAGCTAATTTTTTATAAAAATTAATTCCCTCCTGATAAGTAGCAGTCTCTTTTCCATTTGATTTTTCAAATGCTGTCATTAATTTCTGAGCATTCGAAAAAACGGAACTAAAAATAAATAAGATGAATATTAATGCACGCTTCATATTGAATATTTTGAGTTGAAATTTAAAATTACAAAATCAGAATTGATTAGTCTTAATTTGTCACAGTTCATTTTCATCACTAATCCGTGTGTTTAACTTCGAATTCTATCAAGTTTAACTTTGGAGCTTATATTTCACTGAAATCCTGAAAAATAACTAAAGTTATTTTCTTTTGTGTTCTCTTGTTTCTTTCCCAATCAATACGGGACAAGTCGTAGTGGATATTTGCTACCGTTGGTATAGATTAACAAACTTTAGTTTTTAACCACAAAAGATTCAAAAGAAAACAAAAGGTTTTTCGCTAAAGCGAAAAATAAGATAGCAGGAGTAAATCAACTTGAAGAAAATAAAAGAAAGTTTACCTTCTTCCTCCCCTATTTCCGTTTTTCTTTCTGTTGGCAAAAAACTCTTGTTTTCTCCGTTGTTTTTCTTTTTCAAATTCCTTCTTCTCAGCTGTGGTCATAGGCTTATCCGTTTGAGGAAATGGATTTTCATTCACAACCGGAATTTTTTGCTTGATTAACTTTTCGATGTCTCTTAAATAATCGTTTTCTTCTGGTTCGCAAAGTGAAATGGATACACCAGCTTCGCCTGCCCTACCTGATCGGCCAATTCTGTGTACATAAGTTTCCGCCACATTCGGGATGTCAAAATTGATCACATACTGTAATTTATCAATATCAATTCCACGGGCTGCAATATCAGTTGCCACTAAAACTCGAATTTCTTTATCTTTAAATTGATTCAGTGCTTTTTGTCTTTGATTTTGGGCTTTGTCTCCGTGAATAGCAGCCGCAGAAATATTTTTCTTTTTCAGTTCTTTTACAATTCGATCTGCACCATGTTTAGTTCTATCAAAAAGTAAAACCTGATCCATTTTAGGATCTTTCAAAATGTGCAATAATAAATCTTTCTTGGTCGATTTATTGGTGTAATATAAATATTGCTGAATAGTTTGCGCTGTAGAAGAAACTGGAGTTACGGCTATTTTCTTCGGGTTATTTAATATTTTTCTTGAAAGTTCCACTATGGTATCAGGCATAGTAGCCGAGAAAAATAATGACTGTCTCTTTTGTGGCAAAACCGCAATCACTTTTCTGATATCATGAATGAAACCCATATCCAACATTCTATCGGCTTCATCTAAAACAAAATATTGAATATCTTTTAAATTGATAAAACCTTGATTCATTAAATCCAGCAATCTTCCCGGAGTTGCAATCAATACATCTACTCCATTTCTAATGGCCGTGGTTTGCTTATTTTGATTTACCCCGCCAAAAATTACAGTATTTCTGATGGAAGTATATTTTCCATATGTTGAAAAACTTTCTCCTATTTGAATTGCTAATTCACGGGTGGGAGTTAAAATTAATGATTTGATATTTTTTGAATTTGCTTTTTCATTTTCAAGATGCTGCAAAATAGGAATTGCAAAAGCTGCTGTTTTTCCTGTGCCTGTTTGCGCACTGGCCATAATGTCATTCTTATCTAACAAAAGCGGAATGGCTTGTTCTTGAATGGAAGTGGGTTCTGTATAATTTTCTTGTTTTAGCGCTCTTAAGATAGGCGCAATAATATTAAGTTCTTCGAATCGCATATTTAGGATTTAATTGTTCCTATCAACGCATAAACGAAAAGGAACTCTAGGTGTGAAAAATTAAAAATCAAAGGTAGTCAAATAGAATGCATTAATGGTAGAATGGGTATTTTAATTTTTCTGTAGAAAAGTTAATTAACAAAATCACCTCTAAGGTTTCGGAATCGTTTTCTGGCTTCTGCTACGAATATGCTTCCTGGATAATCCGTCAACAATTGTTGATAATATTCTTTTGCTTTTTCATTATCCTGAATTAATTCTTCAAAAATTAATGCCATTTCAAAAAGTGCATCATCTGTTAAAATATCATAAGGCATATCAAACACTATTCTTTTTAATAGTTTTATTGCCTCTTCATACTCACCCGTTTCTTTATTTCTTTTTGCTTTGAGCCAAAGTAACTCATCCAATATCGGGTGTTCTTTATATTCCAAAATTAAACTATCTAGTATATTTTGAGCATCTTGATATTTATTCTGATAAAGCAAGAGGTCAACATCAGCATAGGCGCGAAGCGCCTTTTGCGTACTATCCAAAATGGTATTGTTTTTAATTAAAATACTCAAATCCATTGCATCATTTGCTATTTCTCTTCTCGTTGCATTTTTTAAAATATCTAGATGTTCTTGTGCTAATTCAAATTCTCCTTTGTAAAAGGAAAGCTTTGCATTTTTCAATTTAGCCGTTTCTCCTAAATTTTCATTTTTGTGGCTTTTTTCAACTTGATAATAAAGTAAAACGGATTCCCAGGGTTGTTCAATAATTACATAAATATCACCTAAGTTAAGTTTAGCTAATCCAATTATTTTATCCTCTGCATTGGGAAAATTTATTATATCTTTCAGCATATCTGTAGCTTTTTCATGCTCTTCAAGATAAAACGCATGGAGCATTGCTTGTTGTCGATAAGCATCTAAAGTATAATGAGAAAGTCCTATCTCGTCTATTAATTTTTTATAAGACACTACCAAGTTTCTAATTGCAGAAGTATCTACAGGAAAATGATTTTTAACTTTTATTTCCTGAGTTGTAATCTTTAATTGTTTTGCTTTTATATAATTTCTTGAATTTGGATAATTATCCACGATATAAGAAAAAATCATTTCAGCTACATCATAATCTTCATTTTCAAAAGCAAGCTCACCAATTTCTAAACTATTCTTTCCTTCAAGTTGATTTCTTTTATCAATTGCTCTAGCCTGCACAAAGGCTCCATAAAAATTTTCTAATTGCAAATTGGCCCAAATCAAAAGATCTGCATACATATCTTTCTCATTGCCCTTCTGCATTTTCTCCATTATTTTTTCCACAAAGGATTGAAGTTCATCTTCCTCGGTTAAGGATAATTGAAGCATATTTTTTACATATCGTAAATTGCCTGGTCTTTCAATAGCATATTTCAAATATTCATCCACCATTTTATCCTTTTGGTTTGTATATCTATATAAAGTAGCTAATTGTATGGCAAATGCATTAGGGTCTCTCATTATTTCACGAGCGGATAAGTATAATCGCTCTGCATATTCACGATGCTGCTTATTGATAAAAAATTGAGCTGCCGATCTTAGATTACCTAAATTTTCAAGGACTTGATCTTCAATTTGACTATACGCTTTTTCTGCTTTTGTACTATCATTTGTGGTGATGTAAAAATCCACAAAATCTACTTGATAACTTATGTTATTTGGATAATTTTTATTTACTGATTTTAAATATTTTTCTGCTTCTTTATTGTATTGTTTCGCATATAATATCTCAAGGTAATTATTGTGGATAAATGAAATATTTTGAGGAGAGTCAGCCAGTTCTCGATAAACTGAAATTGCTTTGTCATATTCTCCTTCCTGATAATAAGCATTAGCCAAACTAATTTTTTGGTTCGATTGACCAAAGCAAAAGATTGTTGTCAAAAATAAATATGTAAATAAGTAATATTTCATTTTTCTTAGCTCTTTAACTTTCTCCTCTTTTCCACACACATAATATTATATTATTTAATTATATATAAACTATTATCTATTGTTAAAGCTGTTGATATGTGGATAAATAAGCTTTATAAATAATTAGTTTCATAATTGATCATTAAATGTATATAAGTTTATCTATTATCAACTTTTAAACTATTGAACTTTAATTAATTAACATTTTTTACTTTTTTTGTGCATAAGATTTCAGCTGATGAAGTGGATATTTTATGTGTGGATTAAGTTGTCGATAGATTGGACTTTTGCTCACTTATTAGAGTGCTTTGTTCACATCCATCAATAATCTAAATTGATTTGTTTATAAATGTTTATAAGTCCTCATCTTCTTCACCATTATCCACCTCATTATCCACACTGAAATTAAAGTTTTTATCTATCACTTCCCAGTTTGCTTTAACTGTAATAAGCTCATTTAGATATATATATTCTTCCTCTGGCTCCAGTAAAAACGGGTCACCCGCATCCCACTTTTGATTTGAATTTTCGTCTTTCAATAATCTTAATCTATAATCTCCCGGATCTACATAATTAAATTGAAATTCTTTTTCATTAATTAAAGTATCTATAACCTCATATTTGTCATTTAGTAATTCTATAACAAAGGGAAAGGCTGGATCAATCACTTTTCCTTTAATGATTCCATAGTTTTCTGCTTTCATAAAACTAAATGAAATACTCGTAGCTTTTGTTGAATCTTTTTCTATTCCCAAAAAGGCTGCTTTACCTAAGTATAGTTGAAGTTTCATTGAGCCATTCTGTGAAGATGTTCCACTCCTTGAATCTCTACCGATCGTTGGATTTGGTTCTTCTAATTCATTATCCTGAGTTTTGATTGAATCAGAAACAGTAGTACTATCGGTTCTATTATTTTTTAAACTATCGGTACTTAGCTTACTTTTTAGCTCAGATAGACTATCAGTTATATTTTGTATTTCGTCCTTATCAATTAGTGAATTGATTTTGATTTGTTTTCTATTTTTTGATAATACTAAATCTTCATCTGTAAATTTATAAATAGGAATTGTATCGATCCTAAGTTCTATTGAATCATAATTTATTGTATGAACTGGCTTTGAAAATTCAATATTAAATTCTTGGTTGCCTGACGTTATTTTTGCGTTTGGTTTGCCAGTTATCTGAATACTGTCGTTTGATAATCTACTTTCTCTTAATTTGAAATATACAGAATTACTTCTTTCATTACCAATCGAATCTGAAACATTAACAATTAGTAAAGTTGAGTCTGTATCATATCCGTGTTTTGGAAAGTTTTCCTTATAGATTTTTAAATGTTTTGATTTTTCTATGTCGTTAGCATAAATAAATTGATTGGAATCTTTCGGGTTTAATATAGAATAACTCTGTAAACCTTTGTTATATTGAATTGTAAAATCTTTACCAACTGGACTAAACTTTTTTAGTTTCAAAGTATCTTCATTTCTACTATAGGTATTCATATTGATATTACCAATACTGTCATATAATTCAATTACTTCAGAGTGAAATCCAAAAGGTTCTGATTGGGGGTTATTTATTAAATTATCATTACTATCTTTAAAGGTGTACAGTTTATAACTTCCAGCCTTGAGGTTTTCCATTTTATAGTTTCCCTCTTTATCTGTTGTGGTGAAGTATACGGGTTTACCTTGCCTCATATTAGCAGTATCATATTCATTAGAGTATAAGCCTACTAGAAAACCTTCTTGTTTTGAATTATTTTTAATATCTAATACAGTACCTGATACTTCTAGTGAATCAAGGAATGGTCCCGTGCTAAAGGCAATTATTGGATCTTCCCATAAATTTCCTTCAGTTATATCTTTTAGAGCTTTTCTAAAATTAAATGTATAGGTTGTTGAATCTTTTAATTTTTCTTCTAGTGTAATGATTAATTCTTGTTTTTTGAGTGAAGCTTCAAATTCTATATCCTCTCTAGGAGTAATGATCAATTCATTGTCAAGTTGTTCCAGTTTCATCCACTCATTAAAAAACAATTTAATTTCTTTGCCTTTAAAATTTATGGATTGGTTTTTAGGATTGGACTCGTATAGAACAGGTGCTTTTTCATCTTTCTCCCCTCCTGTAGGACTTTGAACAGTAGCACAAGCATAAATTATTATTATAATAGATAAAGATAAAAGCTTTCTAATCATTTTTTGATAACGTATATAAGACTTGAGTAATTATTCTTGTTAGAACTTGCATAACTGTTTGATTTATAGCCAGTTAAGAATGATTTTAGGAATTTATTTTTATTGAATTTGTATTTGTTGCTTAATAGGCTAATATAATATGCATCCAATTTCATTGGGTATACTTTCTTAATTTTAAGACCATGCTTGAGCATGAGTGTCTTCATAGTCTCTTGGCTAAAATGATAGAGGTGGCGTGGTACATCATAAGCTGCCCAATCTTCTTTAAAAACTCCTTGTTCGTAGCTTTCAATATTAGGGACAGCTATTACGATTTTACCTTTTTCTTTTAATATTGTCTTAAGAACTTTAATGGTATCATTTATATTGTGTATGTGTTCTAATACATGCCACAATGTAATAATATCAAACTTCTTATTCTTAAGATTTAATTCTTCTAAACTTTCTTTTACTTTTGATTTAGTATTTGCAATTTTTCTTGCCTGTTCATTTGGTTCTAATCCATAGGTTTTCCAACCATTTTCTTTCATGGTTTCAAGAAAATAACCAGTACCACATCCATAGTCAAGAAGTCTTCCTTTCTTTTCTTTTGCCACAGAATTTATCAACTTTCTTTTTGAGGCTAGGGCGTATTTTCTCGCTAGTTTATATATAAAATTAATAGGAGAATTTGCTTTATCTGAATGCGAGATATATTCTTCTGACTGATAGTATTTCCCTATTTCTTCTTCACTAGGTCTTGGGTTTGTAAATTGGAAATTACAATTATCACAAAGCATTATATTAAAGCTTTCCTGACTAACGGAATGATCTTTAACAACTAGATGATTTTTTAAATTCGAAGCACTACAAACGGGGCATTCGTTAAGTTTTTCGTACATATTTACCTTCCTAAATAAACCATTAAAATTGAAATATCTGCTGGAGTTACTCCGCTAATCCTTGATGCTTGTCCTAATGTCTGTGGCCTAACCTTTCTGAATTTTTCTTTAGCTTCAGCTGATAAAGCAGGAATTTGATCAAAATCTAGTGAATCCTTGATTTTTAAATCTTCCAGGTTTTTCATCTTTTCAATCAATTGATTTTCCTTTTCAATATAGCTTTCATATTTGATATGAATTTCTGAAGCTTCGATTACTTCTTTACTATATCCATTTATAATTTGATTTAATTCAGTTTCTATTTGTTGTAATTCCTTAAAGCTAATTTCAGGCCTCTTTAAAATGCTATATGCAGTTGCCTTCTCTTTAATAGGGGATGAATTAACATTTGCTAGATTTTCATTGACACTATTAGGCTTAACTTTATGAGACTTTAAGTTTTCAATAAAGGCGTCAATATGGGATTGTTTTTCTTCAACATACTTCATTCTCTCATCAGAAGCTAAACCAATTAGATGTCCTAGAGGTGTTAATCTAACATCTGCATTATCTTGTCTTAATAGGATTCTATGTTCAGCTCTGGAAGTAAACATTCTGTAAGGTTCGTCTGTACCTTTGTTAATTAAGTCATCAATCAATACTCCTATATAAGCTTCGGATCTACTTAGTATAAATGGATCTTTATCATTGATCTTTAGATGTGCATTTATGCCAGCCATTAATCCCTGGCAAGCTGCTTCCTCGTATCCTGTAGTTCCGTTTATTTGTCCTGCGAAATAAAGGTTCTCCACTAATTTTGTTTCTAATGTAGTTTTTAATTGAGTTGGAGGAAAGAAGTCATATTCAATCGCATAACCAGGACGGAACATTTTAACATCCTTAAACCCTTCAATTTCTCTTATGGCTTTATATTGGATATCTTCTGGTAATGAAGTAGAAAATCCATTAACATAAACTTCTACTGTATCCCAACCTTCAGGCTCAACAAATATTTGATGTCTATTTCTTTCTGCAAATCGATTAATCTTATCTTCTATAGATGGACAGTATCTTGGGCCTAAACCTTGAATTCTACCATTAAACATGGGCGATCTTTCAAATCCTTCTTCCAAAATCTCGTGAACGAGAGGATTTGTATAGGTAATGTGACAGCTTCTTTGTCTATCAAGCACTTTAGTTTCTTTTGTAAAAGAGAATTTTTCAGGTTGTTCATCTCCTTTTTGTTCTTCTATTTTAGAGTAGTCAATCGTTCTACCATCCACTCTTGGAGGTGTACCTGTCTTCATTCTTCCAGATTCAAAGCCTAGGTCTTCTAATTGTTCAGTTATACCTTTAGAAGCTCTTTCTGCTGATCTACCCCCACCAAACTGTTTTTCACCTATATGTATCAAGCCATTTAGGAATGTACCATTAGTTAAGACAACAGCCTTTGCTTTTATCTTTAAACCCATACTGGTTTCAATTCCTACTACCTTATGATCTTCTACAATGATACCAGAGACCATTTCCTGCCAAAAGTCAACATTTGGGATTCTTTCTAATTGTAATCTCCACTCTTCCGCAAAGCGCATTCTATCATTTTGTGTCCTAGGAGACCACATTGCAGGGCCTTTTGATTTATTGAGCATTCTAAATTGAATCATGGATTTATCGGCAATGATTCCAGAATATCCGCCTAAAGCATCTATTTCTCTTACAATTTGCCCTTTAGCTACCCCACCTACTGCGGGGTTGCATGACATTTGCGCAATAGTGTTCATATTCATTGTAGCGAGTAATACTTTCGAACCCATATTTGCTGCAGCAGCTGCTGCTTCGCAACCGGCATGACCCCCTCCTACTACAATTAAATCGTAATCTTGAAACATATCAATATTATTATGAAAAGTGTTCCACGTGGAACACCTGTTTTCTAATTTTAGTTTACTTTGAAGTGTTCCACGTGGAACACCTTACTATCTATAATAATTCTAGCGCTTGATCTTCCGCTAATCTCATTTCTTTTTGTTCTGAATCCGTTTTATCCTTGAATCCTACAAGGTGTAGCAATCCATGTGCCATAACTCTGCTCAGCTCCTCTGTCCAGAGGGAATTTAATTTAGCTGCATTTTCCTTTACTCTTTCCAGGCTAATAAATATATCAGACTCTATTTCTTTATTTTCGGATTCTTCTCCTAAATCAAAGGTGATGATATCAGTATAAGTATCATGATTTAAATAATCCAAATTGATTTTATGTAAATATTTATCAGAGCAAAATATGTAATTCAGCTCTAGTATTTCATAACTGTAGAGGTTTGCTAGCTTCTTAAGCCAAGCCTTATACTTTTTTAGCTTTCTTAAATCTATCTGACAATCCTCTTTAAAAAAGTATATTTCACTCATTAATTAACTGATATAAAAGCTTAGTTTTACTTTTTTGCCATCATCTTCAAAGCTCAATTCATCACTTAAAGCTTTCATTAAGAATATTCCTCTTCCTCCTGGCTTATCTATATTTTCTGGTGCAGTTGGATCAGGAAGTGAATTATAATCAAAGCCTTTGCCTTCGTCAGAAACATTAAAGACAATAGTGTTGTCTTCCATGTTTAGTGTTAAAAAAACATTTTTGTCTTTATTGCTTTCGTTTCCATGCAGGATGGCATTGTTGACAGACTCTGTTACGGCTATCATAATATTGCCGTAAATGTCATCATTCAAGTCAAACTTCTCTTTAGCATTGTCAATAAAGCTCTCAACTATTCTTATGTTCTCGCTGAGAGATGGAATACTTATACTGATTTCACTCATCGTATTAGGTTTTCTTTAGATTTTAATCGATTATAATACTTATTAATTTCATTTTTATAGTAAGGCGTAAAATTGGGCGGTACATTTCTAAGTTGCTCAATTTCTTTTTCCTTTTCTTTTATATACTCTTCAAATGCATTTGGGATTCGGTCTCTTTCATATTCAGTGGCGGTTTCCCCTTTTCTTTCATCCTTTTCTTCTTGCTCTTCCCTTGCCTTTTCAGACTCCAGTAATCGAGTAACAATTTTTTGTTGTCTTTCTATTAGTTGACGATCTAATCTTTTGTTGACTAAATCTTCTTCTATTTTCTCCATTTCTTCAGAGATATCACCAGTATTACCACCATTTTCTTTTCCGCCTTCATCACCATCTTTACCCAATTGTTTTTCAAGCTCTTCCATCATTTTTCTGATTTTAGCTTGTTCTCCAGCTAATTCTCCAAGTTTTTCGGAAAATTGCCTTCCTTGCTTCTGCCCTTCACTTAACTCTTTTGTTTGTTGATTAAGGGATTTCTGCATTTCAGATAAACTTGGTGTTTGCTCATTGCCTTTCGATTGTTGCCCCATTCCCATAGATGATTGCATTTGCATCTGCATTTGCTCCAAAACATCATCAAGCATCAGTGCAAGATTGTTCATGGCAGTCATGGCAAATTGTTGTTCTCCTATGGCTTTACCATTTTCTCTTTCTCGTAATGCTTTAATACTAGACTCCATAGATTCATTCATTTGGTCTAGTTCCTTATTAATAAAGTTTTTAAGCTGAAAAACACGCTCTGCTAGTGAAGTAAGGCTGTCTTCAACTATTTTAGCATCGTCTTGCATGGCAAGCTGTTTCTCAGATAAACTTATGAAGCGTGGGTCACTTGGATTTACTTCTCGGAAGTCTTTCATTAATTCTTCTTGTCTGAAAGAAAGCTTCAAGAGATTGTCCACTATATTTCTCAAATCATCTATATTTTCTTGTAAAGCTTCCATTTCCATACTCATTTGCATGGAAGAAAGCATTTCAGACATTTTCTTCATTTCCTCAGAAGACTTTTTTTGCTGCTCACCTGCCCCGCTTTTATCATTTTCTTGCATTTCCTGCAAGCTGTTTTGCTGGCTTAAATCTATTTCATTTTCTTGCTCTTTGGTATCCTGAAGTTGATTAGGTTGTTTTAAAGATTGATTGCGCTTTTCAATGTCTCTTAGTTCTTCCTGAATTTTTTCAAATTTTTCATTTAATTCCTTTTGTTCTTCTATGGCCTTTTCCTGTTCTTCTTTTGATTTAAATTCTTCGTCCGCATCTTCATTTTCTGTATTATTTTCTTCTTCACTTTTAGAGGAACTCTCTTCTTCTTCTTTTGGCTCGTTCTCTTCAGCTAGGGCTTTTTGTTCCTTTTCAAGTTCTTTAACACTTTCCCCTACTTGCTTCATATCGTATTCGATCTCCATTCTTTTGAAAAGCTCCATAAGCCTTTCCATTTCTTTAAGCTTGTTCTTTTCTTGCTTTTTGAGATCTTCAACAGATTCGCGGAATTCATCTGATTCATTTTGTTCTTCTAATAAGGATTTAATTTTTTCCATCAACTCTTCATTCTCGTCTTGAAGCATCTCTTCCATCAAACTTTCGAGCTGTTTAGATTTTTCTTCAGTTTTAGGGTATTGTTTATTAAAACGATCTCTTTTGGCTCTGTTCTTCTCTAATTCGTTTTTAATTTTCTCTAGTTCTTTTCTCCTATCCTCTCGCTCTTGAAAAATATCTTCTATCAATTTTTTATCTTCCCAATCTAAATTTCTCTTGGTCTTCAAGATTTCCTCTAATTCTTCCAGTTTTTTATTTGTTTCTGAAGTTGATTTAATGTTTTTATCTAGTTGATTTTCAGTTGATTGACTTGTTTTTTTAATTTCCTCTTCTATTGCTTCTTCGTTTGGTAATTGAAAAGTGTAGGTGGCACTTTTTGAATATTTTGCCCCATTAATTCCATCATTATCGGCTACTTCAACATAGTATTCTAGTTCTACATCATTGTCCTTTAATAAAGAATCTACTTCCCATACTTTAAAATATTTTTGGTTGAGTATTTTTCTATCAAAAGGAAGTGGAATTGATCCTTTTTCTAGAGATTCCCCATTTTGAGTTTTATTATAAACAATTCTTAATTGTGAAAACCCATAATCATCACTTATTTCACCAGCAAGTGCCACTTGACTAAAATAGGTGCTGTCGTTTATTGGATTAAGATTTATTTCAGGATACTTATCTTTGATTACTTCAATAGAATAGCTTATTTTTTGATTATAATCAGCATCTTTATTAAATAAGTTTAATTCATAGGTTAAACTATTTGTCAATTTTTTGGATAAGTTGAATGTGTTATCTTCAATTTTACTGAATTCAACACTATCTTTTTCTCCTTTAAATAAAATTTGATCACTTGATTTACTTTTAATCAACCAATTAGCTTCTGTTCCCTCAGGCACTATCAAATTACCAGAGTTATTTACTCTTTCTGTTTTGCTTCCTATGTAATCTGGATAATCTAGGGTAATGTTCATATCCTGAACTCTTGGTTTTTCATAAACCTTTAGCTGATAGTCTCCAGAATTGAATCCAGCAGCTTCAAGCCTGAAATTCACATCCTTCTGAATATTCTTGATGACAAATTGGTATTCATTATTTGAAACTTTTTCAAATTTCTGTTTTATGCCATCCTTATTGATAAATAACTCGTTTGGTAATTCACTTCCCTCAAGTTTGGCTTTCAGACTAAAGTTTTCTCCTTTAAATCCTTTCAAATTATCATTTTCAATAAAAAATTTGAACGGTGCTTTAGGTATGAATTCTTCATTAAATTTTATGATTCTATAACTTCCTTCTGTTATCATATTAGGAGAAAACATAAGAATTAACCCAATTATGACAGATGGAATAACTACATAAGGCAAGTAGCCAGCATTAGCATTTCTTATGTTAATACTTTCCTTAAAATTTAATAAGGATATTTTTTCATATTTCTGATTGATACTGGCCGTGATCAAGCTGTTTTCACGAGTTGTTAAGTCATTTAACTGTATGATATTCAGAAGCTTATCACTTATTTCAGGGAAATATTTGCCGATTTGCTTGGCGGCTTCTTTATCACTTAAATGTTTACCGTTTTGTATCAAGTGATAACTTGGGATGAAAAGATATCTAATTAGAAAAAAGACTATACTCAAGGCAGAGATTAGAAAAACAACAGTTCTGCCAGAACTTTCCATTTGAAAACTGTATTCCAACCAACTGGAAATCAATAATATAAATAGGAAAAAAGCTAAATTTAATATAAGCCCCTTTACTATTTTGTTTAAATAGTATTTGCGCTTATAAGCTTTCAACTTATTAAGAACTTCCGTTATGTTGCTGTTTTGCTTCACCTCAGTAGTAACGGGAAATTTAAAACAATGATTTCCAATATATTATCAGCTTTATGAAACATCTAACTCAATTTTTACTGGACAGTGGTCAGAATGCTTTACTTCTTGTAAAATGTCAGCTGCTTGAAGTTTATTGAGAAGATTTTCAGAAAGCATATGGTAATCAATTCTCCAACCTTTATTTCTTTCTCTGGCCGCAGAGCGATAACTCCACCAGCTATATTGATCGGGTTCTTTATTTAATTGTCTAAAACTGTCGATAAAGCCATCATTTAAAAACTCGGTCATCCATTCACGTTCTTCGGGTAGAAAACCAGAGCTGTTTTTATTTCGAACAGGATCATGAATATCGATCGGCTGATGACAAATATTATAATCTCCGCAGATTAATAAATTGGGAAAGTCTTTCTTTAATTCTTGAATATATTTTCTGAAATCGGCCAACCATTCCATTTTGAAATCCTGACGGGGATCACCGCTGGAGCCACTTGGCATATAAGTACAGATTACTGAAAATTCTTTAAAATCAGCTCTAATTACCCGACCCTCTCTGTCGTATTGTGGCATCCCACATCCCACTTCTACATTTTCAGGTTTTATTTTGGTGAAAATACCTACTCCGCTATATCCCTTTTTCTCTGCTGAATGCCAATAAATATGATATCCTAAATCTTCAAAAACAGTAGTGTCAATTTGGTCTTTATTTGCTTTCAGTTCTTGGATGCAAAAAATATCAGGCTGTTCATTTTTTAGCCATTCGCTTAAGCCTTTTCTTTCGGCAGCCCTAATTCCATTTACGTTATAAGAAATGATATTCATATATAATTATACCAAATTAAAATTCTAAACCAATTTCTTGCTCAAAATACTCAATTACATGCATTTTAAGCAATTTTTCCTGTTCTAATAAGTCAAAATGCGGAAGTTTTTTAATTCCCTTCCAATGTGGCCACCCATTTTCGTCCATTCCTTCCAATTCATAAAAACCTGAAAGACTTAAAACTTTGCAAATCGCAATATGCATTAAATCCTGTTTTTCTTCTTTACTGAATGTATGCGGCCCTTTACCTAGCTCTTGAACTCCAATTAAAAAAAGTATGGCATTAAGATCTTTTGGTTTTCTGCCAATAGAATCTTTTAAGGCTAACCGAAGTGCCTGCCATCTTCTTTCGAGTTCAAGGTCTTTTTTAATCATTCCCGTTTTCTTTCAAATATTCCCAATATTCGACAGCTCTTCTCAAATGTGGAATTACAATCGTTCCTCCAATTAAGTTTGCGATAGAAAACACTTCAAAAACCTGATCCTCAGTAACGCCCAATTCAAAACATTTTCCTAAATGATAGCGAACACAATCATCGCAACGTAAAACCATGGAGGAAGAAAGACCAATCATTTCTTTAGTTTTTTTGTCCACACTGCCTTCTGCAAAAGCATTGGTGTCAAGATTGAATATTCGCTTAAGGATTTTATTATTGCTCCCCACGATTTTATCGTTCATTTTTGCACGATATTCGTTGAATTCTTCTACTTTATTCATATGTATTATATAACTTTTAATGGGCATATGGAATCTTTGATTAAAAATCAACTTCGATTGGTGTTAAATTCGAAGTTGGATTTTTAATGTCGATTTCATAAATTAAAATCACTATCAATTTTGAAATTTAAATTAACCTGCAAAGTTAGCCGTTGTGAACTTACGAAACCAAAACTTTACCCTAATTGTATCAGATTTTCTGTCATTATTTTTTCCTAATTACTGCAGTGTCTGCAATTTAACCTTATCGAAGTCTGAAACCTTGGTTTGTAGCCATTGCCTTAGCAATCTGAATGTCACGAATCTCCATTTAGATCAGCCAAATCAATTGCACAGAAGATTTTTTGAAATCCCCAATTTGAAATATGCTATGGCTTATGCCTGGTTTCAAAAAGATACTGTAATTCAACACCTTTTACACCAACTGAAATATGAGGGAAACGAAGCGATAGGGCTTTTGTTGGGGGAAATTTATGGCGAACAATTGTCCGACTATTTTAGTAATGAATGGGATTTGATTACGACTGTGCCAATTCATTATAAAAAGCAAAGGAAAAGAGGTTATAATCAAAGCCATAAAATAGCAGAAGGCATGAGTTTGAAGCTAAACATACCTTTTGAGCCTATTTTAGAGAAAACAGTTAATAGAAAAAGCCAAACTAGAAAACACAGAATTCAAAGATTTGATAATGTAGAGTCTACTTTTCACTTAAAAATTCCAAAGGAAAATTTAAAGAACAAGCGAATTTTACTTGTAGATGATGTAGTAACCACTGGGGCAACTTTGCAAGCTTGTAGCCAACCGCTTCAAAAGGCTGGAGCGGAAATTTCTATTGCCACAATTTCTGCCACTAGAGCTTAATTCAAATTTAAGATTTTAGCTTTTCCATTATCAAATCCTGATGTTGTAAATAAATGATAAGATTTTCTAAGAGTATGTCGGAGCCCTCCTTTTCCTTTTGTTGGGTTAAAACTTTTTCGCAAACTCTGTAAAGAACCTGTCTTGAAGTTAATTCATGGCTCTTGGCTACTTTATTAATTAAATTCGCTATTTCATCTTCATTTAAAGCACCTTCAGGTAAATCGTCCAATCTTTTAATTTCTGATTTTAAGGCTTCAACTTCAGCTAAGCGGGTAGGTTTTTTGGATAAATAATCTTCCTTTTCCTCACCCGATTGAGCAGGTTGATTTTTCATAAATTCATTCAGATCCTTTAAAGTATCTTTTTTCTTTGCCATGGTCATCAGTTATTTAAGATGTGAAAGAATAGCTTTTGTTATGGGTAAAAATTCTTTTTCTGCCAGAATAGTACTGAAATTAGCGAAAATATTTTTTGCAGGAACTTTTACTTCCAAAATTTCAGCGTCTAACTCAGATAGTGCATCTTTTACCGTATCAATTTTGGTAGCAGAATGCACTCTATTTGGCAAAACCAATATTTTTAAGTTCTTATTTTCTTCTAAAGCAGGCTTTATATCTTCCACTGTCTGGTAAGTCACCAGCAAATCATTAGGTGTAAGGCTAGTGGGAACTATTACCAAATCGCTATTCAAACTCAGCTTTTTAATATGTTCGTCTGTAGTTTTTCCTGCACTATCTACCACAATAAAATCCAAATTTTGGCTTTTTAATTGTTCGATGTCTTTTAAAGCTTTGTGATCTTCGGAACCGATAATTGGGAAAACAGCGGATTCTTTTGCTCCTGTTTTATAGAGTTCCATTTTTCTCAAAGTATTGAGGGTATAATTGGTGTCGGTTTCCAACATAGCCAACGAATGGCCTAAACTATGCAACATGGTAGCAAAGTGGATGGCGCTGGTAGTTTTACCAGTCCCTCCTTTTCTTGAGATAAATGAAATTATTTTTGTCATATCATAAAATGAATATCAATAAAAATACATAGCTGTAACCCTTTTTCCAAATCTAGGTTAAAAATGAAAAAAGATAATGCATAAAACATTTAATATCGAAGAAATTAACGACTTAATCAGAACCAGAAGATCTATTTATCCTGCACAATATACAGGTGAAAAAGTGGATGATATGATAATTGAGCAAATGTTGGAAAATGCCAACTGGGCACCGAATCATAAACATACTGAACCCTGGCGGTTTATTGTTTTTACTGAAAATGGTTTAGATCAACTAGGAAAATTTCAATCTGATATATATAAGGAAGTTTCGACCGCAAACGGTAATTTTGATGAATCTAAGATGGAGAAGTTGAGAAACAAACCATTGATGGCATCACATGTGATCGCAATTGGAATGAAAAGAGATGAAAAACAGAGCATTCCTGTGGAAGAAGAAGTTGCGGCCGTAGCTGCAGCTGTTCAAAATATGCAGTTAACGGCAAGTGCCTATGGCGTAGGTTGCTATTGGGGTTCAGGCGGAATCACTTATATGGAGGAAGCCAAAAAAGCGTTAGGCACGTCGAAAAAGAAGATAAATTATTGGGCTTTTTGTATGTAGGAATGCCTAAAGAAGGTTTTTGGCCAGAAGGCAAAAGATCACCAATCAATGATAAAGTAAATTGGGTTAAAGGATGAATCAATATCTGCAATATTTACCTATAATAATAGCATGGCTCATATTTGGCATTGCCCATTCTGTTTTAGCATCTAGACTTCTTAAGGATAAAATGAATTTAAAACCTGTGAATTATCGTAGGTTATATAATATCATTTCAATCTTAGCAGTTTTATTCATTCTTCTATTAGGAAGTACTATTTCTCCAGAATATTTATTTCCTAAAGATCAAACAAGCAAAGCAATAGGTTTAATTATTGCAACATTTGGTTTTTTGCTGGCTAAATTAGCTTTTAGACCCATTAGTTTTTCTGAATTCATGGGAATTAAACCAGAACAAAAGCAAACACTTATTACAAGTGGAATATATGCCCGTATGCGCCACCCACTTTATACCGCATTAATTTTAGGTATCCTTGGCTTTGTGATATTTAGCCCTACTTACACCAATTTGTTACATGCTATTTGTATCTTGATTTACCTATTGATTGGAATTCATTATGAGGAAATAAGATTGATAGCGCATTTTGGTGATAAATATAAGGAATATAAAAAGCGAACACCTATGCTTTTTCCTACCTTGAGACGATAAATATTTAATTTTTAAAATAGAAAACCTGGCACTTTTTAAATTAAAAAAGGGTTTATAAGTTTGTTTGCACCTGCTATAAAGCTCATTCATCGAAAGATGGAATGAAATATTAAAAATAAGCAGGGAAATATTTTACTTTTTATGTTAGCAAACTACATTTGAAGTGTATATTTGCGCCACGAAATTTTAAATTCCTTTATGGAACTTATTCAAAGTAAGCACTTTAGTCAAGAACAAATCGAGCAGTACAAGGAAGAATTCGAATCTTCCAAACCTTTTCACCACCTTATCCTGGATGACTTTTTGTCAACGGAGGTTGCAGAAAAACTTCATAATTTCTTTCCTGAAGATGAGCTTTTCAATAAACCCAAAAAGGATAAACATGAAAATAAACTGGAGGGTGATAAGTTTGAGGATTATCCTCGCCTATTCAACCTTTTAAAAGAAGAAATTGCCAAGCCGCAATTTCTGGAGTTTATTGAAAAGGTAACAGGTATTAAAAATGCATTCATCACCAATGATGGTTTTGGGGTAGGCATTCAAAAAGGTAAAAAAGGCTCCTTTGAAGATGTGCATGTGGATTTTAATATTCACCCTGAAAAAGATGTGCAAAGAAGACTTAATCTTCAGCTTTACCTTACCCCAAGATGGAAACCAGAATGGAATGGTGCGTTAGAGATGTGGAATGATTGCGTATCTAAATGTAAAAAGGCTGTTTCTTGTAGATTTAACAGAGCGGTGATCTTTGAAGTGAAAGATACTTCTTATTATGGCTATACCAAACCATTGGAATGTCCGGATAAAGAAGAAAGAAAAATGTTTTCTGCTACTTTTTATACCAAAAAGGAAACAGAGGATATTACTTTTCATGACACCATTTTTCCTGAGCACCAAGAGGAAAAACAGCAACCATCATTTTTAGATAGTATTAAAAAAGCCTTAAAAGTTAGCTAAGCATAATATTATGTCCAAAGTCTCAACCACAGAAATTACATCTGATTCCATAGCTTCTGATAATCCAATTCACCAACGTTTATTGGCAGCTTATGTATATGTACAACCGCAAATTGAAGGAAACTTATTAGAAATTGGATGTGGAACGGGAAGAGGCTTGGAAATTTTAGTGAATGCAGCCGATCATTATACGGGCATAGATAAATACAAAAGCTTAACGGACGAATTGCAAGCTGAATATCCTCAAGCGGATTTTAATGCCATGCATATTCCGCCATTAACTGATATTGAAGATAATAGCTTTGATAGAGTCGTTTCCTTTCAGGTAATAGAGCATATTAAAGATGATAAAAGCTATTTGAAAGAAATTCATCGAGTGTTAAAACCGGGAGGAAAAGCAATTATTTCCACTCCGAATAAAAAAATGACGCTTACGAGAAACCCTTGGCATGTCAGAGAGTATTTTGCTCCTGAATTGGAAGCGCTTTGCAAAAGCATTTTCTCAAAAGTAGAAGCGAATGGCATTGCGGGTAATGATAAAGTGATGGATTATCATGAGAAAAACCGTCAGTCGGTTAAGAAAATAACCAAATTCGATATTCTCAACTTGCAGTACCGTCTCCCTGCGCCTTTATTGAGAATTCCTTACGAATTTTTAAATAGAGTTAACCGCAATAAATTAGATCAGGCCGATAATGCCTTGGTTAAATCCATTACGGTAGCAGATTATTTTGTGAATGAGAATGCTGCTGAAAGCCTAGATTTATTCTATACCCTAGAAAAGGAAATTAAGAGTACTATTTAATAAGTCTAGAGACAAAGGACTTTGCTTTCGTTTTTCTACACGGTAACAAAATTGACTGTAGTCTTCATATACGTTTAAAAAGTCTCGTATTTCCGTATCCCCTTTAAAGGATGGTTAAATTTTAATTTTTCGAAAACAGATAATCCTAACTTGGCAAGAGTGTTTATTCCGTTTCGTACATTTTATTTCCAAGTTTCTCAATTATGGATACTATTTTTTCGGCTTTTTGATTGTCAGTTGCTACAGTATTTATTTCATGAAAAATATCTTCACGTTGATTTTTACTTAAGTTCTCAAAAGTGCTTAATACTTGTGCATCCTTGAAGCATTCTAAAATTTCGTTCTTATCATTTTCTTCAACTTGATTTTCAAGATATAAAGTCACCATCACAGCGTCACCACCTTTTTTGTTAATTGCGTTCCTTATTTCAGAATTAACAGACATTTTCTTATCAGAATTTTTTACAGGTCCTAAGTTCTTGTTCTTTATTTCAAAACCATCTATCGTTCCTGAAACTTTTAATTCTCCCCATTTGCCTTTAATGCCTTTTGTGTTTGGTATAATCAATTGATATGTCCAAGCTCCATTCCCAGGTATATATTGCAGAGTCAGCTTTTCATTTTCAATGATATAATTCATTTTATACTATTTCTGATTTTTCTAGATCACTTTTTACTTTATTGCCAACAAATAAATACGTTTACCTTTTTAAATATAGTTACCTTAGTAAACTCAAGCAGTTTCATGCTTTACTTCATTCCGGGTAAGCTGATTCCTTTTAGTTTTCGGTAAAGATTTATAGCATATCGATCTGTCATGCCACTAATGTAATCAATACATAACAAACTGATTTCATAAAGGCTTGCTGTATCGGTGATTAATTCTTGATAAGTTTCAGGTAATAATCTGAAAACGGTTAAATCTTTTTTGCTCGATTCCTCTATTCCTTTTTGTGCAATTGCTGCTCCCAAAAATTCTTCCAACAAACCTTCTAAAACTCTATGGCCTACCACTTCTGTTTCCAAAACTAAATGCGAGCGATAGATTTTCTGAATGGATACTTCTATGATATTACTCAGCACTCTTTTTGAAGGAACTTTGCTCATTAAAGCAGAATCAAATTTCCCAGTCAAAATGTCTTCTTCATTTGCCATGAAAACCTCAGCGCATTCGTTGATGAGTTTGTTGATGCATAATGCTCTTAAATAAGCTATCTTTTCATTTTTCCCTTTTGTTTTTTCTAGCTTTTCTGGCAAATAGGAATCCCCTAAAACATTGGCTAATAAATCACGCGCTTGTTCGTAAGGAACCCAACCCAATCGGCAACCATCTTCTAGGTCAATTACATGATAGCAAATATCATCTGCTGCTTCCACTAAAAATGTAAGCGGATGACGCACCCAACTCATTTCGTTGGATAATCGAATCAAGCCTAATTCATTTGCTAATTCTTCAAAATATTGCTTTTCAGTTTGAAAGAAACCGTATTTCTTCTGGCTTTTTCTGCTGTCATCTTTTTCAAAAAGATGGGCAGTTCGGGGATATTTACTAAATGCAGCTAAAGTGCTGTAAGTTAATTTTATTCCCTGATTATCAGGTCTGTTGAACAAACGAAAACCTTGCGCATTCCCTTCAAAGTTTATTAAGTCTTCCCATTCTTCTACTGAAACTTGTGATTGAATCCATTTTCCTAAAGAGCTGTTTTTGAAAAATGCTGAAATAGCATCTTCACCTGAATGGCCGAAAGGCGGGTTTCCTATGTCATGCGCTAGAGAAGCAGCTGCTACAATAGCTCCAAAATCAAAGGATGAAAAGCCCGATTCCTGCAATTCAGAGTATTTTTCCACTATGGATTCCCCCACTTTTTTACCGAGGGAACGACCTACGCTACTTACTTCTAAGCTGTGTGTTAACCGAGTATGCACAAAATCTTCCTCGGGTAAAGGAACAACCTGTGTTTTATCCTGCAACCTACGAAAAGGATGAGAAAAAATAATTCTATCGTAATCTTGCTCGAAAAAAGAGCGTGCGGAAGATTGATTGGTATTAGTGCTTTGCTCTAAGCGATTTGGGTTTAGTAATTTTAGCCAGTTCATTTTTTCCATAGCTTAAAATTAATGGAAAGAATTGATTTAAGAATTATAGATTGGAGATAAAAGGAGGAGAGTTTCCATTAATTGTTTTTTAAGAGGTTTAATGTATAAAAGGTACGAGGTGGGAAGCTCGCATCAGCACATAATTCTGAGCTAGCTTAAGCTTTCAAGCTGGCGCGCGTTTCTTAACGCATGCCCATTCTTCTACCTATTCTCACTATTCACAATAGTATTATCTATATATAAATTTCTTCCCGAAAGGCTAGTATAATATTCTCTCAGTTTTCTAGGGGATGGACTATTGGTAGGGTATCCACTTAAATTATAGAAAGAGTTTCCACATTCACATTCCAAATATTGTTGTCCTGCATTCATGGAAACAATAGAACATTCCTTTTCAGGCTCGTAAGGACATGTTCTTTCAAAAGCGGCATAGTCGTTTTCAGCCCTTTTGACTACTATTACTCCATTTAAACCCACATCGGGTAAAACCACATTTTTTTCAAACTGCAAACTTTGATAGCTGACTAAATCGAGGTTGAGCGATAATTGAAAGGGATCAGGATATGGTAACTCATCAAAATATACCTCAGGGTTTTCTTCTCCACAACTTAAAAACATAAGGAGAGGAAAAAATAATAGAAAAGAAAATTTCTTAATTATAGTCATAAAACCCTTTACCGCTTTTTCTTCCATGGTGGCCGGCATCCACTTTTTGTTGTTGAATTCTGCTTGGTCTGAATTTGCTGTCATAATAAAATGATTCAAACATTGACTTGGTTACTGAAAAGTTAGTATCAACGCCTATTAAATCCATTAACCGAAAAGGACCCATTTTAAATCCCGAACTTTCCACTAATCTGTCAATTTGTTCGAAATCGGCTACATTTTCTTCGGCTATTTTTAAAGACTCCACATAAAAATGGCGCGCCACACGGTTAACGATAAAACCTGGCGAATCTTTTGCCATCACGGCTTTTTTGCCCATTTTTTCTGCTAATGCTTTAGTGGTTTGTGCAATTTCTGGATTGGTAGCTGCTCCAGAAATAACTTCGACTAATTTCATAATGTGGGCAGGATTGAAAAAATGCATGCCCACCAGTCTTTCAGGGTTTTGAAGTCCAGCACCAATTTGGGTGATGGGAATAGAAGAGGTATTGGTAGCTAAAATGGTGCTTTCAGAATTGATTTTTTCAAGCTGACTGAAAATGTCAATTTTTACCTGCAGCTTTTCAACTACTGCTTCTATTATAACATCTGCTTTAAGCTCATCCAGTTTAGATATGAAACTAATATTTTGAAGACAAGCATCTTTTTGCTCTTGAGTTACTTTACCTTTTTCAATTCCTTTCTCCAGGTTTTTGGTAACGGCAGATTTGGCTTTTTCCAAAGCAGATTCTTGAATATCAAAAATAATGGTTTGGTAACCGGCCATTGCGCTCATTTGAGCAATCCCTGAACCCATCGTTCCTGCTCCTACTATTCCTATGCTTTTAATGTCTTTTAATTTCATTTAATACTTCTTTTTAACTCAAATGCTTAAACTGATTTAAGAAGCGAACATCATTTTCTGAATAAAGTCTTAAATCATTTACCTGAAACTTTAGCATGGCAATTCGCTCAATTCCCATACCGAAAGCAAAACCTGTATATTCTTCAGAATCAATTCCGCAATTTTCTAACACATTAGGGTCAATCATTCCTGAGCCTAAAATTTCTACCCATCCGGAATATTTACAAATATTACAGCCTTTGCCTTTACATATGTTGCAGGAAATATCCATTTCCGCGCTTGGCTCCGTAAAAGGGAAATAAGAAGGACGGAATCTGACTTTAGTATCTTGGCCGAAAAGCTCTTTGGCAAAATAATATAAAGTCTGTTTTAAATCCACCAAACCCACATTTTTATCCACAAAAAAGCCTTCTACCTGATGGAAAAAACAATGTGCACGAGCTGAAATAGCTTCATTTCTGAAAACACGACCAGGTGCCAATGCCCTAAATGGTGGTTTCTGGTTTTCCATAATTCTGATTTGCACTGAAGAAGTATGCGTTCTAAGTGCAATATCAGGATTGCTTTCAATAAAGAAAGTGTCTTGCATTTCACGGGCAGGGTGATTTTCAGGGAAATTCAAAGCGGTGAAATTGTGGAAATCATCTTCAATTTCTGGGCCATCCGCTACATTAAACCCTATTTTTTGGAAAATCTCGACTATGCGATTGTGTACGTAGGTTAGTGGATGAACAGTTCCCAAATTAATATTGGGCGGAAGTGTCAAATCTACTGGAGCAGAAGATTTATTTCCTGTATCAGCACTTTCCAATCCGGCAATCAGCTCCTTGAATTTTTCTTCTGCTAATTGTTTTACTTCATTTACCTCCTGTCCAAAAGCCTTTCGGTCTTCCGGAGCTATATTTTTGATGTCGGCAAAAAGATCTCCTAATACACTTTTGCGACTGATAAATTTTAATCTATAAGCCTCTAACTCATCTTGAGTTTTGGCTGTTGCTGCTGATATTTCAGCTTTTAATGCTTTTATCTTTTCAGACATCGAATTTCAAATCAGTTTTAATCCTAAAAAACAAAGTTAAACGAAAATGGCGGAATATTAAATAAGAGGGAGGACTACTTAATATAAGGGCTCATTCAATCTTCACTTGAGGCAGGGTATAGTTAAGGGTTGTGATGGTAGCGAGTAATTAAATCTTTTCTTAAGCAATTTGAACTAATAAATTTTTTCAGATTATGATGTAATATTATATTTACATACTAATGTATTCTGTCAACCAAATATAATTTAGGATGTCTAATATCATTGAAACCACTCATTTAGAATATAATAAAAGTGCTTTTTTGATAGATTTAATCAAGCATGATAATGGAGATTATTTTATCGAACTTTTACAAAGTATTGATTCAGGAAATAAATCTGAACAATCAATAAAGATTAATCCCACACTAATTGAAGATATTGTAAATGTTTTGAAAAAATATTTGGAGCAGATTCCTGAAAGTCAAAAGGAAGCAAAAAACCATATAACTGCCGTTGACCAAAGAGAAATTCTAAAAAGGTATTTTAAAGGAGTATCAATTAAAGATTTATCAATACAATTTAATTCTAATCAGGAAGATATTAAATCAATCTTGAGGAATAAAAATATTGCTATTGTATCTAATAAGCCAATCAAAAAAAGATACTGGCGCAAAAAGAAAAAATAATTAGTTTTTCAATTACTTATTAAATAAGACTCTCACTAAAAATTATCTCAATCTGATAATTCTTAATTGAACAAATATAAAAGCATCAGTTCATAGATCTTTTTTACAAATCAAAACTACCTTCTCCTCATTCTTCAAAGTTGTAGCGAAAAGATAGTGCTTCCCTCCATCCTTAAGGTATAGTTTCTTCTTCAATTGTGCAATCGGCATGGGAAAATTTCGGCTTGCTAAATTTGCTTTCATCTCAGGCAGATGTTTTTTCAATTCCTTTTTTTGAACTGGGCTTTGCCCAATTATTTTAAATACCCTGCCTGGGAAATCTTCTTTGATTTCATTTGATGTAAATAGATGAGTATTGGGATGAAGCTTCGAAAGCTGAAAATCTTGAGCTAATTGCTTGAATAGTGCTGCTTTCATCATGGCTGGTGATGGTTCATATAAATATTGCTGAGGTAATTCATAATCAATGGAACTCTCAGCTTCTTTTGATTTATCACCTCTGTAGCTGAAAATCGGAATTCCATTTTCTGATATCTGAACAGTTTGAATTTCAGGGTTCTTAACCATTTCTTTACTCAAAATATAAAGCAATTCCTTTACTTCTCCTTTCAATTCAATAATGTAAACTGCTTTTACTTTATTTTCCAGTTCTGTTATAGCCCGGCTGATGTCCTGCATAGGCGCAGCTTTCACCATGATATTTTTTGCTTTTTCGAAAAGTAAGGGCAATAGTTCCACTAAATTTGGACTGCAATCTTCCCATAAAAATACTTTCTGATTACGGTCTCCTCTTCTTGCGGGATCAAGATAAATCCAGTCTAATGGCTTTTGGATAGAATTTAAAAACTCTTCGGATTGCGAATGATGAATTTCAATATTGGCATTCAACACTTTGAAATTATATTGAGCCAATTCGCACAACTCTTCTTGTTGGTCTACATAATGACTTTTAGAGAGGTTTTGGGAAAGGTAAAAAGTGTCTATTCCAAAACCTCCTGTTAAATCTGCAAAACTATGTCCTGAAATTAAATTGGCTTTGAATTTTGCTGTAGGCTCCGAACTGCATTGTTCTAAAGAAAGCTTTGGCGGGAACCAAACTTTTTCAGCATACCATTCAGGCAATTTCGTTTTTGCTTTTTGGCGTGAAGCAATTTGGGAGGCAATTTCCTTTAAAGGTAAATCAGGAAATAGTTTTTGCTTTAAAACCAATTGAGCAGGATTATCCTGCTCATGGTTTTTTATAAATTCCCAGATTTTATCATTTTTATCGTTCAATTCCATAAGGGTGAACTAAGCTGTGCTCAATCATATATTCTGCAATCTGCACGGCATTGGTTGCGGCACCTTTTCTTAAATTATCGGCTACTATCCACATATTCAAAGTGTTTTTAGCCGATTCGTCTCTTCTGATTCTACCCACAAAAACCTCATCTTTTCCATGTGCATTTAATGGCAATGGATAAACATTATTTTTAGGATCATCTTGCAAAACTACACCAGGCGTATTCGCTAAAATTTCTTTTACCTCTGTGATATCAAAATCATTTTCGAAAGTAACATTGACAGATTCTGAATGTCCACCCATAACAGGCAAACGAACACAAGTTGCTGAAAGTCCAATGGAATTATCACTAAAAATTTTCTTGGTTTCATTCACCATTTTCATTTCCTCTTTGGTGTAATCATTTTCCAAAAATACATCTATATGAGGCAATGCATTCATATCAATTGGGTGCGGATAAACTTTCTCACCTTCTTTTCCGGCTCTTTCATCCATCAATTGATCAACAGCTGCTTTTCCGGTTCCCGTAACAGATTGATAAGTAGAAACCACTATGCGTTGCATTTTGTATTTTTTATGCAACGGAGCCAAAGCCATTACCATCTGAATGGTAGAACAATTAGGATTGGCAATAATGCGGTGGTCAATTTTAATTTCATGACCATTAATTTCCGGCACAATCAATTTAATGCGGTCATTCATTCTCCAGGCTGAGCTGTTGTCAATGACTACTGTCCCAATTTCTTCGAATTTTGGAGCCCATTCTAAGGAGGTGTTTCCTCCAGCTGAAAATAAAGCTAAGTCAGGTTTGGCTTCTACGGCTTCTTCCAAAGTGATAACGGTATATTCCTTACCCTTAAAGCTCATTTTCTTGCCCGCAGAACGAGCAGAAGCAACCAAAAGTAATTCATCAAATTGGACGTTTCTTTCGTCCAATACCTTTAACATTTCACCACCCACTAAGCCAGTGGCGCCTACAACAGCTATTTTCATATTCTTCTATTTTTTAAACCTAATTACAAACTAGCTCAGAAATTTGTTTCGTTTTATGATTTAGTCGCAAAAATAGTATATTTGAAACAGAACTAAGCCAAAACCTAATGATAAAAAACTTACTGACCCTGTGTCTTTTATTTTTCTGTCCATTTTTCAACCTGAACGCCCAATTAATTCAAGATGATTTTTCAGATGGTGATTTCAGCAATAATCCTGAATGGACGGGAGATACCAATGATTTTATTGTAAACGAAACCTCTCAATTACAACTCAATTTTGAAGAAGAATCCTTGCGTCCTGCCTATTTATCCACATTAGCGGAAAACGGAAATCTCGATGAAAAAGAATGGCGATTTGATGTGAGTCTGGATTTCAGTCCTTCCAATTCTAATAAGGTTGAAATATATTTAGCCAGCACTACTTCCGATTTACGGGATTTTGAAAAATCTGGCACTAGTCAAGAAGGATATTATTTGGAAATTGGGGAAAATGGAAGTGATGATGGTATCAGTCTTTTTTACAGAAATGGAGAGAATACGCAATTGATAACTAGAGGAGGAGATGGCGATTTTGCCTCCTCTTTTGATACTCGCATTCGAGTTAGAAGAGATGCAGTTGCCAATTGGAAAATTGCAGTTGACCCAAACAAAGGAGAAAATTTCAATACTATTGCAACTGGAAATGAAGCCAGCTTTAATCAAACAGGGTTTACTGGGTTCATCTGTTATTTTACTTCCAGCCGTAGCAATAGCTTTTATTTTGATAATATTTATTTGGGGGATTATGTATTTGATACTATTCCACCGAAGATTTTAGAATATGAAATTTTAAGTGTAAATGAAATTCAATGTGTATTCACTGAAGAAGTTACTTCAGCTACTGCGACAGAAATCAATAATTATTTATTGCGTCCTGGCGATATTCAACCTTCAACAATTCAGCATAATGATGATTCTGTTTGGTTGAGTTTTGAAAATAATTTCGAAAGCGGATTGGATTACAATTTGACAGTTGAAAACATAAGCGATTTAGAAGGGAATATATCCGAAAGTGAGTCCATTGAGTTTTTCTATTTTGAAGTAGAGGAAGCAGAAATAGGAGATGTTATTATCACTGAATTTTTTCCTGACCCAACTCCTGTTTTGGGCTTACCCGATGAAGAATTTGTAGAAATCTATAATCGTTCTGATAAATTTATTGACCTAGAAGATTGGGAAATATCTGATAATACTTCTTCCTCAGGAATATTGCCTTCATACATTTTACATCCGGGAGCATATCTGGTTTTGGCTCCTTCATCAGCCGAAGAAAGCTATTCGGAATTTGGAGAAGTACTTATTCCATCTTCATGGCGGGCACTTAACAATGGAGCAGATAGTGTGACCATCAAAAACCCTGAAGGTATTCAGGTGGATGGATTGGGATATGATTTAAGTTGGTATCAGGATGAAGAAAAAGCTGAGGGAGGCTATTCCATTGAAATTATCAATCCAAATCTAGATTGCTTTGATAAAAATAACTGGCGAGCCTCAGAAGCTAATGAAGGTGGAACTCCCGGAAGTGAAAACAGTATTCTGGACTTAGAATTTACTGGTAATGCTCCTGAAATTATTTCCTTCAAAGCTATTTCCCCTACTCAATTGGAAATCCAGTTTGACAAAACCATGAATCTAAATTCATTGTCAGATGCAGAATACATTGTCACTCCTGAAAATGGAATCTCGGAAATTTTGGTAGAGGATAGTATAGATAATGCCATAATGTTAAACTTGACAAATGAGCTAGTAAATCAGATAAACTATGAAATTACTATTGATAAAGTAGAAGATTGCAATGGTAATATTTCTGAAAACTTAAATTATAGCCTTTTATATGATATTATTCCACCCCAATTAGATTCTTTAATATTTCTATCGGATTCCATTTTGCTTTTGACTTTTAATGAGCCTTTAGATACAGCAAGTGCAGAGAGTATTGAAAATTATAATTTATCTCCTCAAATAAATTTGCAAGATGCTCGGCTATGGAGCGAAAATCAGGTAGTGCTGATTTGGGAAAATGATTGGATAGCTGGTTTTCCATACACTTTGTATATAAATGGAGTATCTGATTTATCGCAAAACCCAATAATTGATTTTCAAGAAGAAATTATTTTGGTAAGTCCTGCCAAGCCAGGTTTTAACGATCTTATTATCACTGAAATTATGGCTAACCCAAATGAAGACCAGCAATTACCAAACAGACAATATGTAGAAATTTATAATCCTACTGAGCAATTACTTTCACTCACTGATGTGAAATTTATGGATGAGCGAGATACCGTAAGTTTAGGATTGAATTACATTGAGGCAGATGAATATTTGTTGTTGGCTCCTAGTTCTGCCGTAGAGGATTTAAGTCCTTATGCCAGAGTGATTGGATTAAACCCTTGGCCCAATCTCAACAATAGAGGGGATGATTTGCAATTAATCACCGATGAGACCATTATCAATCAGGCGTTTTATAGAGATAATTGGTATAAAGAAAATTTCAAATATGATGAAAGCGGATGGTCATTGGAAATGATTGATGTTAGAAATCCTTGTTTGGGTATTTCGAATTGGAGAGCTTCGATATCGGATGCACAAGGAACACCAGGAGCAGAAAATTCTGTTCCAGAAGAGAATATTGACCAAAGCGGTCCTGAGTTGGAAAAAGCTTTTGCCCCAAATTCAACAGAAGTGATTGCCTATTTTAATGAGATTATAGAAATCACAGAAATTCGTAGAAATCAATTCAGTATCAGCCCTTCCATTCAAATCGAAAGCGTGGAAATGCTGGATTTGAGTTCAGTAAAACTAACCCTTGCAGATGAATTGAAAGTAAAAGTTCGCTACAGTCTAAATGCTAATAATCTATCAGATTGTGTCGGAAATCTCATCAATTCAGATGCGAATCAAGTGAATTTTGCATTAGCAGAACCATCCCAACAGGGAGATATAGTGTTAAATGAAGTGCTTTACGATCAAAAATCGGGAGGAGCGGATTTTATTGAGTTGCTCAATATTTCGGATAAATATGTTAACCTCAGCGGTTGGATAATAGAAGGTAATAGCGATGAAAATGTTATTCTACAGAATGAAAATGTAATCATTGCACCAGGGCAATATCTGGCCTTAACTCCTAATAAAGCAAGTATCATTAAAGATTATCCTACTTCGCATGATGAAGATAATATTATAGAAGTCAACCTGCCAACTTTGACTAATGGAGAAGGAATTGTAGGCGTGAACTCAGTCAATAAGGCATTAGAGGAATATTTAGAATATTCAGATGATATGCATATACCATTTCTGCGCACAGTGGATGGTGTTTCTTTGGAAAGAATCCATCCTGAAGCACCCATAAGTGAAGCGGATTCGTGGAGTTCTGCTGCTTCAGCTGTGGGTTATGCCACTCCAGGCAAGGCAAATTCCCAACTAACCAGTGAAAATACTAGCTTTGGCAATATAGAAGCTAATCCGAAAACTTTTGCACATAATCAACCTGGCAGAAGTTTTACTTTTATCAATTATAGATTGGAAGATGCTGGTACTAAAGCCACGGTAAAAATATTTGATATGAAGGGCACCGTAGTTAATACTTTGGCCAATAATGAAACCCTCAGCAATACCGGCTTTTTCCGCTGGGATGGCGTAGATGCCAATGGCAGAAAAGTAAGAACCGGCTATTATATTATTTACTTTGAGCTATTCACAGCGGAAGGGAATACGAGGGTGGTTAAAGAACGTGTGGCTGTTGGGTTTTGATTGATACTGTTGGTGATTACCGTCATTGCGAGTGAAACGAAGCAATCTATTGCGATCATAGCTGACAGGAGATTGCTTCGTTCCTCGCAATGACGCACCGAGCTAAGAGCGAATGATGGTAACCAACAATGACATTAATTACCGTCATTGCGAATCCCTTTAGGGTGAAGCAATCTACAGATGGCGAGTTGTGTAATAGAATTTCAATGCCCTGTTATTTTTGCTCAGAGGCAGGCTGGTTTGCAATGTCAGCTTGACCATGCAGAGATTGGCAACAATTGGCAATAGCCCTTTTTGCAATAGCCCTGTAGCTGGCTTTACTTCTTGATAGCTGACAGGAGATTGCTTCAGTCGTTCCTCCATCGCAATGACGCTACGAGCAAATAGTGTATGTAATTAACAGACAATGAAAGCAATAACCTTCATTGCGAATCCCTTCAGGGTGAAGCAATCTTAAAGTAGTTAAATATCATATTGGCTAGCTTATAACTGCCATGATAGTTAGAATAATTTTTCAGGGAAAGAATTTTTACCTACCATTTCTTTATTTCCTCAAATAAATCCTTCCATTCAGAATTATTGGAATTAATCAATTCAATTTTCTTTTTTCTTGAACCAGCTTTAATTTGTTTTTCTCTATCGATTGCTTCTTCAATGGAATGGAAAGTTTCAAAATGAACTAATTTGTGGCAGTTGTATTTAGCTGTGAAGCTATTTGGGTAATAATTGGTTTTGTGTTGATAAACTCTGTTATACAATTCTGATGTAACCCCTACATAAATTGTTGAATGGGTTTTATTAGTCATAATGTATATGGCTCCTCCTTTTACCATGATTTTAAAGTAAATAATTGTTCAACAAAACTCATAGTTTAACTACCTTATTTGCTTTTTACAAACGTTAGATTGCTTCGTTCGTTCCTCCCTCGCAATAACGCTTCGAGCTGATATCGTGAGTTGTTAACTGATACCATTAGTAATTACCGTCATTGCAAGGTACGAAGCAATCTCAGGATGGCAAGTTGTGAAATAGAGTTTCAATACCCTCTTATTTTTGCTCAGAGGCAGACTGTTTTGCAATGAGTGCTTGAACAGATAGAGAATGTGAAAAATTGTTAGGTTAATAATAGCTCTCATCGCTAGAGCCATGTAGCAGCCTGTAATTCTTGATAGCTAACTGCAGATTGCTTCAGTCGTTTCTCCTTCGCAATGACGCTTCGAGCTGATAGTGAAGGTTGGCAATTGATTCCGTTATTAATTACCGTCATTGCGAGGCACCGAGCAATCTCATGATGGCAAGTAGCTAACTAGATTGTAATTAATAAGCATGATTGCTAGCCCAACGAAGCAATCTACAGAAGGCAAGTAACTACTAGTTTTTAATCCACTACCTCACTCTCAATAGAAAAAGTGACCTCATCTTTCATGGCCATTTTTTGTCTGCCGTAGATTTTGTAGGAATCCAAAACACTATAATCTTCAGATTTTTTGAAATTGATTTCAAAATTTCTTTCGGAAACATAAAGTGCATTATTTTCATGATAGCGAGCTTCCAGTTTGGTTACGGCACTGTCATTATCGAAATACACATACAAATACTCTATGCCTAAAGAAGGTTTTTCAGTGGTGTATCTCCAGATTTTTCCATCACTTGTTTGCTCCTCAGTTGCTTCATAGGCATCATATAAAGTAGGCTTATTGATGTCTGCTAATTTGAAAACTTCCAACTCATTTTTCCAGCCTAGGGAATCAAATTCCATAGTATCGATCTCTTGTTTCCCATCTACTTCTATGGACTTTTCAATTTTGGGCTGAAGTTCAGTCAGTAATTTGGACTGTTTGTCAATTAAGGCATCTACATCATAATATTCATTGATGGGTTTTTCCCTTACGGCTGTTTCGCAAGCACAAAAGGAAACTACTATAATTGTAAAAAGAATACTGTTGAGCTTTCTCATATTTTATAAAAGAAAATGGAAAGGGATTTGTTTTATCAAACCCCTTTTAAAATTATTAACTAATCAGTATGTCCCCTGTCATTTCTTTAGGGATTTCGACATCCATAATTTTTAAAATGGTGGGAGCTAAATCTCCTAATTTACCGTCTTTAATGATGCCATCAAAACCTGGGTCAACCAAAATACAAGGTACTAAGTTAGTAGTATGGGCAGTATTTGGGCTTCCGTCTTCATTCACCATATAATCAGAATTTCCATGGTCAGCAATGATGATGCTGGCATAGCCATTTTCCATAGCTGCTTCTGTCACGGCCTTAGCACAACTATCTACTGTTTCGCAAGCTTTAACCGCTGCTTCAAACACACCTGTATGTCCCACCATATCAGGATTAGCAAAATTCAAACAAACGAAATCTGCTTCTCCTTTTTTCAACTCAGGAATGATTTTATCTCGGATGTCATAAGCACTCATTTCTGGTTGTAAATCATAAGTGGCTACTTTTGGAGAAGGGCACATCAAGCGTTTTTCGCCTTCAAATTCCGTTTCCCTTCCGCCAGAGAAAAAGAAAGTCACATGCGGATATTTTTCAGTCTCGGCAATTCGAATTTGCTTCTTGCCATGTTTTTCTAAAACCTCACCTAAAGTGTTGGCTAAATTATCCTTTTCGAAAAGCACTTTCACGCCTTTAAAAGTATCATCATATTTGGTCATGGTAATGTAATGCAAATCTAAAGGATGCATGTTTTGCTCATGGAAAGCTTTTTGAGTTAAAGCTTGGGTTATCTCTCTACCTCTATCAGTTCTGAAATTAAAAGAGATGACTACATCGCCCGCTTCAATTTTAGCAATTGGCTCTCCATTTTCTGTATTGATAATAGGTTTGATGAATTCATCCGTTATGTCTTCATCATAGGAAGCTTGAATAGCATCTGAAATGGACTCAGTTTGCTTTCCTTCACCATTTACCATAGCATCATAAGCTAATTTTACTCTTTCCCATCGATTATCTCGGTCCATAGCGAAATATCTACCCGTAACGGAAGCAATTTTAGCTCCTGTTTTTTCAGCATGTTCCTCGACATCGTTCAAATAAGCTTTTCCGCCATTTGGGTCAGTATCACGCCCATCTGTAAAAGCATGAACGAATAAATTTTGAACGCCCTCATCATGCGCCAGGCTCAATAAGCCTTTCAAATGCCCAATGTGGGAATGCACGCCACCATCAGAAACTAATCCTATGAAGTGCACTTTTTTATTGTTCTTTTTGGCATAATCCATGGCGTCAGCCCAAACTGGATTTTCCTTGATGGATTTTTCCTCTATAGCCTTATTGATTTTCACTAAATCCTGATAGACCACTCTGCCCGCACCAATGTTCATATGCCCGACTTCGGAATTTCCCATTTGCCCTTCGGGCAAGCCTACTGCCAAACCAGAGGCATCCAATTTGCTGTTTTTGTATTGGCCATAAAGGCTGTCCACAAAAGGGGTGTTGGCTTTGTCTATAGCGGAAACTTCTTTGTTGGTGGCTAAACCCCAGCCATCCAATATCATTAAGATTACTTTTTTGTTCATGTTGTAGGTTTTTTTAGAAAATTATTTCATTCTTTCAATACGCTGTAAAGATAGCAATTGTTGAAAAACTCACTAAAGACTTTCTACTTGTTCCCGAATCAAATTTTAAAGAATGATTATTCACCCCGCATATTGCTAATTTAAATTGCCGCTTTTCATTTGTTTCTATCTAAAAAGCAAAAACCCACACTTTATTTTATCTGTACTTTTTATTTAAATAAATTACCTTTACTAAATATAGGCTGCTATATATAAAAAAAAGTACTAGAAAAGGTTAAATTTTATAATGCAGTAGATTGCTCTAAACCCATCCTTCCAGCAAACCTTTTTACCATCTGCATAAGTCCTGCCGTAATAGGATATTCCTACCTCATATATTCTTATATCTTTCACTTTTGCTATTTTGGCTGTCACCTCTGGCTCAAACCCGAATCGCATCTCTCTCAAGTTCAAACTTTTAGCTATAGATGTTTTAATCAATTTGTAACCTGTTTCCATATCCGTTAAATTAAGATTGGTAAACATATTGGAAAGAAACGTAAGAAATTTATTTCCTAAGGTATGCCAAAAAAAAAGGACCCTATGAGGCTTGCCGCCCTGAAAACGACTTCCATAAACAACATCAGCCACACCCTCAATGACCGGTTTTAAAAGAGTATTATACTCTTTAGGATCGTATTCTAAGTCGGCATCTTGTATCACTAAATAATCTCCACTAGCTTCCTGAATGCCTCTGTTTAAAGCAGCTCCCTTCCCCATGTTTTTTTGCTGCGAAAAATAAAATATGCTAAGCTCTGGATTATTATTCTGATAAACCTGTATTAATTCTTCTGTATTATCTGTTGAAGCATCATTGATAATAATCACCTCTTTTTCGATACTGTTTATGAGGTCTACATCTTTTATCTTTTCTAAGAGCAAAGAAATAGTGCGGTCTTCGTTAAAGACAGGTATGATAATTGATAATTTACTAATCATTTATTTTCTTAAACTTTAATAAATAGGTATTTGGCTTTTCAAATTCTATCACCTTTTGAAAACGCTGAGGATAGGCTCTTATGGCTGGAACGAGATATTTATAGGTGTTTTTATAGAACTGATCAAGAACTACATAATCAACTTGTTTATCTTCCAAATCTTGAATTAATTCATCGGGATTTTGGTCAAATTTATACCTCATTGTAAAAGTCTTAGCCTTGAGATATAGCAGGGCTGGTTTAGCGCAACTGACCACTACATCCTGCCTCACATTTCTACTTAACCAATTGGCGATTTTAAAATAATTATTCAGAGCAGGATAATAGTCAGTTTTTGCTGTTTTGTGGAGGTTATTAATTGGACCATAAGTAAATAGTAGAAGAAACAAAAGCAATAAAGGGTTTAAAGATTTTCGACCTAATGCAGATGCGATTCTTTGAAATATTTCATTTATTCCGCTGAGAAATGTGTAAATTAATATAGGGATAAAAGGAACAATAAACCGAACCCCAATCCAAACTGCAGGCCAAATCAATAATATGCCAATGGTTCCAAGAGAATAGCCAATTAAAATCCATCTATGTTTCCTTTGGCTTATGAGTCCTAAAATAGCAATTCCAATCAAGATACTACCAATTAACCAATCGCTTAGGGTTGCATCATTCCAGTAATCTGGATTCATATTTGGAAATAAGGCTGATGGTATTTCGAAGGTTACATACCGAGATATATTTTCAAGAATCCTTTCTGCAAAATCTCCAAATCCAGCCCTACCTAAAGCTGGCTGATTCGGATTTTTCATTGAAAGTTGATTAAAGTAAGAGCTACTTACTGTATATTTTCCTCTGATAAACCAAGGTAATGCTCCAGCCAATAAAAAGGAGCCACATATGACCAGATATTTCCATTGTCTTTTAACAATAAAATGTAAAAAAAGGCCTGCAAAAAGAGCCACTCCTATCGACCTGATATAATAGGCAATCAACATGCTTAGTAAAGCGAAAATAAAGTTTAAATCTTTTATATTGTAACCCTTCTCTGATGCCTTTAAAAACAGCAAAATAGATAGTCCACTGAAAAACATAAAAGGTATCTCAGACATCATGATAGAAGAATAATACAAGATATGCGAGTTAAGTAGAATCATTAAAGAAGCAATAAAAGCAACATCTTCATTTAGAAGCTTCTTGAAAAGAAAATAAAATATATAGATTGCCAAAAGGAGAAATATGCCATTTAATACCTTTATAGAAAAGATGCCTGCACCCAAAAATAAGGTCAGACCAATAATTGCAGGGTATCCAGGAGGGTAATGATTATTGGGTGGTTTGTTTATGCTTGAAATGTTTACATAACCCTCACCCTCAGCTAATGCTTTCCCCAAAATGTAATAATAGGCATTGTCCCCCAGAACAGCAATTTTAGAATCAAAGGTATAAATATAAACTCCAGCAAAAACTATTGACAGAATTAATAAGAAAAACCATGACTTATACTTTATAGTAATAGCGGGAATATTCATTATTTTTATAAACTTACATGTAAAAAAGATCTAACTACTTCTTCTTACAAGAATAGCAAGAGATCCTATTCTTAAAAATACTTTCTAAGTCATCATGAGTATTTTTAATTTTGTCAAACTAATAAACTAAAGCACTATTTTCAAACAAAAAATTGCAAGCGGTTTAAAAAAATAGATTAGTTAGTGAGATTTAATATTTATTGTTGATAAGGCGAACCAAAAAATCTATTTATTAAACCCTACAAATATTATAAGTTATCATTCTGTAATTTCTTCCCCAGCCATATCAAATATGATCGATTTGGCCTGTTCTATATTTTCTATATTCTCTATTTTAAGTATTGGTCTGCCTTTATAGTCTTTCATCTTACATTTTTTAGAATGCATTTGCACGAAAGTTAGAATCCTGCCGAAAACATCAGACTTGAAGTATTTTTCATTATCGGCTGGCACGAAATAAGCTTTTAAGCTACCATTTTTAATTAGCAATTTCTCAAAACCAAGGCTTTCAGCTTTCCAGCGTATCCTAACAGTCTCAATTAAATCATAGACTGGCTCAGGAATTGGTCCAAAACGGTCTTGCATGGATTTTTCAAAAACGCCTAATTCTTCTTCATTTTGGATATTATCCAATTGAGAATATAGACTCAATCTTTCCGTGATATTGCCCACATAATCCTCAGGAATCAGAATTTCCAAATCAGTTTCTATGGTGCAATCTTGAGCAATAATTTTAGCCTTTTTGGCTAATTCATCTTTAAATAAATCGGCAAAATGACTTTCTTTCAATTCGGCAACAGCATCATCCAAAATTTTATGATACATATCAAAACCTAAATCGGTGATAAACCCACTCTGTTCTGCGCCCAGCATATTCCCAGCTCCACGGATATCCAAATCTCGCATTGCCACTTTAAAACCATCTCCCAAATCGGAAAATTCTTCTAAAGTGGTCAGCCTTTTTCGGGAATCGGAACTTAAGCCGATGGTTGGCGGAGTTAACAAATAGCAAAACGCTTTTTTATTGGAACGTCCAACTCGTCCGCGCATTTGGTGCAAATCGGACATGCCAAACATGTGGGCATGATTGATGATGATGGTATTCGCATTGGGGATATCCAATCCGGATTCAATGATATTAGTAGAAACCAACACATCATATTCTCCTTCAATAAAGCGCATCATTACTTTCTCCAATTTGGCACCATCCATTTGGCCGTGAGCAACGCCTATGCGGGCATCGGGCACTAATTTGAGAATGATATTGCCTACCTGTTCGATATCTCCAATTCGATTGTGCACAAAAAACACTTGTCCGCCCCTTTGCAACTCAAAAGCGATAGCATCTCTCAATATTTCTTCATTAAAAGTATGGAGAGCAGTGGTGACGGGCTGCCGGTTAGGCGGAGGCGTCTGAATTACGCTCAAATCCCGAGCTCCCATCAAACTGAAATGCAATGTTCGTGGAATGGGGGTGGCTGTTAAGGTCAGAACATCGACATTTACACGGAATTGCTTGAGTTTATCTTTTACCGAAACCCCAAATTTTTGCTCTTCGTCAATCACCAATAAGCCCAAATTCTTAAATTTCACATCTTTGTTTACAATTCGATGCGTTCCGATAAGAATGTCCACTTTTCCTTCTTCGGTGCGTTTTAGAATTTCTTTTATCTGTTTCGTGGATTTAAATCGGTTGATGTACTCTACTGTAACCGGCATTTTTTCCAGTCTTTCCGAGAAAGTTCTGAAATGTTGCATCGCCAAAATAGTGGTCGGCACTAAAACCGCGACTTGTTTATTGTTATCCACCGCTTTGAAAGCCGCTCGAATAGCAACTTCTGTTTTCCCGAATCCTACATCACCGCAGACCAACCGGTCCATAGGATGTGGCTGTTCCATATCTGATTTTACGTCCGCTGTGGATTTGGCCTGGTCGGGTGTATCTTCATAAATAAAGGAGGATTCTAATTCGGCCTGTAGGAAACTATCATCATTGCATGCAAAACCAGGAGCCGATTTTCTTTTTGCATAAAGCTCAATTAAATCTTTGGCAATGTCCTTAACCTGCCTTTTAGCTTTCTTCTTTTTATTTTCCCATTCAGGTGAACCTAATTTGCTTATGCTCGGAGTGCTCCCTTCTTTTCCACTGTATTTTGAAATTTTGTGGAGGGCATGAATGCTGACATAAAGCAAATCATTATCACGATATATTAAACGGATGACTTCCTGCTTCTTACCATTATTGTCCACCTTATCCATCCCGGCAAAACGCCCCACACCATAATCTATATGGGTCACAAAATCTCCCGGCTGAAGGTTTTTCAACTCCCGAATGGTGATGGCTTTGGATTTGCTTTGCTTATCCTTGGTTTTGTATCGATGGAATCGCTCGAATATTTGGTGGTCAGTGTAGCAGGCTAGTTTTAATTGTTCATCAACAAATCCAGCCCTTAAAGTGTGGGGCAGAGACTGAAACTTGATGAAGGGATCAATTTCTTCAAAGATATTTTTCAGTCGCTCGGTTTGCGTTAAAGATTCCGAAGAAATGATATTGATTAATCCCGCTTCTTGGTTGCTAGAAAGATTATCCGCTATGAAATCAAAATTTTTATTGAATGAAGGTTGTGGTTTCGCTTGATATTCAAATTGCTGATTTGCCTTTAAATAAAAACGATTGCCGAATTCTATTTTCAGATATTTTTCCAGCCCTGTTTTGAAACTGTTGGGCGTTTCAAATAACATATGGGGCTCTAGGACCACTTTCGTTTGCTGTGTGGTTTCCAATATTTCTTTGAAAGACTGTGAAGCTTTGTCGTAGTATTGCGCTAGCACATCTAACGTTTGCTTATAATCCTTGAACCATATTTTAGTATTGTTAGGAATGTATTCCAGTAAAGATTCTCTGCTTTCTTCCAATAGCTTTGTTTGCACATTGGGAATGATATTGATTTGTTTTACTGTGTCGGTAGAAAGTTGGGAAGCAACGTCAAATGTTCGAATGCTATCAATTTCGTTCCCGAATAATTCTATTCTGTAGGGTTCATCACTGGCATAGGAAAAGATGTCTATAATCCCCCCACGAATGGCATATTGCCCGGGTTCGTAAACAAAATCAGTAGGCTCAAAATCGTAAGTCTGTAATAATTCTGCTATGAATTCTACATCCAAACTTTCCCCTACTTTGGCAGTGAAGGTATTTGATTTTAAAGATTTTTTATTGATAACTTTTTCAGAAAGTGCCTCTGGGTAGGTCACAATAATTTCTCCTGCGGAGGATTTGTTATTGATGCGGTTTAAAATTTCCGCTCTCATTAGCACATTGGCATTTTCTATATCATCAAACTGATAGGGTCTTTTGTAAGAAGTGGGAAAAAGCAGTGGCTCTTTAAAATCCAAAAGGTTTTGCAAGTCATTTTGAAAATAAGCTGCTTCCTCCTTATCATGCAAAATAATAAGCTGGTTCTGATGATTTAATAGATGTGACACCGCAACGGCTATGGCATCCAAACTACCCACTAATCCTTTAAACTGGATAGTTTGGTCTTCATTGGGCTTAAGAGAAGCTACCATCGTTTGCATGATGGCATCGTCTTTATATAATTTTAGAAAGTCTTTAATTTTCAAAACAGATACAATTTAAATTTTGTGCTCACTTTTTCGTTCTAAATTCGTAAACACCCTGCAAAGGTAAAACAAACTAATGGGAATGGGGCATAGTTCAACTTTCACAGAAGGAATTAACAATAAAATAACTAAACGCATTATAAAGAGTTATGAATGAAGAGACTAAAGAAATCAGTTGGGACGATTTTTCCAAAATTGAAATGCGAGTTGGTACAGTGGTTAAAGCGGAGGAATTTCCAGAAGCCAAAAAGCCTGCCTACAAATTGCAAATTGATTTTGGTGAGTTGGGAATGCGAAAGACTTCTGCTCAGATTACCAATCTCTATAATTTGGAAGAGTTGCCAGGCAAAAAAATAGTGGCAGTGGTGAATTTTCCACCCAAGCAAATCGCAAACTTTATGAGTGAATGTTTGGTTTTGGGAGCAGTGGATGGTGATGAAATTAGTTTGTTAAGTGTGGATAAAAATGCTAAAAATGGGTTGCGGATTGCCTAAAAACTGAGATTTTATATAAATGGATAAGAATACGAAAAAAGAGGATTTGTCATTTTTTGAAAGGGTGGAAAAACTGCACCCTTATAAAATGATTTTTATTTTGAGTTTAGTAGGAAGCTCTTTGATCTTTTTTTTCCTCCTATTCTCCTTTTTCATGAGCTTAGGAAATGAAGGGCAAAAAGAAATTGAAATACCTGCAGTATTTGCCTTAAGCACCGTTTTAATTGGTGCTTCCAGCTTTATGATTCACCCTATCCATAGTCTTTTTAAAGCAGAAGAAATTTCATCCTTATTAACTGCCTTGCGATTCACTTTCTTTTTAGGTTTGGGATTTGCCTTATGTCAGTTTCTGGGTTGGAAAGCCTTAAGAGAATCAGATATACTATTTTCATCCGATGTAACCGCTTCCTTTTTTTATGTATTGACTGGCGTGCATGCGCTGCACTTTTTAGCAGCTCATACTTATTTAGGGTATTTAATCCTCCAAACGCAAAGAATTTCCAAAGACCCTGTTCAATATCTGATAGCCGAAACCAATCCGTATTGGCATTTGAAATATGAGCTGCTCACCAAAGGATGGCACTTTTTAGGCATTTTGTGGGCGGTACTGATATTGAGTTTTTGGGTTTTTCTTTAAGCCCCCTAGCCCCCAAACCAGCCAGGGAAGAAGACACATGGGATTTCTTTTACTTTTTAATTTGAATTAACACTACTTTTCCCAACTCTTACATGAGATAAAGCTCCAAAGGAGCAACGGATTTCCACCAGCTAGTAGCAAGCAGAAGAAAATGAATGGAGATTATTGATTTTTGTTCTTTTCTATTCTAATAATAGTAGTTAATTCTTCTTTAAATTGAGGAATTACCTTTTCAACTACAGCCCAAACCGCCCATAAATCCACACCAATGTAATCGTGTATCAATTTGTCTCGCATACCGGCAATCTTCTTCCATTCGATATCCGGATATTTTAATCTAAACTCAAGGTCAATTTGTTTTGTGGCTTCACCAATTATCTCAAGGTTTCTTATTACGCCATCTTGAATAAGAGAGTTATTTAGAAAGTCTCTTTCATTAATACTAGTCGTGTATTCTTGAATTTTCAAAATACAATCTTGAATATGATTTAAATAAATGAGGGGGTTTTTCTTCATTAAGCCAATGCTATTAAATCTTTTTCAACATATTCTTTTAGACTTGGATGAAGTGAGCGAGTTGTAATTAAGTCAACTTTAATACCAAGTTTTTCACTCAGTGTTTGCTCTATACCTATTATCTCTAATAAATCAGGAGTGTTTTCAAAATCAACTAAAATGTCTAAATCGCTATTTGAATTATTTTCTCCACGTGCGTAAGAACCAAAGACACCAACTGATTTTGGGTTATATTCGGCTAGGGTTTTGAGAATGAAGTTTTTTTGCTGGATATTAACCATGCTATAAAATTAATAAATTTTCATCAGAATATTAGTTTCACATTTCAAAATTAAAATGCTGATTTAAATCCGTGAGAAAGATCTTCCCTTTAGGGCCTATGAGACTTTATAAATATCCTCCAGCGCATCATCCAGTCTCTCAAACTTAAATTCAAATCCAGAATTTAGCGTTTTTTCGGCACTGACTTTATTTCCTCCCAATACCATTTGCGCCATTTGGCCTAATAGCAATTTCATAGCAAAGGCTGGTACATTGGGTAGAATCAAGGGTTTATCTAAAACTTTCGCTACAGCTTTGGTCACTTCTTTATTGGTTGCAGGATTGGTCCCGACTCCATTATAAACTCCGGTTAATTTGTTTTCCAAAACATGTAAAAACAAGCGAGCTAAATCATCTATATGAATCCAGCTCATCCATTGCTTGCCTGAACCCAAAGGAGCTCCTGCCATTAATTTTATGGGTTGAGCAAGTTGTGGGAGGGCTCCACCTTTCTCGGTTAAAACAATTCCGATTCTGATTTTGGCAGTAGGAATTTTCAATGATTTAAATTGGTCTGCTGAAGCTTCCCATTTTTTAGTAACCTCAGCTAAAAAATCATTTCCTGCCTTCGATTCCTCATCAACTAATTTATCTCCAGTGTCCATGCCATAATATCCAATAGCACTTGCTGATATAAAATGTTCTGGTGCTTCATCGGGCATTTTAGAAATTGCTTTATGCAAAAGAGCCGCAGATTCAGTTCTGCTTTCTATAATCACCTTTTTTCTACTATCCGTCCATTTTTTATCCGCAACACCTGCACCAGCCAAGTGGATAACAACATCTGCAAAGCGAATGGCTTCTTCATCCATTTCTTGTTTTTTGATGTCCCATTGAAATTGTTGATAAGGATAATTATCTTTTATATTTCTAGTGAGATGTGCTACTTCATAGCCCTTTTCTTTCAAAAGTGCTGAAAGTTCTGTTCCTACTAATCCTGAACCGCCTGTTATTAATACTTTTTGCATAGTCATTTATTCTACTTTTTTAACTCATGTCAGGCAAATAAGTTGGATTGAATTTGGTATAAATATTTTGGGCCTGATTATTGTAAATTGATCATCGTAAATAACTATACCAATATGTTTATATTTGCGTTTAATAGCTTAATAGAATTGATTTAATATGTTACGATACTTCATAATATCCACCTTTTTTATTTTTAATCTAAATTTATCCTTTGCTCAGTTTCAAACTGTAGCAACTGAACACTATCTTCTAGGGGTAGATGTAAAAGGATATGAAATTGATTTGCCTTTTTCAAAAGAAAAGTCAGAGGATAGCTGGAAGGAATATTCAAAGGATTTTGGTAAAAGTGAGGAAACGCAATCACATAAAACCTACCAGACAACATTTAGAACAGATATTTATGCAAATGACATTCTAATTTACAGCCAAATAAATGGAAATAAAGAGCAAAGCACTATTTGGGCAGGAATAGATCCTCAGGGAATTCCAAAGGATATATATTCTGAATTGCAAAATGCCATGGAAGAATTCATTTACAAATTCAATATCAAAATGAGAACGGATTTTGCTCAAAAGAAGATTGATGAATCGGAACAGGCGGCAACTTACCTGAGTAAAGAATTTGAAAATCTGAAAAAAGATGAGCGTAAAAATCAGAGAAATTTTGATAAAACCAATGAAAAGCTAGTGGAATTGAGAAGTGATTCTACTCAATATTCTCAAAATCTTCAAAGTTTAAAAACATCAATAGATTCATTATATATTGAATTAGAAAAAGTTAAAGCAATAGTAGAGACTTATAAAAAGAGACTGGAGGAAATAAAGTAAAACTATTTCTTTTTCTTTAACCTCACATAAACCAGTTTCAAATGGTTTTTAGTACCAATTCTTTCTTCAATTTCAAATTGTTTAAGTGATTTTAACAAAGGAGTCAGCTTTGCAAAACCATAATTCCTAGAATCAAAATTTGGTTGTTTCTTTTGGAGCAGATTTCCAACATCTCCTAAAAACGCCCATCCATCCTCATCTGCTAAATCAGAAATAGTGCTGGTAATCAGCTTAATGTCTTTTGGGGTGACCTTATCTACAGTGGCTTTTGGTTTTGATTCGGTACTTTCCCTTTCTTCAGTCTGATTATTAAGGATTTCTATATAAATAAACTTATCGCAAGCCACTATAAATGGGTTAGGGGTTTTCTTTTCTCCTATGCCATAAACTTTCATACCAGCTTCCCTAAGTCGGGTTGCCAAACGAGTGAAATCACTATCGCTCGAAACTAAGCAAAACCCATTTACTTTTTCAGAATATAGGATATCCATTGCATCAATGATCATGGCTGAATCCGTGGCATTTTTCCCAGTGGTATAGCCGTATTGCTGAATGGGCGTAATGGCATTTTCCAACAACAGATTTTTCCATTTGCTAAGATTAGGTTTAGTCCAATCACCATAAATTCTTTTGATGGTTGGGTTACCATATTTCGCTATCTCTTCCATCATTTCCTTCACATTGGCAGAGGGAATATTATCTCCATCAATTAATACTGCTAAATTAATGTCCATTTTATAAGTTTTAGATACTACTATCCTTGTACTGCTTAAATGAAAATTAGTTGGTGAATGAGCAATTTATCTAACACTATTGCTATACTGTAATATGATTATTCAACCAGATCATAGAAGACATCAAAGTCTCCATATTCCTCCTTGGTCTTGTTTTCAAGCCCTGATGTTGAAATCCATGTATCTCCAAATACAGATTCGTATTCAATGAAAAGTATCTTTGAGCCTCTCCCAAAGTACATATCAAAAAAGCTAGAAATTTTAGCTAAGCCAGAGCTGCCGTCTCCTGCTGAAAATAGCTCCCATTCCTCTCCAGGACTTAATACAAGACCGTCAAATACAGAAGCAGAATTATAGTTATATACTGTATCAATATTTTGCTGTTTATAAAAATCGTAAAGATTATAATGGAAGAAAGTTGAATCTCCTTCTTTAATATATAAGTTTTTAATAAAAGCAGGGCCAAGGCCTTTATTTTGGATTTTTATGGAATACCAATTCTCGCCACCTCCATTAAATAATTGAATATAAGGAAGAACTGAAGCTTTTTGCTGTTTTACCGTTAGCTCATACTGCTTATCCAATATATGACTTTGATACAGCAAAACTACTAAAGTAAATAGTGCAATCGCCATTGCTGACAGACTCACTATTTTATCGGCATTCCAAAATTTCTTTTTTGTAGGTTGAGGTTTATATTTTTTCTTATAATAATAGGGTTTTTTGGCTGGCTTTTTTTCAGTTTTACCTAGACTATTTTGCTTATTTGGCTTTTCTTCCATCTCTTTTAAGGTTGGTCTGTTTTTCTAAATTTAAGAATACGTCTGATTTATTAAGAATGCAAGAAAATATAGTTTTATAGTCATATTTTCTACTGAATTGCTATTTTCAATTTAGAGTTTAGCTTATGGATATCTTTCCTTTGAACAAACTCAACAACCCTAAAGCAGGCCCAATTGCCAGAATAATGTATAAAAAGATTGGATTAATTTCTAGTCGGAGAACATTTAAAAGTTGAATACTGATGATGGTGATCGCAAAACCAATGGAATTTACTATGGTTAAAGCCGTGCCTTTTGTTTCAGCAGGTGCATGAGTGGCAACTAAGGTTGAAAAAAGTGGGGAATCAGCTATCACCACCATTCCCCAAAAAATTAGGAAGAAAATGAATACTTCCGCTGGAGCGTAAAGGATTATCAGTGGAGAAATTAGACAACATATCCCCGAAAGCAGAAGAAAAGTTCCAGCAGTTTTTTTCGTCCCATACTTTTCTGAAATATATCCACCAATTATACAGGATAGACTTCCAATTCCAATTATGATAAAAGATAAAAGTGGAACATTGAATTCTACAGAGGCATGAAGCTCCTGATAAGCTATTAAGATAACTGGCACGAATGCCCAGAAAGCATACAATTCCCACATATGACCGAAATAACCAAAAGCGGATGCTCGAAATTCCTTTTTCTTAAAAACTTGAAAGAATGCAGAAAAATCAGGCTTCTGACTTCTTTTTTGAAAAGGTCCATCTGGCACTAATATAAACAGCAAAATTCCGCCCAATACAGCTAAAGCAGTAGTGATATAAATAACCAATTGCCAATCAATATTTTGAGTCAGCTGTTTGAGAAGATGTGGAAAGGCTGTTCCTAAAACCAAAGCCCCTACCAAAAATCCCAAAGATTTGCCCAAACCCTTTTCATAATAATCAGAGGCGATTTTCATCCCAACAGGATATATCCCCGCTAAGAAAAAACCTGTAGCAAATCGGAAACTGATTAAACTCCATAAAGTATTTTCTTCCCAAACAGCGCCTAAATTAAAAACTGCTCCAATAATGGCACAAAAGAAAAAGACTTTAGAAGGAGAAAACCTATCCGCTACAGAAAGCACTGCAAAAACCAATGTGCCCATGATGAATCCGAATTGCACAGCAGAAGTCAGACTGCCTAAAGCCGTTGGAGCCAAATTAAAATCCAAAAGTAAATTCGGCATCACCGCATTACCCGCAAACCAAAGGGAAGTACAACAAAATTGTGAGAAAACGATGATGGGAAGAATACGGGAAGGTGGGTACATGGATTTAAACAGACTTATCTTGAGGCAGATTTAGGAATATTTTTCTTCTAAATAATCAGACTTTGCTTTTCAACATCCTCAACTGAAAGAAATCCAGGCCACTCATTTATAAAATTTTCAGCTTTTCCCAGATTATTTGATTCAAATTTATTCGATGAAAATATTTTTTGAACAAGATTTAAAACTCCTTTTATTTGGATCTTTTTGACACTTGGATAGTCTAGTAAAAACTCATCAATTGAAATCCCCTTTTTTAAATGCCAAAACAGTGTTTTAACGGGAACTCTGGTACCGCTAAATACGTGCGGACCATTTTGTATAGCAGGGTTTATCTCAATATGTTGATTTAAATCTTCCATAATTAAATATACAAACTAAAAAGGCACATTCATAATTCATAATTTAATACCCCTCCACCATCTTCTCACTTTCTTCCCAAAGTCTATTTCTTGCGGCTTTGCTATTCGCAATGGGGGAAGCACTCTTCACTTTCATATTCTTAAAATATTTTCCGTTTTTATCTGCCGACAAATCATTAGTTGCCAAATAGATGGAGGTTGATGCACCTTCTCGAGTGGTTTTCATAAAGGGTTTTCCTAATTTCCACATCAATTTAAAGAAGCCTGGTAATGAATTTCCGAAACCTGAATCAATTATACCTGGGTGAAGTGCGTAAGAAGTTAAACCTTTATCTGCCAATGATTTTGTGAAAAGGATATTGTATAATTTAGCGTTTCCATATCCCATTATAGTGGAATACTTTTTCTTTAAATTCAAATCAGACCAATTAGGGTTTCCAGCTCTATGCGCTTCTGAGCTAACATTAATTACTTTGGTATTGCATTTTTGGAGCAATGGCATCAATATTTTGGCAAGTAAAAAGTGACCTAAATGATTTACTGCCAAATGTAATTCAAATCCATCTTTGCTTTCCAAACGCTCATTAAATGTGCCACCCGCATTATTAATTAACACATCCAGATTTTCTGTTTTCTGCAATAGTTCTTCACCTGCTTTTCTTACTGATTTTAGATCCGCTAAATCGCATTTTATAATGCTGACATTTTCTTTATTATTCCAATTGGCAATTATCTCCTGGGCTTTTTCCGTATTTCGGACTAAGAAAATTAAGTGATGTCCTTTTTTTAATAGTTCTTCCGAAGTAGCCAATCCAATTCCTGATGTAGCTCCTGTTATAGCGATGGTTTTTGTATTGCTCATAACAATACCCAACTTATTTTGAGAGAAATGGTTGAGGAAATTTTTATACTTTGTAGTTTCTATTCAACTTTTTCAAAATAATTATCTGGCCCATCATAAGGAGAGCTATTAAAAAACATATAATTTTCGGAAAAATATAGAGTTCCAAAAGTATTAGAAATAGGTTCTGCTGTTTCTAAATAAAAAACTTCTTACTTATTTTGAGAGAAATGGTTGAGGAAATTTTTATACTTTGTAGTTTCTATTCAACTTTTTCAAAATAATTATCTGGCCCATCATAAGGAGAGCTATTAAAAAACATATAATTTTCGGAAAAATATAGAGTTCCAAAAGTATTAGAAATAGGTTCTGCTGTTTCTAAATAAAAAACTTCTTCATAGTGCTCATTAAACTCCCAATATTGGGTTTGTTCGAGCTTTCCTTCACTAAACACTTTTATCGAATCTCCATCAAATTGTAATTCAAAGTATCCATCTTCTATTTTTGCCCATTCTTGACTTGTTGCCATAGAACAACAATAGATGTAGATTAATTTCCATTTTCCTTGAAGATGCTCTTTCGCAGTTTCTTTTGTCCAGTTAGCAGCTTCATGATTTTCGTAAAATTCTATATTATCGAAAGGAGGCTTTACTTCGTCTTCCTTACAAGAAAACAGTATCATAGCAATCAAAAAAAGAGGGATCGTATTTTTCATTATCTTATAACGTTTGGTTCATTTGTCTGTTATAGACACTTAATGCTAAAAAAAGGTTGATTTTGAAAAATTATACTTTCTAGAAAAAGGAGGGACACGGTAAGCGGTGTTATAAAAAATTAAAATCAATTATTAAGCTGATATCCGTCATGATTTTGATCTTTGCGGATCAGTAAATTAGTATTCTAAAAACAAAACCATGACAGATTTAGAAATAGCCAATAAAAGTAAGTTACAACCCATTCAACAAATTGCTGAAAATTTAGGACTCAATGTAGATGACCTTGAAATGTATGGTAAATACAAAGCTAAATTACCACTTGATCTGATTGATGAAGACAAGCTTAAGCAAAGCAATTTGATTTTAGTTTCAGCTATTTCACCAACTCCTGGAGGAGAAGGCAAAACCACCATGTCAATCGGTCTTTCAGAAGGCTTAAATCAGTTGGGAAAGAAGACCACAGTGGTTTTACGAGAGCCATCACTTGGGCCTGTTTTTGGAATGAAAGGAGGCGCAACCGGAGGAGGAAAATCACAAGTGCTGCCGATGGAAGATATTAACCTCCACTTTACAGGAGATTTCTCTGCTATCGAAAAAGCCAATAATTTGCTTTCGGCTATTATTGACAACAACCTTCAAAGCAAGACCAATTCATTGGGAATTGATCCACGGACAATTGCTTGGAAACGTGTCATGGATTTGAATGATCGTGCTTTGAGAAATATTGTAGTTGGACTGGGAGGCACAACCAATGGAATCCCAAGAGAAACGGGTTTCGATATTACGGCAGCTTCGGAAATCATGGCCATTCTTTGTCTTTCTTCTGATCTGATAGATTTGAAAAAGCGCTTAGGAAATATTTTTGTGGGCTATACTTTTGATAAAAAACCAATTTATGCCAGAGACTTGAAAGCAGAAGGCGCTATGACGGCTTTGCTTAAAGATGCCATCAAACCTAATTTGGTTCAAACTATTGAAGGTAATCCAGCTATTATTCATGGTGGTCCTTTTGCCAATATTGCTCAAGGAACCAATACGGTGATTGCCACCAAAATGGGAATGTCACTATCAGAATACACCGTAACTGAGGCAGGCTTTGGCTTTGATTTAGGGGGTGAAAAATTCTTAGATATTAAATGCCAAAGAGCTAATCTAAAGCCAAAAGTAGTGGTGCTCACCGCAACTATTCGGGCCTTAAAATACCATGGCGGAGCGGATTTGTCAGCGCTTAAAGAGCCGAATGTAGCACAATTAAAAAATGGATTTCCAAATCTGGAAAAGCATATAGAAAATGTGCAGAAATTTGGAATAACGCCTATTATTGCCATTAATAAATTCAATACAGATTCGGATGAAGAAATTGAAGCGGTGCTGGAATTTGCTCGTTTGAAAAATATACAAGCCGCTGCCACCAATGTTTGGGGAGAAGGAGGAAAAGGAGCCTTGGATTTGGCTCAATTAGTCATAGATTCTGTAGATGCTAAGCTATCTGATTTCAAACCCTTATATGATTGGAATAGCCCAGTATTGGATAAAATAAGCAAAATAGCTCAGGAAATTTATGGTGCTACAAGAGTTGAATATGCAGCCAAAGCAATTGCAGATTTAAAAAGAATTGAAAATTTGGGATTGAGCAATCTTCCAATTTGCATGGCAAAAACCGAAAAATCACTTTCTGATAATCAAAAGCTGTTAGGAAGACCAAAAGATTTTGTAATAACAGTTCGAGAAATAGAAATTGCCGCAGGTGCAGGATTTATTATACCTATAACCGGAACAATTATGCGAATGCCTGGCTTGCCAGCTCACCCCGCTTCTGAGCAAATTGATGTGAATGAGGAGGGTAGAATTACGGGGTTATTTTAGGTAGAGACGCAATGCATTGCGTCTCTACCTAAAATTAATTCTCTTTAGTTAATTCAAGCCCAGGATATTCACTTTTTAAGTCCATTATCTCAACTGGTTTATCTAATAAATATTTATCAAAAAAGCTGACTACAAAATCCGTAGTGATTGCATAAGCCTTTTCGGATTTTATGGAACCTGCTTCATTAACCACAGGTATGTTAATCATAAGCGGGACATCCATGAAATTCGAGTGACCCGAGTTCGGTATTGTTGCATTATAGAAATCGGAAAGAGTCCCATTGTGAAATATAAGCGCATTTAGATCAGGAAGGGTACTTGGCCATTCGGAGGCAAGGTAAGTAAATGGTTTTGTTAGCACTGTATCAATCATTGGACCCCACTGAACACCATCTATATTCATTCCTGCCTTTAGCCTGTTATCATCAAGAAGAAGCTTGACCAGCTGCTGCACCTCCTTGCGAATGGCCGAATGCACCAATTTTAGAAGTATCCATATGATTAGCTAAGAAAGAGGTTTTATTCCAATTATTGATTTCATCAATTACTGAACTGATATCATTACTCCATCGAAGGGTGATTTCAGCAGCTACATAATTACGAATAGCATTTTCAGACACTTTTAATTTTTCTTCAAAAGTAGTGGCCTTTTTATAGTTTTGTTTAAGATTCCATGCCATCTGGGCCATCTCTTCATTGATATTCTTCTTGTCCCAAGCTTTATCAAATAATTTAATTTCTCCATTTGGAAATAATGAACCCACACTTTCATAAGTATGATTAATGTTGAGTACGATATATCCATGACTGACTATTTCTTCTAATATGGAATAATAACCTGTTGCATTTGAATATTGTCCGTGTGAAAAAATAAGAACAGGAAATTTCCCATCTTCAACAGCAGGATTAACAAAAGTATTGGTGTTTACATGATCTAAATAATTAAAAATAGAGGTTGGTAAACCATATTTTACTGCAAAACCAATTCTTTCTGCTTGATTAAGAAATCCTTCCTTTTCTTCATTATTGATTTTGGCTGGATACCAGGCTTTAATCATCAATTCTCTTTTATCTCCTTTTTCCAGCGTAATCGGTTCATCCTGATTAGTAATTAAATGGATATCTTGAGCCCCCACTTTATACTTACCTGTTGTTTCAGGTAAATCAAAAACGGGTAAGAGGTAAGGCAAGATCCAACCTAAAAACAATAGGATAATTAATGCTAATCCGCTAATTGCTTTTCTAAACCAGCCCCCTTTAAAAAAGGAGTACTCTTTGGAAATGCACCATGCTAAAATCAGGATTGTTAAATAAGCAGGGATCATTTGCCATCTATAACCCTCTATGAGGAAATGTAAAACAAGCAAAGCTCCTATTATACTTAGCAATACCTTTTTATTCGAAGGAAATTTCTTAGTTGAAATGTAAAAAGGTAAAACCGTAATGGTGATCAATAAAATGATTTCTAAAATTCTCATATGTTCTAAATTTGTTTTAAAACAAATGAATTGATTAAATGGAGTAGTTCAAAAAAACAGTAATAGACAAACGATGGACAGTGACTTAATTTATTGATTACTAAATAGTTGAAAGAAAAATAATTAGGTCATCTTTTGAATTCATTTTCAGTTTTTTCCTTAATCGGTATCTCGCTTTATTAACACTTTCTGGTGTGATATTTAAAAGCATGCTAATTTCCTTAGAACTTAAGTTTAGTCTTAAGAAAGCACAAAGCTTTAGCTCATTCGCTGTAATGTCAGCAATGATTTTCTTAAGAGTTTGTCCAAAAGTTGGATAGATAGTCTCAAAGTTTGAGAAGAATGAAGGTAAATGATCGAATTTGTTTTCATCAGATTTTAGGATATGCTCCAAATCATTTTTCAAATTAATTTTAAGTTTCTGATTATTTGCAGTCAACTTTGAAAGTTTTCGCTTAGCATATTTACTTTCTATTTGCTTGTAGTTTTCCTGTTTTCTTTTCGTACGAAGAGCTCTTCTTTGGTGCGTTTTTAATCGAAAATAATATTGTAGGGCAACATATACAAAAACAAATAAAGCTATTGCACCCAAAAACAGTAGGGAGAAAACAAAGAAAAAATCAGTATCAACTTTATAATTCATTATTCATTTATAGTTAGTCACATTTCTCTTTTACTGGTCTATTTTCATTTCTTATTCTCCGAAATGGATATCATTCCTAAATGATCTGGAAATTGTCAGCCACTCTTCCCCTACTTTCACTTTATCTTTTTGGAAAGCACTTATTTTATTTTGATTAATTATAAAAGAACGATGGATTTGAGTGAAGTTTTCGGGCAATTGTTCAAGAATAGCTTTCAATGTCATTTTGCTGATTAGCGGTTTATCATCTTCCAATACAAAACTGAGATAATCTCCTTTAGATTCTATATACATAATCTTATCTAACTGAATTTTTTGTTGTTGACGATCGATGGAAATAAATATATGATTTGACCTTAGGTTTGCTTCAGTGTTTTTGGTATCTAACTCATTTACTGATTTCAGAAATCGCTCAAATGAAATGGGCTTGAGCAGATAGTCCAATGCTTTTACCTCAAAAGCTTCCACTGCATATTTTCGATGTGCTGTTATAAAAATCACTTTGGGCTGAATATTATAGCTTTTAATAAATGTCAACCCGTCCAGACCAGGCATTTCGATATCTATAAATAATAAATCAACAGTGTTTTTCTGTAAGAAATCTCGTACTTCCCAAGCATTGGTGAAAATACCTTTCAAATCTAGAAAGGGAACTTTAGCAACATAATCGCTGATTAATTCACGTGCTAAAGGTTCATCATCCGCTATGATACATTTCCAGGTTTTCAAATCATTTTCATTTTAAAGGAATAGTGATTTCAATTTTAAATGTTTTTTCCTCTACAGTCTTTTTCAAGTCGTAATTTTCTTTATAAATATAATCTAATTGACTTTCAATATTTTTGAGTCCAATTGCTTTTGGATTATGTTCACTTTGAATAAAATTATTAGAAAAAAAGATTTTTAATTTATCATCAGTTTCATGGATTGAATAAATGACAGATAATTTTTCTGTATTGTTTTTACCACCATGCTTAAAGCAATTTTCCATTAAAGTAATCAAGATAAGTGGAGGAACTTTAATAAATTTTGGACTTTGAACTTGAATGGTTTTTTCAATTATCAATCTATCACCGAAGCGAAAACTTTCCACATAAATATAGTCTTCTAAGGTGTTGATTTCATCAGATAAACTAATCAGATCATTTTTGCTGTTTTCCAGTATATATTCGAGCAAAGTGCTTAGCCTTAAAATTAATTCGGGCGCTTTATCCGACTTCTTCAAGGAAAGGGCATACAAATTATTCATTGTATTGAATAAAAAATGAGGATTCAACTGACTTTTCAAAAAGCGAAGCTCGGCTTCTGCCATATTTTTGAGGGCTTCATTCTTTTCATTTTCAGTTTTTCTCCATTTCTCAATACTGCTGATAGCCACAAAAAGAAAAACAATTAAAAATAAAACGGTATTTAAAATGGCAATATCTCGCGTGGCAGGGGGCATCATTTTGAACTGGTAATCTGCAATCACTATTAAAACCACGGTATTGATAAGAATTGTTAAAAAAATGGCTGAAATAATCAAGTAAACCACATAGAGAATAAACCTCAGCTTTTTGCCTTTCAGTAAAAATGTTGGAATTAAATAATCTGAAATTAGATAAGCCGCAGCAATAATAATTGGCATATATATTAAGCCTAAAAGCAGTGCTTCCAACCAATTGTTATCATAACTGAGCAGGAAAGAGCAGAGCACAAAGGAAAGAAGCCAAAAAATAATATGGTAGAAATATTTCTGTTTCATCAAAAAGTAAATTTAAGCATCTTCAGATAAGATGCATTTTTTATCGACCAATTACTGTTTAAGGTAGGCAGAATACAAAATTTACCTTACAGTACTGCATTTATGTTTTCTATCTGTAAAAAAATGCCAACCATCGATAATTAAAAATTTTTAACGGAAAAGGTAATACCATTGCATATCACCAAAAAACAAAAAGTATGAACTTTATTGAATTTCACATTGAGGGAGGTATAGAATTTATGTCCGTTCTTTTCCTTTTGTTGTTAGGAGTAATTGTAACATCAGTTTTAACTTTTAAAAATAGAGCCGACAATATTAAAGCTAATAAATGGCTGAAAATATCTCAAGACATAGCATTGTTTGCCTTGGTACTTGGCATTTTAGGCCAGTTGGTTGGGCTTTTAGCTGCATTTCAAGCCCTAGAAGAAATGGGAGAAGTTTCTCAAGGCATTTTAGCAGGGGGATTAAAAATTTCTTCTTATACCACAGTCTATGGAATATTTATTTTTCTACTCGCTAAGCTGTTTAAAATTATATTTCAGTTCACTCAAAAATAAGCCGTTTAAGATTAATAAATAATTTGTCTCATGAATTATTGAACATTTTAAACTTTAAGCACGCATTAATTTGCGTGCTTTTTTTGTTTCCATTTCTCCAAAACACCCCTCCTTTTAGCCTCTAAAACCATAGTAATCTTTAAGAAATAAATTCCTAACAAGGGTAACAAAAACAAGCATTGTTGATATAAGGGTGATTGCAATCAAAACCGAAGAGAGGAATCTCTTCATTAAATAAATTTTTCACCCAATAAATTCAACAATTATGAAAACTTACATTTTACTTTTCATTGCCCTATTATTTGCCACATCGGGCACAGCGCAATTAGTGGTTACCCCTTCGGCACCCGTATCAGGCTATACACAATCACACTGGAATGTTGATAGTGATTTAAATGATGACTATATAGTGGTAACCTACGGAAATGAGAATGCCCCTATGTCTGTGAGCTCTGGCTCCCCAGGTACTTTTATGACTATTTTCGATAACCTTGGTTCACCATTAGTTCAGGATATTCCTGTTTTTAATCTTGGATCAAGTGTAAGTATAGTTAAGATTAGTTCAGATAACAAGATCTATGTTCTGGGATTCCAAGATTATGATGCTCATACAAAACTTGTCCTAAAGAGATATAATACTTCTGGAATTCAGACAGGTCTGAAGATTGTAGATCACTTCCATAGTGATCCAGCTATAGATTTAGCGGTAACGGAGGAGATGGATGTGTTGGTATCTCGCTTTGATAATGATAAACTAAAGATAGAGAGCTTTAATACTAGCCTTTCTTACAAAGGTGAAATTGCGGTGGATTATGTGACAAGCATTCATCCCGCTTATAATCTTAGAGCACATTCAATGGATTACAACGATGGTTATATTTTAATCGGCTATTCAAAAGGTATATCCTCTAGCAATTTGGCAGATATAAAAAAGTATAATTACAATGCTGCTTCACCTGCTAATTCAACTGTCACCAATAGCTACTCCTTTTATGGCGGATTCAAAAGGATGAGCTTAGCGGTAAACAATTCACATCAGGTGGCTTTAAGGGAAAACGGTGATGTTTTCTATGTAAATGGGCTTTCAGGGGTCAAAAAAATCTCAGGAAATAGCACGGCAACACTAAGTCCAAAGACAATAGCAAAAGTCAATGTTGATGCTAATGATAAATTACTTCTTTCTTGGACTAGTAATTCGAGAGCCTTTGCCAGATTGTATGACGCCAACAATAGTTTGGTTCGTAATTATCAAGAGGATGGAAACATAAATGGTTCTTGGGCTCCTGCTTTTAACAATTGCCAATTTATTATTGCGGGAGACAAAAGCAATCAAGGCACCAATATGCACACTATCAGAAAACCTTATTATCAGGTCTTCAATTGTTCTGAATGTGAAATAGGAAGTAGCTCTACAGCTGCAGCAGAATTCAGATATCCAAACCAAATGTTGGAGTTAAATTCAATGTATGGACCGATTGAGGTGGCTGAATTATGCTTGGTAGATGACCTATTGGTAGATGGAACAGCAAGTTGCAATGAGGATCGTTATTTTGTTGGCCTTTCCGAATTTGATCTTATGAATTGGACAGATATTAATGTACTACATTCTGCATGGGTAAGTTATGGTCAGGCTCCTAATGATATTGATATTACTGACTTTTTACCACAAGGCTATCAATTGCGACCTAACAAAGTTTATAAATTCAGATTGGCAGTAGGGCCAGACTGGGATGCAGTGGATATTTTCTTCAAAGTGGCATGCTGTGAAAGAGAAATTATAGGAGTAGATGATGACATAATTGAAATTGCACGTGAACCCATCGATTTGAATGGAAATATTAATCAGGAAGATCCAGACGAACTTACTGTAGATATATTCCCTAATCCCGCCAAAGACTATGTAATGCTTGACTTTTCAAAAGAAGAAATGTTGAGTGAGGTCTCTATAAGTATCACTAATTTTTCAGGTAAGGAAGTATATAATTCTAGATCAAAAGAAGAAAAATTGAAGGTTGATATTACCTCTTGGGACAAAGGTGTTTACATTTGCAACATTAACCTCAATGGAAGGAAGACCATAAAAAGAATTGTAAAGGAATAGCCATTTATTTTTAAACCACGAGAGCAATATTCTCGTGGTTTTTAATTCGCACTTTATCGCTATTTGCTTAGGTTGGTAAATTCTTTACCATATCATTTCTTACTAAATAACAATCCCTGTCATTAGGCTAACAAATTAATCTTGCAGAAGAAAGGGTTCTCTACTATCTCTCCTCACCTACAGAATACGCCCGTTTAAGCAGCCTTATAACTCACTAACAGTATTTAAGACTTTAGCTATATCATGAAAAATGCTTAACTTGATAGCTTCTAAAGTTATATCAATTATACTATACACAATCACACACACATGAAATTCTTATTAACACTCATCTTTACATTTCTAATCATAGTTAGTTGTACAGATCAAAAACCAGAAACATCCACAAAATATGTTGCAATTGAGGGAATAGACTCAACCCGAAATCCGGGGGATAATTTCTTCCAATACGTTAATGGAATTTGGTACGATTCTGCCACTATTCCCGAAACCCAAGCAGGAGTTGGTGCTTATCGTTTTATGAATTATCCACAAAGATTACGACTTCAAAACCTATTGGATAGCGTATCTCAGCTGAATAATGCTAAAGGAAGAATAGAACAAAAAGTAGGTGATTTTTATGCTTCGGGAATGGATACCGCAACCATCAATAAAAAAGGGTATCAACCGATTCAACCCATACTCTCTAAAATTGAAGCTATAAATAATGTCCCGGCTTTGATGAGTTATGTAGCTTCGCAAGCAAAGCAGCAGAATAATTCTATCATAGGTTTTTATGTTGGGCCAGATGACAGAAACAGTAAACTCAATATTGCCCATGCTTATCAAACTGGAATAGGTCTTCCTAACAGAGATTATTACTTCGAAGACAATTCATCTACTGTAGGAATACAAAAAGCATATAAAAAATATCTGACTAAGCTATTTGAACTAAGCGGAAAGGATGTTGAACAAGCCGAGAAAAATGCTGAAACCATTTATGAAATTGAAAAGCAAATAGCAGAATCACATAGAACCCGAGTAGAGCTTAGGGATGTGAAAGCCAATTACAATAAATTTTCAGTTGAAGATTTAAATGAAATGCACCCCAATATTGGCTGGAGCCAATTGCTTAAAGAAATGGGTGCCGAGACAGATTCTGTAGATGTGGGGCAACCCGATTACTATGAAAAACTGAATGAGCTGTTGACTAGCATTCCCTTAGAAGATTGGAAGCTTTATCTAAAGGCCACCACTATGAGGAATTATGCAGACAATTTAAGTAAGGATTTTGTAGATGCTGAATTTGCTTATACTAAAGTAATTTCTGGCCAATCTGTGCAAAAAACAAGAGGAGAAAAAATGGCGAGTTCTGTGGATAATATGCTAGGTGAAGCTTTAGGGCAATTATATGTAAAAAAGTATTTTCCTGAATCCGCTAAAGAACGAATGCTGGAATTATTGGAAAATGCTCAGAAGGCTTATGCGAACCGAATAGATCAATTAGAATGGATGACGGATAGCACAAAAGTGAAAGCAAAGGAAAAATTATTCTCCATCACTAAAAAAATTGGTTACCCAGATGAATGGAGAGATTATAGTAATGTAGAAATTGTTTCTAATGATTATTTCGCTAATATACTTTCAGCCTCAAAAGCTGAATATGACTATAATTTAGCCAAACTTGGTCAGCCAGTAGATAAAAAAGAGTGGTACACCACACCTTCGACTGTAACCGCTTATTATAATCCTTCCGCAAATGAAATTGTGTTTCCAGCTGGAATTTTGCAGCCACCTTATTTTGATTATGCAGCCGATGATGCTTTAAATTATGGAGGAATTGGTATGGTGATAGGGCATGAACTCACCCATTCATTTGATGATCAAGGTGCGCAATTTGATAAGGATGGTAATGTAAATAACTGGTGGACCAAGTCCGATTATGATGAGTTTAATGCCAGGACGCAAGCTGTGGTAGATCTCTACAATACTTTTACCGTATTGGATACTTTGCACATTAATGGCGCCATGACGGTAGGCGAAAATACTGCTGACTTAAGTGGTTTAGCCGTGGCATATGATGCCTTTAAGATGACGAAGCAAGGACAAGATACCACCAAAATAGATGGCTTTACCCCAGACCAGCGATTTTTTATGTCACTAGCAAAAATTTGGAGGGTAAAAATGAAAGAGGAATATCTTCGCTTATGGATCAAAACCAATTCACATTCACCACCCATGTGGCGAGTGAATGGTCCATTGATGAATATCCCAGCTTTTTATAAGGCTTTTGACATTCAACCGGAAGATAAAATGTTTTTACCTGAGGAGGAAAGAGTAGCGGTTTGGTAAAATAACTTTAGAGGTGCAGGGGCTTAATTCTAGTCCTTGCGCATTTTTTCTATTTCAAAATTTTCTAAGATCAACAAAATGGTGAATGTTGAAGACTTCATAAACCAACTGAAAAATGAGCAAAGAGAGATTATGTTTTATTTTCATGAGCTACTAGCGCACCAATTAGAACTAGAAGATAAAATCAGGTTTAAAATTCCCTTTTATTACCACAAGTCCTGGATTTGTTATTTAAACCCGATAAAAAATAATGCTGTTGAACTCGCTTTTTTATTGGGTAAAGAATTATCAAACCATCAAGGTTTATTGGAAGCAAAAGGCAGGAAGCAAGTAGCTGGAATCACTTTTTCAAATGAGGAGGAAATCCCTAAGGATCAGGTTTATGAAATTATTCAGGAAGCCTTAATGCTTGATGAAATGAAATATAATCAACGAATGAGAAAAGTGTGTTAAACTTTTGAAGTAAGTTATAAGTAGGGTGAAAGCAAGCCTTGTAAAAACTAATATTACTAATCTGTGTTTTTAACAAATGAGACGATCTACTCTAATCTTTAATGTTTTTGCAATCATGACATCCATACTAATTTCAGGATGTGAAAGAACGGTGGAGGAGAATGAACTCAATGAAATTGTGAAACACGACCCGAATATCGATACTTCTGTAAGTTATTTAGCGCTAGGAGACTCCTACACTTTCGGACAGGGCGTATCAGTAAGCGACCGTTGGCCCGTGCAATTAAGCCAGCAAATTGAACAAGAGACATCATTAGGCGTGAGGGTGGAAATAATTGCCCAATCAGGCTGGACTACAAGCGATCTGATAAGAGCAATAGAATCATATCAAGTAGATTCAGCTGAATACAATTTAGTATCGCTTTTAATTGGAGTGAATAATCAATATCAGGACAGGCCATTTTCTTTGTATGAATCTGAATTTGACTCTCTTCTACAAACCGCGATTGAAATTGCAGGTGGTAAGGCAAATGTCTTTGTAGTTTCCATTCCGGATTATGGCGTAACTCCTATTGGAAGCACTAATAGTGAAACAATAGCCAGGGAAATAGACCAATATAACGATTATGCCAAATCAGTCTGCAGGGATGCCGACATCCCTTTTATTGATATTACTTCCATATCCCGTGAGCTAGGTGCTTCTTCTGGAGCGTTAGCTAGCGATAATTTGCACCCCAGTGGCTATCAGTATTCCCTTTGGACAGATAGGATTTTACAAAAAGTATTGGAATTGATAGAAGACTGAATCGTAGTGAAACTTCAATGGTATTATGAATCGCTAATCACCAATTTTTAAACCTGTAAGCGCATTAAATATACTTTTTTTTATTTAAAAGCTGAGCAGTTACCTTTTTGAAAAATTGGTTAGTATATTCAAATCATGAAAAATGTTTTACCAATTCTTCTACTTCCATTCCTCTTTTTTGCTTGTAATAATTCCCAATATTCTGAATGCAATGAAATGATGGCAGTCTGCTCGAATAGCAATGAACCCTATTGTCTTTTTGGGTTTGATTTCACCAATAACAAAAAGAGCGAAACTAATAAAAACGCAATTCTCATTAGTTACAGCTTTCAAACGAAAGGGCAAAAAGTGAGCACGCATACTGAAGATAGCCTTATATCTTTATCCTTCAGTCAACTTATACCATGTTCGCAACAATCAATAGAAAGGGCTTTTAGAGCCTATGAAGGAGTTACTAATTTAAAATTTGTAAAGAAACAAAATGAGTTGGATAGTGACATTAAATTCTTTGTTGCTGATATGGGAGATAAAAGGGCTGCTGTTTCTTTTCCTAATTTTGAATCAGGTCGATGTGAAAAAATAAGTGGTAATATTATTATAAACTCGAGAGTAAACGGGCATTCTTGTGAATCATTTTACGTTTTCATGTTGCATGAAATAGGACATGCTTTAGGCTTAGGACATGTCCGATCAGATAATATTATGAATCCTGATACTTATAAGAAACATAACAAAATACAGCAAGGAGATAGTGTGGGTCTTATTAAAATATATGGAAGAAAATTAGAGAAAGAAATTGCTTTGTAATTTTAAAAATGCATTTAATGTGGTTGGATTCCACTAATACCTCATTTTTACTGATTAATATTTGCTAGCCTTTCCGCTTTCCGAAAAAATCATATAGCTTAATAGGTTATTATTACTATTTGAATAGTTTTGTAAATTATTTTGAAAATACCCAAAGTAGAAGTCTAACAGAACAATAAAACCCTATGCAAAAAATCTTACTCCTTTTATGTATTATCTTTTTATCCTTAGAGATAAAAGCGCAGGACGGTAAATATTATGATCCTGATGATGATGACCGACCTAAATTTTATTTAGGGCTTGGTACTGGGATTAATAGTTTTACTGGGCTTGCAGGAATTTCTGGCAATTACATCATTGATAAAACACTTTTTGTACAAGGTGGCCTTGGGTTAAGCACCTGGGGAATCAGAACTTCTATTGGGCTACGTTATGATCAATCTTATAGGCACGGCTTTACTTACGGCATTAATTTGACAAGATCTTCAGGCATAGAGGATATAGATATGGAGTTTGATTCAGGTAATGGTTCACCGAATACAGTGAATATGCGAATGGAAAGTGTCGGCACCCTTAATTTAAAAGCGGGCTATAATTGGTGGTTTGGGAAATATAATACCCTAAACATAAATATTGGTTATGCGGTGGCTTTGAAAAACCAGCCTTGGCAAGTAAAAGATGGTTCAACTTTATCGCAATTCGAAAAACAAGTATTGCAATTAGTTTCACCAGGAGGACTCATTCTTGAAGCAGGGCTTACTTTTGGTATTCAGTGATGATTTTTGGAGAGGTGTATGACTCCACTAAAAACATGAATTAATAATTGAGATGGAGTTTTTAGAGTTTTTCAAACCTAATTTAGACTTATTGGCTATTGCTACTATTATAGCTATAGGGTATGGTATTTATCATTATTTTGAGTGCAGAAAAATTGATGATCAAATTCAAAAAAATTATAGATTTCAATTCAAATAATTTCCCATTCTCAAATTTTTACAGAATACCATATATTTTGTAGTTGGTTAGTATCTAGAGGTCAAGTTTTATTTAATAATGCAGTTAATAATCCAGACATAATAAGAAATATTCCAGTAAAAGATCTAAAACCTGATACTATTAAAGATTTGATAGCTGAGGTTTATATATTAAAGTCGAAAAGTATAATTCCAGAGATCATTGACTTTGAGTTTGATCAGACCAAAGGGAAGCAATTTGATTCTAAGGATTTGGCGGATACTTTTCCGGGGCTTTGGTAAAAGTATATATTCATTATGGAGGATTAAATAATATTACTTTGGAGTCTATTTCTAAAGCAGTTCTGTCTAGTTTACTAATTGTCGATTATATAAAGTTGAATGATATTGAGGAGATTGAAGGATGTATAATGACTTTTGAGCATATTTTGTTATACTGATATTTTTAGTAGTTTTGATGCTTCATCATTCATTTATAACAATAAACCTCTTCTTTATATGAAAATCAGATTTACAGCTTATTTATTAATATTATCTTATGTATTTTTTACTGGATGCGGCAACTCTGATGAATCCGGGCTCGAATTTATGGGAGGGCAAAGCCGTCCAATTGAGGCTGATTTTTCCGTTACGGAAACATTGTTGCCGGAAGATCAATCTCTAAAGTTCTCAGATGAGTCTACAGGTCGCCCTACTAAATGGGAATGGAGCTTTGAAGGGGGAACTCCCAGCACCTCAAAAGAAGAAAACCCGAGAGTTACTTTTAATAATGCAGGAACTTTTACAGTCAGTTTAACTGTAAAAAACAGCCGATATTCAGATGAGGTAATTAAAGAAGAATTAATAACAGTTTATGAACCAGCGAAGGCTAATTTTTCTGTTTCAAAAGAATCTGTTTTGAAAGGTAGTTCCGTCTCTTTTGAAGATAAATCTTCTGGTAATCCGTATCAGTGGGAATGGGTTTTTGAAGGGGGGAATCCAAATACATCAACCGATCAAAACCCTGTTGTGACTTATGAAACGGTAGGGACTTATAGGGCAACATTGACTGCTTCAAATGAGAATAGTTCTGATAAAATTATAAAAGAAAATTTAATCACTGTTTTTGATAAATTAGAAGCCGGATTTACTGCATCTGAGACGGTCGTTGCAGAAGGAAGTTCAATATCGTTTACTGATAATTCAACACTAGATCCAGATAAGTGGGAATGGGTTTTTGAAGGAGGGGATCCTAATACTTCAAACCAAGAAAACCCTACTGTAGTTTATCATAACCCTGGTATCTATTCAGTTACACTTACAGCTTCAAATGACCAAACTTCCAATCAAATTGTTGAAGAAGATTTCATAACTGTTCTCGAAAAAGTTGAAGCTGGTTTTTCAGCTTCTGAAACATCAATTGTTGAAGGTAATTCGATAACTTTTACAGATGAGTCCCTTAACAATCCAGATAGTTGGGAATGGGTTTTTGAAGGGGGGAATCCAAATACATCAACTGATCAAAACCCCACTGTTTTGTTTGAAACTCCAGGAGTATATAACGTTAGTTTAATAGCTTCAAATGCAACCAGTTCCGACACGGAAGAAAAACAGAATTTTGTAACGGTTAAAGAGGAAGTAATAGCACTTTTTGATAGGGCAGACTCCATAATTGACGAAGGAGAGCAAATTCAATTTACAGATATTTCGGAAGGTGATCCTACTACTAGAGAATGGAGTTTCGAGGGAGGTATTCCTGCAATATCAACTGACCCTTCTCCTTCTGTTCAATTTAATTCTCCAGGAGTTTATGAAGTATCACTTACGGTTACAAGGACATCTGATTCTGAAACTGATATATTAACCAAGGAAATAGTGGTGCTTCCTACAGGTGGTTTAGTAGCATTCTATCCATTTGATGGTGATGCGGTTGATAATAGTGGCAATGGATTTGATGGCATGTTAAATAATGGGGTTACTCTAGCAGAGGATAGAAATGGACAAGAAAATAACTCTTTTACTTTTGATGGTCAGGATGATTATATTAGAACATCAGATCAGATAGATAATAATTTGAATGCCGGAGCTTCTTTTTCTTCTTGGATATATATAGCTGAAGGAGGGAATGCATCCAGAATACTTTCTAACTACAATGGTACAGGTGCGCCTGGAAATTGTATTGAGCGAATAGGATTTGTTTTTGGAGTGACTTCCTCAAACCAAGTAAATGTTTTTTATGCAGTGGATGGTGATGATTATGACGGCAGGGTCACTTCAACGAATAGTTTGGAAGTTGGTAAGTGGTATAATGTGGTAGCTACCTGGGAAGGAGCATTCAATCCTGCAAGCTTTAAACTTTATATTGATGGTGTTCAAAGTGACGTTTCTAATCTAGTTTCTGGTAATAATGATTGTGGTGGATTTTTGGAATCAGATGAAGATTTCTTAATAGGAATAGGTCGCTGTGAAGTAGGCTTTTGTGCGCCTTTTAAGGGCAGCATAGATGAAGTTAGGATTTACAATAGGGCACTCAGTTTAAATGAGATCGAAGCTCTTTCCAAAAACTGATATAGTAGATATAAAAAATTGAAACTTTTATAGTTTAATGACTTCAGCCTAATGGTAAGCTGAAGTCATTAAACTTAATTGGCGTAATTAGATTTTTACTTTTCTTCCAGAACCTCCTTCACCCTCCCCACTTCACCAGTCTCCAGCATCACTTTTATGCCATGCGGATGAAATGAGGATTTCGTCAAAAGCTTCTTAACAAATCCATTGGTCGGATGATTGCTTCGCTGACTCTCCTTTGAACAATCTCTACTTCCAAGCCAATTTTTATATCGTTTCTGTTTTTCCGTCTGAAGTGTTTCAAGCACTTAATTCTATTAACTGGAGAAGTTTAGATGATTCTACTCTTAGAAACCTAAGTAATTGAAAGTTAGTCCAGGTGTCCTAGCTCCAGAGGTTTTATCTTAAAGATGCAGTAGCAGAAAACTAACAAACTACTGTGTAATAACATAACAATGATATTTGCCTTGAGGTACCAAGTCTTAATTTAAGGAGTAAAGTCGATTCATTTCCGGCTTAAATCACAGAAACACATACCTATTTATGGGTATTTTTATGTGCAATTTGGTGTTAGCTGTAATGTTTATAATTATTATACCTATATTCATAAAATTTAAAACCAAAACCTGCAATTTCCTAATCGACAAATAGTATGCTTTTGGTTTTTACTAGTTTGACTCTCAAAGGAGGAATAAACCCCTCTTTTGTGATGAAACAGATATATTAAGGATTAACTAAAAACCAAAACAATGAGAAAAACTTACCGATACAAAAACCTGCAATTTCCTGTTCAGGATGAAACCGAAGTTACATTTGAAGTTGAATTTATTTCAGATGGGAATACTGGCCAAACAGTAGTGAATGTTCCAGGGCCAAATGACAAGGAACTAGAAAACTCTGATAAAAAAGTTATAGGGAAGGGAAAAGAACTTCGAGACGGCTTTACTATTTGCTTTTCAGACATTGCAAATTTAGTCCCAGAAGAAGATGAAATCAAAATTAATTATAAAATCAATGATACAACAATAGTTCAACATGTAAATCAGAAAACCGAAGAAGAAAGACCTATAATCGTTTTAGCAATTAAATTTCCGCAGCCATGAAATATAGTTTAACATTATTTTTGTCTATGATATTATCAATATCATTGGCACAAGAAAAACTAAATAAAATACAGGCTCCCACTTCACCCGCAGCTAGTATATTAGGCTTACAGCCTACGGCAGTATTAATCCCTAAATCATATCAAGCTTTAGAAACGGCACTATATTCCAATTTTATAGGAGAAAATGGTGGCGCTTTAATTCCTAATGATTTTTCTCTGGAATTTACACCTTACTGGGCCAAAAATCATGCTTTAACTGTTGATGAATACTTATATCCCAAAAGTGTGACAGATCAGATCATTAGGAACTCTTCTTTTTCAATAGCTTCAACACAAAATTACCAATTAAATGATAGCACGGTATCGAGTGGGCTTGCATTTGGATATAGGAATACGATCTACTTTGGAAATAAAAAGGATAGAGAAAAAGTGCAGGAATATTTATCAGGTTTAAATTATAAACAAAGAATTTCAGCATTAATTGGAGCAGTGGCAACTGAACTTATAATAAATGAAAAAGTGGCAAACCAATCTGAGTTTTTAGCAAATATAAAGGAGACAGTATTAAAGGCAATTAATACATACGCTTCAAACCTAAGCACGGAAGAGAAGTCTATCTTGATAAATGAAATAATGAAAGAAGCAGCTTTGTTATCTTTTGACATAAATAGTCCGGATGCTTTTCTAGACCAGTTTTACAATCTTATAGATTCTAAACTAGGCTCTAAACAAACATTTGAAAAATTTAAGAATTACATAAAAAACAGACAGGGATGGTCAGTTGACTTGGCCTATGCTGGTTTTGTGAATTTCCCAACAAACAACTTCAGTTTTTCTTATGTACCTCGCCAGTCATTTTGGATAACGCCTACATACCTTTTCAAAGATGATTTGAATTTCTTTAAAATTATGGGAGTAGTTAGGTATGAATGGTATAATTTTGATTTTTACAAAAGATACTTTGCAGAATCAAAGATCTACGAAAATAATTTTGATTATGGTTTAGCAGTCGCTTTTGAATTTGAAAAATTCTCAATTAAGCTTGAGGCAGTAGGTAGAAATAGTGAAACAGAAATCCCTTCAGGTACAGATGCTCAAGGAAACGAATTGTTCAGGCGTGATGAAAGCTCGGATTTTCAGTGTTTAGGCTCCTTTAATTATAATTTATCGGATCAAATTATTTTGTCATATAATATTGGAAATAGATTTGAACCTATTTTAAATTCTGAAAGTACCCTTGTATCTGTACTTACTTTAAACCTGGGTTTTGGTACACCAACAGAGAAAACATTAAAACTTACGGATTAAATGATGGATCATAATTAGACATTTTTCATGAAGATTCCTTAGGATAGAAATATTGGTTAATAATAACATTTAAAAGTTGAATAGCGCTTAATTCGATTGGCAGCACTATTAAGTCATGCGGATGAAGTGAGGATTTGCTCAAAAGCATTTTCTAACACTCCTTGGTCCAAGCGGAAGCTGGAATCAGAGAGAGCGTGATGGCAATAGCTTGTAATAGCACAAGGGGACGCTTGTGCTATTACAGGCTAATCCTCCTCAATTATTTCTTTCACCCTCCCCACTTCACCAGTCTCCAGCATCACTTTTATCCCATGCGGATGAAATGAAGATTTGGTCAAAATCTTTTTAACAAATCCATTGGTCAGATCACCGCTTCGCTGATCTTGTTTCTGGACAATTTCTACTTCCTGACCAATTTTAATATTGTTTCTGTTTTTTCCGTCTGACATAGCTTTTTAAGTTGAATTATAAATGTAATGGATTTTTAGCTAAGTAGATTAAACATCTAATTTTTGGGGTATAAATGCGTTAGAAATCTTCTTCGAGCCACACACAGGCTAGGTAGAATACCGAAGAACGAAAAGAAGGCAAGCTATGTGACGGTAAATTGAGCAGAAAAAACCAACATGATCTGCACAATTTACTTTGATAAATGAAATCAGCACATTTAATAACTTGCTTTCCGAATTTGTTGGAAATAGTGGAAAAAAGTACTTTCAACAAAAACACATGATAACATCTTAAATTGATATGAAATTTGAGACTAAGTTCTATTAGACAGGAGTAATTGAACTTAATATTCCCCCTCCTTACAGATAAGCTTTAATTGAAAATAATGTCAATTATATAAATATTATTTATTAAATTTAAAAACTAAATTAGAGGAAACCCATGAAAAATAGCATTATACTAATCATTGCTTTAGCCCTGTTTCTGCAAAACAATTTGTTTTCACAACAAGCGATAAATGCGTCAGGAGGTAACCTTATGGGCGAAGGTGGAAGCATAGCGTTTTCAGTAGGTCAGTTAACTACTGCCCCGATGTCGTCAGAAGAGGGTTCGGTCACGCCCGGAGTGCTAAGTTCGGTGACGCTTAGTGTACTGAGTACAACACCTGAGGTGGCCAATATTTTGATTTTCCCTAATCCTACCAATAGTAAGATTCAAATAAACTTTGGAGAGTCAGCACTAGGTCAAAATACCCAGTATCGACTTTTTGACGCAAACGGACGCGCAGTCAAGAGCGGTAAACTTGAACATGACAAAACAGAAATCAACCTTTTAAACCTCCCCTCAAGTCTCTATTTTCTTCATATCCTAGATCAAAGTAGAGTTCTCAAGACTATCAAAATTGTAAAAGAAAACTAACTATGAAAAAGTATCTAATCTTAATGGTTACCTTTCTAATCACAGAGGTAAGTTGGGCACAGAGTCCCGAAATGTTAAGCTATCAAGCGGTTGTCAGAAACCCTGCAGGTGAGCTTGTTTCTGATCAAGAAGTGTCAGTAAGATTTAGTGTACTAGCTGGATCGGAAAATGGTACGGCCATTTACACAGAAACGCAAACACCTAGCACAAATTCAAACGGACTTATAAGTCTTCAGATAGGAGACGGCCTAAGTACGGATGATTTCTCGGCTATAGACTGGAGCCAAGGCAGTTATTTTCTGAAAACGGAGGTGGATCCTAGCGGAGGTAATAATTATACAATATCTGGAACCTCTTCTCTTGTAAGTGTTCCTTTTGCCTTGTATGCAAAGTCGTCAGGAAGTTCCATACCAGGTCCTCAAGGTGAGCAAGGCCCGCAAGGTGAAACTGGTCCACAAGGAGCCATAGGAATGCAAGGCGAAGTCGGCCCTCAGGGTGAGCAAGGACCACAGGGAGAAACAGGACCGCAAGGCCCTGCTGGCACCATCAACGATTTGGGAGCCACTGATGGTGACTTTATCACATATGACGGAACTAATTGGGTTGCTATAGATCTGATTTCAGGCTTATCAGTTTCTTCGACCGGAGGGAATCAGGCTTCCAATAATATGCAACCTTACTTGACACTTAACTATGTGATAGCCTTGCAGGGAGTATTTCCTTCAAGGAGTGGACTCGATCCTTTTCTTGCAGAAGTGATGATATTTGCAGGAAATTTTGCTCCGAGGGGATGGGCATTTTGTAACGGGCAGCTGCTGCCAATTAGTAGCTATAGTGCTGTTTTTAGCTTGGTTGGGACTACCTATGGTGGGGATGGCCGCACCACCTTTGCTTTACCAGACCTGCGGGGAAGAGCTCCAATCCATTTCGGATCAGGTCCTGGCTTATCCAGTAAAACATTGGGCCAAAAAGGAGGACAAGAAACAACAACCCTTACCACAAACCAGATGCCTAGCCACACCCATAACATTACGTATTCAGCAAATTGAGATTAAGAAAAGTTAAAATTTTCCAACTGATGGAGATTCTAGTCTTCATCAGTTTTTTTCGTCCCATTTATACGGTCAAAAGGAGAGTTCTTCCAACTATGGAAACATAGGAATGGTTAAGGCGAAAGAAATTTCTGATTTGCAAAGACCTATCACCATAGCGATCATCGATGATGGTTTTTCGCTATCACACGAAAGTTTGCAATCGTTTATTTATACGAACCAAGGCGAAATACCCCAAAATGGCATAGACGATGACGGAAATGGTTTTATAGATGATGTTAAGGGTTGGGACATGGCGGATGCAGACGGAGATGTTGCAGTTATAGCAGGAAGGGAACGTCTTTTTTATCACGGAACCTATATTGCAAGTATCATTGCGGGCGTGATTGAGGAGCATTATGGAGAGCGCGCCCATGAGCAGGTTAAAATCTTGCCAATAAAGGCTATTTCTGATTATGCGGCCAATACGAATGTAACAGCAGGCTACAAAGCCTTGAATTACGCCTATAGGATGGGTGCGGAGATTATTTGCCTGGCATGGAATGGCGGAAGACCTAATGCCGAAGAAAAAGAGCTGATCGCTAAAACGTCCAATGGCGGCAGTTTCATTGTGGCTTCTGCAGGAAATTTCTACAGTAAAGAAGTAGGACAGCCCGCTGCGGAGCCCACGGTTTTTGCTGTATCAGGCACCACTCAAGAAGGTAGAAAATCTCCTTATTCCAATTATGGAATAGAGGTAGACCTAAGTGCTCCCTCAGACAGTATTTCAGGAGCCCACCCTATAAAGGATAATGCCTACATCAAGGATTCAGGTACTTCAGCCTCCGCTGCAATAGTGTCGGCCATAGCCGCCATTTTGAAGACTAAAGATCCTGGCCTTAGCCCCGCGGAACTTAAGGAGGTGCTTCAGAATTCAAGCTTAGCTCACCGAAGTCTAGCTTCAAAACACCAAGGTAAAATGGGAGCCGGCCAAGTCTCTTTAAAAAGCGCATTGCATTATCTTAAAGAGAGAAAAAATGATAGCTTGACCTCCTTAAGGCCTAGAGGATTCCTTTTATTTGATGGCACATCTGAATCGAGACAACAAATAAAGCCTAAAGGTAGCTATTCTGGGTTTATCTTATCGCCAGAAAACTCCTCCATATCCAAAAGAAACAAAGCTGCACTGAACATCATATTGGCAGATACTGTGTGGAAGCAGACTAAGTTAACAGATTGGCATAAGGATATTTATGTGCCCGGAAGTTCCTTTTCTCTAGCGGTGGATGTGAACGCCTTCAAAAGAAAGGATCGGCTTAAGGTGAAGTATCAGGGTCATCCTATTGACTCGTCCAGTATTTATTGCACAGGAACCCAATACATCTATTCTGATGAAAACATCCTAGAGGATGGCAGCTCCGAAAATAATTATACGAATGAAAGCACTTGTCGATGGGTGATTGAAGCACCAGTTGGCAAGCGAATTAAATTCATGTTCAGTAAAATGGATACCGAAGCAAATGTTGATTTTGTTCATTTGGTGGATGGCAGAACGGCTATCCCTGAGAATTATATTGCCAAATTCAGTGGCCAAAACATACCCCCAGAGGTTACCTCACGAACCAACGTAGCGCTGTTATGGTTTTTGTCTGACGATAAAAATGTAGGTGATGGATGGGAAGTAAAGTTTGAATTTGTGGACTGATGAATTGTTTCCTTAATCCATAGATAATGAACTTATGGTCTTTATATGCAAAAAACAAGAATGGCCAAGATGTCTTCTGAATTTGCCATTATAAGTTCGAGAATTTATGATTTATTTGGAAAGAACAGGTATTTGTTTGAATCACTATTTCTACATACATAACAGCGTATGCTTGAATCAGAGCATACTCGAACTAAGTGTAAAGTGAAGCTATTTGCAATATTGCAAAGCATGCACCACTGGTTTTTATCTAAATCCTTTCTAGTCCTCCTTTTAATTCGTACTGATATTTTTTTTCCGCTAAACTATCATTTCAACATATTACAAATGCTTGAAAATAAAAATCATCCAAACTAAAACACTATCTTCATTAAATGAGTAATTTGTTGTTGCTCAAAAACTATAAACACGTATAGAGATGAAGGCCATTTTTTGTTCTCATTACGCCTCTCCTGAACAACTCAAAATCAAAGAGGTGTCCACCCCAGTTCCAGCTAAACATGAAGTTTTGGTAAAAATACATGCCACCGCCATCAATGATTATGACTGGGGCATGGTAAGGGGTAAACCCTTTTTGTATCGCTTAATATTTGGACTTACAAAACCTAAGCGCCCTATTGCAGGAATGGAACTATCGGGCGTGATTGAAGATATTGGAGAAGACGTTACAAAATTCAAAAAGGGCGATGCAGTTTATGGAGATATTTCTGAATTTGGTTTCGGAAGTTTCGCTGATTACATTGCCATCAATGAAAAAGCATTGGTATTAAAACCAGAGGACATGAGTTTTGAAGATGCTACTGCTATTCCGCATGCTGCATTACTAGCTTATCAAGGATTAGTAGAGAAAGGAAAAATTCAAAAAGGGCAGAAAATTCTAATCAATGGTGCTGGTGGCGGAGTAGGGACTTTTGCACTGCAAATCGCTAAAATGTATGATGCAGAAGTAACGGGTGTAGATACGGGCGAAAAGCTTAACAATATGAAAGCCATCGGTTATGACGAAATCATTGACTATAAGAAAGAGAATTTCACCATAAGAGGCGAGCGCTATGATTTGATTCTGGATGCGAAGACCTCTCAACCGACTTGGGCCTATTTGAAAGCGTTGAAGCCTAAAGGAAAATATGTTACGGTAGGCGGAACAGCCGGTAATTTAATACTCTTTGGTTTAAGTAGCGGTTTACTCTCCGTTTTGACCAGCAAGAAGTTTCTGCTTTTAGCACTACAACCGAATCAAGGGCTTGATACCATCAACCAATTATATACCGAAGGTAAAATAAAACCAACGATTGATGGCCCTTATAAATTCGAAGAAATCCCACGATTAATTCAATATTTTGGAGAAGGAAAGCATACCGGGAAAGTGGTGATTAATCTTTCAAAATAATCGCCCATCTAACAACTCATGAAATAGATGCTCGTTAGCCCCCTCTACGCATTAATTTTTACAGAGGAAAAATGAGTATAAACAATACAATTAATTTAAAAAATAGACCAAAAGGACGCCCTTCTTTGGATGACTTTGATATCACCACCTCAGAGATACCTGAAGTGCAAGAAGGAGAGCTTTTGCTGGGTACAAAATACGTTTCAGTCGATCCTTACTTAAGAGGTAGAATGAGCGATGCACCTTCTTATGTTCCACCTTTTGAACTTAATAAGCCAATTAAATCGGGTGTAGTAGCAGAAGTTCTAGAATCAAAAAATGATGCTTTTGCAAAAGGAGATTTTGTTGTAGGAGAATTGGCCTGGAAAGAAAAACAAGTAGTGAAAGCGGATGGCTTAATGAAGGTAGATCCAAATCAAGCAGCCTTATCAGCATACTTGGGTGTTTTAGGTATGACAGGACTCACTGCCTACCATGGGTTGATGGAGATTGGAAGACCAGTAAAAGGCGAAACCTTAATTGTTTCAGGAGCAGCCGGGGCAGTAGGTAGTATAGTAGGTCAAATCGGAAAAATTCTAGGAATGCACGTTTTAGGCATTGCCGGATCGGACGAAAAAGTGGAGATGCTAAAATCTGAATTTGGATTCGATGAAGGCATCAATTATAAAACCACTGAAAACATGACTGAAGCCATTTCGGAAGCATGCCCTAATGGCGTAGATGTCTATTTTGACAATGTGGGAGGAGAGATTTCAGATGCTGTGCTCTTCAACATCAATAAATTTTCAAGAACGATTAACTGTGGCGCTATCTCGGTTTATAATAATACCGAAGCACCTAAGAGCATCAGTGTGCAGCCCTTTTTGGTGAAGAAAAGTTCTCTTATGCAAGGATTTATCGTCACAGATTTTGCTGACAAAAACGAAGAAGCCATTCAACAATTATCGCAATGGTTGCAGCAAGAAAAACTGCACTATACCGAAACGATCAGAGAAGGCTTTGACCAAATACCACAAGCCTTTTTAGATCTTTTCGAAGGAAAGAACAAAGGAAAAATGATCGTTAAATTATAATTATAGACAAAAGTAAAATTAGAGATGAAGAATATCAAATTATTAATATTAGCAGTAACTGTATTAGGATTTGCAGCATGCAATTCCAACAACAATAAGCAAACAGGTAATACTGAAGCTAAGACAGACGCAGGAGCAACAACAGAAAAAGCTGAAAAGCTAAAAGTCCTTTTTGTCTTAACTTCTCATGATGAGCTGGGAGACACAGGAGAAAAAACCGGCTTTTGGGTAGAAGAATTTGCCGCTCCTTATTATACATTAAAAGATGAGAAAGTAGAAATTACTATTGCTACACCAGAAGGAGGCAAAGCGCCAATTGATCCAAGAAGTCAATCGGAAGCAAGCCAAACGGAAGCTACAAAGCGATTCAATAAGGATGAGGAAGTGCAAAAACGAATTGCCAATACTCAGAAATTGTCAGAGGTAAATGCAGCGGATTATGATGCGGTATTTTATCCCGGTGGACACGGGCCACTTTGGGATTTGGCCGAAGATAAAACTTCGATTGAGTTGATCGAAACTTTTAATGCACAAGATAAGCCAATGGCATTTGTTTGCCATGCACCAGCCGCTTTAAAAGAAGTGAAAGGACAAGACGACCAGCCTTTAGTAAAGGGTAAAAAAGTAACCGGCTTCACCAATTCAGAAGAAGAAGCAGTACAGCTAACTAAAGTAGTTCCTTTTTTACTAGAAGATATGCTAGCTGAAAAAGGAGGCACATTCACGAAGGGTGAAAACTGGAGTGTGCATGTAGTGGAAGATGGTAATTTGATTACAGGACAAAATCCAGCTTCTTCCAAAAAAGCAGCAGAGCTTTTATTAAAGAAATTACAACAATAAATTATACCAAGCCTGCTCTCTACATTTAGCTGTAGAGAGCAGGCTTTTTTAGTTGAAGTTTTTCATGATTCCCACTCAAAAAGCCTACTGAACTTAGTCGACCAATAATAGATTACAGGCCACCGCTGTTCTCCCTATTTGCATAACCGAGTCCGCCTTCCCATCTTTAAGAAGCTTAAATTTTTCTTTTGTTAGACTGAGTCAAATCAGATTACCTATTAACTTGCACCAAATTTTAATTTTATAGACTATGGCTTCTGGATTTTTTGCTTTACTGGATGATATTTCAATGTTGATGGATGACGTGGCCACGCTTAGCAAGGTGGCTGGTAAGAAAACAGCCGGGATACTTGGTGATGATTTAGCAGTAAATGCAGAAAAAGCATCTGGTTTTATGGCTTCAAGAGAGATTCCAGTGCTTTAGGCCATCACAAAAGGCTCTTTGCTGAATAAATTGATCATTTTGCCACTCGCTTTTTTATTAAGTGCTTTTATCCCCGAGGCCATTCATATCATCCTTTTGTTTGGTGGCTTATACCTTGCTTATGAAGGAGCGGAAAAAATTTATGCCTTTTTCTTCCATCGAGCACCCAAAAAGAAAATAGAAAAAGTAGAAAAACTAACGAAAGAAGAAGCACTAAGCAAAGAAAAGGAAAAAGTAAAATCTGCTATTGTCACTGATTTCATTTTATCTGTTGAAATTATCATTATTGCCTTAGGGACGGTTGAAACTGAGACTTTGCTTAATCAAATTATGGTCGTGTCTATTATCGCTTTAGTGGCTACGGTAGGTGTTTATGGAATAGTTGCCCTAATTGTTAGAATGGATGAGTTTGGGGTAAAATTGATCAACTTAAATGAAGAGGATAATAGTTTTTCAGATAAAGTAGGAAAATTTCTAGTTCAAGCTTTGCCGAAAGTAATTAAGAGTTTGACGGTAATAGGTACTATTGCGCTACTTCTTGTTTCAGGTGGAATTTTTGCGCACAATATAGACTTTCTACATCACCTACTTCCCTCTATACCTTCCATTATAACTGAATTTCTTATTGGTCTTGTGGTAGGAATAGTGGTTTTAGCTGTGGTGGAGTTTGGTGGTTTTGTCTTGAAGAAAATAAAAGGCAGTAGGTCATAAATTATTTCGTTCCTTCAAGAATCCGCGTGAAAGGCTTATATATATTGGTTTAGTAAAATCATTTAGGTATAATCTCACAATTTGTTCAAGCGTGCGCTTGTGCTTGTTCAAATCTCTTCAAACTTCTCGAATACAGTCTAAATGTTGAGAGTGTGATTGAGGAGACTCAATATTTGGATAATAGCAGCCGTAAGTATTAAATTTTAACTCTGGCATTGCCATCAACTCTCTTCATATAGAATGAAAATCAGACAGAATGGTTTCTTAAAGAAAAGACAAGAATTTAAACCAGTAAATATTATTGGAGGTCTGTTGCTTTGGATTCTAACAGCCTATATTTTCTACGCTTTTTTTCAAATATTCAGAGAATCTTTTCGACTTTTTACAGCTTTCTTTGGGGATAGAGCTTTTCTTGTCTTAACAACCACAGAAAATTATACTTATAATCTTTTCTATGCTGCGGTTGCTTCTGTTTTAGGTTATGCTTTTGCACTGAGATTTACCCTTCAAAGCTCACAATACAAATTTGGAAGGAAAACTAAATCAGTGATCAGAAGAACTTTAAATACTGAGGGCTTTTTTACTTGGACCTTTTTATTCTGGTTTGGCAAACTCGGAAGCATGCTAGGTATTTGGTACACGGTTTATGCCATGCAATACGATCTCAATTGGATCAAAAATTTTTCGGTAATACTAATTCTTCTTCCTGTAATATGTTTTTATTCTACTTGGCCGAGCTTTAACCGCTTGATTCCAAATAATAAAGCAAAATGGTTTGTTGGAATTACAATTACATTTATAATCATGAGTTTTGGTTTTGCTTTTAAGAATTTCACCAATTATAAGAAGATTAATAAAAATATACTTAGCAATTCTATTGAGCATGTTTTTGATTTAAAGAAAGCAAAAAGTAAAAGCCAGCAGAGGCTTTATCGATTGTCTATAGTGATTGATATATACATTGTGCAGGACACCCTTAATACAGAAGTTCCTGTAATATTTTTTAATGATATAGAAAACCGTGTGGATTTCCAAGGCATCAAGCATGCTGTGGCTGTTGAGAGGAGTAAAATTTCTGAATGGGATAAACATAATTTAACTGCTAATCTACATGTAGATAAGAGGATTAAAATGGAGGAAATCAAGCCTATTCTTAATGAATTAAGAGAAGCAGAATTAAGGAAAATCCAATTTTCAACTGCAGTAAAGCATTCACAATACCCAGCAGATTACCCGGTTTTTAAATACTCCGGAATTCAGAAAACATTAAACCCAAAATATTTCTCTGAATTTGAAAATTTCTTGGACTCGGTGGAAAATATTGATTTAAAAGGAAAGACAATTAAAATTCCCGAATCAAGAATGTATCGAAATAGCTCATTGAAAGATTTCAATCGAGTAAAAATTAATTTAACTCCCGATACTGTGATGTTAAATGGGCAAGCAATAGAGCCCCTAAAGCTGGAGAAACTGATTTACGGATTCATAAAAAAGTACTCGCCAACTTATAGGGTTATCTTCAATGTAGAGGATAAGGTGCGTTATGAGCGGTATATCCAGTTCTTGGATCTTCTTTATACACAGCTAGATCGGCTAAGAAATGAACTTTCGCTTGAATCTTACAATCAACCCTATAATTACTGGTATAGACAGCCTGAACGTGATTCCATTGAAAAGCAATTTCCAATGAGAATAGTAGAGTTCTCGATAGAGGAAGAGCGTTTACATAAATTGATTAAAAAAATAGACTCAATTAATCCATAGTTTAGTGAAAGACTACTCTCTATTTTTATTGAAAAAGCAAATTGTGTCTAGCCGGAATACCAAATTGAATATTCATCATTTCAACTTAAATCCCTATCTTACTACTAGCTGAACCGATGCAATAAGATTAAATCCAATTCTTAATTTAGAAAAACCATTAAGACATAAGATCATGGAACTGAAACCACAATATTTTAAAGTTGAAATTGAAAACAAAGTAGCAAGCGTAGCCTTCAATCGTCCAGAAAAATCCAATGCGCTTCATAAGCCAGCCTGGACAGAGATGAAGGAAATCTTCAATATGCTTTCAGAAACAGCTGAAGTGAGGGCCATTGTGCTTAGCGGAGAAGGTAAAAATTTCTGTGCGGGCATCGATTTAGAATTGCTGATGTCGGTGAGTCAATATCAAAAAATTGAATGTGCCGGAAGAAGAAGTGAGGAAATTAGAGGATTGGTATTAACCCTTCAAGAAGCGGTTAATGCTATTGAAAAATGCAAGAAGCCCGTTTTGGCCGCAGTACATGGCGGATGCATAGGTGGAGGAGTCGATATCATTGCAGCTTGTGATATGCGCTATTGTAGTAATGATGCCTATTTTACCATAAAAGAAATTGACTTAGGAATGGTAGCAGACCTCGGCACTTTACAACGCCTGCCAAAATTAATTTCTCCCGGTATGGTTTCCGAAATGGCCTATACAGGTAGAAAAGTGCACGGCAAAGAAGCCAAAGAGATTGGTCTAGTGAATCAATCTTTACCATCAAGAGATGAATTGATGGAAAGCACTCATAAACTGGCCGCTACGATAGCTTCAAAATCTCCTTTGTCCATTCGAGGCACCAAAGAAGTGCTGAAATACAGCCGAGATCATTCGGTGGAGGATTCCTTAAATTATATGGCCACTTGGAATGCCGCTATGTTACTTTCTGATGATTTGAGTGAGGCCTTTAAAGCCAGCATGGAAAAAAGGAGTCCAGAGTTTAAGGATTAGTGTCTCGGGAAATGAGAATCAATTTACAATCTAGATTTTAATTATACCGAATTCGGTACAATTAAAAGTGCATTCGGCAATAATAACGTTGTTCATTTTTAAAACAAAACGGTTCCAACTTGAACCAGTGAGTTATATGGAAATAAAATGAAATAGCGCAAGCGTCCGCTTGTGCTTGTTGGCTAAACCCTAGCTAGTCCTCATTTTCAACTCAAATTGGATTTGTTTTGCTTAAACTCTATCATTGCATCTGCATTACAATTGCGTAATTTCAGCTCTCTCTTGCCATGAAGAGGATGAGAAAAGAAATTCTATCATGAAGAAAATAAGCAAAACCCTACTAATCTATATTTTAACATTTGTGCTATTTAGTAATGTATCTTATGGTCAAGATATTTATCTTTTGGGCGGGATCAATTTTTCTAAATTAGGACAGCAAAAAGTTAATGATTCCCAAGTCAATAGGGCGTACAGACCAGGTTTTCATATTGGACCAGCAATTGATATAAAACTAAACGATCATTTTGATCTTGCCCCAGCATTAATGTTTTCTTTGAAAAGGGAAAATAGTGAATCAACGATTTACATGCCCTCATTTGATAACACCAATACATCTAACAGATATGAATTCAAATCTTCTGTCAATGAATATTATTTAGATTTACCAATCACCTTAAAATTCCATTTTAAGCTTAGAGAGCAAAAATTATATGCTTTGGCAGGACCTTATGTTAACTTATTACTATTTGATAATAGCACTACAGAATTATTTGTAGGTGGCGAACCAAGGGAAATGGGAAATCAATTTGAAGGAAAGTTTAGTAACCGGATTGACTATGGAATTCAAATGGGTTTAGGTGTGCAGTTAAGTTCCTATGTGATCCAAACAACCTACGATTACGGAATTTACAGATCAATGAAATATGAAGACACTCAGTTTGAAGAATCGGTAAGGAATGCTATTGCCAGAATTACTTTAGGATATAAATTTTAAATCTATCATAGAATGCGCGAGGGTAGCCAACCATACATCTAAAGTATCTCATTAATAGTCATTAATTTCCCCTTTTGGCGCACGGGCAATGTCGTTAAGTTAAGAAATACTACTCTAGTTTAAGGCTTTTACACCAGTATGAAAGTACTTCTATTAATTGAGAAACTCAGGTTATTGGAATTTATTTAATACTTTGCGACAAAGAAACTTTTGCAGTCTTATTATTCAGCGCCAGAGGCGATAGTAATCATCACCATCCAGAGGATGGCGATAGAAAAACAATCTCTTCCTGCCTCCGGCTGGTGGAAACTACTACCGCCTCTGGTGGATTTTATTTGTTTCTTGCTAACAAACTATTAAGCTACTGTGCCAGGCAATAGTAAAAAACAGATACCAGAGAAATAATAAAATCCTTAACTTAAAGACATTGGGTGCATGCATTTCGCGTGTGTCCTTACCACCCCCGACAAAATAGTCATATCTTTACAGCAGCGTGCAAAACCTCTTAAACACTACAACTAATGGAATCTGAAAAGAAGATATTGTCTTTTTTAAAACCTGATTTGGTTGAAAAGATACTGCAAGAATCAACTGTCCAAGAATTTCCCAAAGGAACTGAAATTTTAAGAGCGCAGCAATATGTAAAGGTCTTACCCATTGTTTTGGATGGCTTAGTCAAAGTATATTCAAAATTTGAAGAGAAAGAGTTGTTACTCTACTATATAGAACCTGCTCAAAGTTGTGTGATGACTTTCAATGCGGCATTAAAAAACAGCCCCAGTAAAGTCTTTGCCACTACGGAAACCGATTCAAAAATCATTTTAATTCCCGTAAAGCTATTACCTGAATGGCTACAAAAATACCCGGATTTTAATGAACTCTTTTATACTCAGTACAACCTCAGATATTCTGAATTACTGGAAACTATAAGCCATTTGCTACTCGACAAAATGGATAAGCGCCTGTATGATTATCTAAAAAAGAAATCCGCCCTGACCAGCACTAATTCCATTAAAATGAGCCATAGCCAGATTGCGAACGAACTAGGAACAGCTCGTGAAGTGATCACCCGAGTGCTGAAAAAGCTTGAAAATGAAGAGAAAGTTGTACAAAACGCTGGGGAAATAAAAATTGTTGGCGAGTGGTGACCGCAGTCACTGTATAGCAACTTCGTATCCCATATCTTTATACTAACATAAAGCAAAACAATTTAAATTTTAAGAAGATGAAAAAAAATATGGGATCAGCAGACAGAATTATTAGAGTAATAATCGCTGCAATTGTAGGAGTTCTTTATTTCACAGGAATCATTTCAGGAACAGTAGGTATAGTGCTTTTAGTACTAGCAGGAGTTTTTGTACTAACCAGCTTGATAAGCTTTTGCCCTCTTTATGCACCTTTCGGGATTTCAAGCTGCCCTATGAAAGAAAGTAAATAAGAAAACTTTCTATATTGAATAAGAGCACTAGCGGTTAAGGTGATCAATCACTTCCTTCTTTTGGTTTAAGTGGGTGTGCATAAATTACTTTAATAACCACTTTTGCTTTTTTATTTCAATGATAGCTAACCACTAGTTCAAGCGTCCGCTTGGACTCCCATAGCGCAAGTGTCCACTTGTGCTAGTTGGCTAAAACCCAACAAAACCTGTTTTAAACTCTCAAGGTCTAAAATCATTTACACTTTCCACTTTTCCAACTAGCCTAAAAACAAGATCAATTGAATTTTTTGATAACTTCTATATGTGCAATTTCTAATTTTGTGATGGATTAATTATCTTTCAAATTCAACATTCGCCAAAACCTGAAAAGTCCCTTTCGATTAAGATTTTCCACTTTTTGGCAAAAATTAACTTAGAGGATAAAGTCACAATTGAGGACAAATCAATTGTTATTATCAATAAAATTATTTTAAAAGTTCGGAAATATTCCGAACTATTCTTTGTTTATTTGTAATAAGCATTATGCAAACACCACTCGACATATCGAAATTATTGGAAGCAGGTAAAATTGCTAGTGAATTGGAGTTTGAGAGAGCCTTAATTGCAGATCGAAAATTAAGAGTTCTTGCTAAAGAAGATTCAAAATATAAAGCTATTCGCAAGAAATTAAGAGACTTAATTACTGCTTATGAAGACAAAAATTGGTCTTCCAGCTCAAAAATAACGGATAAAAAAATACAGGAAAGTGATTTAGCAGAAGTTATTGCTGAAAAAGAAAGGCAATTCATTCAAAAGAGGAAAGAGTTAATTAGAAAGAAGCTTAAAAGTTTAAATTTAACGCAGCAAGACCTTGGTGAAATTTTAGGGCATAAAAGCAAATCCTATATGTCCGAGTTAATGAATGGTGTAAGTCCCTTTTCCTTAAAAGATTTGATTATCATCAACCGACTGTTGAAAATCGACCTGACTTACTTGATCCCTACTTTTTTAGCTCAAGCAGATAGAATGAAAATAAAAAACTCTCTTGAAAAGCTCAATAATCCAAAGCTTAAGCTAAATGAGGGTAATTTTGAGTTGACTTAAGTTTCATACAGTTAATGATGCATTTAATATTAGTATTAAAATAATTTAAAGCTAACTCCCCAACTTTCGCCTAAAGCGAAAAAGCGGGCTGGAGGGTAAAATGGCGGGCAAGGCGTTGGCATTAGCGGGTAGTAGCATCATTTTACCTAGATTTTTTGCATACTTTTTCATCAATGGAAAAAGTATGAAGCAACATGAGAGCAATAAGATAAATTTGATTCATAATTTAACTAATGAATTTAATAACAGGTCTCTCAAAACCCCTCACCTATTTACCCCATCCATTTTCCAACTAGCCCAATAACAAGAATAAATTGAATTTTTTCGATGAATAGTGCTATTTATATGGTGAAAAACAGAACGGTATTTCTATATTTACAATTCATCAATAACCGAAACCTTTATACCCATTCAAATCATAAAGCTTTCTGGGAGTTGAAAAATGAATAAACGCAATAGATTTAGCAAGATGTTGTGCTTCAATAGAAAAATAGAATGAGACTATTAACCGCCAAAATAAAAAATTTCAGAAGTTATCGAGAGCAAGTTGAAATTTCTGCTGGTAATCTGACCACATTGGTTGGTAAAAACGATATTGGAAAATCATCAATACTAGAAGCATTAGATGTTTTCTTCAATAAAGGCAAAGGGACAATAAAATTGGACAAGGATGATGTTAATAAAACTTCTTTAGAAGAGAATAATAAAATCACCGAATTCACACTAATATTTGATCAGTTACCAGATTCACTTGTAATCGATAGCACAAATGAAACATCTTTAGGAGCTGAATTCCTTCTGAATGCTGACGGACATTTAGAAATAATTAAAAGGTACAGCAATGGCGGTACTGAAAAAGTATTTATAAAAGCCAACCATCCTACAAATGGAAACTGTTCCAACCTATTACTCAAAACACAAAGAGAATTACAGGGGATAATAAATGATGAAGAAATAGAATGTGAAAACAGGACGAGAAATGCTGTTATGCGAGCTTCTATATGGTCGCATCATTCTGGAAATCTTGACCTAGAAGAAATTGAAATTGATGTGACCAAAGGAGAAACTAAATCCATTTGGGATAAGCTAGAAAGCTACTTACCTCTTTATTCACTATTCCAATCTGACAGAAAGAATAGTGATAGTGATAATGAAGTACAAGATCCTCTTAATGAGGCTGTAAAACAAATAATGAATGATGGAGAAATCCAAAGTACACTAGCAGGAATAGCCGAACAAGTTGAAAGAAAACTTCAAGAAGTAGCAGGATTAACCCTTGCTAAATTAAGAGAAATGAATCCTGAAATTGCAGATAGTCTAAACCCAGAAATTCCATCATCAGATAGTCTAAAGTGGCATGACGTTTTTAAAAAAGTCTCTATCACAGGTGATGAAGACATTCCAATAAACAAAAGAGGGAGTGGTGTTAAAAGACTTATCCTATTAAATTTTTTTCGAGCGGAGGCTGAAAGAAGAAGGATAGAAAGAAATGTTCCAAGTGTTATTTATGCCATTGAAGAGCCCGAAACATCTCAACATACAGCTCATCAGAAAATGTTAATTAGATCTCTTATCGATTTATCGGGTTCAGATAACACTCAAATTCTTTTAACAACACATAGCCCAGTAATAGTCAAAGAATTGATTTTTGACCAGTTAAGATTAATTCTTTTAGAACATGGAAATAAGGTTGTTAAATCGGTAACACCAGGACAACTGCCTTACCCGTCACTAAATGAGGTGAATTTTACAGCATTTGAGGAAATAACCGAAGAGTATCACAATGAATTATATGGTTATTTAGAAAGCGAAGAATTAATAAATGACTTTAAAAATGGTAAGGATACAATAGAATATATAAGGCTAAGAAGAGATGGTTCAACACTAACAGAACAAAAAGTTCTGACTGAATTTATTAGACACCAAATACATCATCCTGAAAACACCCACAATACGAGATTTACTGAAGCCCAACTAAGTGAATCTATTGGATTGATGAGAACCTTTATTAGCGACCAAGATTAAAAAACGAGAACATATGTCTGACGATTATAAGGATGAATACCTATTAAGACTTGAAAAAAGTGATCTATATAAAGTTCTTAAAGAAAAATGTGATAAGAAAGATTCCGAAATAGTCACTTTGGTCAACAGTGGAATATCATATGCCTTCCAAAGAACAAAAACCATAGTAAAGCATATGGGTGAGTTCACCCTGCATGATGGAGATCATTTATTTAGAGTTCTAAACTTGATGGGAAAACTTATTCCTAAAGAAAGCATACAGAATTTGTCGATTCCAGAATTAGCAATTTTAATACTTAGTTCATTTTTTCATGATATAGGTATGGCTCCTGAAGAAAAAGAAATTTTAGCTTGGAAAAAGGTATTTGATTATGAACCTGAAGTTGAGGACAACGAAAAAAATGATTTTGAAAAATTTCATCGCTTTATTGTTGCTCGGCCTGAATCAAAAGAATTGATTACTGAACTAATAATTAAAGGAAAGCATTCTGAAGCTGAGATACAAAAAGCTTACTTAATAACTGAATACATACGAATCACACATGCTGAAAGAGCCAAAGATATTATAGCCAAAGACTGGAGCAATAGGATTGTATTTAGGGATGTAGATCTTACAATTGAATTTGCACAAATATGTTACAGTCACAACGAGAATGCCCTAACTTTACTTGACCTTGATCAAAATTATCTTTGTGGTGAAAACATATACTCTTGTTTACCACTCCTTGGTGTAATACTAAGATTAGCAGATATTCTAGATTTTGATGCTAAAAGAACTCCCCCAACTTTATTTTCTCACTTAAATGTTAGACACCCAATATCTATAAAAGAGTGGAATAAACATCGAGCAGTTCAAGCGTGGGAAATTAACTCTGATAAAATTCAATTCAATGCAAAATGTAAACACCCAGCGATTGAAGCTTCAATCCATGAGTTTTGTGATTTGATTGATCATGAGCTTAGTATTTGTAATAATATTCTGAGCACTTTGTATGATTCAAACCAAATAACGGATAGAAATATTAGTATTCGAATACCTTTTCAAGTAAACAGAGAAAAGATTCAAACTCAAAAAGACATTCACAATAAACCACTTTACATTTACCGAAATACCCAGTTTAACCTTAGTAAAAAACAGGTAATTGGTTTATTGATGGGAACCAAACTATACGGAAATCCTGAAGTAGCCCTTAGAGAGCTCTTACAAAATTCCATAGACGCTTGCCTTTTAAGGAAAGCACAAGAAGATAAATGGGGGAATTTATATGTCCCAGAAATAAGTGTAAAATATTACAAGGAAGAAGGAGATATAATTTTAGAAGTTGATGATAATGGAACAGGCATGGATCAATACATTATAGATAGCTACTATTCTAAAATAGGTTCATCTTTCTATAAATCGGCAGATTTCTATGATCTAAAATCTAAATCAAATGCGGATTTCACACCGACTTCAAGATTCGGAATAGGAATATTATCATGTTTTATGGTTGCGGACACATTGACTGTTGATACCAAAAGAGTTTATGCACCACATAAATCAAGTGATGCAATCAATATCACCGTTGAAGGACAAGAAAGTATTTTTTGGATTAAAGATGGATTAAGAGAAATACCCGGAACTACGACTAAATTGGTTTTAAGGAAAGAGAAAAATCCGTGGGATGAAATGTCAGAGAATGACTTCATAGAATCAATCGATAATGTAATTCCTAATCCTCCATTTCAAATAAATATTCATACTATTTCTGAGAAAAAAGTAAAGAATCAAAATAGCTTTTTAGAACAAACATCTACTTCACTAAAAGATAGAACTTGGAATTCTCATGACAATATTAGAATATTTGAAATAGAACTTAATAAAAAAGAATTAGGCATTATTGGTTCAGCTTCAATTGCAATACTTGAAAGTCAAGGTATTCCAAAAAAGAAAATCGAACTGAACTCAAGAGATATTGAAATTGAAGGTGAAATGTATACTCTAGAAAAAAAGATTACAATTTCAGAAAACTCCATATCAGAAACATCAAAAACAATTACCATTAATGATGAAGGAGAAATAGACGAATCTCATTCAAATTCCGAATTAGCAAAATCTAGATCCAAACTTTCTCTGCATGGGATTGAAGTACCAACCACATTGTTCCCTAATAGCTGGAATACAAAGAACAATCAGGTCAGAATATCATGGCCTTTTCCTCTTATTCTATTTATTGACATATGCGACCAAAGAGATTTAGATCTTAACTCACCTAGAACAGAAATTATAATGTCAGAAAAATGGGTTGATTTTGAAGAGGCAATTGCTTTTACTATATGTCAAAACATAGCGGACCAGGTAAGTAGTGAATACTGGACTTCTCTGCAAGAAATTTTTGAATCTGAGACAGAAAACAAAGTATTCTTAGCAGGATTAAGGCGAGTAAAAAAATAATGAAAGCACAGCAAAATGTATAGTGTATAGCACCACCCTGCGGGATGCTACGACACCATACAGGGAATGTTAGCCACAATCACCCCCCCCGTTGGCGCACACGTGTCGCATGTGTCTTGCCACTATCTTGCGATAAAACACAGCACTTAGCCTAACTACCATTTCATTCCTCATCACCCATCTCCAAAGCTCGTGCATGGGTAGGTCCATCTAAGCGAAAGCTTTGATCACCTGCAGGCAATTCCAATCCCCACTTCTTCATGACCGGGGCCTCCAATGATTTTTGTCTGTATTCATCAGGGGTCATGATTGGAATACCATAAATAATAGGGAAATAACGCTGCCAATCTGAGGAAGTCAAAAGTTCTTCAATAATTTCGTTCTCCTCCTGTCTAAAAATACCCTTTCAAACCCCATATTTTTGGTTCCATTGGTTCAGGTTGATTAATAGATTATGTCTTTTTTAGTCCCATTTTACGGGTTAATCTTCCTAAGTTTGCACTCCAATGTCAGCAAAAACAGTTTTAACCATAGGAATTTTAGCGCATGTAGATGCAGGAAAAACCTCATTGACAGAGTGCTTGCTGCACCATGCGGGTGCAACGAAAGCGCAAGGCAGTGTGGATAAAGGTTCTGCAATCACAGATGGCTTGGCACTGGAGAAAAGCAGAGGGATTTCCATCAAAGCGGCTTCCGTTAATTTCAGCTGGAAGCAAATACAATTCCAATTGGTCGATACCCCGGGCCATATTGATTTTGCGGCAGAAGTAGATCGGGCACTTTCCATTTTGGATGCGGTGATCTTAGTGGTTTCAGCAAAAGAAGGCGTTCAGGCGCATACTTTAAATTTGTGGGAAAGCCTGAAAGAGCGTAATCTGCCTGTCATCATTTTCTTTAATAAAATCGATCGAGATGGTGTATTCTCAGAACAGGTTTTTGCTGATTTTCAAAAAAAATTAGGCGCTAAACTTTTTGCTTTGAACCTTCCTGATTTATCGGATTCCAATCAAGTGCAAGTAGTGCCCTTTGAAGCTTGTAGCGATCTTGCAGATCATGTAATCCTTGATCATTCCCTGGAAAACTTAGCCGAATGTGATGAAGCTTTTCTGGAAAAATACCTGGAAGGAAATATTGGCGAAATGTCCACTATTTTGGCGCAAGCCTTGCCGCATATTCAAAACGGCAGTCTTCATCCTGTTCTTTTTGGAAGTGCTAAACTAGGGCTTGGGATTGATGAGTTATTAGATCAGTTGGAAAAGCTCATTCCTCCTCATCAAAATTATTTTTCTAATCCTGCTGCCAAGGTTTTTAAAGTCGAATTTCATGAAAAATTGGGAAGGCTCGCTTATATCAAATCTTATGGCGGTCTGCTAAAAACCAAAGACAGCATTCCGTCTCAAGAGATGGGCAAAGATATTAAGATCAACCAAATTTTTAAGGCAGAAGCTGGGGGATTGGAGCAAGTTTCCGAACTCCATCAGGGAGAAATTGGTTTGATCACGACTTCTGATATTATCCTGGCGGGAGATATTTTAGGCAATGAAAAACTCGCTGATTCCTATTCCAAAATCAGTAATGCCGTACTGGCGGTGGAGGTAAAAGCCGTAGAAGATAAAGATTATCAAAAGTTAGGAGAAGCATTAGAGATTCTTAATCTGGAAGATCCCATTTTAGATTTCAAATGGTTTAAGGAAGAAAGAGAGTTTCACTTAAAAATTCTGGGACCAATTCAAACGGAAGTTTTGAAAGACAGCCTGAGCCAAAGATGGGGCATAGAAGCTGAATTCCTTCCGCCAAAAGTTATTTATAAGGAAACGCCTTCTCAATCTGCCGAAGGCTATGTGCGCTACTGGATGCCGAAGCCTTGTTGGGCGATTATGACCTTCTTGATAGAACCAGGAGAAGCGAACAGTGGTGTGAGCTTTGAAAACAAAGTCCGCAGCAGCGATATCAGCCAAAAATACATCAATGAAGTAAAGCGCGCCATTCCGTGGACTTTAAAGCAAGGTTTGCATGGTTATGAAGTAACCGATATCAAGATCACTTTGATCAAAGGTGAAGAGCATAATGTGCACTCCAATCCGGGAGACTTTTTGTTAGCAACCCCTATGGGCGTAATGCGAGGATTGGAAAATGCAGGAACTGATCTGCTTGAGCCGATGTATGCCTTTGAAATCAAAGCCCACCAGGAATATCTTGGGGCGGTCTCCGGTGATTTAAGTCAAATGCGAGCTACTTTGGAAAGTCCGCTTTTTGATGGGGAATTTTTCATCTTAAAAGGTAGAGTTGCCGTAGCCGAAGCCATGGATTATGCCATTCAATTTAATGCCACCACCTCCGGCAAAGGCAGACTAAAATTCAGCCTGGATGGCTATGAAAAAACCACGCTTACCGATCAGAAGGTTCGTCCCTACAAAGGCGTTTCACCGCTTGATGAGTCACAATGGATTTTGCATATGCGCGGTGCTTTTAAGGCGGATGAACGGATGATGGGGTGAGATTTCCTTTATATTTTACCATAAGCACAAAAGCTGAGTTCCAGCGGAACGATCTTACGGTAACAGCATAAGGTAAAGAAGACCCAAGTTCCGTAGGAACGACCTTATGTGAGCTGTACGATCAAGTTACAGATTGAGCTACTATCTAATGATAAGGCCGCTCCTACGGAGCTATACTACAGCACCTTATCGTCTGTTACCATAATTCAGCCCCGATGGGGCTAAATTCAAGCACTTTGTTACATAAAAAGCAACCAAATAATCATTTTTGCTAATTTGACTACCTGCAAAACGGTAGGAGAGATTTCCTTCATGTTTTACGATTAGCCCAAAACCCTAAGTTCCAGCGGAACGACCCTATGGTAAAAGGATAAAGTAAGTAAAACTAAGTTCCGTAGGAACGACCTTATCTGAGTTAGATAAGCAAGGAGATGACTGTAGTCCATGATAAGATCGCTCCTACGGAGCTAGACTATAACCCATAGTTTTCGGTTACCATAAGTCCGCCCCAATGGGGCTAAAATTACATTTGCATATTATTAATTCCCCGCATGCTTTTTAGCTAATTTGAGGGCTTTTAAGGCGGATGATAAGATAAAATGTATACTTGCTCATTCGATTAGCTCATAAACCCAAGTTCCGTAGGAACGATCCTATGGTAACAGCATAATTAAAACAAACAAAAGTTCCGTAGGAACGACCTTATAAGAGAAGAATTAGTCAAAAGTTTTAAAAATTAAAATGTAATGATTAGTTTTTGAGTCCAAACAATTTCAATCATGGCCAATACCTATTCACAAATCAACATTCAATGTATATTCGCAGTAAAGGGACGAAAATATTTCTTGACCAAAGAGATACGAAAAGAATTGTTCCGATATATGTATGGCATTCTAAAAAATGACAATGCTTTCCCTTTAGCTATCAATGGTTGGAAAGATCACGTTCATGTATTTTTTGAACTATCCCCGAAAATGTCAATTGCAGACCATATGATGATGCTTAAATCCACTTCTTCAAAGTGGCTAAATGATAATTATTTTAATAATCGTGAATTTAGATGGCAAGAAGGTTATGGTGCTTTTTCTTACTCAAAATCACAACGGTCGAATGTAATTAATTACATAAAGAATCAAGAAGAGCATCATAGAACCATGAGTTTTAAAGAAGAATATTTGGGATTTCTTGAAAAGTTTGATGTTGATTATAATGAAAGCTATGTATTTGAATTTTATTGAGAGATTGTATGCGATAAGGTCGCTCCTACGGAGCTTGGGATTGGCTGACAGTTTTTCAGTTACCATAAGTAGACCCCTATGGGGCCATTAGCAAGCAAACTTTGGGCTTAGTTGGCACACTTTTATCGCTACCAAAGCTGTAAGTTTAAAAATAGAGCAATTACCACTTCAACTCAAAACAACCCCAACCCCAATCATCTCCAACAAATACAGATTATGATCAATGACCAAAATATCATTTTCTTTGCCTAATACCTTTAAAATATTAAACAACAAATCAATATCAGCATAATGTAAACCAGTGCTAGGTTCATCTAAAATATATAAGGTGTTTTTATTTGGCTTTTGTAGCCAGTTCAACAGCAATAATCTTTGCTTTTCTCCTGAAGAAAGGGATTGCACGGGCTGGTCTAAGCGGAGATGTGCCAAGCCGATTTCTTCTAGTTGGTTGATGAGTTGGATACTTTTTGCAGAAGACTTAAACTCGGCTAGCCAAGCTTTTAATTCCATTAAATTCATTGCCAATACATCTGCAATAGATGCCGATTGAACACTATACTTCAGAATATGCTTTTGATAGCGTTGCCCTTTGCAAACTTCACATTTTTCAATGGCATTGGCGGCTACATCTAAACTGGTTTCTACAAAACCTTTGCCTTTGCAGTTTGGGCACTGGCTGCTTTTGGTTTTATAGGAAAAATCCTGTGCTTTTAAGCCTGTTTCCTTTGCAAAAACTTTAGTAATGTCTTTTAGCAGATCTAAATAATCAACCAATAAGGTGGTAGCATATGTCCTTAGCTTTTTGGACTCAAAATAATGTACCTCTTCATATTTTTTAGGAAATTCAATGCCTTCACAATTTACAGGCTTGCCCTGTTGAATGCTCGGTATCAGGATGTCCTTCACTAAAGTAGTTTTCCCTATTCCTGATTTTCCTGAAATGGCGGTAATACCACCAACCGGTACTTCCAATTTATCTTTAGTGAGCGTATGTTTTGATAATTTACGGATAGCAATATGTTCCTTTCCATCTGAAAGTCGAACAGCTTTTGATGGAGCTTTTAAGAAGGGATGGCACTCTGCTTCTTTCAAAAAATCTTGAGGACTTCCTTGATAGTTAGTATATCCTCCTAATTTTCCGGCTTTTGGCCCGAGTTGCACTAGCTGATCTGCTGCCAAAATAATTTCTTTATTGTGTTCAATCACAATCACGGTATTTCCTTTTTCAATCAGCTGTTTCAGAATCTGGATCAAATCTGGGATGTTGTCATTAGACAAACCCGCAGAAGGTTCATCCAGCAAATAGGTGATGCCCTTTAGCGGACTATTCAACTGTTTGATCAATGCAACCCTTTGATTTTCCCCACCGGAAAGCGTGGTAGATTTTCGGTTCAGTTGGAGATGGTCAATATGTAATTGTTTCGCTTTCTCAATGGTATTGATTAGTAGCGGTTCAATTTTTTCAATTAGTTTTTGGCCTACTTCCTCCTGCTTTTCATTAGTGGACAGCCAATTTTCGAGACTTTTAAAATCCATTGATTTTATTTGGTGAATGGACTTTCCTGCAATTTGAAAAGTTAATCTTTCTGGCTTTAATCCGCTTCCCTGACAATGACTGCATTCAGCAGGAGCAAAAAGTGCGGTGAGATGTGCTATATTTTTATTCTTCCTAGTCTTATAATATTCAGCTTTTAAATATTGGAACAGTCCTTCCCACTTCATTTTGACAGCTTGCGTACCTTGATTGGTTTTGGTTTTATAGTGCCAATCAGTTGTCCAGACTTTATCACCAGCACCATGGAAAATTATATTCTTTTGTTGATCTGTCAGTTCATTAAATGGCGTTTCCAAGCTAAATCCATTTTCCTGACCTACCTCTTTTAAGATTGCCATATATTGACTGCCTGCCTGACCGTAATAGGCTAGTGCTTTATTATGCTCAAACAATCCATTAAAAATACTTTTATTCTCATCCATGACTATTTTAGCCAAATCAGGAAGTAATTCCTCTCCATAACCATCACAAACCGCACATTTTCCTAGTTCATGATTATTGGAAAAATGACTGGCGGATAATTCTTCTCCTTCATATTGCGCCTTTCTGGAAAAGGCAAATCGCAAGATTTTATCTATGCCCGTTTGCTTGGCGATATCGGAGCGTTCTGAAAAACTTTTTTCCTTGCGTGTGATGCAAATCGTAGGAGTCAAGCCTTTAATATGATCCACTTCAAACTGGAAATTTACTCCAACTCTCGACTGCTGATAACTTGAAAATTGTTTGGTCATTTCCTGCAGTCCGTATCCATGCAGTGTGTCGATTACCAATGAGGATTTACCTGTACCCGAAATTCCTGTGACGACAGATAATTGGTTTTTAGGGAAATCAATATCCAAATCTTTGAGATAGTGAGTTCTTGCGCCTTTTATGGAAATCTGGTCGGTTTTCTGGTCTGAAGATTCTTTCAAATTTACTGGTTCTGGTTTCAATGCATTATCCACCAACACATCACAATCTGATTGAAAAAGCGGATGATTTTCAAAGCAAATAATGCCTGCCGTTTGCTTTTTCAATTCATGCAAAGCGGCAAGTAGCTGTCTCACATTCTGCTGATGCAATCCAATACTAGGTTCTTCCAGTAATAAAAGGGTCTTTTTTGATGGTTTTGCGAAATGCTTAGTCAATTTTATGCGTTGCGCTTCCCCGCCTGATAAAGTATTGGAGGGTTGCCCCAATTTGATATACCCAAGTCCCAATTGCAGCATTAAAGACAGAATGGAAGTAATTTGCTTTTCATCTGAAAAGAATTCAAAAGCTTCTTCTATACTTAGGTTATAGATATCCGCAATGTTTTTATTATTCCAATGAACACGAAGTACCTCAGGCTTAAAGCGCTTTCCATTACAGACCGGGCAAATCTGATTAATCGAGCCCATCACATTCATGGAAAGTGTAATGACACCGGCTCCCTCACAGTTTTCGCATCTGCCGCTTTTATTATTAAAAGAAAATGCTCCTTTTGCCAATTTCAAGGATTTTGCCTCGGGCGTTTTCGCTAAAAGATCACGTATTATATCTGCCAAACCTGTATAAGTCGAAGGATTGCTTCGAGGCGTTTTGCCAATGGGTTGATCCGATACCGTGACAAGGCTCAATTCCTCTTTTGCACAAAAACTACTGATGTTTTCAACAAATTGAGGAGTCTTTCTGCTCACCACCGTCAGGCTTTTTGGCTTGGGTTGAAAAGTATTGGGAGATTCTTTTTTAGGCTGCTTAATAGATGCTGTTTTGGCAGCTTTCAATTCCTTTAAGGTTGGGCTTGAAATATTTTTCGCCTTTAAAAAATCTTTAATCGGCCCATTAAAAACAATCTCACCACCATGTACACCCGCTTCCGGTCCTAATTCTATTATCCAATCTGCAGACTGGATAAAATTGAGGTCATGCTCCACTACCATTACAGTATTCCCTCGGCTAATCAATCGCTTTAAGATATGGCGCAAATAGAGTTGGTATTCTTCCGATAAACCAATGGAAGGTTCATCAAAAACATATAAAATCCCTTGAAGACTGCTATTTACTTGCTTGATTAATTTGATTCGCTGTGCATCACCGGAGGAAATATCAGTACTTGGTGTACTTAACTGATATTCTCCCATTCCCAATCGATTCAAATCATGCAATTGAGTACAAATCTTATCAACCAATACTTTTTCTCCCGCTGATAAGTCTTGATTTTTCAATTGATCATATAAATCATGCAGTGGAATCTCCATCCATTCATGAAAATTCAATCCTTTCCATTGGAACTTTAGGTGATCAGATTTAATCCTTGCTCCCTTGCAATCGGGACAAATTTCAGAGCTGACAAATTTGAGGATGTTTTTATTTCTATCTCTTTTCAGGATGTCTTTCATAACTGAGAGAATTCCTTGATAAAAATGCTCTTCTCGGGGCTTTGCTTTAAAGCCTTCCCACCTCAATCGGGACTCTAAATCATGTTTTCCGTAAAACACTTTAATGCGATCACTTCCATTTAAAATCACATTTTTTTGCTCATCTGTGAGATCTTTCCAGGGAATGTCCACACTAAATCCGTGCGCTTTACATACTTTATTGAGCTCTTCCACTGTGACTTGAGAATAAACAATGTAGCCAGTGGGCAAGGTTGTGACAATCGCGCCTTCCCTTAAGGTTTTGTTTTCATCTGCAATCAGTTTATTAAGGTCAATATATTCCGCTTGACCAATTCCGTGACATCGCTCGCAGGCCCTTTTGGGTGGTTGAAAGAAAAGAGGGATTTGCTCATGGTTTCTTTAGCAGAATAGCGAGCAAATAGAATTCTGAAGATAGCCGCCAGTTCGGAGAGCGTACCAAAAGTAGCATTAATAGACTGAAATCGTTTTGATTGTTCCACCTTGACTACGGGAGGTAAGTCCTGTATGTCATCCACCTCCGCAGTGGGTATTAATTGCGCATTTTGTTGTCCATAAGCAGGCAGGCTTTCCAAAAAATAGCGGTATCCTTCATTTGCAATCACGCCCATTGCCAAAGAGGATTTTCCTGATCCCGACAAACCAGTCACCACAATCAATTGGTTTTCGGGTATTGTTAAAGAAATGTTTTTGAGATTGTTTTGGTGGGCGTTTTTGATGCGCATTTGATTTAATTTGGTAAAGATCATGTGGCAGAGACGAGATGCATTGCGTCTTTACAGGCATTGTGTCTCCACAAATTTTTACGAAATTACAATTTAAGAGTCTTTCAACAAAAGAAGGTGTTTTATTCAATTTTAAATCGAACGGAAATTTTCTTGCTTGAAGCCACGGGGGTATCTCCCTTTTTAGCAGGTTCCCATTTTGGGCCTTCCATGATTAAACGGATTGCCTCTTCATCACAGCCATCTCCTAGTTCTTTTAGTACCTCTACCTCCGTAATATTACCAGTGGCATTAATACTTAATTTTAATCTGACTCTTCCTTCCGTTCCTGCCTCTAGTGCTTTTAGAGGATATCTTAAATTATCTGTGAGATAATCACGGTAAGAAGAAAAACCGATGCTGGGTCTTGCTGCACTATAGGTATTGTCTTCTTCTTTTTCTTGGCCGACACTTGTAACTACGACTTCGCTTAGTTGAGCAACATCAGAGTTTAGAAATATTTTATTATCCTTCTCTTCACTTACAACAAACTCTTGCTGTTCCATGCCTATAAAATTCACGATGAGTACATCGTTTAAATTTGCTGCAATCTCAAAGGAACCATCAAGATCGGTACTAGTGGCTATGGAAGTACCCTTGACTATTACATTAGCTCCTGGAATAGCCTCTCCCGTTTCAGCATCTAGCACTTCTCCTGAAATCCTTTGGGAGACAGCAACTTTTCTCTTATCTGCTTGATCCGTTTGCTCATTAGTGGGAGCAATAGAAGATGCCAATTCATTGGCCTTTTTACTTCTTGCTACGGAAGACTTGTTTTGATCGGCCTCAATTCCTGCTACTTTTTCCACAATCGAGTCCTTACTTAACTCTTGAAAGCTGTCTTCATAAGGAACAGTATTCTCTGAAACAATTAAATCCTCTTCAATACTGATCGGTTCATTTTGAGCAATGCGTTCAGCATCTTCGACTATTTTGATAGGCACTTCTATTTGTTTCTTACTTTCAGAATCGTTGCTTTGGGCAATTGGAAGATTCTCCGTTTCCTCTTCTATTTTCTCAGCTTGTAAAGCGGTGGGCGGGTTTGTAGGGCTTTCATTCTTTTCAAATTTTATGGCCTCTTCAGATTTAATAGCTAAGGGAGTAAATGATGTATCTTGCTGAAAAAAATTGATAATGAGTACGCTAGAAATAATAAGCAATAAGAAGACGGCAGCATAAGGCAATGCCTTTCTCCACAAAGGAATTATTTTTTGTTCTTGCTTAGGATTAGTTCTAGCCTGCAACTTGGCCTTAAGGTTTGGCAAATCATGTAGCGCATCTGGATTTTCCAAATACCCTTCCATGGCCTCTGCCTCAAAAGGATGATTCAGCAAATATTTTTCAACTTGATGCTGCTCTTCAGGGCTTAAAGTGCCATCAAGATAGGCTTGCATTTTTTCTATCCTGAGGTCTCGAATAGGGTCACTATGGTTTTTATCTTTCTTCACCTTGTTCCATGCACTGTTTTAAATTTCGTTTCGCATTTTGTATGTAGCTTTTCACTTTCTTTAATTCGTAAGAGGTACTATCCGTAATCTCCTGATAACTCTTTTTGTCCAAGTAAAACAATTCCACACATCGCTTTTGTTCTTTTTTTAATTGCGCGATACATGCAGTCAATCTTTCCAGATTATCTTCCTGAACAGCATAGTCTTCTTCATGATGCTTCCATTGCCCATTTTCCATAAGCTCAAGGTCTGAAAAATCAAAATTATCCGTTTTTTGACGTTTTTGCTTTCTCAATTCCATTAAACAATGATTTTTGGATAGGACGTAAAGCCAACTTTTAAAGTTCTCTACTTCATGCTTGGGAAGTTTTATCACTAATTCTTCAAAAATAGCCATCACAGCATCCTGGGCTAAATCCTTGTCTTTCAAATATTTTAGACAAACTCCATAAACCAGATGCATATAAGGTTGATATAACTTGCCCAACAGATCAAGATCCTGAGTTTCTCGGAATTGTTCAAGCAATAGTTTTTCTTCTTGTATGTCGTTTTTATCTGTCACTCAATGCTTCTGTGGAAGTTGCTAAGTTAATTTTTTATACGTCAATAAAATACAGAAAACTGAAATTCTGAGTTTAATTCAATAGCAACTTGCAAAGTTTAAATTATTCATATCCACTTGATTTATAGTGTTATATATGACTATTTGATTGCACATTGCCTCTAGTTTCTTTTCAAAAAATAAAAAACTGAAAATAATTTTATGGAATTTATGGAGTGGCTGCATCCTGTCTATAAAAATGTTTCACATAAAATTATCGATTATGAAAAAGTTAATGGATGCAATAAGAATAAGTAGTCTGATTTTGATCAGCTCTGCTATGTTAGCCGCACAATCAATCACTATCAGTGGGAAAGTCACCGATTTCGATAGTGGCGAGGATTTACCAGGTGTAAATGTATTATTGAAAGGTACTTCCACTGGGGTAACTACTGATTTAAATGGAGAATATTCAATCGAAGTGCCTTCTCTAAAGGGTGTTTTAGTTTTTAGCTACATTGGAATGGAGAAAAAGGAAGTGCCTATAAAAGGACGAAGTGTAATTGATGTGCAATTGAAAGCTGATGTTGCCCAATTATCAGAAGTGGTAGTCACTGGTAGTCCTGTTCGGAATTTTTTCTCACAAAGAAAAGCGGCAAGCTATGAGGTTGATCAAGTTTATTTCATGGAAGATGCTGAATCATCCTATCATCAGCCTAACACCGAGGATTACGAAGGTCTTGATGAAAATACTTTTCAGGAAGCTACCCAAAATCCACTGTCCACTTTTTCCATAGATGTAGATGCTGCTTCTTACTCTAACATGAGAAGATTTATCAACAATGGCCAAAACCCTCCTATAGATGCAGTGAGGATAGAGGAAATGATTAATTACTTCAATTATGACTACAAGCAACCAACTGGTCAAGATCCTTTTTCGATCAACACCGAAATAGCTCCAGCCCCTTGGAATGAAAAACATCAACTCGTACATATTGGCTTGCAAGGCAAGGTTATCCCCACAGAAAATTTGCCTGCTTCCAATCTGGTCTTTCTCTTAGATGTGTCAGGTTCTATGTTTGCACAAAATAAACTGCCCTTACTGAAATCAGGCCTGAAAATGTTGGTGGATCAGCTACGAGATGAGGATAAGGTTTCTATTGTGGTGTATGCCGGTGCCGCAGGATGTGTGCTTCCCCCTACTTCAGGCAAAGAAAAAGACAAAATCATTGAAGCGCTACAAAACCTACAGGCAGGGGGTTCTACTGCCGGTGGAGCGGGCATAGAACTAGCCTATAAAATCGCCAAAGAAAATTTCATGAAAGAAGGCAACAACCGCATCATTTTAGCCACTGATGGTGACTTTAATGTGGGGCCAAGTTCAAATGAAGCCATGGAAGATTTGATTGAGAAGAAAAGAAAAGAAGGTGTCTTTCTTACAGTTTTAGGCTTTGGAGTGGGTAACTACAAGGATTCAAAAATGGAAATATTAGCTGATAAAGGAAATGGCAATTATGCTTATATCGACAATATTTTAGAAGCGAAAAAAGTGTTGGTAAACGAATTTGGCGGTACACTTTTTACCATTGCCAAAGATGTTAAAATACAAGTAGAGTTCAACCCGGCCAACGTTACAGCCTATCGATTAATTGGCTACGAGAATAGAAAGCTCAATAATGAGGATTTTAATAATGATAAAAAAGATGCAGGGGAGCTAGGCTCCGGTCATACGGTTACCGCTTTATATGAAATTATCCCTAAAGGTGTGGATAGTTATTTCAAACCTATTGATGATTTAAAGTATCAGAAAAATGAGCCAAAGACAGAAAAGCTGACTTATGGTGATGAGCTACTTACCGTAAAATTCAGATACAAAGCTCCGGATGAGGAGGTGAGCCAGTTAATTGTAAAAACGGTAGAAAATTCCATTAAAGCACTTGATAAAACTTCTGATAACTTTCGATGGTCGGCCGCTGTGGCTACTTATGGGATGCTTTTAAAGGATTCTGATTATCTTGAAAAAGGGGATTATAAGCTAGTGACAGATTTAGCCAAAAGTGCAAAAGGACAAGATGAAAATGGTTATAGAATAGAATTCATCAAGCTGGTAGAGTCCAGCAGTATGATGGCTAAGAATTAGTTGTTAAAGGAATAGTTAAATCAATGTTTTTTAGGTTGTATTGGTGGGCGTTTGTGATGTGTATTAGATTCGATTCTATGTTGTGATAATTTTAAAAATTGTAATTATTAATATATATTCAATGTATGATCGTAGAGACGCCATGCATTGTGGAGACGCCATGCATGGCGTCTCTGCCTCAAAATTACAATTTAATTTATAGATGTAACAAACGATTCAACCATGCCCGACAAATTCAAAGACAAATACCGCATAGAATCTGCGCGATTACAAAATTGGGATTACGGCAGCAATGCAAAATATTTTGTAACCATTTGTACAAAAAATAGAGAATGTTTTTTCGGTAAAATTAGAAACGGGGAAATGTTTTTAAATGATTTAGGAAAAATTGTTGAATCAGAATGGGAAAAAACATTTGAATTGCGACCTGATATGAATTTGTTTATGGGCGAATATGTGGTGATGCCCAATCATTTTCATGGTATTATTGGGATTGGGGATAATGAATATAATACGGTAGGGACGGATCGTGGTACGATCCGTGGTAGAGACGCGATGCATCGCGTCTCTACGGTAACCACAACCACCACCGATAATAATCCACGCACCACCCCACCAAAAAACCAATTCGGACCACAATCAAAAAATTTGGGATCCATTATGCGGGGTTTTAAATCGGCCGTAACCGTTGGGGCACGATTAATTAATCCTGATTTTGGATGGCAGGGGCGTTTTCATGATCATATAATCCGTGATCGTCAATCATTTATTCGCATTTCAGAATACATAAAAAATAATCCAAGGAATTGGCGGGGGGATACATTTAATGATTTGTAGAGACGCAATGCATGTGGAGACGCGATGCATCGCGTCTTTACCAATTTTTGCATTCCCCCTTATTGTTTTACTTTTGTGCACCTAAAAACAAATTAGGACAACATCTATTTATAACACGAGTATTATACGGAAACATCTAATAGCAAAAGAAGATAATGAACGATAGCAAAGCCCTGAATTATATAGATAATGTAGTAAAGAATGTTCCATCAGATTGGTTGAAATTAACCACCCACAGATTGGATATTTATAAGGAAGATTTAGCCAAAACAGAATTCTTGGAATGTTTTGAAAAGCTATATGTTCAGGAGGATGCAGATACTTCCAAACTAAGTGAGCTGCCAACAGCTTATGATTATATTCGATTAGGTCATCCTTTATCTTCCGTATTGGAATGGGGAATTGCAAAACTTAACAACCTAAAAGCTGATCAGGTCATCAGTTTTTCTTCCAGAACAGTTCCCATTTTGGCGGTACTAAGAAAAAATCTTTTCGATAAAAAGAAAACACTAATTGCTTATACAGGTGAATTACCTTCTTATTTTGATTTGGAAACGGTAAAATCTGTTTATAACTACAATTTTGAATTAAAGCAAGTTGAAAATATAGAAGATATTTCTGCATTTGACGGTAGCACTATTTTTATTTCACAAAATGATGAAATAGGGAAAGTAACGCTCAACGAAAACATTAATTTTTATCTCAGTATCCATAGCGAACTAGGAAGTATTTTATTGGTGAATGGAGAACAAAATGAAGCTTACATTTCTGCTATCCAGCATGTGCGAAGAAGAGAAACAATTAGCATGACTCCTCAAAACTGTTATGCTGCTTTGCAATTATTGCAAGGTCAAACACCGCCTATGCATGATAAGGCTAAGTTCGATTCAGATAAAGCTTCCGTTTTAGACTCCATTAAAAAAATCACTGCTGCGGATACAAAAGCTTTATTGGGTAATTGTGGGCTCTCTATTCAATATGCCATCATGATGGGTTTGGTTGAGGAAGCATTGCAAAATCATCCAGGAAAAGGAATCAAAATTATAGTTCCTCCTAATTGCTATGGTGGAACAAATGACCAAGCTAGAAGAGTAGCGGCATGTATTCCTAATGTGGAAATCTTGGACCTTCCAGTAGATGGCGATAATGATATGGTGCAAAGCACGGATAAAGTCTTAGATCGTGTAGCGCAAGAAAATGCAGTTCCTTATATCATTGCGGAAATTCCAACAAACCCAAGAGTGGAAGTTCCAGATATGGAGCAATTAAGAGCCGCACTTAGTAAAGAGCGAAAAACTCCATCTGGTGAAAAGGCAATTGATCCGGTATTCATTTTAGATCAAACCTTTTGTCCGAACATTCAATTTTTAAGCGAAGATGGGATTCTTTCGGACATCCGTGTGATTTCTTATGTAAGCGGATCTAAGTTTCCAAGTGGTGGAAAATGCACGGCAGGTTATGTTTCATCAAATCAAAAAGCATCTGATTTGATGAGAAATATAGAAAAGCATTTAATCCTTTGCGATAATGAAGCTACCGATCTGCAAACTGAAATATTAGCTGAGCAACTGCCTTCTATGAACCAAAGAATTGCGGATGCTTATAAAAACACAAGGGAATTTGTAAATCATATCAAAGAGGTTTTGCCTACAGCCAAAATCAATTTCGTTTCAGAAGAATTAGCAGAGCAAGATTTTACGCCTTCAGTCTTTTCATTGGATCTTCCTACCAAAGGAAATACAGATGAAGAAAGAGAAAACTATAAAAGAGCTTTAAATCTCAAGTTGATTAATATGATGATCACGGAAATTCCTGAGGAAAGTAAATACTGTGTGAGTTATGGTCAGCTAAAAGGATGTTACTGGACGATTCCTGCAACTTCCACACAAGGAACTACCAAAGAATCTGATAAGGATTATATTGCAAGGGTATCCGTATCTCCTGATTTGGATTTGGAGCACCATAAGAAAGTGTTTTCGGATTTTGTGGAAAGTATTTAATATCGAGTGTGATTGCAACACTCCGCCTAGACTCAAATTTATTAGTTGAAGTAAATTCCCTTCAAGATTATTTCGCATTTGCGAAAAAACTTTTGTTTACTTTTGCCTCTTGTCCCGATGAATACGGGACAAGTCGTGGTAAAGAGTAGATTTTGCTTTTCTTATTAACAGTTGCATATTACTACCACAAAAGTAACAATAGAACACAAAGAAAAATAACCAAGGTTATTTTTTAGGATTACAATGAACGATGTGACATCAAAGCTTAAGTTAATACAATTGAGTCGTTGGCTAAGAAGCCTGAATTTTTAACTCATCAAATACCAGAACATCTTAATTATCAGTTCTTATATTTGAAAACATAATTCAATGGATTAAAAGGATCATGCTCAAATCAGTCTCTGTAATTTTATTTATTTTGTTTTCATGGGGTCTCTCTGCTCAGGATATCCCTATGGGAAGCTGGAGAAATCATGCAGATTATTCCACTGCCCAGAAAACTGTAGTTTTTGACAATAAAGTGTTTTGCGCCACTAATAACGGGCTTTTTTATTTTGATACAGAAGATGGAAGTCTTAATACTTTGAGCACAACTGATGGGTTAAGCAGCATCAAGATCAGCATGTTAGAAACAGTTAACGACATATTGTTAATTGGCTATGAAGATGGCTTGATGGATGTAATGGATGAAGAACTTAACATCACCACTTTTGAGGATGTTTTCCAATCTGAATTAAGAGGCGATAAGAAAATAAATGAGGTGGTAATTGTGGAGGATGTCATCTACTTGGCTACAGATTTTGGTGTTGTTTTATACAATGCAGATGAAAATGAACTCATAGACGCTTTTCTTGATTTGGGAGAAGATGGTGAAAGAATTGCGATTAATGGAATTAGCTCTGATAATGAAAAACTGTACCTGAGTACAGCTGAAGGATTATTGACAGGAAATTTATCAGGGAATATAAATCTTAAAGATTTTCAAAATTGGGATAGAGATTCTATTGAGGGGGAAGGAACAGCACTTTTGAAAACATTTTTTCATGAGGGGATTCTTTATGGCTTGGCAAATAATGACAGTATTTATCAGTTTCAAAATAATGAGTGGCTAAGAATTTTTGGAACAAACGAGCCTATTCAACAATTTAAAGCAGTTAATAATCAATTATATCTTTCATCTTCCAATCAGCTATTTCAGTTGAATGAAAACACTTTTGAATTAGCATTCACAGTGGAAGGTGAAAATCAAATCAATGATTTTAATTTTATTGAAAACCAGTTTTTTCTTGCAGAAGCAACTTCAGGATTAATCCGCTTTCAGGAAGGAGCAACTGAGACTTTAACACCCCAAGGACCAAAAGGCAAAACTCAAAGTCTTCATCAGATTGAGCAGTTCACTTTTTATTTGGCGGAAAACCTTGGAGGCTTTTCTTATTTTGAAAATGGTAGATGGAGCTATACAGCTAAAGATTCAGATGGGCAAGATTTACCTCTTTTCAAAGATGTGGCCTTAGATCTTATTTCAGGAAACGGAATTTTCCTTAGCGAAACAGATGGATTGTTTAGTTGGGATACGGAAAATATTAGCCCTTTAAATTTAGGGGATTCCATCATAAGCGAATGGGTTAGTTTAGCTGAAAGTCCGCAAGGGGGCTATTGGGCTTTGATAAAAACAGAGAATAATTTATACGCACTTTTCAATCCTGAAACGGAAGATGTGGAGGTAATGAATTTAGCAGCCAATAGTATAGTAAATGATTATTTGATAGTCCCAAATGGCGACCATTATCTGGCCACCAATTCAGGTATATTTGTTTTTAATCCTGAAATCGGTGAAGAAAGAAGGCTGAACACCATTTTAGGTAATGGTAATCTTCCCAATAATCAAATTAAGGACTTGGCCATTGATTTAAGTGGGCAATTATGGATAGCTACTGAAAGTGGAGTTGCTTTTTTCAATCGCTTTCAAGGGGTATTGGAAGAAGAAAATGTGGATGCCTCTCAACCGATATTTGAAGGCTTTTTCCTTTTCGATGGAATTCCAGTAAACCATATTACTGTAGATGGTGGCAATAGAAAATGGATGAGCACCCGAGATGGCTTGTGGCTTTTTGATGAAAATATTGAACGAAATATTTTGCATTTGAGAAGGTCAAACAGCCCGATTGTGAATAATGATATCCAGCAAATGGTAGTCAATCCATTAAATGGAGAGCTTTTCCTGAGTTCATCATCTCAATTTCTTTCTTACAGAACAGATGCTACTCGCTCAGGCGCAGTGCATACAGATGTGGAAATATTTCCAAATCCTGTCAGGCTATCAGCTGATAATACGGTAACGATAAGAGGCTTGGCTTATAATAATGAAGTGATGATTACGGACATAGCAGGGAATCTAATCCATAAAGGAAAGGCCAATGGGGGAATATTTTCTTGGGACTTGGGTAACTATTCAGGTTTTAGAGCCAAAAGCGGAGTTTATTTGGTTTTTTCCATCAATGCAGATGGATCTGAAACTTACCAAACCAAATTTGCTGTGCTTCCTTGAATTAAATCTATGTGTTTACATTGAATGCCGAAAAATAACCAAGGTTATTTTCTTTTGTGTTCTTTTGATTCCTTCCCAATGAATACGGGACAAGTCGTGGTGGAAATTTACTGCCACTAGTAGACATTAACAATCTTAATTTTTAACCACAAAAGGAACAAAGAAAACAAAAGCTTTTTCGCTAAAGCGAAAAAAATCATTGTCTCTCCCTGATTTGAGGTGAGTTAGGAGTTTCGCTGAATAAATCATCATATATTTACACCATCACTTTTTATTCAAAAACGCATCTTAATTTGCAATAGTATTAAAGAAACTAAATGCTCCACAAAACCAAAGGCATAGTACTCGGACATGTAAAATATGGTGAAAGTTCACTCATCATTCAGGTTTATACTGAAAAATTTGGTATACAATCCTACATAGAAAATGGTGTCCGCAAGGCAAAAGCCAAGCATAAAATGGCGATTTTCCAGCCTTTAACTTTGCTCGATTTGGTGGTTTATAAAAAAGCCAATAGCAGCATTAACCGCATGTCGGAAATCAAAGTGAATCCTCCTTACCGCAGTATTCCTTATGAAATTATTAAATCTTCTATCGGTATATTTTTAGCAGAGTTTCTGAATCATATTCTCCGAGGAGAAGAAGACGAAAACCCTATGATGTTTGGGTTTATTCATGATAGTCTTACTTATTTCGACCAAAAAGAGGAAGGTTATATTAACTTTCATTTACAGTTTTTAGCCCAACTTTCTACTTATTTGGGCTTCAAGCCTTCAGGAGCTGTTGAAATTATGGATGAGGTTTCACATTATCATCCAATTAAATTAAGGCCAGATGAATTGGTGAAATTGGAAGAGTTATTAGCCAATGATTTAACTTATGATTTGAAAATCAATGGAGAACAAAGGCAGCAATTGCTAAAAGTTTTAATTCATTTTTACCAAATCCACAGCCATTCTTTCAAAGAAATAAAATCCTTGAGGATTTTACATGAGGTTTTGAGTTAAAAAATCCTAGTTTCATGGTAAATCGGTAGAACTATATTACTGCATTTTATTAGTTTAAAGGCACATTTTTATTGATTCATGTTGTCCCATAGAATAAAAATAAGCTTTAATTCTCCAGTTTTTGTTTTTAATACAAGCTTTATGCTTCATACTTTTTCCATTGATGAAAAAGTAAGTCGGCCAGAGGCTGACCAGCTATTGGCTGGCAATCCCGATAGTTATCGGGACTAGGTAAAATGATGCTACTTCCCGCAAATGCCAACGCAGACCCGCCTCCCGAAAGCTTTCGGGAACCCTCCTGCCCGCTTTTTCGCTTGAGGCGAAAGTTGGGGAGTTAGCTATTAATGAAGTCATCAAATAAACTCGATCTTATTATACCCTAATTTTAACCTTGTTTATGGATATTTTTAGAATATTTGACTAAAATATTTATATTTTAAATAACTAAGGTGTCCCAGCAAGGAAATCAGAAAATGAAAAATCCTTGAGGATTTTGCATGAGGTTTTAAGTTAAAAACTTGTGGTTATTTACACTCCTCTGGATTAAAATCACTATTGTTTTTTAGAGCCGAAACTTTTCCAAAGCGCTCAACTTTGGAAAAGTTAACTTCAGGAAATTAAAGTTTAAGCAAGGCTTTCAAAAAGCCCATATTCTCACCTTTTTCTTTTACGATCATTAAAGGAATTTCACTATCATAAATCACTACTTTTTCGGCTACGCTCCCTAGTAAGATAGAGGCAAGGCCTGTCCTTCCTTTTGAGCCCATTACAATCATATCCGCCTTTTGATCTGATGCAAAGTCGAAGATTTTATCTGCTGGCGAATCATCATCATCCAACACATATTGACAATCTAAATCTTCTGGGAAGTCATTTCTCTTAATAAAGTCATTAAAATCAGTTCTTGCATGCCCTTTCATAATGGTGGCAAACTCATCATAACTTTTTCCTGTCTTATGGTAGCCTGAAGGCACTCTAAATACATTAACAAGAGATAGTGTAATATTATTATCCTTTGAGATGGCTAAAGCTTCCTCTACCGCTAATTTTGAATGTTTTGAAAAATCTACGGATACCACTATCTTATTCAACTTGAAATTATAGCCCTCTGGAACCATCATTAAGGAAGTTTGAGCTACTTTAGCAATTTTCTGCGGCACTATGCCCCCGCCTTTCAATTTCCGCTTGCGGCCCATCACCATCATATCAATATCTTTAATATTGACCCATTTTAATATTTCTTCTGATGGATCGCCCTCCTTAATCTCAATAACTTTTTCACATTCGTAACCTGATTCCCAAGAGGATGCAACTACTTTTCCGATGGAATCCGCAATAGACTCATCACTTGGAGCCATCAAATCAGGATAGTTTTTTCTTAAGTCTTCTGGCAGTTCTAAATTTTTAGCGACATGAATAAAATACACTTTCTCACTTTTCAAAAATTCAGCTAAATGGGATGAGTATTTTACTAAGAGCTCATCCATTTCAGTTAAGTCAAGAGCAATTAAAAGTCTTTCTATTTTATACATTTTCAATTCAGTTTTTTTAAAAAAATCAATCGGTTTGGTAATTTAATAATTTATCTAACGAATTATAGCTGACATAGTGGTAATTTTGTCTAGCTTTTTTATAAATATTCAAAGCAAGCCTTTTACCGCTTTCTGTTTTAATCAGTTCACCGTATAGCGGCATTAAAAACTTTTTCCTTCCGGTATTAACTAAGAAGTTTTCCATAGCCCCGTAAGCATAGCGATACTCTTTTTTAATTGCTAATAAGAACCATTCTGTTAGTATTTCAGAATTACCACTTTCCGAGAAATTAAATTTATTATCCAATTCCTGTACTTGATCATACCCAATAGAATCAGGTAATTGATGGAAGAAATGCAGATATTCGTGCGTACTCCAATTTTGAGTTTTTAAAGTGTCAATATTTCCAGAATTCAACCATTTTTCAATGGATTGTGACACATTTTTAAACCGATCAGAATTCGGTTTTGGTAAGTTATCAGGTAAACCTGAGCCATAAACCCAATTGGCAAATAAACCTTTTGGCAATTCAATTTCATTTTTGGCAAATAAATATTGCTCTATATACAACAGGAACTGCTCAGTATTAATACTTTTAAAAGCATGTTCATTAAAATATTGCTTTAGAAAAGCATCAAATTTTTCCCGACCTACTAGCTCTTCAATATTTCTTAAGAAGAAATAGCCCTTATCATAAGCAATGGAAGTCATTCCTGCATCGGGATTCCTGTCAGCCAAATCTAATTTCAAATGGGTATCTTTTGCATTTCCATTGTCGACCAATTCTTTAGCTTCTTCCTTTAGTTCTTTATAAGAAATTGAGGCCAGCATTTCTGAATAATCCTTACCATAGAGTTCTTCCATTATGCGGTATTCAAAATAGACAGTGAAGCCTTCATTTAACCAGAAATCATTCCAAGTGGCATTCGTAACCAAATTACCGGACCAACTATGAGCCAATTCATGTGCAATTAAAGAAACTAAGGATTTGTCACCTGATAAAATAGTGGGTGTTGCAAAAGTTAAACGCGGGTTTTCCATACCGCCAAAAGGAAAGCTTGGAGGTAAAACCAAAACATCAAACTGCTCCCAACGGTATTTCCCGTATAGATTTTCTGCTGTCTCCAAAAAGGACTGTAGATCCTCTAAATCAGTAACTGCTTTTTCTAAAGTGGCAGGTTCGGCATAGATGCCTGTTTCGGCTCCCGTTTTATGATATTCTAAATTACCTACAGCCAAAGCCATCAAATAGGCAGGTATAGGATTGTTCATTTTAAAACTATAATTCCCTGTTGAATCAATCTCTTGTGGATTCTCAGCACTCATTAAAGCCAAATTTCCTTGTGGTACTGTCAGCTTGGCTTCATAGGTAAATCGAATGCCAGGAGAATCCTGTATCGGAATCCAAGAGCGGCAAAGAATGGCCTGAGACTGGGTAAACAAAAATGGCGATTCTCCTTTTGTTTGCTGAGCACTTAACCATTGCAAAGCTTCCGCCTCTGGAGATGTTTTATATTGAATGCTAATGGATTTGGCCTCCTTAGAAATAGGAATATGCAGTGCTTGACCTAAATTCTCAACTTTGTCTTTTATCTTAAAATCTACAGCATCATTTTCATTTTCCCATACCTTTTCAATTTCCAATTCTTTAGTGTCCAAAATAATTTCTTTGGCGTTGGGATATTTTCGGATATCGTAATGCGCTATTGCTTGGATAGTTTTAGTCTCAAAATCTATAGTTGCCTCCCACTTGAGGTGCGTAATGATAGCCTCATGAGGTTTAGCAAAAGAATGTGGGTCTTCTTTTTTAAGATTTTCGGTGGTAATTCTGTTGCTTTCCATTTCATTTTTTTCATTACAAGAAAAGAAGCCCAATATTATAAGAAATAATAAAGCTGTTTTTTTCATTTTTACGGATTAATTTTTAGGACAAATCCTTTAAGATCACTTAATTTTATAAAAAAATTAAAGTGAAGACTAAATTAGTGAATCGAAATTAGGTTACCTTATAACTAAATCATTAACTTTAATTAACACTTTAAATATTATTATTTAAAGTAAAAAAACTGATAACTGTCGAAATCTAGAACAAGATTTTGAAGTTAACGTAATTTGTTATCATATTTGGCGGTATATGTTTAGAATGTCAGGCACACATCAGCGACCCACTGTTGTAATAGATATTGAAAAGGGTTTTTTTGAAATTTCAGGTTCCTCTATCCCAGAGAATCCAATGGATGTATTTTCTCCAATTTTCGATCATTTGAATCGATATATGGAAAATCCATTGCCTGTAACAGAACTTCATTTTCGTTTAGATTACTTTAATACAAGTACTTCTAAACTAATGCTTGATATGATCCATAAAATGGAGTCATTAACGGATGAGGATGGTAAGGAAGTGAAAATTAAGTGGTTCTACCGAGAAGCAGATGATGATATGATGGAAATAGGAGAAGACTTTGCGAACCTTTGCAGATTGCCTATTGAGATTATTCCTTATAGTTAAAGCCCATGGTCCAAGCCCCCTTTAATTCCCCCCAAGGGGAAAGACGCACGGAATTTAGGTCTTAGTTAAAAGAAGTCTAATTCCAGATATGTCAGACATTTTAATGTCGGACATTTGGTGGCTATGAAAAAACACCCTATAATGCTCAAAGAGGGGAAATGCACAGAATCACTCTCGGTCTGACGGATTCCATAACAGAGCAACTAATTACTTGCAATCCCTCATCCAAACCCGTCAACTTACTAAAATTTATGCCCACAATCCGTCTGACCGATAATCTCGGAAAGCACTTTATAGCGGTTAGACGGAGGAAAACCGTCAAACCGCTTGAAAATTGGACTTAGCCTTTATCCCTTTACCTCAATGTTGTTAAGTTAACCTTGTATAACATTGAATCCTTTTTTTAGTCCTGAAAGGACGTCATATCATAACACAGGGTAAAGCCCTGTGTTACAAACAAACAACTCCAAAGCCCTGAAAGGGCGTAATATTGCACCCTTTCAGGGCTTTTGTAGCGTGGTTTCAAATATGTAGGGCTTCACCCTACTTTATAATATGTCAGCCCTTCGGGCCTAAAATGAAATATTAACCTATCTGATTGGAGGATTTAATCCTTAATATATATTTTAAATGTGCTGGGATTATTTCTTAAATTAACGAGATTGCTCACCAACTATCTGTCAAAGCTATTTGATAAGGCTTCCTAAAGAAAAAAGTCTGACATAAGCACGTAATTACTCTCGGTCTGACGGATTCCATAATAGAGGAATGAATTACTTGCAATCCCTCATCCAAACCCGTCAACTGACTAAATTTTGTGCCCACAATCCGTCTGACCGATAATCTCGGAAAGCACTTTATAGCGGTTAGACGGAGGAAAACCCTCAAACCGCTCGAAATTCCCCCATCAGCAGTCGAATAACACCTTGTTATCAACTACAGGATTTAGCCATAAAGATTAAATAAAATACAAATTAGAAAAACCCTTCTCTCTTCTATTAGCTCTAAAAAAGTGAGCAATGTGATACTAATCCTTCAAGTTAAAAAGCGAGGTTGCTTTGTAGCAATTTTCCCCCTTTGGGGGTTAGGGGGCTTCCCCTAAAAACAACTCCAACTTTTCAATGGTAACATGATCCATTACCACTATTTTATACCACTTTGGGTTTTGATGGTTATCAGGAATCAATCCATATTTTTTACAAATGGCGGGTTTTAAATATTGCGCTTTAATGGTGACAATATTCGCATCAGGATATCTGAAATATTCTATATTTTTATTAGCTAAGGCCTTACATAACCATTCTGTCCTGTGATTTAATACCAAGGTTTTCTCAAACCATCCATTTGGCCCATAGGTCATCAGGATCATCCAAATGGCAATAGCGTTGGCACCGGATCGCGATCCAATTAGGGTGAAATCTTGTCCTTCCACATAGCTGGCCTCTTGTGTATTCGCATAATGCATCCAGTTTTTACGGATTAAGAAAATTCCTGTGCCGTAAGGTGCTTGAAGCATTTTATGAGCATCTAATGTTATGGAAGTTACGTGTGGATTGCTAAAATTCAAATCATTTTCAGGCTTAGCAAAAGGATAGAAAAAACCTCCATAAGCACCATCAACATGAAGTTTAAAAGGCAAGTCCATTTCCGTAAAAGTATCCGTATAAATACTAACATCATCAACTGAACCAAACATGGTAGTCATCATATTGGCCATAATGATGAAATATTTTTTGCCATCAGCTTCAGCTTGTGCAATAGTTTTTTTCAGCTCATTTTTACTAATGGATCTATCATGCTCGTCCACAGCTACTTTATAGAAATCTATCTGCAATACATTGGAGGCTTTTGCAGAGGAATAATGTGCATCTGATGAACTGATTAAGGCGATTTCACTGAGTTTTGCTTGATGCTCTTGTTTATAGTAGTTTCGATAGATCCAAACTGCTTGCATGTTGGCTTCCGTTCCACCCGATGCCACATAACCATCATAATCACTTTCGCAGTATAAAATATCTTCTGCACAGATTTTAATCACTTCTTTTTCCAGCTCTTGAGTACCCTTAAAAAAGCTTTCTGATTCCCCAAGGGTATGGCATCCGATATGGTTGGGGTTATGAATTAAGGTGGATAAATAGGGCGCATCCTCCAAAAATGGGGCGTTTTGGTAGAATACCTTATCGTCCAAATGAGAAGCCGGTAATCCAATAATGTTTTCAGTATAATAATCTACATTTTCTGACAGGGCAGAAAATATCCTTTTTCTAATCTCTTGCTGAGATAGTTTTTTCCATTTTTGCATGAATAAGAAATTTTAATGTTTTTGAAATTGGTCAGATTCCTCGTGCGGAGATCTTGGAAAGGTGATACAAAAATAGGGAAATAAGGTGGGAATGCATAGAAAGCCTAAGGCTTTTTGAATTTCCCGCAGAGACGCGGTGGCGCAGAGTTTACGCAACGATAAAATGAAAATTCTTTGCGAGGTCGTTGCGGCTTAGCGTGAGTGACTTTTTCGGCTTTAGCCGAAAGCTAAGGTCGCTTGCGCTCCAAATATCTCTCGCAAAGGCGCAGAGGCGCTAAGTTATACGCAACGTTAAATGGTTATTTTCAAAAAGTAATTGAATCATCCAATCTAAATTCTTCTCAAATAGATAGGACGATTTTTTTATTTCTTTGAGTGGCCTTTGCGGCTTAGCGCCTTAGCGAGACTCGCATAAAGCCTAAGGCTTTTTTTATTATCTCGCCAAGACGCAATGGCGCAAAGTTTTACGCAACGTTAATCGTTAATATTATTTTTCTGAAAATAATTAATCTGTTCAACTTATCATTCTCAAGAATATTGTTCAAACCCTCAATTCCTAATTCCTTTGCGAGGTCGTTGCGCCTTAGCGAGAATCACTTCAAGCCTTTGGCTTGTTTTAGTTTTTTGGCTTTAGACGAAAGAATACTTTGTGAAAAATTATAAGCCATTGACTATTCTTTTGATACCATTTTTAAGCAAGTTTTCATTGAAATTTATAAGTAAGCCTAGCTTAAGGTCACTTAATTTTAAATATGTTAATAATTGCTTCTTATGAACATCTTTCAATTTTTCAACTGATTTAAGTTCTACTATAACTTGGTCTTCAACTATTAAATCAGCCTTAAAGCCCATTTCCAAAGTAAGATTATCCCAATTCACTGCAATTGGAACTTGTCGCTTAACTGCTAACCCTTCTTTTTGGATTTCATAGCTTAATACTTCTTCGTAAACGGATTCGAATATTCCTGGACCTAATTGCTTATGGATTTTAAAACTGCAATCAAGTATTGTTTGACTAATTTCGTTTTCGCTTAGGTTCATGGTTTTGGTTGTTTTAGATTTATTTTATTCTCTCGATGAGATCCCTTACGCTCTTTAAATTTCTCGCCAAGGCACAATGGCGCTAAGTTATACGGAACGTTTAAGAGTAATTTCTAAAAAATAATTGAATCATTCAATCTAAATTCTTCTCCTATAGATAGGCCGATTTTTTCATTTCTTTGCGTGGCCTTTGCGGCTTAGCGAGACCCGCAGCCAAGCCTTTGGCTTGATTTTTTTCTTCTTAGCTGAAAAGGACTAAAGCCTAAGGCTTTTTTTATTATCTCGCCAAGACGCAATGGCGCAAAGTTTTACGCAACGTTAATTATAATATTATTTTCAGGAAAATAATTAAGCTATGAAATCTATCATTCTCAAGGATATTGTTTAAACCCTCAATTCCTTTGCGAGGTCGTTGCGCCTCTGCGCCTTAGCGAGAGTAACCTCAAGCCTTTGGCTTGCCTGAGCGTGAATGTCTATTGAAAAATAATCTTTTTGACTTTTTCCTGGCCTTGGTAGCGGAAACGGAGGAAATAAATACCAGGACTTAGACGCTCTCGTTGGATTCGGAGCTCATTATAGCCAGCCTCCAAATCGTAATTGAATACTTTCACTTGTCGGCCGTTGCTATCCTCCATGCTGATGGTGAGCTTATCTTGCTCTGGGGTAATTACCGGTATGGTAAATTGATTAACAGCAGGATTAGGGAAAATTTCCATCACTTTAAAGCCGCTTTCTAAATTGATGCAGACCCTATTATTTTGAATATTACTATCGGTATATTCCCCTACCTTCGGACTCGCATTTATACAAATTTTGGATAAGCCCTTTAATTGATCTTCTGTTAATTTTAAACTTAAAGAGAAATTTCTGTTTTGCTCAGGATAAAGCGGAGTTTCCAAGCTTTCTGTTACGGAATAAGAACCCAAATCAATAGCTAAATCTATTCTTTCAGGCACTAAAGAGCCTCTATTGTTAATATTTAAAATAAAGGAAGTAAACTCATCATCTTTATTTACACGCAAATTGCTCAAAGACACATCTAAACTGGGCTCTTTCACTTTGATTTGCTCATAGTATTCATCCGTGCACCCAGCATCATTGGTAAGTAAAAAACCAAGCAAGTAGGTTCCTGCTTCTTCGATGACGTAGTTGAGCTCTGAAGTGGTGGAGATAGTGTCTCCGTTTAGGGTCCAGAAATACGTTGCCAGGTTGCCAAGTTGGCGGGTTGACAAGTTGGTAGTATCTGCTGTCTCTGTACTATTTTCTAGATACTCGCTACTTGCTACTTGATACTGATCAGCATTGAGGCTGAGCTCAAAGGGATAGGCTCCCACATTTTGTTCTAATTCAAAAGAGGCAGTTGGCGCTGGGCTTACTAAAATTGTTTTGCTGATCTTTTGTACACAACCTCCAATGGTTTTTACTTCAAGACTTACGGTATATTCCCCACTTTCCTCAAAAGTATATTGAGGACGGGTATCTGTAGAAATGACTTCTTCTTCTATACTCCATTTATAATTTTTTAAAGTATTCCCATTTAAATCGGTTAAGTTATTTAGCTGAAGCACCTCTCCTGCGCATGCAGTGCTCCACCCGAAATCTGGAATGGGTTGCTCTTTAATGCTTAAGGTTTGAGTAGTCGACTGACTGCAAAGGTTTTCATTCTCTTGTCGGTAAGTTAATTGGTAGGTACCAGCCTCAGCAAATAAATAAGAAAAATGGGTTGACTGACTACTTTCTACTATCTCGCCATGGCTATTTTGTAATTCCCAGAAATGAGAAATGATGCTAGTAGTGTCAAGTGGAGTAAAAAGCCTTGCTTGATCTAAGCAGGTTTCATCAAATTCAAAAGCAGCTTCTGGGGCTGTATTTACGGTAATCTGTTGTGAACCACTGCTGGTGCAACCATCGGAAGTAGTGACTTGTAAGCTAACATTGTAAGTACCTGCAGCTGGATAAGCAAATTGCGGATTAGCTTCTGTGGAAACATCAGATTGTGTTCCTGCAACTCCAAAATTCCAGAGATAATCGGTGATATTAGATTGATCCACTGTGACTTGCTCGGAAAATTGAGAGGGTTGACCCGCACAGGCCACATCCGAAAGGAAGTCAATTTCAGCCAGTGGCTGAATTTCTATCTGCTGCGTAATCGTGAAATCACATCCATTGGTAGTGAAAGCCGATAATTGCACCTCATAAACACCAGCAGTATCATAAAGATGACTTGGGTTGGCTTGAGTAGACTGAGTTCCATCCCCAAAATCCCATTGGTAGCTATCTAAAAAATCCCCCTGACTGGTATTTTCAAACTGCAGGATTTCTCCCAAACAATTATTTGATGTTTGAAATGCTACTGCTGGCCCTGGGTTAACTGTAATGATCTTGGTTTTTTCTACCGTACAACCTGCCATATTGATGCTTTGAATTACCGTATAATCTCCTGCCTCTGCATAAACATGCTCTGGATTTTCTTCAGTGCTAGTACTGCCATCTCCCAAATCCCAAGAGAAAGTGGCTTCGGTTGGTAGAGTAGTTAAATTATCGAAAACTATGGGTTTCTGGGAACATATACTGCCTTGGGCTGTGGCCTGAAAATCTGGGGTTGGTTCTTCAAATACGCTTACAGTATCTATAAACAAGTTATTACAGCCATTGGCATCAGTAACGCTTAATTTTACGGCATAAGTACCCGCACTAGCATAAGTATGACTTGGGTTTGCAGTAGTAGCCGAATTACTATCCCCAAAATCCCAATCATAGCTACTTATTGTAGCACTACCCTGACTTTCAAATTGAATAGGATTGGCTATGCACAAATTATCACCTATTGAAAAGCTGATATCGGGTGCTTGGTTGTTGGTGACGGTTATTTCTTTGGTGAGATTTGAATAAAAACCATTTGAATCGTTAGCTTTTAGTGATATAAGAGTCTGCCCTGGTTGACTAAATGATAGTACTGGGTTCTTACTCCAAGATATAGGATTATCTAAACTGCAATTACTAGGGAAATCAATTCTGTAAATTTTATCTCCAAAATTCGCATTATAACCAACCCATTGAGAATTAACTTTAATAAAATCTATGCCCCAATTTCTATTATCAGAATAAATATTACCGAAATCTACTGCAGAAGCAGTATTGCTAAAATCATCACCAAAATGAAATTTATATAATGGCCCATTTCTTGATTGTACAAATACATAAGCACTATCTATTTCTTTCACCATTTTTAATCCTCCAGGGTTATCCATATTTACACCAATTGGTGTACTTACATCGGAATACGTGGGTGAATTTGAAATACTTGAACCAAAATTAATTCGATATAATCTTTGATTATTTCTTGATACTAAGAAACCAAACCAATTGCTATTTTCTTTTTTAATATCTATGGATGTTAAGGCATTAGCACCTGAGACTGTGAATTCATCTTCTATTGGAGTAGTTGTTATATCAGAACCAAAATTTAATCTTAAATACGGATATTCACCACTCACATTATTTACAATAAAAGCAAAAATATTACCTGAATCAATCATAATTTTAACATCCATAGGTAAATTAAGATTCATAGAATTAGAGATGTCTGATATGATAGGAGTAGCCTCCAATGAATTGCCAAATTCTAATAGATATAGTTTATTACTGGCATAACCTGTCACCAATCCGTACCAATTCTCTCCGATTTTTTTTATATCGATACCAGAAGGATTATTTAAAATTGATGTCCCACCTAAGTCATTGTAAACAGGAGTGTTTTTAGGATTATTTCCAAAATCTAATCTATATATTTTATTGGTTGTACGACCAGCAATAAATCCATGAAAATTACCATTGTTTTCAATTATTTTTAGATGAAATGGAGCACCATAATTATTAGATCCTAAAGCTTGAGTCTGTGGAATGAATTCTAAATTATCATAAGAACAAAAATCCCATTTGTAGCTTACGGCATTTGTTGAAGTATTTTCTAATAAAAATTGCTCCTCTAAACAGACTTCGGCAGGCATATTAAAATCAGCATTAACTTGAGCAGTTAATTTATTGACTAGTATAAAAAATAAAAATACTAAGAGATAGCGCATTTAACTTTTAAAAATTCTAATCCATTTATTAATATAACTATTGAAATTTCTTTCTCTTAATCCAATTGTCCTTATTTTGGTTCTTGAAATAGTTGAAAGATTCTCAATTTTACCCAATGTAATCTCCTCAATGGTATTAAAAACACCACCAATATTTTCTTGCTCAGTTAAAATATAATCATCTGATATCCCAATAGGAATCAAAGTTGGTAATCCACAAGCCCAATATTCTCCATTTTTGATTGGGGATGAGAACCTTCTACTTGGAATTGGTCTTATGCCGCAAAAACCAATATCAGCTGCAGATAAATATTTACTTACTTCTTCTTTTTCTAAGTAGTTAGAATATACTTTTTGCTGAGAGATATTAAATTGATTTAGCTTTTGTTTAATCAACTCTTGAGGATGATTAGTAAATAAGAAAAAATGAAATTTATTTGAATCAAGCATTAGGCAATGTTTGAAAAAATTAAAAAGTTCATCTTCCATATACATCCCTCCAATTTTACCTAAATAAACAATAACAATTTGGTCATTCTTTATTTCTAATTCTGACCTTATTTGAGTTCGTGATTCTTCGTCAAAATAGTACTCATCCATATTTATACATGAGGGAATTGTATGAATATGATTTTCTATACCATTTTGACCCAATAAATTTTTATAAGCTGAAGTAGCAGTAATAATATGTTCAGCATGTTTTGCAATTGGTAGCTCCATCTTTTTTAAAAACCGATATTCCCAACTTGATTTTTGCCAAACACCTGATTCAAACATATAATCTGCATGAGGCTCAAAAGTATGGATGATGTGAGGCTTACCTGATAATTTGCTTAAATAGTGGCCAATTACTGCTCCGGGAAATCCTTCGGAAAAAATTTTAGTTGCTTTATATTTCCTAATTAGATTTAAGCAATATATTAAGCCAAAAGTAAAATCAAAAATTTTCTTAATCGGTTTAAAAGAACCCGAGTGCCAAGTAGTCCTTTTCCAGCTAATATTATAATTTACTAAATCAACTTCTATTTTTTTAATCTCATTTTTTGAAAGAGAAAATTGCTTTTGTTCCCAGGTAAGCAATACATACTTAAGGTTTTCATCTTGAACTGCCTTTAGGTAAGGTAATACAGCTGATTGAAAAACAGGATCTTTAAAACTATAATAAGCAAAAACAAATATTGTACTTTTCAAAATTCAGAAAATGCTTTTAATGGCATTAATTGGCTGTAAATCCCTTAAATAAGCTAAAAACATTGCTCTTTTATATCGGTATTGGTAGGTATTAATTAGTTCATTGTCAATTTCATCCCAATTCTTAATTTTTTTTTCTATAAATCGATAACCGTTTTCTAATCCTTTTAATTTACTCATTGCAGAATTAGGAGTGTCTCTATAATACAATACAGAATCCTCTGTATAAGAATATTCGCCACCTTCCCTAGCTAATTGTAAATAAAAATATAAATCTTCGCTGTGTGTTAATTGGGTTTCAAACTGATAGTTTTTTCCAGTTATTCTTTTTACCATCCATGTCAATCCTAAAAAGCTATTACCACTCAAACTTACTAAATCACTAATAGGATTCCCATTAAAATTAGGCGACCATTCTTGATTAATAGTATTGAGGCTTTCATTCATTTTAATTACTTTTCCATCCACAAAATGAATGTTTGGGTTATTATTGAATATATCTAACCTGCTTTTTAGACTATTTGGCGTTAACATATCGTCTGAATCAAGAAAACAGAAAAATTGTCCTTTCATTTTGGATAATCCTAAATTTCTTGCTGTACTTACACCTTTATTATTTTGTTCAAAATAGCGTATACGGGGGTCCTTAAAACTTAGAGCAATATCTTTTGTTTGATCGTAACTTCCATCGTTGATTAAAAGTAACTCCCAATCATCAAAACTTTGTTTCAAAACTGAGTTAATAGAAGCCTCAATATATTTCTCTGATTGAAAAAAAGGAGTAATTATAGATATCAATTTATATGATTATTTATTGCATTTGCCAAAATTGCCACTTGATTAGAGCGATGAAAATAATTAACCTGATTCTTTTTTATACCATTTTTAACCTTTCCAGTTTTAACAAATTCAGCATACGATTTATTTAGAAAATCTGTTACATCAGCGGAAGATGCTGTTACTAACCCAGCATTTAACCTTTTAGTTACTTCATCATTTTCCGAATTATTACTTGGGGCTAAAATAATTGGTTTATTTAGAGCTATATAATCATAAAGTTTTACAAAAAAACTACCATTATCCTCAATCAAATTTGGCAGTATAAATAAACTTGCATTTTTATGAACATACTGAATAAGCTTTTTCTTAGGCAGGTAGTTTATAACTTTGATATAACGGTTGTCTAGATTTGACTGAAATATGTCAATTCCATTAAAGTCATTTACTTTTTTAATCCCTATCAAAAGTAACTCAAAATCTTTTATCCCTTTATGGCATTTTAGAAAACCTTGTATCCCTTTTAAAATTACTTCAAAATTTTGATAAGGGTACATTCTACCAAAATATGCTAAAGTAAATTTCTTTGTTGATATTGGCTCAAAAACACTATCTATTTCATGACCATTAGTTACTTTTAAACCATTTTTACCTGATAGTTTAGACAAATAATTTATCCACACATTACTAGTTGTAGAAAAGAAAAGACAAGGTTTCAACCATTTTTTCCAATAAAATTTAATAAGATTATCTTGAAATATTTTCTTAAAACTTGGTTTATAAGAGGTTGTTATCATTTGATTATCCCATAAATCTCTAAAGTCTAATATATAAGGAATATCAAACTTTTTATTTAATTCATATGCTAGTTTAATGTGATAATGAGGGTTAAAAATAGCCAAAATGCAATCATAAGTGTTAGATTTTAAGTGACTTAAAAGAAATGTCCTAAACATTTTATAACTATTTAATAAATGCATTTCAAAATCACCAGATAACCAATGAGAAAATGTGGTAAGTGTAGAGGGAGAATTTTTTTCTTGAGGTCTTGGTAAACGAATAACTTGGTAGTTTTTATAATCTTCAGTTAATACTTCTTCATCGACATTATGATAAATCCATCTTTCTTCATTATCCAGTTCCCATCTGTGCGTAATTAAAGTTGGGTAGATATCACTTTCGTAAAAATAATCACAATAAGCTTTTGCACGATAAGAAGCTACCACATCCATAGGAAGTGCATGATAGGAAATGAGTAGTACTTTCTTCTTAGCCAACTATATTCTTTTTATTTTTAAAAAATTTTTAATCCTATGTTTAAGTCTTATTGTAAAACTATTTATCGAAATATTTTCTCTTGTAGCAAAGAAAGTCTGTAGTATATTTGGATTAAAGTTAGACCTAATACCTAAAACAATATATATATTTCCTATCCTTGTAATATCTTTTATTTCAATATGACGGAAATATCTTCTTTTAATTTGCCTTTCCGATAAAAACCATCTGACGTGACTTTCTTCATCAAAATTTGGAACGCTAAAAATAATATTTGATCCAACTTCAATATTATTTAAGACTTTATAATCATCTTTAATATGTTCTAAAACCTCAGTACAAATAATAAAATTATAGTCCTTTTCAAAAGATTTCTTATCAAGTGCATTTCCAACAAAAAAATCGAGATTTATTCTGTTCTTTGCGATTTCTATTGCTTTTGCACTGAAATCAAAGCCACAATAGTATTTATATCCTTCATCAGAAAGATATTCAGCTAATTGCCCAGTACCACAGCCAACTTCAAGAATTTTTGGTTTATCAAACTTTTTTAGATATTTAATAATTTGTGTCCAATGAACATAATACCATGAATTTTTGTAATGATTTTGATAATCTAATTCAGAACCGAACTTCTGATCATAGAAAGTCTCGCTTTTTTCAACCCCCATTTTTTAATAGTTTTTCAATTTTATTTATTAGTTTGTTATATGTGTTTTGATTGGCAAAGTCAATTCTCGAATTTCTTAAATCATTCTTATTCCAATATTCTAAGTTGTTTTGGACTTCATCTAATTCTGATATAAACTCTTTTTTACTTTGAATCATTTTAATCAAACCTTTTGCGGATAATTTGGAATATTCTTCTGTCCAGCTTGACACTATCATTTTTCCCGAACCCAGATACTCCATCATTTTATGTGGATTAGCTAATTGTTCAGGAAATTTTTCATATTGATAAACTATCATCAATAAATCCATACTTTCGTAAAAGGACGGTAAATCATTAGCTGGTAATTTACCATAATAATAAAAGTTTTGATTTTTATAAATATTTGGAAAGTTGGCTTTTGACTTCCATTGCCCAGCAAAATGAAAATCTACAGTAGGAAAAAACATGATTAATTTTTCAAGTAATTCCCAATCAATATACTGAATGTCTAGATTACCTGCGTAGCCATAGTTAATTATACTATTGCCTTTTAATTTAAATGGTTTTACCTTATTAACTACATTATTATAACCATGGCCTATATTGTGACTATTACGATTATATTTCTTCTGCTTTTTAACTATATTGGCTGAAGATGCCAAACATAAATCTGCTGTTTTAGAAGCGTTTTGAAATTCGAAATCTTGATTCCAATCCACTATATGAGAAATTCGATAAACATATTTTGGCAGAAGAGAAAAATCAAAAAACACTGAATTATCGAATGACCATACTATATCAAATTGAGCTTGACAAAGCTTTTGAATTTCATTAAATTTTCTTGCTATTAATCTCTTTTGAATAAAATTTGGGAGAACCCTTAGCCCTTTTATAAAGCCTGTATAATTTACAGTATATAGGTTCCCAAAATCTGTTAAAACACACTCATTTAAATTGGATGGTGGGTTTAAGAAAAATACTTTATTTCCTCTTTTTGAGAGATGAGTTGCATAATGATGTTTTGAAACAAAAATATGACTCCATGGCTCAGGAGAAATAATTAGAATGTTTTTATTAGTAATTTTCAGTGATAAATGTTTTTAATTCCTTGTCTGTTTTAGCGTGCAAAATTTTTGCGCCTGAAAGTTGGGGGAAGACATTCGTAAATTCATTTATTTCATGTTCAAGTCCTTTTTTAGAAAAAATAGTGTTCACACCACCAAAATAACTTGCTAATGTGGCAGTACCCCCATGAACAGAAATAAAATGGTTTGTATTAGCATAAGCTCTCAATTGAAATTCGTTGTAAACTTTGACCTTACTTTGTTTTTCAAATAATTGAGTTAGAATTTCAACTTCAGGGTATTTTTTATTGATTAAATTAATATCATCTAAATCAAGAATTTTGCTGTTATCATCAATAATATGTTGTTGATATGGTCTATTATAAATTATTTGATATTTATTCTGCAATTTATCAATAATCCATTCAATAGTACTAATGCTTAAGAATGAGATAGGTTCTTTTGAACCCCATTCAGTATTATATCTATTAGCAATTATTAATATTGGTTTTCCATAAGAAAAAAAATCATTTTTAAATACTTCTTTATAGGGCGGGGGTATCCATTTAGACTTATTTAATTTAATATTATGTGGTGAATTTGGAATATCAATATTGATATTACTTTCCCAGTTTCGGTTCTCATATTTCTCAAGGTGATCATTAGAAAAATAATATAAAGATTTTGTTAATCTTGATGAAATAGTCCTTTTTAGAGTTCCGTTTTTATAATGCCAATAAGCAAATGGAATTACATTAATTAATTCTTGTTGAAATTCTCCATTAAACTCTATCTCTTTATATCGCTTTTTTAGCAGGTAATCTTTAACAACATATTTGTATTGAACCCATTTAGATATATAATAAAATCTCAAAAACCATCTATATTTTGATTTGACTTTTGGATTTAATAAGAAAATGTAAAGTGTGAAAAACTTACTTCTAAGGTGCCTCATTCGATATATTTATATCGTTTTAATTGGGGTTGAAGTAACTTATTGAGTTTAAGTAAATCTACTTTGTTAAGCTTTCTCCATTTCTCTATTGAAGATGTATGGTTAGGCTCAAATACTCCATGGTGATGTTTATGCAGCAAGTCCTTTTTACTGGATTTAAGGTTTTTTAAATTTATTTTCCTGTCAAAACTGATATCTAAGAAATTTCCAAGGTTTGATTTTGTGTTTTGCTCATTTATTACAAACTCTTCGTATTTTATCTCTAAAAGTCTATTTTTGAAGCTTGGTTTTAAATTTTGAATTAGATTAGTAACAAAAGCCCATCTTTTAGCCGCATTATCAATATTTTTATATTTTTTAAAAGAAGTATTCCAAGAACAAGCAACATCTCTACCATCCCTAATTATATGAATAAATCTTGCTTGAGGAAAAATCAATATTAAATAAGGTAGGTAAAAAGTAAGGAAAGGGTTTTTTTCACCTATGTATTTAGCTTCTGGATTTAAATACTCTTTATAAGTTGAATATAGGTGATAAAGAATATTTCCAAAATTTAATTTATCATGTTTTAGCCAATATGATTCGATAAATTTATTGCTATCAATTTGCATTGCATCCCAATTTTTACCCTTTGAGAATATTAGTAGTACTTCTTTTAGTAATTGATATTTACTACGAAATAAAAAATATTTACAATAATGAAAAAATGCGTTTTCAAAAGAAGAATCAGTTTCTGGCATTATAGTTACTTCTCCAGTTTGTTCTAATTTGAGTTGTAGTAGTGTACTTCCACTTCGGCCAGCACTTAAAATAAATAGTAAATCTTCTTCCTCACACACAAAATAGTAGTGGAAAAATTTAATATATAATCTTAAAAAATAATTCTTTATACTCATGTAACAAAATATATAGCTAGCATCAAACCTATATAAACCGTTAATATTGAAAAATAATATCCTGCCCTAAGACCTATATATTTTAATACTTTATTTACCTCGTACCAACCCATGATATAATATATGAACCCAAACCCAATTAAAACATAATTGAAATTTTCATAAAATATTCCTGGAAGAATGAAAATGACACTTAAAAGGAACTTACTCAAATGCGTATTAAACAACTGTCGTTGTTTTTCATAGACTAAATATAATGATCCTGAAAAAACTTGAATAATGTCAACAATCAAATAAACAGAAATGATTTTTGCAAACTGTCCAGCCAGAATCCACTGTTCTCCAAAAATCACAGGAAAAACCCACTCGGAAAATATGAACAATAACGTAAAAAATGGAGTAGCTAATATCAAAATGATATTTAAAATTTTAATTACGAAACTTCTAATGTCTTCATTATTTTTTTTACTATCATTTACTTTCTTTAAAATGACAGGTTGAATCGTATTACTTAAGATATTCATAGGCAATATTAACATACTTATTGCTAATCCGTAATTCCCAATTATTTCACTATTAAAAAAAAATGCTCCAACAAAAATCGGGATCTGTTTACTAATTAGGCCAATGTATTTCCCGGATAGAATATATTTAGGGTAAGAAAGTTGCTCTTTTAAAACTTCAATGACAACTTTAAAGGATATAGCTTTAGTAAACAATGACCATTCTTTTATTAGATTTTTGTAAGTATTAATTGTAATTGCATTAATTTTAGATGCTAGTTCACTAAATACTAATCCATATATTGGAGCTCCATAGAAAAACCCTAGAATAATTGCAGTTGATCTACTTATTATTTGATTGATTACACCTACCCTTGCTGCATGTTTAAATTGCTTTCTTCTAATGTTCCATTTTGGTTGCAATTGAGTTAAAGAATATAAAATTCCTCCAAATGATATCAAAAATATTAAGGAGAGAGGCAAATCATTATCAAGATTAATAAAGTTTCTTAATGTGGGGGAAAAATAAAGAATTAATAATCCGCCTAGCAATAAAAATGAAGTGAGAAAGCTTAATAATATGCATGCAAAAAAAAGATTATAGAATTTCCTTTCTTTATCTACAATTACTAATGCACTATCATAGGACAAAGAACTTACTACTGTAAAATTCATCACAAACGCATTGAAAAAAGCGAAATAACCATATGCTTCTGGTGAATATATTCTAGTAAGAACTGGGGTTACTGCGAAACTTAATAAAGTAGTAATAACTCTTCCACTAAATAGATAAGAGAAATTTCGTGTAAAAGAGTCTTTCGTTTTAAAACTAGATAATATATCTAATCCTTCTTGATGGACTTTTTTTAGCCCTTTTTTAATCATATTTAAATTGAACCCATTTTAGAATTAATATAGTTTTGTTTTCAAAACGAATTTTAATTCTATAGTAAATACTTATCAGTTAATCCTTTTTGAAAAGGCTCGTAATGCTTTTCTAAAAATTCTTTTGTCTTACTATCCAAAGGTTCTTTTATGGCCTTTTTCTTAGTTAATTCTCTTATTTTATCTCCAAATATTGCCTGCTTTTCAAGGGGTATAATTTTTCTAAAAGTCTTTTTTACCAAACTCTTTTCAGACAAACTATTAGTTAACATCTTAGAAAGCATACCTGATTTGGCTACTTTATATGTATTGTGCTGATTTTCCACTACTGTTATACTTGGCTTTTCAATTCCTAACCAATTACAAAGTTGAGTAAATTGATTCAACTTATCTTGATGAAAGTCTTCTATTTTGAGCACATACATTGACTCTTTAGGAAAATACTGGTGAAGCATGTCAATATAATTTACATATTCCCCCAATTTCACAAATACATTATATCTCCAATCTGATATGCCTTTTTGATTATTTTCAAAAGCTTCTGCTATCACTTCCTTAAAACTTTGTGTTTGATTTCCATTCGCTTTTTCCATCAAATAGCTAGAATAGGCTCTTTGTACTGGGTCTCTCAAACAAATAATGATTTTGGCATCAGGATTATGCTCATGTAGCCGCTTTATACTTGCTTCGTGCCTAATTAAAGTGGCATGTTTTATTAAAAGTTTTTTGCCAGCAGTATAATTTGAGAAGTATCGCTTTATAGCCTCTTCCCATCCTTTTTCGTATTCTTCCTTAACCGAAAAATAGGTCATTTCTTTTTGAGGGTGTGAGTATATCTCCTCTTGTTGTGCCAAATATTTAAGGATGGAGGTAGTTCCCGCTTTCTGAAATCCTACTATGGCTATATCTACTTTTAATTTGTTCATTTATAATGCTTGCCTAAGCTTTGGAGGCTGATGGTGGTTCTGTCATGCCAGCCAGAGGTTGGTCAGCCTCCGGCTGATTTTTTTATTTTCTCGCTGAGTCGCGGAGACGCAGAGTTTTACGCAATGTTAAAAATAATAAAGTTTAGAATTAAATAATGCTTTTAATCGCTCTTTCCTGTAGATCTATGTCTATTTTTCAATTCTCTGCGAGGCCTCTGCGTCCCTGTCTGCCGACAGGCAGGTTTGCGCCTCTGCGAGAGTCGCCTCAAGCCTTTGGCTTGTTTTAGCTTTCATAAGTAATGAGCCTCATCAAGAATATTTTGCTTTATAAATTCTTTCAAAGCATTGGGGGTCACTAAATCTACTTTTTTGCCTAGTTGACTCTCTAAATAATCTTGCAAATCAAAAAAAGACCAACCAATTGGTTTTTGAAATGAAATGAGCATAAATTTTAAAATCCTTAATATACCAACTGAGGATTAATAAAATTTATCGAATTCCATCCCGATGAATACGGGACAAGTTGTGGCAACTTAAAATCTATCACATACACATGAAACTAATATATCAATATCCGATTCCGGTTTTTGCATACCCTTAGCATAAGAGCCAAAAATGGCTAATTGCTCAACTGAATATTTCTCTTTTAACTCAGTTTTTAAGGAAGTAAGCTTTGAATATAATTGTTCGGAAGTCATTTTATAAGTTTCTCCACTAAATGATTAATGAATAAATTCAACTTTGTGAAGTTTACTAATATTCATTTAGGCTTAATTTAAGTTTTAAGCCCTTGACTTTCAATATACTTTTTAAAGTTCTCTTAATTTTTTAATGCAAATTGGTAATCATTCTCCATTAAAGTCTCAAAAGTCTCAAAATCTGAAGTTATCCCATCATATCTTGATGTCCTAGAGTATTTCAATAGGCTTTTATATTCTCTCCAAGCCCCTTTTTTAACTCTCATAGCAGCATTATCTTTATAGGGGTTTACATTTTGCTCAATCTCATAATGAGTTTGCCCAATGTTAATTCCTCTTTTGGCAGCAAGCGCCTTTAAATAATGGATAGCAATATAGAAAAGAGTAGTTATCTTCCAGTCATAGAATTTATCAGTAAAATTCTCGCAAATACATTTATGAAATTCTTCATTATGAGAGGCCTGACTGAGGTATTTCTCCATGATTATTTAGTCAAGTTTTATTTCTTCCTTATAATTAATTTTATCAATCAGCTTTTTGGGGATAAATTGAAAATATACAGGGTGCTTTTGAGAAATATCCATCAAATCAAAATTATCAAGAAAAGAAAACAATTTTGTTCTGTTATCTATATTATCCTCTTTTAAAACAATTGAGTAATGTAAATCCTTTAAGCTCTCCTTAGTTTTAAAAGCGCTATCTATGATCTTAGCATTTTTCTTAAAAAAGCTTTTTATAACTTTATCAATTATAGCATTTACTTGAAGATCAATTTTTGAAGAAAATTCAAAAATATCTTGAATAGGATTTTCAATTTTTTGTTCAATTTTTTTAGATAAGGCAGTCCTTTCTCCAACTTTAAGAAGTTCATAACTGGAATCTACCTCATCTTTAAAGTCTTCTAAATTTGTTTGTAACAAATAAAGAATAGCTTTTAATTGCCCTAATTTATTATCTTTCTTTATGTCTAAAACGGAATCGCTCATGATGAAAAATTCTAATTATTTCTAAATATAACAACCATTTATTGCTTCAAATAACTTTTCAAAGTAAAATTATTTGAAGCATTAGCAGCAAAGGTATTATAGATGTCATCTTCTTTATTATCCCAGACTTTTTTTAAACTCTTCTCTGAAGCTTTTCTAAATACATTACCTTCCTCTTGTGATTCCAAATAAGAAAGATAATTATAAGCTTCATTTAGCAAATTTTCTTGCTTTTCATGTGAATTCATTTGATTTTTTATTGTCACATGGAATCTTTGATTAAAAATTCAATTTCGGTTGGTGTGAAATTCGAAATTGAATTTTTAATGTCGATTTCAAGCGCATTAATCTTTTCTATTAGTTTTTCTTTTATAGTCATAATCTATATTAACAATATTCAGGTTATGATGGTTCTGCCCCCTTTTATCGCTCATTCTCGTAAGGTCGTTCCTACGGAACTTGTTGCGGATTGCAATTGACTTTGTTACCATAAGGTCTTCCCTCTGGGACTTGGATTTCTACTTAAACTACTTTTCCAACTCTCTAATGGTTCAAAAATCCGCTGGGAACTATTACCCTACTTCATTAATATTTCAGAATACTGATTCCTTCGTCTCGGGATTTCCGCTTCAGTCTATTTTAATCACTAATTATTAATTATCCACGGCTCCGCCCTTTCAGTCCCAATTTGGAACTTAGCTGGGCAAATAGACATGCGTTTGAAACGCAAGCCAGAGATTGCTTCGTACCTCGCAATGACGATCTTAGCTATCGGTTCAGCGATTAGACGGTTGCAACCTTTACTCATTATTCAGGTTTTCAACTTAGCATTCAAAATTCCTAAAGCAACACCCCTGTAGTCCCCTCAAGGGGACAGCCTCATGGATTTAATTAAGCAGAAAATAATAAATATATCACTATTTTCTACTTTAGCGATTAGACGGTTCCAACCGTCAAACCGCTGATTGCTTTCGATCTGCCGGTTATTACAAAGCATTTATTATGCAATAAACCCTTTATCAAAGCAATTAATAGCCATCACCCTATCAACACCGTCTGATCGATAAAGTAAAACCGCTAATTCTATACTCAACATTTTTCTAATTAGCGATTAGACGGTTTTAACCGTCAAACCGCAACACTATGATTTTCTTTTCATAGTTTCAAGAGACTCACTCCCATATTTCTGAGAGATTGCTTCGTTCCTCGCAATGACGATCTAATCAATCTGTATTGCGAATAGATAATCTTAAATATCAAATCGCACTCTCAGCAATCTTGATTTTTTGATTCTAACCGCGATCATCTTCTTTAAAGATGATATTTCCCACTTTTATTTTCCTCTACCTTCCCCACCTTTTTCACTTTGGCCTTGCTTATTTCTGCTTTCAAGCTTAAGCCTAGACTTTCAATATATACAATTACTTTGTCTTTCTGCTCTAATATTACTTTTCCTTCTTGCCCTTTCATACCCCCGTGCTGTATTTGCACTTTATCACCTTTTTCTATAGGCTCTACGCTTACCTCCTCATATTCACCTAACAAATTTTGTATGGCCTCAATTTCCTTTGGTCGAATTTTAGCATCAGTGCCTAAATGACGTACGAAATTGACCACTCCGGGAGTTTGCAATATTTTAATTCGTTCATGGTCATCTTGAAATTTCACAAAAACATAGGAAGGGAAGACGGCCACTTTCACTTTCTTTTTCCTGTCGGACCACTGGCGAAGCACCGTTTGGGTTGGGCAATAGACTTCTATCTGCTGATCGGCAAGCCTATCTGCAACCTTCTTCTCCATTCTGGACTTCGTGTAAATAGCAAACCAATATTCCATAAATCTTACTATAATATCCAAAATTAATGCTTCTTGGAGTTTATAAAAAGGAATTTTATTGATTTCGATGGATTAGGACGAAAGGCATACAAGTTGGATGTTTCTGCCCCCTAATCCTCAAAAGGAAAATTGATTAGTACTTTAAGGAAATATGGTTGAGATGTGTAGAGATAAGGTGGAAATAAAGTTGAAATAGGGTGGAGAAAGAATGGAAATAATTTGGGAAGCTTGAAAAAGATTGGGCTGTTATTCCAAATACTACTATATGAAAAACGTCCGCTGGCGTCTTTGACGCAAGAATGTCTCGCAATACTTGTCCCGTATTTTTAATCGGGAGCCGTAATCCTGCCTGATCGGCAGACAGGGGCGCAAAGTTTTCGCAAAGGAAATTATGTGAACTTGATGTTGAACGAAGGTTATGAAAAGGTCAGTACCGAAGGTCAGACCGGAGTTTGATTGCTAGGGGAAATTGTTTTGTGGGGATATGGAGATTATGGGTGAGGGATGAAGGGTGATGGATGAGACAAAAGTACAAAGTAAATATAAAATACAGTTGAGGTAGGTTGAAATAGAGTGAAAATAAAATTGAAATAAATGGCTTAATGTCCGACAATAAAATATCTGACATGAGCCATCATTAAACAATATCCGCCATTACTTTTTCCACTCTTTTAAAGTAAAGCAAGCCTGTGATAAATAATAAAATCACTATGCTAAAGGAAAAATAAGCGAAAATGCTTGGAGGGTCTCCTCCCAATAAGCTCCATCTAAAGCCTTCCACTATGCCCGCCATAGGGTTTGCATAATAAAGGAAAGATGCCCATTCTGGTAATCTTTTGATAACATCTTTTGCTTGGTAACCCACTGGTGTAGCGTATAGGCCAAACTGCACTAAAAAGGGCACTACATGTTGGAAATCACGATATCTGATGGTCAAAGCACTTAGCCAAATCCCAACTGCCAAAGCAGAAATGATAGTTAGAATAATGAATATTGGCAAGTATATGATATTAGCAGAGGGGATATAACCATAATAGACCATCAAAATGACTACAAAGAGTAAAGCGATAGCAAAATCAACAAAACCTACTAACGCTTTAGATAAGGGAATAACTAATCGAGGAAAGTAGATTTTTTTCACCATTTCCTGTGCTCCAATAATAGAATTTCCAGATTGGTTTAACACAAAAGAAAAATAAGACCAGGCAGCCATTCCGCATACAGCGAAAAGCGGATAAGGAACCCCACTTGTTTCCACTTGTGCTACCCTTCCAAAAACTACCGTAAAGATCACAAGAGTGGCTAATGGTTGGATAAATGCCCATGCTAAGCCCAAAAATGTTTGTGCATAACGCACTCTCAAATCACGATAAGCTAATATGTAGAATAAATCCCTATAAGCCCATAATTCTTTAAAATTGATGTGCCATTTTGGTTTGGATGCGTCTACAACTAGTTTTTCCATAATATTGGTATTGAAGCTTTGATAGAGAGCTGAAAGTTACCATTTCTATACAAGCTACTTTTATAAGTGCAAATATAGTGATAAGAGATCGAAGTTAGAAGTGGGGAGTAGGAAGATGACAGTTTAGGGATGATGGGTGTGAAGGAAGCAGGAAATACAGTTGAGATAGGTTGAAATAGGATGGGAAATAAATTGTTCAGAGCAATTTGTCAATTGTGTTTTGTAAACTGTCAATTGTTTCCTGTTTTCCTCGTTGGGACACCAAAGTTATTCAAAGTATAAATTTTTTAATCAAATATTCTAAAAATATTCAGAAACAAGTTAAACGAAGTTAAATAAGGGTATAATATGACCGAATTTATTTGATGGATTCATTAATAGCTAACTCCCCAAATTTCGCCTTAGCGAAAAAGCGGGCTGGAGGGTAAAATGGCGGGCAGGCGTTGGCAATAGCGGGTAGTAGCATCATTTTACCTAGATTTTTTGCATACTTTTTCATCAATGGAAAAAGTATGAATGAATAAGGGAGTTTTAAAATGCAAAAATTGGCTATATAATGCATAATTAGGCTCTCTGGGACATCTGAAAACAGTGAAAAAGTGTCTTAATTTGTTTTAATCTTACCGAGGAAAACAGGAAATTTTAGGCTGTTATTCCAAATACTACTATATGAAAAACGTCCGCTGGCGTCTTTGACGCAAAAAATGTCTCGCAATACTTGTCCCGTATTTTTAATCGGGAGCCGTAATCCTGCCTGATCGGCAGACAGGGGCGCAAAGTTTTCGCAAAGGAAATTATGAGAACTTGATATTTAACGATGATTATGAATAGGTCAGTACCGAAGGTCAGACCGGAGTTTGATGGATTGTAGGAAATACAGTTGAGATAGGTTGAAATAGGAGGAGAATAAAATTGAAATAAATTGTTCAGAGCAATTTGTCAATTGTGTTTTGTTAACTGTCTATTGTTTAAAGATTGATAGGTCAGTGCTTCTTAGAAATAACTGATTATGGAGGACTAGAAAAGTCTAGATTCTAGGAAATAGACCCTAGAATCTAGACTTCTGCCAATTCATAATTCGTAATTAACTTTAGTTCGTGATGGCAAATTTTAGCATTTTATGCTCGCCTTTATCATTTGTTATCAATAAATTATACATCCCAGTTTTGAATCTTTGGGTGTTCAACTCATATTGAAAAATGCCTTGATCTAATTTCAGTTCTTCAATTAATTTTCCAGTTAAATCAAATACTTTTAATTCTACTCCCTCTGAAAGCTTATTTCCAAATGATAAATTTAACTGTTCTTTAGCAGGATTAGGATACAGCTGAACGCCCATTTCCTGCAATGTTTTATCATTAGCAGTAACGGTTGAATAGCTTAGATTAGGTACTTCTATAACGTTTGCTGACTGATAAATTTCGCCAGTTTCAACATCTTGTATGAAAGTAACCAGGATTAAATCATCATTATCAGATTCTCTGCTAGCCGTAAAAGTAGTTTCAATTTCACCAGTGCTAGTGCCCGATAGATTTGTTCCTTCTACATCTGGTAATAGTTTTCTTAAAACATTATAATAAACTTTAGCCGAATTACTTCCTAATTCACCATCTGATATCTCTTTATGCAAAACTGCTGTGAACAGTCGGGTATTTTCCGAAAATTCCACACTACTGTTGTAGTCAACTTTTATACTTAATTGATCATCCCCATTTTTGTTTACTTCCATTTCCAATTCCACAACACTAGGCTTTAGCTCACTATTCGTCAGATCATTTCTTCCCGCATTGGTGCTAAAGGAATATTCTTGTTTTAGTGTACCATCAATTGCAAACCTATTGCTAGCTTCATATGCATCATATTGATAAATTCTTGAAAGCATGGCCGTAGCATTTTGTTCAAAAAGAGTATCCGTCTCATTTATCCTATAATTAATCCATGACATGCTAGAGGGTCCATTAAATACTGATGCTAAAGAATCCATTTCTTGTGTATCGCTTGTGAGAGCCTCATCCCCGAAATACTCAACCAATACATTACGGTTAAGGCTTTCTATGCTAAAATTATCAAAGGCTACACCATCTGGCAGAAAAGCCGTGGTATTTGATTTGAATTGAAAACGGAAAATCACATTGGAGCGCTCTGATTGTGCTATGCTACTTAGCGCATGTTTTGCCTCCCATTTTTCTACACTTTCCCCTGCTTCCGTTGACCAACCTTGGTTAAAAATGTTGTTGTTTACGATTCCATCAGCAGTAATATTGTCTGTACCCGGTCTAGATCTTATTCCTGTACTTTCATACCAATTCAAGCCAGAAGAGATTCCATCATCAAAATTCCCTAATAATTGCCATTGTTTATTAGGGTCTTCTATAGTCAAACTATCTGTTGAATATTCTAGAATCAAGCCATCTATATCATCGATGACATCAACCCACAGATCAAAATTTACCACAGGTTTATCTATTTGACTTAAATCCATAACGGGTGAATATAAATAGGATTGCTCCGCAGGATTATAGGATCCGCTTGCATTGGTTATCCAAAATGAACCTTCTGTTTGAATATTGGAATCATTAGCTGGAGTATTCCATTCCCATGAATTATTAGGGTCAATAGAAGCTACCCATCCTTGGTTTGACGCTTCAAAATTGTAGGTATAGTTGTCGCTTGAAATATCTTCTGGTACGATGACTATCCGTTCGCTAATGGAAGTAGCGCATCTAAATTTTGTGTTAATGGTGAAATCGACTTGATATTGGCCAGCACCATAATTTCCAAAATCAACTGCTAGTTGTTTATTGTCTAAATCAGTTATAGTTTCTGTCAATTCTGATTCCAATCCATCTGCAGTAATTCTGGAAATCTCCCAAAAGTAGTTTTCAACATATGTTTCTTCATGACTAATAGAAAAAACAACGGGTTTTGTACCAAAACTAGACTTGTTCCATGAAAGCGTAGGTGATCCAATAAGCCTGTATGTTACTTTAGTTGGAATACTTCTGCAAAGTTCATCGTCTTCACCTGAGCTGTTAATATTTTTTATTGTCACATAAAAAGATACTTCTTTATTGTCACCAGCAAAAAAGTTAGCTGAAGGAGTGAAGCTACTTCCTGTTGCTATTTCATCTCCAGATAAGCTTTCATTATTATACCACTCTATTTCTCTATTAGCATCATCTCCTTCATAATTGGTAATAACAGCTGTTTCAATATTTCCATTAATATTACAGAGATTCACATTTTCCACTTCCGGTTGGGCTGGTTGTTTATAAACAAAGAAGGACAAAGAATCTGAAGCTGAACAGCCACTAGCATTCGTATAGCTATATTCCATAAATATTTCGATGGATTCTTCTCCAATACTATCAAGGTATTGATCTAAGGATGCAGGATCAAATTCATAGCCACTGTTTCCATTACCTGAAAGTAAGCCAGAAGGTAAGCTATCGGTTAGTAATGTAAATGAATAGGTGTTTAGGTTATTTGTGCCGGTAGCAGTTAATTCAACCGCCTCATCATAAGTACAAAAGTTATACTCTGGACCTTCAAATTCCAATTGAGGTAGTGGATTAGCCATTACTGTTTGAGCATTACTTGCGGTACTTATATTTGATGGATTGCTAATTTGCCTAGTAGAGAAACCAAGGGTAACTTCTGAAGGCTCAATTGCGGACTGGTTTTGCTCATATGCTTCAGCGGGATTGAAGATTGCCTTGAATACTTGGATTGTAGACCCTTCAATTACTTCATTTTGAAGACCTATTTCCGTAATTCCCGGCCCCACTATGCCAATCACTTCAAAATCATCTCCTGTGATACTTGGTGTAACATAGATAGTATCAGATTCATCCGTTACACAATATTCGTCCTGCAAATTTTGAAAACTTGAATTTGCTGCGTAAATATTAAAACGAAGAAAATCCTTAGCTTCACAAGAAAAGTCATCAGTATAGGTAAACTCAATAATAATATCATCTGAAGGATCAGATAAATCGGTTACTTCTAGAATACTAGGGTCTAAATAGTATTTCCCTGATTGATCCTGCACTATGCCTGAACCTGAAAATACGCCTCCTGCTTGAATATCACCGGGCTGCCCACCTTCACCCGTTAATAGTATTTTGTCGTCACCTTGAGAAACAGTTGTGTTTTCAGCATAAGTGATATTGGCTACTGGCAAAGGCTTAATAGTGATCAATATTGTATCTGCAATACTTTCACAACCGGTAGAAGGGTTGATTTCTTTTACAATTAATTTGTCGATTGTTTCATCCTCACCTATGTCTCTGAAATTTATGGTTACTACATTAGAATTTGTAGCTCCCTCAAATTGATTATTTCGTGTCACCCCGTCTGCATCTACTATATTCCATTCAAAAGTATTAAGGGTACTAGTAGTAGTTTGCACAGCGTATCGTACGCCTTGTTCTCCTGTACAAACAACATCTTCGGTGAAGGGCAAGGTAGGACTAGGAAGATCATTGATATTGATGGTTAAAATATCGGGAGAAATGCTTCCACTACCGCAACCTCCACTAGTTGGGATAACCTCCAGAATGGCATTTTCATTATCAATTTCTTCCGGACTCGCTTTATAATAAGGGTTTTGAGTAGTGGTAGTTTCTGTAAAGACAGTTGCATTAGGGGAATCAGCAAAACCCCAGGTCCCGTCAAATGTTGAACTTGGACTATTAGAATTTCTCGACCATTCTAAAGTACTAGCGCCACCACCAAAATTAGCATTTAGCTGTTGTAACACTACTTCATTCCCACTACCATCAGTTCCAATACATGCATTCAAATCTGGACCCGCATTGACAGAAACCGCCCCTACAAAGATCAAGGTTACCTCATCGGCATCTCCAGAGCATGGGTTGTTTCCAGTGGGTGGATCTGAGGTTAAACGTAAGGTTACACTGCCATTGTTAGCATCCGTTAATGATGGGTAATAAGTTGGTTCAAGATTATTCGAATTTGATTCTTGATTAGAAGTAAAACCACCACTGCTTGATGTTTCACCTACTATCGTCCATTGTCCTGTAGTGACACTACCATCAATTGAAGGATTAAGGATAGATAAGTCAATCCCATCGGTGACATCTGCTAAACATATATCTATACTTGACTTGCCGAGATCATTATTGAAGGTACCACCCGCTTCTACTACTGATTGTTCGAACTCTTCAATCGTTAAGTCAGTAAAATTATTCGGATCTGTTACTGCAGCACAAGAGCTCAATTCCGAATCCTTGTCTTCAATAGAAACAATTTTATAAATATTATCACCTGTTGCAGGAGGATTTACCAGTATTTCTTGACCGCTAGTATAATTTGTGATAGTAGTCTCTGATAATAAGTCACCTCCAGCCTGATCTTCTACTTTGTAAATAATATCATAAGTACCCGAACCCCCTACGATATTAAAAAGAATTCTAGTATCAACAGGAGCAGGTCCGTTGTCGCATAAGAAAGTGGGTTCTCCTGACACCAACTCGATAGCTCCACCACTGGGGCCAACTTTGATTAACTGAGCAGTAGTTGCGCTTTCTACATTTCCCCCACCTATATTTTTCACTAATCTGATATTACCTCCAAAGGCACCGTCTGGCATAGTAAAAGTGATTTCATTGTCATTTGCTATCGTAAAAGAGTTGATTTCAAAGGAATCCCCTCCTTCATCAATAAAAATTTCACTCACACCCGTGAAAAATTGACCGTTTAGGGTTAATAGATCACCTACACAAATTGCAGTGGGAGTAAAATTATCAATACGTGGAGGACCAAAAGTGGTAAATGACCAGGTCGCTGCTGTTGAAAAGCCTGCAAATTCATTAGCAACTTGATCAACAATAGCACCTTCATCAAATTCAAAATAATATTCAGTCGATTCTACAAGATCAGCCTCAAATGAGTTGAAAGTTTTAGTATTCTGAGCAGTAAGATTTGTAAAAGCAGTAGACCCGCTAAAAGTTGTTATAAGATTATCGTCTGCATCATATAACCTAATATTATCAGTTCCTGCACCTATTACAGGTTCATCAAAGGAGATCGTAAAGTTAGAATTTAATAATACATTAAAACTTTCATGCGCTGGTGAGAAAGGATTAGCAGCGGCAAGCTCAGGAGCTTGGGTGTCAATTTCTATATTATTATTATCAGCTAAATTATTACCTGTTGGTAAAGAGAGATCCGCCTCATTGCCTACTAGATCCAATATTTTAGATGGAGATAAAATCGAACTAACATCCAATTCGTTTGCATTTTCCCCTGCGGCAACTGTGTAGGTGAAGTTTAAAATATCTCCACTTGCAGAAACGGTGGAGACAGTGGCGCCAGAATTGAGCACAAGACTAGGAAGATCAGCTGCATCAATATCAATATCCTCATTAAATTCAACGGCAATAATTATTTCCTCTCCTATTCCATAAATCCCATCGGTTTTGCTTGTAGAAATGCTGATGATTTCCGGAGCTTTAGTGTCTATCACAATATTTGCACTAGTCAAATCATTTCCTTGCAAATCCGTATTAGCTTGGTTTCCTTCTGAATTGCTAATCGTACCGCCATTCAAATCCAGTGCCTGCACTTCCAATGGGTTGGCATTATCTCCTGGAGCTATAGTATAGGTAAATGTAACATTACCACTGGCATCCTCTGAACCAATAACATAAGTAGCATTGCTAGTACTTCCACCATCTAAAGCCAATTCAAGACTTGGTGCACCAACTATCACAACTTCTTCGTCAAACTTCACGATTATGTCAATATCACCTTCTCTATAAGTACCTGCCAGAGTGGTGGAGGTAATGCTTTCAATTTCTGGAATATTGGTATTAATATCAAAAGTACCAGACTCAGTAGATGCCATTATGTTCCCCACATCATCCTGTGCACCTGATATGGTAATAGTGGCACCACTAATTTCCTCTTGATTCCCGTTATGAGTAAAAGAATAGGTGTATTGTTGACTATTATCCCAGCCTTCGTTTTCAAAATTAAAATTAGCGTCAGCAGGAGAGGAAATAGTTACGGTAGGTTTATTTGCCTCCGTTTGATCCATGTCCTCATCGAAATTAGCCGTCAAAGTGATAGTCTTATTGCTTTGAGTTATAATTAATGGACTTGTATCTACAGGCTCTGTTTCTAAAGTAAGTGTTGCATTAGGCTTTTCAGTATCAATTGAGAATACATTTGTCTGGTTAAAAGCTGTCTGAGTATTAGCATTAGGTGAGGCATCTATTGCTCCTGTCACATTGATATCTATATCATTAACCGTAATATTTTGGTCTGAAATGGTAAAAACCCCTTCATATGTATTTCCAGTCCAACTACTACTTGCAGGACTTAAACTACTTGATACGTCAGGAGAAAATGTGATAGTGGGCTCAGTAGAAGAATCCATATTTTCACTATACTCGATCGTGATGATGAAATTGTCCCCAGCATCAGCTTCTGAGATTGAACTTTTGTCAACTGTTAAATTATTAACCACTGGTGCGGTTACATCCAGAAAAGGGTAATTGTTGGAAAAATCATTGGCTACTTTATTAACTGTTGAAGGGTTATCAAAATTTATGTCTGCGATATTTAAACTTATGGTCAAATCAGGCATATTTCCGTTGACTGAAGAATTGACATCTGCAATTAAAAAGTAGTTTTTAGCAGGGTTTGCTAAATTAAATTGCTCTGAAAGGCCAGATATAGTAATTGTGGTCCCAGCTCCATCAATGTTGACATTTGCAGAGGTTATTTCAACATCATCATTACCTAAATTATCATAGACATCATCATCAGAGCGCACCAGTCTTAATTCACTTAATTTACCCGATAAATCAATATTAGAGGTGAATTGTATGGATGTTGCCTCAGTTGTACCTACCACGCTAATGGAAAAGCCTAGGATTGCTTGATCCGTAGACTCACTCTCTAATGATCCACTAGTTACGCCATCATTTAACTCCGTTAAGGAAACAGTTGGATTTACAGTTATTGTTGGAGAGCTTCCGCTTATTCCACCATCCGTTATCGTTAATGTTCCATCTCCACTTCCTTGATAATTAAAATTAGTAGGAAAAGTAATCAAGCCAGCACTTAAATCAGAGCTTTCGGCAACATTATCCATTGGTATATCGGGGTCTTCGGCATTGGAAACTGAAAATGTTCCGATATAATCTAAATCCCGATTACCATTTGCATCAACTGCCTCTGCTTGAGGGGCATTCGCAAAAGTTTCAGTAGCATCTAAATTGATAGGACTTGCAGGCTCTATAAAATTAAATGCAGAGACTTCTACTGCTATAGTATTTTCCCCTGACGTAATAGACTCGGCAGGTGCAAAGGTACTTGAACTAGTCTCAGCGGTTATTTCAGCAGCCTCTAATTGAAAAACAAATTTTTCACCATCAATAATCTTTTGATTAGCGGCACTAATATTTTCTTTTAATCTTATTTGTAGTTGCACATTGACCGAAGCATCATCGGGATCACCCTCAGGTATGAAACCGAATTGGTTGGCATTACTATTGGAAAAACCACTAAAAACAAGTTCATTTGCCATTCCAGAAATCGCATCACTATACTCTTCAGCATTATTATTTGTGATATTTACTACCCTGGCATCTGCGATTATCTCACTCCAATTTGTAACAGTATTACCTGCTCCAGCTGTTATGGTAAAACCAGTCAGTTGGGTGTCTTCGCCATCTCCCCCTACATCGCTCATATCAAAATCCATAACGGTGATATAACTTCCGTTTTCATCATTATTAACCGAACTGATGGTTACAGGAGTCCCAGGTGCATTTAAGGATAAAGTATTGGTTGCAGCAAAATAAAGTTCTCTTTTAACTCGGTTTGTTTTCTCTTTTTCTAATTTAGAAAAAAGCGTTTCTCCAGTTTTGGAAATTCCGCTTTCAACAGGCGTTATTCCTTCTCCTAGCAGCATAGTTTCTTTACCAATTAAGGTGAAAGACAAACAGGAAAATAATACAAGTTGGTAAAATAATTTCTTCATAAGCTCTCGCTTTATATGCTAATTTTTTAATTGCCCAAAGGCGTCCGTCTTTATCAAAACAAGAGTGTTTTCTCCGTCAAAAACAGTCTTTCCAATGGAAATAATACTTCCATTGTGGAAGACTGCGTCCGTTAATTCCTGATTATCGTCCGTTCCAAAGGTTTTGGAAAAGATTTCTCCCCCATTTTCATTCCTTCTGGAGAGGAAAAAATTCCTTTGCCTGTTTTCAGAACCTTCAATTTGTAAATCCTGATAACCAGTCACCAAAAAACCATCAGGAGTCATCTGCACATTGTTTAGCAGCGTATTAGCAGATGATCCAAAAACAAAGGAATTACCAGAATTTTGGTTATAGTAAAAGATCTGATCTCTTTGGTTAATCTTTACTTCTCCAAATACAATAGGATTTCCTTCACGCATCAATAATTTTTCCGCTTTAGTATCTCCTGAATTTCCTAAATTAATTTCCTGATCATTTACCAACAATAAATTGGGTTGCACTCGTGTCAAATACGATCTTGTTCGATTGTAAGCCCAAACGTATTCTCCCGCTTCGTTTCGGTACACTTTTGTAGAGGGTGATTCATCATATTTTTTAGCTTCTTTAACATCACGCTTCAATGCTAAATTGTCTGAATTCAATTCGCCTATAATTGGATATGAATCTGAACCCTTAGACTCTTGCGCAATGAACAATAATCCGTCATCATCTTCTTCAATTCCAAATAAAGTGTAGGCGGCTTCATTATTATAAGTGCTTGTGCCTATGGAATCTAAATTGTTATTGATTTTATAAAACAGAAGACTAGTATCTGCTCCAATGCTATTTTGAATGGTTGATGCTAACAGGATATCTCCACTTTGCATAACCAAAACGTCTCGAGCAGCCCAATTTTGATTACTTTCTGGCAAAAACTGCTCATTGATGATGTTCCCATTCAGATTTAATTTTAGAATTCTGATTTTCCTAATTTGGTCTCCTTGTTCGAAGGAAACGGAGTTGGATACGATTAAAAGAGTTCCATCTGACAGTGTTCTAATTGCAATAGGATCATCTGCTCCATTTCCTTCGATTATTTTGATGTAACTAGGAGAGGCGGGGCTTAGGTCGTCCTCGCTATCGCATCCAAATAGGAGAAAAATGCAGCTTAGAAATATTATATGATGTAAATTTACTTTCATTTGATTAGTTCAGGTTTAAAGTAAGGGAACCTAATGCCCACACGAATCACAACTGCGTGTCCTCTGTAATAAAATTCGCGATGTGCATTTTGCAATTGCATGTCGAGCTGAAGTTGATCCATTTGACTGGGTAATTTTACTTCTGTCCTTAACCTATGTTGATAAAGTATTTCCGCAGATAAATAATTTCTACCGATAATTTTGAATTCTGATCTTAGACCTAGTACAGCACTCATATTTACTCTGTTTCTATAGGGTAAGATGTTTTGACCATTTCTATTTATCCCAGCACCTTCTAAAGTAAGTGAAGCAGATTGCAATAAATGAACATTTGTTCCCCCTGTTAATTCTAAAGGAAATTTTCTAGTAGGTAGTTTATAATTGAGTAGTAGAGGAATTTCAAAAGTTTGCTGTGTTTCGTTGATAATTTGCTTTAAATCCTCATTAGATTCATTGACTATATCCCGTTCCAAAGATGTGAAGCGGCCTACATAATGCAACTCGATATTCATTGCTAATTTATTGTTGAAGGGATATTGGAAGAATAAACCAAAACTTATATTCAAACTAGCTTCATAGCCGCCAGGCATAGCAGTTGACAGAACAATTTCAGAGGACTCTAAGTCAATAAAATTGATGTTTTGGCTGGCTTTTACGCCATATGAAAATTTCGGATCCGTATCGAATTTATCTGCCAATATTAATAATTCTGTGGGATCTGATTCTTCATTAGCTTCAAATTCAGGATCAATCTTTAAAAGTCTCAGATAAGAATTTTCTGCTTTCTCTTGTTCTTCATTAAATAAATAAGATAAAGTAACCAGTCTTAAAGCTTCTACCTTTTCTTCTTTCGAAAAGCCATTTTCAATACAGCCTAATAATAATTCAGGTAATTCTTTTAATTTTCCTTCATCATAAGCATTTCTTGCGTCTCTTAAGTTTTGCACACAAGAACTCTGGGCTATTCCACTAAATGAAATTGCAAAGAAGAAAAATAGTAATAGTAGATTTTTATTGGCTTGCATCTGTTAATTCATCTAAATTTTCACAAGTTTCTTCGTAAGGTAAGTCACTACCTACATAGGTCGCCCATTCTGTATGCGTCATGTTTCTCTCTAATTCATTACACAATTTGTCTCCCATCCGATCAATTGAAAAAGGCCAAACATGTAACTTCCCGTCCTCCGAGGCGGAGAATATCCAATTATTATTGGCACTAAAATCTGCTGACCAAACCCAATCATTATGATCAGATAAAATAATAGGTGGCTGAGTAATTTCAGATAAATTCCAAACCCTTACTGTCCTATCCTTTCCTGCAGTTAGTAGAGCGGATCCATTTTTGCTGATTTTCAGTTCATCTATCCCTCCAATATGGCCGGTTAAAGCATTAGGTGTAGAATAATTATGGTCAGAGAATAAATTTACAATTCCGTTAATATCCCCGGTAACTATAAAATTGTATTTTGATGTTACGGCACTTAATGGAGCTTTGGATTTAAATAAAATGGTATCATTTTCTCCTGATTTGTCCAAGCGAGTTAATTCTCCTGATTCCGTGGCTAACCATAAATAAGGCTTGTTTTCATCTACCACAAAATCATTTATTTTTACTTCTGATTGATAAATTTTTTGACTGCTTCCGTTTTCTAAATATTTAATGGATTTACCGTCCTCGTCTAAAATCCAAAGTTTGTCATCAGCAAACCTCATTTTCACAAAGGTTCCCTTTACTCCACTAATCTGCTCCAATTGGGCTTCACCTCCATTTAAGTCATATTTTTCAATTATAGATTCTCCATTTTCCGTTATAAACTGGCCAGCAGCATAAATTTGGTTCCGCTCTTGATCAAAGATCATGGATTTCACTACTCTTCTTTTTCTGACGGGTGTAATAGTGTCTGCTAACCATTTATTATCAATATTTTCCCATTTGAGGATACTTCCTTGCGCACCAGCAGAGAAAAACTCTTGATCTGAAATGCCTCCAATCACAACCTTAGCAGATTTCTGATGCCCATCAATTTTTTGAGTAAATGGATGATTGAATTCTTTTAGCGCATAATATAAACCGTCATAAATTTCAGGATCATACTCATAATCGTTATATCGCTCATCAAAAATATAGGCTTGCTGTGCTAATAAGCCTTTCAATTGAGGGTCATTTAATTGCGGAGCTTTTACGGCTATAGCATTGGCAATGGCTAAGTAACGTAATTGATCGGCTCTTGCTTTTTCTTGCTCAGCTCTTTCCTTTTCTAATTCTGCTTGTTCTTTTGCTTTATTAGCCGCTACAGCTGCTTCACTTGCCGCACCTTCAGCTTTTACTGCCGCAATTCTTCTTTGCTCTGCCAATGCTGCGGATTGTGTTGCCTCCACTCTCCTTTCCTCAGCTAAATCTGCATTTTTCTCTGCATCTTTCTGTGCTTCAATGGCTTTCAGTTCTTGCTCTTCAGCTCTTTCTCGCTGAGTCTCTGCAATTTCAGTTTGTTTAAGTGCTGCCTCTCTTTGTTCATCGGCTAAATCTGCATTTCTTTCAGCTTGTGTTTGTTGATAGAAAGCATAAATCAAGAATAAAAAACAAATTACAGTAGCTCCTGCCATTATTAGAGCAGTTACTCTAGCCGTCCTAAGCCTTCTTTTTTGCTGCAGTTCTTTTGCCCTTTGCTCTATTTCATATTCCTCCTCAGAATGCTCCAAAAAGGACATCGTTCTTTCATAAGCTGGATGATAGCGTTGTCCCCAAATCAAGGTTGGATTATGCTTTTCCTGCCAATTCATTGCCAATTGCAAATCAGGTGGACGCCACAAACTGGTTTTGCCTTGCTGAAACATATCCGCAGCCTCAGCTAGCCTTTTGTACATTGCCACCGCATCAGCTTCATCATTCACCCAGTTTTTCAATCTGTTCCAGATTCTCATGATACTTTCATGTGAAATATCAATGATGGAATTTCCTGTTAATGGAATTCCATATTGAGGGGTCAGTAATGATCTGCTCGGATCGCGGAATTTTTCAACTACCTGAATAATCTTTTCTTCAGAAGTATTCGCAATAGCCGCTATTTCATTCAGTTGGGTTGGTCTTCTGATACCATAACTACCACCTCCCCTTTTTTCGGTTATGGCTTTAAATAGGAACTCACAATTTCTTTGTTGCTCTTCATTAAGGTCTTCGAAAGCTTCATTGGCATGCATTGACAAGGCCTCGGACATTGTCCCGATGGCTTCATAATGCTTAATGTCTAATGGTTCATTTTCATAATCTCTAAAATGACTCCAATAATTCCAGGTTCGCATTAAGGCATGTTGCAAAATGGGAAGTTGGTCTGGATTATCACCAAGATCGTTTAATAATTGCTGTGTTAGCCTTGGTGCAATTTCGGCATTTCCAACGGCTACAGGGCCAGTAATTGCTCTTCGCTTTTGTTCCCTCGTCATCTGAGGGATTAAATATTGGCTATCGTTAATTTGACGCGTTAATTCTGGGAATTGTGAGCATTCGCCAATAAAATCAGAACGCATGGTAATGGCCACATAGATTGGGACATCTGCATGATTTACCGCCTCCATCAGTAGATTGATAAAGGCCAAAGTTTCATTTACGGATTGAATATTTGAAGAATCTTTGAATCGAAATAATTCCTCAAATTGATCGATTAAAATGAGATAGTTTTTTTTCTTATCACCTTTGAACTGCATGATGGTTTCAACCAGCCCAGCAGATGAACTTTTAAGCAAAGAAGATATTATGGTTTGTTTGATCTGTTTGTCTTCTTCAGATAAATCTTTGTCAACTAAATCCGCTTTCAGTAATGATTGGGCTAAATTATCAATAGGAGCAGCTCCTGGTCTTGAAACCACAACCTCCCAATCGGTTGATCTTCCCGTAAGAAAACCTCCATAAAGTATAGGCAGAACTCCACAGTATATAAATGAAGATTTACCACTTCCAGATGGGCCGATAACTCCCACAAATCTATGTTTTGAAAGTTTTAATAGTACTTCATCGCTTTGTCCTTCTCTTCCAAAAAATAAATGGCTTTCCTCAATTTTGAAAGGGCGCAATCCAGGAAATGGATTGTTTTTCTTTCCATATTGCGATTGGGTAGGTTTCGTTATGGTTATTTTTTCCTCTTTCATTTTAGCTTTCTTCTGCCATTTTTGCTTGGCCCTTTTCAAAAGCCAATATTATTTCACTAATAAATTTACTTAATTTTTTGGAATCTGTACTTGTGTCTATTTCTGCTTCATATCTGCTAATATATTCATCCTCAGATCCTTTTGCTTTTTCAGACTTTAATAATTTACCCAAAATCGGCTTTGAACGGCCAAAGCCAGGTGCTTTTAATAAATCCAATAGTTTCATGTATACCCACTGGTTATTCACATTTTCTTGAAAAACTATGGCTGCATCCATTTGCTTTAAAGCATCAATATGCTTATTTCTTAAATCCATTAATTCACCTTTATTATCTAAGGTTATTAATTCAATATCATGCTTTAAAACTTCTTTTTTAACCGTTTCTACTGCCTTAGCATCTATTTCATCAAAAATCAAATAGAAGATAGGCTTATCCTGTGGGGTAGATGAAAAAGAGGATCTTAACTTCCTATTCAATCCCTTATCTAATAATTCTTCCCAAAGTGTATTTTTGAAATCTTCCAATGAAGTTTGCAAAACCTCTGCTCCATAAGATGCCTTGTCGTCTCTTTTTATATTATGAATAAAAGACTTTTGCTTTTCACTAGCATATTTCAGTGTTGGACTAATCCATATTAATCTATTGAAAGATTGAGGATTTGCCTTAGCATGTTCAGAGGCCAGCATGTTTTGAATGTCCATAACCGAACTTTCGGTTCCATTAGGAATAGTTCCGTAAGATGAGCCAATCATATGAATTGAAAACTGACAGTTCTTCAAATCGGCATTAATGGATTTTTTAACAGCGGAATAAGTGTGGGGCAATAAGCTTTTAGGGTAAACCTCATACCCATGTCGGCTAAGTTCTCTTTTAATTATATTTCTGGCTCCTGAAAGATCCTGACCTGTTTCAGCTAAATAAATGGATTTGCGGCCATGTGTTTTATCAATCTTACCTTTGTTATTCATATTCAGAATGGTTTCGTAAATATCAAAACACAAATCGACCATTTTCATCCAATATCCTTTTTCTGCCTCTTTAGAAAAGAAGTCGGACAGTTCTTGTTCCTGATTTTCATTATTCAAATAGAAAATAAAGCTTCTTAAAGGCTTCAGTTTCTCAGGTATGTCTACATAGGATAATGGAGACTTAAAGACTGGAAATATTTTATCGTGAATTTTATCTGACTTAGTTTCAAGAAATAGGTTTTCAACTCTATCTAAACATGCACCTGATAATATAAAATCTGGAGATAAAATGGGTATATATAATCCTTTCATATCAATTTTTTGTTCTTCAGAATCTGAAATCATATTAATTTGAATTTGTCTGTTCATGGTTTGCTTTAGCATCATGTACAGAAACTTTTCAAAAAAGCTTACCCAGCCTCTATCTTGAAGGATCGGTTTATTATCACTCTCTGCATATATGATATTTATCTCTAATTTTTCACTCATACTTTTGATTGATAATGTTGGGTAATGGCTGTAAAAAGTTGATTTGTAAATTCTTGACTTCTAGACATTAGGGTGTAAAAATTATTGATATTAAGCTGAAAAACCACTGATTCTTCTTCAGCAATTAGGCTATCCGCTTTTAAGTGTTTCTCAGGGATGAACAATTCACCATAGACATCATCTTGAACTAGCTTTGTGTCTTGTTCAAATTCAGATTGCAACTTTAATTCTCCTTCTGCAACTACATAAATCGCATTATTTTCAGGGTCTTTCAAATCAATACGATCTCCAGATTTCATTCTGATAACCTGAGTATTATCAGCTAAATCACATAATTGATCACCATTTATTTTTTTGAATATTTCGATTTGTTTAAGAAACATCACGATCTCTACTAAAAGAAAATAGCCATCATTTAACCCATCTTCGAGTTGGTTGTGGGCAATGGTGTTTACTAAATCATCTTGATCTTCCTGATTTACTCTTGTAATTACCTTTTCAAACTGCTCAGGTTTTCTGTGGTAGAGCAACCAAGCGGCCACTTCTTGCAATAGTCTGTCAGAATTAAAAATATGAGCTATTACTGCATAATTTGGAGTGTACTCTTTTTGAAATGCCAGGTTATATAAAGCACAGGCTTTAAGCCATCTTGAAATTTGATTGTAATCTCGATTTAAAATATTATTAAGTAATCTTAAAGGTTCAAAATGTTCTCGAGGAAAGAAATTGTCCAGTGCTTTGATTTTTTCACTAATCGAAATGTCGTCTACAAGTGGGAATAGTTTGGATTTCAGTTCAGAATCAATAAACATATCCAGCAATTCAATACCATAAGCAATACCTTCAGAAGTTTCTGATAGAATATTTTCTTTTACTAAGGAAACCGATTCGGTATCGTAGATTAAGGAAAGCAATAAAAATATTTGCTCATAATTATGACCTATTTCTTCTTTAAAAGCTTGTCGCAAAATGAAATACCGTTCTTCTTTAGGCAATTCTTGTAGAGCGGCCATATTCCAAATGGTCTTTCCAATTTCATCCTCAATTAGCGTAATGATTATTTGTGCTTGATTTCCAACTGCATTGAAATCTTCATAGCCAAAGCCATTCAACATTTCATATACAATTCTCTTATCTGGGTAGTCAATCTTTTTCAAGAGAAGCTTTTCCGCCTCATCACCACTAATTTTACTCATGATCCTCACGACAGCCATTTTTATTTTATCAGACTGTCCAGATTTATGGAAGGCTGATTCTAAATGATGCAAAACATCATCTCCTGCAGCAACTAAGGCAGCCGAAGCTGCATGACCATACTTTTCAGTATCTAGCATCTCAATTAAAACATTCCAAGTCTCATGTCTTTTGAGTAAACGAGCGGTTTCTATGGCCTCCATGCGCACTTCAATATTTGCATCCTTTAGCAAATCAAGCAATAGAAAAATGTTTTTTGCATCTGCATGCTGCCTGAAAATTCTTGCAGTATATACTCTTTTTGAAGGTTCTAATGAGCGTGCCCAACTGCTTAATTGTTCAAAACTTACCGGAGTTATATCTCTGGATTCATTTTCTTTAAGAGCTTTTTCAGCTAACTTTTTTAAGGTAAGATCAGAATTTGCTCCAAAAGCTGTATTCCCGTCTCCAAGATAGTCCTTCATCTTTGGTGAAATATCTCCTTTGAAATTTTCCCTAAAGGAAGAAAATTCTTCAGGTTCTAGTTTTTCCATCAATTTTAAACCATAAAGCCTTCTATGTTCTTCGGGGCTGTTTACTTGTTTTTGTAATAACCTGCTGATGGAGTTTTCATTTTCATCTACCTTATTCCTTTCCTTATTTCTAATTAAAGTACCTTGTAAGGTTAACCTGTAGCCTTTGTGCAATTTTTGGGTGACGAAATACCAAATAAATAATAGTGGTAGAACTGCAACTGATATTGTTAAGAGATTAAACACCTCTACATTATTAAGTACTATAATTATCGCACCGGCAATAATACCAGCAAATGCGTTTACTACTCCTTGAATTTTAACTTGAATATCAAATCGACTTTCAACATCTAGCGGAAGAAAATAAAGTTTGAATGCGGGTTCATCCAATGCGTCCTTTAAGGATGTTACAAATAGTTTACTAACTGCAATTGTTACAAAGAAAAAAATGAAGTTGGGGTCATCAGGTGTAAAACCTAAACCTGCGCCAATTAAACATGCCGCACCCACCATAATCATAATAAGGATTGGGTTTATCAATAAAGAAACTTTAAGACCATATAGCGCAATGATTTTATCGGTAGCAAATGTTTGAAATAGGAAGCTAAATATGATAATGGTACCATTAAAATAAGCTAAGAATGTTGCTAAATTACTCTCATTGAACTGGGCTGATGCCACACTAAAAAACGAATAATCTATAAAGGTTACTGCCACAACACTAACCAGGACAAAGGCCACCATTAATAGCATATATTTGTCTGTCAATACTTTTCTGTAGGATACTAATTCATTTTTCCCAGCTCTAATCAAGTATTTCTTGGAACTGTTCATTAACCAAAGAAATGATAAAAACATACCCCCAAGACTAATTACACTCATGGTAATTAAATCTTTTTCTGCAAAATCAGGACGATTTAATAAGTATGGGATGATGATTAATAAGGCTAAAATGGAAGCGGTTAACTGGCCAGTGTCAATTCCTCCAATAATTCTTTTAGATTGCCTTAAGTCAAACAATCTTCCGAATGCACCCCAAAATATTAATAGAATTAGATAGGTAAATGGAAGAACAAATGTAAAAGTGATGAAATAAAGAGGAGAAACATCAGGTAAATAAGAGTATGCTATTTCGACTGCAATTAATAAAATGAAAATAACCAATAACGTATATCCAGCAAGTCGAACAAACGTTATTTTGGATTGAAAATAATTAAAAAGATAAGTAGCTACAACACCTATTATACCTGAAACCACAATGGCCAAAGGCAAATCAGTTTGCTCGCTAAAGTTATTCAAAAATAAAGCTTCTGCACCTACAGATAATCCTGATACGAAAAAGCCCATAAAGAATCCCATGAGGAGTAGTAAAAATACTCTTTTGGATTCCGACTCTTCAGCATTTAAGACGTTGAGGATCAGCTTTTTCAAGGGGAAATAAAGTTTTCTTAGTTAACTGACGAAATTAAAGTAAATATTCGGATTGTAATATTTATTCTGTAAAAAAGGACTTTTAATTTCGATGAGCGGTAAAATAGCTAAGACGATTTTGAATAGATGTTGCAACATTTAAAGCTTTTGTCCTCTTATTGGGTAAGATTTAGTGCCTTAATCCATAATAATTAAATTAAAGTTGTTGAAATATAGAAACCCTACATAAAATTAATTGATTAGCTCAATTGATTTCATCATCCTCTTTAGATTTTATCTTTCGGATATATCTATTTAAAACAAAAGCAGCTGTCCAAAAAGCCAGTGCAACAAATGTATATTCCATTGCTTGCTCTCCAGCATAACGTAAACTGTAATAAAATACCATGATCATGATGGCAACTAAGATCCAATAGATAATCCTTAATATTTTCGTGAGCTCCATTTTCTTTTATTTCAATAATTCATAAGCTGCTTCTATATAGATGTAAACATCATTTGGATGTTCATCAGTATAAAGTTTGCTTCTACTTTTTCCTAATCTTACTACTACAGCATTTTTATCTTTTAACACAAAAATATACTGTCCTAATATACCTCTTGCATAAGGAATTTGCTTTCCATTATAATTTAGTACCCACCACTGATAACCATAATGCGGTATAATTTCTTCTGACCCCATCAATCGGGCAGGCTGAGTAGCTACTTCTATGTAATCAGCAGGAATGACTTGTTCTCCATTCCATTTTCCTTTATTTAGAACCAGTTGTCCTATTCTCGCAAAATCTCTAGCTGTACTATTAAAACAGCAGAAAGCTTTTTCCATTCCTCCTTCTCTGTCTAAGCTCCACAATGCATCATTTTCAGCACCTATTTTTCTCCACAAGCGGTTAGTAGCATAGTCGCTAATGGATTGCCCAGTGGCTGTTTCCAGTACTTCCGCTAATATTTGAGTATTGATACTTTTATAGGCAAATCCTTGAGATGGCTCCTCTGAGGCCTCTAATTCAGCAACTAATTTCTTTAAATTATTCCCATAATATGCGTCTGTTGTTTTAGAAAAAGGACTCATATAAGCCTCATTCCAATCGATACCAGAGCTCATAGTTAAGATATCTTGAATAACAATTTTTGATTTATCACCTTCCTGAAAAGATTCTAAAAAATCTGATACTGGCTGAAATACACTCTCTATTTTTCCCTTTTCAATAGCAATACCAATTAATAAGCTCACTATACTTTTTGCAGCTGAAAATGAATTTGATATTTCATTTTCATCATATCCTAAATAATATTTTTCATAAAATAGTGCTGTATCTTTCACTACCAAAAAGGCAGTGGTTTCATAGGCTTCTAACTCTTCTTGATAAGTTTGCCCCATTTCGTATTGATTGTATTGTGGGGACTTTTTCCATGGCTGTGGGTTGCTGGCTGCAACTGTTCTATTTTCAAATATTTCATAATCGTCAATATCAGCGGTTAAATGAAGAAAAGCCTTTTGTGCATAATTAGGTAAAAAGAAATAAATGATTCCTATAAGGATAATTATCAAAATGCTGTAGCCACCAATTTTTTTCAACATGATATTCTTGATTTGTTAAATAGAATAGATACAAAAATAAGGCTTCAAAAATCATTTATCAGCATTAAAGTAAAATGAATTTATAAATCAACATTTCTCTGTTACCTTCGTAATCAATATGCTAAGGATTTAAATAAAAATCTAATTTAACTAATATGAAAAAAGGACTTTTAATTACTATAGGCGTAATAGTCGTTATTGTTTTTATACTTTATCGTCTTTTTGCAGGTTCCTACAACAATATGGTCAATAAGGAAGAACAGGTGACGGGCGCATGGGCTCAAGTGGAAAATGTGTACCAAAGAAGGGCAGATTTGATTCCTAATTTGGTGAATACAGTGAAGGGATATGCTGATTTTGAGCAAGAAACTTTGCAAGGTGTAATTGAGGCAAGATCTAAAGCAACAGGTGTAAACGTTAATGCGGATGATTTAAGTCCAGGAAAATTGGAGCAGTTCCAGCAAGCGCAACAAGGATTGAGTTCAGCTCTATCCCGTTTGATGGTGGTTGTGGAAAGATATCCTGACTTGAAAGCGAATCAGAATTTTGTAAAATTGCAAGATCAGTTGGAAGGAACTGAAAATAGGATTGCGGTGGAAAGAAGAAGATTCAATGAGGTAACTCAAGAATACAACACCTACATAAGGAAATTTCCCCAAACAATGTTAGCAGGCATGTATGGCTTTGAAAAGAAAGGTTATTTTGAGGCTGATCAAGGGGCAGATGAAGTACCTGAAGTGAGTTTTGATTAATAATTTTACTGATTAGAGAAGGCTTATCATCTCTCAGTCTTAAAGGTGTTTTCTATTAATCCACCTACCTCCATTGAAGGTGTTCTCACCTTCAAGATTCTGAGAGACTCAAGAGGCGATCATTGCAAATTTTTGGGTGAAAACACCCAAAAGTGGAAGAGTTTTAGCTTAACAGGATTTTGAATACAAAAGGCTTCTGGGAGATTTTCAGAAGCCTTTATTTGTTAATATGCTGTTAAAATTAAAGCAAAAAAATTATTGTAATGGAGATTACTGTAATCCCCATTACAATAATTAAGTGTCGCAAAACATCCGCACTTCTCACAAGTTGATATAGTATGGAAATTCAAGAAAACACAGTTGTTACTTTATCATATCATGTCCGAAAGAAAGATGAAGAAGGAGAATTGGTGGATTTCTCTGGACAATCTTACCCTCTTCGTTTTTTATTCGGAACGGGAAAAATGCTCCCCTATTTTGAAGAGCAACTCAAGGGGAAAAGTCAAAATGAAACATTTGCATTCCGATTACCTGCCGATTTTGCATATGGCAAAAAAGATGAAAGCCTAATAAAATCAATCCCTATTGAGGAATTTACGGAAAAGGAGGGCTATACAAAAGATACCTTGGAAGTAGGTGCTTATATCCGATACGAAAACAGTGAAGAATCCCAAAGTGGACAAATTATAGACAAAAGCAGAAAAGAAGTCAAAGTAGATTTTAATCATCCATTAGCTGGACAAGATTTATTTTTTAAGGGGAATATAATTTCTGTTAGGAAAGCCTCTTTTGAAGAGATTGAAAGACAACACCATATTGAACCTGATGGAATTCGATTTCAGTAATTGCTATAATCAATAACTATTGTATTTCTTAACCGTATTCCTCTCAAGATTTATTATTTTTACATCATGGCAAAAGACGCATTTACCGAAGAGGAAAAGAAAACAATTGTAAACGCTATTAAAGAAGCGGAAAAAAATACATCAGGTGAAATCCAGGTTCATTTGGAAAACCACTGCAAGGAAGATGTGAAGGATCATGCAGCTTATATTTTCAAAACATTGAAAATGCACAAAACTGAATTGCGCAATGGTGTTTTATTCTATATGGCCATTAAAGACCATAAATTTGCTATTTTAGGAGATGCTGGAATCAACAATAAGGTCCCTGAAAACTTCTGGGACGACATCAAAGAACATATGCTTGCTCATTTTAAGAATGGAGATTTAACGGCTGGTCTCAGCGAAGGCATCAAAATGGCTGGTGAGCAATTAGCTGCGCACTTTCCATATAAGAATGATGATGAGAATGAGCTGCCTAATGAGATTTCATTTGGGAAGAATTGATCAAATCTCTCGCAAAGACGCGAAGACGCAACGTTTTCGTAAAGCTAAATGAAAGAGACCTTAGCTGGAAATACGAGTTTGAGTAACCATTTTGAATTTAATTCCCAATCTCTCCAAGATGCGTAAACTTAAAGCCTTTTTCATATTTTAAGCCATAACCGAATATTCTGTCCATGCTGGCATGACCAAATAATATAATACCAGAAAACAATAAGTAGTCGTTAGGCATCCACCAGCCAATTGCATATATCAAAATGGCAAATCCTTTATGGTGGAAGAGGTTATAGGCATAAGCACCCATTTTATCCCCGAAAGCATAGCCTATCATACCGAGATCGGGAGCTAGGATTAAGGCAGGAAACCACCACCAAGCAAAAGGAAGCTCGGCAAAAAGTAAAATGGATAAAGCAAACATTGCAGCCTCTTCCAATCGGATTAAGTTTTTCATGCGAATCTAAATAGTGTTTTAGCCAATTAAGCGCATTAACTCCTTTCGGCTTTTTTGATAGGCATCATTAAAGCGCGAAATGATTAAAGCATAACTTGCTAACAAGATAATAAGAGGAAAGATTATTGTCAATAAATCATCTCCTTGAGCCATAGAAATAATTGAAAATAAAAGCATCAATATTATCCAGAAAAACAAAAAGTATTTGATGCTAGGGAATAAACTGAATTCCAAATGAACCAGACTACCACTTTGCCCCCCTTCTATTTTTCCTTTAATAAGAGGAAGAAAATTATTGGGTCTACTGATGATTTGAGAAATTGCAAATCCGTTTTTACCGACCTTTCCATTAAATAAATATGCCTCTTCTTCTAAATCTCCCAAAGATTTATTCTTGAAAGATTGAAACTTAACAGGCTTTACGGCCAGCTCCATGCGTCTAAAAATCTCATCTTGCCCATGAGGGCTCAGAAACATTTCCGATTTAGCTGGCCATAATTGCATTATTTTATCGCTATGCAGCTAATTTCGACATTCACGTCTTTAGGCAAACGAGCTACTTCAACTGTTTCTCTTGCGGGTGGGTTTTCTTTAAAATACATGCCGTAAGCTTCGTTTATTGTGGCAAAATTACCCATATCCTTTACGAATATGCTGCATTTAACCACATCAGAAAAGCCTAAATCTGCTTCTGAAAGAATGGCTTCTAGGTTTTTCATTACCTGATGTGTTTCCTCAGTAATATTTTCATTTATTAATTCTCCTGATTGAGCATCCAAAGCTATTTGCCCTGAAACGTATAATGTATCACCCGCTAAAATCGCCTGATTGTAAGGCCCGATTGGTGCTGGTGCTTCTTTTGTTTGAATGATTTGTTTACTCATCTCGCTTTTTATGATTAGTTCCTTAACTTTGGTTCAAAACTAACAAATTATGAAGATACTTGTTGTTGGAGACCCCAAAAACCAAGAGGAAATCACAGCAAAATTTGGTGATAAACACCAAATCATTTCTTTTGACGATTTAACGGAGATTACAAAGGAAGCTTTTTTTGAAGCTGATGTAGTTTTTGATTTTTTCGTGGCAGAGGAACCCGAAGCACTTGATTTTTACGAGCAACGACCTGATTTAACTATATTTACCAATATGGCGAAGAGCTGTTTTGGGAATCTAGAAATTTATCAGAACCAAACTCAAAATACCGTTTACGGTTTTAATGGCTTACCTACTTTCATCAATAGAAGTGTTTTGGAATGCACCCTTCAATATGAGAAGGGGAAAGAGAAATTAAAGTTAATCTGTGGGAAACTAGGAACTGATTTTGAAATAGTGGAGGATAGAGTCGGTATGGTAACACCCAGAATAATTTGCATGATTATTAATGAAGCCTATTATACCGTTCAGGAAGGCACAGCAGAAAGAGAAGATATTGATTTAGGTATGAAGCTCGGTACCAATTATCCTTTCGGACCGTTTGAGTGGTGTGAGAAAATAGGAATTGAAAATGTTTATGAACTTTTAGATTTCGTTTACGATGATACTAAAGAAGAAAGATATAAAATCTGTCCAAGATTAAAGAAAGAATATTTAGCTGTAATTGAATAACAAAAAGTATAACAAAAAGTATAACAAAAAATTTAAACTTACTATGGCACATAATGAAGAATATAGCTTGTTTGAAGATGTTTGTAGTTTCGTAGATGATGCTGCACAGCATATGGAATTACACCCCGGTTTATTAGACCAGATCAAACAATGCAACAGTATTTATAAATTTCACTTCCCCATCCGCATGGAGGATGGTTCTTATCAAGTGGTGAAAGGCTACAGAGTACAACACTCTCATCATAAACTTCCTACCAAAGGTGGTATCCGTTATAGTGAAATGGTAAATGAGCAGGAAGTAATGGGTCTATCTGCTCTAATGACTTATAAGTGTGCTATGGTTAATATTCCATTTGGAGGAGCTAAGGGTGGAGTAAATATTGATCCATTAAAATTCAACACTCGACAGTTAGAAAAAGTAACCAGAAGATATACATCTGAATTAATTAAAAAGAAATTTATTGGGCCAGCCATTGATGTTCCGGCTCCTGATTATGGAACTGGCGCAAGGGAAATGGCTTGGATCGTGGATACTTATGAAGCTTTTAATCCAGAAGCTATTAATGCCAAAGCTTGTGTAACAGGTAAACCACTTTCCCAACACGGAATTGAGGGCAGAACCGAGGCAACTGGTATGGGAGTTTATATCGGGATTCGTGAAGCAGTTAGCGTAGAGGAAGACATGAAAGCCTTAGGCCTAACCACAGGTCTTAAAGACAAAAAAGTGATCATCCAAGGCTTAGGAAATGTAGGTTTCTATTCTGCAAAGTATTTAACTGAAGCAGGAGCCAAAGTAATTGGCGTGGCAGAATGGAATGGTGGAATCTGGGATGAAGAAGGCATAGATATTGAAGCCTTAAAAAGCTATCAAGTTGAGCATAAATCCTTCAAAGGCTATGGAAAAGGAAAGTTTGTTGAAAACTCTGTCGAAATCATGGAATATGATTGTGATATCCTAGTTCCTGCTGCTTTAGAAAATCAAATCACAGGAGAGAATGCTCCTAGAATTAAAGCAAAAATAATAGGAGAAGCTGCCAATGGCCCTATTACGAAGGAAGCTGAAAAAATCTTATTAGATAAGGATATCTTGGTAATTCCCGATATGTATTTGAATGCTGGTGGTGTGACGGTTTCCTATTTTGAGTGGTTGAAAAATCTTTCAAGAGTTTCATTCGGAAAGCTTGAGAAGCGTTATGACATGGAAAAATATAAATTCTTGATTGATAGTATTGAAACCGCTACCGGAGACGCATTCAATCAAGAACAAAGAGATGCCATTGTGAAAGGTGCTAGTGAAAGAGATTTGGTAATTTCTGGATTAGAAGAAACCATGGTGACGGCTTATCATGATATGAATGAAAAGCGAAAAGAAAAGAAACTTAAAAGTTTGAGAACTGCTGCCTTTATTCTGGCAATTGACAGAATAGCAGTTAGTTATACGGATATGGGGATTTTCCCTTGATCCATTATTCTTAAAAATCTGTCAGGTTGAAATGAACCTTATCTGGTCCAAGCGTCTCGCTTGGACCCATTATTAGCTAAGATAAACCATTATTTATAGCATAGGAAAAGTCTAAGCGAGACGCTTAGACTAGAGAGCCTAGAGAGTGAAAATAATAGTGTTCATTATTTCATCCCAGGCTGCTTAATTTCATAGCCTGTCTCCTCCTTCTTTTCTTTTACCATTTCCTTTACGTCTTCCAGCAATTTCTTGGCATCGTAAATAATGCCGTCTTTGATAGTATATTTCACACCTCCAGCTCTGATTACTTCATTGTCATCAGTTAGTTTAATGGCTCCAGTTCCATATAATACTTTTAAATTTTCTAATGGATTTTCTTCCACAATCACGAAATCTGCCAACTTACCGATTTCCACTGTGCCAATTTTGTCTTCCATACCCAAAGCTTCTGCTCCATTTAAAGTGGCCGACATCATAATTTCCAAAGGATGAAAGCCTGCTTCTCTTAATAATTCCATTTCACGGATATAAGCAAATCCATATAGCTGAAAAATAAAGCCTGAATCAGAACCCGTAGTTACTCTTCCTCCTCTGTTTTTATATTCATTCACAAAAGTCATCCATAAATCATAATTTTTTCGCCAGCTGGTTTCCTCTTCGGTTCCCCAGTAATGCCAATAAGAACCATGTGAGATTTTGCTTGGCTGATAGAATTCCCATAAAGAGGGAAGTGTATATTCATCATGCCATTCTGCTCGGCTTGTGCGCATCAAATCACGACTGGCTTCATAAATATTGAAGGTAGGATCTAAAGTGAAATCAAGCTCCAATAATTCATTCATCACCTCATTCCATTTATCGGAATAAGGAGGGGCAGCTTGTTCCCACAATTTACCAGCTTCAGAAAAACGATCTTGTTCATTATTGTAATTATAATCTAATTTGTAATGCTGAACTGTTCTGTCTGTGAATAAAGCTTCAGGTAAACCATACCAATGTTCCATGGTGGTCAAACCTGCTTTTGCTGAATTCACTACATTCCAACGTGCTACATCCATTTGCGCATGGTGCATGGCAGAACGTAAACCTAAACTTTTATTTTCTTCTAATGCTGCTTGCATAATTTCTGGTCTTGCGCCAAAAAACTTAATGCCATCAGCTCCTTTTTTAGCATTTTGCTGCACCCATTCTCTTGCCATTTCAGGAGAACTAATATCAGATTTGCTTCCCTGACCAAAAGCAGTATAAGCCAAAATTCTTGGTGCTGTTATTTCATTTTTGGCACTCTTTTCTTTGTGGTCTAATACCCAATCTAATCCATTTCCAGCAGATGGATCACGAATGGTCGTTATTCCATGTCCCATCCATAATTTAAAAACATATTCGGCTGGAACACCCTGAGCTTCTCCGCCAATATGGCCGTGCATATCTACAAAACCAGGCATTAAATACATGCCTGAGGCATCCAATTCCTTTCCTCCATCTTTTAACTGTGGTCTTTTATCTTCCTTTATTTCCACTCCAGGATAGCCTACTGTTTTGATTTCTACAATTTTATTTTGTTCAACCACTATATCTACCGGTCCAGTAGGTGGAGCTCCATTTCCATTAATTAGGGTAACGCCACGAATAATCAATTGAGGCCAAGTCTCCCTCTGATCTTTCTGGTGCATCTTTGATTTGTGCCCAAACAGGCAATTGAATCAATAAAGCAAATAGTATTAGTAGTATCTTTCTCATAGTAAATGTTTTTGCTAAGAAATTAAATATAAGAAAGTTTGTTTGAAGGGCAGTGAAGAATTTGAGGAGTGGATCTTTAGATATTACGCTAACTCTTCCCCAAACTGGTTCAAGCGTCTCGCTTGAACCAAGCGGAAAAGTTTAAGCGAGACCCTTAGGCTAGAAAAGACAGTTTAACCATTCTTAATAATCTCAATCCCCATTTTTCTCATCAATGGCACGGCATTAAATGTATGGCATGGTGCATTATGTAATTTATAGTCAAACAGAATTTCATCACCGCTTACATCACTATTGAAGCTGTAGTTCTGGAAATTTTCTAATTCATTTTCCAAAGTAGCTAAAGATAAATCATGAGTAGAAACTAATCCCATGCTGTTGGTTTTCATCAATTGTCGAATCAAACTTTCGGCTCCAATATTTCTGTCTTCTGAATTGGTTCCTTTTAAAATTTCATCAAGTAAATAAAATATTGGTCTTTCCTGTGGCACTTTGGTCATGTCCACTAATTGCTTTAATCTCTTTAATTCCGCATAGAAAGAAGAAGTATTTTCTTCCAGGTTATCTTGGGTTCGCATGCTGGTGAATAATTGCAAAGGACTTAGTTCAAAACTTTCCACACAACAAACTGCGCCCATTTGCGCCAATACCATATTTACTCCTAAAGAGCGCTCAAAAGTACTTTTACCGCTCATATTCGCACCCGTAATTAAAGTCACAGCACCTGGTCCAATCATTTCAAAGTCATTGCAAACTCTTTCATCATGCGCCAAAAGCGGGTGTCCTAAATCCTTTGCTTTCAAATCACATTTTGTATCCAGAATTTCAGCATTTTTATAATTGTCATGTGCAAAAGCAAAATCAGCCATGCTCATAATGGCTTCCCAGTCACCGATAGCTTTAAACCAGTTTTCAATTGATTTTCCATAATGATTTTTCCAGTTGATCACATTATTTAAAACCCAATAATCAATTAATAAGAATGGATTAATTACCCAATACATCATGCCTGCACGAGAATGCATCCAATTCAGAATTTTAGAAAGGCGATTAATTTTTTGGGAGGCTTTAGGGTTTTGAAAGTGACTTTGAAGATTCTTAAACAATGAGGCTTCCACTTGTTTTTCCTCTGCCATCTTAAATAAATTTTTGTGTTGTTCTAAATGAACTGCTATGTGCTCAGTTTCAGACTGAAGTCGCATAATCGTTTTCTGAATGGGAGCTAATAAGAGAATGTTAATTAAAAAACCTAAACCCACAAACGACCAAGGTAAAACCCCAGTCAATGCCAAAATGAAAAAGATAGCTAATTGAACTATTGCAATGAAAGGAACGAATTTAAATATCGGCTTAATTTTCTCCTCCTTTGATTTGGAAAAGAAGTCAAAGAAGCCTTTCAAATTATCGTCTTGCTTTTTGTTTTCTTTTACACGACTTTCTGCCCACCATTCTAATCGCCATTCAAATTCATTTTTGATTTCTTCAACCGCTTGCTGTCTGTCCAAAATTTCTTCTTTGGTAGCGGGACTTTTAAACCAATTCGCTAAACTCTCCTGACCAAAAACCAAAGCACTTCTATTCACTAAAGAAAATACAGAATGCCTACCGAAAATATCCATATCGGGAGCGTATTCATGCAAGCCATCATTAAATCGTTCACCAGTTGGAAGTTTATCTAATTTTAGATTTAATCTGTCAATTTCTTCATTTAAAATTATGATTCTATTTCGTCCCAAATCCAGCAATCTTTTCTTTGATTTATGACGATTTACTAACCAGCCAAAAATTATTGGAAAAGGTAAAAGTGTTAATGCGGTAGCCAACCCATTTCTTTCATTAATGAAATAAACAGATATGATTATTGTAGCTAAAAAGTATAAAACGCGGATAGTTCCGTATCGATTTGTGAGCTTTCTATTTTTCTCTACCTCGCTTTGAAATTGACTTATATTTTGGCTGTAAAATTCAGACTTATCCGCTATGGTCATTTTTTTGGAATTTACTTTAGCAGGTAAAGGTAAGTTAAGATGATTGTTATTGATAAAGAATTAGAAAAGATTATTACAATAGAAACCGAAATAAATGTTATTTCTTTTGCATTTTTTGATACCAGCTATCCATCACAACGCTATGAGGGAGTGTTAAAACAGATAAAAATATTATGGTTAAGAAAAATGGCGAAATTGAAAATTCGAAATAAGAAAACGCAAATAATAATAAAACTACGCCTATAACACTTATTAATGTGAAGGGTAATAACTCTTTAATAAAGTTATTAAGGTTAAACTTTTTTCTTTTCCTTCCTAAAAATTGATATTCTTCATAGAGCACTTTCAAAGAATGCCATACCGCAAAGTATAAGGCAAAAGCCAAGAGAGGAGGTATGGTAAAAAAGGCTAAATGTAATAATAGAAATACCCCAATCTCACTTAAAAATCTTTTCTTTGCATGGGCTCTTTTTAAAAGGATATATGCCATTAAGAGAATTGTCCCAATTGAACTCATTAAGAAGAAGTAGTACAAACTAACTGGAGTTATGACTGTAGCTGTTTGATCGAAGTGAGAAGTTTCTAAAAAGAATTCTATCAACTTATCATAATGATGGTAGAATAATCCGCTAATAATTGATCCTCCCCAAAACAGATATAGTAGTTTCTTGCTCTTACTTTTTTCATCAATTTTTACATCGCTAAATTGAGATTGTCCGAAATGGTAAAATGAAATTAAAAAGAATACAACCAGACTGAAATAAGGAAAAAGTACCCAAGCAATTACATAAAGTCCAATTAAGCCCAAATAGAACACATAAAAGCGAATTTGAGCCTTTTTACTTTGTTGCTTTTTCTTCAATAAAATATGATCAATAGCACCGTGCGGTATTCCTAAAAGGAAAATAAGTGCTAAAGTGATTTTTAGTTGGGTGTCAAATGCTAAAGTTTCCAACCATGGGTAGATGGAAATAACCAAAATAGTGATGAAAATATGTAGAAAATTGGTTTTAAGCATATTAACCTATAAAACCTGAATTTGAGGGTTTTGTTTATAATTCAACTTACCTCTTCAATTAAAATCTCCTTTCCATTCCAATTTACTTTATCTCCCGCTCTTTTACCCATCATTAATTGAGCAAGAGGGGTAACAGCCGAAATCATAAATACATCTTTAGTATGCATGGAAAACTTTCCGTACGAAATCGATATGAAGTAATCGGCTAGGGTGGTTTTCACCAAAGCTCCAAAATCTATTTCCTCAAATTTCTTATTGGTCTTTACTTGGTTTAAGCTTTCTAGTTGCCGATCTATTACGCCCAATTGAGATTGTAATTTGTCTCTTTCCTGGTTCATCATTTCCCTGCCTGTTTCATATTTATCTCCAGCAGAGCTTTTGGTATCTGAACCCATAGAATCTTTCACCGATTCAATTTCCTTAGAAATATTTAGCTTTTTAGCTTTCAAATCCTTCCTACATTTCTCAATAATTTCTTCCTTCATCTTAATGGTTTATCCTTTCGATCATGGCTTCTAACTTCATTCTATTTTTTCTTAAATCACCCATTGTACATTCATAACTTTTCAAGGATAAAATATTAGGGAAACTTAACTTCCCCATAGCAATAGAATAGCTAATAGTGATGGGGACGTAATTAAATAGCATGATGATTTTTTGAAAATTCTTTGTTTTAACCTTCTTGAAACCCAACTTCTCAGCAGTATGTGGATTTATAAAATATGCATTGGCTTCAATTTTAATATCGTCCTGCTTTTCATTGAAGCTATCCAACATATTAATTATGCCTTCCATATAGCTGTAGAGGATTGCTTTCTTATTCCTAGATTCACTTTTTTGCATACTCAGGGTGTAATAATAATCAAATAGAGTACCACCATGAAGTTGTATTTTATTTTTTTTGATTGCGTATGATAAAAGAAGTGGAGAATAATACACAATTTGACCTTTTTTCCTGCCGGTTGGCACATCAATAAATGGAGCATAAATAGAAATTACGAGAGGAACCAAAATCAATATTAACCAGACTTTAGTGCTCCAGGCCATAAAAACAATCACAGCAATAATGATGAGTAAATTAAAAAGAAAAGACCAATATTTTCTTTTTTGGTCTCTTTTTGGCAAGATATAATAGCGATGAACAACTTTCATGTAAACTAGAAATTAGAATGGGAGTTTTTTCAAATCAATATTACCCCCACATAAAATCACACCTACTTTTTTACCTTTAAACTGATCTTTAATCTTTATCATGGATGCAAAAGGAACTGCTCCTGAAGGTTCTACTACTAATTTTAAATAATTAAATATTAAGCGCATAGCTTCAATTATCTCCTCATCGCTGACAGTAACAATATCTTTTATATATTTTTGAATAATTGGAAAGTTTCTTTCTCCTAATGATGTTCTTAAACCATCTGCAATTGTATCTGGGCTTTCCATTGGAATTAACTCACCTGCTTTCCAAGATCTGTAAGCATCATCAGCCCCTTTTGGCTCAGCTCCAATAACAGGAGTTTTATTTCCGAAATATTGAGATGACAATAAGGTTCCTGCCATTAATCCTCCACCGCCAATTGGAGCAAAAAGTGCTTTTAAATGGTCTGTATCTTCTAGCATTTCTTTAGCGCATGTTGCCTGTCCAGCAATCACATCATAATTGTCATAAGGATGTATAAAACTTGCACCCGTTTTCGCCACTACTTCATTTAAAGTCTCTTCTCTAGCTTTTAGGTTAGATTCGCAATAAATCACTTCCGCTCCATATCTTCTCACGGCCTCCACTTTTACTTCAGGGGCATTTTGAGGCATCACAATGTAGGCTGGGATTTTTGCTAATTTAGCTGTTAAGGCTACAGCCTGAGCATGATTTCCAGATGAATGTGTAGCTACTCCCTTTTTCAACTGAGATTTACTTAATGAAAGAATTGCATTCGAAGCTCCTCGCATCTTAAAAGCGCCTACTTTTTGTAAATTTTCACATTTGAAATACACATTTACCCCCAACATTTCATTTAATTGATTAGAAGTGAATACAGGTGTTCTATGTACATAATCATGTATCCTTTTTTCCGCAGAAAGTATATCTTCTTTTTTGGGGATTTCTTGAAGGAGCATAAGGTTTAGTTAGTTTTAATTTAATATATTGCTTTACAATTTTACTTGATATAGATCATACTTTAATAATAATTAACAAAATCTGAATATGCAATCTAATAAGTTTCTTCGATTATTTACATTCCTTTTGCTTCCAGTTTTCTTTTTTGCCTGTAATAATGACATGGAAGATGATCTCGAAAATGATTTTGAATTTCAACATGTAGTCAATTATGAGTTTTTAGATTCTATTTCTACTGATGAAATATCTGCACGTTTTGGAGGCAATAATTTAGTTTCTGGTTTTGTCAATTTCGATATTACAGCGCATAGAATCACCTATATGACTCAAAATTTTGATGGGTCAGAAGTGGAGGCATCAGGATTAGTATTAATCCCAATTGTTAAAGGATCTGCGAAATTAACCAGCTTTCAACATAGTACTCTTGCAAAAGACCCTAACCCTTCAATAGATCAAGAAGATAGAGCTCCTTCATATTTACCTGAAAATAATGTAGAAATACATCTATCAGCAGCTCTTTTTGCATCAAATGGTTATATGATATCAGCACCTGATTATATCGGATATGGCAGCACAGGAGATTTGTTTCACCCCTATGAACATGCGCAAACGACAGCCACCACAAGTTACGATATGTTAGTAGCAGCAAGAGAGTATGCAGAATTCCTGGAAGTCAATATGAGAACAGAAGGGGAAACAGAAGTAGAAGAATTGCACTTATTAGGCTATTCTCAAGGAGGAAATTCCACTATGGCCTTACACAAATACATAGAAGAAAATCATAGCAATGAATTTAAAATAATTCGTAGTGCAATGGGCGCAGGAGCTTATCACAAAACTGCAGTTGGAGATTACATATTCAATTTTGAAGGAGAATTAGACTTTTCAATAAGTCTTTATTTGTGGGTGATGGATACTTATGACAAAGTATATCTTCAAAGAGGTATGGGTTACTATTTAAAAGAACCATTTGCAACTGAAGTAAGTGATAATGGCTATTTTGCCATTTCAAATACCAACCCACAAGAGATTTTCACAGATGAGTTTATTGCTGAAGTAAATAATCCTGATAGTGAATTTAGAGCTGCCTTAGCAGATAATGACGTACATGATTGGAGAGCTGAAGCGCCAATTAAATTGTATCATAGCAGAGAAGATGCCTTAGTACCTTATTTCAATTCTGTAGATGCTTTTGAAAACCTAACTGCAAATGGGAGTGAGGAAGTACTATTTGAAACCTATGAATTTGGTAGTGATGTTCCACGGGAAGATATTCATGGAGCTGCAGGTGGAAGATTCTTCTCAGATGTTATTTCAAGATATTTTGCTTCTGGTCTATAAATTATTTAAAATAAAATATTATTAACTTTAGGGTATGTCATCAACAGACGGAAATTTTGAAGTATTAATTGTGGATGATGATGAAATGACTGTTTTTTTGCATGAAATACATGTAAAAGAAAATGACTTTCATCCTGCCCCTAAAAGCTTTTACAATGGTAAAGATGCTGTAGATTATTTTAATACTTATTTCAGTTATGCCAAAACATACTGTATTCTATTAGATATAAACATGCCCATTTTGGATGGTTGGGAGGTTATGGATGAAATTATCAAAAAGGGAATGGACAAAAATGTGTCTGTGATTATTTTAACTTCTTCAATTAATAAAGCTGACAGAGTTAAGGCTGAAAAGTATGATATGGTAATAGATTATGTAGAAAAACCACTAAGCCTAGATCATCTCAATAAAATAAAAATGCCCAGAAAAGGTTGATACAATCTATTTTAGTTTATGAAATTATAATCCTTGAACTATTTCTTTTTTCAAAAACTTAAGACTCCACATTCCTCTTAAATCACCTACCTTATAGCCCGTAGCCTTATCATTAGGATATTCTTCTTTTAATATAGATTGAACCTCCTCTGAAATTTGACTTGGGCTTCCATGGCAATTAAGGCATAGCTCAGATGGAATACGGATGGGCTTATTATATAATATTGTATCTCCTGGCCGAATAAATTGAACATTGGCCCCTAATTTGTCACCTTGCTCTACAGAATATTCATAGGCTTCCAAAACTTGATTTTCTAGTTCAGTTGGTGCATTTGCAGGATTCCTGTTTTTGTTGCTAACTCTTTTTAAAAAAACTTTATATTCATTTGCCAGACTATCAGTCAGCGGATAAGCATTTATACTACAAAATTCAGCTGCGGCTTTATATCCTCCCTCAGCATATTTCTCTGATATTTTACCCATAAAAACGGAACCTGCTAACTGAGAAATAGAATCACCAAGCTTAGTGGTTTTATTGATAATATCAGCTTCAGAAACTTTTTTTACTTCACGTAGCTCTTGTGTATCCTCTATTTGTTTAGGCCTTCTTTTTTCTGTGGAGAAACCACATGACCAAACTACCATAATAATAAGTGCAAATGATAATTTAGAGAATGCTGACATAATTTTATGTTAATTCTTCATTAGAAACTATAGCTCCTATCAATAAGTAACTGCTTCCACCAGAGTCTTGGCCGCTTAATGGTCCGCAAGAGAATTGGGCATTTACGAGTTCACCTGTTTTATTCTTTAATTTTATTACTCCAGACCAAGTTTTTCCTGATTCTAAAGAGCTTTTCATGGATTTTAAAACATCTTTGGATTCAACGATTTTTGATAGCTCAGAACCGTTTAAATCAGATGAGGAGTACCCTAATTTATCAGAAGTAATATTATTAATGCTATTAATATAAAATGAGCCATCCAATTCAATCATCATATTGGTATAATTGATGATTTTCTCTTTGTCTTCTCTCTCACGTTGCGAACGTTCCATCTCCTCTTGAGTCGCTTGAAGTTCTTCCATATTCTGACGCATCTCTTCTTCTTGAGAACGCATTTGCTCAGTCATCTCTCTTGACTCCTCTAACAATTTGGAAGTTCTCTCATTAATTTTTACAGATGAAATAGTAGAGGCAATATTTTCTGCAATTTTCTCCACAAATTCTCTTTCATGTTCTGCAAATTCGTTGAAAGAAGCCAGCTCTATAATACCGTATATTTCCTCATTTACTTTCAATGGAACTATCAAAATACTATTAGGATTTGCCTCTCCAAGACCTGAAGTAATCATGACATAATCTTGTGGTACTTCAGTCATGTAAATAGTCTCACTTTCTAACCAGGCTTGACCTGTCAATCCTTCTCCTTCGTATATTTTCTGTTCTAAATATTTCTTTTTATCCCAAGCATAGCAAGCCGTTAATTCTAAAAACGGGTCATCATCGTCCTCTCTATTGATAACAAAAATACCTCCTTGATTAGATTTAGTATATTTCACTAAGTTCGAAATTATATCATCCGAAAGAAGAGCAATATTATCGTTATTCTTTCTTAAAATATCTCCAAACATGGCTAACCCTTCTGTAGACCAGTTTCTTTTCTTATCTTCTTCAGCTACCTTTCTTAAATTGCCTCTCATGTTTATAAGGGCATTTCCTAATACATCTTCCTCACTCAATGGTTCATAATCAGAATCATATTTACCATTTCCTATATTCTCCGCAAAATAAGAAGTGTCTTTCAATCCATCCACTAATTGACCAACGGCTACCGCCATTTCACCAATCTCATCATTTCCGAATTTCCTTTCATTGTTTTCAGGTAATATTCCTTTACCTAATTTCACGATGATATCTTTAATATAATTTACAGGTTTCGTGATGGAAGAAGCTAACCAGAAGGCACCGATCAATCCTAAAATCACAAAAATAACACCCAAAATAATAGAAGTATTTCTCAAACTATTAGAAGAATCTAAAACCTCAGCCTCGTATTGCTCAGATTCCTGTTGTTTTTCAACTAAAATATTATTTAAGTGAGCAATTACGGTATCAGTTCTTGGAATTACCTCTCTTTCAATAGACTCGGATGCCATAAACTTGACAATAGGATCCTCATAATCTTCAAAAGTAACCAGACTGCCCATTATTTCCTTCTGAACTTCCATTAGGTTTTCGAACTCAGTGAAAACCGTGTCCATTTCTAGTCTTTGTTCTTCATCATCCCAATTTTCCTTTAAAGCAGTGATCTCTTCCTTCATGGCAGGATATTCTTCCTCGTGAATAGCTTTTAAACTTTCTTTATCTGTTTCATTACTTTGAAGATATACCCAGTTAGTTACTAGCATTTTAGATCGAATAATCAAAAGATTAAAATCCTTAATGCCAGTTAAAGAAGGCTTTATTACATTGGAATTTGTTTCAGTTAAATTACTGTTTTGTGAAACAGTAAAAATAGTGATGCCAGCATACACTATAAAAATTAAAATAAGGGTGATAAACCCGCCTAGTATTTTATTACCAATCGTAAATCGAAAGTTTTTCATCTTTTGGCCTTTAAAAAATTATTCTTTTTTAAACTTAATGAAAATTATTGAATTATAAATTTAATCCAATAAATCTACATCTGCTATTATGTAATATTTAATTTATTTCTTCTCCAAAACGAGTAAGCTCTTGAGACATTTTTAAACCCGAGCTTTCCAATGTTTTAGTATTCACTTCAAATCGAAGCTTACCGTCAACATCTTTAAAATTTATCATAGACCCATTTTTTGCCATTCCGGAAGATTCAGTGACTAATAAACAAGGTTGATTACTTAAGGATTTTTTATATCCAGCAAAATTTTGATTCTGTTCAGAAGGAACAAATAAAATATGATAAAAGTCTCCTTTATTTATACTGTTTACCTGAACAACTTTAATCGTGCCTATCACCCACTTTTTTGATTTCAGCCATTTCTTCTAACAAAGGGATGATTTCCGAATTGCCCATTACTGCAATTACAAAATCACCTTTTTTCTTTTCCTCAGGCCATTCTATATATTTTGTGAAACTATAGAAAAACACTTTGTGAAACCTATAGTTTTTTTCCTGTGCTATGCTGTCTTTAGCGACAAATAGAAACACAAAAAATAAGGCAATGATTTTAAATTGACGCATCTGCAAATAAACTTCTTTATTTATAATTTATAGGTAAATTTTATTTTCAACTGTTAATTGACCTACTGTTATTTTATTTTGAAGTGAAAAAGTAGTCATTTTTCGCTGAAAAAAGAAGAAATAATCGCTGAACCACACTGAAAAATCTTCGAATTAAGTCCTTGTCTTTTGACAATCATTAAATATGATCAATTTTGTGCTTTAATGTATTGATTAATATTTAGTAGTTTTGCATCTATAAATTGATTGCTAGATGTTAGACAGATTAGAACGTATGAAAGAACGCTTTCAGGAAGTGGGCCAATTAATGGTTCAACCTGATGCTATGGCGGACATGAAAAAATTTACTGAACTCAGTAAAGAATATGCTGATTTGGAAAAAGTTGTGGAGGTATATGATGCTTACACAAAAGTTTTGGATGACATCAAGCAAGCAAAAAATATTCTGGAGAATGAAAAAGAGCCAGAGTTTAGGGAAATGGCCAAGATGGAATGGGAAGAATTAAAGCCAGAAAAAGAAAAGCTTGAGGATGTATTGAAAAAGATGCTGATCCCTAAAGATCCTAACGACTCTAAAAATGCAGTATTGGAAATACGAGCTGGAACAGGTGGAGATGAAGCTGCTATTTTTGCTGGTGATCTCTTCAAAATGTATCAGCGCTTTTGTGATAAAAACAGCTTAAACTTGACGGTATTGGATTTGACCTTTGGTACAGCTGGAGGTTACAAAGAAATTATCAGCACTGTTACTGGAAAAAATGCTTATGGTACACTAAAATATGAGTCTGGCGTACACCGGGTCCAAAGAGTGCCTGCAACTGAAACTCAAGGTAGGGTGCACACTTCAGCAGCAACTGTTGCGGTGTTGCCAGAAATTGATGATGTAGAAGTTGAAATTGATATGAATGACGTCAGAAAAGATACTTACTGTTCATCTGGGCCTGGTGGTCAGTCAGTGAACACTACATATTCAGCAGTTCGGTTAACTCACGAACCTACAGGTTTGGTGGTGACTTGTCAGGATCAAAAATCTCAGCTTAAAAACTTTGATAAGGCACTAAGAGTATTGCGTTCTCGTTTGTATGAGATAGAATTAGCAAAACAAAATGAAGAAGTAGGTGCACAAAGAAGAAGTATAGTTAGAAGCGGAGATAGGTCAGATAAAATTAGAACTTACAACTATCCGCAAGGAAGGGTTACCGACCACAGAATAAATTATACGGTGCATAATTTACCAAATATCATGAATGGTGAAATCGAAGACCTTATCGAAAATTTACAGATTGCCGAAAACGCTAGCAAATTGGATGAAACGGCTGAGTAAGGACTTTTTAATTGTAATTTGTGGTTTACTTTTCTCAGTATTTGCTTCTTGTTCTTATGAGCCAGAACCAACTTCTGAACCAGTAAATCTATCTTTTTCTACAGACACACTACAATTTGACACTTTATTTTCAGAAAGGTTAAGCATTACCAAAAGACTTAAAATCAAGAACCCAACTAGTCAGGCGATCACTATTTCATCTATTAGGTTAAGAAATCAAAGCCAATCCTTTCAACTAACCTTAAATGGTAGAACACAATCATCTTTTTCGGACCAGCTACTATTAGCCGAGGACAGCCTGCTTTTGTTAGTTTCTGCCAATATTGATCAAGGAAATGAAAATAATCCTTTCGTTATTAGAGATTATTTAGAAGTAGAAAATCAAGAAAACATTCAATCTGTGGTTTTTGAAGCATGGGGACAAAATGCTAATTATCTCTCAGATTCTATTTTATCTTGTGATACAAGATGGAATTCTGAAAAACCTTATGTTCTATCAGGATCGATTCAGGTAGATTCTTCATGTGTTTTGAGCATTGAGCCAGGCACCAAAATTTACAGTGCAACCGAAACATTTCTTATTGTGGATGGAAGCTTACAGGCTGAAGGAAACCTTGAAAACCCTATAATTTTTACAAATGATCGACTAGATGAACCATTTGCAAGTTCTCCTGGACAATGGGGAGGAATTGTGTTTCTTGAAAACAGTAAAGACAATTACCTTAAACACACTACTATAAAAAATGCTCTTTTTGGGTTAAATCTCAATATTTTTAATCCAGACAATGACCCAGATGTGACTCTGGAAAATTGTTTTGTGGGCAATATGGCCATTTCTTCTGTCATATCTTTAAATAGTGATTTTGCTGCTGTGAATTCTGTTTTCTACAATACTGCTTCTGGTACTGTTTCACATACAGGCGGAGGAAGCGCCTATTATACTCATTGCACTATTGCTAATTATTTAAATACTAATAGAGAAAACCCAGCTGCTTTCTTTTCGGACTCGGCACTTGATAACAATGAAAATGAGATTATTGCCCCAATGGAGGTTCAACTCTTGAATACTATTATATATGGAAGAATTACGGATGAGATTCAGTTTTTTGAACAAGTAGGGGGTAATTTAAACTTTTCCTTTTCACATAATTTATTCAAAAGTACAATTGAAGTTCTTAGTGAGAATAATTCCATAAGAAATCAAGATCCTGCTTTTGTTGAAGTCAATGATGAAGATTTCAACCTATTAGAGAGCTCTCCTGTGATTGATGCAGGTTTATCCACACAGTTTAATTTTGATATAAAAGGAAATACACGGGATGATAAACCAGATATAGGTGCTTTTGAATTTAAAGTAGAATAAGGAAAAGGAATAATTTAATTAAAGCATTTATTTCCCTCAAAAAACCTCTCCATGCGTTTGCTGAATAAGCTTTTTTGCTAGTAGAGGGAAGTTTTTCACAAATTTAACTGAAATACCCGCACGCATTTGATTCCCAAATAGATTTTGAGTTTTACGCCCTACCCACAATCTTTTTGAAAAATTCTTCTGCCACATATTTTTATATTTTGTTTCCACTTCCTGCCTGGTCTTTAATTTATCTTCATAAAAATTGAGGATAGAGGTACTCGCCAAATATCCACTATGAATCGCCATTGCCATTCCATTTCCACAAAGTGGGGTAATGAGCCCTGCAGTATCCCCTGCCATCAGCATGTGATTTTCCACTGAGTCTTTACGCTCAAAAGAGATTTCATTAATGACTTCTGGTTTCTCAAATAGCATTTCAGCTCTTTCAAAAATATTTTTCAAGATTGGATTTTGATGTAAAATGGCTTCTTCCATTTCGGCTATGCCTCCATGTCCCTTCAAATTTTCCCTTCTGCTCAAATAGCAAATATTAACTTTATCACCTTCAACATGACTTACACCACAATAGCCTCCTTTGAAGTTATAAAGGCCAATAACATCTTTAGGAAAATCAACTTTTGCATGATATTTCACACCTAAAAAGGGAGATTTCTTATTGATGAAATTCCGGTCAAAGGTTTTATCCAATCTCGATCTTTTACCATAAGCGTTGATTACAAATTCTGAAGTCAAGGATTCTCCAGTTTTCAGATGGACGGAAAACTCATTTTTTTGAAAAGAAATATTCGTTACTTCGCTTCGAGTTTTCACATCCACTCCAGCATCTAATGCTTTCTGGAATAAAAATTCATCCAGCTTAAAGCGACTGATGCCAAATCCGCCTAAAGGCAATTCCACTTCAGTAGTATTTCCTTTAATATCAGATAATTGGAATTGAGTGAGTAATGAAGGTTTTAAGTGTTCTGGAAATAAATCCATGCGTTCTAAAAATGGTTTTACCTCCATAGAAATGTATTCACCACAAACTCTATGAAAAGGATAAGATTTCTTTTCAATCAATAGCGTATTCACTCCTGACCTTTGCAAACAGATGGAAGAAATTAATCCTGCCAATCCTCCACCGACAACTATTACCTGAAACTTATTTTTATCCAAAATCTCAATTTTATTTAACTCTTAAACACTCTCTTCGTCAAGTAGTTTTACAATCTAAATTTAAAATTTATAAAAATACTACATTTAAGCTGAAAAGCATGGTTTTCAGAGTGTCTCGACTGGAAAAATCATTACCTTTGTGGCTTGTTTAAAAATATGTGGACACAACTAGCGCATAACGTAATAAAATATCGACTGCCTCTCATCATCATTTTGGTTTTGGTGACCATTTTCATGGGTTATCGTGCCCGAAATGTAGAACTGGATTATGATTTGGCAAAACTAGTTCCTGAAACTGATGAAGATTATAAAGCTTTACAGGAGTTTGAAAGAAATTTTGGAGTAGATGATAACATACTTGCCCTTGGAATAAAAGATAGTGCACTGTATACTCCACAGAATTTTGCAAGACTTCAATATTTCTCTAATGCTTTAAAAGATGTTAAAGGAGTAAATAATATCCTTTCGATTGCCAATCTACAAAAACTGCAAAAAAACTCTGAAGAGCGTAAATTCGAAATGCAACCGCTAATAAATGAGTTGCCAGAAAACCAAGCTACGCTTGATACTTTATTGCAGGAAATTGAGAGTCAAAAATTCTTTTCTTCACAATTGCTGAATAAAGACAATGGTGCTACAGCAGTAATCATCACCTTAGACGAAAAAATCTTCAATTCTCCTGAAAGAGAGAGATTAATGTCTGATATCACCCAATTAGGAGATGCTTTTGAAGAATCTACCGGTATAGAATTACATTATGCAGGTTTGCCTTTCGTGCGTTCTACCATGATGAGTAAAGTCCGACAGGAAATAATTCAATTGTTAGTGCTTTCTGTAATTGTTACAGCACTTATCTTGCTAGCCTTTTTCCGCTCTTGGGATGCAGTACTTTTCCCTTTATTGGTGATATTTTCTGTGGTAATATGGTCTGTAGGAACCTTGGATTTACTGGGCTATAAAATCACCATTTTGACCAGTCTGATACCGACCATTATAGTCGTCATTGGGATACCCAATAGTATTTATTTATTGAATAAATACCATCAGGAATTTGAGGAGCACGGCAATAAAATAAAAGCCATAAGCACTATCACACGAAAAATCGGGATTGTGACATTGATTACCAATTTCACTACTGCTGTAGGATTTTTAGTTTTAGCATTTACGGAAATTAAACTGCTAACGGAATTTGGTATAGTAGCGGGGATCAACATTTTTGCCACTTTCATTGTCAGTATTATATTAATTCCTGCGGTATTCTCTTATTTGCCAGAGCCAGGAAGAAAGCAATTGAAGCATATGAACTTCAAAATGACAGATTATGCTTTAAGGTGGCTTAATAGATCGGTGCATTACCATAGAACCATTATTTATTTTATAACTGTCGTAATTGTAGTGTTTGCTTTTATTGGTGGATTCCAACTGAATTCAATCAGTCATATGGTGGATGATTTACCAAAGGATGGAAAAACCATTAAGGATTTACGTTTCTTTGAAGAAAATTTCAGTGGAATAATGCCTTTGGAGATCGTAATTGACACCAAGAATAAAAGAGGAATCGTTCAAAGAAAAACGTTAAGAAAAGTTGATCAATTTCAACAGTTTTTGGATAGTATTCCATCTATAAGCCAGCCTATTTCAGTTGTCAATATGGTGAAAGCTGCTCGCCAAGCATATTATAACGGGAATCCCGCTTTCTATGATTTACCTACTTCGCGTGACTATAATTTCATTATGCGTTATCTTCAACAAGATGAAGACAATATATCTGTAATGAATAATTTTACCAATGAGGAGCTCTCAACCATGAGGATTTCATTGAAGATTGCGGATATTGGTTCCGATAAGATGAACGCACTTTTAGAAGGTTCTATAAAACCTCGAATGAACGAAATATTTGAAGGAGATGATTTTGATATTCAAATCACCGGTACCACGCCTATCTTTATAAAGGGGAATGAATATTTGGTTGAGAATTTAAGGTTCAGCCTTTTAATTGCTTTTGGTATTATAGCAATAGTGATGGGGATTCTCTTCCAGAATATTAGGATGATTATCATTTCTTTAGTTCCTAATGTAATTCCTTTGTTAATTACGGGTGGATTAATGGGCTATTTGGGAGTACCACTAAAACCAAGTACAGTATTGGTATTTAGTATCGCATTCGGTATTTCTGTGGATGACACTATTCACTTTTTAGCAAAATACAGGCAAGAGCTTTTTGCCAATAATTTCTTTGTTCCATTAGCTGTTACTAAAACCTTAAAGGAAACCGGTAAAAGTATGATTTACACATCTGTTGTACTTTTTGCTGGCTTTATTATTTTTGTGACTTCAAGTTTTGGAGGTACAGTAGCTTTGGGAGCTTTAACTTCCACCACACTTCTGGTGGCAATGCTTACCAATTTGCTAGTTTTACCTTCTCTATTGCTAACGTTTGATGATGGAAAACGCAGAAAAGGAAGCCATCCGCTGATTGAGCAATATGATGATGACTTCTATATGGAAGCTGAAGACGAAGAGATCAATATAAAAAGAATTAAAAAAGCAGAACCTAAAGTTCCTTATAAGCCAGAGGATCAGAAAGAATCATAAAAATGGGTCAATATAAAGAATACAAAAATCTGAATTATGCCGAGCTGGCAGATGAAGTCCTAGAGTTTTGGAATAAGAATGACATATTTCAAAAATCAATGACTACCCGTGAGGGAAAACCGACTTTTACTTTTTATGAAGGACCACCTTCAGCAAATGGTACTCCTGGTATTCACCATGTGATGGCGCGAGCAGTAAAAGATATTTTTTGTAGATATAAAACCTTAAAAGGCTTTCAAGTAAAAAGAAAAGGTGGATGGGACACTCATGGTTTGCCTGTTGAATTGCAGGTAGAAAAGGAGTTAGGCATCACCAAAGAAGATATTGGAAAGAAAATTTCCGTTGCCGAATATAATGACAGATGCAAAAAGGCAGTCATGAAATTCAAAGGCGAATGGGATGATTTGACCCGAAAAATGGGTTATTGGGTGGATTTGGATGATCCTTATATCACCTTCGATCGCAAATACATGGAAACCCTATGGCATTTGCTGAAGAAATTTTACGATAAAGATTTATTATATAAAGGTTATACTGTTCAGCCTTACTCCCCTGCTGCAGGAACTGGATTAAGTTCACATGAATTGAATCAGCCTGGTTGTTATCGTGATGTGAAAGACACATCGGTAACTGCGCAATTTAAAGTGAAGAAAGATGATAAATCGGCTTTCCTTTTTGAAAATGAAGAGGAAGATGTTCGATTCTTAGCCTGGACTACCACGCCTTGGACTTTGCCTTCCAATTGTGCACTGGCGGTAGGTGAAAAAATTGACTATGTGAAAGTGAAAACTTTCAATCAATATACTTACGAAGCAGTTTCTGTGGTTCTAGCTAAAGATTTGGTAAGCAAACAGTTTAACGCCAAAGCAAAGGACTTAAAACTGGAAGATTATAAGGCTGGAGATAAATTAATTCCATTTGAGATTGCCCAAACCTTCAAGGGTAAAGACATAGTGGAAACACGCTATGAACAATTGATGCCTTATGTTACTTCAGAGGAATTAGAGAAAAATGCGTTCCGAGTAATTCCTGGTGATTTCGTAACTACTGAGGATGGTACTGGAATTGTACACACCGCTTCTGTTTTTGGTGCAGATGACTTTAAAGTAGCGCAGCAAAATAACGTTCCGGCCGTAATGGTGAAGGATGAGCAAGGAAAAGATACGCCTTTGGTAGACAAAAAAGGAAGATTTGTTACTGAGGTAACAGATTTTGCTGGCAAGTATGTCAAGGAAGAATATTATGACGATGCCACTCGTAATGATCCTGACTTCAAACCGACTGATGTTCTGATTGCCATCAAACTAAAAGAAGATAATAAGGCTTTTAAAGTAGAAAAATACGAGCACTCCTATCCTCATTGCTGGAGAACAGATAAGCCAATCTTATATTATCCATTGGATTCTTGGTTTATCAAAACCACTGCGATGAAAGATAGATTGGTAGAATTAAATAAAACTATTAACTGGAAGCCAGCTTCTACCGGTGAAGGTCGTTTTGGTAACTGGTTAGAGAATTTAGTGGACTGGAACTTAAGTAGATCAAGATATTGGGGGACTCCTTTACCAATTTGGGTAACAGAAGATCGCAAAGAGCAAATCTGCATTGGTTCATTAGAAGAGTTAAGAAATGAAGTAAGAAAATCTGTGAAAGCAAGTTTTATGGGAGAAGAATTGGCTGAAGATTTCGATTTGCACCGCCCATATGTTGATGATGTGATTTTAACCAGTGAATCTGGTCAGAAAATGTTCCGTGAACCTGATTTGATTGACGTTTGGTTCGATTCCGGAGCTATGCCTTATGCACAATGGCATTATCCTTTTGAAAATAATGAGACTTTCGACAAAAACTATCCTGCTGATTTCATAGCTGAGGGAGTGGATCAAACCCGTGGTTGGTTCTTTACATTGCATGCTATTTCAGGAATGTTGTTTGATTCAGTGGCTTACAAAAATGTTATCGCCAATGGGTTGGTATTGGATAAGGATGGAAATAAAATGTCCAAGCGATTGGGCAATGCGATCAATCCATTTGAAACCTTGAAGAAATACGGTCCCGATGCCACTCGTTGGTATATGATTGCCAATGCAAATCCTTGGGATAACCTAAAATTCAATTTGCAGGGAGTAGAAGAAGTACAGCGTAAGTTCTTCGGTACTCTACAAAACACTTATAATTTCTTCGCGCTTTATGCCAATTTGGATGGCTTCACTTTCGAAGGTGAAAGCATTCCATTAGAAAAACGAACAGAAAGTGACCGATGGATTTTATCAAAACTAAATTCCTTAAAGAAAGCAGTTGATGCTGCTTATGATGATTATGAGCCTACCCGTGCTGCTCGATTAATCCAAGATTTCGTTCAAGATGATGTGAGTAATTGGTATGTGCGATTGAACCGTAAGCGTTTCTGGAAAGGGGAATATAATGAAGATAAAAAAGCAGCTTATCAATCACTTTATGAGTGTTTGGAAAGCATTGCTATTTTAAGTGCGCCAATTGCTCCTTTCTATATGGATAATTTATTCCAAAGCTTAAATAAAGTGAGCGGTAGAATGTCGGAGGAATCTGTTCATTTGGTGGATTTCCCTCAAGCAGATGAAAATGTCATCAATAAAGATTTGGAGGAGCGAATGTATTTGGCACAGCATATAAGTTCATTGACTCATTCTATTCGTAAAGCACAGAAAATCAAAGTAAGACAACCGCTACATAAAATATTGGTGCCTGTTTTAAACGATAAAACACGTAAGCAAATTGAAGCAGTAGAAGATTTGATTATCTCTGAAGTAAATGTGAAATCTATCGAATATATAGATGATGCTTCCGGTGTATTAGTGAAAAATGTAAAACCTAACTTCAGAAAATTAGGGCAGCATTTTGGTCCTAAAATGAAAGTGGTTACTCAAATCATCAATAAATGGGGACAGGAAGAAATTGCTAAAATAGAGCAAAATAATGCTTTTAATATAGAAGTGGATGGAGAAAAACATACATTGACTTTGGAAGATGTAGAAATCACTTCTCAGGACATCCCAGGCTGGTCAGTAGCTTCTGAAGCAGGCATTACGGTTGCTTTGGATATTAGCATAGATGATGATTTAAGAAGGGAAGGCTTTGCTAGAGATTTGGTGAACCGTATCCAAAACCTAAGAAAAGAGAAAGGGTTGGAGGTTCAGGATAAAATAGCAGTGGCTGTCAAAAAAGGAAATGAATTAGTGGACACAGCAATTTCACAAAACAAAGATTACATTTGTTCCGAAACTCAGGCAGTTTCATTAGATTTGGCTGAAAATTTAACCGAAACCACGGAATTAGAGATAGACGATTTGAAAATTGAATTGTCCTTAGTGGTGAAAAACCAATAAATGTGAAATACACAAAATATTTTTTACTGACATTCTTTTTAATTGCCCTTGACCAAGCCGTTAAGCTTTGGGTTCATACGAATATGGAAATGGGCATAGCAGGTCAAATCGAAGTCTTTGGCGACTGGTTTAAATTATACTATACGCTTAATCCAGGTATGGCTTTTGGCATGCAATTTGGCTCTGAATATGGCAAATTAGGCTTAAGCTTATTCCGCTTGGTCGCTATGTTTTTCATTGCCTACTATCTTTATAAATTAGCTAAAGAAAAAACACACCCAGGTGTTCTATGGAGTATGGCAGCGGTTTTAGCCGGAGCAATTGGTAACTTAATTGATAGTATTTTCTATGGGGTTTGGTTGGATAATGCTCCTTATAATGCTATTTCCCCATGGTTCCACGGCCAAGTAGTAGATATGTTCTATATCGATATTTGGGAAGGAAGAGTAGCTGAATGGATACCATTCTGGGGTGGAGATTATATTTCCCTATGGCCTATATTCAATGTAGCCGATGCAGCTATCTTCACTGGTGTAGCTGTAATTTTAATTTTCCAAAAGAAGTTCTTTAAGGCTGTTAAGAATGAAACTGCAGGATAATTAATAATTAGTAATTTTTTAATTAATAATTTTTGAGACTCCTTCATCTAAAATAACGAGATAGTGCAAATGTCCTCTTTTGCACTTGGGTTTATTAGAATTAGAAAAATTGAATTCAGAAATTAAATAGTTTTTAATTCATTAGAATGATTACTCCGTAAACTTCTCTAGCTGTTTAATGCATTTCTTTTGAGCTTTAATGATGTCTTTATAGATATTCTTATCCTGTTCTGATTCATCAGTTGCCTCATAAGCATTTACTGCTTTTAAGTAATACATTTTGGCATTTAAAGCTAAGTCGATCATCATATTTACCTCAGCGAGAATATAGAATTCTTTATAGCTAGGGTTTTCCTTTTTCTCAATTAACTCAATTACTTTTAATAACGATGTTTCAGATTTTACCCTGTGCTGTTCTGCAAATTTTAGGGGTAAATCAAAATCTTTAAAAAGTGAGAGGTGAGTGGAGGCTTTTGTTTTTAGGTAAAGTGTGTTTTCTGGTTCAATTTTTAGAGCTTTATTCAAGTTTTTTAAAGCTTCTTGCTCTTTTCCTTTCACGAATTGTAGCGCCACACCTTTGTAATAATAACCATCAGAAATTTCAGGTGATAACTTAATAACTGCATCTGAATAGGTGGATAAACGATCAAACTCTTTAGTTCTTTCTAAAATTTGGCATGCCAAAAGCGTGAGTGGCAAGTTTTCAGTATCATTTTCTAATTCTGCCGTAACTTTATTGAGAGAAGGTCTTACCTTACCCGAATAATATAAAGCTTTAAGTGCTTCATAACTATTTTTATTTTCCTCCTTCATTTTCTCCTCTTTTCCCATGGTAATATATTCTTAGAATTATTCAGACCTAATGCTTATGAGCATTTAGTATGCTTGAAATGCAAAGGTACAAAACCTAAAGCTTATGAAAAGGATATAGCGTATTCTATTATTAAATCATTTGTTAGGGAAACTTACTTCGTTCTATTTTAATTCAGAATCAATATTTAATTTTTTTATACTATCAAAAACTAGAGCGTTTTCAAAATATAAATTATTTATGCCCCTAACATCGGAAGGTGCTTTATTTTATGATAAGTTAAAGCTAGTGTAATACAATGTTTTATTTCCTTTTCAGGAAGTTTTTCATCAATATGAAATACGATTGCCCTTGTCCCTTCAAATCTCAGTTTGTCTTTATATAGTATTTTGAAAGTCTCCACTAATTTTGAAGTGCACTTAAAATATAAAGCGAACTGTTCTGGGTTTTTCTTTTTCCAATCCATTCTAAGTGTGCTTCCATGTTTTGTCAAATAGCTTGGTTCTCCCCATTTTAGGGTTTCTTCTAGTTTCACAAGGCCATCAATTTCCGATGCTGTATTCAAAACCAATTCTCTTAAATCCAATAATTGGGATTTTACCGATTCTGGATATTGATCAAATACTTCCTTTACTCTTAGATCACTTTTTAATTCCATTTTAGTTGGCTGAGGTTATAATTCAAAAATATATGAAATTTAGCGACCATTTAACTTATAGCTCCTCACATTTTTTGTATTACTTAAAAAGCAACTTTAACATTTAGAATGCTGTGAACAATTTAAAGATAAATTCACATTCCAAAATCAGCGGGTAAAATCATGGCCATCTTTTTTTCCGAAATAGCTCCTGAAAATAATATTTTATCAAAATTGGAATACAATCCATAGCCATCAATCATAAAATTACTGGTGTAAAAGCTAACAGAAGATCTTTCCTTCCCATTGAACAGGATGTCAAATCTGGCAACAAAATTTTTACCATTAAACCCTCTTTTTTGCTGTTTCACCTTAATTTTCGTGATTGTTCCTACTTCTTGGAAATCCATCAGATTCTTTGCACTTGTACGGTAGCCATTATGATAAAGGCGAAACCCATTTTCATCTAATTTACTTGCTTTCAAGGCTCTAAAAAACGATAAAGAAGAGTTTTGATAAGCCTTCATTCTCCTTTTTTCAACTCTCTTGCTTGAAAGCAATGGTTTAAACTGTGTTGTACCAGAAAATAGGCTGGATTTAATGAGGTCTTCTTTCAAAGAAAAATCCTTAAACTGTACTTCAAATTTGATCAGGTTATATGTGATATTGTAGCCTAAATATAGATTTTCGATTTCAAGTGGTTGATCGGCAAAAGCGGAGAAAATTAAGGACTCAGGGTTATATCGAAATCTGATGTCTTCTTCATTCAAAATAATACATTCTCTTTGTAGCCGTCTATCTCCAATAAATTGTTCTTTGAATGCTTTCATAAGCTGTTTTCGTGAAAATGGGTTGTTATAAACTTTTACTTCACCCATTACAGATACATCCTCTTCTAGCTGAAATGTGTATGGTTTCTCTGTTGATGGTTTATTTAGATATAATGTCTTATAACCAACAAAACTAACAATCAAAACAGCATTGATTTCAGGTTTTATCTTAAAACTAAATGCTCCATTTACATCTGTTATATCTCCAATGGTAGTTCCATCAATATAGACTGAGGCCCCAGTTAAGGGTTCGCCTGAAGGGTTAATTACTGTCCCTGAGATTTTTTGAGATAATAGTTCAAAAGATATAAATAGAGAAAGAAATAGAAATATGATCAGTATTTGTTTATTCATGTGAAGGAATTAAAATGTATAATGCACCGTCAAAAATGATACCATCATCTCAACTATATACATTTAAATTCCAAAAGTCCAGAGAGGTAAGAAGTGTTGTTTAGTTTCATTGGGAATAGAAAAAGTCTAGGAAAAAAGTAATTGTACATCATTATAAAAAAATAAATAAGTTCATTTTTTGAATGATTTATTCAACCTGTCCCCCTTTCCCTTTCAACTTCTGTAATACTCACGGCAACAGCACCTTCCTTCGGTAGAATAATCCTTCCCATTTCCTTCGAATAAACGAAAGTCACTTGTGCACCAAATAATAGAATTAATACAGAGTAATAAACCCAAACCAGAATCGCTACAAAAGAACCTGCTGCTCCATAAGAGTCTGTCAGGTTAGCTGTTCCTAAATAGAAGCCCAAAGCAAATTTACCTGCCACAAACAAAACGGTGGTTACAAAAGCACCTACCCATACATCCCTCCATTTAAGTTTAGCATCAGGAAGTATTTTAAATATTATGGCAAATACTATGGTGATAAAACCGAGAGAAATAGCAAGATTCATTATCTGAATGATATAAATGGTGGCTCCATCTAAAATCTCTTTTATATGTGTTTGAATAAAAGAAATGACCGTATCTGCTAACAAAGATACTAGCAATAAAAAGCCTAATGCAGCTATCATGGCCAAAGAAAGCAATCTGTTAATGATGAATTTAATGATACCTTTTTTAGGTTTTGCTTTGATGCTCCAAATGGTATTTAAGCTATCTTGTAAAGATATAAATACTGTGGTTGCACTGAAAAGCAGAGTTCCTATCCCAATAATTTGAAATAAAACCCGATCAGTTTGCACAGTTGCAGAGGATAATAAACTGTCTATTTGCTCTGAACTGGATTCACCCATTAATTGATTAATCTGATCCAAAAACTGAGTTCTAACTACATCATCTTCGTAGAAATATCCTGCGACAGTAATAGCGACCAAGCCAATAGCAGGCAAAGAAAAAATGGTGAAATAAGCAGTAGAAGCACTATGTTTAAAAGGGTTTTCTTCAAAGAATTTAATACCCGAATTCTTAAATATTTGAAACCACTTTTTTAAAAATTTTGCCATTCCTATAATTTCCCGATTAGTTATTTTAATAATAAGACAAACGAGCAAATTAAGAATAAGATTAGTTTTTTAATTATTCCAATTTCAACTTATTAAAGACTGCACTTAAGGTTCCAATTGAGTAGATACAACGAAAGCTATGAGGGCTGTTTAAAATTGAGTTGATGACTTTTTTATATTTTATAGAGATGCTTTTCAATTTCATAGATATAATTACAACATTAGTCGATAAACTCCTTCAAATTGTTATTTAAACTTACTTCATATATGCCAATAGAATTATTCTTTGTAGTTTTAAACTTAGGTTTTTTACAATTTATCATGAGAAAATTAATACTTCTTCCAATCCTTATCTTTTTGTTAGCATTTCCAGCTTTTAGCCAGGATTTAATTATTGAATCCATGACCATTGAAGCCAGCTATCATAAGCATTCAGCTTTTACCTATAGTGTTAGTATTAAGAATATAGGCGTTATTTCTTCCAGTAAAGGAGTTTTGAAAATTTATTTTGGTAATGATGCTTCAGACTACTCTAGTTTCTTCACGTCAGACTATTTTCCAGCTCTAGACGCTGATGAAACAGTCACCATGCAGTTTGAAATAGGTGGATCAGAATATTTAGATGATTTGGATAAAGAAGTAGGTTCATATTATGTTAATGTTATTATTGACCCAAATGCATATAATTTTATTGATGTAAATCCCTCAAATAATAAATATCAAGCAGGTGTGACTGAGGTGACAGCTTCTACTGCTGACATCCTTTTAAATAATTTTAGTTTAAATAATGCATCAAATCATGTGCAAGGAAAAGAGTTAGCGCTGAATGTGGATGCATCTAATCCTGGTTCAACTATAAGAGGGGTATATGTTGAAGCATACTTATCAGACGATATGGTATTTGATGAGGAAGATTTACAATTAGAGAGGGCTGAATATTTAAGATTTGATTATCAAAATGAGCTGACTGACTTTTTATTAAATGATTTTGAAATCCCTTTTAACATAACTCCAGGTGAATATTACGTTTTTTTAAAGGTTGATAGCTACGATATCATACAAGAAATCGATGAAGCAAATAATGTTTATCAAGCAGGTAATATAGAGGTTGCTTCCTCCAATGCATCCCTAATAATACCTGAGCATTTTGTAGATTTTCAATGGACTGAGTACGGTGTCAGTATATCATTTGAAATTGAAAATACCGGGTCAACTGACGTAACTTATTTGGATTACTATGTATCGTCCTATTCAGGTGGAATGGGCTATAACACTATAAATTATTATGGGCAAGGAATAAAAGCAGGTGAAAGCACATCGGAGTACGTGAATATTGAAGAGTATGAAATACATGGTAATTATATTTACATCGGAAACAACGACCCAAAATACCCATACATAAGTGAAGTAGAAATATATATTGGAAGTAAACCCACTTACAATTATAATTTCAATATCTCAGATGTTTACCTCGACAGTCCTGTAGAAACTGAAGACACTGAAATACCAATTACCATAGAGATTGAAAATCCTAATGAGAATTCAATTTATGAATCCGCTACTATCGATATAACTTTGGAGTCCTTAGATGGTCAAATCACAGAGAATTATAGCGTAAGAAAAGGTATTTATATGTATGAATATGGAACTGATGAACTAAATCTAAGTCTTCCAAACAGACCAAGTGTTACCGCTGGAATATATAATGTTACAACCAATATTAATTTAGACAATAAAGACGGTAGTGCAGGCCCCTTCATAAGTGAGATTGAAATTATAGCCTCAGAATATAACATAGAGGTAGAAATAGTAGGGCAAAATGGAGATATTATCAATGAGGGTATAGTTTACTTTTATGAAAAAACGCCAGATGGTGCTATCAATTTTATAAGCAGTAAAAACATTGAAGAGAATAATGGAGTAGGAACGGTAAGCTTTCAACAAAGCGCAGGAAACTATATGTTTTTTGTAGTGCCTGACAAAAATGAATTTCCTAATTACATCAGAACGGTTTCGGGTAATACATTCAAATTAGAAGAGACTAGTTTCACAGAAATTTATTCGGATGCCACCATACAAATTGAACCGATTTATGTAGATCCAAATGCCCTAAGCGGAAGCAAAATAATTGAAGGAAATGTAGTGGCAGGAACCGCCACAGGAAGGATGACTTACAGTCAAACAGCCAGCGCTTCCTTTGATGAAACTCCAGTTTATTTAACCCAAGAAAATTCAGTAGTAGCTTTTACTTACACAGATGCCAGTGGAGCATTCTCTTTCTCAAATGTGGAGAATGGAGATTATGATGTGTATTTTGATGACGGGGATATCTTAGCATCAAATGATATCACAGCAAATGTGAATGTAGACGAATCTACTGACATTGTAAATTTAACAATTGATGAAAATGGAGAAGTAGACATTCAAGACCTAAAAATGGAAATAGCTGCATTTGATCTAGAAACTCGGGATATGGAAGCCGATGAAGATAATTTATCGATTCAATACAGATTATCTAATTTCTACAAACACAATAGTATTGCTATTTCAGATGCATTTTTTTATTGCTACATCAAGCAAAATGATGTAATCCTTGATTCACTTGCTTTTGAGAAAAACTTAGCCCTTAACGAGAATGACACCTTAAACATTAAAAATTCACTTCATTTAACAAGCCTATTAGATATAGGAGAATATGAAGTTGAATTATATTTTTCTACTCCCTATCAAAATACTGAAGTTCCAGGATCAGCTAGAACTTTTAATGTGATTGAACCACATTATAACATTAAAGCTTTTGCATTAGATTCACAGCAATCACCCGTGACATCAGGAGTAATCCAATTATATAAAATAAACGGATCGGGACAAGCTGTACTTTTTGAGGAAAAAACAGTTTCGCAAGATGGATCTGCCAGTTTTTACACACCCACATGCGATTATGTTATTAGAGTTGTACCTCAAAAGGAGAGTTATCCACATTTAATACCAAGTTTTCAGAATCAGAAATACTATTTTTCAGACGATGACATTCAAACACTAACAACTGATACTGAGCATCAAATTAATCTTGTAAATGACCCCTCTCAAGTATTAAATGGTAATAGAAAGGTGTTATTCAATTTCGATGATGACAACTTTAGTTTTAATGAAACTAGAGTAATAATAGCAAACGCTGCAGATAGTAGTGTTATCAGAACTTCTTATACTGAAGATAACCATTTTGAAATCAAGAATTTTGAGTCTGGTGAGTATTTATTCTTTTTCGATGATGAAGACATCACAATAGATCATGAAAAATGGTACTCTTTGGTCATAAATGAGCAGGATGACCTATATCAAATGGAAATCAATTCTTCAAGTACATCCCTTAATCAATATGATTATGATTTTATGGTGAAAAAAGATTCTGTTTTCACTTACTACAATAAAATGAGCCAGCTCAATATGGCTTTCGATATAGATAAATATTCAAGTGTTTTCCCTGATGAATTAGTATCATTTGATTTTAGAATAGATCTGATTTCAAAAGAAAGTACTGATTCTCTTAGTTTTTTCTATTCTGAGATGCTTGATTTTAATACATTTGAAGATTTGGATAAAACTCTCTTATTGGATTCATTTCTAGATGCTGGGATGTATGATGTAAAAGTAAATTACTCTTCTCAGTACACCAATGGCTTTGTTCAAAGCAATGCATTTCCTATCGAAATATTAGATGCTGGTATAAACTTAAATAAGGTGCAACTTGAACAGGAGCTCTTGGAAAATGCGTTGCAAATTCCATTGAAATTCCAATTGATTGGAAGTAATGATAGATTGGCAGATTTCAAAGTATATTATGAACATAAATTAATAAAAGGGACTGATACGATTACTATACAAAATCATCAGAATAGTATTGATATAGGAAATGAGGAATCCAAAACATATTCATATACTTTAAATTTAGATACCAATCTGGAGTTGGGAGACTATAAGCTTATTACATATTTTAGTCCTTATCATCATAATAAATCTAACCAACAATTGGTTGAGACTACCTTTAGAGTTAAAAACAAAGGACTTTCAATAAATAACCTAAGTCTTAATGACGAGCTTTCTGTAATTTCTGATTCGATGAATTTTAGCTTTAGTATAAGTGCTAATAATGAAGATTCGATCAAAAACCAAAACATCAAATTAATAAGCTATCTTATTAAAGAAAATGACACCTTAATTCACAAGGAAGAGGGTTTTACCCTAAATATTCCAAGATCAGGCACTGAAGAATTTCAAATGTCTATTGACTTAAAAGATAAGCTTACTTCTGATCTTAATCCTGGCGACTATAAATTGGTTGTTGAATTAAAACACCCAATTGATATTTATAGTAAGAAATCTGCTATTAATTTTAGGGTAAATGATCCATCAATTGAGCTTTTAGAAATAATAATCCCTAAAGAAATATCTAGTAATACAAATGAAATTGACTGCGAAATAAAGGTTTCAGGGAACAACCATGATATAATCCGATTGCTTCAAACTGATTTCAAATTGAGCTTATTAAAAAAGGATAAAATATTATCTGACACAATAATTACTAAAGACTTAACCATTCAAAAATCTGGTTCAATCAGTATTAATATTCCATTATCCTTTGCCTCAACTCTTGAGGATGGTGAATATTTATTTGAGCTTAGTTACATTACAAAATATATGAGTAATTATTCTGCGACAATTTCAGATGATTTCACAGTATTTACTGAGTCTGAAATCACCTCCAACAAAGAGGAGCTAATTCCAGAATATAATATATATCCTAATCCATTCGGGAATCATATAAGTATAATAGGTGACTTTGATGATGCTATACTTTATAATCAATATGGAAAATTAATTAAAGCATATCATGAAGAAACTGGCTTCCAAAATTTGGGTGATATTAGTGCTGGCGTTTATCTATTGGTTATTGAGTATCAAGGCAAAATGGTTTATAAAAAAGTAATTAAGAAGTAAGCTTAAATTACTGCTAATAATTGACAGGAGCTATATGCTAGCTCCAGCGGAGAGGAAAGAAATAATTGAATTTACGAACTGGACAGCTATTGCTTGTAAAATGTACGGAAGTTCTATCTACTAGAAATCCTTAAAATACAGCTTGTTTTATAATCTGCAGATTTCTAATAGTATCTTGATGCTTTACTTCTATCATAAAAGTATCTTTCCCAGAAATAGAATTTCGCATATCACAGTATTCTTGCTCATTAAATGCGCTTAAGCCATTTACTGATAAAATTTCATCTCCTATTGATAAGTTCGATTTAGTAGCAGGAGTATCTTCCGTTAATGAACTGATCATTATTTTTTTATGCTTCTTAACAAAACGAGTTCCCATCCCAGCAGTTTTACCAATGAAATTCTGAACAGAATCATTAGGCTCAAGTAAAAGTAAATCATCTTTCCAGCTGATGGTAGTTTTGTAGTTTTTGAGAAACCCTAGACCCAATAAATTTAAACTATTAGATTCTGCGGTAATTGGGAAATTATTTATACTATGACCCGAACCCACAAAACTGAGCGTGTCAATTAGGTAAACCCTTCCTTCAAATTTCTCATCTTCAGCATCGCCTAAACCAGAAGCACCACTACCATAATACCTTTTTGAATCAAATGATAATGAATCTTCAATAATATATTTCTCTTCAATACTCAAATTTGAATTACTACCCAAATCAACTAAAGGGCTTATTATTTGTCCTGATTCAGATAATTTAATAGGTATTCTCAATTGATGTCCAAAAGAGTTTTCCGAAAGTTTGAATTTCAACGCATTTGGAGAAATAGAATCCTTATTGATTTCATCAGAAACAATGATCACGCTCTTTTCAAAATCGATTTGCCAATCAAGATGGCGCATAATTCCAGTACCTATTAAACCATAAGCTTCAAAACATTCTGCATTATTATCTACAGACTTTAGATGAATGTTCTCAAAAGTCAAACTTCCCAGTTGAATCTTATCCAGCTTCTTTATTCTTGACCAGAAGAGATTTCTACTTGCACCTATTCCAAATGAAAAACCATTATTCTCTAGTTCAATATCTGAATTTTCCTTATTAAAGATTATATTACTTGCCCCACTATCTAGAATAAAAGGATATGTAGTCGTATTGTCTTCTAGGCTTACATCTATTAAAATATGCCCTGAATTTGAATAGTAAAAGGGAATTGTATCATTATGATTTTCATTCACTATATCAGCATGTCCTAACTTTTCAAAATTAGAATACATCAAGTAGAAAAATGAAATGAATAGAAGTAGCAAGACTGCGAATGAAATCGAAAAAATTTTAAGACTTTTTTTTATCATTTTTTACTAAAATCTTGTAATTATGGTTCGTTTTGAAAGGATATTTAAAGTGAAAACAGTTTAATCAAACTTTGATTAAAACTATTCATACTCATGAAATAAACAAAATATTAAGTGATGAATTCTCGTGAATAAAAATAGCTAAGCTTATCGCCTCAAAAACTATAACCAACACTTACCCCAGCCAGAAAATGGAAGTCCGAACTAATCCTCCTTCCAAAAGTGGGTTTTGGAACTATTTCCCTAAATAAATAAGTCTCTAAAACGGGTGTCAAACCTACTCTAAATAAATAGCGACCATTCGGTTTTTGGTAACGATATCCTAAACGAGCAGAGATAAATGCATCCCAAAACCAGTTTACTGCCTCATTATCTTCATTTCTTAGAGCTTCCCTAATTAAAACCATACCTAATCCAGCCTCAAAGTGATGAGATGAAGTGAAATTATAAATTTGATTTATACCAACGGGCATCCAAAAATCTCTAAAGCCAACTGAAGCTGGATAGTAAGCTATCCCAATTTGTCCTGCTGTTTTATGTTTTCCTTTATCAACTAAGATACGTTCATAATTAAATGAATAAATAAGCCCATGTCCTCCTAATTCTAACTGAAGGCTGTTTTTATGTAAAAAACTAGGAGATTGTTGAGCCACAGTATTAAAGAAGGGTGCAATTACGAATAGTATTAATATTAATGTCCTTTTCACAGATTGGTCGGTTGATACTAATTCTTAACGTTTAAACTATTGAATATAGTATTCAGAATGGTTCCAGACCAACCTCTATGATCAATTTTTATCCTGTCTTTACTATTCACTTTTGTTAAATTAATTAGCTATTCATGTGTATAGTGTTTTCTTTAAATGGTCACAACTTGTCCCGTATTTATCGGGATGGAATTCAATAAATTTTATTCCTGCCAGAGGCAGGCAAGCTATCCTCGGTTGGTATGTTGAGAATTCTAAAAATTTATGCTCATTTCATAAGAATTTTCAGTGGATCCTGCTTTAAAAGCAAAGTAGTTTTTCGATAGAGATTAGGACTATAGGCTTTCAAAGCTTTGGGTCTTTCAAAGAAATTTTCAAGAAGCACCGCAAAAAATTCATGATGATCGATGGCTGCTGCCGATCTAAACAAAGAAGTATCTCCTTCTTTTATTTTAAACATTTCATATTCGGCCAAATCATAATATTTCTTCCAAAGTTTAGAATCTATAAAACCGTATTCGTGATTGGAAATCCTGTTTTCAAGATGGATGGCATGGGCTAATTCATGTATGCCTAAATTCACGCCATCCGATTCATTTGCTATACCTTCTACTAGGTTCTTCCATGACAGGACTATAATCCCAAATCGAGGATTCACCTCGCCTTTATGATATTGATTGTTTATAGTTGAATAATAATTATCAGGGTAAATTAGAATTTTTTTAAAATGTGATAGGTAAATGCGAGGAAGCCCAAAAGTTATTTGAACAGACAAAGCAGCCACCACTACTTTCATTTCTTCTGTTACTTCCTCCATCCCTCTATAAACAAACTTTTTAGCAGTTATGAACTGGCTCACACGCCAAATAAACTTTTTCTGATGTTTCAATTTGAGTTGCCTAAAATATGGAGAATATTTTTTCACCTTCCTTACTTGCTCCTGATTAAGACGGCCTCGGCCGAAAATACCGAAATAGTTTAAGGTTGCTTTTATCACATCCCTTACTGCCTTCAACATTAGAAGGACAATCAATAATGGAAATGATAAAGCAATTGCTAAAAATATATTATCAACCAAAACTTAAGGCAGAAAATCAGGTTTATCCAACTTATTATTGATTCTATATGCGGCATTTACCAAACCAACATGGCTATAGGCTTGGGGAAAATTTCCCCACATAGAACCATCAGATGATTTTACATCCTCACTTAATAAGCCCACATGGTTTGAATAACCTATCACTTCTTCAAATGCTTCCATAGCTTCTTCGGTTCTTCCCACGCAAGCAAGTGCTTCTACATACCAAAATGCACAAATCAAGAAAGTAGTTTCTGGCTCACCGAAATCATCTGCATGTTTGTAGCGGTAAAACAGTCCTTTGCCCACTCTCAAATCTTCCTCCAAAGCTTTTAAATGATCTTTAGCTTTTTGGCTATCATGTGGAATATAATTCATCATAATGAGCTGCAATGTACTGGCATCCATTCTATCCACACCTTCAGCTTGTGCATAAGCCTTACGGTTTGGCGCATAGCATTTCTCCAGGTGCGTAGCTGCTTGTTTTAATAACTTCTCCGCTTTTCTTCCCAATTCAAGCTCCCCAATTTCTTTGGCTATTTTCATGGCCGCGTGACTTCCTGCCCATTGAAAAAGATGAGTATAAGCATGCTTTTGCTTTAAGTTTCTGAATTCCCACAGCCCAGCATCAGCTTCATCCATGGTGAATTCAATTTTTTCCAAAATGGTTTTCAGCAAATAAGACGATTGCGATTTCTCCATATTAGCAAATCGCTTATCCGTATAAAGTGGCAAAATAGCCAATAATATTTGCCCATAAACGTCATTTTGAATATGGGTATAAGCATCATTTCCCACTCTAACGGGCAGATTTCCCATATAGCCAGGCAAATCCAATTCTTTTTCGATTATGGTTTCTTCACCAACCAAATTATAAAGTGGCTGTACTCTTTGCTTCCCCCTCATTGGAATATTGGTCAAATAAAGAAAATAATTTTCCATCTCTTCAAAGTGCCCAATATTGTTAAAAGCGGTAAGTGTATAATAAGTATCACGCATCCAACAATAGCGATAATCCCAGTTTCGGGTGCTTCCTGGAGATTCTGGCAATGACATAGTAGGTGAAGCAATTATACCTCCCGTATCTTCATATTGATGAATTTTTAATGCTAAAGAGGAGCGAATCACCTCTTCCTGATAATGTTGACCTATACTGGTAGACTTCACCCAATTTTGCCAGTAGAAAACAGTTTTATTAATGAAATTTTCTGCTGTTTCTTGTAATTCAGCTTCTAATGGCGCACCATAGGTCATCACCATATAACGGGTTTTGGTCAGCACAAAAGGACTGCTGTCCATTAACATATTAATAGGAATATTAGTCGTAAGCCTCAAGGTTTCAGGCAAGCCAAAATAGCGAATATGGCTGCTACCTCTTTCTCGGGTCAATTTCTTCTGTCCATAATCTCCTACAGGATTACAGACTACTCGCAATTGCGGCAATCCACGTAAAGGCTCAATTTTTCTAATGAGCATTTGCGGACGGTAATAGCGGTCAAATTGACGGAATCGTGGAGCACAATCAGTGATCTTATAAGCAAATTCATCGGTTTCAACCGTTGTTTCCAGAACATTTGTGTTCGGTATATAGGCTTGGTTTATTTTGTAATTTTCTGAAGTAGGTTTAATAGAAAATTCCCCGCCTTTTTCCCCTCCAATTAAACTACCGAAAATAAAGGAGCTGTCAAATCGGGGCATACACATCCATTTGATGTCGGTATCTTTGCCAATCAACGCCAAATAAGCGCAGTTTCCAATCATTCCGAGGTTGTAGGTATGTCTTTCTTGCATATTCTTATTTCTTAAAGTCTTAAATTTTTAAAATAATTAGATGGGAAAAAAGTAAAATGCCCTAAAACATCATTTGCCATAAACAATTTCACCCAAATTGGCATCGAAATTTTCAATTGCATCTTTTATCAGGTGAATGGCTTCCAAATAGAAATCAGGATTAATTTTATCAGCTGTGTCTGTGATTTTATGATAATCTTCATGGTCGTCTACCCCAAAATAAACAAATGGGATTTCAGCCTTATGAAAAGGAGCGTGATCTGAAGCTGTGACCCAATTGGGTTTTTTCTTTGGTTCATCCCTGCCAAATAATAACTTAATACTTTTGTCTTTTGCGGCTTCGGTTATCAAAGGTTTTAAAAAAGGTGTGAAATACGTGCCTACTGCATATAATTCATTTTTATCACCACGGCTTACCATATCTAAGTTAACATTCATTTTAATTTTGCTAGTATCCACTACCACAGATTGCATAAAGTGCTTTGCCCCCTGCAATCCCATTTCTTCTGCATCAAAAAAGGCGAAAAGTAAATTATTTTCGGGCTGGTTTTCTCTGAAATATTCAGCTAAAGACAAAAGAGCTGACACTCCACTGGCATTATCATCAGCACCATTAAAGATTTTGGTACTGTCTTTCATGCCAACATGGTCGTAATGCGCAGAAAGCACAATGAAGTCTTCACCGGTAAATCCTTCTATAAATCCTAGAATATTCACTGCGGGTATAGTGTCTTTCCCAAAAGTAAAGGACTGGGTATAATCCTGCACATAGGCCGAAACCCCTAACTTTTGTAGTCTTTGGATAATATAACTTCTTGCTATTTCATTTCCATTGGTATTCGTTTTTCTGCCTTGTAAGGAATCCGATGCCAAGAAATATAAATCATTCATTACCTTGGCGGAATCAGGAAAAACTAAAGTGGAATCTTTTTGGGCAATGCTTTGCTGCGTAATCAGCATCGCAATAAAAATAAGGCTAAATTTCAATGACTTCATCTTAAATAAGGTTCTGTTTTGTTGTTTCATTTTGAGTGACAAAGAATAAATTTATAGATAATGACGTTAAGATTCAGCCGATTATCCAAAAATCTTTAAATTTCCTGCGAATTTACTTTTATGAAACACTATATCTTTTCTGTTTTATTGATTTTTTTAAGCCTAACAGGCTTTTCTCAGGAGCCATTTCCTTTTTTAAATAAAAGCAAGCAATTACCCGAAGACCTCCTAAGCAAAAGGGCTGTTGTTTTCATGAATGTTAATTCATTGAAATGGGATGAAGAAGCGCAAAAGATCCATGATAGTTTTATAGAAATTGGAGTGGATGCAGTTGCTTATTATGCTTTATCCGATATTATGTCCGGGGAAGATGCCACCACTGCTTTTTATTCTGATATCACTGAAAGGAGCATAGAAAACATGCTGATTGTCCATCAAGCCGAAAATGGATTTGAGCTTTATGCCACTAAAATACCAGAGGAAGGTGGCTTCTTTCAAAAGGGAATGCAAGCGTTTTTTATGCAAGCTCCTTCATTACAAGAATTAGGTGCCGATTTAGAGATATTAGTGAATAAATCAGATTTGGAAAGAGAAAATTTTCTCATCATTGACGTACCTGAGACTTTCAAGCGGACAAATGTCATCAAATCTCGAAGGGTAGCCAATTTTAATCATGATATCAGAATAGATAAGCTGGCAGTCCCCAAATTTGAAGATAATATTATGCTTGATGTAGATGTGGAAAAAGCAAATGCCGAATTAGATTCAATTATGAAGGAGCATTATCCTTTCAAATACGGCTTAGTTGACCCTGAAATGAGTACAGAAGAAATGATAAGTGAAGGTTATTTGATGGTGCTCAAAAAACTGCAAAATAATGGTGAAAGCTTGCGCAGAATGTTGGGTTATGACTTATCAGAGGGCGAGACGATATTGATTTCGGTAAGAAATGGTGAGAATGATAAGGTAATGAAATACCGAATAGATGAGCATGTTCATAAATATTATGTACAACAACTTTATACCAAAGATATATATTTGGGCGAAAGTTGGGATGCAGGCAAAACTTGGCAAGAAGCACTAATTAACCATGTAGAAAATCTAAAGTCTAAATTGAAGAAGTAATTCTTTCTTTTATGGGACATTAAAATAGCTTAAAAGGCACGACATTTGATAACATAGTTTTACTAATAAAACTTAATAAAATTGAATATGAAAAAGCTTAATGTATTTATTCTCGCTATTCTATTGATTTCCTTTGTGACCGAATTGCGAGCTCAAGAGAAACCATCTGATATAAGTCAAAGAACTATTTCTGTTAGTGGAGAAGCGGAAAAAGAAATCCAGCCTGATATTATTTATTTTACTATTTCATTGAAGGAATATCAATTGAAAACAGGCAGCAAATTCGAAATGAATGAGTTGGAAAATCAATTGGTTAATTCAGTTGAAAAAGCTGGAATAGATAAGGAAAGCTTAACCGTTGAAAATGTATATGGTTATAACTACAGCTGGAATAAAAAGAATGAAAATAAAGATTTTATGGCAAGGAAGCAATTCCAGCTTAAATTGCCAGATGCGAAAAAATTAAATGTAATTCTTTCTAAAATTGATCCGAAGGCAATCGAATATGTGCGAGTAAGCCAATATACACATTCTCGTATAAATGAACTTAATCAAGATTTACAAGTGGAGGCAGTAAAAAATGCTAAAGCTAAAGCAGAAGCATTGTTAAAACCTTTAGATGAAAAGGTAGGAAAAGTCTTAGAGGTGTCTGAAAATCAGCAGAATTTTCAACCCATTCATTACAAATCCTATCAAAACAACCGCATGATGTCAGTATCGGCTGATGAAAGTGCTTCAATGGAATCTGACCTAGATTTTAAGAATATCAAATTAAAAGCAGAGGTACATATTGTCTTTTTGATTCAGTAAATTGTAAATAAGCTTATATATTGCAGCTGATTTAATTTGTGTCTATTAGGCAATAATTAGAAATACTTGAGTTATTGTCTAATAGATAGCACTACATGGAGATTTTTACTAATAAAACTTTAGAATCTATATAAAAGACCTATACTATGCAACCAATTGAAATCAGTAGCTATGAAGATTTTAAAGCCTATGAAGGACAAGAATTAGGCGTATCTGATTGGCATACCATCGACCAAAAGCAAGTAAATCAATTTGCAGATGCCACTCTAGACCACCAATGGATTCATCTAGATGAAGAAAGAGCTGCTAAAAGTCCTTTCGGAGGTACCATTGCACATGGATATTTGACACTTTCATTAGCACCTTATTTATGGGAGCAAATTGCAAATGTCACAAATCTGAAAATGATGATTAACTATGGAATTGAGAAAATGAAATTCAATCAGGCGGTGAAGGTTGGTTCTTCGGTTAGATTGAAAGCAAGTTTAAATTCAATAGTGGATTTAAGAGGGGTTAGCAAAGCACAAATTGATATAGTGATGGAAATTAAAGATGAGAAGAAACATGCATATACAGCATCTCTCATATTCCTATATCATTTCAATTAATATTTGATATTCAAAGTTCTTAAAGAATTTATTAAACTTTAAGTGCCTATTTTAATAATAGGGATAATTCCAATATCAAAAATTAGACAGTAGCTTCAATGTTGCTGTCTTTTTTCACTTCTTCAGATGCATAAGTTGGACAAGTTCTCTGTGCACATGCTGAAGCAAAAAGTATTAAACCTGATATTGCTGCGAATATTTTTATAGATTTTTTCATACGGCTCTTTTTTTTAAATTATTTATACGACAAATTTAGGTTGATATTTATAGATAAAAAAGACGGATTGCTTGTTTTGTTACTTCCTTCCATTTATTACCTCTGCTGGGAACTAAAATCGATAAACGGTGTAAAAATATCATTAAAAGGTAGAAATCTTAAGATTAAAATTTCAGCACTTGTAGTTTTACCTGTAAGTTTAGGTTTTTAACTGTCGCTACATTAATAAAGTTTACTTTTGCGCATAAAATAATACATCAAAGCATATGTTATTTAATTGTTAATTGCAGGATAAATTTAATTTTTAGAGAAAAAATTTAAATCAAAACTTTCTAAATCCTTATTTTTGAAAAAATACTCATATGAAAAACTTCATCTCATTTATATTTATTGCCTTAATGGTCATTTCTTGTGACTCTTCTAAAGATAAGAGTAAAGAAACTCCTGAAGAATCCAAAAAAAAGGACTTACAAGTTCCCTCTTTTAATGGAGGAAATGCTTATCAATATATTCAATCACAAGTGGACTTTCTGCCAGAGTACCGAATACAGCAGCTCATGCCGAAACGGAAAAATATATAATCAATCAATTGGAAAGCTTTGGGGCTAAAGTTCAAACCCAAAAGTTTGAAGCTGACACTTATGATGGGGAAGTATGGGATTTAACCAATATCATTGCTTCCATTCAGCCTGAAAAAAAGAAACGCATTTTATTAGCTGCACACTGGGATACTCGAAAAATAGCAGATAAAGATACTAATAGAAAAGATGAACCAATTGATGGCGCAAATGACGGTGGCAGTGGAGTAGGTGTGATTTTAGAAGTCATTAATGCCATTCAAAAAGCAAAGAACAAACCTAATGTAGGAATAGATGTGATATTTTTTGATGGAGAGGATAATGGGGAACCTCAAGGTTTAGCCAGCAATGATCCATCTAAAACATGGTGGTGTTTAGGCTCGCAGCATTGGAGCAAAAATAAGCATGTCCCGGGTTATTCAGCATATTATGGAATCCTATTGGATATGGTAGGCGGAAATAACGCACAGTTTCATAAAGAGGGTTATTCCATGAACTATGCTCCTAGTATAGTGGAAAAAGTATGGAATACGGCTGATCAAATTGGATATGGTAATTATTTCATCAACAACCAGGTTGCCCGTATCACAGATGACCATTATTTTGTAAATGAAGTGGGCAAAATCCCTATGATCGACATTATTGCACATGATCCAACCTCAGGCGATTTCTTTCCTGATTTTCACCATACACATAAGGACAATATGGATATCATCTCACAGGAAACTTTAAAGGCTGTAGGGCAAACTTTATTGCAGGTAATATATGAAGAATAATAGGGAGCGTTAAATCAAAATATAAACCTATACCTATTTTATCAGTTAGTTAAAAGGAACTTATTTTTTAACTAACTTGATACTGTGCTTAAATTTTTCAAATGGTTCTTCGCATATATTTTACTATTACTAATCATTGGAATAATAGTAGGTACTTTCTACTTTAAGTATAATTTAAAACCCAAAATCCAACCTCTTGTTCAGAAGGAAATAAGTAACAAGCTTCAGGATAGTGCAGTTTTCAGTTATGAGGATTTAAGCATAAATTTTCTCAATAAATCAGCTAACATCACAAATATAAAATTCTCTTTAGTTGATAAAGAAAAACCTGAAGATACAATTGCACGTCTAACTTTAGACGAAATTTCATTCCAGATAGGTAATAGTTATTTTGATTTCACCTCTTTGGATAGCCTCTCTATAAAATATTTGAATCTGAAAAATCCTGAAGCATTTCTACCGATGGATACTGAAAAAATACGAATAAAGGATTCTAAGGAGAAAACTGAAAAACAAATCATCTTATTTCTTAAAAGCATAAATCTGAATGAAGGAAATATTGCTTTATATGATAAGCCTAATGAAAAGGTTGGGCTTTTGACTACTGGAATAAAGATAGATTGTGACAGCTTATTGATAGATGAAAACTTTTCTTTGGAGAATTTCTCTCCAGCTAGTTTTGGTGCATCTTTATTTAATGTTGATTATCGATTAAAGGATGATTTTCACAGAGCAAAAATTGAATTAGTAAATATTAATTTTAGTAAAGGAGGTATTGGTTTGAAGAATGCGGTTTTTGAACCAATATACAGTAAAAAGAGATTTGCTGAAAGAAAAGGAGTTGAAAAGACATACCTTAAAATTAAAGCCGATAGCCTGACTGTTTCAGATTGGAAGTGGAAGGAACTTGAAGGTGTATTTGCAGAGGAAATTACATTAGTTGGTGGTAATTTATATGCTCATAAAGATAAAAATTATGAGCTTCCTGATGACCGATTTGTTCCAATTCTAACGGAGGAATTAAGAAAATCAGATATTCCTATCTATATTAAAAAAGTAAAAGTTGAAGATTCTTTTATCGGGTATGAACAGCTTTCAAAGGGAAAGGAAAAGACAGGAAAGTTACATTTTGATAATGTTGAAGGGGAAATCACCAACATTAGTAATGTAAAAGATAGCATCAAAAACACAGGGAATAGTCTTACAATCGAAGCTTCTGGTAATTTTTATGGTAAAGGTAAATTAGAAACCACTATGAATTATTCTTTAGAATCTTCAGCCTTTCAAATTGAAGGTAGCTTATCCGAAATGGAGATTGCGCCAATTAATAATTTCATTCAAAACATTTATCCCGTAAAAGTTAAATCAGGGAAAACAGATAAGGTTGAATTCGATTTTTCTGGGGATAATATAAAATCTAAAGGAGAGCTCAGATTTTATTATTCAGGTTTGAAGCTTGAATCAGAAATTAAGGATGAAGAAGGAAAATTATTAGATAAAGCGGTCACCAAGGTAGGCAATTGGGTTTTAGCCCAAAATAATCCAAAATCAGAAGAAGATGAAATGGAAATCGGTCGTTTTGAACATGAAAGAGATACTCGGAAGTCCATGTTCAACTTTTGGGCTAAAAGTGTAGTGGCAGGATTTAAAGCTACTTTTGGCATTGATGAGATCGAGGAAACGAAAGAGAGAATGGAAGATGAGGATAAAAACTTCTGGGAGAAATTGGGCTTTGGAAATGATGATTAGGTTACCTATATCTTCATTAAGACCACCATCCTCCTATATGGAGAAATAAAATTACTTTGCGAAAACTTTGCGGCTTAGCGACTCCCGACTTAAAGTGCGGGACAGGTTTTGCGAGACATTTTTTGCGTCAAAGACGCCTGCGGTCAAGTATTGTTATCCTGCGGTCAAGTATTGTTATATAATAGCAAAGAGGAATGAAAGAAATTGCAAGATTTAATTTGAATGTCAAATGTTTCAATAATAACTTATATTTCGTCAAAAAAAGACCTTAAAACATCTATAATGAGAACTATAGCTTAAAAAAACAACATGCTTAAAATACCACTTAGCATGATGACCTTACAGAAGTTGCTCAGAAAATGGTAATGCTTAATAGTATCCGCAAGACTTAATTTGTGAATAAAATAAATAACAAAAAGCGTCAATCCTGAGAAATAGAAATATAAAATATCATTTTCCAGAAACTGAGTCATATAAAAAATCAAGAAGTAAAAAACTGAAATAAGAATATACAAAAGCAATTTTGTCTTTCGAATTCCCCAAATAATTGGCAGCGTTTTGCAACCAAAATTGGCATCGCCTTTCCAATCTTCCATGTCTTTTATAATTTCCCGAATAAGACTAATAGCAAAAGCAAAAAGTGCATAAGTATGGACTAAAATGGGTTTTTGTCCGAAGTAAAGCGAAATTATTGAAATTGATAGACCTGTAAGTCCTGCTACTATTATATTTCCGATCAATGGCAATCTTTTTAATTGATTGGAATATAACCAGAGCATAAAAGCTGCTCCAAAGTGAATGGCTCCAATTTTCCAATCTAAAAATGATCCTATAATGATGGCCGAAAAATTCAGGAAAGTATGCCAGAAAAGAACTACTCTTCGTTTGATTACTTTTCCGACTATTACTTTTTCGGGTTTATTGATGTAATCAATTTTTACATCATAATAATCATTGATGATATAGCCAGCCGCTGCTAAAAAGACAGTACTTAAACTCAAAAGAAAAAGCTCAAGATTGAAGATGTGTATTCCATCCAGTAAAAATAGTGCCGTAAGGTATTGAGTAAGCACTATGATAAGCAGATTTTGAATACGAATCAGCTTGACAAAACCGGGAAATGAAAAGTTTTTAGGCAACTGCTGTGTCATTTTAAAGCTTCAACTGATTATGATTTAAATTTCACCAATCAATTGCTTTTGTCCTAATAGGGTGACTTTTATTTTTCGGAAATTATTATGTTCTCAATTTCGGTAGCACATTCCCACCACAAAACAAAAGGTAGCCAAAGGCTACTATTACTTTAACCACTAAGTGACACAGAGGCTTCACAAAGGTCACTAAATAAACTACATAAAGCTTTATTTCTTTGCCATGGCATGTCCTAACCTAATCAAGAATCAAACATACGAGAACACAATAGAAAATAACCTCGGTTATTTTTACCTCTGTGGATCTTAGTGAAAATCTTGGTGTCACTTAGTGGTTATAGTAAAATAACCTTAGTTATTTTTCAATACGGTATAATTCTTACTGGTTATCCAAAATATTCTGGCTAATCAATCTGTAAATCTCCTGCACATTCTCATCACTTTGCAGCATTTCCATATGCTTATCCAAAGTTTCCAAATCACCTCTTTTAGCGGGGCCTGTTTGCACTGATTTGGGAGAATGTTTTAATGCTTTCTCAATTGTTTCTAAAACCAGCGGATGAAGCAGCTCAAAATCTAGTTGAGCATTTTTCATGATTTTTTCTGAAATGCTCATCATGTGGTTAGTGAAGTTACAGGCAAATACAGCCGCCAAATGCATTTGTTTTCTTTGGGCAGTAGAAACTATTTGAACATTTTTGCCTAATGACTTTGCAAGATTATTAAGGATTTTTAAAGCCTCCTTGTTTTCGCTTTCCAACAAAAAAGGGATCCTTTCAAAATCAAGCTTTTTGCTTTTGGAAAATGTCTGCAAAGGATAAAAAACTCCTGTTGCAGCTGCTGATGAATATTCCATTACATCAAGACCTTTGCTTCCTGAAGTATGCACCATCAAGCTCTGTTCAGGAAGTTTGATCTCTTGAGCAATACGTTGGATAGCATCATCTGGAACTGCTAATATGAAAATTTGTGAAGGGCTATCTGAAAAATCTAAATCTGCTTTAACTTGGGCGTTATATAAATTACCAACGAGTTTTTTAGCTGACTTCCCATCTGGCGAATAAACTTCATTCACAAAATGACCAACATTTTCAAGAGCAGGTGCCAAATGCCAGGCAACATTTCCTGCTCCTATAAAACTGATATGGTAAGCAGCATTTTTCACTCTAAGCCTTTACGCTTCATTTTATAAAATTCAGAATACCTTCTGAAGATTGCCATTCCAAAACCAAAAGTCAAGACCAAAGTACCAATCCAAAGGAGGTTTATCAATGGTTTTTCTAGTGCTTTCAGAATGATATAATCTTTTTGAGTAGTTCTTACTGAAAGTGTAAAAGTATTGGATTCAGGCTTGATGTTTTCAATATTCAGTTTCACACCAATCTCTCTATTTTCATCAGATATTCTGCCAGCCATATTATCGCGAATTAGGTAATATGGATTTAGGATATAATCTTCTCCATCTCCGTAAACCTTGATTGTAGCTCTTACAGCTAGATCATTTCCTTTCAATTTTTCACCTTCAATTTCTTCCACTCTTTTCACATCTTCCAAAACGGTGACAAAATCGTTTAAGAAAAACTTTTCGCCAAAGGTAACATCCATTTCCTTAGCTTCTGACCATTCAATTTCTTGGGTTGGGTCAGGTACTGAGGATACATGAGTGTATAAATCTTTGGTAAGTGTTCTTTTGATGTCAGGTGAAGAAATCAATCCTCCCATATCAGCATTTATCTGAGCACGAGGGAAAAGTGAAAATTTATCGCCACTAGCATGTAGGTAATCTACTTTATAGTAATGATTAGCGCCATAAACCTCCAAAGTATCCCCTTTTATTAAGTTTTCATCTTCCCTTTGGATCTCTCTTTTCACAATTTTAAAATTTTCATTGGGTGTATCTTCTAAATAAGAAGCTTTTACATATCCTCCACTATGAGTCTCATAAAATCGCCCTCTATATGTAAGCGTATATTCTCCCATTGTTTGAGGATCATTAATGAAAAGCGGAATATTTTCCTGATTAAAATTATCCTCTACTTCTTCTGAATTAGTTAATAATAAGCCTGTTTCATTCAATGAAATAGTTCTGGAATAACCAGTGGAAAATAAGATTCCCAAAAGCATCATACCCAAGCCAATATGTGCAATGGCACCACCGGAAAGTTTATAGTTACTTTTAACAATTTTGAAGAATATTTTAGCATTTGCCACTATAGTGTAAACCGCTGCAATCACCAAAATAATATATGGAATATTGGTCATCCCTGCCAATACTATAATTAAAGCGGAAATCATTAAAGTGATCAAAATTGGAAATAAAAGCGATTCTTTCACTTCTGACTTTTTCATTTTTTGCCACCAGAAAAATTGGCCTGTTCCTGATAAAATAGCTAAGCCTACAGCAAACCACATTTGCCATTTGGTGTAAAACTCTACTTGGTCAGCCGGAGGAGCTAAATTGGAGATTCCTCCAAATGATTGAATGATTGAATTGTAAACCGGAATTGAAGTCGGTAGTAAAATTTGAAAGCCCATTAAGCAAAGTAAAGTAGCTCCCATAAATATCCAGAATTCTCTTGAATAGGTAGAAACTTCTTTTTCAGTGGAAGGAATGTGCTTCCAGCGAACAACTGCTAAAACAATCGAAACAATTAAGAAGCTCAATAAATACAATAGCAATTGACCTGACAAGCCTAAATCAGTGAATGAGTGTACAGATGATTCTCCAAGTACTCCACTTCTTACCATGAAAGTAGCATATAAAACCATTAGAAAAACTGAAAGAACTAGAATAATGGAAGCTTTCAATGCCGTTTCACTCTTTTTGTAGGTAATCATGGTGTGGATGCTCGCCACCAAAACTAACCAAGGTACTAATGAAGCATTTTCAACTGGATCCCAGTTCCAGAAACCTTCAAAGTTCAAAGTTTCATAAGCCCAATAACCACCCATTAAAATTCCAACTCCTAAAATAGCAGCAGAAAATAACGCCCATGGCAAAGCAGGTCTAACCCACCCTTTAAAATCTTTTTTCCATAAACCACCAATCGCATAAGCAAAAGGAATTAAAGTGGTAGCATATCCTAAGAATAAAACTGGTGGGTGAATCACCATCCAGTAATTTTGCAATAATGGATTTAATCCTGTTCCGTCTTCTGGAACATAGTCAGGATTAATATTGAAAATAGGTGCATCCATCGCTTCTCGCAACAAAATGAATGGAGAACTACCGATTTTGAAATCGCCTATAACTACTCCCAGTATCATGGAAGAAAGGAATGCTTGAACTACAGCAAAACTCAGCATAACAGATGGCGCCCATTTTTTATTGGTTAATAAAATGATAAAACCTAAAAGGACATTCCAGAATAACCATAACAAGAAACTCCCTTCCTGACCTTCCCAGAAAGAGGAAATGATATATTCCACTGGAAGCGCTCTAGATGAGTGACTCCATGCGTAGAAGTACTCGTAGTAATGATTAGAAATGATAGTGAAAAGTGTTATGACAATGCCAAAAACAGCTAATCCGTGAAGTAAAAAAGTGATTTGCCCGTTTTTTAACCAGCCTTTTTGCAGTTCGGGTAATGGACTTTTTTCTGCTTTGTAGAAATTGAATATTGAAATGAGGGCAGCTACAAAGCTTATAATAACAAAAAGGTGACCAATGTCACCTATTGTAGTATGTATCATATTTTTGGAATCAAATTAAATAACAGTTTCTTCTTGATATTTTGACGGGCATTTCATTAAAATCTTATCCGCAACAAAAGTTCCTTTTTGGAATGATCCAATCACCACCACTTGCTCTGAACGTTTAAAATCTGCTGGCATAGGTTCATTGTAAAATACTTCTTGTTCCATTCCATTTTCATCAACCATCATGAAAGTGAAAGATAATTTGTCGTCAGAAGGATTTAAACCAATAATTTCACCTTCTGCACTTTTCTTTAATTCACCCACCACATGGATTTTTGTATTATTCCCATCCAATGCCATATCATGCGCGTCATTGAAAGTAACATAGGAACTGGCGTCTCCTGCTGTGGAAACAATCATCATAATAGCGGCTGCGATTACAATTATGCCAAAAATATACGATTTCTTCATAACTAAAATTTATTCTCCGATTGGAACAAAGGTACTACCCAAAAAATTCTTTATTCTCTCTCTTTTAAGGATTTTTCTAATTTTTTTACTTTTCGCTCTGTCATTATTGCGTAAAGTGTGAAACCAACAAAAAGTGTCACGATAATAGCAACCAAGACATAGATTTTTCCATCTGCTCTCATACTATCTGCCATTTCAATTCTATCGTTGGCATAGTCTTCCTCTACTATTTCAGTTTTCTGAGCAGAAAGCCCTAAACTCATCATCAGTAAAGAGAAAACCAAAATATATTTAATCTTCTTCATCAATCTTTGATTTTATAAATGATAACCTAATTCTCAATTCCGTTAGCCAAACGCCTAGCAATGTCCATCCGATTACGGCTGGATAAAACACCATTCTTAATCTGCCATCCAGTTCATAAGCATTAAAGCCTGGATTACCTCCATTTCCGGGATGTAAAGAATCGGTGAGTCTAGGTAAAATAAATAATAATGGGATTAAGGTGGCGTAGGCAAAAATATTATAAACTGCACCTATTTTAGCTTTTTGCTGTGGGTCGGTAATGGAATTTCTCAAAAGAATATAGGCAAAATAAATCAACATCCCGATTGCTGAAGCATTTTGTTTTGGGTCTCCACTCCAAGGTGCACCCCAGGTATAGTTTGCCCAAATCATACCCGTAGCCAAACCTAATATTCCAAAAAGAATAGAGGTGTTTACTAGCTCAATGGCGTAAGTATCAAATTTTTGATTGCCTGTTCTTAGGTAGCGGATTGAGAAAATAACGGCAGCCGTCAACATGATGACCATTCCGAACCACATGGGCACATGAAAATGCATGGCACGAATGGTTTCATTTAAAATTGCTAATCGGGGTGCATCCATCAACAATCCAGCTATGAGTGTGTAGAACACCAGCGCAACCCCTATAATTTTCCACCAAGTTTTTCTCATTTCATATATAGAATAATAATAAATTTCACAGACAATTATTATTTGGTACTCATTATCAAGCAGAGACAAGTTCATCTCTTGTATTTGCCTAATAGGCTCTATTTAATTTCTCCAGATAAAAGGAAATAATATAAATGCCGTAGTGATAACAATTGCATCTACGGATATTAAAGTAAACAGTTTGTCATTCATTAAGCTAATGTCAATCCCATCTATTGCATTTTTAGAAAGCCTTACTGACATCAATAAAATGGGCAATAAAATTGGGAAACTTAGCACCGCCATCAAGGCTGTACTATTATTGGCTTTGGATACAATTCCTGAAACCAAAGTCAAAACGCCTGAAAACCCAATTGACGCAAATAATATCGTCAATAGAAAATAAATATGATTCGATACAGGATTTCCTAAAATAAGTGCATAAACTGAAAAGCCAATCAAAGCAATCAAAACTGATAGCAATACATTGAAAATAAGCTTTCCGCTCAGGATGACTTGAGGTTTACATAATGTGTAATAATACAGCATTCTTCCTTCGCCTTCTTGTAAAAAACTTTTAGCTACACCATTAATGTTGGCAAACACAATGATAATCCAGAAAAGTGCATTCCAAGTAACGGTTTGCATCTGCCCTGTTTTTACATTGAAGCTAAGGTAGCAGATGAAAATTGTACTTACTAAATACAGTAATATTCCATTGAAGGCGGTTTTATTTCGCCATTCTAATTTTACTTCTTTTTCAAAAATGGATATCACTTGTTTTATCACGCTGCAAATTTAATAGATAAAGCCTAATAAGACATGGTAAAAACCGAATGTTGTGTTTTTTTTGCATAAAAACTTGAACATGAATATTACACGAACCGAATTTGACGATTTATACATCATTAAGCCTACTGTTTTTAAAGATGCAAGGGGCTATTTTTTTGAAAGTTTCCACCAAAAGAAATTCGAAGATGCTACAGGTATTCAATGTGAATTCGTTCAAGATAATCAATCACGCTCAGTTTATGGGGTGATCCGTGGATTGCACATGCAAGTACCGCCAATGGCGCAAGCCAAATTAGTTAGGGTTTTGAAGGGCGAAGTATTGGATATTGCGATTGATTTAAGAAAAGACAAACCTACATATGGCAAAACATTCTCAATACACCTTTCAGCAGATAATAAAGAGCAATTATACATCCCTAGGGGCTTTGCTCATGGAATTGCGGTAATTAGTGAAGAAGCCGAATTCTTTTATAAATGTGATAATTATTACAGCCCAGAAAATGAAAGAGGCATCATGTATGATGACACCTCTTTAAATATTGATTGGAAAATAGATGTAGAAAAAAGAATTGTTTCTGAAAAAGATCAGAAAAATCTAATATTTACTGATTTTAAATCTCCTTTCTAAATTAACTAGCAAGTTCTTCTTTCCTTCTGTTTTCTGATTCTACTTTGTTTAAGTATTTATTAAAACCAAGTAATAAAATAATGATGTAACCAATTCCTACCCCGACTAATCCAGAATAAAAACCTAGTTTAATTAAGCCTGGGCTATCAGGTTTCGAGAATACAGTAAATCCATCAATAAGCTCAAAACTTGGCATTAGAAAAATCTCTTCCTTCACTCTTTGTAACTCTCTGTATTGAATTTTACTTTCCTCGAAAACTGCAATCGGATCAAGCTTTTCTTCACTTAAAATCACATTATTACTTCCAGATTTACCATTATCACTTAATAAATTATAGCTATCCATCAAGATTCTTTTTAAGCTGTCTAACTTTGATAGCTCTTCCTTTATATTATTGGCTTTATCTTTAAGGTTATCTTGCTCAATTTCCAATCTCTTTGAGACATATTGATTTTCTCTAAAATAATTTACAAGAGGTTCTTGCAACTCTACCAATCCCTGATTATCAAACACATGAACAAAAATCTTATAGGTAGCTTTATTATCTAATTTCAGCTTTTCAACAAATTTATTTATAGTTTCTTCATCCTCAATTTTGCCTTTAAGTTGTTCTTTTAAAACCTCTAACTCTACAATTTCTTCTTCCGAAACAAAAGGCTCATAACTAAACCCTTTAAGGTTTTTAGCTTGGGAACTATCTATATCCAAAATTTTAGCTAATTGAGAATAGTTCTGCTCTGCGCAAAGTTGCTGCAGCTTATCAACAGAGTTCTCCATCAATCTTCCGCTTGAGTGCTTAGAATTGATTAACATATAGCTACTGTAATAATCTGGCAGATAATAATTTAAAGCAATACCAGTAAATCCTCCAAGAATACCGAATATCAAAATTATTTTAAAATGTTTAATGGTTGCATTCCTAAAGTGAATAATCATCATTAGAATGCCTGTAAATATATTTTTAAAAAATCTCCCTATAGAGGAAAACAATTCCCGTAAATCTATTTCGTCTGAACTATTCGAATTTTGTGGTTTTTTATCTACTTCTGACATAGTATATTAAAAATTTTTACAAATAAACGGAAGTTTTGAATACTATTGAAATAAAAATTGTGATGAATCCTGTTTTGTGTAATACAATCTTTATTTTTGATTTCAAATAAAAACCCTAAAACATTGAAAACTATCTTAATTACAGGAGGAGCTGGCTTTATAGGCTCCCATGTTGTTCGATTATTTGTACACCAATATCCTGACTATAAAATTGTTAATCTTGATGCTTTGACTTATGCAGGGAATTTGGAAAACCTTATGGATATTGAAGATGAGCCTAACTATATTTTTGAAAAAGGAGATATAACTAATGAAGCTTTTATCTTCGATCTTTTTGAAAAATATGATTTTGATGGAGTGATCCATTTGGCTGCTGAATCTCATGTGGACAGGTCCATTAGCAAGCCCTTAGAGTTTTTAAAAACCAATATATTTGGCACAGTAACTTTGCTTAATGCCGCCAAGGATAAATGGCAAGATAATTTTGAAGGCAAGCGCTTTTACCACGTTTCCACTGATGAGGTTTATGGCTCAGTTGATGATGGTGGTTTTTTTACTGAAGAAACTTCCTATGATCCGCAATCACCCTATTCTGCTTCCAAAGCGGGTTCTGATCATTTCGTAAGAGCTTATGCCAATACTTATGGACTGCCCATTGTCATCAGCAACTGCTCCAATAATTATGGCCCTAATCAGTTTCCAGAAAAATTAATTCCGCTTTTTATCAATAATATCAGAAATAATAAAGCTCTTCCGGTTTACGGAAAGGGTGAAAATATCAGGGATTGGCTTTATGTAATAGACCATGCAATAGCAATTGATATGGTCTATCACAAGGGCAAAAACAAAGAGACTTACAATATTGGTGGTTTCAACGAATGGAAAAACCTAGATTTGATCAAGGTCATGTGCAAGGTTATGGATGAAAAGCTGGGAAGGGAAGAAGGGACTTCAGAAAAGCTGATCACCTATGTGAAAGATCGCGCTGGCCACGACTTAAGATATGCCATTGATGCCAAGAAAATCATGAACGAATTAGGCTGGAAACCTAGCCTACAATTTGAAGAAGGTATTTCTAAGACAATAGATTGGTATCTGGAGAATGAAGAATGGCTGAAAAACGTCACCTCCGGTGCTTATCAGCAGTATTACGATGAAATGTATAAAGAAAGAAATTAGAATTAAGGTCAATACAATTAGAGGCGAAGATGTAAAGAACCAGTCTGGGCTCTAAAATCTTTAAATTAAAAAATCTATCGAAATGAAAGGAATAATATTAGCAGGAGGATCGGGAACGAGATTACATCCATTAACTATTGTATTAAGTAAACAACTCATGCCCGTTTATGATAAACCTATGATTTATTATCCGCTTTCGACCTTGATGTTGGCCGGAATAAAAGATATTTTAATCATTTCAACTCCTGAGCATACTGGTCTTTTCAAACAGTTGCTAGGGGATGGCTCTCAACTTGGATGCAATTTTGAATATGCCGTTCAGGAAAAACCTGAAGGATTGGCGCAAGCATTCATTATAGGAGAAGATTTTGTGGGTGATGATGACGTGGCTTTGATTTTAGGCGATAATATCTTTTATGGCTCTGGCATGTCTAACTTATTACAAAGCAACAGTAAGCCAGATGGCGGAATTGTTTATGCTTATCATGTGCATGACCCTGAGCGATACGGAGTGGTAGAGTTTAATGACGAGGGAAAAGCAATTTCTATAGAGGAAAAACCTGAAAATCCAAAATCATCTTTTGCGGTTCCTGGTATTTATTTTTATGATAATCGGGTAATTGACATTGCTAAAAATATTAAACCTAGCCATAGAGGAGAACTAGAAATCACTGACGTGAACAAAAAATACCTGGAAGAAGGAAAATTGAAAGTTAGTGTGCTGAACAGGGGGACTGCTTGGTTAGATACAGGAACTTTCTCATCATTAATGCAGGCATCTGAATTTGTAAGAGTAATTGAAGAGCGACAAGGTCTAAAAATTGGTTGTATAGAAGAAGTAGCTTTCCGTATGGGTTTTATTGATAAAGGCCAGTTAAAGAAATTAGCCGAGCCTTTAGTAAAAAGTGGATATGGTGAATATTTGATGCGTTTAATTAAACAATCAAAATAAAAACTAATCAAAAGAACTTTTAAAAGGGTTGACCGTAAACAAAAGCTTTCCTAATATTTTATGGCACAGCAAGATCAATCCTCAAAAACTACTTTAGCATCGGCATTTAAGACTATTATTTGGCCAAGAAGAAAATATATTCTAATTGGCTTAATTCTTATTATTATTAGTAGGGCAGCTTCTTTAGTTTTGCCTGGTTCCAGTAAAATTTTGGTAGATGAAATTGTGCCAAATGGGGATCTGGAAATGTTGAAATATTTGATTTTTGCAGTGGTTGGGGCAATCATAATTCAAGCAGTCACCTCATTTGCATTAACTCAAATATTAAGTGTTGAAGCCCAAAACCTAATTGCTCAACTCAGATCAAAGGTTCAATCTCACATCTTAAAACTCCCTATTCGTTATTTTGATAATGCCAAAACAGGAGAGTTGGTTTCCAGAATTATGACGGATGTGGAAGGAGTTCGGAATTTAGTAGGGACAGGCTTGGCTCAAATGGTAGGCGGAATATTGACTTCCGTTGTTTGTTTAATAATTCTCATCACCATCAGCCCCATGATGACACTTTATGTGTTGGTTCCTGTTGCTATTTTTGGTTTTATATCTCTGAAAGCTTTCGGAAAAATTAGACCTATTTTTAGAGAAAGAGGAAAAATCAATGCTGAAGTTACGGGGAGATTAACCGAAACTTTAGGTGGAATAAGGGTCATAAAAGGCTTTAATGCCGAACTTCAGGAAATAAGAGTTTTTGCAGAAGGAGTAGATAGATTATTCAAAAATATAAAATCAAGTTTAACTGCTACCAGTTTAATCACGAGCTCCGCTACCTTACTTTTAGGTTTGGCATCAGCAGGAATTATGGGTATTGGTGGTTGGATGATTATGAATGATCAACTGACTTTTGGAGATTTTCTTGCTTTCACTCTATATCTGGGCTTTATGATTGCGCCTATTGTCCAAATGAGCAATATTGGAAGTCAATTGACAGAAGCATTTGCTGGATTGGATAGAACAGAAGAAATAATGAATACTCCTGTGGAAACTGACAATCCCAATAGAACAATTGAGTTAAAAGACGTAAGGGGTCAAATCCAATTTGAGAATGTTTCTTTTGCTTATGAGGAAGATAAAGATGTAGTTAAAAATATTAGTTTCGAAGCATTACCTGGTTCTGTAACCGCCTTTGTAGGTACATCTGGTTCAGGTAAAAGTACAATTTCAGGCTTAGTTTCTTCTTTCTTAAATCCTGATGACGGAAAAATTATGGTAGATGGTCATGATTTACAAAAAATCACTTTAGAAAGCTATAGAAGCAAGCTAGGAGTTGTCCTTCAAGAAGATTTTTTATTCGAAGGTACAATTAGAGATAATATTTTATTCCCCAGACCAGATGCAACCGAGGCGGAACTTTTAAATGCTGTCAATTCAGCATATGTCAATCAGTTTACTGATAAATTTGAAGCGGGCTTAGATACACAAATCGGAGAGAGAGGAGTAAAACTATCGGGCGGACAGCAACAAAGAATAGCCATTGCTAGGGCCATTTTAGCCAACCCAAAGATTTTGATATTGGATGAGGCCACATCCAACTTGGATACTGAAAGCGAACACTATATTCAATCGAGTTTAAAGGAGCTTATGAAAGGGAAAACCACTTTTGTAATTGCCCATAGATTGAGTACCATCAGACAAGCAGATCAAATCTTAGTAATTGAGGAGGGTAGAATAGCTGAAAAAGGGAAGCACGATGATCTTATAGCTAAAAAAGGCAGATATTTCGACCTTTATACCTATCAGGCAAGAATCTGATTTCGGAAATCACTTCTCTTTTTAACCTATGTATTAAAACTACACTCTTCTATTATATTTAATTTTAAAAAATGACCTGTCATGTAAATTTAGTGCGGTTGTTTTAATTTGATAAATTTATTTTTACAAAAAAGATTGTAGTGTTTAGATATAAAATCAAACTATTTTGTATCAAAAAGTGAAAATGATTTAAATATTACGCATTGAAAAAAAGGGTGTTTAGCTTCTTTATTCTCAGTAAGTTATATTTGATTCATGATTACGAACATCTTCAGAACATTAAAAAACTCACGACTTAATGACAATATCATTAAGGGAGTTATCTTTATTCTCCTATTTATAGGAATGTTAATCAAGTCCTACATCAGTAGTTAAAAAGTCATTTTGACATCAAGTTCAATAGACAATATCGCCTTTGGCATATTTTTTGGTTAGATTTACCTAATCAACAAAATATATAGCCATGAAAAAACTTTTCAATTTAATCCTCGCAATAAATTTAATTTTTTTAGGTAGCTGTACTTTCAACGGCCAAGATGGTGCCCCGGTTAGTCAAGGGCAGAGACCCCAAGGTCCTGCTGGGCAAGACGGACAAGATGGGCAAGAAGCCTTTGTATTTGAATATGTTGACCTAACATTTTCTGCTTCAAATGAATATAGCTTACTTTTAGAGTTCCCTGAGGACTTCCAAATGTTGGAAACGGATAAAGTATTAGTTTATTTTTTGTATTCTGATCCATCTACTGATGACCCTGATTTATGGAGAGCTTTGCCTCAAACGGAATTCACTGAACATGGAACCTTAGTTTATAACTATGATTTCACTATGTTTGATGTCGTATTGTTTTTAGATTCTAATTTTGACCTTAATAAATTAGGAGCAACTTTCACTGATAATTGGATTGCACGAGTAGTTGTGGTACCAGGGCAGTTTACAAATGGAAGAACAGCAGACACAGTTGATTTTAATGACTATAATGCAGTCATTGAGCATTATAATATAACCGATCAGGATATAATCAGCGTTAAATAGTTAAATTTCATAGAATTTCTAAAGGGTGAGCTAAAGTTAGGCTCGCCCTCTATCTTTTAAAACCATCAACTTAACCCATTCAAGCTCCAACTAATCTAAAAACTACTGTATTTGAAGTGGTTTTTTAGCTATAACCTTACATCCAAATTGCATAAAAGAGACTTCTAATACGCTTGTATAGGAAAGAATTCGATAAACTTCGTATTATTTTCTTTATAAAAGTCTATAAAAAGTTACAAATAAATTATCTTTCGGATTCAATGGGGAAGAATTAATCTATGGATGGTATTTTAACTTTTTTTGATAACACGGAACATATACTCTACAGTATATTCGGTGCAGTTATCATTATTTTCCTCATTTTCGACCTGGGATTTTTCAATAAAGATGCCAAAAAAGTATCTTTAAAATCGGCTACCTATCAATCCATTTTCTGGATTGTAATCTCAGTTGCCTTTGGCTATTTGATATATGAGTTTTATGGAGGTACTGTAGTGATGTTGGAATATTTTTCCGCCTACGTAGCCGAATATGCATTATCTGTTGATAATATTTTCGTCATTCTCTTAATCCTAAGGTATTTTAAAGTTGAAGAAACTCTTTATCACAAAATCTTATTTTGGGGGGTATTAGGAGCTATTGTATTTAGGGCTATTTTCATATTTTTAGGTGCATTCCTAGTAGAACAATTCCATTGGATTCTTTATATTTTTGGAGCCTTTCTGGTTTACAGTGGTGTTAAAATATTCTTTCAAAAAGCAGAAGATGACCTTGACCCTGAAAAGAATGTGATTATTCAATTTGCACGAAAGTATCTTAATATCACAAAAGGGAATTTTAGCGGTAAGTTTATTATTAGAAGAGGTAAAATGATATTGTTCACACCACTTTTTTTAGTAATTCTGTTAGTTGAATCAACTGATTTAATATTTGCTGTGGATTCTATTCCTGCAGTGTTTGCAATTACACAAAATGAATTTATTCTATACACCTCAAATATTTTTGCCATATTAGGTTTAAGAGCAAAGTTCTTCTTACTGGCTGGAATTATTGATAAGTTCTATTTACTACAGAAAGGGCTTTCATTTATTTTAATTTTTATTGGGGCAAAAATGTTATTAGAGCTTGTAAATGTTCATATCAATACGATGGCTTCATTTAGTGTGATTTTCTCAACTTTACTTCTTTCAATCTTACTTTCATTATTGATTCCTCAGAGAAAAACGCCAAAGGATTTAGTTTAATTGCTATTTAAATAAGTCTATTTTTCTTGAGAATTTAAATCAGAAAACCTGAGGGGAATACACTCTTTGGTAAAACTTTAAGCAACAAAGGCAAGGTTAAAAAAGAACTAGGAAGTGCTATAATTACAAAAGCTGGAATTGATTTTAATATATCAATCAATTGAACTCTCATTTTTTCTTTTTCCTCAGCATTTAAGGATTCACTCTTATATTTTTCTAATAAATTTAATAATTCCTTTCTCTCTTTAATTTCTTGAGCAATACTTTCTTTGTGACTCTGCAAAACGAAAGTAATCCTTTGTAGAATTGTTTCGCTAATCACTTGAAATGAATGTTTGTTTTGAAGAAAATAGACTTCCTTCCAATTTTCAATAACAAAAGACTCAATGGCTATCAAACTAATATCCAGTTCTTCTTCAGAAATGTTTAAGCGTTGTGCTAATCTGGTTAAGAAGGCCCTTTCCTCAATGCTAACTACTTTATCAGCCCATATCATCAATATCGCTAATTCCAATACATATTTTTTTAATAACCATGTGTCAGCTTGTCTTAAATCAATCTGGTCTAAAGTGATCCCATCTCTAAAAGCTTCTTTAGCAATTTTACTCTGATCTTTAGATAAGTTTGAAGAACTCAAAAATGTGAAAAACATATTTCGTTCCTCTCTTTCAATAATTTGATTGGCATGAGCTGCAGCTGCAATTACTTTTAATAGCAACATTTTCATAGCGTCTTTATGCCATTTTATATTACTAAATTTTTCTGCTCGCCATTCTCCAAAATAATAGGTATCTAAAAAAAGCAGACTATTTTGAAAAAGGCTTGCCCAGTAATTATCCCAACGAGATTTTAAGAATAATCTTCTATGCAAAACTTGTTCTGTAAAGCGAGAATCATCCAATTTTGGTTTGCTAAAAAAGAAAAGCTTTTTTTTGTTTATTTTAGGATCTAAAACCGAATAAAACTGACCTATTGATTGACTTGTCTCTAAATAATAATCTTGCCAATCATTTTCTGATTCGGGTAAATTACTTTGCTTTAAGCTAGCACTATGAATAAAGCTTTCCAGTAATACAATTTTCATCTTACCTAAGCTATTCCATCTTTGTTCCTTTGGATGTCGTAAACCAGGTGCATGTATTGGATGGCCATAAATTAAACCTGTAGGCTGAATTATCTTATATAACAAATTATCTTGATCTTGAATTTGATATTGGTTCAAATCAATTGGAAACGGGCTCCTAAATTTGATATACTCTTTAAGCCAACCTTTTTCTGCAGGATTCATAATTGTAGCTTTTTACTAATTGCATATAAATTAGCTAATTAATTCTACAATAGAAATTATGAAATTGTATTTTTTAAATATTATCTACTAAAGAAGATTAATATTTATCCTTTAGGTTTGTATTTTGATTGACTAAAGATTTGCTGAGCATCTGTATTTTGCATTAACTCCTGTAGACTTACATCAGGATTGTTCCTCATATAGGATTTTACAATCTGCCATCCTACCCATATCCCTATTCTACCAGGGCATTGTTGGCTAATTTCAAATGTTTTAGGTCTTTCTCCTAAAAATTTATTTTTCATGAAATGACTGGTTTCATATAGCAGATCATTTTCCAAAAAATTAGCCCAAATGATATGTTCATTTTTATTAATATCTTCAATCTCTTTAGCTGTATAACCTATTAATAATGAATCAGGGGTACATGGTATTGTCATTTTGGTCATATAGTAAGACTTCCCGTAAAAAATCATATCGGCCAATAGGCTTTGGTCACTTTGATCCGTTTCATTATGCTTTTGGGTGATTAGTAGCATGCTCATAGGCACTATATATTCTTTTTCATAGCGCATTAATATATAATCAGGGACTCCATTAGGTACATAAGCTGCATCAGGACCTAAAAAGTAATCAGCAGCTATACTGATTAAGCTATCGGACACAAATAAATCTTTTTGTAATCCTGCTAGTACCATTTCTAATTCGGGAATAGTAATTTCTGGATAATAGTATTTATAATATCGAAAAGCTTCCTCAAATTCTTGATTTAATTCAGAGAAATCACCAAAGGTATTTTTGACCTGATGATAAAGCGTGTCTTCATAAGATGGATTTGAAAAGATATTGACCATGCTTTTAGCCACTATGGAATCTGAATTATATCTTCTTCCCTCAAAAAAATAATTTGTCACAAAGGGATTCTCATGAGCGAACCGTAAAGCTTCTTGTTGAGTATTTAAAGCGACCATATCATCTGTGAGGTCATTTAATGGGATTTCAACCTCAATATCATCAATATTGGGTGCCTCCTGGCAAAATTTATCTGAATCTTTACAAGCTGATAATACAATAAAGAAGAATAAAGAAGTTAGTATATAATATTTATTACTTTGCATAAGTCAATTAGTATATTTGTTCTGAATATCAAAACCCAAAATAAATGAAAAAATTGCTCTTTTCTACCCTATTATTGTTTTCAGTTTGCATAGCTGAGGCACAAGTAAGGTTCGGATTCAAAGCTGCACCAACTATTTCCTTTAATAGAATTGATGCAGAAACAGATAATACTGATTTTAACACCGATGGTGTTGGTTTGCGTTTTCAATTAGGCCCAGTATTTGATATCGAATTTAAAGAGAATCATTATTTTAGTACCGGTCTTATATTCACTTCAAAGCGATCTGCTTTTACTGCTGATTCAATTGGTACAACCTACAGTGAAGACTATAGTCCTCAATATTTACAAGTCCCTATTACATTAAAGTTGTTAACGGAAGAAATAGGTTTAGATAAGAAAATTTATTTTCAATTTGGTGGTACTGTAGATTTTATGACCAATAATGAAGGTGATGCAGAAAACATTGTTCAAAGCTTCAGATTTGTAGATTTAAATTCATTATTAGCTATCGGTCTGGAGTATAGTTTTGGCATAAATACTAAAATATTTGGAGGTGTAGTTTATCAACGAGGTTTGCTAAATGTTATTAAGCAGAATATTTATGAAGATAATTTTAAATTAAGAAATGATTTTGTGGGATTGGAAGTAGGAATTATTTTTTAATTCCCATCTGGCAAACTCACTACGTAATATTCATTTCTTCCAATTCTTATGTCATCATCCTGAATCCAAGGATTATAGATTCTTAAGGTTTTGTAGGTAGTTTTTTTCTCTTTAGCATATTCTACCCAATCAGTGGAGTTTCTAATGGTATCATAGCGATAAACATAAGGTTGATATAAATGCTCCTTATCAATATTTAAACCATAATCTGATGGACTTTCAAAAATTTGTTTGATAGCTAATATTCTAAATACATATCTTGAAGTCTCATCATTTAACTTCAAATCATAATAATTATCTACTTTTTGATGATCAAGGGCATTTTGCATACCTCTCATACCTCTGTTGTATGATGCAGCCACTAGAGTCCAGTTACCAAACTTATCGTAAGATCTTTTTAAATATTGACAAGCGGCTTCTGTGGACTTTACTGGATGGTACCTTTCATCCACATCTCTATTGATTTCCAAGCCATATTCCCTGCCAGTACTTTTTAATATTTGCCAAAATCCTGCTGCACCTGCATAACTATCAACATTTTCTAACCCACTTTCAATCAAGGCCAAATATTTAAAATCATCAGGGATACCATTTTTTTCTAAAATTGCCTCAATTACTGGAAACCATCGATTAGCACGTTTAAAGAGAAATATAGTATTATTATGCCAATATGAATTTATATGCAATTCCTTATCTAAGCGTTCTTTTACATCATCAATTTCCAATGGTGCCTCTTCCCCAGCCAAATCAATTCTATCAGGGAGAGGGATTGTCTTGGCATTAGTAAAAGCAATCGGATCAGAAGGCTCCATTACTGGTTTATGGGTTTCTGGAGTATTTTGATTACCCAAAAATGCCACAATTAAAAAAGTGACTAAAGATGCTACCGAGATGTATAAGGCAAATTTACTATCTGTCATATAAACTGTTAACTGCTAATAACTTTAGAAGTTTGGTGAAAGCATAAATTGAGAATAGAAATTATCTATCACTTTTACTGCTTCAGTTGGGGTATCTACTACTGTGAATAAATCCATGTCTTCTGGACTCACATTATTTTCTGCTTCAATAAGGGTGTCTTTAATCCAATCGATTAAACCCGACCAGAATTTTTTACCTACTAGAACGATTGGGAATCGACCTATTTTATGTGTTTGAATTAGTGTTAAAGCCTCAAAAAGTTCATCCATAGTGCCAAAACCTCCTGGCATTACCACAAAACCTTGTGCGTATTTAACGAACATAACTTTCCTTACAAAGAAGTAATCGAATGTAATTAATTTATCTGGATCGATGTAAATATTGTTGAATTGCTCAAAAGGAAGCACTATGTTCAATCCTACTGATTTACCATTTTCACTTTTAGCACCTTTATTTCCAGCCTCCATTATACCTGGGCCACCACCTGTGATAACACCATAACCATGACGGACTAGTTTAGCAGACACTTCCTCAGCTATTTTATAATAAGGATGGTCAGGTTTAGTTCGTGCTGAACCAAAAACAGAAACACATGGGCCAATTTTGGCTAACTTCTCAAAACCATCCACAAACTCAGACATGATTTTGAAGATTGCCCAAGAGTCAGAGCTTTTGATCTCGTTCCAATCTCTATCTTTAAAAGCTTTTCTTATTTTATTTAACTCTAACTTATCTTCCTTATTTGATTCGCTCATTATGTATTGGGTTTAAGGTTAATATAGCATTTTATTTACTGAAAAATGCTCATTTCTGTTTTAAAAAAGTTCTTTTTATTACTCTTGTGGTCTTTTTTGCTCATAATCAGCGGGTTTGCTTCGCTTCCATCTTTTATGAGTCCAGAGCCACAAGTGTGGGTTTTTGTAAATGTCCTTTTCCAATAACCTCATATGGTTTTCTGTAATCTTGCCATAGGCTGTTTCATTCGGTTCTCTCGTAATAATTTCCAAATCAACCTCAAATCGAGAACGTCCTACTTTTCTAACGTGAGCATATACAGGCACCAAATCAAATTTCTTACAAAATTTTTCAACTCCGAAAAAAACGCCAGTTTCTCTGCCTAGAAACTCCATCCAATAGGAATTATAAACATTAGCTGGAGATTGGTCTGCAGCAAAACCTAAAAGAAAATGCTCATTTTGATGTGCAATTACTTCTCTCATTACATTGTTTTTAGGAAATAGATGGTTGCCAGGAAAACGAGTCCTATTATCTTTCATCAGCTTATCCATCACCTTATTTGTTAAAGGTTTATACATGATCATAGACAATGGCTGATTTCTTTCCACCATAAAATTAAAAGCCTGTGCCGCCCATTCCCAATTGGCAAAATGTGGTAAAATCAATGCAATGTTTATTTTATCATCCATTAATTTTTGCACATCTGGATTTGGATTAATTTTATATCGCTTTTTGATAGTTGATTTTGAAAATCCAAATGCCTTAATACTTTCAATAAGTAAATCTGCGAAATGATAATAGAATTTACTAGCAATCTTTTTGATTTCCTTTTCGGATTTATCAGGAAAAGACTTGCTTAAATTATCCATTACTACTTTGTAGCGATAGATTTTTATTTTGATAAATATAAACCCAATCAGACTTGAAAGTCCATGGTAAAACCAAAATGGAATTTTACTCAATAGCCAAAAAATAGCTTTTAAAAAGTAATATTTAATTTTCATCATTTAATCTTGTAACTGAAGTTTTACCAGGTTACTGTAAGTTCCATTTTCGGACTCTAATAGTTCTTGGTGCGTACCTTGTTCAGAGATTTGACCTTCATTCAATACAAAGATCTTATCTACTTTACGTATAGTCCCCAATCGATGGGCAATAATAATGGTAGTTCTATTTTTCATCAACTCATCTAAAGCCTGTTGAACTAAATTTTCTGATTCCGCATCTAATGAGGAGGTTGCTTCATCCAATATTAAGATTTTTGGGTCTTTCAATATCGCTCGGGCAATGGCTATTCGCTGTCTTTGTCCTCCAGATAACTTAACGCCTCTTTCACCTACTAAGGTGTCCAACCCTTCAGGAAAATCTTTTATAAACAGCCATGCATTAGCTTTTTCTGCCGCAGCAATAACTTCTTCATCCGAAGAATCAGGCTTTCCATAGGCAATATTTTCACGGATAGATCCACCAAATAAAATAATTTCCTGCGGTACTATGCCAATATTTTGTCGATAGCCTGTAATCGATAAAGAGTCAATATTTTGATCATCCACTATAATTTCACCTGAACTCAATGGATAAAATCGCATTAGTAATTGAATAATGGTCGATTTTCCAGCCCCACTATGCCCTACCAAAGCTACTTTCTCACCAGCTCCCACAGTTAAGTTCAAGCCTTTTAGTACTTGCACATCTTTACGGGTTGGGTAGGAAAACTGGACATTTTCAAATTGAATTGCTCCCTCTAATTGTATCTTTTCCTTTTCCTCTATTTTAAATTCTTCTTCCTCTTGCAATATTTCCATCACTCTTTCAGAGGCTCCTATAGCTTTTTGAATTTGACCGTATAAATCACCCAAGCCAGCAATAGAACCGCCAATAAAAGTTGTGTACAATACAAAGCTTAATAAATCACCCACACTCATGCTTCCTTCTTGTACTAGGCTGGCACCATACCATAAAACGGCTACGATTCCGCCAAACATGGCAAATATTATAAAGGAGATGAATGCTCCTCTATAAGTGGCGGATTTTAAAGCTACTTTCACCACTTTATCCAATGATTTGCGGTAACGCAATACTTCTGTTAATTCGCTTGTAAAGGCTTTTACAATATTAATGGATTGCAAGGTTTCTTCCACTATGATATTTGCGGAAGCTAATTCTGATTGTGTTTTTTTAGAAAGCTTACGGATAAATTTACCGAATATCATGGCAGCAATTACTAAAACCGGGAAGGTGGCAATCATGAAAAACGCCAACTTTGGAGTAAAGTAAAAGATTATAGCAGCACCAATAACTAAAGTGGATACTTGTCTAATAAATTCTGCCAGTGTAACTGAAAAAGTATCTTGCAAAAGAGATACATCAGAAGTGATACGGCTTACCAATTCCCCCACTCTACTTTTATCATAAAAAGTCATGGGTAAGCTCATCAATTTAGTATAAAGCTTAGCACGCATATCTGCCATTGCTCTTTCACTTACTTGAGCAAAAAGATATACTCTGAAAAAAGAAAAGAAACTCTGTACGGCTAATATCCCTATCAGTATGAAAGCCACGGTATTTATTTCCGTAAATATTCCTGAAGTCTTTCCTTGCGCTACATCTACTAGTTTCCCCATAACATAAGGAAACCCAAGTAGTGTTGTACTAGAAATTAACAAGAAAAACAGGCCAGCTATAAAGTAACCTTTATAGGGCTTTATGAATTGAAAAACTCCTGTTAGCTTTTTAAAATTTTCTTTGTTGAGTGGCTTTTTCTCTTCCTCTTTAAGCGGTTCGCTCTTTCTTCTTTTTGCCATTCTTAAATATTCTCTCTATTGAAATGTTTATAACCCCGCAAAGGTACAATAGTTCTTTAATTAGGGTTGTTATAAGTAACAAAATTTGATTTAAAATTCTAATAAAATTTTCAGGAAAGATGGATTACAGACAATATTAATTGTTAAGTTAATGTCATTTGCTTTCATTTGTTTCTTTTTGTTTGATCAAAAAGAAACAAAAATTCAAGAAAGTTTAATGCTTCAACTCTCCTTGCCAACGCTGGCCCGCTAAACTTTCTTCCCTCCCGCTTTTCCGAGTTCCTCGGAATTGGTCGGGTTAGTTCTTCTTATACTTTAAATTAAAATTCAGTATACCTACATTAAAACTCGATTCTAATACTGAATATTCGGCAAAGAAAGTAAAAAAGAGCTGATTAAGGCTTGTTTTTAGCTTCGAACTTTTCTTTACCTTCATCAAGAAAATCAACGAATTTGCTAATGCTTCTTTCATAAGCGATTGGCTCAATCAATAATTCCCCATCAGTATCCAGCAAAACATAATAAGGTTGAGCATTATTGTTGAAACGTGTAATCTGAAAATCAGCATTTTGCTTACCTATTGATTTCTTTACTTTTCCATCATATTCGCTGGTGTACCAATCTTTTTCAGGTAATTCAGTCTTTTCATCTACATATAAAGCCAACATCACATAATCGTTTTTTAATCTGCTCAATACTTTAGGATCTGACCAGACCCTTGCTTCCATTTCGCGGCAGTTTACACAACCATGACCTGTGAAATCCACAAAAATTGGTTTGCCTTGCTCTTTTGCACAGGCTAAGGCTTGTTCATAATCGAAATAGCCTTTTATTCCATGTGGGAAATGTAGCATATCTCCATATAATGGTTCTTCGCATAATTGATCTTCAGCACTTATTACTCCAGAGCCTCCGCTATTTTCTCGAATAAGAGTTGGAAGGTCAAAATCATGTGAACTCATAGGAGGAAGATAACCTGAAAGTGCTTTTAATGGAGCACCAAATAATCCTGGAATCATATATAATACAAAACTGAAAGTCACTAAACTCAACATCAATCTTCCTACGGATAGCTTTTCAATTGGGCTGTCTCCAGGCAATCTTAATTTGCCTAATAAATAAAGGCCAAGCATTGCAAAAATGACAATCCAAAGCACTAAATAGATATCTCTATCTAAAATTCCCCAATGGTAAACCTGGTCGGCTATACTTAAGAATTTCAAACCTAAAGCCAGTTCTAAAAACCCTAAAACTACTTTTACAGAATTTAACCATCCACCTGATTTTGGTAAACTATTTAACCATTCAGGGAAAATTGCAAATAGGGTAAATGGTATTGCAAAAGCTAAACTAAAAGCAAACATCCCTAAAAGTGGTTTAATTACCATTCCACCAGCAGATTCTACTAAAATACTTCCTACTATTGGACCAGTACAGCTAAATGAAACCAAAACCAATGTAAAAGCCATAAAGAAAACGCCTCCTAAACCTCCTTTATCTGCTTTGGCATCTACTCTATTGACAAAGCTAGAAGGCAGATTGATTTCAAATAATCCAAGAAATGATAATGCAAAAATAAAGAATACTAGAAAGAAAAATACATTAGGAATCCAGTGTGTACTGAGCCAATTGGCAAATTCAGGGCCATTGATTACGGCTATAATAGTTCCTGCTACCACATAAATCACAATGATTGACAACCCATAAATTACCGCCTGACGAATAGCTCCCGCTCTATTTTTGGCTTTTCCCGTAAAGAAAGTAACTGTCATGGGAATCATCGGGAAAACACAGGGTGTTAATAAGGCAGCTAAACCGGCCAAAAAAGCCACTAGCATGAAGGCTAATAGGGAATAAGGGGAGTTTGAATCTTTTTGCTGAAGATCAATTAGTTTTTTTTTACCTTCTTTTTCAGCTGATGCTTTTTCTTTCTGATCAACATCTGATGTACCAGCAGAGGATTTTGTTTTTTTACCGAATGAGAAATCATCACTGAACGGAATACATTTACCGTCTACATCAGAACAAACTTGGTAACTATTGCTCGTTTCAATCTTAAATGGAATTTCTTTTATGATTACTTTTTGCTGAAACTCACCTTTCCCTTTAAAATAAGTATAATCTCCTTCCCAAATTTCATCATAACCTTCAGAGGGGTTAATTGGAATGATGCTATCAACCAATTGATAAGAATCGTCCTCATCAAATTCGAATTCAGTAAGCATAGGTCCTAAATCCGGATCGAAATCCGATGAATATAAATACCAATTTTCATCAATTTCCGCTCGGAAGGAAAGAGTAGCCGTATCACCTACTTCTAAGTTTTCTTCTAAAATGGAGCTCTCCCAACTAATGGGCTTAATTACTTGGGCAAAAGTGTTTTGCAAAAATAAACCCACTAAAAGTAGGCTGTAAACTAAATATCTCATAAACTTTTAATAACGCCTGTTCGTCTTACAAAACTAAAACACGAAGATAGTTAAATTTTGTTGGAACAAATGTTACATATGTCATGCAGGCGATAAAGCGAAAATGGTTATTTTTCACAATTTTAGGTTTAATTTTAATAGGTGCTGGTTTAAGCCTGGCAATTGATGCTGGTTTATACCGCATTCAAAACCCTGAAGGATGGAGCTGGATTTACTATGGCACTTTCGCTTTGGTAGTATTTAATTCCGGTATTTGCTGTTTTGGGCAAGGGGTTATTTATAAAGTGAAGTTAGAAAGTTAAAGTATCATAAATCTAAAAATCTATAATTATGAAAGCAATTTGGAACAATCAAGTAGTAGCTGAAAGTGATGATACTATCATTATCGAAGGCAATCACTATTTCCCACCTGAATCAATCAAAAAGGAGTTCTATGAAAAGACTGATTATAATACAGTCTGTCCATGGAAGGGAACAGCTTCTTATTACAGCTTAAAAGTAGATGGCAAAGAAAATAAAGATGCTGCATGGTACTATCCAGACACTAAGGAAATGGCTAAAAAATTCGAAAATTATGTAGCATTCTGGAAGGGTGTGGAGGTAACAGAATAGAAATTACTTCTTTTTACCTAAATTTAAGCATGCAGTCAGCTTTAAAGAAACTTTTTTATGCTTTCTTGATGATTATAGCCAGTATTTTGCTCGGCAGTCTAGGCTTTATGATTATTGAAGGCTATGATTTTCGAGATGGCGTTTATATGTCCGTTATTACTTTTTCAACCGTTGGATTTAAAGAGGTTCAACCTTTAAGTGATGATGGGAAGCTGTTTACGGTATTTTATATTATCTTAAATTTAGGTTTATTTGCTTATACAGCTTCCGTAATTTCTTCCTTCTTATTTGAAGGGCGATTTAAGGAAATTTACAAAACCTATACCGACAAAAAAGCATTGGAAAAATTAAATAATCATATCATTATCTGTGGATTTGGAAAAAATGGAGAAATTGCCGGAAATGGATTAAGGGTTTCCAAAAAAGAAATTGTTTTCATTGAAAAAAATGCAGATGTTATTAATAATTTCAATAACGAAAAAGGCTATCAATTACTCCATGGTGATGCTGTTTTAGAATCTGTTTTGGTTGAAGCTGGAGTTGAACGAGCAAGCACCCTCATCACCACTCTTCCTAGTGATGCAGATAATGTTTTTATAACTTTAACAGCAAAAGAGCTTAATCCACAAATTCAAATCATTGCCAAAGCAACAGAGAGAAATACTGAAAAGAAATTAAAAAGAGCTGGAGCAGATCATGTGGTAATGCCCGATAGGGTCGGTGGTTCCTACATGGCATCATTAGTTACCAGACCAAGTGTAGTGCAGTTTTTGGAAATACTCAATGGCGATCAAAATTCGGAATATTCCTTAGAGGAAATAAATCACAATCTTCTTAAAGATAAATTTAAAAATCTTTCATTGGGTGAAATGGATGTTAAAAATAAAACAGGTGCAACCGTTTTAGCTTTTAAAGATAAAAAAGAAGGATTTGTTTTCAGTCCTAACTCAGATGTTCGTTGCAATGAAGGCGATGTTATTATTTTACTTGGAGATAAAAAATCTGTAAAGGCTTTTAAGGATGAGTTTGTTGCATAAAGGGGCTTAAATAAACCCCTAAGATTTCAAAAAACCCCATCATTCAACTTCTTCAAAGCCTCCTTTTTATACTGAGTATCCACAACCACAGAAATATTATGTCGGCTTCCTCCATAGGAAATCATACGCACTGGAACATCTTGGAGTGCAGCAAAAATTTTGCTGACCAAGCCTGGTTTTTCGGCTACCATATTTCCCACTAAGCAAATGATGCTTTGCTCTTGATCCACTTCCACTTCCCCAAAAGGACGCAATTCACTTAAAATACTATCTAAATAATAAACGTTATCAATCGTTACCGATATGGCTACCTCCGAAGTGGTAATTACATCTATAGGGGTCTTGTACTTCTCAAAAATTTCAAACACTCTTCTCAAAAAACCATAGGCCATGAGCATGCGAAGCGATTTTACTTTAATGGCAATAATACCATCTTTAGCAGCAATCGCTTTGATACCTTCGCCTGCGCCCTCCTTAGTATGAATTAGCGTGCCCGCTGCTTCAGGCTTCATAGTGTTTTTCAAGCGAACAGGAATTGTTCTTTTTTGTGCAGGTCTTATACAAGAAGGATGTAAAATCTTCGCACCGAAATAAGCCAATTCGGCCGCTTCCTCGAATGAAAGCTCCGGTATGCTAAAAGTTTTTTCTACTACTCTCGGGTCATTATTATGCATCCCGTCAATATCCGTCCAAATTTGGATTTCATCTGCATTTAAAGCGGCACCCACCAAAGAAGCGGTATAATCACTGCCGCCTCTTTTTAAATTATCAATATTGCCTTCAGCGTTGCGGCAAATATAACCTTGAGTGATGATCAGATTCGTTTCAGCAGGTTGCTTCACTAAGATATCTGACAATTCTTTGTTGATAAAGGCTTCATCTGGCTCAGAAACAGCATCCGTTCTAATAAAATCAAGTGCATTAATTAATGCGCTATTTAGTTTGTGCTCTTGAAGGTGCAAATTGAATATATTGGTCGACATCAGTTCACCTTGGGCAAGTAGTTCTTTGTCAATCAAATTCGTGAATGGTTTTTCAACACACGTTCTGATAAAGTCCATGCTTTCAGATATGATTACATTTGCTTTATTTTTGAACACTTCAGTGTCAAATAGCTCTATCACAAATTCATCATATCTTTTTTGAAGCTTCTTAATAACCTTATTAGCCTGCTCATGCTCCTTTTTGCGTAACCTTTCTCCTATTTCCACCAATATGTTGGTCACTCCGCTAAGAGCTGAAAGTACTACTAATTTTTTATTATGGTCTTTCGTGATGATTTCACGAATCTGATTCATTCCTTGGGGCGTGCCTACAGAAGTCCCACCAAATTTTAAAACAATCATAATCCTTTTGCTAATCCTAACATTTTTAGTGCGGTAAATGCAGCTTCATCTCCTTTGTTTCCATGCTTGCCTCCAGCTCTGTCTAAAGCTTGCTGTTGTGTATTGGGAGTCAGAACCCCGAAAATAACGGGTTTGTTGTATTTAAGGCTGACATTGGTAATACCATGAGCCACAGCATCACAAATAAAATCGAAATGTTTTGTTTCTCCTTGAATAACACAGCCTAAACAAATTACTGCATCAACTTCGTTTCTTTCAGCCATCCATTGTGCGGCCAAGCTCAACTCAAAACTTCCAGGCACATAATGCTTTTGAATATTTTCTTTGGGAATTCCATTTTCCAACAATGTTTCATAAGCGCCATTGTATAATGATTCTGTTACTTCTTCATTCCATTCTGAAACTACGATTGCAAATTTTTTGTCTTGCAATCCTTTCATGTTTTTACCGGAATGTTCGCTAAGGTTTTTAAGATTTGATGCCATATTTTTTATTAATCATAAATGTTAATTACACAAAGAATATTGTTTCAAGTTTATATTTCTTTTTACTACTACATAAGAAAAAGTCCGCAGGCGTCTTTGACGCTTAATATGTCTCGCAAAGCCGCTAAGGCGCAAAGTTTTCGCAAAGGAAAATAAGGCTCTAAATCATAGATATGAACAGTCATTTTTTCTCTTCTTTTTTTGCGTTGCGAGGTCGTTGCGCCATTGCGTCTTTGCGTGAGTTACCTTTTTCGGCTTTGCCGAAATAAAAGCGTAAGACTTTCTTTTTCTATTGTAACTCGCTTTGCATGGACACTCCCTTCCCGCACCCTTCAGCTTTTTTTAGATGTCTTTGTAGTATTTGTAAAAGGTTTTTAATAAAATGTTTTATAATAAAAAAAAGGGAGAGGCTTTTTCAACCTATCCCTTTTCCTTAATTTATTTTTCTAATTAAATTATTTTTGAGTCTCTAATCGGGATAGGTATTTTTGTGCTTCCACCTTCTGTTTGGAATCACTAAAGTCTTCAACCACCTTTCGGTAGCTTCCGATAGCTGCTTCTATATCATTCGCTTTTTCGTAAGCCAATCCCTGTTTCATCAAATAAACTGGACTGAATTCCTTGTTGCTTTTGTAGCTTGCTGCTTCACCATATTGACCTGCTGCTTTAGAATAATTACCTAATTCCATATAGGCATCTCCAATTAAAGCGTAGGCTCTGGCCTGCACTAACAAATCATCACTACTGAAATCTTCTAAATAATCAATAGCGGTTTCAAATTCACCCTGATGTAGGTAAATACTTCCTAAATAAAAGCTTGCTAAATTCCCTGCTTTAGTTGACCCATAGTCTTCCACAATAGCTAAAAATCCGAAGTTATTACCATCACCATTCAAGGCTAAGTCATACTCTCCATTTTCATACCAATAAACCGCCTGGAACATTTCCTTTTGAGCTTCTTGGTTAAGATTATTCATATAGTATCGGTAACCAAAAAAGGCTACAATGATCAAGGCGATTACTCCCCCTAAACCAAATACTATTTTTTTATTGTTTTCAATGAATTCTTCTGTTTTAGAAAGTTGCTGAGCTAATACCTCAGGGTTTTCATAAAACTCCGATCCTTGTTTCTCTTTAGATTTTGTTTTTGCCATTGCCACTATTTTAAGACCGCAAAGCTATAAAAATTTATTTATTAATACCCAATTCCATCGTTTAATAGTTTAAAGCTTTGTGATTTAACCCATTAAAGTAAAGATGTCATATTTTAATAAGATAGTTTACTTGCAATCTTTATGTTTTTTAAAAGTTAAACCTATCAGCTTTGCTCCTTACATCAGCTTATATGATATTTCAATTTGAAACCTGATAGGTTTAGTAGTAAATATTTTTAGTCCACTATAAAAGGATAATCTTCCTGAGCGTAAACATCTCTGTAAACTTCATCCACATGAGGGAAATCAGAATCCTCAGCAAATTTTACACATTCCTTCACTTGCTCTTTTGCTGCGTTATCAATTTCTTTCAACTCATCCTCAGTAGCATATTTATTTTTCAAAATAGCTTCCTTGGCTTGCTCAATCGGATCTTTGCCTTTGTATTCTTCGAGCTCCTCTTTAGTTCTATACTTTGCAGGGTCAGACATTGAGTGACCTTTATATCTATAAGTTCTGAACTCCAATAAAGTTGGCCCATCACCTTTTCTTGCTCTTTCAGCTGCTTCTGCTACTGCATTGTGTACATTTTCCACATTCATGGCGTCTACACCCTTTGAAGGCATATCGTAAGCCTCACCCAAAGTGTGCAATTCAGTAACGTTAGAAGTTCTTTTTACGGAAGTACCCATGGCATAACCATTATTCTCAATTGCGAAAATAACAGGTAATTTCATGCTCATTGCCATATTTAATGCTTCATGGAAAGCTCCTTGACGAACAGCTCCATCACCCATATAAGTAATGCAAACATTATCTGTTCCTTTATATTGCTCAGAAAAGGCAATACCAGCTCCTAGTGGGATTTGTCCACCCACAATTCCATGACCGCCAAAGAAATGATTTTCTTTATCAAACATGTGCATAGAACCACCTTTTCCTTTGGAAACCCCAGTTTCTTTTCCGAATAATTCCGCCATTACGAACTTCGGATCAGTACCTAATCCGATTGGATGAGCATGGTCTCTATAAGCAGTGATATATTTATCACCTTTCTTCAATGCACTAACAGCACCGGCTACGCAAGCCTCCTGTCCAATGTAAAGGTGGCAAAAACCACTTATTTTTTGCTGACCATATAATTGACCGGCTTTCTCCTCAAATCTTCTCATCAAGGACATGGACTTGAACCATTCCATATAGGTTTCTTTGTCGAAACTCTTTTTATTGGCAGTTTTTGATTTCTTTGTAGCCATATTGCTTTTACTTTTTTCTATGAATTTCTTTCGTCACAAAAGAATAACTTAACTTTGTTTCTCTTGTTCCGGGATGCGAAAATAACGAAAAAACCCACAAGTGCGAAAAATGAAGCTCCAAAATATCCGATTAGCTCAATTCAAAAATTATCCGCAAGCAAATTTCTCCTTTGTGGATGGAATTAATTGCTTTTTAGGGCGAAACGGAATTGGTAAAACTAATCTGTTGGATGCCATTTATTATCTCGCTTTTACCAAAAGTGCATTCAATTCGGTGGATAAAGATAATATTTTGCATGATGAAAGTTTTTTCTCCATCAAAGCCAATTTTGAAGTGGAGGATAAAACCACCGAAATGCTTTGTGCAGTTCGATTAGGTGAGAAAAAAATGGTGAGGTGGGGAGGAAAAGAATATGAGAAATTAAGCGAGCATATTGGGAAATTGCCCTTAGTGATGATTATTCCACAGGATACGGATATCGTAAGAGAGGCAAGTGAAATGCGCAGGAAGTTTTTTGATAATTTACTCTGCCAACTCGATCAGGAATATTTAAAGCTATTGGTAAATTATAATCATCTTCTAAAACAAAGAAATGCTTTGCTGAAATCCTTTTTGGAGAAAAATAGGTTTTCAGCCGATCAATTGGCACCATATGATGAATTAATGATTCCTTTGGCCATTAAAATTGCTGAAATAAGGAAATTCTTAATGGAAAATTTCTTGCCCATTTTTCAAGAGTTTTATAAAGATTTATCGGATAATCAGGAAGGGGTAACCATAAATTATGATACCCGAGTAACAAATTCATTTGAAAAGGATTTTAAAGCTCAACATCAAAAAGATTTCCGCCAAGGAAGAACTACATTGGGAATTCATAAAGATGATTATGTGTTTCTTTCGGAAGAGAAGCCTGTCAAGAAATTTGGTTCACAGGGACAGCAGAAATCATTTGTTATTGCCCTGAAATTAGCGCAATTTGAGCTTCTGAAAACATCCAAAAATCAAAAGCCTCTTCTTTTGTTGGATGATATTTTCGACAAACTAGATGATAAAAGAATTGCTTATTTATTGAAAATGATGGCAGACGGAAGATTTGGACAAATATTTCTGACCGATGCCAGACCCGAAAGAAGTAAGGAGTATTTGAAAGATATTAACACCGAAAAGAAATTTTTTGAACTGGACCTAAATAGAGCCTATTAGGCAATTAAATGAGAAAAATTTGTATCTATCTGATATTATGTACCAAATAAAAGGTGTTTATGAGACTAATTAATAGATTCCATATAAAATCTCAAGACAATGTATAACAAAAAGAAAAACCCACATCCCGCCAGTATCAGAAAATCAGAAGCTACTCCGCTTGGACAGGTAATCAATGAAATGTTTGATGCTTATCACCTCAATAGAAAAGTAGACCAAACACAAGTGGTAAATCTGTGGCCAAAATTAATGGGAAAGGCTATTGCCAGCAGAACCAAAGGGGTTTTCATGAAAGACAGTAAGCTTTTTGTTACGGTTGAATCCAGTGCTTTGAAGCAAGAATTACTAATGAGCAAAGAAAGGATCATTCATTTGTTTAGGGAGGAGCTTGGTAAAGAGGTAGTGAAGGAGATAGTGTTGTTATAAGTTTGAAGGTTTCGAAGTACGGAAGTATTGAGGTATAAGTCATTTTCTCTAACAGACGTAAGTATTTATGCTTTATCATTATTAAGTGTCTGAAAGATTGATTATCTTATTTTTATTTAAAGCAAATGCCCTATGCACTTTTCATATTTCGTTCAACAAAAACTAAAATTAGCTTCCGCTATTGCTATAATATTGGTCATTGTATTAATTAATAATCGCTGGGAGAACAACAATATAAATGAACTAGGGGAAACTTTTGGTTCAGTTTATAAAGATAGGCTTGTGGTAGAAAATTATATTTTCAAATTAGCTTCTGCCACACATGAAAAAAAATATTTACTAACCCAATACAAAGTCAAACAAAGCTCTGAAATCAAAAGTGAAATTGCATCCATTAATACTGAAATTGATTTTTTGCTAAAAGATTACCAAACTACTTTTCTAACAGTCGGGGAACAGCAAGTTTTTAAAAATTTACTTCGAAATAACGATCAACTTAGAGCAATAGAAGAAAATCCAGAATTAGAAATTGCTCATTTAAACAGTTTATATGATAAAAATATAATTATGTTGAATAAGCTGTCTAAAATTCAAATGAAGGAGGGGGAAGCACTATACAAAAACTCAAGATCTATTGTGACGAGCAATGCAAGTTTATCCTATTTAGAATTAGGCCTTTTGATAATTTTGGGGCTTATTACTCAGGCTTTAATTTTTAATTCCAAATCAATTCGAGGTAGTCTACGAAAGGACAATAATAATCTGCCATTAAACTAGATTATCAATAAAACTTAAATGTTGTTCCAACCCTTTTGGATGATTGGTTGTCTTTGATATAGAAGGTTTTGGTTGAAATCTTTCTGTGGATGGCTGGTTACCGTTCATAGTTTTATGGTTGTAGGCGAAAAGGGTGGTAGCAATACTGCCCTTTTCTATTTTAGGGCTTGCTTAAAAACAGATTAAATAACAAAAATGAACTTTATACCTATTTAGGTAGTGAATACTAAATAATAGTTTTTTGGTAGGTGTTTGAGGCTAGAGCACCTCCTCTACTTCCCGGGCTAAAGCTCGAAGTATAACAATACTCCTTCACTTTGCCCGATTGTATATAAGGCACTTGAGACTTTTTAAGCAGGCCCTAATTTCCGACCAATTCTATTCTTTGTGATACCAAAAATTGCTTCTGGGTCTGTTTTCTCTTTCTTCTTTTGATCTCCTTTTAAAAATCCCCTTGTCAAAGTAAACTTTGTAGGAGAATGATGGTAGAAAAGGAAAGAAACTTCTCTGGTATAATTTCATCGGCTGATCTGAAAATTCTAATTGCCCTAAAGAAAAATCATCATTGTTATCAACATGATAGTAATTAAAATAAGGATTTTGGCGACTGTAAGCATTATATATGGAGAATGACCAAATCGCTCTATTTCCTCTTTTTGTAATCTTATGATAATTGAAACCTAGATCCAGTCGGTGAAAATCTCGCATTCTATCTGAATTTCTTTCACCGTAAATTAAGGTTTCCCTATCTATTTCAGGGTTAAATGGGTCTGGGGTATTGCGAAGCCCTAATGCAGGAGTAAAAGGAAGCCCAGTTTGGTAAGTCCAATTAGCAGAGAAGTCCCATTTTTCATTAATTTTTGTGCTTATATTGATGTTAAAAATATGTGGTCTGTCATATTCAAAAACATAAGGGTTTCCATTATTAATTTCAGGGAATTGATATTCCGTTTTCGATAAAGTATAGGAGGCAAAACCCGTCCACTTACCTTTTGATTTTTTCAGCATGGTTTCCCAACCCATACTTTCACCTGTGCCTCCACTAGTGATTTTGTTTTTCCAATTGGAATCACCTAATACTGCTGCTATTCCTTCTTTGTAGGTGGTCAAATTATCCAGCTCTTTATAATAGATATTGCTTTCCAATTGCCACATATTTTCCTGAAAATTTGCTTTATATCCTAAAGAATATTGTGTGGATCTAGAAGCAGGTGCGTATTCATCAGCAGGAATCCAAATCTCATTTGCACCAATGTCTCCAGTGGTGTAAAGCAAATGTGCGTATTGGCTTGCACTGGTAAAGCGAGCTAATAACCATTGGTTAGAAGTAACTCCTATTGCTAATTGCCCTCTCTGTACAAAATCAAAATCTGAATAAGTATCATTCTGATAAAAGTTAAACCTGCCCCCAACTTTTAATGAACTATTTTCCCAGAAATCTATGTGTTCATCAAAATAAAGAGCCCCTTCCAATACAGGAATGATTTCATTTTCGGTAATAATGTTTTGTGCGTTCGTGTTGTTTGGCTGATGGATTTTGTAAGATAATTGTGCGCCAAAATGCGTAGTTATAGAATTACTATTAAAATATTTCCAATCTGACTGCAAGCGGTTATCCATCAGTGAGGATCGAAAACGATTATCAAATGTAGGCTCATTATTATCTTCATCTTCAAAATAGAAACTGTTGTTTTTTAAGCGATAACGAACCACCGATAAACTGTTTTCACCTACAAGTTTTGAACTGGGTTTATATTTCCATTGCAGAGCCCCAAGCCAATTTCCCCAAACCGTCTGCAATCGGGTTTTTCCTATCGTATTAGGAATAGTTGAAGCCGATTCTGCCCATAAATTCATATAATCATCACCTTGATAAAAGTTAGCTGAAAAAGTATGCCTATCATTTAAATTATAGGTGAATTTCCCATTTATATCATGAAAGCCATAAGCAAAGGTAAAATCATTGCCACCAGAAAGTGTAGTCCCTAATGCCATTAATCCATCAATCATCGTTTTTCTGGCACTTAGCATGTAGGTTGCCTTTTTGTTGAGCGCAGGACCTTCCACCATAAGACTGGTGGCCATGGGGCCGATACTAAAATTCCCTTTGAATTCCTCCGCATTTCCTTCATATTGAGAAAGGCTGATGATGGAAGATAATTTTCCGCCATATCGTGCAGGAAACCCATCTTTATAAATTTCCATTGAATTAATCATATCGGGATTGAAAACAGAATAGAACCCTCCTAAATGATTGACATAGATTAATGGAATATTGTCAATCATATATAAATTTTCGCCAGGACTTCCTCCTCTAACAATCAGCTGACTGCTTCCTTCATTTTGGGCGGTGATGCCAGGAAATAATTGCACCGCTTTTAAAACATCTGGAGCTGCACCTATAGTGGGGATATTGTTGAAATCCTTAGATCTAAGCTGCGTCATGGGCTGGAAAACATCTCTAACTCCCATTACTTTGACTTCTTTTAAATCTCTATTCATTTGAAGATCAATGAATATATTTTGACTGTTTTCATTTACTTCAATTACTTGGCTTTTGTATCCTGTATAAGAGAATCTCAGAGAGTCTCTGAGCTTTGCATCTAAGGAAAAATAGCCGTTATGATCACTAATGGCCCCTTTTTTGTGTCAGTATTGATAATATGAGCCCCAATTAATTTCTCTTTTCCCGAGGCATCTCTAATATAGCCCGAGACATTAATTTGCTGAGAGAAAGCATACTCAAAACTTAATATAATAAATAAACTCAAGCAAAGGGTGATATTCCTTTTCATTGGTCAAAATAGTTTTCGGTTCCAGAAGGGTAGATAGTATCTGTTTTTACATAAGAATAGCCAGCATTAATTCCGTACGCTCCTTCTATATTATCAAAATTGGAAATAGCGGCTTGGTTTCCTGAACCTATGATGGGGTAGCGGCTATTTTCATATTGATAATTTTGCTTTAAAAACTCATAGTATGCTTCATTAAGGGTCCATAATTCAACAACCAGTGGGAAGGTATCAGCAACCCAAGGACCGCCACCGCTACTGGAAGCCCCGCTAGTGGTGTAATTAATCAAAACTTCCTGACTATCTCCTGTCATTATTTCATTGGAGAATAAAGGAAAAGGTACCCCTTCATTTAATAAAATAGGGTCTTCAATATTTAGAATTGCAATTCTGTTATCATCTTGGGCATCTTCATATTGATTCCTCTCTAAAAGGCGAATATTCACGTAAAAGTAGTCCTTTGATGCATTATTAGGGACTTCTATTTTCACAGCAGGATGGCTGACTCCTTCATCATTGACACCCGCCACATCAATATGCTCTATGGTTAGGATGGGTTGAGGAGCAGGTATGATTTGATTGAAACTCGTTTTGAGTTCTCGCGAAGCATCATATATCTCAAAACGGTACTCCTTATTCGTTTCAATCTGTTGATTCAATTTATAGGTGGCTGAATTTTCATCATAACTCAAATCAAAAGTTCCATTTTCAAACATCAGTTTAACCAATGCATCTTCAACTGGCGGATTTCCTTTACCATTTACGGAAGTGGTTTTGGTTATTTCTACTTCTATGCTGTCCCCTGCAATCATTATATTATTGATGACCCAGTCATCATTAAATTCCGGGAAATCATCTTCCAACAATTTGGTGCAACTTGAAAGTCCAGTTATGAAAATAAAAAAGACACTTAATAATAAATTTCTCATATTTTAAAATTTTATACTTAAGCCATATCTGAAATTAATAGCTGATCTGTAATTATATTCAGCATAAATCCCCCAATGTTGAAATAAATGATACGCTAATCCAGCCCCAATATCATATTCAAAAAAATGTTCTTGTGGGCGAAGTGAATCATCATAAACGGGAGAATAAAATCCTCCTATTTTGGTATTTATATATAAATCTAATCTAAAGCGATGTCCTTCGGATAATAAAAGCTGTAATGGGTGAAAATTGCTTTGAATCCCGTAATGAAAGGCTCTGTTCTTTAATTCCAAGATGAAAGATTCATCCGTAAAAGGATTGGTTCTTATAACAGGATAAAAATCAGGGCGTGTTGATAGAAATGAGCCAACTTCAATAAATCTGGTGATACCACGGTTATATTCTAATTGGAAATAGTGAGACTTTTTAAATAAATATTGCTCAAAATAACTATGAGAAGCTTTGATGTTGTTCCTTCCTTTCAGTCCTTTTTGAGCATAAACGCTCTCAATAGAAATAAAGAAAAGTACAAATATGATTAGGGTTGAATAGTGCTTTTGGTTCATGACAATACATAAACCTGAAAGCTATAGGATTTATTGTAGAAATGCTAAAAAAGAATCACATCGAATTTTCATTTTCGATATGATTCTAGTCATTTACCACTCCAGAGGAACTTCCATGAGCAACATTTCAGCATCTTCATTGGCTTTGATATTTACCTCTTCCAAATTTAGCAAGCCAATTCCATCTCGCTTTTGAAGCTTTTCTCCACCAATTTCGATTTCTCCTTCAAGCAAAAACAAAAATAGGCCATTATCCTTTTTCTTTAATTCATACTTCTTCTCAAGGCCCTTATCAAAATCTGCTAGATGAAACCAGGCATCTTGTTGAATCCAAGTATCTAATCCACCATCTATCGGGGAAACCACCATTTGGAAACTGTTTTTTCTATCTTCCACTGGATAATGCACTTGTCCGTATCTTGGCTCAATATTTTCCTTATTCGGGAAAACCCAGATTTGTAAAAATTCAGTACCCATATCTTTATTAGGATTAAATTCCGAATGTGTAACCCCAGTTCCTGCCGACATCACCTGAACATCTCCTTGCTTAATGATAGCTTGATTTCCCATACTGTCTTCATGCGCCAAATCTCCCTTTAAAGGAATTGAAATGATTTCCATATTTTCATGCGGATGCTTAGGAAAACCTGTTCCGCTTGTAATTTTATCATCATTCAGAACCCTTAATGCTCCAAAATGAATTCTATTTGGATCATAATAAGAAGCAAAACTAAAAGTGTGATGGGTATTTAACCAACCATGATTTGCATGCCCTCTTGATCCTGCTTTATAAATAATTTTTTCCATTATCTTAAATTTATATGTAGATACATGTAATTACGGGTAAAGCTAAAAGTTGTGACGTTTTTCATTAAAAAAGTGAATGATTATATGTTTATGGATTCAAAGGTGCAATTGAGTTTTGCTCCCCTTCTATATTTTTTACGATAGCTAGAAAGAAATAGGATCTATTTTTTGTAATAAAATCTTGACCATTTATCAATTTTTCTGAATCCACTTGGCAAAACAATATTATTTATAAAAATTATTTTATAAATTTAGTCAATCAGAAAAAAACCATAAACAATGAATATGCATTTAAAATCAATCGTAATTGTATCCCTTTTAGCAGTGGTAGCATGTAGTCCACAAAAGAAAGAAAAGGAAGAAAGTAATTCTGAAGCTTTTGAAAAAGCGCAAGATGAAGTAAAAGAAAAGATTTCTGGCGTAGTAAAAGAAATGCCAGCACCTTCAGAAATCCCATTTTTATTAATGGAAACGGGTGCTGATTTAGATGAAAGTCTTATCCATGACGTAAATAATATAAGTAATTACAGCAGCAATAATAATGAAGCAGCTGTAAATCTAGGGGTTTACGCAACAGATGTGGCCTATTTAAGTGCTTATGAAAAATCTCAAAAAGCCTTGAATTACATGACTGAAATCAGACCTTTGGCCGACCAGTTAGCCCTTTCTGGTTCATTTGATCCTAAAACTGTAGAAAGATTCGAAAGCAATCTTTCCAACACAGATTCATTAGCTATGATAGTTAATGAAGCAATCAATAATGCTGATGACCATTTAAGAAAAACAGATAGACCAAAAGTAGCAGCCTTGCTATTAGCGGGTTCTTTTATTGAAGGACTTTACATCGCAACTGCATTAGTGGAAAATTATCCAAAGGAACTTCCTGATAATGCTCGTAAATTAATTTTAATTCCATTAGTTGATGTTATTGTGAAGCAAGAAGAACCATTGGTTGATTTAATTGAACTTTTAGAAAGTGTAGAACAAGATGATTATACATCTACTTTGATAAAAGACCTTAAGGGTTTAAAGGAGGAGTATAAAAAACTTAATGTTCAAAAGTTGATGGATGAAGGCAAGGGCTCCGAACTATTAGAAGATGAAACCTTAGATAATATCACCAATCAAATGGGTAAAATTAGAGATGATGTGACTGGATGATTATAAGTGAAAATCATTATTTTAAAAGGGTATGGGAGCATGTTGAATTGCAGTCTCTACCCTTTTTTCTTTTCTAATCTATTCCATATTTCAATTTCAAAACTAAGCTATGAGTGAAAATCTATTAAAAGCGCTGTTAGAGTTATTTGCCATTATTGCAAAAAAGGGAACAGTTACAGAAGATGAGCGAAACAATGTAAAGAAATTTTTAACTGAAACCCTTTCAGAAGAATCTGCTGAGCGTCATCTGAAAATGTTTGATGGATTTACAAATGCTTCAGCTACTGATAGTGATACTAAAATTAATGCTATTTGCCATAAAATTAACGAGGAGTTCACTTACCCTCAAAAAATAATCTTAGCGCTACAACTTATCGAATTAATACTTGCTGATGGAGAAATAGCAGAGGAAGAAACTCAGATCTTAGATAGTGTCGCTGAAAACATAAAACTACCCTCCGAAATTATAGCTTACATTCAGTCTTTTGCCCTTGCTAAAAATATTGAAGATTTTGAATCAGATAAATTTTTGATAGTTGCTGAAGATGACAAGAAAGTAGCCGATTCTGCCTATTTCATTCAAGAAGATCATTTGGAAGGATTCTTAGCAGTTCTAAAACTTTCGGGTACTGAAATGTATTTTGTGAAATACCTTGGGAAGGCTCAATTGAATATGAATGGTATTCCGCTCAGGAAAAATACCATTACTTTATTTCCTTCAGGAAGTACCATTAAGGGCGAGAAGTCCCAAACAGTCTTCTATAGTGATGTGGCAAGTCATTATAAAACGGATGATAGTACGCCCAATATTTCATTCGTAGCAGACAATATTAGCTTTACATTTCCAAACGGACATCAAGGTTTACATAATGTAAATATTGCGGAAGATACCGGAAGATTAGTTGGGTTAATGGGTGCCTCAGGCTCAGGAAAATCAACTTTGCTCAATGTCCTTAATGGAAATGAAAGGCCAACTGGCGGGAAAGTTGAAATCAACGGCATTAACATTCATGACAATCCAGATGCTATAAAAGGGACGATTGGATATGTTCCTCAGGATGATTTATTGATTGAAGAATTAACGGTCTATGAAAACCTTTTTTATGCGGCTAAACTTTGTTTTGATGATAAATCATCAGCTGAAATTGAAGAATTAGTATCTAAAACATTAGCTTCTTTAGGTTTAACAGAAACCAAGCACTTGAAAGTAGGTTCACCATTGGATAAGACCATAAGCGGTGGCCAAAGAAAAAGGCTGAACATTGGCTTAGAGTTACTAAGAGAGCCTTCCGTTCTTTTTGTAGATGAACCCACTTCTGGCCTTTCCTCTAGAGATTCGGAAAATATAATGGATTTACTCAAAGAATTGAGTCTAAAAGGAAAAATGGTTTTTGTGGTGATTCACCAGCCTTCATCAGACATTTTCAGGATGTTTGATAAATTAGTGATTCTAGATGTTGGCGGATTTCAAATTTATTACGGCAATCCTGTGGAAGCCGTTCTCTATTTCAAAAACCAAATTAATACTATCGATAAAGATCAGGCGGCTTGTATTGAATGTGGAAATGTTAATCCCGAGCAAATCTTCAATATTATTGAAACCAAAGTGGTAAATGAATACGGAAAAGCTACAGATGAAAGAAAAATCAGCCCTAAAAGATGGTTTAGCCTTTTTGAACAACAATTAGTAGTCCCAAAAGTAGAAAATCCTGACCCATTACCTGAACCTGAGTTGCAAATTCCCAACTGGACAAAGCAAATAGTATTATTTTTTAAACGGGATTTCAAATCAAAATTGGCAAATCGTCAATATTTGCTCATCAACCTATTAGAAGCCCCAATTTTGGCATTTTTATTAGCCTATATTATTCGCTTCTATCCTGAAAATGAAAAGAATGAATATCTATTTATAGACAATCTTAATATTCCAGCATTCTTCTTTATGAGTATTATTGTGGCACTTTTTATGGGATTAACCGTAAGTGCTGAGGAAATCATAAAAGATAGGAAGATTTTAAAAAGGGAATCTTTTTTACATCTAAGTAGAAGCAGTTATCTCTTCTCAAAAATTGGCATTTTATTCTTATTCTCAGCCGTTCAAACTTTCACTTATGTCATTATAGGAGATTTGATTTTAGAAATTGATGGAATGAGTCTTACGTATTGGGCAATTCTATTCACTACTGCCTGTTTTGCTAATATGTTGGGATTAAATATTTCCTCAGCTTTCAATTCTGCTATTACCATTTATATTTTAATCCCAATATTATTAATTCCTCAATTAATTTTAAGTGGAGTGGTAGTGAAGTTTGATAATCTAAATCCCCAAATCACCACTCCAGATAAAGTGCCATTAGTAGGAGAATTAATGGCATCTCGTTGGGCTTTTGAAGCTTCTATGGTTGCGCAGTTCAAATCAAATGACTATGCCCAACCATTTTATGAATTAGATCAACAAATGGCTCAATCAGAATATAAAACGGTTTATTATATCCCCAGATTAAAATCTAAATTAGATTTCCTATCAAGAAATATTGAAAACCGAGAGACTGAAGAATTTGCTGAAGCCATTAATCTCCTTAAAAGAGAAATAGGCCTTGAATTGGAAGTTGTTGGAGAAGATAAATTTGATGCATACCATAAATTAACAGTTGATAAGTTTGACAAATGGACTGCTAGAAAAACTGAAGAGTTTCTAAATACCTTAAGTCGTTTTTATAATAACTTCTTCAATGAAGCCAATTCAAAAAAGGAAAAAGCTATTTATATGCTTACCTCCAGCCCAGAGAAAAAACAGCGATTTGAGTATTTAAGAGATAATTATTATAATAAAACAGTAGCTAATCTGGTCAAAAATACCAATGATGCAAATAGAATAATAGAGTATGATGGTCAATTAATCCAGAAGATTTATCCTGTTTATATGGAGCCACAAGCAAATCATTCATTAGATTTTCGAACACAATTTTATGCTGGCCAAAAACATTTCGGTGGATATATTTTCAATACGCTACAGTTCAACCTAGCCATTATTTGGCTAATGAGTATCTTACTTTATGTAACACTTTATTATGATGTATTGAGAAAAATCGTGAATTTTAAAAAGCCTTTTTAAGGATGATTTTCAAGATCACACAAAACAATTTGTCAGAATTTATATTTAAGCTATATGAAAAACTTACTAATCATCACATCAATATTTATGGCAAGTTTTGCTTGTCAACCAAAAGAACAAGCTGAGCAGACTGAGGAATCTCAAAAGACTCAAGAAGAATCAGCGTATTTCAATCCCGAAAATTCAGATTCTAAGGCAGTAGAACTTGCCGATAAAGTAATAGAAGCCCATGGCGGAGAACAGAATTGGGATAATACCCGATATATCTCCTGGAATTTCCTGGGCGCCCGCGATTTAATTTGGGATAAATACACAGGAAATGTAAGAATTGATTTCCCTGGTCAAAATTCTACTTATCTAATCAATATAAATGAAGATACGGGTCGTGTTAAAATCGGAGATAGAGAATTAACTGAAAATGATTCTTTAAATCAATACATTGAAAGAGGAAAGCAAATCTGGGTGAATGATTCCTATTGGTTGGTATTCCCTTTTAAATTTAAGGATCCAGGGGTTCAATTAAAATATGCTGGGCAAGATACAACCCTAACAGGCAAAAATGCAGAAATGATCAGCTTAAGCTTTGAAGAAGTTGGCTTTACACCTCAAAATAAATACAATGCTTATATCGATCCTGAAACTCATATGATTTTGCAATGGGATTTTTATAGAAATGCTTCTGATACCACGGCCTCCTTTAGCAATGAATGGTCTGGTTATAAAAAACATGGTGATATCTATTTATCTTCTGGCAGAGGCGAGCGGACTTTAGGAAATATAAAAGTTGCTCAAGAATGGGATGACAAAGTTTTTGAGGAGTTTTAATTGATTTCTATTAAAATGATAAAAACATAAAGTTGAAAAAGTATAAAATATATTTTTTATATCTTCTTTTACTATTCTTTATATCATTACCCTCACTATCACAAATTAAAGAAGAAGTGAGGAAAATTGATATTTCTTCGAAATTGGTTTTAGTTGGAGAGAGGCATAATGTAAAAAGCAATATGGTCTTTCAGCTGTCTTTGATAGAACATTTAGTAAAAACCAACAACCTTAAATATATTGTTTTAGAACATTCCTATTCGGGTGCATTTTTATATAATAAGTTTCTTGAAACGGGAGATACGAGTCTGATTTGTAATGATTTTTATTTCAATAGTTCTAAAGAAAGACGCAAGTTTTGGAATAACCTTTATGAATTCAATAATTCTATAAATGGAAAATTATATTTAATAGGATTGGATTATGATAGAAGTTACCCATTCGTAAAGACGCTTAATATAATTTTAAGTGAAATAGGAAGTGATGATGTTCAATTAAAGAGTATTTTAGAAGATACAAATCTGTTTTTAGAAAGTATCAATGATCCAGAAAAGACAGATCTAGAACTCTTTAAAAGTATCAAAAATTCATTTAATCATTATTTTGAGAATCATACACAGGTATTTTTACAAAATTCATTAGGGCTTTACTTCACTGATCTTTATCTGATATATAATAATCAACACTTCTCCGAACGGGATAGAAATACAAACAAGAATTGGGCTGAAAATATGAATTCGATTATTAAAGAAGAGAAATTAAATACAACAGATAGTTCTTTCTTAGGTATTTTTGGTTCAGCACATATAGCAGCTAACAAACATAGTTTTGCTAACATATATTATCATGAGGAAGGAGGTATTTTCGAAAAGGATGTTAATACTATTATTATGCATTACAGCAATATTTATGAAAATGAATCAATAAGTATTGAAAATCAAGGGATAGAATCTATTAATAAAAGGCTTCTTAAGGATTTAAACCCTTATATTGATAGAGAGAATAATTTCGGAACGATTGAAGTTTCAAAATTAAATCCTAAGCCTAGAAAAAATGAAAAGCATTTTAAATATGTTTTCCTTGTAAAAAATCAATTTCTAGCGAAGAAAAATAAATTTATTTGTCAATAGATAGCTTGACAGTGAGTGCAGATAAAATTAGGAGCAATACAAACAAAAAACCCACAATGGAAGCCATTGTGGGTTTTGCTTTATATGATGTACAATTCTAGAATTAACCTTTCAAAATAGACCTGCTAATCACTAATTTTTGAATCTCTGAAGTTCCTTCTCCTATAGTACACAACTTAGAATCTCTGTAATATTTTTCAACAGGATAGTCTTTAGTATAACCATATCCTCCAAAAATCTGCACCGCTTCTACTGAGTTTCTTACGGCTACTTCAGAAGCATAATATTTCGCCATAGCAGATTCTTTATTCACGCTTTTGCCTTTATTCTTTAAATCAGCAGCTTGGAAAGTAAGCAATTTCGCTCCTTCTAATTCTGTGGCCATATCAGCCAATTTAAAGGCTATTCCCTGGAAGCTTGAAATAGGTTGGTTAAATTGATGTCTTTCCTTACTATATGCTAAAGCTGCTTCATAAGCACCTTCTGCTATTCCTAAGGATAATGCCGCAATAGAAATTCTTCCACCATCCAATACTTTCATTGCTTGGATAAAGCCATCTCCTACTTCCCCTAAAATATTATCCTTATGAACGCGACAATCTTCAAAAATCATTTCTGCCGTTTCAGACAATCGCATTCCTAATTTATTTTCTTTTCTACCTCCTTTAAAACCTTCAGTTCCTCTTTCCACCACAAAAGCAGTCATTCCATGAGAATCACCTTTTTCGCCTGTTCTCACCATTACAACTGCAACATCTCCTGAAATACCATGAGTGATCCAGTTTTTTGCGCCATTGATAATCCAGTAATCACCATCTTGAACTGCGGTGGTTTTCATATTCCCTGCATCAGAGCCTGTATTTGGTTCAGTTAAGCCCCATGCTCCAATCCACTCAGCTGTGGCTAATTTTGGCAACCACCTTTTCTTTTGCTCATCATTGGCAAACTGCATAATATGACCAGTACAAAGAGAGTTGTGAGCGGCCATAGATAATCCGATTGATGGATCCACTTTTGATAATTCCATAATAGCAGTTACGTATTCTTCATAACCAAATCCTGCTCCACCGTATTCTTGTGGAACTAGAACACCCATCAAGCCTAGGCCTCCTAATTTTTTCATTACATCAATTGGGAAATGCTGCTCTTCATCCCATTGGTCGCGATGAGGGGTAATTTCTTTAGCTCCAAAATCACGCACCATTTGCGCAATCATTTCTTGGTTTTCATTCAATCCAAAGTCCATAAATTTTGTGTTGTTAGTCGTTTCCTGAAATAAGTGCAAATATAAATTAAAATAGCTTATTAACCCAACTAACATTCGTTAGGGGAAAAAGGTTGGGTTTAAGGGTAAATTATATGGATAAAGGAAAGTTAGTATTAAAAAACGAGCTTCCATCGGAAAGCCCAACGCCACACTAAATCATAATTTTTGATTTCAGCTAATTGTAGAATCTCTTTCCAGTCTTTTTTTGTGAATGCTCGCCAAACTGAAAGACAAGCATCATTTTGAACCATAGTCGATTTGCTAAAAAATCGGGTAATCCATTTTATAGAATAATAGGCAAAAGGGTGGCGATGCAAATCATTGATAATCACTTTATCTGATTGTGCATGAAACTGCTTTAACAGATTGACCAAATCATTTTGAGGAAAATGATGTAGGAAGAGTGTACAGCAAATCACATTAAACTCTTTATTTTTAAAGCGCTTAGAAAAAATATTTTCAGCATGAAATGATATTTCAGGATAGCCTTTACAATGGTCTTTTGCATAGGTAATCACATTAGGATTGGCATCAAAGCCATGCAATTGTACTTTAATATTTTGAATTCGACACCATTTGGCAATTTTAAGCAACATTTCGCCACTCCCGCATCCTAAATCCGCTATTTGCCATTCTCTTTTAGGGTTTTCTTGGAAGATTTTTTTAACAGCATTTAGTGTGATTGCATTTCCTCCCAGCCAGTGATTGATGATATCCAATTCTTTTAAAGCCTGATAAAGCGAAGGACTATCATCAGACAAATCATCCATGATTTCTTCTTCTTCAGATCGATAAGATAAATCTACTTTACTCATTTTTCAACTCGCTCCAAGAGCATACTTTCCATAGTTAATCCTGGGCCAAAAGCAAAACTCAAGACTTTATCGTTCGGCTGTATTTTATTCCACATATCATGCAAAACAAAAAGCACTGTGGGCGATGACATATTCCCGAATTCCCTTAAAACCTTATAAGCGGAAGCATTAATTTCAGCAGGTAATTTCAAGCCTTTTTCTACTGCTTCCAGAATCCTTTTACCCCCTGGATGAATGGCAAATTGGTTAATGTCTTTCAACGTCAGAGAAAGCTTTTCCATTAGTTCTTGACCCAATTTAGCAATATTTTGAGCAATTACTTCTGGAACATAACTGCTAAGCTTCATTTCAAAACCTAGGTTGCCAATATTCCAAGCCATTTCCTGCTCTGAATCATTTTCAACCACACTTTTAAAAGCTTTCATTTCGAGTGCATCCTCCGTTTTTTCATTGCTAACTACAACAGATGAGGCTCCATCTCCAAATAATGTGTTCGCCAATAAATTATCTTCCGAATAATTAGATTGAAAGTGAATGGTGCATAATTCTACGCAGAGAATTAGAACCTTAGCATCTTTTTCAGATCTCGCAATATGATGAGCAGTTTTTAACGCATTAAATGCGGCAAAACATCCCATAAATTGGATGGAAGTGCGTTCAATATCTGAATTCAATCCTGCCTGTTTAATCAACTGAATATCGAGTCCAGGTGCAAACATGCCGGTACAACTCACAGTGATCAAATGGGTGAAGTCTTTAGCTTCATATTTTTCAAAAACTTTTTCTAAGCTTTTTTGAGCCAGAGGCAAGGCATGTTTTTCAAATAATTTCATTCGCTCGCCTGTATCTGGTAATGCTTTCCCATTATTTAATTGTGGATAAAACAACCACTCTTTATCATCTGAAAATTGATAATCAGGAATAACAGTATGTCTTTTTTGAATGCCAGACATCCTAAAAATAGCTTTTAACTTTCGGCTATTATCTTCGTTTAGTTGCATGGCTTTTTGCATAAAGCCTGCTATGTCGTTTTGAGCAATGCTTATTTCAGGATTGGCCGGAGAAATCAGGTTAATATATGGCATAGATAGTTCTTGATTGACTATATTAAGCAAAAATTTTGATATTTGTTCATGAAAAAAGCTATTCATATTCTAAGGCATCTAAGGATTCCATTTTCTTTCTTTCTATTGCCTGTATATATTTTCGCTTTAGGAATAAGTCCGAACATCGGGGCGGATAGAATTCTATTGACATTTGTAATTTTACATTTCTTTATTTACCCTGCCAGTAATGCCTATAACTCATATTTCGATAAAGATGAAGGTAGTATAGGTTTGATGAAAACGCCTCCACCTGTCACCATTGGTTTATACTATACCAGCTTAATTTTCGATTTCATAGGAATTGCCTTGGCTTGGCTAATCAGTATGGAATTTGCTCTTTTGGTTTTTGTATATGGACTGGCTTCAAAAGCCTACAGCCATCCAGGAGTTCGATTAAAGAAATATCCGTGGTTGGGCTGGTTTGTAGCTGGTTTTTTTCAGGGGGTATTTACTTTTTATATGGCTTATGTTGGAATTAATGATTTTGGATGGGAAATAGCCTTAAAATGGAAAGTCATTTTGCCAGGTTTATTAACCTCCGCATTTTTATGGGGTTCCTATCCAATGACGCAAATTTATCAACACAAAGAAGATGGTAAAAGAGGGGATCACACACTTTCTTTATTGTTGGGAATAAAAGGAACCTTTTTATTTACCTTGATGACCTTTCTTTTAACAACCCTAGGATTTGAATATTATTTCCTGAATTTTCACACTGAAAAAATGGCTATAGCCTTTCTGTTGTTTATGGCTCCAACTGTAGTATACTTTTTAATTTGGTTTGCTTTGGTTCATAGAGAAGAGAAATATGCCAATTTCGGGTGGACTATGGGCTTAAACTTGGTATCAGCTATATGTTTGAATGCATTTTTTATTTATTTCTTTTTGCAGACAAGCCATTTGTATCAGCTCAATTTGTAACAAAGAGATTAAAGAATTAAGACAGAAAGTTCAGAGCCTTTTTAGGATTTCATTTTGAAAAGACAATAAAACCCAATTGCAAATTGACTCCTATCAGTAATTCCGCGCCTTCATCTGTAATCCTGACTCCTGGCTGGAAGGCCATATCAAGATTAACTCCTTTGAAAAAGCTTCTTTGCAGCCCGTAAGAAATCATTAAATCCAACACAGCGGAACCCTTTGGATACCGTTCTGTATTGGTAAAATTTAGGTTTTCGTGATAAAATCTTGAAGAAAGACCTACGTAGTTTGCAGAGTTATTATTTGTATTCCTATTGCTAGCCGCTCTTTTGCTGAGATTATGATAAAACCGAGGCTGAACTGTAATTTGAGGCATGAAAATATAGTAGGGGCTTGAACCATATGCCACTTGTGCAAACACACCACCACCATAATAAGCAAAAAGACCTACTGCATTGTATAACGAAATACTTTGCCCTAATTTCTTTTCATATGAAACTGCCAATACATTAGGGAAGAGCGCTTCTACTTTAACTAAATTATTAGCAACTGTAGCTGCCTCTCCTTTAATAAGAGCCGCTGGCTTCTCTTGAGCACTCATTTGAAATGAATTACAAAGAAATAGGGCAACTAATACGACTGAAAATCTCTTCATTTTAAAATGGTTGATAGCTACAGAAAACAGTTTTATTTTCTACTGCAAAAATGCTAAAAATTAACTTAATCTTTAAGCGATTTTTGCAAAAATTAAACTTCTCTTCTTCTCTCCGTATACTATATAACGAACTTTAAACACAAAATTATGAACATATTAGTAATAGGAGCCAATGGTAAAATTGGTCAGAAAATAGTCAATAAAATTCATAGTAATTCACCACATGATGCAATCGCCATGGTAAGGGAAGAGTCTCAACGGCAGCAGTTTGAGAAAAAAGGAATTAAAACTGTTATAGGTGATCTAGAGCAAGATTTTAGTCATACCTATGAGGGGAATAATGCTGTAGTTTTTACTGCAGGAAGTGGTGGACATACTGGTGATGACAAAACAAAAGCGATTGATCAGCAAGGGGCTATTAAAGCAATAGACTTAGCAGTTCAGCATAAATATATTCGGTTTATGATGGTGAGTGCTTTTGGCGCTGATTTTAACCCATCTGAATGGCCAGAAAATATGGCGGCCTATTACAATGCCAAATCTGCAGCAGATGACTATTTGCAACAAACTGGTTTAAATTATACGATTTTCAAACCTGGATTGTTAACCGATGATGAACCAAAAGGCAAGGTTGATTTTGGTGAAAGAACTGATGAAAGAACCGGTTCTATTCCTCGGTGGGATGTAGCTGATGTGCTTGTAAAATGCTTAGAAGCCGAGAATACTTATCGCAAATCTTTGGAACTGCTTTCAGGTCCATACAGAATTGAAGAGGCCATCGAAAATGTAAAATAATATAAAAAACATTCCCAAAGTATGAATCTTTGGGAATGTTTTTCCCCTTAATTGATATATCTAATCTTTTATCCTACAGTTTTCTGCTCATAAATTTCAGCTAAAGCATCAACAGCTTTATCAATTTCCTCTGCTGTGTTATATTTACTGAATGAAAATCGAACATTAGGTCTTTCAGAAGCTTTTCCTAATTCTGCAATTACATGTGAGCCTACATCACTTCCACTGCTACAAGCCGAACCGCCACTTGCAGATATGCCTTTAATATCTAAGCTAAATAAAAGCATATCACTCATGTCTGACGGGGGTAAGCAGACATTTAATACTGTGTAAAGACTTTTATCAGGATCAGCGCTTAAACCATTGAAAGCAACACCTTCAATTTTGGTTTTCAATTTCTGAATCATTCGATCTTTCAAGCCTTGGATGTGATTTTGGTGTTCTTCCATATCTCGGTAAGCGATTTCCATTGCTTTGGCTAAACCTACAATTCCATACACATTTTCTGTCCCTCCACGCATATTTCGCTCTTGAGCACCGCCATGAATAAAAGGATGAATCTTATGTTCATTGTTGATGTATAAAAAACCAACTCCTTTACGGACCATGGAATTTATGACCTGCACCTACAATATGTTGAGCCTTGATTTCCTGTAAATCATGGGTATAGTGCGCCATGGTTTGCACGGTATCAGAATGAAAAATAGCACCATACTGTTTGCAAATCCAGCTAACTTCCTCCAGATCCATGATATTTCCAATTTCATTATTTCCATGCATAAGGGAAACTAAGCTGTCAGGATTTTCAGCTAACCATTCTTTTAAAGCGTCTAACTCAACGGAACCATTTTCATCCAAAGGGACATAATCCAACTCAATATGACCAGCTTTCTCTAGATGTTGCAGTGTATGCAAAACGGCATGATGCTCAATTTTGGAAGTAAGTACCTTCTTAATTCCTTTTTGTTCGATGCTACATCTTAATGCAGTATTATCGGCTTCTGTTCCACCTGATGTAAAGAATATTTCAGAAGGAGAAGTATTCAGTAACTCAGCAATTGTCCTTCTTGATTTTTCTATAGCCGTTCTAACCTCTCTTCCATGCGAGTGAATAGAGGAAGGATTACCATAATGATTAAGCATATAGGGCTTCATCGCTTCAAAAACTTCAGGGTCTAAAGCGGTAGTTGCTGCATTATCTAAATAAATCCCTGCCATACTTTTAATCTTCTTTATATGAAATAATTTCTTTAATGTCTGAGATCATTTTTTGAGCTAAATGCTCAGCTTTTGATTCTGAGTCTGATTCAGAATATATTCTAATGATGGGCTCTGTATTTGATTTCCTTAAATGCACCCATTCCTTATCAAATTCGACCTTAACACCATCTATTGTATTGATAGGCTGATTTTTGTAACGTTCTTTAATCGCTTCCAAAATCCCGTCTACATCAATTTCTGGGGTTAATTCAATTTTATTTTTAGAAATATGATAGCTTGGGAATGAAGCCCTTAGCTGTGAGCAAGATTTTTCGGATTTTGCTAAATGCGTTAAGAATAAAGCAATGCCTACTAAAGCATCTCTTCCGTAATGTAATTCAGGATAAATTATTCCACCATTACCTTCGCCTCCAATAATAGCATTGGTTTCTTTCATTTTGGTAACCACATTTACTTCTCCCACTGCTGAAGCCTCATATCTACCCCCTCTTTTCTCTGTTACGTCTCGCAATGCACGAGTGCTAGAAAGATTAGATACCGTATTTCCTTTTTGTTGGCTCAAGATGTAATCTGCGACAGCCACCAAAGTATATTCCTCTCCAAATGGAGTTCCATCTTCGTTTACTATCGCTAATCTATCCACATCAGGATCTAGCACAAAGCCTAAATCATAGCTTCCATTAGCTAATTCATTACTGATATGCGTAATGTTTTCTGGCAAAGGTTCAGGATTATGAGGGAAATTTCCATCAGGATAACAATAAAGTTCTCTTACTTCAGCCACTCCTAAGGATTTCAATAATTTAGGAATTGCTATTCCTCCTGTACTATTTACTGCATCTACAACCACCTTGAATTTTCTATCACGAATAGCAGCAACATCCACCAATGGCAAATCAATCACCATATCAATGTGTTTTTGAATGTAATGATCTTGGGTAGTGTATTTTCCTATTTTCTTTACTTCGCTAAAATTATAATCACCACTTTCAGCCAAATCTAAAATAGCTTGCCCATCTTCACCTGAAATAAACTCACCTTTATGATTTAAGAGTTTTAAGGCATTCCATTGCACTGGGTTATGACTTGCGGTCAGAATAATTCCACCCGCGGCTTTTTCCAAAACAACTGCTATCTCTACAGTTGGAGTGGTAGATAGACCCAAGTCTACTACATGCATTCCCATTCCTTGCAAAGTAGCAGAAACTAATTTTGATACCATTTCACCCGTAGGTCTAGCATCTCTTCCAATTACTACTTTATTGTTGTCAGATTTGGTTCTCAACCAAGCTGCATAAGCACTGCTAAACTTTACGATATCAACGGGCGTTAATCCATCTCCCGTCTTTCCTCCTATGGTTCCTCTAATGCCGGAAATTGATTTTATTAAGGTCACTTAATTTATTGTTTGTTACAATCGGCAAAGGTACTAAAAAATGGAAAGCCAATGAATAAAAATCCATATTCGAAGAAAGAAAGATGAGCTTAGTCGTTTTTTTCTTAAAATATCAACTTTATTTTATAATTTGAGTTAGACTAAAGTTTAAGAAATCTTAAAATTGCTGAAATATATTCAATATTGGACTAATGCAGGACTTCATTCAGAAATGGAGGATGATGAGAAGCGCAAAGTGTTTTTGACTAATGCATTGTCTTTGTTTTTAGCAGTGGTTATGCTATTAGTTTGGATGAACGATGTCTTCAATACTGAAAATTATTTGGCAGCATACAGAAGAACTGGAGTTTTTATTATAATGCTTTTAATTCCTCTCTTGAATCACAAAAAGCTTTATAAACTATCTAAAAGTTTATTTTTGTTTTTTCCTGGGTTTATTTTATTAGGCGTACCTATTATAATAGGCGATTTTTTTCCAGGTCAATTTATTTGGTTTCAGTATGCAGGAGCAGTTTTTTGTTCTATTCCCATTATTTTATTTGATTATAAAAAAGAAAAAATATACATAGCTTTATTCTTCATTTATTACCTACTAGTTACCTTATTTATAGATAAAGTCTTACTTTACTATTCGGATCCTCCAGAGGCTTTGAAAGAATTAGTAACTAATTTCAGTGATTTTAAATTACCGCCATTATTTGTTGCATTTTTTTCCACCACTACCCTTTTATGGTATAACCGAACAAATTCTAAATACGAAAAAAGGCTAAAGCAGACTAATATTGAATTAAATGAAACTCAGTGGGAGTTAATTGCAAAAAATGAAGAATATGAAGCTATCAATAGAAATTTAGAGGCTTTGGTGAAAGAAAGGACTAAAGTTATCGATTCAAAAAATAGGCAAATCATTGATTACGCTAACATCAATGCACATAAAGTGCGGGGTCCCCTAGCTAGGATCATGGGATTGATTAATATTTCGGATTACTCTGATGACCCAAATGAATTAAAATCATTGTTTGAAAAATTAAGGCCTCCCTCGCAAGAACTTAATATTATTATTGATGAAATAAACAAAACATTGGAAGAGGGAGAATCGGATAATAAAGAGGAAGGTTGACCCAATTACTTTTCTTTTTTCTTGTTTTTCAGTTCATCTATTATAGTCTTTTTCCACAAAGGTGCTTTTCGTTCATGTGCTTCCTTTCCCAACAAATGAGAAGAAACGGGTGTGGTCAATAACAATAAAAAAATTATTAGAATTGACTTAAGTACTACTGGAAAACTGTTGAAATAAATAGAGGCACTCAGAACTATCAAGCCTACTTTAAATGTAACTGCTTTGGTTACAGCCGACATTCGGGTATATAAATCAGGCATTTTAAATAATCCTAACGAGGCGATAAACATCAAAAGTACACCTAAGAAAACCAATATCAATATGGTGATTTCAGTAATCATTTATTTATCCTTTTTTTAATGTAATATGCAAAGGCGGTAATTGAAAAAAAGCCAATCATGGCAAGCACTAAAGCTATGTCTAGTAATAATTCATCATCTGATACTATGGCATATAATGTGATAATCCCAATCAGATTTGCGGTCATTAAATCAAAGGTTACTACCCTATCCATAAAGGTAGGGCCATACATAAACCGTATTAAAGTAATGAATAATGCCACTACCAAGGCTAAAAGTGCTCCCCATAAAGAAATTTCAAAATAGCTCATGCTTTAATTTTCATTATTCTTTTCTCAAACCCATTCTTAATTCTTTGCTTTGCTTTATCCAAATCTTGCTCCGGGACATCAATTGTATGAAAATAAAGATACTTATTATCATCACTTATTTCTAAGGTAATAGTGCCAGGTGTTAAGGTAATAAGATTAGCAAGAAGTGTAATGCTAAAATCTGACGTTAAGCTTAAAGGCAACTTTAAAATCGCGGGTCTGAATTTATTTCGAGGAGAAAGGATAAAATATATCACTCTGAAATTTGAAATGATAAGTTCTTTAAGAAAATACAAACCTAAGCTCAATACTCCCTTTAATGCATGAAAATATAACCGGAAATACAAAAAACATGACAACCATAAAATCAGAAATACGCCAATTAACAAAGCTAGAATTTCTAATCCTGAAAAATTAAAGCTCAATAAATTAACTAATCCATAACTAATGCCAATGCATAATACAAGATGTAGAATAAAAGTCTTTCTCATTTCTTATGTTAACGTCTATTGCTGCATTTGTTTAATTTACATCACCCAAAACCGCCTCAATATATTGTGCGGGGTTCATTAATTGCTCTGCTGCGATGGTTGCATATTTCATTAAGGGCATTGAAAATAGTCCAATTAATAGAGTAACTGATGCCATTAAAATTATCGGCATGAGTAAGCTCCAGTGTTCTTTAAATAAATTCTTTTCATTTTTAATTAGATTCCTTTCTGGCTCTTTTTGCTGTTTTCCCCAGAAAGCATTTACCCATATTTTCATCATTGAAAATAAGGTGAGCAATCCCGTAATCAATACTATAAAAATCATGAGATATACTTCTTGCTGAAATCCGGCTTTTATCAAAATAAATTTTGCCCAAAAGCCTGATAAAGGAGGCAGACCAGCTAAAGATAAAGCTACCACTAGAAAAAATATTGAGAATATGGGGAACCGATGATACAAGCCACTAACTCCTTTCAAATCTGAAGTCCCTTTTATTTTTTCTACTACTCCAGTAATCAAAAACAAATTGGTCTTGGCTAAAATGTGCTGAATGATGTAAAATATTGCTCCTGCTATAGCCAAAGGAGTATAAAGCGCCAAACCTAAAACCATATAACCAACTTGACTTACTATATGAAAGGATAAAATTCTTCGCATATTTACTTTAGAAAGTGCTCCAAAAACACCACTAAGCATCGTAAATCCTGCCGCAACCATTAAAATAGTATGGGTATAATTGACATCATGAATAAAAATGAGTGTAAAGCAACGAATCATGGCATAGATCCCAACCTTGGTCAATAAGCCTGAAAAAAGTGCGGTTACACTGATTTCAGGAGTATGATAAGAATCGGGTAGCCAAAAATAGAGCGGGAAAAGGGCTGCTTTTATGGCAAATGGCAACATGAACAAAACAGCTGCTACCGTCATAAGTGGCTCGTTGGGATTTCCTTGAAAATAAACTGCCACATCGGCCATATTCAAACTTCCGCTGATGCCATAAATCATTCCTACGCCAACTAACAAAAAAGCCGAAGCAATAAAACTGAGCAAGGTGTATTTCACCGTGGCAATCAGTTGTTTCTTGCCATTTCCTAAGACCAACAAAACGAATGAGGCAATAAGCATAACCTCAAACCACACATAGAGATTGAAAATATCTCCGGCTAGGAAGGCACCATTTACTGCCATTATTAAAAACTGAAAGAACACAAAAAAGCTATATTCTTTCTTTTTGTATTTGATGTTTTCTAAAGCATATATATTCACCATTAAGCCCACAAATGAGGCAATGACCAGCATCATAGCTGAGAACATATCAACTACTATAGTAATGCCGAATGGGGCCTCCCAGCCTCCTGCTTGAGTAGTCAGAATTTCATTTTCAACTATTAATGGGAATAAAAATACTGTTGTAGCTAGCAATAATAATGAGCTACCCACTATAGAAATGTAGTTATTTACAATCTTGTTTTTCTTGAAAAACAGACTAATAATAGCCGTCAACAACGGAATGATTAAGGGGAGTAAAATGATGATTTTTTCGTATCCCATTTAATTATTTTTTAAGGTCATCAATTTTCTCCACTTTTGGTATATCATAAACCTTCTTAAAAAGGATTAATGCAAAGGCCTGAATTCCAAATCCAATCACTAAAGCTGTTAAAATTAAAGCTTGAGGAACAGGGTCAGCAAAATTTTCAGGAGGTAATCCATCCTCTTGAATAAATGGTGCATTTTCACGCACAATTCTTCCTGCCACAAAAATGAATAAAGCAGTGGCATTGCCAATTATGACGATACCGATCACCAACTTCACAAAATCCCTGTGCAACAATAGATAAACACCTGCCGCAAAAAGTAATCCTACCAATATGGATAATAAAAACTCCATTCAATCAATCATTTTCTAAGTTAGGGAGCACCATTTTTAATACCATTCCCAGTACCAACGCATATACTCCAATATCAAAAAGAAAGGGTGAACCTAATTTCGGAATCAAGGGGATTTCTATATCTAACCAATATCCTTTAAAAAATCCATCGCCTAAAATCAACCCTAAAAACCCACTAATAACAGCTAAAAGTAAGCCAGTGGCCATTATTTTAACTGGTTCAAATCTCAATAACTTTAAACTATGAGCCACATTATGTGCAAAGGCATCCAAGATAAAAGCAGCTCCTGCCATCAGTCCTCCAATGAAACCTCCGCCAGGTAAATTATGCCCTCTAAAAAGAAGGAAAACCGAAAATAGTAGCATAAAAGGCACTATAATTTTGGCGCTATTTTTAAGGATAAATGAGTTCAATCTATCTTTTTGTTTTTTGTATAATTCACTAATGCGAAAACGCCCAAAGCAGCAATAGCTAAGACGCATATTTCTCCCAGAGTATCCAATACTCTAAAATCAACTAAAATAACATTCACCATATTTTTCCCTTTGGCTGCTGAATAACTGTTCTCAGCATAAAACTCTTTAAGTTTTGAATTTAAAGGGTTGTATGTAAGGGAAAATAAAATCAGTGTTACCAGAAGACCAGTTCCTACGGCAATAAATCCATCTCTAAACCTGTCAAAATTCTTTTTTCGCAACATCTTTTTAGGAAGCTTATGCAAAATAAGTACGAATATGGTAATGGTTAGCGCATCAATTAAGAAGAAAGTAATGGCTAAGTCAGGGGCTCCAGCTTCCATGAATATTATAGAAATTGCAATACCTACTACTGATAATGAAAGTAAGGCTGAAATATTGGAGCTTGTAAATAAAGTAAATCCTAAAGCTAAAAGGACTATTAATCCAAGTATCAGCTCGAAGATGTATATATCAAGTGATTCTGTATTAATTCTAATCCCTGCTTTATAGAAAAATGTAAAGCCAGTTAAAATTAAAATTACCGATAAGGTAACCATGGCATAATTTCTTAGATAGCCAGTCTGTATTCTTCGAGTTTGCCATTGACCGAAAACAATTAGTCCATCAAATAAGTAGTCGTATATTTTTGAAGGTTGAAATGGTTTTAAAAATCTTAAGTTCAATTTCCAGTTTACTTTTAAACTTATGAAATATAGACCTGTGCCTAACATAATGGAGAGTAAACTCAAATTGAAAGCATTGTTGAAGCCATGCCATAATGCCAAGTGCTTAGTTTCAAATCCAGAAAAAATGTTACTTGAAGCTAATGATGTTAAATTAGATAATACATCAGGAAAAAGACCGAAAATCAAACCCGTTAAAGCGGTAATTGCAGGTGCTATGTAAATCAATTTATTGATGCTTTTAACTTTATTATCCAATCTTCCTTTGGTAAATGCTTTATGAGTTAGGACAAAAAGAATTGCTACAAAGAACACCGATATAATCAGCATAATGGCAACATAAACTGCTGATAGCATAGGGCTATGTAAAACCATTTCTAAAAGTAGTTCCTTGGCTACGAAACCAAAAAATGGAGCGATACCTGCAAAAGATAAAGCTGCCAGACAAACTACACCAAATGCCAAAGGAAGCTTTTTATAAAGCATAGAAGGGAATTCACTAATTTTTTTGGTTCCGGTTTGCTTGTCTAAAATGCCCGCCATCATGAAAAGTGTAGATTTATAAAGAGCATGAGCAATAATATAGACTGTTCCAGCGAAGACCGCAGTTTCTGTTCCTATTCCAAAAGCCATAGTCATAATTCCCAAAGCACTAATGGTGGAATAAGCTAGGAGCTTTTTGATATTATCGGATTTGAATGCCATTACAGCACCGATTACCATGGTAATTCCGCCAATGAATGAAAGTAAAATTTGCCATTCAACAGTTCCGCCTAAAATGGGAGAAAACCTAGCAAAGAAATAAATTCCTGCTTTCACCATAGTAGCAGAGTGAAGATAAGCACTTACGGGTGTGGGTGCCGCCATAGCATTAGGCAACCAAAAATGAAAAGGAAATTGTGCCGATTTCGTAAATGCGCCTACTGCCACGCAAAGTAAAATAGGAATGTAAAGTGTGTGTTGGGTCAGTAGCTCATGATGTTGGCTTAGGTTTGAAATAGTGTATTCATCCGTTACTATTCCAGTTAAAACCAATCCTGCTAAAAGAGCCAGACCTCCCAAAGCTGTTACCAATAAACCTTGCCAAGCAGCATAACGAGCAGATTCTGTTTCATTATTGTGCCCAATCAATAAAAAAGAAGTGATGCTGGTCAGTTCCCAGAACACTAAAATGGACAACCAATTATCTGCCAACACTAATCCTAACATTGCTCCCATAAAGAGCGTCAATATCATGAAGAATCGTCCATTATATTTAACATCCTTCATATAGAAGCCTGCATAAATATAAATCAGAAAACCTATGCCGCTAATGAGTAAACCAAAAAGCAGACTAAGTCCATCTAAATAAACGGCTAATTCTAAATTGAAGTAAGAATTCCATTCCCAGCTTTCACTAATTGGAAAATTCGTGCCGGATAAATAATAATGAAGAAGGGCTATAAATATGGTGAGGGGAGCAAGCGAAAGAAGGAAAGCTAATTTATTACCTGTCAGTTTCTGGAGCAAAGGCACCAAAAAGGCTAGAATAAAGACAGATAGAATGCTTAAAATCATATTTTACTGCTTCCTTATAGATCGTGAATTAGGTTAAGAACTACTATTAGCAATTATTCAAGTTCAAAACTGTTTACAAATGGCTAAAATATAATAAGTACACGCCTTGCTAATGGTATAGTTGCATTTGATTTGATTAAAGGAAATGCAGGGATTTAATTCAATTAATATTTGAGCTGAACATCAACAGAGCTAATGTAAATTATGATACAAAGTTGAAAAAGAACTAACTCGACCACTTCCGAGGAACTCGGAAAAGCGGGAGGGAGGAAAGTTTAGCGGGCCAGTGCGGGCCTTGAGTGCTGAAGCCAGCCAGAGGCTGGTCAGCCTCTGGCCGACATTAAACTTTTTGATTTTTTGTTTCTTTTTGATTAAGCAAAAAGAAAGGAAGAAAGATTATAGCTAAGTAAATTGCCTTTGAGGGAAATGCCTTAATAAAACCGTAGGATAGTATGTAATTTATTTTTTAAAAATTTTCACGTTTTCTGACTGAAGTTCTAGAGAGATAGCTTTAGTCTTGTTAAAAATATCCCAAACCATATTATCCTTTTTGCGTTTCCAAATATATATCGTAATATTGCAATATAATAAAAACCAATGGGCGTAACTAAAACAGATTTATTCACAGAAGAGCAAAATGACTTGGCAAATGTGGCAAAAGCCTTTGCGCATCCGGCTCGTATTGCCATTATTCAGTATTTGTTGAAATCTAATGCATGCATCAACGGACATTTAGTGGCGGAGCTTGGTTTAGCGCAAGCTACCATCAGTCAGCATTTAAGAGCATTGAAAGACATTGGTATTATTCAAGGAACTATTGAAGGCGTATCAGTAAGTTACTGCATCAATCCAAAGCGTTGGGAAGAAGTAAAAAACCTTTTCAGTGGAATTTTTGAGTTATATAAAAACCCAAATCAGCAGAACTGCTGCTGATACTTTTTTGTCTATAATCATCGTAATAAAGCGATAATACAATTAAATAAAATTAATAAATAAGAGATCATGAAACTTTCAGAAATCAAATCAACATTAGAAAACTTAAGCGAAGTCAAATTTCAATTACCAAACAGAGAATTTGTTCCTCAGCATTTTCACATTACAGAAGTGGGTATCATTACACGCAATTTCATTGATTGTGGTGGCACCATGCGAAATGAAAAGACTGTGAATTTCCAGTTATGGGAAGCGGGCGATTACGACCACAGATTGGGAGCTAAAAAACTTCATGATATCATTAGCTTATCGGAAGAAAAACTAGGAATAGATGATAATTTGGAAGTAGAAGTGGAATATCAAGGCACCACTATCGGTAAATATCATTTAGATTTTAATGGAGAGAATTTTGTGTTGCTTAATACTCAAACTGACTGTTTAGCCAAGGATAAATGTGGAATTCCTGAGTCAAAACCAAAAATGCAATTAGCAGATATATCGGGTTCAGGTGCAAATGCATGTGAACCAGGTGGAGGGTGTTGTTAAAAACTTAATAAGCCTATTAGGTTTACTTGAATTATTATTCAGTGCTTTCGGTCGGTGTGCCACCGACCGGGGTAGAATCCCTGGTTTTTAAGCTAAGGAAATTTCCTAAACGAGTTTTTCGCTTAAGCGAAAAACCTTTTGTTTTCTTTTGTATCTCTTCCCGATGAATACGGGACAGGTCATGGTTGGTATTTGCTAAGTTAGGTGCAGATTACCAACATTAATTATTAACCACAAAAGAACAATAGAACACAAAGAAAAATAACCAAGGTTATTTTCTCAGGATTATAAAGAAATATTTCGCCTAAATCTTAACTTGATAGCATTGGGGTAGAGTCCATGGTTGGTGGCACACCAACCATTTAAAACTCGATTCAAAACCTAACAAGTTTAAGATAATTAGTTTTAGCCTAACCAACTACTAAAATGTTCCAGAAACTCACAGACTACATTGAAAAACTAGATTTGGAATCAATCCCTGTTAATAGAAAGGAAGTATTAAACCCTTTTATTGAATATTTAAAGGAGAAAATCAATTCGGGAGCTAGTATTTCACTGAATTTTATCTGTACTCACAATTCTCGTAGAAGCCATCTTTCCCAAATTTCACAGGCTCTGGCTGAGCATTTTCAGTTTCATCAAGTTACTTGCTATTCAGGAGGAACAGCTGCAACTGCAGTTTATCCAATGGTACTAAAAGTTTTGGAGGAAGCTGGTTTTGAAACTGTTCAACTTTCTAATGAAGATAATCCAGTATTTGCTGTAAAATATAAAGCAGATAGCCATCCAATCATTGCTTTTTCCAAGACATACGATCATGCTTTTAATCCATCCATTGGTTTTGCAGCCTTAATGACTTGCTCAGATGCAGATGAAAATTGCCCTTTCATTCCAGGGACGGAAAAAAGAATTGCTTTAAATTATGAAGACCCAAAAGCTTTTGATGACAGTCCGCTTCAAAAAAGTAAATATGAAGAAAGAAGTCGTCAAATTGCCACAGAATTATTTTACGTATTCTCTAAAATCAAAAAATCATGAGTGAAGCCACAGAAAAGAAGAAAATGGCATTTTTTGAACGCTATTTGAGCGTTTGGGTAGCATTATGCATAGGTGTGGGGATTTTGATAGGCTATTTAGCGGGAGATGACATTTCCTTTTTGAGCGATATGGAAATTTATAAAGTTAATCTTCCCATTGCGATTTTAATTTGGATGATGATTTATCCCATGATGCTGCAAATCGATTTCTCCAGTATTAAAGGAGTTGGCAAAGCTCCCAAAGGATTAATTATGACTGTTATCATCAATTGGTTAATCAAACCTTTCACCATGGCATTTTTCGCCTGGATTTTCTTTGAGCATTTATATTCCGCTTTTATTGATCCCGAAATGGCTGGGGAATATATAGCAGGAGCTATTTTATTAGGAGCCGCACCTTGTACAGCCATGGTTTTTGTGTGGTCTTATTTAACGGATGGCGACCCCAATTACACATTAGTTCAAGTTTCAGTTAATGACCTGATTATTTTAGTGGCTTTCATTCCTTTGGTTGGCTTTCTTTTGGGCATAACTGATATTACAATTCCTTATGGAACACTGGCAGCAAGCATCATTATTTTCGTTGTTATTCCATTAGTGGCTGGTGTGATAACCAATAAAATCTTAGTCGCTCAAAAGGGTGAAAAATGGTTTCAGGAAGTATTTTTACCAAAGTTCAAACCTGTTAGCATCATTGCATTGCTATTAACCTTGATTTTGCTGTTTGCTTTCCAAGGTCCTAATATCTTAGATAATCCGATTATTATCTTATTGATTGCCGTTCCACTTATTCTTCAAACCTATTTTATATTTTTTATAGCCTGGTTTGCTGGAAGGAAGTTAAAGCTTTCACATTCAGTATGTTCCCCTGCTGCCATGATTGGTGCCAGTAATTTCTTTGAACTGGCGGTGGCAGTGGCCATAGCTTTGTTCGGACTGCAAAGTCCGGCTGCTTTGGTGACAGTTGTGGGAGTATTGGTGGAAGTTCCGGTTATGCTTTCTTTGGTAGCTTTGGCTAATAAATGGAAGTATTAGGTGTGTCTAGAAGACACGAGGCATATGCGACACGCGTGAGCCAGCTTTAGGTGCAACACTCAGCTATTGTTTTCGAATACATAAACTTAATTTATGCTAGAACAAAAAATATATGATGTTATCATTATAGGAGGAGGTCAAAGCGCTCTTGCTTGTGGCTACTATCTTCGCAGAACTGATTTGGATTATGTAATTCTCGATAATCAGGACAAATGTGGTGGGGCCTGGCAACATGGATGGAAATCTTTAACACTCTTTTCACCTGCAGAACACAGTTCCTTACCTGGCTGGTTGATGCCCAAATCTGAAAATGAATTTCCAACCAGAGAGGAGGTAATAGATTATGTGTGCCAATATGAAAAGCGCTACAAATTGCCTGTTGAAAGACCTTTTCAGGTAAAGGATGTTGAAAAAGAAGCAGATAACTTTAAAATTTTAACTGATAAATCAACTTTCTACAGCAAAACTATAGTTTCTGCAACTGGTACTTGGGGCAAGCCTTTTATTCCTGATATTCCTGGAAATGATAAATTCAAAGGAAAGCAATTGCATTCTGCATATTATCAAAAGCCAGAAGATTTTACTGATCAAAAAGTATTGATAGTGGGAGAAGGAAATTCTGGAGCTCAAATTTTGGCTGAAGTTTCCATGGTGGCTGAAACTGTTTGGACAACACGTAAAGCACCTGAATTTTTGCCTGATGATGTGGACGGCAGGGTTTTATTTGACCAAGCATCCGCAAAATATTATGCTGAAAAGAAAGGTGAGAAATTTGACGCTTCAAAATATAATTTAGGCAATATTGTGATGGTGCCTTCAGTAAAAAAAGCTCGAAAAAGAGATGTCTTACATTCAAAAGGTCAATTCAAAGCATTCACTGAATCAGGAGTGCTTTGGGGAAATGGAGAAGAACAATCATTTGATACTGTGATTTGGTGTACTGGTTTTGGTTTTGCCACAGATCATCTAAATAAGATTGTTTCTACAGATGAAAGGGGCAAAATTAAGACTATAGGAACCCGCTCTGTAGAAGAAGAAAATCTTTGGTTAGTGGGATATGGCGGTTGGACAGGATTTGCTTCTGCTACTTTGATTGGGGTGGGTAGATCTGCAAGGGCAACTGTTAAGGAAATTTTAGAAATCACAAAGAAAAATGATAATTCTGCTTAATTAATGGATTATTCAAAGCTAACAAGCATTAGTTCGTTAACGATACATTTGTTTACATATACAAAGAAAAGATAAAACATTTCTAACAATTAGATAATATATTTGGTTCTATCTTGACTTAATTCAATATAATTTCTCATATTGACATAAAACCAAAATATAAAATCTATGAAAAAACAGTATCTATTAATGATTATTCTATTCCTGATGGGGACGCATTCATACGCTCAGGATCGGGTTATAGAAGGACAGGTTTTGAGTGCTAGTGATGGGTTACCATTGATTGGTGCTACTGTAGTGAAAAAAGGTTCTACTTCTGGTGCCACCACAGATTTAGATGGGAAGTTTAAAATCGAAATATCTGAACCAGAAATTTTGGTTGTTTCATTTATCGGTTTTGCCGAAAAGGAAGTGGCAGTAAATCCTGATCAGTCAGGAGATTTAACTATAAGGTTAGAAGAGGATATCACTAAATTGAATGAAGTGGTGGTTTCTGGTTTGGCTTCTAGCGTTAAAAGGTCAAACTTAGGTAATGCAGTTGCAACCGTTTCTTCTGAAGAATTGACGGGAATGACTAACCAACCTACCATGGACAATGCTTTATATGGTAAGGTAACGGGTGTGAACATTACTTCAAGTTCAGGAGCACCTGGTGGAGGTATTGCCATGAGATTAAGGGGGGTTACTTCGATTACAGGAAATAATCAGCCATTATTCATTATTGATGGTGTTTATGTAAGTAACGCTGAAATCCCAAGTGGTTTAAGAAATGCTTCAGGAGCAAATTCAGGAAATGAAGAAAATGCTTCAAATAGAATTGCGGATTTGGCTCCAAGTGATATTGAAAATATTGAAGTGTTAAAAGAACCTTCTGCTGCTGCTATTTATGGTGCTCGTGCAAACGCAGGGGTGGTCATTATTACCACTAAGAGAGGTAAGAGGGGTGAAACTAGAGTGAATCTGACTCAAGATATTGGTTTCAGTACTATCCAAAGAAAGGTAGGTATTGGACAAAGAGATTGGACTGCTGCTCTAGTTGCGGAAGAATTTGATACAGATGAAGTAGCACGTTACAATGCTGCAGTAAACGGGAGAGGACTAATCGATTATGAGGAAGAAATATACGGAGAGACTGGTTTAATCACGGATACAAAAATCAGTGCAACTGGAGGAAGTGAAGACACTAAATTTTACGTTGGCGCTTCATTAAGAGATGAAGAAGGTATCATTAAAAATACTGGTTACACCAGAGCAAGCGTTCGTGCTAATATTGATCATCAATTTACAGACAGAATAAAATTCACTTCATCAAGTAATTTCGTAAATTCTACTACTCAAAGAGGATTTACAGGTAATGAAAACGAAGGAGGATTAAGTTTGGGTTATAATATGGCATTCACAAGACCTTGGGCCAATCTTTACCCTGACGAATTTGGTAACTATCCAGACAACCCGAATGCTGCTGGTAACATGCTATTAGTAAGAGACCAGGCAATAAATGATGAGGTTATTAATAGGTACATACAAGGAGCAAGTATTGATATTAATCTGTATGAATCCGATCAATCTTTCTTAAAATTCAAATGGAATGGTGGTTTTGATTCATATAGCCTTGAAACATATGTATATGTACCGGAATATCATCAAGCTCAACGTGGATTACAAAATGGATTTATTGGTGTTGGTAAAAACAGTATTTTCAATACTAACAATCAAGGATTTTTAGTTTGGGATAATTACTTAAGTGGGGGATCAATACAATTGACATCACAGGTAGGTTACACCTATATCACTTTTGATAGGGATTTGGTATATAATCAAGCCACACAGTTAATACCTGGTCAAACTACTCTTGGTCAATCTGGAACTCAAGAATTTGACCAAACTTTACAGAATGTGAAGGAGTTTGGATTTTTTGCTCAGCAAGAATTGAATTACGAAGATAAAATTATTGGTACATTGGGTATAAGAGCCGATAAGTCTACATTAAATGCTGATCAGAATCAATTTTACTATTTTCCAAAAGCATCAGTTGCCTTAAACTTAGCTAATTTTGACTTTTGGAATTTAGATTTGTTCAATCAGTTAAAATTAAGAGCAGCTTATGGTGAAACGGGATCTAGTGCAACATTTGGTTCATTATATACAAGTTTCCAAGCAGTTAATATAGGCGGGTCTCCAGGAGTCTCTGTTGGTGGATTGAGAGGAAGTGAAGATTTAATTCCTGAAACTGCTTCTGAGTTTGAAACGGGTATCGATGTAACATTGCTTGAAAATAAACTTTCATTTACTGCTACTTATTATAATAGAAATATAAGTGATTTGATTCTTCAAAGAGCTTTGCAACCTTCAACAGGATTTGGCTTAGAAGTAACTAACCTTGCTGATTTACAAAACCAAGGTCTAGAATTAGCTTTAAATGCAAACCCTATTTCCAATGAAAATTTTGTTTGGACTTCTACTACCAACTTTTGGTTTAACAGATCTGAAGTCACAAGACTTGATGTTCCTCCATTTGCCCCAGCCGGTTCAGGATTTGGTTTGAGTTTAGGAACAGCCTTTATTGAAGAAGGAGAACCAGTTACTCAGTTAAAAGGTACTATTGACGGTGAGGTGGTAACAGTAGGAGACGCTGAACCTGACTTTCAGACTTCATTCTTAAATAGCTTTACAATCTTTAAGAATTTTGATTTTAGCTTCTTGATTCATGTAAAGCAAGGAGGAAGTAACCTAAACCTTACTACTTATTTAACGGATTTAGCAGGTTTAACAGGAGATTTAGATGATCCTTCAGGTATAGAAAGAACTTCTAATCCAAATACAGATAGGTTTATAGAAGATGCATCCTATATGAGATTGAGAGAGATTGCTTTATACTACCGATTACCTGAATCTGCTGTAAATGTGTTTAACGGAGCGGTAAATAAAATTAAGATCGGTGCTTCAGGCAGAAATTTATGGACAATTTCTCCTTATTCAGGATACGATCCTGAAGTTTCTACTAAAGGTGGGGCTGGACTATCTACTGGATTAGATGTGAACCCATTCCCATCTACTAAGCAAGTTTATTTTCAC